>CAVZTQ010000003.1:0-500332 GCA_963778235.1 uncultured Acidobacteriota bacterium | reverse complement strand
TTATTTTCAAATAGAACTTTGTTGTGGGAAGGATCGAGTTTGAGGGCGTCTTTCTCAAATGCGGAGTTTGGCGGCGGTGCTTTCAATTCGATCCGGATTTCTAGTACGCCGCTGCCACTAATTGTCTTCACCTCGCGGGGCATTTCGCCAGCGTTTAAAAAATCTGTACTCACATACTCGAATTCGTTGATGTTGAGCGGAGCGGCGCCGGCGACTCCGATTAAGAAACGCAAATGTACTACGACAGCCGAAAGTCCGGGTGGAACAACGTACGACGACTTCGTCGAGGAAGCGAAGAGCGCCTTCGAGATGCGAACGTGGTCATTTTCCAGAACGGCTTCTGATTGGCCGGCCTGCGGTTGAACTGGAAACAGAAGCGTTGTGAGCATGAGAACCAGCAGACACAGTCGAGACATCGGAATCTCCTTTTCGCAGCGGAAGGCTCGTAGAGTATAACCGCCAAAGGCGTGATATTCTTTCCTCGCCGCGTTAGCCGGTGCAGGGCTGGCGAAATTGGCATACGCGGCGGGCTTAAAATCCGCTGGGGATTTTCCCCGTTGTCGGTTCGACTCCGACGCCCTGCACCAGTAATACTTTTTGCAATGGTGTGACTTCCTTTCGTGTGCTCACCACGATGCGTGCCGCGCGTTGCCTCAGAAATTTCCTCAGAATTTCTCTGCTGATAGTTTTGTGCTTTGTTGCGGCACTGTCTGTTAATTGCCAAACCATTCCCGCGACGGAAAAAAAAGCCGACTGCATCATGATTGTGAAATCCACGCGCACCATGACGTTGATGAATGGCGGCAAAGTGTTGAAGACATATAAGGTCGCGCTGAGCGCGCATCCGATTGGCGGCAAAGAACGGCTTGGTGATGACAAAACGCCGGAAGGGTTATACACAGTCGATTGGAAGAACGCGCAGAGCAAATTTCATTTGGCGCTGCACGTATCGTATCCGAATGCCGCGGATAAAGAGCGCGCAAAAAAGCTTGGCGTGAATCCCGGCGGCGAAATTGAAATTCACGGATTGGGCAAGGCGTTTGGTTATCTCGGCGCGTTGCACCGCCAAGTGGATTGGACTGCGGGATGCATCGCGGTGACGAACGAAGAGATTGACGAGATTTGGAAATTAGTTGCCGTGGGAACGCCAATCGAAATTAAGCCGTAAACATTTCGCGGAGGCTTATGCGTCTGAAGTTTCGCCCGTGCCCAGAGATTCTGCAGGCTCGTCGGTTTCTAATTCGGAGGTTGTCGCAGTTACTTCCGTCGAAGGCTCGGGAAGCGACGGCTCGACTTGTGTCGGAACTGGCGCCGGCACCGGATGATTCGCTTCCGCTGCAAGTTCGGCGGGCGATTCCAGCGCAGCCAGCCGCACCGTCAAAATTCCTACCAGCAATTCCACCAAAACTTTTGCGCCGGTACCATCGGGATCGAGCGTTGGATTGTATGTGGACACTTCGAGCGCAACCATGTTCGGACGCGCGGCGAAAATTGCCATCGCCTTCTGCGCGTCGGCAAGACTCATTCCGCCAGCGCCAGCGCCGTAAGTTGCGGCGCCGAAATCGCTGCTGGAAATTGCGTCCACATCCAGATGCAAAACAAATTCGTGCTGGCCACCCTGCATGCGTGCGACAGCGGATTCGGCTGCGGCGGTTACACCCGTGCGTCGAATATCGTCGCCAAGATAACGGCGAATCGGCGAGCGATCGAGCGCAAGTTTCTCCGGGTTCGTCCAGACGATCTACTCCGAACAAAACGATATCGGGCTCGCGAACGAGCGGCGGTTCGCCCCAGAAGCGAATTAATTCCGGCGCGCCGCGTCCAATTAAATGCGAGATGACCATGCCATCCACGTTGCCCGAAGGCGTGGTGGCGGGAACATTCATAGTCAGCGTCGCGATCCATGTAAATTAATCCGACGTGACGATAATATCTGCGCGCGCCGGCAACCGTAGCGAGCACGATGCTGCAATCTCCGCCAAGAATCAGCGGAAGCGCGCCACTTTTCACGGCAACTTCCACGTGCGGACGCAATTCATTCAGCGCGGCCACAAGCGGAGGAATATTTCTTGCGCGAGGATGTTCGGGATCCGGCTGGGAAATTTGCGTTTTGCAATCGCCCATGTCGGTAACTTCAAATCCGGCGGCGCGAAGACGTTCGACAATTCCGGCGGCGCGCAAAGCGGCAGGTGCTCGTTCGTGGCCGGGCGCAAGAGCTGCTGCGCTTGTCGGGACGCCGATAATCGCAATCTTTCTTGGGTTGCCGGACAATCTTTATCGCCAAAGAAAACTCCTTCGCAAGAAAGTAGTGCCGGGCTAAAAACGCGAGCTTGAAAAACGGACGTGCTTACTGATGTGTGACAGTATCACAGTCCATGAATTCTCCCAGGCGAAGCCTATGCTGCCCAAGCAAACTAACTTCGCCGGCCGCCGGGCGCTACCGCTGCAAGCTCCGGAGGCAAAGTGAACCGAACGTCTTCGCGAATCAAATCGAAATCGCGCTGATCGGTGTAGCCCAAGCCCGCAAGCCGTTCGCTGACATGCTCGACCAAAACTTCCGGCGCGGATGCACCGGCAGTCAGTCCGATACGCTTCACGTCGACGAGCCATTCTTCCTGAATCATGGTCGCGTCATCAATCAAGCGCGCGGGAACTCCGGCACGCACGGCAACTTCCACCAAACGATTCGAGTTGGAACTGTTCGGTGAACCGACGACGAGAATTAGTTGCACGCCGTCCTGCGCCATTCGTTCCACTGCTTCCTGGCGATTCTGCGTGGCGTAGCAAATATCGTCCGACGCCGGACCTTGAATGCTGGGAAAACGTTCGCGCAAACGCGCAACAATTTCCTGCGTGTCGTAAAGGCTCAATGTTGTTTGGGTAAGAAATGCCAGGCTTTCCGGATCAGCGACGGACAATTTGTCCACGGCTTCCACGCTATCGACCACGACCGTTTGATCCGGCGCTTCTCCGGACGTCCCCACAATTTCCTGGTGATCTTTGTGGCCGATTAAAATAATTTGGCGGCCTTCGCGCGCAAATCGCAGCGCTTCAAGATGAACTTTCGTAACGAGCGGGCAGGTCGCGTCAACTACGCGCAACTCGCGCTCCTTCGCTTCGTCGCGAACAGTTGGAGGAACTCCGTGGGCACTGAAAATTAGAACTGCGCCGTGCGGAACTTCTGTAACTGTTTCAACGAAAATCGCGCCGCGCTGGCGAAGCTGCTCCACCACGTGACGGTTGTGCACAATTTCATGATGGACGTACACCGGCGGTCCGTAAACTTCCAGCGCCAGCTCGACAATATCGACCGCGCGCACCACTCCGGCGCAGAATCCGCGAGGACGCACGCGCAAAAGCATTTTGCCGTTAGCGGAAGGACCGCTACTGCCGCGGGAAAGATGAACCAGTGATTCGCTCATTCGGGCTTAGCTCCAAAAGAAGAGCTATGATACCGCATATCCGGCTTGCGCGTCATTCCCGTTTTGAGGATGGTGTATTAGCCGCGTGTTAAATGCGGTCAAGTCATTGAATTGACTGTAGTTATTGGCGACATGTCCTGGGGTGTTATGCTGCGTTATGTTTGCGTTAGCACAAGAGAATCGCGAGGTGCACACGAATGATGCTGGCAGATGAAGTTGCAATTGTAACAGGTGGAGGACGCGGGATCGGACGCGCGATTGCCCGAAGATTTGCCGCGGAAGGCGCGTCGGTGGTGATCACTTCGCGGACGGCAGCGCAACTTGAAAGTGTTGCGAAGGAAATTGCAGACGCGGGAGGAGATGCGGCGTGGGTGGCGGCCGATGTGTCCCGCGAAGAGGATGCCGAGACTATTTTGAACGTAGCGCGCGAAGAATTCGGCGGCGCAAATATTCTGGTGAATAACGCGGGAATTTACGGACCGGTGAAACCAATCGAAGAAATTTCTGTTGAGGAATGGGACAGCGTTATCTCCACACATTTGCGCGGCGCGTTTCTTTTGACGCGTGCGGCGCTTCGCGGAATTGTATGTGCACGGTGGCGGAGCAATTTTGAATATTTCGAGCATTGCTGCGCGCGCAGCATTTGCATGGGGCGCCCCTTACTCGACGGCGAAGGCGGGTCTACTGGGATTAACGCGCACAACAGCTGCCGAAGGCGCGAAGCGTGGCGTTCGCGCGAATGCAATTCTTCCCGGGCCGGTTGCGGATACAGAAATGTCACTGGAATTGGGCCGGAAATTGGCAGAGCGATCCGGACGCGACGGCGGCGAAATGTTCAAGGAGTTCCTGAACGGAGTTTTGCAGGGACGTCCGCAAACTGCCGACGAAATCGCGGCAGCTGCGGCGTTCTTGGTTTCAGATCAAGCCAGCGCAATTACTGGACAGGCGCTGAACGTGGACGGTGGAATGTCTTTCTGCTGAGGTCTTCCGCGAGAACAAGTCCACGTCGCGCGGCCGGCTCGGCAATCGAGTAACCTTTTTGGCTGACGCGGCCGACTAGATAAATCACGCCGGCCATCGACGCGAACATCAGAAATATAATTGTGAAAATAAGCAACGCGGCGGCGAGTTCGCGAAAATAATAAAATTGCGACACGATCGCAATCGCTACAGCAACTGCCGCACATATTTTCCAAGTCGCGAAACCAGACTTCGGAGGCGCGATAAGTTCGCGTGCCTTCTTTGGATCTTCGAGCTGGGTACTCCCTGCGATCTCCACTTGAATCCCCCCTGTCAATCTAATAGATGAGATGCGGCTAGCCGGCGGAAAGCTTCTCCCCAGGTCGATTACACTCCATCGCGTATGCGTTCTCAACGGTACTTCAGGCATAGTAGTAATGGGACTCTATCGGCAAATTCCCAAATCGGGAATCAGGGAGAATATGGATTTCTGACCGGAGAACACTCTACGGGAGTGACCGGGAGCGAACACCTGTCAGTTTTTGTAGTTATTGAAGCCGCAACGAAGATTTGCGACTAACGCCCCTCAAACGGATAACGGTCCGCGGACTGCACGGCAGCGGCAACATTTCTGCGGAGGCCGATGGTGTTGACGGGCGCGCGCTTCGCGAATCGCTTGAGCACGGCCATTTGCGTGGCAAGCATGTCACCTTCGTGAACTGCGCCGAGCGCACGGCGCGCTTCTTCTTCCACGCGGCCACCTGCGTCGTGAATCAGCACGCGCGCGGCGTCAATCATTGTGCTTGCGGCTTCCGGTCCGCGCGCGGTGGCGGATTTCTGCGCGCGAAGCAGCGCGGATTCCATCGCATAAATTTCCATGACGATATTCGCCAGCGCCGCGATCAGTTCCTGTTCGTCGGCAATTTTTTCGCGGAATTTCTGAACCGCGCCGCCCGCCGCCTGCAAAAATATATTCCGGCAATTCGCGATGGTTCGCATTTCTTCGGCCAGCACGCCTTGTGTCACTTCCTGGAATGAAGGACCGGCGAGAACTTCGTCTGCAAGTTTCATGGCGGCGGGAATCAACGGCACAGCGCCGGACATCGCGCGCTTCATCAACATTTGAAAAATCAGCATGCGATTAATTTCGTTGGTGCCCTCGAAAATCCGATTCACGCGGCTATCGCGATACGCGCGACAGACGGCGATAATCCTCATGAAATCCGTAGCCGCCGAAAATCTGCACCGCTTCATCCACCACATAGTTCAGCATCTCGCTGCCGTAAACTTTCGCGATGGAACTTTCAATGGCGTATTCCTCAAGCACTTTCATAGTGTGCTGAGTTTTGCTGGCGCCATCCACCGGCGCGGCGGCCATGGCAGATTCGATAATTCCGGCCGAACGATACACCATCGATTCGACCGCGAAAATCCGAATGGCCATTTCCGCGAGCTTCTCTTTCATCATTCCAAATTCGCCGATGGATTTGCCGAAGGCTTTGCGTTCGCGTGCGTACTTCGCGGCGGTGGCGAGAATGTGTTTCGATCCTCCGACGCACGAAGCGCCCAGCGTGAACCGGCCGGAATTTAGAATATTGAATGCGACGATGTGCCCGCGTCCGATTTCGTGCAGAAGATTTTCCTTCGGCACTTTGCAGTTTTCCATGAAGATGGGCGTGGTCGAGCTGCCGTGGATGCCCATTTTGTGTTCTTCATTGCCGGCGGTGAATCCCGGGAATGTGCGCTCCACGATGAATGCCGAAAATTTTTCGCCATCCACTTTCGCGAATACGATGTAGACATCCGCGAAGCCGCCATTGGTGATCCACATTTTCTGACCATTGAGGATCCAATCTTTTCCATCGGGCGAAAGGACAGCGCGCGTTAGCGAGGCTTGCGCATCCGACCCAGCTTGCGGCTCCGAAAGGCAATATGCGGAAATCCATTCGCCGGTGGCGAGCTTCGGCAGATATTTATTTTTTTGCTCTTCCGTTCCGAAGTACACGATGGGAAGTGTGCCGATTCCGGTCTGCGCGCCGTGCGTAACAGCGAATCCGGCGTAGACGGAAAGTTTTTCGGTGAGAACTGTTACGGAAATTTTATCGAGACCCGCGCCGCCGTACGCTTCCGGAACTCCTGCGCTCAGCAATCCTAACTCGCCGGCTTTCTTCAGCAACTCCACCATCAGGCCTGGCTTTTTTTCTTCCAGTTCCTTCGTGCGCGGCAGCACTTCCTTCATCACAAATTCTTCGGCGGTTTGGCCAATCAAGCGCTGGTCGTCGGTGATGTCAGCGGGAGTAAAAACCTGGTCGGGGCGAGTTTGGTCCAGCAGAAAACTGCCGCCTTTGGTGATGTTGATTGAAGTTGTTGGAGTGGCCACGGGTTCTCCCTTTGGATCGTGAACAAACGCGTCGCGGACAAATCGCGCGAGTGGAGATTATAGGACGAAATCTAACTTTCGGACGATACTTCGCGCGCGCCGGCTTCCGCGCGGACGGCAGCCACGTATTCGTCGGGCATGCCGTGTTCGGCGGCGCCATCTAAAATTGATTTCAAATAGTGCGGCGTGGGCCGCAAACCTTTTTCCACTTTGCTGGCGATGTAAACCTGTGCGCCCACCTCGCGTCCATCGGCGGCGGTGACGCGCAATTCAATGCGCCGATAATGTTCCGGCACGCCTTCGTAGCGATCGATGTTGCGAAACGACGATTCAGGAATGCGATAGAGAACTCCGTGGACCGTTTTACCGGCCGCTTGCTGCACATTCGCCGCCGCGGATCCGCCGCGCACTTTTTTATTGAAGCGCAGTTCGTAATTTTTCAACTGGCCGTTTATTTCTTCGATGATTTGGCCGGCGCGCGAACGGAACTGTTCGCGGCTCAAGTTGCTGCCGTAAGCGAAATACCAGGACGAGTTAGGAGCCATTAAATTTCTCTCATTTCAGCGTTCGATGTTTTAGAAGTACGTGCAGGAGCGGGAAAAGCTGCGTTCGAGCCACAAGTTCCGCTCGGTTATCCGTCGAACAATCTTACTCGCATGCCAAGGCGGTAGCAATTCGCCCTCTGTTTGATAAGCTTGGACTCGAGCGGCGCAGCCGAGCCGCGGAGACCGGCACGCGCGCCAGACTAATTCTGTGACGAGTCCGCCCGTGACCTGTTTCCCCACCCGAAAGGATGATTTTTCGCGTCCCGGTGCAAAATCACCCGAAAGTGTGACGACATCCCAGGCGTTCCACAGTAGATTTCGCGCAGTTACAGAGAATTTCGCCGGATGCGCCGGCTGAGAAATACACGAAAAAGGAGAATGCTTATATGCGACGAGCGGGAACGTTGATTGGATTGACGTGTTTGTGTGCGATGTTGGCGATCAGTTTGAACGCCAGAATGCCCGATGGTCATCAAGCAATGCAGGCACCCCAGCCGGGGCCCGAAATGCAGCGGCTGAATTTCTTAATCGGCGCGTGGGACACGGTCAGCGAATACGAAAAATCACCGATGATGCCGAACGGCGGTAAGCAAAATGGCTGGTACAAAGCGCAACTCGGCCCCGGCGGATTTTCGGTGATTGCAGATTTGGAAGAGGACAGCGCTATCGGAAAAGATCTTGGCCACGAAATAATTTCATGGGATCCGAAGAAAGGCGCGTACACCGTGGTTGTTTTGGGAAACGCATTTCCCGGAGCAATCATCGGCAGCGGAAAATGGGTCGGCGATGACCTGGTGATATCGAACGATGTTGGTGAAGGAGCGAGCGCGGTACATCTTCGCGCGACGTATTTGCATCCGCAAGGTAACGTGCTTCAGATTGAAGAATCCTACAGTGTTGGAGATGGGCCTTCTAAATTAATGTACAAGGCCACCGCAACAAAGAAGTAGCACACGATTGGCAAACGGCGGCGGACTAGCTGACGCGCTGGAAAATTCCGGCCGCGCCCATTCCGCCGCCGATGCACATGGTGACTATTCCGTATTCGCCGCCGGTACGCGCAAGCTCGCGAACGATTGACGCCGTCAATTTCGCGCCGGTGCAACCCAGCGGATGTCCAAGGGCAATTGCTCCGCCATTTTTATTTACGCGCGAAGGATCAAGTCCCAGCAACTTAATTACCGCCAACGCTTGCGCGGCGAATGCTTCGTTCAATTCGATCACATCAATTTGTTCGAGCGTCAATCCCGCCATTTTCAGCGCCTTGGGAATTGCGTAAACGGGCCCAACGCCCATTTCTTCGGGCAAACATCCCGCCACCGCAAAGGAAATAAATCGTGCCAGCGGCTGCACTCCGATTGCGCGCGCGTGCTCGGCGCTCATCACCACACAAGCCGCCGCACCATCGCTCATCTGCGAACTGTTCCCTGCTGTCACCACCCCATGAGCGCGAAACGCCGGCTTCAATTTGCTGAGCGCTTCAAGCGACGTATCCGCGCGCGGACCTTCGTCCGTATCAAATGTAATTGTGGACGAAGTTACTGTTCCCGTCGCGATTTCGCCATTCGCCCCTGCCGCACTCGAAAACGCCGTCGTCGGCACATCCACAGGAATAATTTCATCGCGAAATTTTCCCGCAGCAATCGCCGCGAGCGCCTTCTGATGGCTGGCCAGCGAAAATGCATCGGATTGTTCGCGCATGATTCCGTAATGGCGCGCAACATTTTCCGCTGTCAAACCCATATTTAGATAAACGTCGGGATAGTGGTCGATGAGCCACGGATTCGGCGAAATTTTATTTCCGCCCATCGGAACCATGCTCATGGATTCGGTGCCGCCTGCCACAATCACTTCCGCATGACCCAACATAATCCGTTCGGCAGCCATCGCGATGGATTGCAATCCAGAGGAACAAAATCGATTCACGGTGACGGCAGGAACTTCCACGGGCAGTCCGGCGCGCAGCGACGCGATGCGCGCCACGTTCATTCCCTGCTCGCCTTCAGGCATCGCGCAGCCAAGAATCACATCATCCACTTCGCGAAGGCCGAGACCCGGCACACGCGCCAAACTTTCACGAATGGCGAGGGCCGCCAAATCGTCCGGGCGCATCGCAGCAAGCGTTCCCTTGAATGCCTTGCCAACCGCCGTGCGCACCGCGCTTACGATTACCGCTTCCCGCATCTCTCACCTCGCACTTCACACCTAGCATTGCTAACTCAACCTTATATAAGGATAGATGATTGTCTCACGTCTAAGTTGTGCGCGTAGCGCATGCGCAAAAAAGAAGCGGCGGAATGCCAGCCTGCGCATTCCGCCGCAAAATACAATTTACAAATCAGCAGCCCGTAGAAAAATTACGGACGCTTGCGATATTCATCCCACAGCAGCGTGTGCTTGGTCTCCAGGCTGGTGAGCTGTCCTTTGATGAACAGATATTTCACCTGCGTGGTCAGCTCCAGCGGATCGCCGGTGGTCACAATGATGTTGGCCATTTTGCCCGCTTCAAGTGTGCCCAGTTCTTTGCTGACGCCGTACATTTCCGCGGGATTAATCGTCAACGCTTTCAGCGCGTCGTCGTGTGACATGCCGTAGCCACGGCCACGCCCGCTTGCTGCGAAAGCCGTCGCGCGAATTCATTGCCGTAGCTGCCGAACGCAACCTTGATGCCCATCTTGGAAAGTTCACCGGGCAGCGTCAAGTTTTCGTCGTACGGAGAATCCTCACCGCGCACCAATGTGAGCGTGGGACGAAGAATCACAGGAATATTCTTTTCCTTCAGAACATCCTTCACTTCGCCTGCCGCCGGACCCGTGGCGAGAATCATTTTCAGTTTTTGTTTTTCGCAGTAGGCAATCGCTTCGCGGATTTGATTTGCCGCATTCGCAACCACCAGCACCGGCAAATCACCTTTCACCACCGGCACCAGCGCTTCCAGTTTCAAATCGCGCGGGGTTGCCGAAGCATTGGCCGTCATCGACGCGGAATAGTGCCGCGCGCGCTCCAGCCATTCGGTAATCTCCGCCATGCGACGATCGTAATCCGCGCGGTTCGCCGCAGGCGCTGCCGCGGCCGCACCGCCTCCGCCTCGACGTCCGCCGCCGGCATCGCCCGGAAGTGTTGGCCAGTTGATGATCATCGCCGCCGAGCGACGAATCTTCATTTCGTCCATCGTCCAACCAGCAAGATTGAACAGTGATGCTTGTCCTGCAATGATCGTCCCGCCTCCGCCTCGTCCGCCCATTCCATTCGGCGGCAATCACGTGCGTGATTCCATCCGCGCGCGTAACAGGAATGTGCGCGCTCGCGGGATTCACTGCCGTTGCGGAAACAAGCTGCGGCATTATATTCGCCCAGCTCTTGCGTATCGACGGAGCCGGGATCGCCTTCACCGATTTCATTCAATCCAATTTCCGTGGCGGCATTGAACAGACCCGGATAAACTTCCAGACCTTTTCCATCAATTACTTTCACGCCTGCCGGCGCTCCGCCCTTGCCGACGGATGCGATTTTCCCGTCGCGAATTACGACGGTGGCCCCATCAATAGGCGGGCCGGAAATCGGAAATACTTTTGCGCCGACAATTGCGTACGACGTTGTCTGTTGCTGCGCGTAAACCGCGTGGACGGTGGCGAATCCGGAGACCACCACGAGCGCGAGCAGCGCGTAATAAAATATTTTGCGTGTCGGTTTCATGGCGGTTATTTCTCCTGATCCTGAATTAAGTTTCCTTCACCGCCGGCCCACGTCCGCCGCGGCCGCCACGTCCACCAGTTCCTGTGGCCGGGCGTTCCTTGTCCATCAACGCTTGTTTTTCTTTGGCAAGATCGGGGCGCATCGCGATGTCCTTGTCGCGATCAAAATAAACTTTGCCGTCGATAATCGTTTTCTGGGGAACCGCGTAAACGCTGAGCGGATCGTGATTGTAAACAACGAAGTCCGCATCTTTGCCGACTTCGATTGATCCCACGCGCTTGTCAATTCCCAATTGCATCGCGGGATTAATCGTCACCAGCTTGATTGCCTGCTCGCGCGTCAGTCCGCCGTACTTCATCGTCTTGGCGGCTTCCTGATTTAAGTGCTGCGCTTCTTCCGCGTCGTCTGAATTAATCGAAACGACCACGCCCTTCTGCGTCATGATCGCCGCGTTGTAAGGAATCGCGTCCCACGCTTCCTGCTTGTAGGACCACCAGTCCGAAAACGTGGAAGCGCCGACGCCGTAAGCCGCAATTTCCTTCGCAACTTTGTAGCCTTCCAGAACGTGCTGCAACGTGCGCACTTTGAAATGGAATTCATCGGACACGCGCAATCAACATCAGAATTTCGTCCGCGCGATAGCAGTGCGAGTGAACGTAACGCTTGCCCTCGAGCACTTCCACCAGCGGCTCCAAACGCAAATCACGCCGCGGCGGAATCAGATTTGTTTTGCCGGCAGATTTCGCGCTGTTGTAATCGTCCCATTCCTTTTTATATGCGACGGCTTCCGTGAACGATTGGCGAATCACATCTTCCACTCCCAATCGTGATTCCGGATAGCGCCGCGCCTGTCCCGGAGCTGGACTGTTATTCGACTGCTTCGGATTTTCACCGAGCGCGAACTTAATTCCGGGCAACGCTCCTTGAAACACAAGTCCATCCGCGTTTGCGCCCCAGCGAAGCTTGATTACAATCGTCTGACCGCCGATGGCATTCGCGCTGCCGTGAAGCACGTTGGCAACGGTTACGCCGCCTGCAAGGTCACGATAAATATTTTCGTCCTCGGGATTGAGCACATCCAAAATGTTCGCCATGGAAGAATCAGAAACGCTGCCCTCGTTCACACCGCCTTGAATAGCGATGTGCGAGTGGCAATCGATAATTCCCGGCATCACAAACATTCCAGTGGCATCGATTACATTTGCGCCGGATGGTGCCGCAATGTTTGTTCCCACTTCGGCAATTTTTCCGTCGCGCACCAGGATTGAACCGTGTTCGATCGTGCCCTTCGTCACCGTAAGAACTGTGGCGTTCTTGATGAGCATTACATTCGAGCCGCTCTGCGCCTGCGATGGCCGCGAACTCATGCTCACACCCGCAATCGCCAAAGCTGCGACGGCTCCGAACAGCATCAATTTATTTTTCATGTTTCTTGAAAAGCTTTTCACTGGCGCACCTCGTTCCGAAAGCCACCGTCGTCCGCTGACTCATCGCCGCTCGACCCGGGCCTTCTGCCCGTAAAATCCAGCGCCTGTCCCATCACATTCATTGAGCCGGTCAGTGTATTTCCATTCACCGTGCCGCTCATGGTGATTTCCATTGTTTGGCCGTTCGCCGGCACCGAAATGGAAATCGTAAATTGATTTCCGTTCATCCGTCCGCCCGATATCGGAACCGTTCCCATTTGCGATGACATTGTTCCGGTAATGCTGCCATCCGCGGCCATCGTCAAAGCAGCCGTGGATTCCTGCGTGGCGCCCTGCACGGAATACGTCAGCGTCCATGTGCCGGAAATGTCCACGCCGCCCGCTGCACCACCGCGTCCACCACGGGCGGCGCCGCCGGCCGGTGCTTCAACCGCCGGAGGAGGCGCGTACAATTTCCCATCCACGAAAATCCATTTCACATTTGTTGCGTCGGCGAAAATATCGCCGTCAGTCACAACCAGATTGGCGATTTTCCCCGGCTCGATGCTGCCGATGCGGTCCGATACTCCCAGAATTTCCGCCGCGCCCAACGTCAACGCACGCAGCGCCACATCCGCAGGCAATCCCGCAGCGATGGACTTCGCCACATTTCGCAGAATTTCTTTCGGCGTGCCGGTTCCTTCCGAAGCGAACGCAAATTTCACTCCGGCCGCATTTAGTTTCGCAGGCGTGGAAGGTGCACGATCACGGAAGCGCAACGTGCGCAGCGTGTCGCCCTGATCTCCACCGCCGCCAAATCCGCCGCCTCCGCCACGACCACCACCGCCGCCACCTTGGCCGGCAGCGGGCCAATTAATATTGATGAACACCGGAACTTTCGCCGCGGAAATTTCATTCGCGACCGCGTATCCCTCTTGCGCGCCCGTCAACGCCCACCGAGCGCCAATTGTCGGAGCAAATTTTAACGCGCGCATGATGTCTATGTCCGTGTTGCCCGGCCACAACACCAATTCCTTATTCGCAAGCGCGTGGCTAATCACCGCATCCGTGTGGTCGTACCTCGGACGCTGAATTCCCTTTCGGATTAGCTTCATATGCTTTCTGCGCTTCCGCATACCATTGCGCGTCGATGAAAACCTGACGCACGTACGAAACCTGGCCCATCAGCGCGCTGGGAAATCCAACATATTCTCCACGGCCACCGTTCAAACTAATCGGCAGCGCCGCCGGAGTTTTCACAACCATATCTTCCGCGCGGCTATCATCTCCAAAATCAACGACGGCGCCTTGCCCCGGGAAAAATCCGTTGCGTGGCAACACCAGTCCGGTTGTGAATCCGCCACCGCGCCAAGTTGCAATTCGCGTGTCGTCAGACTTCACCATATCTGCGGCGTTCTCCCACGGAGTTGTCGCCGGACGATCCTCCGGGTCCCATGCGATCGCAGAACGCCGGGGGCAGCAGCTCCACGTCCGCCACCTCCTCCGCCTCCGCCACGTCCACCTGCGGCAGCAGCGGCTACAACTGGTGCGCCCAATCCGACGTCGGTGCCTGCGTCAATCAAGCCGGGATAAATCGTCATTCCCGTGCCGTCAATCACGCGGGCTTCCGCCGGAATGGAAACATTCGCGCCGACCGCTTGAATCACACCTTTGGAAATTACAATTGTGCCGTTCGCAATCGGTGGCCCGGAAACGGGCACGATGCGTGCGCCCTTAATTGCGAAAAATGGCGGCTCTTCGGCGCGCACATGCCGCGTGGAATAAATCGCGAAAACAAAAATCGCGCATGCAGCTACCGCGAGCGCAGGCAGTATCCTGCGTACTCCTCGAGATTGCATTTCGGACTCCTCCACAAAATGTTTTGCTGTGTTCAGGTTTCTAGCCCCGGTTGTACTTAGCTAGCAGACGCGCGATGCTACTTGGCGGTTTCAACAGAGTCAAGCGTCGCGAGAAAAATTTCCCACATCTCCTACCGTACATAGTCGGACGCACTACGGAATGCGCTCATCTCCCTCGTCATTTGCAAATCGAAACTTTAGCGCGATACGCGCGTACATCAGGTACACGGAAAGAGTTATAATTAGCGTTCTCCAACAGGTGAAAAAATGAAACGCATCGTATTGATCGCCGCCATCGCACTACTCTGCGCCGTCGCTCCGGTTCACGCGCAGGACGTCTCCGCAACTGGCGCGTGGCAAGGCACTCTGAATGTTTTTGGCTCGAGTATGCGCCTCACGCTTCGCGTTGCGTCCGACGACAAAGGCGCGCTTTCCGGCACGCTCAGCAGTCCGGACATGGGCGTCGGCGGCATTGACGTTTCTTCGGTGAAGCAAAAGAAAACCAGCCTGAAATTTGATATTCCCTCGTACAACGGCAGCTTTGAAGGAAAAATTGCCGACGACGGACAAACAATTATCGGCACTTGGTATATCGGCGAACAATCGTTGCCGATTACATTTCGGCGGCTGGCATCAACCTCTTCACCGGCCGCGCCAGCACCGCGTAGTCCGCGCAATGTTGCGCCCGAAGCGGCTGCCGATCCGAAATCATCCCCGGCTACCGTCGCGCCAAAAATTCCGGTCGTCGAAGAACTGTGGGTCGGAACATATCAAACGCCTTCCGGCACAAAACTGAAAATACAATTGCACGTTGGGCATGACGCGAGCGGTGCACTCACCGTGAGAATGGATAGCGTCAACGAGGGCGTCAACGGAATTCGCACATCCAACGATTCCATGACGGACACTTCGATGCACTTCGAGATTCCCGCCGCGGACATCAGTTACACCGGAACGTTCAACGCTACGCACGAAGAAATGACCGGCCCATTTTCTCGCAGCGGCGGAACACAGCCGCTAACGTTCATTCGCTCCGGCGCACCGACGTCAAAATCGCCGGAGACTCGTGCTCCGCAGAATCCTCCGACCCCGCAAGCGCCCGCGGCAGTTTCGACTTCCGGCGGCATTCAGGGAACGTGGCTCGGCACAATTGAAGCGCCCGGAGGAATAAAACTTCGCATTCAACTTCACATCGAACGCGACGCCGCCGGCGCGCTCTCAGTGAAAATGGACAGCCTCGACCAGAACGTCAACGGCATTCCGGTTCCGAAAGCAACGCTAACTGATACCGCATTTCATTTTGAAATTCCGGCTGGCGGAATCAATTACGATGGCACGCTGAATGCCGCGAAGGACGAAATCACCGGCACGTTCACGCAAGGCGGTAATGCGCAGCCGCTGAGCTTCAAGCATCCCAATCCAGGCGCGGCAGAACTCAAGCGTCCGCAGAATCCCGTGAAACCGTATCCTTATAATGAAGAGGATGTTTCCTACGCGAATTCCAAAGCTCCGCAGGTTACGCTCGCCGGCACGCTCACGCTTCCTCGCGGAACAGGCCCATTTCCAGTCGCTCTGCTGATCTGCGGTTCCGGTCCTCATGATCGCGACGAAGCGCTCCTCGGCCACAAACCATTTCTGGTGATTTCAGATTATCTAACGCGCCACGGAATCGCCGTTCTGCGATACGACAAGCGCGGCGTTGCAAAGTCTACCGGCAGCTACGCGTTAGCCACCACACTAGATTTCGCCAGCGACGCCGAAGCAAGTGTCGCCTACCTGAAAACGCGCAAGGAAATTGATCCGAAGCGCATCGGACTCATCGGCCATAGCGAAGGCGGCACAATTGCGCCTTATGTCGCCAGCAGAAATCCGGAAATTGCGTGGGTCGTGCTGCTCGCCGGCACTGGCCTGCGCGGCGACGAAATTTTATTTCTGCAGCAAGGGCTCATCGCAAAATCTCAAGGCGTTCCCGACGACATCATCACCAAATCGCATGATCTGAACGCAAAATTATATGCCGCCGCGCGCGCCGAAAAAAATCCCGCAAATATGAACGCCAATCTGGACGCAGTGATGCAGGCAGACGATCTCGGCAAACAAATGTCTGCGGCGCAGCGCAGTGCCGCGATTCAGCAACTCAACACCCCGTGGTTCCTGGAATTTATTTCCTACGATCCAGCGCCCGCGTTAATGAAAACAAAATGTCCGGTGCTCGCGCTGAACGGCGGAAACGACTTGCAGGTCCCGCCAAAGCAGGATCTCGCCGCGATTCACAAAGCTCTACAAGACGGCGGCAACAAAGATTTCCAAACCATCGAAATGCCCGGCCTGAATCACTTATTCCAGCACAGCACAACAGGTTCACCCTCAGAATACGGCACGATCGAAGAAACTTTCTCGCCCGAAGCATTGGAACTGATGACGACCTGGGCGCTGAAGCATTCGTCGATGTAATTATCGTGCGATCGCCGTAGGGGCGCTGCTTGCTGCGCCCTCAGCCGAGGAGGTTCGCCCTTCACGGGCTTCAAATTGTACCCGTTACTCTAATGATACCCCACCCCTCCCCCCTGTTATGAGCATCAATATCAAAACAAAGGAGTTAAGTCGTGCAATCGTGCAATCAGTGTGAAAACAAAGGACTTATAAGTCGTTTATTTTCTTATCTTTATACGCTCTTGCGAAAGCTATGGATTTTTGGTTCCGGCAGGTGGGACGAGAGCCGTTTTTGGAATGATGATTTGAACGGAGCGTCCAAGTCTGCGGTTCAGGGTAGCGCGAGTGGTGGTTTGATGTCAAGTAAACTATGGTACTTAGTACTAAATATACGACCGAAGGCTTTGGAAGAGTATTCGAATGGATGCCAGAACTCCATTCCCGATAGACTTCGTCAGGGGAGCGTGTTCAAGTGCGCGCTTCAACTACGCCACTTACGCGAAGGCTACGGCGGGTGTGATGCGGGACGGAGGCGAAACAAGGCGCGGACAACCTGAAGGTTTGTCCCTACGAAAAACACGAGGCGGAGAAATCGTAACCCGAGATTCTTCAGGTCAACGAACCTGATCGGTTCGTTTCAGAATGACGAGCAAAACACAAATGCGTCGGAGAAGACGAAAATGCCACCCGTAAAGGGTGGCGCTACAAAGGCAAATCCCATGCGCCAATCAGGCGATTCATCCCGCATAGCCCGCGGGATGGAACGGAGTGGCCGTTCCCAGGGGAGCGTCAATTCCGCAGCGGCTTGCCGGTTTTTAGCGTGTGCGCGATGCGCTCCTGCGTTTTGCGTTCGCCGCACAAACTGACAAACGCTTCGCGCTCAAGATCCATTAAATATTGTTCGCTAACATTTTGCGCAGCGGTGAGCGCGCCGCCGGCGAGAACGTGCGCGAGTTTTCGCGCGACGTGCGCGTCATATTCGGAAACATATTCGCCGCGCAGCATCATGTGAATGGCAAGTTTCGCGGCGGCAAGAAAACTTTCGCCCAGCACGCGGACCTGAGTTCGCGCGGCGCCTTCTTTTGGATTTGCGGCGGCAGGACGCCAATTTGCGCGCGCCAGCGCGAGCGCGGATTGTTTCGCGTCGGCAACCAGACGATCGCGATTCATGGAAATCGAATCGGCGCGGCGGAGATATCCGAGTGCGCGCGCTTCTTCGGCGCTGGTGCTGACTTTTGCGAGAGCGATATTGTAAAAGCGCGGCTTCAGCGCATTGAAAAGATCCAGATCTTCGCCGCCGGACGATTGTTCATTCGCGCGGATTAAAGTTTCTTTGCAGCCGCCGCCCGCGGGAATTACTCCGACACCGGTTTCGACGAGTCCGATATAGGCTTCGGCAGCGGCGTGAATTTGTGCGGCGTGCAAATTAATTTCGCAGCCGCCGCCGATGGCGAGCCCGTGCGGCGCGACAACGACTGGACGCGGCGCATATTTTATCGCCAGCATCGCGCCTTGAAATTGACGCACGGCGAGATCGATCTCGTCCCATTCCTGTTCCTGCGCGGCGACGAGAACGAGCATCAGATTCGCGCCCGCAGAAAAATGCACGCCCTGATTGGCGATAACCATCGCGTCAAAATCCGAATGCAGTCGGCGGACGCCGGCGTGAATCATGCGCGATGATGTCCGCGCCAAGCGAATTCATTTTGGTGTGAAATTCGCAGCACAGGACGCCATCGCCCAGATCAATCAATGACGCGCCGGAATTTTTCTCGACAATCGCGCCGGATTCTTTCAGCGAAGAAAGGATCAGAATACCCGAAGGATTTGATACCGGCTTAAAAGTTTCTGCGGGCGCGACGGCATGCATATCGAAGCACAGAATTTTTCCGCGGTCGTTACGATAAAATGATTTTTCGCCGGAGCTGAGAAGTTTTGTGACCAGCGGCGGCAAAGATTCGCCTTCTTTTTCAAGTTGCTTCGCCACGGCCTCGACGCCAAGCGCGTCCCAAATTTCAAATGGGCCGAGCTCCCAGGCAAATCCCCAGCGCATGGCGCGATCGATGTCGGCGGGCGAGTCGGCAATTTCGGGAACGCGGCGCGCGGCGTAAAGGCAAGTCCGCGAAAGCGAGGCCCAAAGAAATTTCGAGGCTTTGTCGGCATTTTGTCCTGCGAGAATCGGGCCGACGAGCGCGCGCAAACGTTCGCGCGTGTCGTCAATCATTCGGCCCATGTCGATGGAGGCGAATCGCGCTTTTTGTTTCGCGCGATATTCCATGGTTTGCGGATCGAGCGTGAGAATTTCTGATTCCGCCGCCTTTTTTCACGCGCTTGTAAAATCCCTGGCCGGATTTTTCGCCGAGCCAGCCGCGGCGCACCATTTCCTGCACCAGCGCGGGAACTTTGTAAATTTCGCGCGACTCGTCATTGGCGCATTTTCGTAAATGTTTTCGACGACGTGGGTAAGAACGTCGAGGCCGACAATATCGGCAGTACGAAAAGTGGCCGATTTTGGATATCCGATTGCTGGGCCGGTGCAGGCGTCCACTTCTTCGATGGTCATGCCCATTTCGGACATGAGACGCACAACGTTGAGTAATGAAAAAGTGCCGATGCGATTGGCGATAAAATTCGGCGTGTCCTTCGCGATCACCACGCCTTTGCCAAGCTGGCGATCGCAGAAATCGGAAAGCGCGTCGACAACTTCGTGAAGTAGAATCGGGGCCGGGAATTATTTCGACGAGCTTCATGTAGCGCGGCGGATTAAAAAAATGCGTGCCGGCCCAGTGGCGGCGGAAATCCAAGCTGCGCGTTTTTCCGATGGCGCCGACAGAAAGTCCGGAAGTATTTGTTGTGACGAGCGTGCCGGGCCGGCGATGCGCTTCGACTCGTTCCAAGTAGCGAGCGTTTGATTTCAATATTTTCGGCGACGACTTCGAGAATCCAATCGGCTTGCGAGCACCAATCGAGATTGTCGTCAAAATTGCCAATCTGAATTAAGCGCGCGGAATCGGCAGAGAAAAATGCAGCAGGACGAGATTTGAGCGCAGCCTCAAGTCCAGCTCGTGCGAAGACGGTTTCGCACTTCGGGGCATTGCAAAGTGAGGCCACGCGCTTTTTCCGCGGCATTTAATTCCGGCGGAACAATATCGAGCAGAAAAACCGGAACGCCTGCGTTTGCAAAATGCGCGGCGATTCGCGCGCCCATTGTTCCGGCGCCGAGAACCGCTACGCGTTCGATGCGTTTATTCATTGATTTGCCGATGCGAATCTCCGCTGGAGGTTACAGAACGGCGAAACGCAGGTCAACCAACGCGATGTGTTATCCTCGCGCCGGGACGTTTACTTGCGAGTGGCGGAAAGCAAAATATTTCGTTGGCTGAAAGGCGGCGTTGGAGTGCTGCGCGATTTCGCGTATCCCGACGACGGATCGCGGACCGAAACGTCCGCGCGTGGGCTTGCGCTTTCCGGCGGATTCGCGCGAGGCATCGCGCACATCGGCGTGCTTGAAAGTTTTGAAGGAACATCACATTCCGTTGATTGCATTTCGCGGCACAAGCGTTGGCGCGTTGATTGGCGCGGCTTATGCGGCAGGAACTTCGCTGGAAGAAATGGAAAAGCAGGCGGCGCTTACGGTGTTCACGGATTTCGGACGATGGAAACTTTCACGATTGGGACTGGCGTCCAATCAAAAACTGGACGACTTTCTGGCGCGATTTACGAAATGCACGACGTTTGAAGATTTGAGAATTCCGTTGGCGGTCGCGGCAACCGAATTGGGCGCCGGGCAAAACAAAATATTTTACGAGTGGAGATTTGCGTTTGGCGATTCGCGCATCGTGCGCTTATCCAGGACTTTTT
The DNA here is from genome assembly GCA_963778235.1 of uncultured Acidobacteriota bacterium. Lineage (GTDB taxonomy): Bacteria > Acidobacteriota > Terriglobia > Acidiferrales > UBA7541 > DASTCZ01. The sequence continues at coordinate 479,770 of CAVZTQ010000003.1, read as the reverse complement.
GTGCCTGTGGAACTTGAAGGGAAATTTACTGGTGGACGGATTCGTGACCGATCCGTTGCCCGCGGATGGCGCGCGTATTCTTGGCGCGGATGTGGTGATTGGAGTTTATCTTTCGACGGTGGCCGATCAGAGACAAGCCCACAAACGTAATTGACGTGCTGGGCCGTACGTTCAGCATTGTGCAGCAAGCGAGCGAGCAAAACTGGCGCCGCATGGCGAATGTGGTGATCGAGCCGGACATTTCCAAATTCGCTTGGGATGCTTTCAGCAAAACGGCTGAGATGATTGCGGCAGGCGAAGCAGCAACGCGCGCGGCGCTGCCAGCAATTCGGAAAGCGATTTCCGCGCATCGTCACGCGGCAATTTAGTTTTTGCGCAAATGAACTAACGGCTGGCGGGCGGAACGATTCCGTTCATTCGCAAATATTCGACCATCTGTCCGTAGTGATCGGAAACGTGCCAGACGGCGGTGATGCACATTCCGATTTTCGTGTTGGGGCCGGCGTATGGACCTTCGACGGCGTCCGTCATATTTAATGAAGTAATTTTATTGATTACGGTTTCGCCGTAGGCAAATGATTCGCCGAGATATTTCATCAGGTCGGCTTTCGTTTGGATATTTGCCGGCTCGCCTTTTTCGCAGCCAGGAGGCGGAGGAAGTCTTTCCATTTCTTTGAAGAATGCGAAATTTGCGCAGGCGACGTGGCGGACTTGCGCTGCGAAAGTTCGCACATCTTTGAATTCCCCGTTGGTGGGCGCGAAATTATATTTGTCTTCCGGCATGGCGTCGGCCGCGGCAATGAATTCTCCGGCGACAAATTTCCAGTGAACTTCAACGGCAGCCGCGGGTGTGGGCTTTTTCACGACTGGCGCTGCGGGCTTTGCTGCCGTCGGCTTTTGCGCGGCAGACGCCGGTGGAGTTTGCGCAGGCTTCGTTTGTGCGCGCGAAATCGGCGCCACGGAAATAAGTGCGATGGCGAGAATCGTGAGAAGCGCGAGCCGCTTCATAGTTGCCCCCGGATAAATTGTGGCGTTTAAATTTCACTTTGCGGTTGCAGCCGGCACGGATTCAGTTTTGATTTCGACGGTCACTTGCTGACCATTGCCTTTTCCGCGCTGATTGAGCCACGCGGCGAGCGCCGTGGCGAGTTGGTCCGGCTTCACACGAAAACTGGCTTCCAGACGGCCTTCGTCAGTGGGCAGCGTATCGTCAAAGTCGGCGGAATTTGTGAAATTGCGCATGCAAAAACTGTCCAGCCATTCGAGCGGACACGGCTTGCGTTCATTTCCGATGACGAGGTCGACAGTAAGTTTCTGCGCGTACACGAGAAGGAGTATAACGTAACAGCGCGTTCGCAGAGCATCGTTGCGGCACGGTGGAATCGTGAACGGAAAGTTACGATTGCGGCGAATGTTGCTGGAGCAACCCTTTAATCACTAAGTATCGTCAACTAGAATGACTCGATGGCAAAGCTCCTCAAGTCGGCGGGCATGGTTGCAGCGTTTCTTTTTGCGACGACTGCGCACGCGCAGTCGTCAGGATCGCCGCCAGCTGATGATGTTAAAAAACTCCTTGCCCAAGCTCTCGATGCGGCGAACCAGGCGCGAGACTCAGAGGCGAAAGTCCAGTCCCTTAGAACTATTCTAGGTCTTGAGGTTCGTGTCGGTAACACCGCCGTCGCCCGACGTCAATCCGACGCACTCGACAAAGCAGACAACAGTACAAGGTTCGTAGTTTGCGAAGTCGCAGTTGCGCTTGCCAGAAAGGGAGATACTCACGGAGGGTTTGCGACTATTAAATCGGATGATCCCGATGAATTCGGTTTTTGCTACATGGATATTGCTACGGCCCAGGGACAAGAGGGCGATGTTAGCGGCACCGTAGAAACGGCGTCGCATGAGAAGAAGCCGGCAGATCGAGAAACAATATTTGGGATAGCCGCTGCCGCTGCTGCGACCGCCGGCAAGACAGACGCCGCGGACAAACTACTTGACCTCGCGCTGGAAGCTGCGCGCAATGTCCCAGATGCAGCGGAGCGGATTTACTCGCTTTGCATGGCTGCCATGGCGATGGACGATGCTCACAGACCGGAGATGGTATTGACCTTTCTCCCTGAAATGCAATTAGCGCTAGCTTCGGTGAAAGAATCCGACAGCAGAGATCTGCCGCTTTCCCAAATCGCTCACGTCCAAGAGATCGCCGATAAATTCGCCGACGCCGAGCAAACGATCAAAGGGATCAAAGGCGATACGTGGCCAGATTTCTCCCGCTGGCAACTAATTATGGCGTTCACCGGAAAAGGCGATCTGCTAGAGGCGTCTAGAATCGCCCAAACACTTCAAGGAGAGTCAAAGAAAGCTGACGTCGCCAATTTACTGGCAATGGCGCGAGCAAAACAAGGCGACATTGCTGGGGCACTTGGAATGGTAGACGCCGGATCGAGTGAGTACGACCGGGAGCGCGCTAACTGGACCTATGCACATATCGTGATCGAACAGGGGAAGCAAGGAAAGAATTCGGAAGCCAACCAAACGGCTCGATTAATTACCAACGACAAGGTTCGTGCGGGAACTCTAATCGTAATGGGTAGCAGCGCACCCTTGCCCGACAAGGATCATGTTGCTTCCACGATTTTCAGCGAAGCGCGTGCTGCCGCTCTGAATATCAAAGAACTTTATTTCCGTGCAGTGGCGCTTTCACATTTGGCTGGAGTTCTTGCGACGCGCGGAGAATTTACTGCTGCACGCGACGCCGCCGATGCAATTCCGTCGAATGCTGAAGATGAAGACATGTTGGGAGACTTAGAGAAACATAAGGGGCATGCGCTGGAAAATATTGCTTACTGGCAATGTAAGATGGGAAATTGCAAGGACGCTTTGGAATGGGTTGTGCGAGAAAACGCTCCGATTCTCCGTAGCTACGCGATCGCCGGGACGGTGGAAGCGATGCTGGGTCTAAAACCGCCTTCAGATCACTATATTGAAGAAAATTACGGATGGTAATTCAAGCGTCATTCCATGTGGCCAATTAACGCAGTTCTACGCAACATCGCAGCAGAGGTCTCCTTGCAAACTGCGCCTTGCGTGCCATACACTTTTATATTGAAAACTTAAAGCTTTGCTTATGAGTGGCCGTTTGCGCGATTCGCGGGGCGAAAGATGAACAGCGAAAGCGCGGGCGGTAAATCCCAGGAGGCCTAGTGTCAACTCCGCTGGAGAAGTGGGTGGAGCAGGTTGCGCTTCAAACGCGTCCGGAACGAATTGTTTGGTGTGATGGATCCGACGCGCAACAGAAGGAATTTTTTAAGGTGATGCTGAAGGAAGGCCACACTGTGGCGCTGAATCCGGAAACGCACCGGAATTGTTTTTTGCATCGCAGCAATCCGAACGATGTGGCGCGCACGGAAAAAGTAACTTTCATTTGCACGCCGAAAAAAGAGCGACGCGGGGCCGACGAACAATTGGATGGCTCCGGCGGACGCGAAAGAAAAAATCGGAAAACTTTTCGACGGCGCGATGGTCGGCCGCACGATGTATGTGATCCCTTATGTGATGGGGCCGCTGGATTCGCCCATCAGCAAAGTGGGAGTTGAGATTACGGACAGCGCTTACGTCGCCGCCAGCATGCGGATCATGACGCGCGTGGGGAAAGCGGCGCTTGACCGGCTTGGAAATTCTTCTGATTTTGTAGCGGGATCTGCATTCGCTGGGCGATTTAAATCCGGAGCGGCGCTTCATCGCGCATTTTCCCGAAGAAAATTTGATTTGGAGTTTCGGCTCGGGCTACGGCGGCAACGCGTTGCTGGGTAAAAAATGTTTTGCTCTGCGCATTGCGAGCTACATGGCGCGAAAACAGGGATGGATGGCCGAGCACATGCTGGTGATGGGACTGGAAGATCCCACCGGCAAAGTAACGTACATGGCCGCGGCATTCCCGAGCGCGTGCGGAAAAACGAATCTGGCGATGATGATTTCCGCGCTGGAGGACATGGGCTATCGAGTTTGGACTGTGGGCGATGACATCGCGTGGATGAAAATTGGCGCGGACGGATATTTGCGCGCGATTAATCCGGAAGCGGGATTTTTTGGAGTGGCGCCGGGAACGGGCGTTAAGACGAATCCGAATGTGGAAGTGGCGCTGCGCGAAAATTCAATTTTTACAAACGTGGCGATGACTCCGGGCGGCGAACCGTGGTGGGAAGGCAGCGAAATTGCCGCGCCTGCGGGATTGCTGGACTGGCAAGGACGAAAGTGGGATCCGGCAAATGGGCCGGCGGCGCATCCGAACGCGCGATACACGGTGCCTGCTTCGCAATCGCCAAGTATTTCCGCGCGTTGGGAAGATCCGGAAGGCGTGCCGATTTCCGCATTTCTTATTTGGCGGAAGGCGCGCGCGACTGGCTCCGCTGGTTTATGAAGCGTTCAACTGGCAGCACGGAGTTTTTGTTGGCGCGGGAATGGCTTCGGAAACTACGGCGGCGGCGACAGGAAAAGTGGGAGTGTCACGACGCGATCCGATGGCGATGCTTCCCTTCTGCGGATACAACATGGCGGATTATTTTCAGCACTGGCTGGACATGGGCAAGCGCATTCCGCACCCGCCAAAAGTTTTTCACGTGAATTGGTTCCGCAAAGGCGAGTGACGGAAAATTCCTGTGGCCGGGATTCGGCGAAAATGTCCGCGTGCTGAAATGGATTTTGGAGCGCGTGGAGGGCAAAGCCGAAGCGAAGGAAACTCCGATTGGATTTGTGCCGACGCAGGATTCGCTGACATTGGATGGGTTGAATATTTCCGATGCGGCGATGGAAGAATTGCTGGCGTGAATGCGGCGGATTGGAGCCGCGAGGCGGATGACATCGGCGCGTTTCCTTGCGGAGTTTGGCGATTCTTTGCCGAAGGAAATTCGCGAAGAGCATGCTGCTTTAGCGAAGCGGTTGGGGCATGTTGGAGCGGCGGTTTAGTTGAAAAACAAGCAGGGGTTAAAACCCTTTCGTTCTAACCGCGGTACGGCACGAGTAAACTCGTGCCCTGTTACACACCATTTCCACAATTTCGACGCGAGATGAAGTTGGCCTCGGTTGTGAACCAAGTCCGGAAACGCGATTACAGGATTTCGGAGATTGTGGCGTCGATTGAGACGTGCGATTGCGGGAATTCGTTGATGGAGTAGGCGGTGGCGCCGGAAACGTTTGAGAAGTGGAAGAAGCGGCTGATGTGGTAGTCCTCGTCGAAAACTCCAAATAGTTTTTCTGTTTCTTCGCTGGGAAAACCCGAAGCGAGAGAGTTCTACCGGCTGGCCGAAGTCAGCCGCCAGCGATTTGTATTTCTGGATTACTTCGCGTAGATCCATAAATTGTTGGCGCGCTGCTGTTCCGGGACTCACTTTTCGGCTTCCTCGATTATCTATTTACCGACCGCTTGCATCGGCGGGCACGCTGGGGCTAAAACCCCTTCATTCTTATCCATTACGCCACGGCTGAAGCCGTGCCCTGTTACAAACCAGTTCCGAGACCGCTTCCAGGAGAATATTGACGCAAAGCGAGGCATGGCGGCAATTTTTTTAGCGGACTTTCTTCGGCGGCGATTGGCTGGCGGAAAATGGGAGCGATGTTATGATGTTGCACTCGCATTGACGCGACAGCGGAAAATGTGCCGCGCTGAAAATCGAATTTATTTTCCAGGAGGATTTACATGTCGATTGCTGTGGGGCAGGCCGCGCCGGAATTTACGTTGAAAGATCAGAGCATGGCGGAAGTGAAGCTGGCGGATTTTCGCGGAAAGAAAAATGTGGTGATTATGTTTTATCCACTGGACTGGAGTCCGGTTTGCACGAATGAGCATGCTTGCATGGTGAATGACATGAAAAAATTTGACACGCTGGACGCGCAGGTGCTCGGACTGAGCGTGGATAGCGCGTGGTCGCACAAAGCGTACGCGGAAAAGATGGGGATTAAATATCCGTTGCTGGCGGATTTTAATCCGCGCGGCGCGGTGGCGGAACAATTTGGAGTTTATTTGGCGGACAAAGGAATTACGGGACGCGCGATTGCGATTGTGGATAAGGGCGGGAAAATTGCGTGGTTTAAGAATTATGACATTCCAGTTGTGCCGGATATTAATGAAGTGGCGGCGGCTTTGGCGGCGGTTAAGTAGAGTTTTCGTGCGACGGGCTCAGGGGTTAAAACCCCTGAGTTCGGTTTGCGTTACGACACGAGTAAACTCGTGCCCTGTTACAAACCTTCCCTGAAAACTTCGATGCGCTTTGAAGTCGCGATCGATTCGTCCGAACCCTAGTTTTCACGAACAAATAAAAAAACTGTTTTGTGCTTAGTGAAGCTAGTGAAGATTGGCGTCGAGAAGCCTCAGGGCTACGGAGCGCCCTGAGCTACACGTGCAATCTGGTGCCGTTTATTTTGCTGGCGGCTTTGGTGCGGCTTTTGGCGTTAAGGTGCGGACGAAATTTACCAACTGCCAGCGCTGCTCGTCGCTGAGCTGCTTTTTGAAACTTGGCATGGGTTTGCGGCCTTCGGTCATCTTCCAGAAAATTTCTCCGTCGGTCATTTCGCTCATCATGTGCGCGTCGTTGAATTTGGATGGACCGGGCGTATACATATCTGCTTCGGGGCCGTCGCCTCCGCCCTTTTCACCGTGACAGTTGGCGCATTTGTCCATGTATATGGCGCGAGCGGCGGAAATATTATCGGGTGTGGGCGCGATGGGATTTTTCACTTTTGCCGCGGCGGGGGGAACTGGCCAGTCTTTGTCATGCGCTGCGGTCCAACCTGCGAAAAATAGTGCGGCGATGGCCATCGCAAAGAGAGCGATTCCCTTACCTGCCCAGAAATTCTTGCGTGACATTTTTTCCTCCGCTTGTTTCGGCCTGCGGCCGACCAGATTTATTCCGACGGATATTCGAGGAGTAGTTTACACGGCTTAGTGTTGGACGCGCAAAACGGTTTTGGCGTTGTGTGCATCGTTTTAATTGCGGGACGTTAGACAAGGACTGAGGTCGGTGCGTTTGCTAGTTCACGATACACAGGCTGAAGCCTGTGCTACAGAACCGGTTCAGCGAAGGATTAGGACTAGCAGAAGCATGTTGAGGGTGATCACTGTGGCGGCCACGAACCAGGCTAAGGCGGTGATCCATTTGCGATTTACGAATGCGCCCATTTTTGTGCGGTCGGCGGTGAATTGAACGAGTGGGACGATGGCGAACGGAAGTTGAAAGCTGAGGACGACCTGGCTGAAAACGAGGAGTCGCATCACGCCACCTTCACCCATGATCGCGATTACGATTACGGCGGGAATGATGGCGAGGCTGCGCGTGATTAGCCGACGTTGCCACGGTTTTACCTGGAGATGAACGAAACCTTCCATTACGATCTGTCCCGCTAGAGTTCCGGTAAGAGTGGAATTTTGTCCGGAACACAAAAGCGCGCAGGCGAAAAGAACGCTGGCTAAACTTGCGCCGAGAACGGGAGTGAGAAGTTTGTAGGCCTGGCTGATGTCGGCTACTTGGGTGAGTCCGCGATTGTGAAATGCGGCGGCGCCTAAAACGAGGATTGCGGCGTTGATGAAAAATGAGAAGCCGAGGGCGATGGAAGAATCCAGGGTGGAAAATTTTATGGCTTCGCGTTTCGATTCAACTTCAAAACCGAACGCGCGCGTTTGGACGATACTGGAATGCAAATATAAATTGTGAGGCATAACCGTGGCGCCGAGAATTCCAATCGCGAGATATAACATTTCGCGATTGCGCAGAATTTCCGCGGTGGGGAGAAGTCCACTGGCCACTTCGCGCCACAATGGTTGCGCGAAGAATATTTCGTAAGCGAAACATCCGGCGATCGTGACGATCAGGGTGATGACCATCGCTTCAATCCAGCGGAATCCGCGGCCTTGAAGCGCGAGGACGATAAGAACGTCCGCGCCGGTGAGGATCACTCCGATGAGTAGCGGCAGATGAAATAAGAGTTGGAGGGCGATGGCGGAACCCAACACTTCCGCGAGATCGCAAGCGGCGATGGCCACTTCGCAAATAATCCACAAGAAAATTGAAGTGCGGCGGGAATAATGTTCGCGGCAGGCTTGCGCAAGGTCGCGTCCCGTGGCGATGCCAAGTTTTGCCGAAAGCGATTGCAGAAACATGGCGATGAGGCTGCTGAGGAGAACGACGCTGAGCAGCGTGTAACCAAATTTCGAGCCGCCGCCGAGATCGGTGGCCCAATTGCCGGGATCCATGTAACCGACGGCGACGAGATAGCCAGGGCCGGCGAAGGCAAACATTTTTCGCCAGAAGGAAGCGTCCGCGAGGATGGGTACGGAACGATGCGCTTCGGAGAGCGAAGGGAGTGTGGCAGGCGCGCCCGAGGCCGTTCCGCTTGCAATGGGAATAATTTCCGGAGCGGGCTTGCTGGGTGCGTTCATGAATTTCGATTGCGTTCGTGCTTAGAGTCGGCGCCTTCACTTACAAATGTGTTAACCGCAATGAACTTATATTATAAACTAGCATTAACACGTTTACCGGTCAAGAGTTTCAAGACTGAATGTGCCCATACGGCATGGACGACAACGGCGGAGTGCTATAATGGTGTGTGATTTGGGAGGATTTCATGGACGAAGCAGCGAAACAGGCAGCGCAGGTACAGATAAAAGCCGACGAGAAAGAAATGCTCGGCCAGTACAGCAATCTGGTGATGATTCATCATAATCCGGAAGAATTCACGCTAAATTTTATTTATATTTTTCCGAATGCGACGCAGGGCGCGCCACAGGGGAAACTTGTGTCGAGCATCATTGTGAGTCCGGGGCACGCGAAGCGGTTGGCACGCGCGCTGGCGGAAAATATTTCGCGGTATGAGGCGCAATTTGGAGCGATCAAAGAGTCAGCGACTCCGGATCCGACGCCAACGGTTGGGCTGGTTCACTAATTCAGCCTAGTACAGTAAATTCCACTTCAGAAAAACTGTCGTTACAAAAAATGGGCGCCGGCGTGCCACGCGGTGTGGCGTCCGGCGCCTTGAATATATACATGCGCCAGTCTTTGTCTTCGCGAGTTCCTCCTCCTTTAGCCTTTGTTTTTTGGCGTTCTTTCCGGAGCGGCAGATGGGTTGAGCACCCACTGTCCGCTTAGCTCCAGGAATCTCAAGCCGACGGCAAAACGTGCGCCATCGGAAATCTCACAGGCACACCGCAATCCGCATGAAACTTTGCATGCCATCGGTGTGACCTTTCATTTTGTAAAGAGCGCGGTCGGCTGCGCCCAAAAATTTTTCGAGCGTGTCGCCATCAGCGGGATACACGGCGACGCCGGCGCTGACAGTGAGCTGCGGAATTTCTAAATCGGCGGCGAGTTTATCTCGCACGCGTTGCGAGACAAGTTCGGCGGCTTCGGCGCTGGCTTCGGGAAGAACGAGCGCAAATTCATCACCACCATAACGCGCGCCAGTATCGGTGGAGCGGCAGTGCATTCGCAAGACATTTGCAAGGCGGACGATTGCGCGCGTACCAACGAGATGGCCGTATTTGTCGTTCACAATTTTCAGACCATCCAAATCGAAAAGAACGATCGCGAAGTGACGACCGGAGCGCTTGGAGCGATCGAGCTCATTTTGAATTGCGTTAACGAGAGTGCGGTAGTTCGCGAGACCGGTGAGCGAATCAGTGACGGCCATGGTGCGAACCTGATCGAAGAGACGCGCGTTATCAATGAGCGCGCCGGCGAGGAGAACTCCGTAGCTGGTGACTTTCAAAACTCGCGCGAGCATACCGGGACCGTCGAGCTGCTGTTCGGATTGCGACGCTACGATATGGCAGGCGATGTTGAGAAACGCCGTCCAGAACAAAGCTTTGTCAAAAGCTGAAGCAGTGCGGCGCAAACGATTGCGGAATCCGATGGCGGCAACGACGAAGAGCGCGGCGGGAAGAATTTCCCACGGACGAGCCAGAAACGAATTCGGATGAATGGAAATTTGCCACGGCAATCCGAGAAATGCCGCGCCGGTGAGATAGCCGACTCCGCCAACGATGAAGAATGCTACAGCGATTTCGCGGCCAGGTTCGCGCGAACTTGGCATGTGGCGCTCGACGATGAGCGCGAGAATCAGAAGCGATCCGAGAAGAGTGCAACTGACCATCCACGGAAGCGGGACTCGTAGAGGCAATGTGGCGCCACTGATCATGGCGGAGTACAAATCGAAATTCCCGGCGACTTCGATGAGCGCGGCGAGGGCGAATCCGAGCGCGAGGATGAGAGAGATGCGGTCGCGAGTGCCGCGGAAACGCACGAGAGCGTTCGCGGCAAAAGTGAGAATCAGCAGGCTGCCGAAAAGTGAAAGGAAAATATATTGGACAGGCTCAAAGGAAAGGTGCGATCTGCGCAGCCATCCGAGGAAGACGACCGAGGCAGCTCCGCCGATGAAGGCGAAGACCCAGCGGAACTGGCCGAGTAGATTTGCAATCTTCCTGAGAATTGCCACAATTTCCTCGAAAGGTGCTTGTAGTGCCTGATGCGCACGCGTTCGTGTGACTAAAGTGCAACTTTTGGGCCTTTCTGACAGGTAGTACTGGTACCATCAAGGAGCTGAAAAATAAGGACTTAACGATATGAAATTGTGAATTTGTGTAGTGGAACCAGGGAGTTCGGGGCGAGGGCGTGTAATAAAGTTACAGGTTATGTAGATGGCTGCTCAAACGCCGGAATTGTCGCATTGTGGCGCGAATTAGTGGGTAACGCGCGCCACAAATTTGAAAAATGTCGAACATTGCTGGACCAAGCGGCAAAAATAATTTGGAAAAACTTTTCTTTCCTAAACTTTTGGCGCGGGTGGTGGAAGATCTCTTGCCGTTACTTCGCTTGCGAAATTGGCGTTGCGGTGCGCGCCGTCGCAGAAGGGCTTGTTGGCGGAATGGCCGCAGCGGCAGAGTCCGATGGTGGTGCGTCCGGCGAGGCCGAATTTATTTCCGGCGAGATCGACGATTTCAAAATCGCCTTCCACTAGAATTGGGCCGTTATTTTTGAATGTGACTTTTGTTGGCATTGATTCCCCTTTTTTATTGTCGGCTATCAGTGCTGCTTAATACTTTGGCATGGACGGATCGACTTCGTCCGACCACGCGAGTATCCCGCCTTTGAGGTTCCAAATTTTGCGGAATCCAGCTTTGCGAAGAAATTCGGCGGCCTCGGCGGAACGTTTTCCGCTGCGGCACTGGGCGACGATTTCGCGGGAGCTATCGAGTTCGTTGACGCGGCGGGGCAAGTCACCGAGCGGAAGCAGATAGCCATTGATGTTGCAGATTTGATATTCGTGCGGCTCGCGAACATCGAGGATGAAGAGATCGTCGCCGCGGTCGAGGCGCTGCTTCAGTTCACGCGGAGTCATTTCGGGAACTGTGGTGATCGGAGCGGGAGCTTCTTCGCCGCGGATGCCGCAGAATTCTTCGTAGTCAATTAATTTTGTGATGGTGCGGTTGGTGCCGCAGAGCGGGCATTCGGGATTCTTCTTGAGCTTTAGTTCGCGGAACTTCATGCCGAGTGCATCGAAAAGGAGAAGGCGTCCGATGAGCGGATCACCTGCGCCGAGAATTAATTTAATTGTTTCGACGGCTTGCAGCGAGCCGACGATTCCGGGCAACACGCCGAGGACTCCGCCTTCTGCGCAGGACGGGACGAGTCCCGGCGGAGGCGGCTCCGGATATAAGCAGCGATAGCAGGGACCATCGGGCGCGCCGAAAATACTGACCTGACCCTCGAAGCGGAAAATTGAGCCGTAAACATTGCGCTTGCCGAGAAGGACGCAGGCGTCATTCACTAAATAGCGAGTGGGGAAATTATCGGTGCCGTCCACGATGATGTCGTAATCCTTGAAAATATCGAGCGCGTTTGCGCTGGTGAGGCGCGTTTCGTGCGTGGTGATTTCAATCGTGGGATTCATCGCGGCGAGGCGGTCTTTCGCGGCTTCGACTTTCGGTCGGCCGACGTCGCTCGTGGAAAAAGTGACCTGGCGCTGGAGATTGGTGAAATCGACGGTGTCAAAATCCACGATGCCGAGATGGCCGACGCCCGCTGCGGCGAGATAGAGGCCGAGGGGCGCGCCGAGGCCGCCTGCGCCGATCATCAGGACGCGCGTCTGCTTGAGCTTGAGCTGACCATCCATGCCGACTTCGGGCATGATGAGGTGGCGGCTATAGCGCAGAATTTCGTCGCGCGAAAGCTTTGGTTCTTCGACTATTTTTGCTTGACTGGACATGACGCTTCCCGTTTCCGCGGCCTGAATTTTAGCGGCCGCCTGCAATGGACGGCACGATGCTGATGGTGTCGCCGTCTTTCAGCGGAGTATTTTCCTTTTCGAGATAACGAATATCTTCGTCGTTCACGTAAACGTTGACGAAGCTGCGAATTTTGCCTTCGTCGGTGTAGAGATGCTTGCGGAGATCGGCGAATTCAGTTGTGAGTGCGCGCAACGCTTCGCCGACTGAAGTGGCTTTCACTTCGATGGAGCTTTTCTTGCCCACGAATGGGCGCAGCGGCGTTGGAATCATTACGTTAACTGGCATTACTTCGATCCTCCAGAGCTGGTGGTGTTGGAATTAGATGATGTGATTTGTGATTCCGCTACAGCCGATGGTTCCGGCGAAATTTTCTCCGGCTCGAAGCGCAAACGGTCGTCAGTTAAACGCCACGATGCCATTGTGCCGGGCTTTCCGTTCATCACGCTGACGATAATGTAGCTGTACCACGGCCAAGCGTGCTCCCGGTCATATTCGCTGGGAAGCGCCGGATGGTCCGGATGAGAATGATACCAGCCAATGACTTCGAGTCCACTATTCTGGGCGGCGCGGTCGGCATCGCGAACGTCATCGGATGTGACGGAGAAACGATTGCGCGGAGAGTCGTCGCGTCGATTGACGAGCTTGTGAAGTGCGCGAACTTCGCGGGAATTTTCGGCGTCGGTGCCGAGGATTGCGCCGCAGCATTCGTGCGGATAGGTTTCCGCGCCGTGGGCGCGGATTTCGTGGGTGAATTTTTCGGGTACGACGATGGTTTCCATGAGTCCGAATAAATAGTTTGGATAGAATGTGCTTCAGGGGCTAAAGCCCCTTCTTCAGCGTGTTAATGTCGCGGCTGAAGCCGCGACCCACAAGGCTCAACCAGTCCCAATTAACCCAACTAGTTCCAACTATTTTGTTTCTTCCCAGAAGCGTTCGCTTAAATATTTTTCCGCGGAGTCGGCGAAAATTGTGACGATCACGGCGTGCTCGTCGCGGGGCAGCGATTGCGCTAACGCGAAACATCCTACTAATGCGCCGGCGGCGCTGGGGCTGACGAGCAAACCTTCTTCGCGGGCCAGGCGCTTGGCCATTCGATAGGCATCTTCAGTGCGGACGCTGAAATTTGCGTCGGCGAGGCGCGGATCGTAAATTTTCGGAACGATTGCGGTGGCCATGTGCTTCCAACCTTCGAGTCCGTGGAAACCGGAGTCGGGTTGCAAGCTGATACAGCGGACATTCGGCTGAAGCGCTTTTAATTTTCGCGCGACGCCGGTGAATGTGCCAGTGGTGCCGAGTCCGGCGCAGAAATGTGTGACGGTGCCACGAGTTTGGCGCCAAATTTCCATGCCGGTGGTTTCAAAGTGGGCGCGCCAATTTGCGGGATTGCCGTACTGGTCGACATAAAAGTATCGGTCGGGATCGGCGGCGTACAAAGATTGTACGCGGCGGATCGCGCCATCAGAACCTTCATCGGCGGGAGTGAAAATTAATTCGGCTCCATATGCGAGCAGGATGCGCTTGCGTTCTGGAGAAGCGCTTTCCGGCAAGCAGAGCGTGACGGGATAGCCGAGCACGGCGCCGATCATGGCGTAGGCGATTCCGGTATTGCCGCTGGTCGCGTCCAAAATTGTTTTGCCGGGATGTAAATCGCCGCTGAGAATTCCTTCGCGAATCATGGCGAGCGCGGCGCGATCTTTTACGGAGCCGCCGGGATTGAACCATTCGGCTTTCGCGTAAAATTCAATATTTTCAAATTGCTGGCCGATGCGATCCAAACGCAGAAGCGGCGTGTTGCCGATGCAGTCCAATATTGAGGAGGAGCCGCTGACGGGCGGAAGCGTCCGCATGCGCGAGGTATAATCAAGTGCGAGGTTGGCGGCTGCGTTCATCGGAAACTTCTGTACCTCAAATACAAAACGCACCTCAAAAATAGCACATAAGGCCCTATGGAGATTCGATGCGTGAATATGCCGTGAATATTCAACATTTGCGGGAAGAGCTTTGACATGGAGGCGGCTAATTGCCTACTCTTATTGGCATGTGGAATGTGAACGAGAGGTTTGATTCGGCGCTGATTCTGGAGAAGCTGGCGCTGGCCGGATTTCAGGTGGGCAGCACGGGCGGCGTGGTGCGCGTAGAGAAATTGGGATGCGCTTCGGAATTCCGCCGAACGCAAGACAATCAGTATCAGATGACGATTCTGCCTTCGATTCTGGTGAACGGCCAATTCACGCGTCTGTGGGATGCGGGCTACCAGAAATTTTTGCTGCTGGATGATGGGCGAAGATTTCCAGCGCTCGCTCCGCAGCTAGGATGTTTGCGGATTTTTAACGAGGAGTTGCGCACGGCGCTGGGAGTCCCGACTTATTACAACGAGGCACTGGGCTCGACTTGCCGCGTTACGAATTACGACCGCGTGAAGGGTCGTCTGGATGAACCGCCCGAAAAGATGGTGAAGGTTCGGGCGTCGGTAGAATAGTCGTTACCGCAGATATTTTTCTTCCCTACATGATTGAAAATTATTCGGCGCGCTGGAGTTGTGCGCGAAGTTGGTCGATATCAACAGAGTATTTCGCTACCTTGCGTGAACCTAAGAATAGGACGGGGACTTCTTCGTTGTAGCGCTGGCGAAGGATTGGATCGGAGTCGATATTTACCTCGCGGAGATTCGCTTTGAATTTCGTGACGAGTGGAGCGATTTGTTTTTTCATTTCGTCGCAGAGGTGACAGCCGAGACGAGAATAAATTGTGAGGTCGCGCGGACCTGCTGCGGCGATGCGAGCGTCTTCTGGAGATTCCTGCGTCACGGCTTCACGGTATAGTAGGACTTGTAGGGGCCCATTTTCGGATAGAACTGGCGGGCGCGATAGAGTTCGGCGATCTGTTTGATGTGGCCGAGATCGTGAAAGGCCCAGTCGTTAAGGTGATCGGAAATTGTGACGCTGCCAATTTCTGAATGCGTGCCGGGGCGGCCCAATGCGCCTTCCGGAAGATAGCGCAACATGGAGAGCGAGCGATCGCGCTCGTGGCAGAAATTTCTGAGATGCTCGCGGCCGAGTCCGGCATATTTTCCCGCGGCGTAAGATACATTCTGGTCGTAGGATTCGATGGCGGGATTATTTTCCTGAGCGATGCGCTTGATGCGTTCGCGGAAAATCTGGTCATACTCCGTCAGGTGAGCGAGAACCTCGCTGATGGACCAGCGATCCATGGCTGGTTTCCAGCCGAGCGTGGCATCGGGCACGTCGAGCAGAATTTTTTCGATGATGATGGGCGTCTGCTCAAGCAGGCTGATACCGGGTAAATTAGAAGACGCGCGCGGCGACATAAAACCTCCCAGGGAATAGCGAGAAAAGTTATACCGCAAATCGGGAGCGGATGTCGAAAGGTGGAAATCGGATGGGAACGGTGCTGGCGTTGGTGGATGATATTTTCTTTCAAGCTAGAATTTCAGCGACGGCAAAGCAAGTTGGCGTTGAGCTGAAAATGTTTGGCGCAGCGGAGGCGCTTGTGGCCGCGGCGGCGGTTGCTGGAAATGCCAGCGGCGAATTGATTGTGATTGATTTGAATGCGCGGGCGGATGCGATTGGCGCGCTGAATCAACTTCGCGACGCGGGCAACCAAACGCCCGTGATTGCATTCCTTTCTCATGTACAGACGGAATTGGCGGAACGCGCTCGCGTGGCGGGATGCACGGAAGTAATGCCGCGGTCGAAATTCACGCAGGATTTGGCGGCAATATTGGGGCGCGCAAAGAAGTGAGGGAATTCATGAAACAAAATAAAATTTCCGCGCATAGTTTTGGGTTGCGCGTGCTCGCGATAAGCATTGCGGGTGTAATTTTGCTGGTGGCTCATCCGTCGCCTGCATCGGCGAAGGATCAAGCGGCGAAATCCGCGCCTGCGGCGACGCCGCAAACTTCCGTGCCGGACGATCCGGTCGGCACGCTTACCGGAATACTTTCGGTTGCTTGTCGACAGGACACTGCGAAATTTCCGGAATACTTGACCACGAATAACGCAACATTTTACAAACAATTGACGCCGGCTCAGCAGGTAGCGATTTTGCGCCGACTGGTGATTCTGGATGATCCGGGTCGCGCGCTGCTTTCAAACCGCGCGGACGGCACCACTGAAATCCGTTGCGAGACACCTTCCACGACGCGACAGATTCACATCAGCAAGCCGCGGACGGATCAGAATATTTCCTTCGTTCCGATAGATGTGAAGCCGGACCGGCAAGTGGATTTCGGTTTATTGGCGACGAAAGATGGATGGAAATTGCTTTCCGTTGGCGTGCTAATGCTGGACTTCGCGCAACTTCAGCCGCAATGGGATGCGCAGGACATGGCGGATCGCGAAGATGTGGCGACGTCGGCGCTTCATAAAATTTGTGCAGCGATTAATACGTATCAGAAGGCGTTTGAGAAATTGCCAGACACTCTGGCGCAGCTTGGGCCGGCGCCGAAAGAAGGAATTTCGCCAGACGCGGCGGGGTTGCTGACGGATGATCTGATTACCGGAACTGTTGAAGGATACGCGATTCGGTATCGCGTGGTTCCTTCGGGAACGGGCGGCGCGGACACGCAATTCGAGCTGGTGGCAACGCCGACGGAATATGGGAAAACCGGCAAGCGCTCGTTCTTTATGAACGCGACTGGAAAACTGCGCGGCGCGGACAAGGCGGGCGCGGCGGCGACGGTGTCCGATCCGTTGATTGACGAGCCGGTGAAGCAGGATTGATCGCGATGCAAGCGTAACCAATCCGCGCGGATTTCCTGCGTGCCGCTTGCGGCGCGGCGCGTAGTGGCACAGCATAGAGTTCCCTCTTAATAACGGCGCTGCCTGAATGCAGATGCCGTCCCTTCCAGAAAACTTGGAGCGCTTTCGCTATGGCGGGAGACCCGTTTCATAAATATGCCGGCACACTTGTGCGCACGGTGGAAAAACAAAACGAGCGGCGAAAAATTCCGCGCTATGCGGTGAATGCGGATTCGGAAGTGGAAGAGCCAAACGTGCGGGCGAAAATCAATGGACGCATGACGGATCTCGGATTGGGCGGCTGCTATGTGGACGCGATGATGACGTTTCCGGTGGACACGGCCGTGCACATGCGAATGTCTCGCGAAGATCTGCATTTTGAGGCGGATGCGAAAGTTGTTTACTCCAAACCGGGACTTGGGATGGGGCTGGCGTTTACCGATTTGACCGCTAATCACAAGCAATATCTCGCGGAATGGGTTGACGAGCTTTCCGGAACTGAACGCATCACCGAAATATCTACGAAAAGCACTCCGATGGATGACGAAGAGGCTGGTGGGCGAAGCGATCAAACTGCGCTGCAACAGTTGATTAAGGTGCTGTTGAGGAGAGATGTGATTACGCAGTCAGACTTCGAGCAAGTACTGCGCGCGATTGGTAAGCAAGTACGAGATAAGTAGGGAAAATGCCTCGTCCAGGCATGAGCGCGGCGTCATTTTGAGAAACTTCGCGGGTATGTTAATCTGCGTTCCGGCTCGCTAGAGCGAAAGTTTACGTCCCGGCTGACAGTTGTTCCGCTTCACTCGTGTTTCCCTTTTGACGGATCCTGGCCGGGGAGTCTTCTTCGCTTTACGCGCACCGCGCTGACGGCGGCGAACCGCGAATTATGAGCGAACAGGCGACAACTCGAGCTATGGAAATTAAGCTGGCACATTCACCGGATTCCGACGACGCGTTCATGTTCTACGCGCTGGCGACGAACAAAGTGCGTTCGGATGGACTGAAGTTCACGCACGTGCTGGCGGACATTGAAACGTTGAACCGCGCGGCCGACACGGAAACGTATGACGTGACGGCGGTGAGTTTTGCTTCGTATCCATACTTGAAGGAAAAATATGCGCTGCTGGATTGCGGCGCGAGTTTTGGCGAAGGCTACGGCCCGCTGATTGTTTCGCAGAAGCCGTTGAAGCGCGAAGATCTGGCGGGAATGCGCGTGGCGGTTCCAGGGTTGCGAACCACGGCTTATTTGACGCTGAAATTATTCGAACCGCGTATTGAGCCGGTGGTGATTGCGTTCGATAAAATTGTGGAAGCGGTGCGCGATGGCGCAGTGCCGGCAGGATTATTGATTCACGAAGGCCAGCTGCTTTTTCCGCAGGCGGGATTGCATCGTGTGGCAGATTTGGGTTTGTGGTGGCAGGAGCAACACGGGATGCCGCTGCCGCTGGGCGGAAATGCGGTGCGTCGCGCGCTGGGCATCGACGTGAGCCGGAAGATTGCGCTGGCGATTCGGGATAGTGTGAGCTACGCGCTGGAACATCGCGAGGAAGCCTTGAACTACGCGATGCAATTTGCCCGCGATATGGAAACGGAAGTGGCCGACCAGTTTGTGGGAATGTATGTGAATAACTGGACGCTGGGATACGGCGATAAGGGGCGGCACGCGGTGCGAGAGTTGTTGCGTATGGGCGCAGATGCCGGATTGGTGCCCGCGGCGGGCGAAATTGATTTTATTGGCGCAGAAGCAGAATAGTTTGCAGCAGAGTTTATTCGGCTATTGGCTTTTTCGATGCGGAGGGCACTCTAAACAACACCACTTTTCATCCACGTAGTGAACAATCTTCAGTAGCAGGTTTGTGCGGCTTAGCAGGTAGCACGGCGCACGAACCGCAGACACAGAACCTGAACGGCGAGCAAGGAATCAATCCGCAGACAGACGTTGGACATGCGTTGAATAAACGCGAGAGCGAACTGCATCCAATGGGACAACTTTCTGCGAGCGGTGCAAATTCGGCGATAGAGCATTCAACAATGTATTCAACAATGAAGACGAAGAATCTTACTGAACAATCCCGGATTCTGAACGAGCTACTGCGCGAACGGATACTCGTGCTTGATGGCGCTATGGGCACGATGATCCAGAAGCGCGATCTTTCCGCGGCGGATTTTGGCGGAGCGAAGCTGGAAGGCTGCAACGAGAATCTTGTGCTTACGCGGCCCGACGTGATTTCCGACATTCACCGGATATATTTGGAAGCGGGCGCGGACATTATCGAGACGAATTCGTTCGGCAGCACGTCGATGGTGCTGGCTGAATATGGGCTGGGCGAAAAAGCATATGAAATCAGCACGGAAGTCGGCGGAGCTGGCGCGCGAGGTGGCGGATGAAATGTCCACTTCGGCGAAACCGCGATTCGTGGCGGGCAGCATGGGGCCTACGACGAGGGCGATCACGCTGATCGTCGGCGGAATAACCTTCGATGAGCTGCGCGAAAATTTCTACGAGCAGGCGCGCGGACTGCTGGACGGCGGGTCGGATATTTTGCTGGTGGAAACGTGCCAGGACACGCGCAACATCAAAGCAGGCCGCGCTTGCCATTGAGAAACTTGCGCGCGAACGCGGGCAGAAAATTCCGTTAATGATTTCCGCGACGATTGAGCGACAGGAACGATGCTGGCTGGGCAAGACGTGGAAGCGCTGTGGGTGTCACTCGACCACTTGGATTTACTTTCGATCGGATTGAATTGCGCCACAGGGCCGGAATTCATGACGGACCACATCCGGACGCTCTCCGGACTTTCGCGGCGTGGGATTTCCTGCTATCCGAATGCCGGAATTCCGAATGAAGAAGGGAAATTCTGGAAACGCCAACGTCGCTCGCCACACAGTTCGAGCGATTCGCTGCGAATGGCTGGCTGAATATCGTTGGCGGATGCTGCGGAACTACTCCGGATCACATTCGCGCGATTGCGCAGATGGCGGATGGTAAAGCGCCGCGGCGCACGCCGGCTCCGCATCACCGAGTTTTTTATTCGGGAGTTGAGGCGGTGGAAGCAGAGGAATCTGCGCGGCCATTGCTGGTGGGCGAGCGCACGAACGTGATTGGTTCGCGGCTATTTAAGGATTTGGTGGCCGCGGAAAAGTGGGAAGAGGCCAGCGAAATCGCGCGTAGACAAACGCGCAGCGGCGCGCAAATGGTGGACGTGTGCCTGCAATCCACCGACCGCGAAGAAATGAACGACATTCCGCCGTTCTACGACAAGATCATCCGGAAAATAAAAGCGCCGTTGATGATCGATACGACCGACCCGAAGGCGATTGAACTGTCGCTGAAATATTGCCAGGGAAAAAGCATCATTAATTCGATCAACCTGGAAGATGGCGAAGAAAAATTTGAGCGTAGTGTGTCCGCTGGCGCGGAGTTACGGCGCGGCCGTGATTGTCGGATGCATTGACGAAGATAAATTGCAGGCGCAAGCGTTTACGCGCGAAAGAAAACTGGCAGTGGCGGAGCGCTCGTTGCAACTGTTGACGGAAAAATATGGAATTCCCGCGGAAGATATTATTTTCGATCCGCTGGTGTTTCCGTGCGCCACAGGCGATGAAAATTATATTGGCGGCGCGGTGGAAACGATTGAGGGAATCCGGCTCATCAAGGAAAAGATTCCTTATGTGCGCACGGTGCTGGGCATCAGCAACGTGAGCTTTGGATTGCCTGCCGCGCGCGCGCGAAGTGGTGAATTCTGTTTTCCTTTATTACTGCACGAAAGCCGGGCTGGATTTGGCGATTGTGAATTCCGAAAAGATTGAGCGATTTGCTTCGATTCCGGAGCACGAGCGGAAGCTGGCGGAAAATTTGCTGTTCAATCATCCGCCGAAGCAAGTGCCGGATGATTATCCTGAGAAGGCGTTGGTTATCGACGCGCCGGAGGATTGGCGCGAACAGACGCGGGATCAGAAGCGGGCGATCAATCAATTTCATATTGCAGCGATGTCTGATCATTTCCGCACGCGTGAAGAAGAAAGAAAAGTCCAAGGAACAGTTGCCGCTGGATCAGCGGCTGGCGAATTACATTATTGAAGGCACGCGAGACGGGTTGGTCGCCGATCTGGATCTGAAGCGCGCAGAGAATGCGAAGCCTCTGGACATTATTAATGGGCCGCTGATGACCGGCATGGCGGAAGTCGGAAGATTATTCAACAACAATGAATTGATCGTCGCCGAGGTGCTGCAGTCCGCGGAAGCGATGAAGGCGGCCGTGAGCCATCTGGAACAATTCATGGAGAAGGCGGACACGGCGAAGCGCGGAAAGGTTGTGCTGGCGACGGTGAAGGGCGACGTCCACGACATCGGCAAAAATCTGGTGGAAATTATTTTGAAGAACAACGGATACGACGTGATCAATCTGGGCATCAAAGTGCCGCCGGAAGATTTGATTGTGGCGTTCAAGAAACATCAGCCGGACGCGATTGGATTGAGCGGACTTGCTGGTGAAGAGCGCGCAGCAGATGGTGATTACCGCGTCGGATTTGCACGACGCCGGAATTCGTGTGCCGCTTGCTGGTCGGCGGCGCGGCGCTTTCAGAAAAATTCACGCGAACGAAAATTGCGCCGAGCTACACGATGGCGGTTTGCTACGCGAAAGATGCGATGTCAGGTCTGCACCTGATGAATGAGCTGACGAATCCCGAGCGGCGCGATGCGGTGATGACGGAACACACATTCGTTGAAGTTCCTGCGACAACAACTGGAACGGTGCCGGTTCACAGTGACGGTTGTGAGCGAGGAGCGCTCGTCAAAAGTGCGCGCGGATTTGCCGATTTCGAGCGTGGCGTATCTGGATCGCAAAGTTCGCGAAGTTCCGGACCTGGCGGAGATTTGGAGCTACATCAATCCGATTCATGCTTGTTCAACCGGCATCTGGGATTCCGCGGAAATTTTGAAAAGGCGCTGGCGGATCGCGATGCGCGGGCGATTGAACTTTTCAACAACATGGAAGAAGTGAAAGCCGAAGCGGCAAAGTTCATGAAGATTCGCGCCGTATGGCAATTTTTTGAAGCGGAGCGCGCGGGAAATTCGATCGAGCTTTTCGCGCCGGGCGCAAGCGAAGCCGCTGCATACATTTCGATTTCGAGCGGCAGCGCGATTCCGGACGGGCTCTGCTTGAGCGATTACGTGTTGCCTGCGAAGGACGGTCAACGCGATCACGTCGCGCTTTTCGTGGTGACGGCGGGAGAAGGCGTGCGCGCGCGCAGCGAAGAAGCGAAAAACGCGGGACATTATTTCCGTTCGCATGGACTGCAATCACTGGCGATCGAAACCGCAGAAGGCTGCGCGGAATGGCTGCACCGGCGCATTCGCGAAGACTGGGGATTTCCTGACGCGCCGGAAATGACCATGCAGCAGCGATTCAGTTCGCGCTATCGCGGCAAGCGCTACAGTTTCGGATATCCGGCGTGCCCGAATCTGGATGATCAGGCCGGACTTTGGAAATTGTTGCGGCCGGAAGATATCGGCTGCCAGCTTACTGAAGGAATGATGATGGATCCCGAAGCGAGCGTGAGCGCGCTTGTATTTATTCATCCGGATTGCTCGTACTTCACTGTCGGCGATGTTGCAGAGACGGAAGCTGCGGGCTCAATTCCTCCGGCGCGCTGCTAAAATATACTTGCGGCAAAATTGAAATGACTCCTACGCTTGAAACTCGGCGTCTCGTGCTGCGTCCTTCAGAACTGGCGGACGCCGAGCAAGTCCAAATTCTTTTTCCTCACTGGGAAATAGTTAAACATTTGGCCGATGTAGTTCCGTGGCCGTATCCGGCGGACGGAGCGTATCGGTATTTTCAGGAGGCTGTGCTGCCTGCGGTCGAAAGTGGTGAAGCATGGCACTGGTCTCTCCGATTAAAAACCGCCCCGGATCAACTCATTGGTCTCATCAATTTAGTAAAAGGCGAGACAACGAATCGCGGATTTTGGATTGGTCAGCAATGGCAAGGGCAGGGATTGATGACGGAAGCTTGCGATGCGGTGACAGAATATTGGTTCAACGTTTTGAAATTTCCCGTGTTGCGTGTGACGAAGGCTGTCGCGAACGAAGCGTCGCGCCGAATTTCCGAACGGCAGGGCATGCGTTTGATTTCGACGGAAGACCGCGGCTATGTTTCGGGCAGAATTCCTTCCGACCTGTGGGAAATCACGGCCGAAGAATGGAACGCGCGAAAGCGCACGAAGTGAAATTCGCACTGAACTAGACTGCCATTCTTGAATACGTTGTCTTGACGCTCCTCTGCGTTTCGCTTAAATTCAGTTGATGCGTAAACTTTCCACACTTTTTGCGGTTTCTTCATTGACCGTACTTCTCGCTGTGGCTGGAATTGGCGTCGAACGCCGCGTCCATGCCGCGACTCAGACTGCGCAAGCAAATCAAAAACAAAATGGTCCGTTGGAATATAACGAGACGGACATTGCCGCGAAAAAGTGGCCGCTGGAAGCTGTGCGCGCGTCAAAGGTGATGGTGGTGAGCGATAATCCGCTGGCGGATGCGGCAGGAATTGAAATCCTGAAGAAGGGCGGCAATGCAGTGGACGCCGCTGCCGCGGTCGCATTTGCGTTGGCTGTGGTTGAGCCGCGCGCAGGAAATATTGGCGGCGGCGGATTCATGTTGGTGCGGCTGGCCGACGGACGCACAAACTTTGTGGACTATCGCGAAGAAGCGCCGATGCGCGCGACGCGGGAACTTTATCGCAATGCCGACGGCACATACGATTCGCAGGCTTCGCGCACGGGATATCGCGCGTCAGGCGTGCCCGGAACCGTAGCCGGAATGGCGCTCGCCGAAAAAACTTACGGCAAATTGAAACTGGCCGACGTGATGGCTCCGGCGATTCTGCTTGCGGATGGATTTGTGATTAGCGACAAGCTGGCTACTTCCTTGCACGATTCGGGCAAGAGGCTTTCGCAATTTGAGCGCAGCAAACATATATTTTTGAATGATGGGAATTTTTACAAGGCGGGCGACACGCTGAAGCAGCCGGAGTTGGCGGCGACGCTGCGGCGAATTGCGAAAAATGGCGCTGACGAATTTTATCGCGGACAGACTGCGCGGGATTTGTCGGACGAGATGGCGAAGTCCGGCGGATTAATTACGATGGCGGATTTGGCCGCGTACAAAGCGAAGCTACGCGAGCCACTGACGGCGAGTTATCAGACGAAGGGCGCGAAGTGGGAAGTGATTACCAGTCCGCCGCCAAGTTCCGGCGGAATTGCGCTGATTGAAGCGCTGAATATTTTGGAGCCTATCCAATTGAAGGGCTGGGAGGATGCGGAATCGGTGCACTGGGTTGCGGAAACAATGCGCCGCGTTTTTGCCGACCGCGCAACATTCCTTGGTGATTCCGATTTTATTCACGTGCCGGTGAAAGGGCTGACGGATTTGAAATATGCGGCAGCGCGGCGCGCTACGATTGATGCGACGCACGCGTCATCGAGCCAACTAATTGGCGCGGGAAATCCAACTCCATTTGATGGCGGCAAACCATCTTCCGTTGGCGAAGCATTGACGCGCGAAGAAGCCGAAGCGCTTTCCGAACGTGAGGCGCAGCGCGAAGGTCACACCACACATTTCAGTGTGGTGGACGCCGACGGAAATGCCGTCGCAAATACTTACACGATTAACGACAGCTATGGCTCGGGCGTAACCAGCACCGGCGGATTTTTGCTGAATGACGAGATGGATGATTTCACCGCGCAGCCCGGACAGCCAAATATGTTTGGCCTGATGCAGAGCGAAGGAAATACGATTGCGCCGGGGAAACGTCCACTGAGCTCGATGATGCCGACGATTGTGTTGCGCGACGGCAAATTGAGTTTCGTCACTGGCTCTCCCGGCGGTCCGCAAATTATCAGCGCCACGATGTTGACCGTAATTAACTGGATGCGATTTGGTCCATCGGATACGACAGGCGCGATGATGGCAATTGACGCGCCGAGATTCCATCATCAGTGGATGCCGGATAGCATCTTGCTGGAGAATGATTTTCCGACTACCACGATGCAGCAACTTGAAGCGATGGGACACAAAGTTGTACGCAAAGGATGGATCGGCGAAGTGAATGCCATTGGAATTGATCCGCACACGGGAGACAGGCTGGGCGCGCCGGATCCACGCCGACAAGGCGCTGCGCAAGGGTATTAAGAGTAAACCCAAAACCAAAACCGAATGACAAACCATTCCAACCGGCGATTGCTCAGCACGTATCGCTGGATCTCGCACAAACTATCGACTACACATTTGACGGACGCGGAAAACGCTGGCGTCGATGGCGTGGAAATTTTTTGCTCCGCCGGACATTTCAATTATCGCGACCCGGAATCGGTGCGCGAAATTGCTTCGTGGTTTAGCGGACATCAAATGAAGTTGCATTCGCTGCATGCGCCGACTTCGCGCGATTTCAGTCCCGGACGCGAAAGCGGATCGCCCGTTTCAGTTTCTGATTTGGAACGAATGCGGCGGCTGGATGCCGTGGACGAAATTAAGCGTGCTCTCGAAGTGGCGGAAAAAGTACCGTTTGAAGTTATGGTGCTGCACTTCGGCGGCTCGCGAGATTCCGACGATCCCCGGCGATGGGATGTGGCGTTCAGCTCGCTGGAAAATTTGGCGCTGTTCGCGCGTCAACGTAGCGTAACTCTCGCGCTTGAAAATACGCCGAGCGAGATGGCCAAGCCCGCGAACCTGCGAACATTTTCTGGAGCAGACGCGTTTGCCGGGTTTGCGATTGTGCTTCGATTCCGGCCACGCGCAAATTGACGGCGGCGCCGTGCCCGCGATGGAAACAATGGGCGCGCTCGCGATTACGTCGCATCTGCATGACAACCACGGCGATAAGGACGAGCATCTACTTCCTTATGCGGGCACGATCGAGTGGGAAAAGTTGTTGAAAGTGATGCCGCCGGAGCTGCCTCTGCTGCTTGAATTGCGCGAGCAGCCGAACGGCTCGCCGACATTCGACGAAATTCGCGCTGCGTTTGACGCGCTGGAGCAAGCGCGAGAGAATTCCGAATAGCCACATCGTCCGCATCAAGCGCGCAGAATAAGGGGAATTTCACAATGCCAGTGGTGTCCATCGCCGATATCGGCCAGCACGCGGGAGAAGAAATCACTTTGCGCGGCTGGCTGTATAACCAGCGCGAGTCCGGGAAATTATTATTTCCACAATTTCGCGATGGAACCGGGACTGATCCAGGGCGTTGTTTCGCTGAAAGAATCGCCGGACGCATTCGCGGCGCTGAAAGGACTGACGCAGGAATCGAGCGTCGTGATCACCGGAAAAGTTCGCGCCGACCAGCGCGCGCCCGGCGGATTCGAGATGGACGTGACGAAAGTGGAAGTTGTCCAACGAATCGCGGAATCGGATCCCTATCCAATTCAATTAAAAGAACACGGCGTGGATTTTCTTCTGGACCACCGCCATTTGTGGATTCGCTCGCCGCGGCAAGTAGCGATTCTGCGCATTCGCGCGGAAGTGATTCGCGCCGCGCGGGAATTTATGGACGGGCAGGGCTACACGCTGACCGATCCGCCGATTTTCACTCCCGCCGCATGCGAAGGCACCACCAATCTATTTGAAGTGCCGTACGTGGACGAGAGCATGGCGTACCTGACGCAGTCCGGCCAACTTTATTTGGAGGCAATCGCTGCGGCGCTCGGAAAAGTTTATAGCTTCGGGCCCACATTTCGCGCGGAAAAATCCAAAACGCGCCGCCATCTGACGGAATTCTGGATGCTCGAGCCGGAAGCAGCCTACGCGCATCTGGAAGACATGATGCAGCTCGCGGAAGGCCTCGTCAGCCACGTCGTGCAGTCCGTGGTGAAAAATCGGGCGCGCGAGTTGGAAATGATCAAGCGCGACGTTGCGAAACTTGGCGGCGGTGAAAGCTCCGTTTCCGCGCATCAGTTATGACGAAGCGATTGCGATGCTGCAGAAGAGCGGCAATCCCGCGAAGTGGGGCGACGATTTCGGCGGCGACGAAGAGACGATTCTTTCCAACCAATTCGACCGTCCGGTAATCGTGCACCGCTATCCCGCGGCGATAAAAGCGTTTTACATGCAGCCGGACGCGAGCGGCCCGATCTCGCGCTGGGATTTGACATGCTTGCTTCCGAAGGCTACGGAGAAATCATCGGCGGCGGCGAGCGCATCTCAAGTTACGACCTTTTGATCCAGCGTTTGCGCGAACACAATCTTCCTGAAGAATCCTTTAAGTGGTATCTCGACTTGCGCCGCTACGGCTCCGTGCCGCATTCCGGCTTCGGATTGGGCCTGGAACGCACCGTGGCGTGGATTTGCGGAACTGAGCACATCCGGGAAGTGATTCCCTTCCCTCGAATGATTTACCGCGTATATCCTTAGTCTCCCTCTGTCCGGCGTTCCGGGGGGCGGGAGCTTCTTCACATGCCGCAAAAAATTCGCATCATCGGAGTGCCGATGGACCTGGGCCAAAGCCGCCGCGGCGTGGACATGGGCCCTTCCGCGCTGCGCGTCGCGGGATTGCTGCCGCGATTGAAGCAGCTCGGCGTGCAAGTGGACGACATCGGCAATATTTCTGTGAAGCAGCCGGAAGAACAACCTTACGGCGAAAAGCGCGCGAAATATCTGAACGAAATTGCGGAGACTTGCCGCGGACTCGCCGAGATGATCGAAAAATCTCTCGCCGAAGGATTTTTGCCGCTGGTTCTGGGCGGAGATCATTCCATCGCGGTCGGCACCGCCGCCGGCGTCGCCGGATATTTCCGCAAACAATCAAAACGCGTTGGCTTGCTCTGGCTCGACGCGCACGGCGACATGAATACGCCGGATAGCTCGCCATCGGGCAACGTTCACGGCATGCCGCTCGCTGCCATCATGGGATACGGGCCGCCGGAACTGGTGGATTTGGTCGGCTACCATCCGACAATTGAGCCGCGAAATGTTGCCTTGTCGGCGTTCGCGATCTGGACTCGAAAGAACGCCGGCTCATCAAAGAATCCGGCGAGCATGTTTTCACCATGCGCGATATTGACGAGCGCGGCATGCGCGAAGTGATGAGCGAAGCGATTCGATTTGCCAGCGACGACACCGACGGCATTGCCGTCAGCCTGGATTTGGATTTTGTGGACCCGGAGGACGCGCCCGGAGTTGGCACGCCGGTGCGCGGCGGCGTTACCTATCGCGAAGCCCACCTGGCGATGGAAATGATTGCCGACAGCAAATTGATGGTTTCGCTGGAAGTTGTCGAAATTAATCCGGTGATTGATTTGCATAATAAGACGGCGCTGCTTGGGGTGGAAATGGTTTGCTCGGGATTGGGAAAGAAAATTCTGTAATTTTACTTCGCGAAGACTTGGGGCGCACTTCTGTCATGGCTAAACCGGAAAACGAATTCGCGTTGGCGTTTTGTTTGGCGGACGCTCGGGCGAGCACGAAGTTTCGCTCATCTCCGCCGCGTCCGTGATTCGGGCGCTCGATCCGGAAAAATATGAAGCGGTGCCCATTGGCATCACGAAAGGACGGCCGCTGGCTCGTTGGCGACACTAAGCTGAAAGCTTCTGCAAGATATTTTGAAAAAGGGCGAGCGCGTGATGCTCTCCACCGATCCCAGCGTGGCAGCGCTGATTCCACTTGGACGAGAAAGCCGGCGGCGGAATTCGCGTGGATGTTGTTTTTCCCGTCCTGCACGGCACTTTTGGCGAAGATGGCACGGTGCAAGGTCTGCTGGAGCTTGCGGGACTGCCGTATGTTGGCGCAGGAGTGCTGGGCAGCGCCGTCGGCATGGATAAGGACGTGCAGAAGCGCCTGTTCCGCGACGCAGGACTGCCCGTTGCCGATTTGAGGCGCTTTCGCGCGCAACTTGGGAACGTTCGCGCGCAGACGTGCTGAAAAGTTTCGAGAAAAAGTTCCGTTCCCGCTATTTGTGAAGCCCGCGGCGCTTGGTTCGTCCGTGGGAATGACGAAAGTGCACGACATTAAGGAATTGCCGGCGGCGTTGGATTTGGCCGCGGAATTCGGGCAGAAAATTATTGTCGAGCGCGGAGTGGACGCGCGCGAAATCGAAGTTGCCGTTCTCGGAAATGATTCTCCGCAGCGTCGATTCCCGGCGAAATTGTGCCGCACCGCGAATTTTATGATTACGCCGCGAAATATCTTGAGGACGGCACGAAGCTGGTGATTCCCGCCGAGTTAAGCGCAGCGCAAATCAAGAAATTCCAGGACTTGCCGTGCGCGCGTTCCAGGCGCTGGATTGCGCCGGCATGGCGCGCATGGATTTCTTTCTGGAGCGGCGCACCGATAAGATTTACTCAACGAAATTAATACGATTCCCGGCTTCACTTCGATCAGCATGTATCCGAAGCTTTGGGAAGCCACGGGAATTCCGTATCGCGAACTGATCGATCGCCTGATCCAATTGGCGCTCGACGCGCACCGCGAAAAAGCGCGCACGAAATATTCCATCGAACTCCCAGCGGCGCCGGCGGCGCTTTAGCGCAGTAGCCGCCGCATTTCATGTAATATTTCCCTCTTCGCCGGTGCTCACCGGCAATCAACCGCCGCTCACCGAAGAATACGAGACTGCGGCAAATGCTTTGCGTAATCTGCGAATATAAACAAAAAAGAATTCATACGTGAAACATCAGCGAGGAAGCGATGAAAGTTTCAAAGTTTTTCATATTTCTGCTGGTTCTCTTCATTATCGCGGGTGTGATTTATTTTTTCACCACGCCGCGCGGAAATGAAATTCAACTCACCGGCATTGTTACCGGAAACGAAGTAATCGTCAGTCCGCAAATTCCGGGCCGACTGCAAACTTTGCTGGTTGACGAAGGCTCAGCGGTGAAATCCGGCCAGTTGATCGCAGAAATTGATCCGCGCGATCAGCAGTCGGCGTTAAAAGCAGCGGAAGACAATATCCAAACGCTTCAAGCGCGGTTGGCACAATCCACTGAAACGCGGAGTCTAAATGATTCGCAGACCATCGCGGCGTTACAGCAGGCTCGCGCCACGTTGACGGCGACGAACGCGCAACTCGAACAAGCACGCGCGACCCTGTGGCAAACGGGAGAAATCTACAAACGCCAGAAGGGGTTGGCGGATCAGGGTGTGGTGCCGGTGCAAGCGCGCGACGACGCTGACGCCGCACAACGAGTTGCCGCTGCCAATGTGAAAGCCGTCGAAGATCAAGTACACGCTTCCGAAGCACAAGTGCGAGTGGCAGAGGCGAATCGGAAACAGGTGATCGTGCAGGAATCGGACATGGCAGCAACTCGTGCAGAACTGGCGCAAGCGATTGAGCAGAAGAATTCAGCTGCCTTGCAATTGGGTTACACAAAAATTTACGCGCCGCTCGACGGAATCGTTTCTATTCGCGCGTCACGTCAGGGGGAAATGGTGGTGCAGGGGGGCCCGATTGTCACGGTTCTCGATGTAGATCATTTGTGGGTGCAGGCCGACGTGGAAGAAAGCTACGCCGACCAAATCACATTCGGACAAAAACTAAAAGTGCGTCTCCCTTCTGGAAACGAAGTCGAAGGAACGGTTTTCTTCAAGGGCGTGGAAAATACTTTTGCCACGCAGCGTGACGTGAGCCGAACAAAACGAGACATCAAAACATTTTCGATCAAAGTTTCGATCGCGAATCCGGATCGCAAATTATTTGCGGGCATGACTGCATACGTTTTGCTGCCGCCGGGCGCAAATCAGAAAAGCTGGTTTTCACTTCTAGCATTGGGAGAAATTCGCATCTTTATATGACTGCTGCTGACACGCCGAAAATGGACGCCATCATTGTGGAAGGCATCACGAAACGCTTCGGCGATTTTGTGGCCGTTGATAACATCAGTTTCAGCGTGCACGAGAGCGAAGTGTTCGGCCTGCTGGGCCCGAATGGCGCGGGCAAAACCACTTTAATTCGTATGTTGACGACGCTCACTTCGCCCACTTCCGGCACGGCACGCGTCGGTGGCCATGATGTTGTGCAGGACGCAACCGCGGTGCGCAACACCATCGGCGTGATTCCGCAGGCGCTCACCTCGGATCCGGAATTGACTGCCCGCGAGAACATGATGTTCCACGCCAAAATTTACGGTGTGCCGTCACGCGAACGCGACGCGCTCATCAAGCGGCTGCTTGTTTCCGTGGACCTTGAGAAATTTGCCGATTCGTTGGTCGGGAAATTTTCAGGAGGCATGCGCCGTCGCCTTGAAATCGCGCGCGGGCTCGTGCATTCGCCGCGAATTTTATTTCTAGACGAGCCGACCACCGGCCTTGATCCCGTTTCCCGCACAAATGTTTGGGAAATGATTCGCAAACTGCATGACGAAAATCATCTGACCATTTTGCTGACCACTCACTACATGGACGAAGCGGATCGCCTTTGCGACCGCATCGCCATCGTGGATCACGGCAAACTTGTTGCGCTGGATTCGCCGACGCAATTGAAGGATTCCGTTCCGGGCACAGACGTCGTGGAGGCGGAATTTGCGAATGCTCCGTCGAATTGGCTGGACGACCTACGCGGATTGCCTTCCGTGATTGAAGCGAAAGAACAAAACGGCGTTGTGCACATCACTTCGCATGATGGGCCCGCGCTGGTCGGCGCGCTAATGAATTTCGCGCGCGATCGTAAAGTTACCGTCCGACGAGTGACCGTGCAAAGCACAACGCTCGACGATGTTTTCCTGCATTACACCGGAAATCAGCTTCGCGATGAAGTCGGCGTGGGCGCGCGGCTGGACATCAGCCACCTTTATCAAATGAGGAACGGATGAAGATTTACCGAATCTCCGCCATCGTGGAACGCGACCTGCGGAAATTTTTCCGCAGCCCCGCGTTGATGATGACGTCGATGGTTTTCCCGCTGATGCAATTGATCGTGCTGGGCTACGCGTTCGGCGGGCAAATCAAAAATGTGAGCATCGCGCTGGTGGATAACGACCGCGGCGCCGAAGCGCGACTGGTACGAGAGGACATGAACGCGATTGTCACCGGGCCCAAGACTTTCCGCATCACAGAATATTCGCATCTGTCCGACGCGATGACGGATCTGCGCGCAGGCTTCGTGAAAGCGATCGTATATCTTCCGCCGGATCTTTCTTCGCGCGTTTTACGCAGCGACCGCCCGCGCATCGCATTCATCGAAGACAACACTGACAATTTCGCAGTCAGCGGCGTGCTCGAACGCATCCAGCAAATGCAAACAAGCCTGAACGGGCCACATTGCCACCGCTACAGGGCGGCCAACTGATTCCGCAAGGCCTGTTGAACGGCCCGAATTTGCCCGCTTACGTTGATATCCAACCGATCGAAGTTTATCCGTACATCGAATACATCAAGTATCTGCTTGCGGGATCGGTTTCGATTTCAATTTTCGTCGTGGCTATGATTGGCGGCGGCATCGTATTCATTGACGATAAGGCGCGCGGCCTTCACGAAGGATATCTGGCCACGCCGCTGGCGAAATCCGATTTGATTCTCGGACTCATCAGCGCCGGAGCGATCAAAGGATTGATGGCCGGCCTTACAATCACCATGATTGGCGGATTGCTCGCGGGAATTCCGCGGCTATGGGACCCGGTGCGGCTGGTGTATCTGATTATAGTGCTCGCCTCAACCGCGCTTTGCATGATCAGTTTTATGTTTCTGATGATGGTCCGCGTCAACGATCCGCTGGTTCCGCGCGCGATTTTCGGCGTGTTGAATACACTGTTATTTTTTCCGTCGGGCGCGATTTATCCCACGGAAGGATTTCCGCTCTGGCTGCGCGCGATTTCGGTGGTCGATCCGTTCACGTACGCCGTGCACGCGCTGAAAAATCTGTTGCTGAAGAACACCGGGTTCAATGGGATTTACAGCGACGTCGGAATTCTGTTAGCGTTCTCTGTAGTATTTATTAGCGCATGCATTCTGCTTTTCAAACGGCAATTGTAAGGGAGAAATTTTGAGGGACAACATGGGACTCCTCGACGTTGGCACGGAAGACCCGAACGCCCGCAAGCGGCGATACATTTTCACGGTCGCAGCCGCCACGATTGTTTTGATCATTGCGGTGTGGTGGTTTGTGTTCGGATTCCTGCACCTTCCGGAGCGCCGCGCCGCCGGAAAATTCTTCGATACGCTCACCGCGGGAAACCCGCAAGCTGCGTATCAACTTTTGAAGGCCGATCCCGCGCATTACAATTACAAAGATTTTACGGATGACTGGGGCCCGGCCGGTTATTACGGCCCGGTGAAAAGTTATCGCATTGAATCCGCAAGCTCGCCGGATAAAGCAGGCAGCGGAATCATCGTCACCGTTGAGGTAAGTCCGTATCAGCCTTTTCCGAGTGACAATGAAGTGGAAAAAATCAGTCACACGAAGGAAATTAAAATGTGGGTGGAAACGAAGGATAAATCGATCAGCATTTCGCCGTTCTAGTTCCAACAGGGAATTTTTCTAACTATGCAGACGCCGAAGTTTTCGTCGGAGGCGTCGCTTCTTCAGGGAGCATCAGCGGAAATCCATCGCGTATCGGATAAATCCGCCCGCACTCTCCGCATTCCAATCCTTTATCGCCGGCTAATTCGCGCACGGGTTTCAAGCAAACGGGACAAACAAGTATTCGCAGCAATTCTTCATTCAATGGCATGTTCTGTCCTTTTCAAACTGATTCTATCATTCGCCACAAATTACTCGCGGCGCGCTCACGCCTTCGCCGTCGTCACGTCCACAAACATTTCCGCTGACCATTCTTCGCCCGGCGCAAATTCAACCGGCCACACCGCCATAATTTGCGAACCTTGATACACGCGCTCAAATCCTTCTTCCGATTCGGAAACCGTGTCAATCGGTAGCGTCCAGAATTTTTCCGCGCCCGGCGCGTCGATGCGCATCGCCACGTTCTGCCATTCGTCCACCGCGCGAACCACCGGCGCCGCTGATTCCCCACCCCACTTCAGCGGGTGGCGCTCCGGTCCTGCGGTTCCAGCCACTTCCACAAAACGATCCGGTTCGCTGGGCGCGAGTAAATTAGCTACGATTTCGAGGCCCGCCTGAAATTGCAGCAACGAACGCGGCGCATTGCCCACCGCATGCAGTCCAACTCGGCAGCGAATGCGGAATCCTGCATCGGTCGAAGTAAAAATAAAATCCTTCGTCGCGCGAAGTACGGGGCCAACGTAACCGCTGGCAATTTCCAGCGGCGCTTCCAATTCAAATGCGACATCCCCACCGGCTGATTTCTTCGTTCGGTAAACTCCACCTGCAAATGCAGCGCTCTCATCCAATCGAATCGCGTCATAATCGGCGTAATTTTTTCCATTCGGAAATAACAATAATCGAAAAGCGTGTCTCGGCCAGCGATCATATCGCAGCCGATCTGCAAGTCCCGATTCCTTCGCGCGAATCTGATGGTGAATTGACGCTACGCCGCTCGTCTCACCGTGAATCGCTTCCGCCACGCGCGCGTGATACGTTTCCGGCCGCCGCTGCAGCGAATTGACGAGCGCCACAGCCTCAGGACGAAAATCCAGCATCGCGATTGTTGCTCCATCGTTCGGTTTCAGCAGAGCCGCGAACTTCGTTGCCGTCAAATAGATCTCGTCCGCTCCATCGGCGTCAAAATCTAATCGTTCGCTCTGAACTACTTTCGCGCGGGCAGCTCCGAGCGATTCCACCAAACATTCCGCGCGAATCAGTTCGCGCCAAAGTTCCGTGCGTAAATGCGGCGCGTAGACTCCGCCGAAAACGCCATGCCAGTAAGCGTCATTGCATTGCGCACGCAGCAGATGCGTCCTCGCACGTTCCAATTTCTCCGCGCCGGTTCGTCCCAACGCGCCGGCCCGCACGCCGCCGATCTTTCGTGACACGCGCAGCATTTTCTTGTGCATCAAATTTGCTTCCGGATATTTACACAAAAAACCACGCCAGATTCCGCCGCGCAGGAATCGCAGCACATCCGGGCGGCCGGCAAATTCAGCTTCCACTTTCGCAAGTTGATTGCGCGCCGGAGTTGGCAGCACCCATTCCATCAACTCTGTGTACGAGGCAGCAGGCAGCGCAGCGCGTCCCACTGCAGAATGTTGTGCAAGATATTCGCCCGGCGGCGTGGTGATGAGCCACTCGCTATTTTCTTCCAGCACCGTGAAAAACTTTTCCAACCATCCATCGCGATAGCAGTGGTCGTAAGTTCCCGGCCACGCACCAAATTTCTCATTGTCATCGCCCATCGCGGCCATGCCATTCGGATGACGCTCCGCAACGCCGCGCAAATATTCCAAAACGTCGTCCGTGCTGCGGAATGGAATCAGATAGCGCAGCGCTTTCAGTCCCGGAATCACATTCACTTTCGCGCCGCGATCTTCCGCGATGTAATATCCGTGTAAGTCTTCCAGCTCGATGCCCGCCGCCTGAAAATGTACGTCATCCAGAAGCGTGTAATTTATTTTCGCCGCTTCAAATACGCCCGGAAGATGCGGCTCCCACACGCGCTCAGCGAGCCACGCTCCCGATGGAGCGCCGCCAAATTTGCGCTCGATGTAGTCGCTCATGCGCCCGAATTGCGCCGCCTGATCGCGCTGCGGAATCGAAACCATAATCGGCTCGTAAAATCCGCCGCCAACAATTTCCACCTGTCCTCTCGCGGCCAGCTTGCCCAGCTCGTCCATAAATTCCGGATGCTTCACGTCCATCCATTCCAGCAACGGCCCGGTGTAATGCAAACCCATGCGCACGCCCGGATGCCTTGCCAGGTGCTGCAAGAACGGCAAATATGATTGCTGATAAATTTTTTCCAGAATGGCGTCGAAATTTCCAACCGGCTGATGCGAGTGGATGACGAGGACGAGATGGACTTTGTTC
Source organism: uncultured Acidobacteriota bacterium (assembly GCA_963778235.1). Taxonomy (GTDB): domain Bacteria; phylum Acidobacteriota; class Terriglobia; order Acidiferrales; family UBA7541; genus DASTCZ01. The sequence goes on along the minus strand of CAVZTQ010000003.1, from coordinate 443,871 downwards.
AAGGTTGGGCTCTCCGCAAGCGGGAGGCTGAAAGGTGGATCGCGGCCAACTAACCTCTCGCGATGCCATCGAGCTTTGTTATTATGCCGCGTGATGTCCGCAAAATCCAAATCCAAGCGCACGACACGCAAAGCCCGGAAAAAACCGCTCGTTCAATCCGCCGCCGCACATTTTAGCGCAATCCCCGCCGGACCGGTTGGCCGCGAAGCCGAACTGTTCGCACACGGCGTTACCCTTTTCAACACGCGATATTTCTTTGAAGCTCATGAAGCATGGGAAGAAATCTGGCTGCATACCGCGCCGCCGGAAAAAACATTTTTGCAGGGACTAATTCAAATGACCGCCGCGTTCCATCATCACTCGCGTGAAAATTTGCGCGGAACGAAATCACTGCTGCGCGCCGGACTTCTGAAGTTGGAAGATTTCCCGCCGCATCATCGCGGTCTGCATATTGAAAAACTTCGGAAGGTAGCGCGGCGATGGTTGGAAGTTTTGGACAGTGGAGAAACTGTGTCCTGGCCCGCGTTGCCTAGAATTTCGGCCGCGCCGAATCAAAAATAAAATCACGCCTCAGGAAGCCGGCTGCGTTCCCCATAAGCGCCGCGCTCCGCCGCAGACTCCAACAAAATGCCGGAACAACGCCGGAGTCGCACGCAGCGTCTGATACGCGCCGCTTGCCACTCGCGGATGATTCGCCAGCCAAAGCGCCGCGTTGGTCACAATTCTTGTGTCGCGCATCATCGCACGCCGTTCGCGCTCAAATTTTTGCATCCACACTTCTTCGGACAGTCCGCTCTGCGTCACATATTTGCTCAGCAATTCCGCCGTCGCCAGCGCCTGCGCCATTCCCGATCCTGTGATTGGATCCACAAATCCCGCGGCGTCGCCGAGCAAAATTGCGCCGGGCACCACTCCCATACGCGCCCGCGCCCCCAGTGGTGAACATCCCGCCAGCGGAGAAATCTGCTCGGCATTGTGCAGCCGCTCTGAAAGTTCCGGCTCGGCATTCACCCATCGCGCAAATTCGCTGGAGGCCGCGCCGTTAAGTCCATCCGATTCCACCAGCGCTGCGACAAGCACTTCGCGGTCCGGCAGAGGAGTCACATACAATTCGTAGCCGCGCCGCGGAAATACGTCGACCCATGGCGGCTGCTCGCATCCCTGCTTCACACGGTAATGCATTCGCAGACCAAATCTCCGGCGACGCAGCGGCAAATCCAGTCCCAACGTTTTGCGAATCGGCGAATTCAGTCCGTCAGCGGCAATCACCAAATCGCCGCGGCGTTCTTCACCGTCAACAATCAATCCCGTCACACGTCCATTCTCAACGATCGGCGCATCGACTTTCGCTCCGGTTCGCGCAGAGACTCCGGGCGTTGCCGACGCCGCCGCAAAAAGTATTCCATCTAAATGTAGACGCCGCTGGCCGCGTCCTTCCGTCGGCTCGCCGTTACGCGAAGGAAAGCGCCCTTCCATTTTGAAATTTGGGAAAATGTAGCGGACTCCGAAAAATGGCGCGCCGCCAATTGCAGACGCCAATCCCATGCGCTCCAGCGTCGCAACTCCCGCGGGCATCAATCCTTCGCCGCAGGGTTTTTCGCGTGGAAACGTGCTGCGCTCGAAGAGTTCGACTTCAACTCCCGCTCGCCCAAGCAGGATCGCAAGTGACGCCCCGCCCACGCCTCCACCTGCAATTAAAACGCGCGACATCTGTCCCTCGTTATCAATTCAGATTTTCTTAGAACGCGTCAGCCACCACTGAAACGTCAGTTAAACTTAGGCAAGAACCGCGGCTTATTCCCCATCGCCGCGCGGTAACCTTCATCCGATAGTAACATCCGATCCTCTACCGCCAAACGCGAATGCAACACCAATCCATTTCCAATCGCCGCCACCAGCGCGCTGATCCACGCCGTGTAAATCAAAGGCAATGCAATCAGCTCCACAAAAACCGCCGCGTAGTTAGGATGCCGGACCCAGCGATATGGTCCACTGCTGACCACGCCCAACGGCGCGGAATTCATGATTTGTACGTTCCAATGCGACCGCAGAGTACGAATCACCCACCAGCGCAATGCGTTGGAAAGTAAAAATAAAATTGTCATCGGAATTGCCAGAGCAGGAATTAATGTACGATGCAGAAAAACTACTTCCAGCGCCGCGCCAATCAGAACGGCGGTGTGAACGATCACCATCCATTGAAAATGCGGTTCCGAAACTTGCGCCGCGCCGCGTGCCACCATTGCCTTCTGGTTCGTGCGCGAAATTCTCAACTCGACGAAGCGGCCGAGGCCAACTACGGCGAGCAGCACCAGATACGCAATGCGCGTTACGTCCACTGGAGCAGCATCATCTCCGCGCTAAAGCCGGGCCCGAACGCCGTCAGCAGTCCGTATTCGCCGGCGGACATTTTCCCTTTCGTCATCCATTCGCGCAAAACATAAATCACAGAAGCGCTCGACAAATTTCCGTAGTCGCGCAAAGTGTCCCACGAATACTGAGTCATCGCGCGCGGCAAACCCAGTTCTTCTTCAATGAACAAAAGAAGTTTCTGTCCGCCCGGATGCAACACAAACGCGGCCATGTCGCTCTGCTCGAGCCCGTAACTCGCCAGGAAACTTTCCACTAATCCTTTGATCTTGTCGCGAATGAGTTGCGGCACGTCCTTGGATAGCACAATGTGAAGGCCGCCATCTTTCAAATCAAATCCCATCGCATCAATTGAATCCGGAAAAAGGTGGCTTCGCGTCCCCAATATTCTCGGACGATTCACGGCAACGGCCTCGCCATTTCCTTCATGCGACGCGCCCTCCGTTGAATGCGCCGCCGAATTTCCGCGTGATACCATCGCCGCCGCAGCTCCATCTCCAAACAATATTGTTGAAATCAAATTTGCCGGAGACATGTCCCGCCGCTGAAACGTCAGGCTCGGCAATTCCACCGAAACAATCAGCACATTTCCTTCCGGCACGCCCTTCAGGAAATCCCATGCACGGCTCAGCGCCGCCGCTCCCGCCGCGCAACCCAGTTCCGTGATCGGCAGCCTGCGCACATCAGAGCGAAATCCCAGATCATTAATCAGGTATGCGTCCAGCGAAGGAATAATCACGCCGGTGCAAGAAATCGTGATCAGGAGATCCACATCTTTCGCGTCGACTCCAGCATTCTTCAGGCAATCGGCGGCAACCTGGCGGCCCAGCTTCACAGAATGTTCTTGATATTCTTTGCTCGTTTGTTCCAGTGATCGCGGCTCAATCGTGTAGTCCGGCGGAAAAATAAAATAGCGCTTATCAACTTTCGCGTTTTGAATTACTTCCAGCATCATCGAGGTGCGCGATTCAGTCAGGGGAAATACTTTGTTTAGGTAAGCTTTCACATCATCAATCGTTACGACGTGCTCCGGAACTGCCGTCGCCGTGGCGGCAATCGAAATCGGCGCGCCCGCTGAAACCGTTTCCCACGAAGATTGTCCATCTCGTGGAGACAGCATTTCCGCGGGGCTAGTGAATACCTTGGCGGTCATTTGCTCCCCTTAAGCTAACTTCGTGAAGCTGGCAGATTATTTCCCGGCGAGCACGATGTCGTATTCAATCTGAACTTCGTCTTTTACTTTGATGGTACCGCCGGCGACCTTGATCGGCGTGATGCCATAGTTGGTTTGTAATACCGTAGCGGTGCCTCGATAGTGCCCGTTTTCAAGGCTTGTTTCAAGCACCACTGGTTTCGTCTGGCCGTGCAGCGTCAGTTGGCCATACACTCGCCACTTTGACTCTCCAATACTTTCTACGCTTTCCGAAACGAAATGGATTTCGTGAAATTTCGCGGCGTCCAGCACCTCGGGCCCCAGCATTCTCTGTTGAACATCGGCTCGGTCGCTTTCGGAGGCATCCGCATCAACCACTTTCATTCCCGCGACGTTCACGTCAAACCAAACCGAAAATGGCTTCGACGCATCCACATCTCCGCGCGTGATCGGCGCAGCTATTTCGTGGTTGTGAGAAGCCGCGGAAAAAAAGCCCGGTCTTACCAACGTGAACAGTCAATCGCGAATGCGCGGCATCAATCGGCCGTTTTTCGCCGCCTGTGGCCAAGGCAAGGAAGCAAAATCCGAGTGCGATGAATCCCAGACGAGCGAGTTTCAAGCAAGCCTCTCCATAGTAGTTCTACTTTCTGATTCTTCAGCATAGCAAAAGGTTGCTGTCCCCGCTCCAGCCTGCCTTTGGCGTTTCCATTCCGCCGATGTACACTTATATTTCCAAGGGGCCGGCAAGCGAGCGCGTGCCTGGGGGAACCCTGCCTGGGGGGAAAGTTAATGCCGGATGAATTGGCCGAAAAAGTTATAACGATACTTGCGACGGTAAAGCATATTCCGCGGGAACAAATAAAATTGGAAAGCTCGTTGGCTGACCTGGGCTTCGATTCGCTCGACACCATTTCAATGCTCTTTGAACTGGAGACAGCATTCAGTGTTTCCATTCCCGATGAAAGCGCCCGGTCCATTCGTTACGTTCATGAAATTGTGGACGGCATTCGCACGCTTCAGACTGCTGCGCCTGCCGCTCCAGTTCCACCGCAATAGGAACTCTGACTGATGTCACAACTCCGCATCGCAATCACAGGCATCGGCACAGTTTCCGCGCTCGGCTCAAACACGCAGGAAACCTGGGAATCTTTGCGCAACGGCCGCTCAGCCATCGGGCCCATCGACGATCCCAACCTGAAAACTTTACGTTTCCGCAACGCAGCCATCGCGCGAAGTTATAATCCGTCCGCGCATTTCACTCCCTCAGCGCTCGATCATCTCGACCGCTTCGCGCAATTCGCCGTCGTCGCCGCGCGTGAAGCTGTCAGCGACGCGAAAATCGAATGGACCGACGAACTTCGCCAGCGAACTGCGGTCGTCACAGGTTCTGGCATTGGCGGACAGTCCACTCAGGACTTGGGATTCGTCCACGTTTATCAGCAGGGCCGCGATCGCGTGCACCCGCTCACAATTCCACGCACCATGGCCAGCGCGGGCGCCAGTCACGTCTCCATGGAATTCGGAGCCACCGGCCCGGCCTTCACACTTTCGACCGCCTGCTCTTCTTCCAATCACGCCATCGGAATGGCTTTGCAACTTTTGCGTTCCGGCATGGCAGACATGGTTCTCGCCGGTGGCAGCGAAGCGCCCATGAGTTTTGGTCTGCTGAAAGCTTGGGAAGCAATGCGCGTGGTAGCGCCGGACACTTGCCGCCCATTTTGCAAAGATCGTCGCGGAATTATTCTGGGCGAAGGCGCGGGAATGTTGGTCCTCGAACCGCTCGAAGCCGCGCGCGCACGCGGCGCGTACATTTACGCTGAACTTGCCGGTGCAGGAATGTCCGCCGACGCGAGCCACATTACGCAGCCCACCGTCGTTGGACCCGTCCGCGCAATTCGCGCCGCGCTTGCCGACGCGGGAATGCCACTCGAAGAAGTCGGCTACATTAACGCACACGGAACCGGCACGCCCGGCAACGACCCTGCCGAAACGCGCGCCATTCGCGAAGTATTCGGCGCGCTCGCGGACGGCATTCCAGTAAGCTCCACAAAATCCATGCACGGCCATGCGCTCGGCGCAGCTGGCGCAATTGAAGCGGTCGCCACGCTACTCGCCATGCGCGAAAATATCCTGCCGCCAACGGCAAATTTCACCGAAGCCGATCCGCTCTGCGATCTCGACTACATTCCCAACGTCGCGCGTCCCGCGAAAATTAAAGCGGCGATCTCCAACTCATTCGCCTTTGGCGGACTCAACGCCGTCCTGGCCTTCCGCGCGGTTGTCGACTGACGCAGCGATGCGTACCGCACTTTATCTCCTCACCGCCGTCGCGTTCCTCGGCGCCTTTGACACAATTTACTACCACGAGTTCCGCGCCAAGCTTCCTGCGTTGGGAAAATCCGCTCGATCAGAACTTCAATTGCACGCAGGCCGCGATTTCGTTTACGCAATTCTGTTTGTCGGTCTGCCGTGGTTCAGTTGGCAAGGGGCCTACGCCGCTGCGCTGGCAATTCTCTTCCTGATCGAAATCATTCTTACACTTTGGGATTTCGTCGTTGAGGACTGGATTCGCAAGCCGCTCGGCGGAGTGTATTCCGGCGAGCGCGTGATGCACGCGATCATGGGAATTATTTACGGCGCCATGCTCGCTTTCGCCGTGCCGGCCTTGCGCATTTGGTGGACGCAGCCGACACAATTGGCCATCGCACCGCCAATAATTTCCGCAGCTCTGCGATGGACGATGACCTTCATGTCCGCCGGCGTTTTCGTATCCGGCGTCAGAGATTTATATGCGTCCGCGGGCCTACCCGGAAGCGCGTGGCCGTGGACGCCAGTGAGCGGAAGCCATTCCAAATAAAAAAAACGGCGAAGGAACGATTCCCTCGCCGTCAAATTCAATAAATTTTGTCGTCCGCGCTTACGCTTTGTTCGCGTACCAGTCCGCGTTGATTGCGGTGAAATTCGCCCACTTCTCCGGCAAGTCTTCCAGCGCGTAGATAGCCGTTACCGGGCACACCGGAACGCACGCTCCGCAGTCAATGCACTCCGTCGGGTGGATGTACAGCATCGTTTCCGCCTCGTACGCAGCTTCATCCTTGCGCGGATGAATGCAGTCTACCGGGCAAACGTCCACGCACGCGGTATCTTTTGTTCCTACACACGGCTCAGCGATTACGTATGCCATTCGATCATTCTCCTTGAAGTGGTCCGAGCCCGGAGCGCAAAGCTTCGCCGCGCCGCGCTAACATGAAATCTAGATATATCACCAAAATCTGCCCGATACAAGCCGCCCTGCGTACCGCCTTCTGCTTCCATTTCCCGGCGATTTGAACCCGTAGCCCCGTGCGCTTACAATGGCCTCGGAGAATTTCATGACCCGCCGCTCGCTCAAGCCCAACTCCGCGTTCCGATTGTCCCTGGCGCTGACTGCAATTGTCTTCTGCGCCGCCATCCTTAGCACAAACAGCGTCGCTTCGCAGACGCAATCCGCCACGCACTCATCTCAATCAGCAAAGCCGGCCGCGCCGAAAACACTCACAGAAATCGATCTCGCCGGATACAACAAACTTCTCGCCGATCACAAAGGCAAGCCGCTGCTCGTAACTTTCTGGGCCACCTGGTGCGAGCCGTGCCGCGATGAATTTCCCATCATCAATCAAATCGCGCGTGACTACGCGTCGAAAGGTCTCGTCGTTCTCGGCGTCGACATGGACGACGATGCAGCCGTCAATCTGATCCAACATTTTCTCGAACGCAACAAACCCATTTTCCCAAGCGTCCGCAAAAAAATGGGCCACGAAGACGCCTTCATCCACGGCGTGGATCCTCAATGGCACGATGAAATGCCCGCCAACTTTTTCTATGCCGCCGATGGCCGCTTGCTCGGCTTCATGATTGGCGGACACACCCGTCAGGACTTCGATAAAATAATAAACGGTATCCTTGCAGCCGGCGCATCACAATCGCATCCGTAAATTTATTCCGGAGACGCATTCATGCTGAACACTCATGGAAATAAAATCACCTGGCTCGGCCACGCCACTTTCACCGTCACCACCCCCAGCGGTTTCGTCACTCTCATCGATCCCTGGACGGAAGGAAATCCCGCGTGTCCGGCTGAGCTAAAAAAACTTCCGCGCGTTGACGCGATTCTCGTCACCCACGGCCACCAGGATCACATCGGAGATGCGATTTCCATTGCGAACACACACAAATCAAGTGTCGTCGCGATTCCCGAAACTTGTCACTGGCTTGGGTCAAAGCGTGTCGCGAATCTTCTCCAGATGGGAAAAGGCGGCACTCAGAAAACGGGCGAAATTGAAGTCACAATGGTAGATGCGCATCACTCCAACGGAATTGTTGATGGCAACAAGATGATTTACGCCGGCGAACCATGTGGATACATCGCGCGTTTCCCCGGTGGCTTCTCGCTCTATCACGCGGGAGACACCTGCGTCTTCGGCGACATGAAAATCATCGGAGAACTTTACAAGCCCGACATTGCCCTGCTTCCCATCGGCGATCATTACACCATGGGCCCGCGCGAAGCCGCCTACGCCATTCGTCTGCTTGGCGCACATCATGTAATTCCCATGCACTTCGCCACATTTCCAATGCTCACCGGTACACCCGAAGCACTACGCTACGAAGCCAGTGATATCGCCGGACTCGAAATTCACGTGATGAAACCGGGCGAAACGCTCGGCTGAGGATTCCCATGAAAATTGTCAACACGCCAGAAGTTGAAAAATACATTTACTCAATTCTACCGAAGCGCGACGCCGTTCTCTCCGAAATGGAACGCTACGCGAAACGCAACGATGTGCCCATCGTCGGCCCCGCTGTCGGACGCATGCTCGCCCAACTCGTCCAGCTTATCGACGCGAAACGCATTTTTGAATTGGGCAGCGCCATCGGCTATTCAACTCTCTGGATGGCCCGCGCAGCCGGCTCCGGCGGAGCGATCCATTACACGGACGGCAATCCCACCAATGCCGAACGAGCAAAAGAATATTTAACGCGAGCCGGAGTTTCCGATCGCGTCACCATCCACGTAGGCGACGCGCTGACAGCGCTCGATTCCACCACCGGCGACTTCGACATTATTTTCAATGACGTCGACAAGCACGGTTACCCAGAAGTTTTTCGCAAAGCAGTCAGCAGAGTTCGCAGCGGCGGACTCTTCATCACCGATAACACGCTCTGGTCCGGCCGAGTACCGCGCGTCGCAAAGCCCAACGATCGCAACACTCGCGCCATCCAACAATTCAATAAACTCTGCTACGCCTCAACCGATCTCTTCCCCGTCCTAGTGCCATTGCGCGACGGCGTCCTGGTCTGCCGCAAACGCTAACGAATTGAACTGTAGCCCAGGGCGCAGCGCAGCCCTGGCGCTTCTTCGCCCAACTAAACAACCACGCCCAAACCCAACCCAAATCGCCCAAGCAAACGCCGTCATCCCGAGCTCCGGTTTAGTCTTTGCCGACAGAGCGCGATTCGCTGCGGCTCTGCGGCACTCTGAAAAAACGCCGAAGGACCTGCTCTTTCTGTTTGATTTTGGTTTTGAACTTGCCTTGTGGGTCGCGGTTTCAACCGCGACATTAGAACATCAAACGAAAGGGGCTTTAGCCCCTGAAGCTCGCCCTGAGGAACTCAACTCCGAAACAAATTCTTAACAAAAAACATCATATTCGCCGGCCGCTCCGCCAGCCTCCGCATAAAATAAGGAAACCAATCTTTCCCATACGGAATATAAACGCGCAAATTGTATCCGCGCTTCACCAAATCCTTCTGCAAATCCGTCCGAATCCCATACAGCATCTGAAACTCAAATTTATCTTTCCCAATTCCCTTCTCCGCCACAAACTGCTCCGTCGCCGCAATCATTTTCGGATCGTGCGTCGCAATTCCGTGATAAATCCCGCTCGGCACCATCATCTTCATCAACGACACATAATTCGCGTCCACATCCGTCTTCGCAGGAAACGCCACATCCGGCCCTTCCTTATACGCACCCTTACAAAGCCGCAGCCGGCAACCGAGCGCCAGCAAATCCTTCACATCATTTTCAGTTCGCCGCAAATAAGATTGCACCACCACGCCAATCGCGGGACTCTTCGCCCTCACTCGCTTCACCACGTCAATCGTCCGCTGCGTGTATGCCGACGCTTCCATATCCACGCGCACAAAATTTCCGTAGCTCGTCGCGCGCGCCGCAATCTCTTCCACCATTCCCGCGCACAAATCCAAATCCAGTTCCAATCCCAGTTGCGTCAACTTCATGGAAACATTTCCATCCAACTTTTCCTGCGCGATGCGGTCGAATATTCCCAGATACGCATCTCGCGCCGCGCGCGCCTCCGCAACATTCGTCACGCTCTCGCCCAGCAAATCCAAACTCACTTTCATTCCATCCGCATTGCAAACCCGCGCCGCCTCAACCGCCTGATCCAAATTCTCTCCCGCCACAAATCTCTGCGACATCTTTCGCGCAGTCTTGTGCGAAGTAACCCATCGCGCCAGCCCGGGACTATTGGAAAATTTCAACAGCAACGCGCGCATCATCGGTTCCCGCCTCGTAGGGGCAGGTCTGCGACCTGCCCGCCTGCAATTGCCGCCTATTGCATTCCTGGTTGTGTTTGGAATTGCCGAGGTCTTTCAATTTCGCCCCAGAATTTCAGTCCAAATTGTTCCACGTGGAACAATTGCACCATCTCGCAGCACATTATTGCTAACCACGCGCATAACTTCAATCGCGCAAGTAACTTAACAGGTGCCATTTCGAATTGGCACCTCAATTTTCAGAATTTTTCTGAATAATTATAATCTCAAAGAATGGTGCGTTTCCAGATATCTTTCCGCCTCAATCGCCGCCATACATCCCGACCCCGCCGCCGTGATCGCTTGGCGGTAAACGTGATCCTGCACGTCGCCCGCGGCAAACACGCCTTCCACGTTCGTGCGCGGCCCATCGTGCGTCACCAAATATCCATTCGCGTCCATCGTCAACTGGCCCACAAATGGCTTCGTGTTCGGGTCGTGTCCAATCGCCACAAATAATCCTTCGGCCGGCACAACAGCTCGTCACTTTCGTGTCCGTATTCCGCACCCGCACGCCTTCCACTCCGCCCTTGGACACGTCCAGCACTTCCTCCACCGTCACGGGCGTCATAATTTCAATTTTCGGATTCGCCCGCGCCCTCTCCAACATAATCTTTGACGCGCGAAATTCATTTCGCCTATGCATCAACGTAATCTTGCTCGCAAATCGCGAAAGGAACGTCGCCTCTTCCATCGCCGTATCGCCGCCGCCCACTACAACAATTTCTTTTCCGCGGAAAAAATATCCGTCGCAGGTAGCGCACGTCGAAACGCCGTGCCCAATCAACTTCCGTTCCGAATCCACGCCCAGCAGTCGCGCCGAAGCACCCGACGCAATAATCAGCGCCGCGCATTCATAAGTTTCAGTTCCCTGCCGTCAACTTGAACGGACGCTTGCTCAAATCCACGCTGGTGATCGCGCCGGATTAAACTCCGTCCCGAAATGCTGCGCCTGCTTGCGCATATTTTCGATCAGCTCCGGCCCCTGAATCCCTTCCGGAAATCCCGGAAAGTTTTCCACCAAAGTCGTAATCGAAAGCTGCCCGCCCGGCTCGTATCCATCCAGCACCAGCGGACTCAAATTCGCCCGTGCCGCATAAATCGCCGCCGTCAGTCCCGCGCATCCACTGCCGATAATAATTACGTTACGCATCAATCTCCCTTGATTACAGAACTCGCATTAGATTCATCGACTGCGCGCCGCGATACAACTCAAATGGACGCCAATTGTAACACTGGGAAGGTATTCGCGAGGAATAGACTAGAGCAAATTAGCGTCGACCATGATCAGACATGCGATCTCTAACTGCAGCCCTGAAGCTCGCGCACGCCAAGTGCGGCACCGACTTCCCGAATCAGCGTGTCGTTTGAAAATGGCTTCTGCAAAATTTTTATATCTCGCGGCAAGTTCGACGATCCTGCCGAATGAAATTCAATGTAGCCGGACATAAACAATATTCTCGAATCAGGTCTCACTCGCGCCAGACTTTTCGCCAGCGCCGGCCCGCCCATTCCCGGCATCACCACGTCGGTCAGAAGCAAATGGATCGGCCCGTCATATTTTTCCGCGACCTCAAGCGCTTCCGTACCGTTGGATGCAGACAGAACTTTGTAACCATTTTGTTCCAGCAAGTCTGAGACAAGCGTTCTTAGCGAATCTTCGTCCTCCGCCAGCAAAACCGTCTCAGAACCACGCGGCCCTCTCACCGGCTCTTGTTCGATCGTTGGCGCCAGCGCACCCCGAACCGCCAATGGCAAATGAACCTTGAACGTGGTTCCCGTCCCTGGATTGCTGTCCACCCAAATGTAGCCCTCGCTTTGCTTTACAACGCCGTAGACAGTCGACAAACCTAGTCCTGTTCCCTTTCCTTTTTCTTTGGTGGTGAAGAATGGCTCGAAGATATGCACCATCGTTTCGGCGTCCATTCCCGTGCCAGTATCCGCGACGGAAAGTTGCACATATGGTCCCGCCTGAACGTAGGGCAGCTTTGCAACTACGTCAGCGCCCAACTCAATATTCGACGTCGAAATTATCAGTTTTCCGCCGTCCGGCATCGCGTCCCGCGCGTTCACTACAAGATTCATGATTACTTGTTCGATTTGACCGTGATCCGCCTTTACCTTTCCCAGCTCCGGCCCGTTCACGATCACAACTTCCACGTCCTCGCCAATCAAACGGCGCAGCATTTTCGCTAAATCATTTACTACCAAATTCAAATCCAAAATCTCCGGTTGCAAAACTTGCTGGCGGCTGAACGCCAGCAACTGTCTCGTCAACGACGACGCGCGCGTTCCCGCCTTTTTGATTTCCGCCACATTTTTCCGCAGCGCTTCGTTTCCTTCCAATTTCATTTCTAAAACGTCGCTATATCCAATGATTACTCCCAGCAAATTATTGAAGTCATGCGCAATTCCGCCGGAGAGTCTCCCAACCGCTTCCATTTTTTGCGATTGCCTCAGTTGCTCTTCCTTCAACCGCAGCACTTCCTCTGATTTTTTTCGTTCCGTAACATCGCGATTCACGATAATCAATTGATCGATTTCGCCCTTCGCGTTTCGCACCGCACTCGCGCTCGATTCCAGCACGCGCCACGTACCGTCCTTGTGTTTGAACCGGTACTCAAGCTGCCGTCCGATGCCGGTTTGTTGTGCCTCACGGGCTGCTGCCATCACGCGCTCGCGATCTTCAGGATGCACTTGATCAAGGCCGCTGGACTCCTTCAATTCCTCCGGCGAATATCCCAGAATTCTTCCGTATGACGGGCTGTTGTAAAGCCGCTTTCCGCTTGCATCTACGACTGCAATTAGATCCTCGGCATTCTCGCCGATCAAATGAAACATCTTCTGGCTTGCGAGCAATTGCTTTCGCACTCGATGAATCTGCAGCTGCTGATATATCGCGTAAATGTCGAACAGCATCACCAGGCCGAGAAGCGCGCGCAACGATACTTGAAGGTTTGCCAGAAAGGGAGCGTCTGCTTTTTCAAACAGGAATGGGAACGCGAAGGAAAGAAGTCCGGCGGTCAGCAGCAGTGTAACAATGATCGCCGAAGCCCACAGCCACCATTGCCGCGATTCAATTTTTTTTAGACCGTCCAGCCCTTCACGTGCGTCCACGGGGCTACGTGCCCGAGACGGGCCTTTGTTGATGGCGAATTGATCTCGTACGGAAGCCACCGTATGTCCATATTGCCACCACGCAACTGTTTCACAATGGTACTTCGAGGTGTTTTGCGAAAGAGATAATACCAGCCGTGAACAATCTACTTAGGCCTTAGATAACCAACCGGCGAACAATTTCCCGAAGCGCGAAGGGCAGGCGGGCCTCCGTTGTGTGCACGCCTTCGTAGGGGCTACCTTCAGGTCGCCCGCGGTTTTGCACGGCCTATGTAGGGGCCACCTTCAGGTGGGCCTCAATTTTGTGAATTGAATTGCGTGAAGTAAACTTCCGCGCTGGCTCACAAACCACAGTCGACATTGTCTGAAAGACGGTTTGTAACAGGGCACGAATTCAGTCGTGCAGTAACGATCGGATAAGAAGGGGTTTTAACCCCTGCATCCGAAAAATCGTAAAACACAAGGAGTCTCATGAGCACCTACGTTCTGGTCCACGGGGCATGGCACGGCAGTTGGTGCTGGAAGCGCGTCCGCAAAGCGCTTCAACAACAAGGCCACGAAGTCTTCACGCCCACCCTTACCGGACTCGGCGAGCGCTCGCACCTGCTCTCCCAGCAAATCAATCTCGAAACGCACATCACCGACGTCGTGAACCTAATTAAATGGGAAGAACTTTCCGACGTAGTTCTCTGCGGACATTCCTATGGCGGCGCGGTAATCAGCGGCGCAGCCGATCGCATCCCCAATAAAATCAGCGCGCTCGTTTATCTCGACGCCTTCGTCTTAGACAACGGCCAAACGCTAAATGAAACTGTCCCCGCGCCCATGCGCGACGCTCAAATCGAAGGCGCAAAACAAATCGGCGACGGCTGGAAAATCCCACCAATCCCCGGCGAAATTTTCCAGGTCAACGCCAAGGATCTCGCATGGATGAACAGCCAGTGCACTCCGCAACCACTAGCCACCTTCGAGCAACCACTGAAACTAACTGGCGAAATCGCGAAAATAAAAAACGTCACCTACATCTTCGCCACCGGCTGGCCGCTAAGCCCCTTCGCCCAATTCCACGAAAAAGCAAAATCCAATAACTGGCGCACGCTCACCATGGACTGCGGCCACGATGTGATGCTCGATTTGCCGGAAGAACTTACGCGGGAGCTTGCAGCAATTTCCGCATAGGTTTCTCAGTGCGCGTACCGCTTGCACTGGGAAGTTAGACAAGCTCGCAGCAGAAGATCCTTCTCATCCGCGGTCAAACTCCAGACCTTTTCATTTCCAACCAAAGAACTCACCAGATCCGATTCCATTGCTCGCGCTTTCGCCCCGGGCTCTGTAATTTGCGCAGCATCCATCTCGGCGCCACGGCCTGCCCACTCGTTGCGAAGCTTCTGAAGTTTTTTCTCCACCAACAATCTGTCCTCTGCGGCGCCGAAACGCGAAAGCTCATACGCCGCCCACCCTGCTTCGGCGTCCGGCCCTTTTTCCAGCTTCACACGAAGCCACACTTTCAATTCATCCGGGAATCGTGCTTTCCGCGCCTCGAATACGCGATCAATTTCAAAGAACGCGTTTCGGAAATTGGTGCCGAGTTCATCGATCAAGACCATAGCTTCCTTCGGGGAATATCGCAGAAAGTACGCAAAGAACGGAGAGCCATCACTCGATCCATTCCAATTTTTTCGTCCTTCATATATTTCCTTCATCGCGGGTAGCATCGCTTCGCTGCCAAAACGCGCAGCGATCTCTGCTTTCCACTGTCGGTGAAGATTGTTAGCTCCAGGAAGTGTTCGTAACTGCTCGGTCAGGCAATTGTCCACTTCCGGTAAAACATCTTGAGGCAGATTTTGAATATGCTTCATTTGAACGCCCGATTTCGGATCACAAATCTCCCGCAGCACAAATGGTTTCGCCTCTGCCGGAGATAGCTCAATCAGTCGCTCAATTGCGGTGTCGTAATATCGGGCTCCAGAAGTCGTGTTCAGGATCGTTTCTAAATCCGGCGCGAGCAGCGGATCGCTGATGTTTTTCCATCGCGTCTCCAGCAGCATTGCCTGCGCCAGTGGATCCATCCGACGGAATTCCTCAAGCACGACGGAGCGCACTTTTGCCTCATCTTCCTTGCTGAGCCCGCTGCACTCCATCAGAAAGTAAGCGGCGTCCCTGCGATTGTTCCCTGTCCTCTGGGGAAGAGTCTCAACGATCTCGCTGACATCCCGTTGCCGTTCTTCGTTCGCAATCTTTGACGCCGGATCCGTCTGCGGCATGACGACCATCTGCCAACCCGGAAGAGTCTGTTTCCTCATGAATGCCCGCGTTTGCTGCATAGCGCTCAAAAGCGAACTATCCGGAACGTGATGCACGTCTCGCCACACCGCATCTAGCAATTCCAACTGCAATTCCAAATTGCGAGAGCTAGCTAATCCGTCCATCATCTCGCGCTGCGCGCTATCGCCGGCGTTTCCTTTGGCAAGCCAGAAAATTTTCGCGCGCACCGCCTCATCGCCGCCAAGAAATGCCAATTGCCCCGCCGCCTCATGTCGAGATTTGCCGCGGGTGTTCGCAATTTGGCTGGAAAGCGAACGCACCAACTCCGCTTCTTCACGGTCGTCAGCAGGTAAAATCTCAATCGAAATAGAATTCGTCGTGC
Organism: uncultured Acidobacteriota bacterium; assembly: GCA_963778235.1. GTDB lineage: Bacteria > Acidobacteriota > Terriglobia > Acidiferrales > UBA7541 > DASTCZ01. The sequence continues at coordinate 427,984 of CAVZTQ010000003.1, read as the reverse complement.
GCTGCACGCCGAGCCGTCCGGTCGTAACCGATATCTCAAATCGTCCCGGTCTTTGAAAGATAATCCCTTGATTAAGCAGTACGGGAATACGTATCGGCTCGTCGCCAAGCGGCGTCGCAGTAGAGTAATCGTGTCCGCTTTGCCCGTGCGCTCGGAACCAACCATCGGCTGGAGTAACGTTCACGACCTCCGCCATGTCACCGTAGTTCGTAACGTTCACGGAGAGTCCCTTGGTGCGGCTTGTGAACACTAACTCCAGTTTGATTGGCTCACCGAGTTTGAATTGCGTTCGCCCGTTTTCGCTTTCTAACCGAACCTCGGCTCCCGCTTCGTCCGCACGAGCGGAAACCGCCGTCTCTTGCGCGACGCACCTACCGGACAAAACTCCGAGCGCGAACATCACTAACCATTTGCTCAAACCGCGCATGTCGAAGCTCCTAACGAACGACTGGACTAACAACTTCGTCCTACGATGCGTAAATTCCTTCGAGGGTTTGAACAGCCGAAACTCAAGAAGCGGCCATCGAGGTGGCTCAACTGCTCAATTGAGTTTGGAAGAAAGCTTTATCATTTAGACTCCCTACGCCCAAAGCACCCACCGACCAATACTCCCAATCGTCGGCCGTTCCATCAGCGCCATCGCCACTCACTTCCCCTTCTCCAACCCCTTCAACCTCTCCTTACTAATCTTAATCACCACCCCCGCATTCCTGTCCGCCACTTCGCTCACCCGATATTCCGCCGACGTTCCCAGCACCAGCGCAATTTCTGAAGGCGTAAGTTTGTAGTCCTCCTCCAACCAAGTCGCCATGCGCGACGTTGCATTACTGAATGCCTCGTCAATCGATCCGCCGAGCGCCATCGCCATGACATGCGTCGAGGATTCCACCCTCGGACCGCTGATTCTTTTCTTTGCGATCACGTCCACAGAAATTTCCACATCCATCGACGTCTCCAGCGCGTTTCCGTTCAACTCGCCGTCTCCCTGCATCGCGTGACCATCGCCAAAATAAAGCATCGCGCCGGGAACGCTCACCGGCAAATAAACCGTCGCGCCTTCCACGATCTCATTGAAATCCATATTTCCGCCGAAACGTCCGGAATCGCCGCTACCCGGAGCCGCTTGCGCTAAACCTGTCGCAGTCGCAACGCAGCCCAACATCGGGTGCACGGGCACCGAGTAGTGCAACATGTGCTCGCCGGGTTTTTCAGGAGACGCCGTGCCGTGCGCCAAATCCAAATGCCAGCGCACATTATTTCCCGCGTCCTTCATTTTCACGGCAAGATCGCTATCCATTCCGCGATCCACAATTCCGTCGTCGCTAATCGCATAATCCCGATTCAACTTCAGGTGCACGATGTGCACCACCAGCGTGTCTCCCGGCATCGCGGAATCAATATAGAAAGGTCCCGTCTCAGGATTTCCGCCGAGCGACCGCGTCACGCCTTTCTCGTCAGCACCGCCGGCATCCACCGTAGTTGTGTGAATGCTGTCTCCCGGCGAAATATTCAGCACCGGCTTATTCGCTGGAGAAAACGCGCGATAAAAAACTGTCGGCGTAAATTCATGCCGCTGCGCAGGCCCTGCACGCCGTTGCGGCGCAAGTTTCGCCGTAAATTGCCGAGTGCTCGGATGCTCTTTGTCATCCGCTTCGGTCACAATTACTGTGCCGGCGATACTTTCGCCGTGAATCGTCGCCGTGCACTCCGTCGTGTCGCCCTGCTGGTTCTTCGCCACAAAATGCAGCGAATTACCCGAGACAGTTCCTTCCAGCTTGGCTCCATTAAGGCTACCGGAAATCTTGTTTCCTTCCTGCAACAGATCCATGGAAGCGTTGACCGGAGTTCCATACAAATCCATGCTGATAATCCATTGCCCGGAAACGCCGGCGCCGGCGTTTCGTGTGGAGCTCGCCGAGCCTTGCGCCCGAACATTTTGCGCCGCCAAACATCCCAACAATAAAAACGCCACAGCGACAATCTTTCGCATTGCACCCTCCGCAATTCCCACCAGCTGGCCGATTCTATTTCCCGTACCTTCCTGCCACCCACCCAATCACCACTCCGCCCAACGCGCCCGATCCAAGAATCGGCGCCATCGCTTTCGTAATAATCGCGTCCGGCAGACTCATCAGAATTCCGATCAGCAATCCCACCAGCCAGCCCGGCCACGGCAGTCGGATATTGCAAATCACAAATCCAATCGCAAACCGTGCAATGAACGCGCCCATCAACGCGGCGCGCTTATCCGGAAAACTCATCGGAATCATTAACGCAACATCCACGCTTCCGAAAATCAATCCACACAAAACGCCCAGCGGAATTCTCGCCATGCATTCCCTCCCGTTCAAAAAACCGCTCGCCGCTACGGCGGACGGAGTGTATCGGAAATCTCAATTTATTTGGCAAACGCTCTGCAGTAATATAGCTGGGCCAGCCGTGGAAGGAGTCTTACGACATGTCCTCGAAAATCAGTGTCGCTCTGGCCATCGCCACAATCTTCCTTTTCATTTCAGTCACAGCCCCTTCAGCGAACGCCGCGCCCGCAGATGACGCATGCGCGCTGCTCACTGCGGCTCAGATTTCCGCTGGCACGCATGTCCCTATGAATGACGGCGTGCCCATTACTCCGACGGACCATAAAGTCTGCACCTGGAACGCAACCAAACCCGCTCCGAAGAGCACGAAATTCGTTACCCTGATGCTCCAAACCGCGGAATGGTTCGACAAAGGCAAAGCTGCCCACTTACCGGGAACAGTCATCACGCCGGCAACCGGAGTCGGTGACGACGCCTTCTATCTGGCGCTCGGCGAAAATGTCGGCCTCATGGTCAAGAAAGGCAACGTCGCATTCAAAGTCGCCGTCTACGCCGACGTGCCCGTTGCAGACAAACAAGCAATGGAAAAAACGCTGGCCCAGCAAATCGTTTCCAAACTCTGACGGCAACCTCTTCCATCGTCTTCGGCTCGGCACTACGTCCACAAAACCGACCGGTCAATACTCTTGATCGTCGGCCTGCCCGTCAGTGCCATCGCCATTTCAAACTCTCGCCGCAAAATGTGCACCACCGACGCCACTCCCTCTCCGCCCGCCACGCTCAATCCGTAAACGTACGGACGCCCGATCATTACCGCGCTCGCGCCCAACGCGATCGCCTTTAGCACATCCGTTCCGCGACGCACTCCACCATCCACAATCACCGGCACGCGCCCTGCGACTTTCTCCACCACTTGCGGCAACGCGTCCACCGTCGCCGGAACCGTATCCAAATTTCGCGCTCCGTGATTGGAAACCATAATTCCGGAAACTCCCGCCTTTACCGCCAGATCCGCATCGTCCGGATTCAGCACGCCCTTCAGCAGCAGCGGCACTTTCATGAACGATTTCAACCACTCCACATCCTTCCACGAAAGTTGCGGATCCAGCACCGCGCTATAAATTCCGCCGCCCGTCGGATTGTGTCCTTCGGCTGCGGTCGAAGCGTCCACTCCATTTATTTTCAATCCTTTCAAATTCGGCCGCTGCAGATTCGGCGCGAGCGCAAATCCTGCGCGCTGTTCGCGATTCCGCGCGCCGGATATCGGCGTATCCACCGTCAGGCAAATTGCTTTGCATCCCGCCGCCTCCGCGCGTTCCACCAAACTTTTCGTGAAGCCCTTGTCCTGTTGCACATAAAGTTGAAACCACAGCGGACTTTTCGCCACGCCCGCAATATCTTCAATGCTCGTCGTCGCCACCGTGCTCACAACCAACGTCACGTCCGCCGCGCTCGCTCCACGCGCCGTCGCCAACTCGCCTTCCGGATGCGCCAATTTGTGATACGCCGTCGGCGCCAGCAAAATCGGAAACGCGTGCTCCTGACCAAAAAGCGTCACGCGCGTGTCCAGCTTGGAAACGTCCACCAGAATTCGCGGCTTCAATCGAATTTTCTGATACGCCTCTTTGTTCCACCGCATCGTGATCTCATCCGCCACCGCGCCATTAAAAAATTCCCACGCCATGTGCGGCAATTTCGTTTTCGCCATCTCCTCAAAGTCGCCCAGGCTCACCATCTCCGGCGAAGCTTTTCCTTCCGCCTGCAAGCCACGCGCCAATTCCACGCGATCATCATTCATTCGCGAAGCCGCCGCAGGCAACGCTCCTGCTGCCGCAAGCATTCCCGCGGAAAGCAGCGCTTCTCTTCGACTAATTTTCATTTGATTTCCTCTCAGATAAATCTTCGGCGGGATTATAGACCGCATTCCAAAATTATCTCCAACCTAAAAACAAAAAGGCCGGACAAGCGAAGCGCCTGTCCGGCCAAATGTGCGTCTAGCGAACATGTGTGGCCCCCGCCGCGGCGGGAACCCGGGCATTTATTTAGTGTCTGTATCCTCGATATCCGTACCGATGCCCGTATCCAAACGAGTACCCAAATCCAAACGTCACGGGCAGTGGAAGATATCCATATCCATAGTAAGGATACGGCGCGTAATAAGGTGAGTAGTAGTAGGCCGTTGGCGGCGGTGGTGGTGGATACCCATATCCCGGTCGTCCATAAGCTGGACGCATCGGCCGTCGACCGTTTCCCTGCCCGTTCGCATAATCGTCCTGCGTCACCGGCTGGAACGCTACCTGACTCTGCTCCGTGCTAATCGTCACCGCGTCATCCACGCGGAACGTCAGCATCGATTCCGGCGGAATCACAGTCGGCCTTCCGCGAGTCAGTCCAATCCCAAGTATTCCAGCAGCGGCTCCAATTCCCGCGCCGATTCCAGCTCCAGCACCGCCACCCACTGCTGCGCCAATAAGTGCTCCGGTGCCGGTTGTCGCTGCCAAGCCGGCAACTTCGTGTCCGCCGACTCCCGCGTCCGGCTGAACATTTTTCACCTGCTCAGTCTTCACCGGTACGTGCGTGCCATCAACGAGCGTTAGCGACGCCAGCTCCACAACGAGCTGCGATTCGTCGTGTTCTTTCTTGGCAATCACAACGCGTCCGATCACCGGCTGTCCGCGCCGCGCCACCACAAAACCATTCACCACAATTGGCTGGTCAAGAACGGTAGTGAAAGCGTCGCCAACCTTATTGTGATTGCTCGCCAAAAATCCCGTGGTTCGTACACTGAGCACCGTTCCCGCAGGCAATGTCAACGTCGAAGGAAGCGGCCCCACATTTACAGGCGGCATATTCGCACCTTGTTGGGGAGGGAACTGATGCCATCCCGGATCCACTTCGCGTTGTCCATATGGCTGCTGTGCCGCCGCTGTCGACTGTCCCGTCGTCTGCGACATCTTCACCGTCAGATTCATTTCTGTCGTCCGTAACACTTCCTGAATATTTTCAAATGTCGTCGCGGAATCATTGTTGAAATCCGTCAGCCGCGAATTGTAGTGCTTCGCATCGCCGACGAAATCGTCAATCGTGAATCGCACTTCCTGCACAGCCGCGCCGCGATTGTCGAATGATCCGGTCACTTCCGTAGACGCCTTCTGCAACGCGCAGAACAAACTAAATGTCGTCGCATCCGCCGTGCAGTTTCCCGTGTCGGCGTGGTTCCATTTCCCCGCCGAATCCAAAATTTCTCTCGCGCGGGCAATTACGTGCAAATCAACCTCCGTAACCGGAGGTCCCACCGGCCGCGTGTTCGCTCCATTTGCTGGACTACCGTTTTGCATCGTCGGCTTCTGCAACGTAATCGGCGCCTGTTGTTGCTGCATGTTAGGCTGCTGCTGCATATTTGGCGGTACCGCGCCCTGCTGATTCATCACCGGTGGCGCATCTTGTGACTGCCCCTGCCGCGCCGATGCGGGCAGCGCACCTAATCCCAGCGCCAAAACCGCTGCACCAGCGGCAATGCAACTAACAATCTTTCTCTTCCTGATATTTCCACCATTGCTTCGCATTTTTTCGAGCTCCCTTGGTCTGAATTCAGATCCGGTGTCAACGAACTGAACTCACCTCCGCCAGCTGTTAAGATGCACAGCTGAATTCGAGAGATGCCACCGCCTTCTCTCTCTACCCGCATCATTAAACCCGTCCGCGCTGATTTTGTCTCGGTTACAATTTTTGTCTCGTTGATATAAATCGAGTAAATAGCCGTGTGCAAACGATGGGCACCGTGTAAAAAGGTAATGGTCAAAATGTCCTCATCTCAGCCGCAAACATCGTTGCGTCCCGGCAACCAATTCATTTTCAATGACTTACAATCCCTGGTACTTCTCGGACAAAGTGGCAAACCTCTTGCTCTACCTATCCCCGCAAGCTCCGGCTAAATTTAGAGGGGGAAAAATGAGCACAAACCAACGCGAACCAGAATACGAACGTGATGTGATTGTCCGCAACGAACGCCTTCCGGGATGGGCAGTTGCCACCATGGTGGTACTGGGACTTCTCGCCATCGGCGGACTCGGAATCGGATTGCGCGCCAACTCTTACGCGCAGAGCAGCCGCGAAGCGGCAGCTTCTGACCTGCAAGTACTTCGCCAGGGATACACGCACGATATGGACGCCGTTCAACAGCGCTTGGCGAGCACCGAAAAGCAAACCGTAGACATTCAAGATGACCTGACCGTCGTCACTAAGCATCTTCAGATCACGCAAGGCCAGTTGGCCAAGGCCCGCAAGGAAGCGGCACAAATTCGCGAAGATTCCAACACGCAACTGGCGGCGCTGCATGACAGCGTGAACTCGCAGCTCGCCACCAAGGCCAGCACCGACGAAGTCGTCGCCGTCACCGGACAAGTTGGCGTCGTGCGCACCGATCTGGATGCCACGAAGACCGACCTGAATGACACCAAGAACAATCTGCAAATGGCGCGCAGCGAACTCGGCACCCTCATCGCCAAGAATCACGATGAAGTCGACGAGCTCCGCAAACTTGGCGAACGCGATTACACAGAGTTCACCATCGACGGCAAGAACAAGGATCAGAAGGTCGGCAACGTAACCATCACGTTGCGCAATACCGACCCCAAGAAGAACAAGTATGACGTCACCGTCGTCGCCGACGACAAGCGCGCCGATAAGAAGGGCCGCAACGTAAACGAGCCCATCTTCGTGTACGCGCAAGGCAGCCGTCGCGCCCCGATGGAAATCGTCATCAACTCAATCGACAAGAACAAGATCACCGGTTATCTGAGCGTTCCAAAAGTAAATCAACCACAGTCAAGCGCAAGCATGTAACAGTTCTAAGCGAACAGCATAGCCACAAGAAACGGGGAGCCTCTGAGGGGAGGCTCCCCGTTTTGTTTTCAGTAGCACAGACATTCCTGTCGGTGCGCCTCTCGGTTCGCACTGGCTTTCGCCGTCATCCTCGAGGCGAACCGATCAGGTTCGCTGCCCCGAAGGATATCCGGCGGCGCACTTTGACGCCGGGGTCCTGCCCTTGTCCGGATGCCGCAGACGCCGGCGTCGCGCTTGCGGATTCTGACTTCTCCGGTCCTTCTCCGCTTTTTCTCAGCGCCCTCTGCGTCTCTGCGTTAAAAGCACTCGGCTCTTTCCTTGCCTCCCTGCCCTGCTTCTCTGCCTCATTCTTTTCCAAACAAAATCGTAACCGTCCCACTCCCATTATTCGTCACCACCACATCATCCTTCCCATCGCCATTCAAATCCCCAACCGCCAATCCCGACCACCCAACATCCTTCAAACTCCTCGACGCAATCTGAAATCCCCCGCCGCGCGTCCCCATAAAAAACACCAGCGAATTGCTCTGCGCGCATGACACAACCACATCCCGCACCCCATCCCCATTCAAATCCCCAACCGCAACCAGTTGCGGCCCGCCACATCCGGCCAACGAAAATGGCGAGCCACTCATCGTCCGAAATCCACCCTTCCCATCACCCAGCAAAACCGTCATGCCAACGCGTGAAGCATCCTTCACCTCAGGCGCATAAGGAATCACCACCAAATCCAAATTCCCATCCTTGTTCACGTCATCAATCGCCACTGCCCACGGCGCCATACCAGCCGCAAACGGAGACCCGCCAGCCTCCCGAAATCCCCCATGCCCATCGCCCAAAAGTATCGTCACCGCGTTTTGATCCAGGTCCGTCGTCACCACATCCGGAATTCCATCCTTGTTAAAATCCGCCACGCGCAATCGCTCGTACGGACGCTTCCCCACATTAAATATCTTTCCCGACCCATTCAGATTCCCCGCCCCATCTCCAGTTAGCATCAATATCTGATTGTTCCCCCAACTATCCGTAACCACATCCAATTTCCCGTCACCATTAAAATCCCCCACCGCAACTCCATGCACATGCGGATGCGACGCCGCCACAAATGGCGATCGCGCCGACGCCTTGAATCCACCTTTCCCATCGCCCAATAAAATCGTCAAATTCGGCGTCCCGGTATTCGCAATCACCAAATCCAAATTCCCATCCCCATTAAAATCTCCCACAGCTATATCGTTCGGCTCTTTTCCTGTGGCGCAGGCCGCTCCCGGCGCGTCCACAAAATGCCCCTTGCCATCACCCAGCAGCACCGACAAAGTTTCGCTCTCCACATTCGCCACCAAAATATCCAACTTCCCATCATGATTCACATCCGCCAGCGCCACCGCCCCCGGCCCCTTCCCAACAGGAATCACCAGCTCATCATTCGCCACCGGCGACTCGCCCATAACGATTGACGCTCCCTCCGCCCGCGAACTCCGATGCGAAGCCGTCAACACCAACGCCGCCGCGGCAATCGTCACAACCGACGCGCAAATCACAGTAAGCCTTCGAGCCTTGTTCATCGCCCCCATCCTGTCTTTAGTAGCACAGACATTGCTGTCTGTGCGCCTCTCGGCCCGCATCTTTTCGTCGTCATCCTCGAGGCGAACCGCTCATCGCGCACATCGCGTGCGCGGACGACGGGACGCGAGTTTTTGTCTTTGCCGACAGGGTGCGTTCTGCTGCAGCCCTGCGGCGACTTAAAGACATCGCGGCCCCGCGGCACTTAAAAAAACTCGCTGCCCCGAAGGATCTCCGGTGGCGCACTTGGACGCCGGGGTCTTGCCTTTGTCCGGGGTGCCCCAGACGCCGCCTCTGCGCCTGGGGATTTTGACTTCTCCGACCTTTCTCTAGGTTTTCTCCGCGCCCTCTGCGTCTCCGCGTTAAAAGCACTTCGCTTTTTCCCTGTTTTCCTGCCTCATGTCTCTCCAGTACCTCATCGGTACAAACCCCCAAACCCACCCACCCTAATTCCACTACCGCAGACTATCCTATCCTTCATTGCTGTACATCAATGAATGCCCAGTTCACCACAATTCGACCCGAACTCCACACCGGACCAACGCGCAGCATCGTCTCATTCCAAATTTAAACGCGTCCGCAACATTATTTTCTGCACAGCGTTAACAGCCAGCGCTACAGCGCTCATTGCGCCACACGTCAACGGCCAGGACCTCGGCGAAATCGCCCGTCAGGAGCGCGCCAAAAAGCAAAATAATCCCGCGCCCTCGCCGACCCACGTCTACACCAATGAGGACATGCAGCGCCAGCAAATCCTAACTCCCGAAGACCAGTCCCGCTTTTCTGCCACCACAAAACCCGCCCCTGCAAAACCGGCCGAATCACCTATACAGGTGGCTGATAAGTTAACACCTCCTCCAGCGTCGCAGCCAAACGCTCAGCCCGCGCATTCCCCCGGGAACGCTGATCTCCCGATCGGCGCTCGTCCTCTCATATCATCCACAACACGCGCGAAAACAAATTCCGCGCCAGCAACAATCCTAATCGCATCCGCCGCATACGCCCCGACGCCGATCGGTTACGAAAATTTCTCACTCGCATTCGCCACCAACGCCAAAACCGTTGCCACTGAAACACGCCAACCCAACACTATAAAAATTCGCGCGGCAACTTCTCAGCCAACTCATTCCACAGCAACCGCTCCCGCAAAACCGTCCGCGTCAACCGCCGCATCAAACCCGCAAATCATCACCGTCACAGAGACAGTTCCAGCAGCACAACCAACCGTCCCGCTAAACCAAATGCCGCTAGGCGACGTAGCCCGTTACTACCGAGAAATAAAACGCCTCTCATTGCAAGTGGAGGAAGCAGCCACCGCAAAGCCAGTTCCCAATCCCGGCCCAGTTCCAACTCCGCCAGCGCAATCATTATCCGAAATAATCCCCACAACAATCTCGCTACACCAAATGCCCCTCGGCGACATTGCCCCTTACTATCGCGCCCAAAAACGCCTCACATTGGAACTAGAAGAAGCCGAAGCACTCTCGAACCAAGCCTCGCCAAGTTCAGCTTCCTCAATTTCACCAACGCCAATCTCAGCATCGACGACCTCACCCCCGTCAATGCCATCAGCAGACTTAGGCACGCCCAACACATCGCCAAGCCCGTATCCATTGACACTAGCAGCCACACCCTTAGCCTCAATGAAGCCCCCGCCGCCGCGTGCGCGCAAGTCGCACTCATCTCCAACTATGCCAAAGGCTCACCACCCGATCGCGCACCCGACAACAGCACGCACGCTCGCCGGGCGCACACGAAGCGTCACGGGACAAACCGCGTCCATCCGTATAACCTCCGGTGACACGCTCTGGCAACTAGCCCGCCACTATCTCGGTTCCGCCACCCGCTGGCCCGAACTCCTGGCCCTAAATCCCACCATCCAAAATCCCAAACGCCTCCAAGTCGGAACCCAACTGGCTTTACTCACACCGGCGGTATAGACGAAGCCACTCGTCCTAGTGACGCTGTCGCAGATTACGAACGCGGAAAATCGCAGCACTCCGTACCCGACTGCGCTATAATGTGCATACGTCAACTGGAGGTGATCCGTGTCGAAAAACAATGAGGCAAACAAATCACATGGGTGGAACGATGGCGAAGGGAAATATCTCCGTGAGGGTGTAAAGCCTTCCGCCCCGTCGAATTTCACTTTGCCGCAGCCCGTAAAGATTCCTCCGGCTGTGCCCGCCGCAAACAACAAGAACGTCGAGAAAAAATAGCCTGCGTCTATAGGATTCGATGGCCGAAGTTAAATTTGAAGCTATAGTTATTCTTGTGATCTTATTGCCGGGCTTCCTTGCAGCCCGGCTTCAGCAACGCTTAACCGTTAACCGCGACGCATCGGATCTCGACAAGGTCGTAGAAGCTCTTATATATAGTTTCTTTACCTACCTCATTTTCACCGCATTTTTCGGTGTGGTTCCTGTTTCGCTTATCGCAGTCCCGGAGGGAAATGGCACCACCGGGTACTATTTGCAATCTGATGTAGGTCGGCTCATTTTCCTGCCGATAATTGCCTTGGCACTTGCCATCGGCATGTCTTTTGCTGCAAACCATGACGTGTTCGGGCGATGTTTTCGGTTCGCGAAAATAAGTCGGAGGTCGTGGCGCGACTCAATATGGAGTGACGTCTTCCACAATTTTGGCGGAGCTGTACAGGTCGAGCTTAGTGACGGACGTTCTGTAATGGGCTGGCTGAAGTACTTCGCTGACAGACCTGCCGAATCCAGTCTGTTTCTCGAGCACGCCGCTTGGGTCAATGCGAACTATGAACAAGTTCGGATCGATGGTCCCGGAATATTCCTTACAAAGGAAAGTGGAATCCGTTCAATCTCTTTTCTAGATTGGCCGAAAGAACGCCAAACTAAGACACACCACACGTAAATTGGCCGGCGCCTTCTCTAGTAAATCGAAGCTCGCGGATTCAGCGGTTCGACAGTCTTTTCGACAGCCATCGGAACTAACTTATCCTCTGAACGGAACCGTAACGAAAATCACTGCGTGAGCATTCAAAAACATCCTACGCTCTCAATGCTACGGCTGACTGCCGAGCGGCTTAAATTAGCGAAATTCCCGAGGCTAATTCGACCGTCAGTCGAATCGAACCGACCGGTTACCCGGGAGTTAGTAAATTGGGCCATTCAAGCATATAGTCTGCCCTGGACTCGTCACTTTGCAGTGCTTATAGGTGGAATCGTCACTTTGAGCGACTGCGGGAATAAAGCAGCCGTCCGTATCGTGGGCCGCTCGTCATTTGAGCTTTGTGCGCATGCGTACTATGTAAAAAAGCACGTAAAGCAGCATCTTGACTCAGGAAACTTGGCTGCTGCATGGGATTTCCTTTCGATCGTTGGGACAGGCAGTCGTTACGTAAATGAACTTTACCCTGAGGAAAGTACGTTGTTTCCGGAATCTCCTCACATCGGTAAGGCTATCAACTGTTTCAAAGAAGTCATGGAAAAAGAAGCGCAGGATGACTACAGCTATCTGAGTGAATATTGCCATCCAAACGCTATGACGTTCCAACAGCATTATCGTTGGACGACGCCTTACATCATAGATTTTGTCGACGAGGTTACTTTTGCTGCGTTCGGAGCGATCGCAGGCTCATCAATCTTAGGCTTGATGGCGATTGTAGAATTGCTCGCAATTGGAAATGAAACCGAAGTTAGGCAAACGATCAAAAAACTTCTGATCGCTCTAGTGGACCAAGACAAACGTGAAGACGCGAGTCAATCGGACTCCAATAAACCGACGGAACGATAATCGCATCTCGTCACTGCCACTGAGGAGTTGAGAATAATGCCGGCCATCGCCCTCCCTTCGGTACAATCGCTGTTGATCGAAACGCTGGTTGGCGACCGCTCGCTAGCAACCGGAACCGCGTTCGTTTGTGAGTCAAAGAAAGGCCCTGTCTTAATCACAAATTGGCACATCGTGGCGGGCCGCCATCCGGATACAAAACAACCAATTTCTCCAACGGGAGGAATTCCAGACACTATGAGGATTCTTCACAACCGCGCCGATAAGCTCGGGGAGTGGCTGATCAAGACTGAGGGTCTCTTTGATAACGGTAAACCGCGTTGGGTGGAACACGCGAAGTTAGCCGAACAGATCGACGTCGTTGCGTTGCCGCTATCTGATCTCGACGATGTCCAAACCTATCCGTATGCCTTGACAGGAGAACCACCGATTGCCGTACATCCTGCTGACACGGTCAGTGTGGTCGGATTCCCGTTCGGAATCCAGGCAGGAGGCTCACTCGCAATCTGGGCAACGGGCTTTATCGCATCGGAGCCAGGGATCAACTTCGGCAATCTTCCAGTGTTCCTCGTCGATTGTCGAACAAGGCCAGGCCAGTCCGGAAGCGCAGTCATCGCCCATCGGAGCGGAGGAGGAGTAAAAATGGAGGACGGTAGCGTCGGCTTTCATAATGGCCCGATAACCAGATTCCTCGGCGTCTACAGTGGTCGACTAAACGAACAAGCAGACCTAGGCAAGGTCTGGAAGGCAAGCGTCATCGCGGAGATTGTAGACTCGATATAGCGCCTAGGTTCACTGAATCACATCGGCCTTGATATCCCGAAGGCTTCTTGTTCGAATAACTTCCCACAAATTTCCTCCACACATTTAGTACTCAGTACCATAGTTTTCTTGACATATAAACCCCACCCGCGCTACCCTGAACCGCAGCCTAGGACGATCCATTCAAACAGCATTATGTGAATGTAACCGTCCCACCTGCCGGCACCAAATTTTCGACCTTTTCAGAGGAGCGCGTATCAATATCAAAACAAACGACTTATAAGTCCTTTGTTTTGATATTCTTAACACGATTCGCGCCCGTAACTCCTTTGTTTTGATATTCATGACAAAAACAGGGGGGAGGGGGTGGGGTAACCAATTTACTAACAGGAATCCGGGGATGTTTGGCTTTTGTAGGGGCCACCTTTAGGTGGGCCGCCCTTGTCTGTTGCCGAATCTTTTCCGCGTAAATCCAAATGCTGCCCGCGCCTGAAGGCGGCCGCTACATAGGCTGAGGCCTTTACTGCTGCCCCTGCGCAACCACCGGCTTCGCGGTCGCCATTTCCGCCAGCAACTGTTCGGCTTGCACGAGCACCGCATCTCGTTTCTGCTGTAGGTCGGTAATCGAGGGCACCACTTTTGTATCGGGCGTTACGCCGTCGCCTTCGAGCTTGCGGCCCTTCGGAGTGAAGAAAAGCACTTCGCTCACTTCCAGCACGCCGCCGCCTTTCATTTTTTGATTGTTGGCGATGCCGATCACGCAACCGCAGGTTTGGCTGCCCACAATTTTTGCGCGGCCGGTATCCTGCATCGCGGCGGAAAATATTTCCGAGGAACTGGCGCTGGCTTCAGTCGTAAGAATCACAACCGGGCCGGCATAAATTTGTCCGCCGGATTTTCCGGTTGTCATTGTTTTGTGTTCTTTATTTTCGCCGGATTTTTCTTCGGAGAGATCGATTTCCTTGCCGCCCGAGATATTCGGAGATCGACGGTTTTCGAGTCGAAGAAATATGCGGCAATTGCGGAGAGCACGTGAAAATTTTCCGCCGCCGTTGTAACGAAGGTCAATGATCACGCCGGGCGCGTTGCGATATTTTTCCATCGCTTCCTTGAATTCTTTTATGACCGGATCTTTGAAACCGTCAAAGCGGATGTAAGCTTCGCCGGAAGGCAAAAGTTTTTCGCGCACGTCGGGCGGAAGCGGAAGTGTTTGTTTGACCACGCTTCGCTTAAACATGGTTCGGTCGGCGCGCTGCAATCCGATTTTGAATGTCGCGCCTTCCGCGCCCTTGAAAACAGAGCCTAAAACGCGCCGCCGCGTGATGCGCTCCGTCGACGAAGGCAGTACGGTTTTCGTTGCTTCGGCAATTTGGTCGGCGATGGGTTTGTCGTTCACGGTGAGCAGAATCATGCCGGGCTCGATGCCGGCGCGCGCGGCGTTGGAATCGGAGGTACACATCGGTCACAACAACGGCGTCATCGCGGTCGGCCATTTGGAAGCCGATGGTAACGCCCTGATCTTTTTGGCGATTTTCCCATGCTTCCGGAGAATTGAATCGCGTGTGGGCGTCATGCAGTTCGCCGGTCATGCGGTTCACGAGAGTGTAAAATTCTTGATCGTTTTTTACACCGTCCACCAGCGGACGATAGTGTTTGCCGACGTCGTCCCAATTGACGCCGTGAAATTCGGGATCGTAATAACGATCGCGCACATTTCGCCAAACGTCTTCCAGAACGGCGGCGCGATCTTTGGGTGAAAGTTCTTTTCCTGCGGCGCGGGAAATTCCAAATCGCGTCGAAGACGCGAAAAATATCGCGCCGAAAACAAGCGCACTAATGGCCACGATTTTGGCCACTGGGCGGAAGCGCTGGGCTGAAGTATGTCTCATCGTTTAATAAGACGCTCTGGAGAGCGATGCGTCACAGGCGAATAGTAGCACTCTTGCGGGCGCCAAAATGGCCTCGAAAAAGTTTGATGCGGGAAAATGTAAATCGGGCGCATGTTTGACGCCGCTTTACGCCGCCCGCTATACTCGCGTTTCACAGTAATTTTCGACAGGAGAAAAACGTGGAAACCGATTTGCGATATCCCGTTGGTAAGTGGAAAAAGAAAGGCCCGTTCACAAATGCGCAGCGTCACGAAATGATCGCCAGCATCGCCGCCGCGCCGGAAAGTTATCGCGCTGCCACCGCAGGACTAACCGAAGCCCAACTCAACACGCCATACCGCAACGGCGGATGGACGGTGCGGCAAACAATTCATCACGTCGCCGATAGTCACATGAATGCGTACATCCGTTTCCGCTTGGGAATTACGGAAGCCGAGCCGACGGTGAAGCCGTACGACGAAAAAACATGGGCGGAACTTTTTGACGCGCGCACCGCGCCGGTTGAAATTTCGCTCGGCCTGATTGATGGCGTTCACAAGCGCTGGGTGATGTTGCTCGAAACTGTGCGCGAAATTGATTTCAATCGCAACGTGCGGCATCCCGAGCACGGCACGATGTCGCTCGACGATTTGATGGCGCTTTACGAATGGCACGGACGGCATCACGCGGCGCATATCACGGCTCTGCGTCAACGCAACGGCTGGTAAGCGAAACGCGCGCGGCGTTTGCTTCCCTTCTGTACCTGCGTGATAATTCGTGCTCACCGCGAGCACGCTCGACGCGGCGAATGGAGAGCATCGAATGGCTGATTCAACAAAGCGCGCGCCGGGACTCTACGCAATTTTTGAAACGTCCGAAGGAAATATCGTCATCCGTCTTTTTGAAAAAGAAGCGCCGAAGACGGTTGCAAATTTTGTGGGCCTCGCGGAAGGCTCGAAGGAATTTGTCGATATCAAAATCGCCGCAAAAGCGAAGCGTCCTTTTTATGACGGCCTCACTTTTCACCGCGTAATTCCTGACTTCATGATTCAGGGCGGATGCCCGCTCGGCACCGGCACCGGCCACCCCGGTTTCAAATTTGAAGATGAGTTTCATCCTTCGTTGCGTCATGACAAACCCGGGAAACTTTCCATGGCAAATTCCGGCCCGAATTCCAACGGCAGCCAATTCTTCATCACTGTCGCCGCAACTCCGTGGCTCGATAACAAGCATTCCGTTTTCGGCGAAGTTGTGGAAGGCATGGACATCGCCACGAAAATTTCCAAAGTAAGTAAAGATTCCGGCGACCGTCCGAAGAAGCCCGTAATCACGCAGCACGTGAAAATCGAACGAGTCTGAAACCGTGACAAGCACTACGCAACTTTTCCGGCTGATGAACGAGATCGTTTTCGTGCTGCTCGGCGCTTTACTTGCGTGGGCCGCGTTCACCGGTCACTATTATTTTAATCCGCGCAGCATGATGTGGCTTTTGCTCGCAGGATTGCTCGTCGCCTACGGAGTGGTAGCGGCGATGTGGAGTTCCGGTCCGCGCTCCATCGCAATCGTACGCGGCGGATCATTAATAGTTGTCGGGCTGATTATGCTGAGCCTTTCGCACGTGATTTTGCGGTGGGTGCAGCCGATGTTGATGGCAGCCGGAGCTGCTCTAGCGTTGCGCGGATTAATTGTGGCCGTGTTGGTGATGCGGACTGCGCCGCCGGCACCGGCGAAATCGCGCTGAATCAATTTTTACTAAGAACAATAACAATGGATCCTGCTCAGAAAAAAAACGCGCTTCGGAAAATGACGTACGGACTTTACGTTGCGACGGCGCGTGATTCCGAATCGACTGCCGGCGGAACGATCAACTGGATTTCACAAGCGTCGTTCGAGCCACCGCTGATCATGGCCGGAATCAAACGCGATAGCAGACTGCATCAAGCAATTGAAAACTCGAAGGCGTTTGCGGTTCACATCGTTGGAAAATCCCAGAAAGCTTTGGCGACAAGTTTCTTTAAAGGCGGCACGGAAGAAAACGGAAAAATAAATGGATATGCATTTACAGCGGGAACAACCGGCTCACCGGTGTTGACGGATCCACCGGCGTGGTTTGAATGCCGGGTGCTTGAGAAGTTCCTTCGCGGCGATCACACGATTTTTATCAGCGAAGTAGTAGACGCGGGAGTGAGAAGCGAGGAAGATGCGTTAACGATTCGCGATGCGGGATTCACGTACGCCGGATAAAGGAGAATCCTCATGTTCAAAGAATTCAAAGAATTTGCGGTGAAGGGCAACGTGATGGATATGGCCGTCGGAATTATTATCGGCGCGGCCTTCGGAAAAATTGTTGCGTCATTTGTGGATGACGTTGTTTTGCCGCCGCTAGGATTGCTTCTGCACCACGTGGATTTCTCAAATTTATTTATCACCCTCGGCGGCGGAGATTTCCCAACCGTAGCCGCGGCAAAAGCTGCCGGCGCGCCAACTTTGAACTACGGACTTTTTCTAAATTCCGTGTTGAATTTTCTGATTGTTGGATTCGCGGTTTTTATTATGGTGAAGCAAATCAATCGATGGAAGAAAGCTCCCGTACCTACCGCAGTCACCACGCATGAATGTCCTTATTGCTTGACGCAGATTCCACTGAAGGCTACGAAGTGCCCGGCGTGTACTTCTCAACTGTCCTAGCAAATATTAAAAACTAGCTGTGCGGTCCGTGGCGCTTGTGTTGATTTTCCTGCAGGTGTTCGCGCAGCCTATCAATCAGCGCTTTTTCCTCATCAGGACCCGTCAACCGCTCGCGTTCAATTTCATTTAACGCAAAATGAACCACGTCGTGATGATGCAACTCTTCGGGCGAAACCAATTCGCTATAACGCAGCCAGAGCTGGTGAATCAAATTCACTTCGTTGGAAGTGAGATGCGGCGCGTGCGGACCTAATAAATAAAATTCGCGCTGTCCTCCGGGAAGGAAAATTTCCAAGTTAAAAGGCGGACGCGGATCCGGAAGATTTTCCCACGCCAGTCCGATTTCGCGCGCCTGCTCGGCAACGGTAAGTTTTTGCGAATGTCCCAGCACAATTGTGGACGCTTGCAAACTGACGGCGGCACGAACAGTCGCGTCCCACAGGTCATTCGCGGCGACCACTGCAAGTTTGATGGATTTACCGCGCTTTTCCGCCATCGCCAGCGCTTGCGTGAATAGATGCTGCTCGATTCCACCGAAAATCTGCGTGGCTTCCAGCGCACTTTCACCGGCGGCAGCGCGACGCATCAGACGCACGTGCAGCACGACCACGTCGCGGCGTGCGGGCTTCACGCGATCCAGGACTGCGGCAAGATGATACAGCGAATGGAAATTGCTGATGGGCACCAAAACATTTCCGGGGCGCGCGCCAACCGATTCCGGAGTGAGGTCACTGCCCTGCTGCAAATTAAATTGATCCAGTTCAACGTGCGCACCTTTGCGTTTTTTGGTGATGTGCTGTTCAGAAATCGTGAACATGGTGAAAAGCGCCAGCGAAAAAGTAACGCCTGCAATTGTCGCGTCGGGCTTTGTAAATAAATTGACGATGGCAATTCCCAGGAGCACCAGTGTGATTAAGCCGAGACCAACTGGCACTTCGATATTTCCGACTTTCACGTTGAATGGCACGCGATATTCTCGCGCGCCCGGATGCGTAAAACGCAGCACGAGCACGGCGAGGCCTTTCATCCCGAAACTCCAGATCACTCCGAACGCATAGAGGTTCGCAAGGAAATCCACTTTTCCGCGGCTGATGAGAATCGTCAGAATCTGGAAGAAAACTACGCCATTAATGATGCGGAATGAAGTGCCGAAGTGCGGATGCGGCTGGCGGAACCAATCGGAAAGAACGCCGTCTTCCGAAATGCGATTCAAAACTCCGGTGGATCCAACGATGGCGGTATTCACCGCGCCGGCCAAAATTAAGACGCCGACTGCAACGACAAATCCATGGAACAGCAAGCGAAGGCCGAAGGGGCCTTCCAGATTCATGGCCAGTCCGCCGATTAAATTCTCAAAATAAATGTGCCGCTGGCCATCGGGAATAATCATCACCGCAAAAATCGAAACCAGCGAAGTGAAAAGCAGACTGTAAAGAAAAATCATCAGCCCGGCTTTTTTCAGGTTGGGAAGTTTCGGGCTTTCGATTTCGCGATACACCTGCGCGAGCGATTCTTCGCCGCTCATGGCCAGCACGGAATGCCCCAGGCCCACGAAGACAATAATGATACCGATGTGCGCGAACCATGTGCCGTGCAACCAGCCCAGCGCTGTCTCGGTGGCGTGAACATTTTGCGGCGTGGGCATCGGCGGCAAATGCGAGCCACGCACGATCACCGTATAAATACACCAGGCAATCAGCATGACGACCATCACGGTCGTCACCTTCATGATTTTCAGCGCTTTGTCGCTGGATTCGGGAATACCTTTGACATTCTGCCACCAGAAATAAATTGTGACCATGACGGCGAATGACGCGGCCGTTATATCGACGGGAACATGAATGGCCAGATGGAAATACTGCGCGATATCGTTCAGCAATCCGGCGAGATATTGACCGGCGGCGACGCCGCTGATCGGGCCAGTTAAAATATAGTCAAACATCAGCGCGGAAACCGAAAACTTTGCGAGCGATCCGCCCAGTGCCTCTTTCACAACGCGATACACGCCGCCGCGCACAAACATGCTGCAACTTTCCACGTAGATCGCGCGCACCGCGTAGGAAAACAGCATGATCGCGAGGATGAACCACGGCGCGGTTTTGCCGATGTAACGCTCAGCTTCACCACCGGCGTAATAACGCGGAGGATGCAAGATCGTTCAGTACAATTGCGGCGGCTCGCCAGAAAGAAATAAAGGTGAGCATGGCCGTAGTGGCCACGAGCACACGCGGCAAGTTAGCCGAGCGCGCGCCTTCTTGGGCCGGGAGTATGGGCTTGTTATCCATTCCGACAGGGCGGTTAGGGCAGCGGAGAGTTATGGTTGCACATCGGTGGATGCGTGTCCAGTCGCGCGGTTCCGAGATGGAAACCGCGCGAAGTGACAATCGGTCCGCGAAACTTCTTCACCGCCGTGGCATCTGAACTGAAGAGAGCCATGAGCGTAAAAACTGCAAACACGGAAGGATCAATTTGAGCCTCGCAACGTCGTCAATACCAATGATGGACAACGGCAAACGAAGCAACGATGCCGGGAAATTTATTCACAACAAGATTCTGTTAGCGATGACGGGCACCGACTTCGAGATCATTCGTCCGTTCTTGAAATTTGTTTCTTTGCCTTCCCATCTTCGGCTGCATGAAGCGCACGAACCATTTAAGTATGTTCATTTTCCGAATGAAGGACTGGTGTCACTTGTGGTGGTAATGGAAAACGGAAAGACCGTCGAAGCGGGAATTGTCGGACGGGAGGGTGTTTCGGGATTGCACGGGGCGGCGGGACTGAGCCACGGCCCGCTTCGCGAAGTGATGCAAGTTGAAGGGAACGGTTTCCGAATCAAAATTAGTGACCTGAAGAAAACGCTCGATTCCACTCGCGAGTTCCACAAACTTTTGGATCGCTACTCCACAATGCTGGGAATGCAAGTGGCGCAGACGGCGGCATGCAATCGACTACATGATATCGACCAGCGACTGGCGCGCTGGCTGCTGATGGCGCATGATCGAGTGGATTCAGGAACAATTGGCATTACGCACGATTTTCTTGCGACCATGCTTGGCACGGACCGGCCCAGCGTTTCGCAGGCGGCGGGAAAACTTCAGAAGCTGAACATTGTTCAGTATAGCCGCGGCACGGTTAAGATTTTGGATCGCGCCGCGCTCGAAAACGCATCTTGCGAATGCTACGAAGTGATTCAGCGATACGCGCAGATGTCGCATCCCCTGCCGGATTAAGTGCGTCGCTGGGTTGACGCAGGCACGCTGCGAATTAACGGAATCCGTTCTGCGCTAGCTGACGGGACATCATCGCTTCTGCTGCGCTGGATTTCTTCTCACCTTTCCCCCATGTGTAGTAGAGGCCGAGATAAGCGTAAGTTTCGGTTTGCCCGGCGACAGAATGTCCGTACGCAAAAAGAAATTGGAAATCGGGATTTTTGAAATGGTAGTAACCGCCGACATCAATCAGTGTAGAGGAGTGTGTTTGAGGAGCAGCCAAGCCTTCACTCGCATGAGAAAAAACTTCCGCGCCAAGTTCCAACTTCTTATTGATTTCGCGTTTCACCAAGAATCCGCCATATAGAAAATCGCGAAAATCCACTTGCCGCACCAGCGCGTATCCGACGCCGCCGTCGAGCGTCCAAGGTCCAATTTCTTTTTCGACCCACACGGGAAGTTTGTACCAAGCTTTCCCTTCACCGAGTCCTTTGTCGAAATTTCCGGTGGGAATTTCAATCATCGTGAACGTGCCAATTTGCGGACAGTATTTCGATTGCTTAATGATGGCAAGCTTCACGCCGAATTCCATATCGGTAAGGCCAAACGCGCGCGTGCCCATTCCACTAGGAGCGTAAATCGGATTGTTGGACGGGAAAGAGCCGCCGAACGGAAGAATCGCGTGAATTTGAACTCTGGGAATCGCGCCCCAATTGAATTCAAATGCCGGACCCAGCGTGCCGTATGCGACGGGCGTGCCGCTGACGCCGCCGAAAATGTAAGCTTCAAAGTGCTTGTAGTCCACGGGCGTGGGATCGTCGGTCTGATACGGCGGCCCTTGCGCCCAGACTTTTGGAGCGGCGAGCGCAATGAGAAAGAGAAGCGTGACTTTCAGGGAATTGCTGATGAGCTTCATTGGCACTCCGATTTACACGATGATAATGATACGAATATTGACAGACGGTTTCTAATTTGTGAATGAGAAGAAATATTTGACTACGGCCGCCGATAGTAGATGTCATGTTAAAGTGGCGTTCGCGGTTGCGTCAACCCCGGATAGAAAAACACTTTGTGGGGTTTCATGAACATCACCAGCAGCGACGTAATTCTCCTCGCCCACTCAACGTTTGGAGTGTTAGCCACAATGGCTGCGATCTGGGTATTCGTCGAAGCGCTGAATGCGCGAGAAGAAAATGCCGGTCGCATTCGTGCAGCCGCGTGGATTGCCGCAACTTGCATGATTGCCACGTGGATTTTCGGCGGCTATTGGTACGTGCACTTTTACCCGGCTGACCGCGCGCTGATTCTGAAAGGGCCGTGGCCTTTCGCACATACACTTTTCATGGAAACAAAAGAACATCTATTCTTTATTCCGCTGATTCTGTCCTTCTATCTTCCGATTGCCGCGAGCGACAAACTTTCTGAAAACGCAAATGCGCGAAGAATGGTGCTCAGCGTCGCAATGCTGGTTGTTCTAAGCGGGTTGGCAATCGAAGGCGCCGGAGCCATCATCAATCATGGCGTGAAGGTTGCGCTGCTTCATGGCATCGCGGGGAACGGGCGATGAACACCGAAAATGCAAAGCTCGGAAGTACGAGCGCCGGATATGCGATGGCCGCTGCAATCACAATTTTGTTCAACACCGTGCTCGCCTGCGTCAAGGACGCCTATCGTCCGTTAAACAGTTTCATGAATTCCGTGGCTTGGCACAATTGGATTACACACGGAATCGTCGACGTCGTTCTTTTTTTCGCGTTGGGGATCATATTTTCTAAAAGCGGATCGGCTGAGCGGATTGCCCCGGGCCGGCTGATTTCATTTTTGGTTGTGGCGGTGGTTGTAGCGGGCGTTGGGTTGTTCGTTTGGTATGCGGTGTTCTAGCAATCGACCGGCTCCACGCCGGTTGTCTCACAACATTCACACCACGTTCTTCGTAATTCACATTCAGACAATCATTCCTTAACCTCCGCGGTTCACTCTCCGTGCACGGCGTTTTAGTTCTTGCCCAAATCCTTCCATAAGGAGTCTGAATGTCGCTCAAACATACGTTATCGAAGTCATTTCAGTATTTGCGCATGGCATTTGTTGCGTTCATGGTCTTCCAATTCGGTATCGGCGGATTTCTGGTAGCTCCGTTGCAGGCGGACGAGAAAAAAGAGTCCGTCCCCGTCACGCCTATCAAACACGTGATCGTCCTAATCGGCGAAAACCGTACATTTGATCACATCTTCGCGACATACGTTTCGCCCAGCGGTGAGCACGTTTCCAACCTGCTCTCTAAGGGCATTATCAAAGCAGACGGAAGCGCCGGCCCGAACTTCAAGCAGGCGCAGCAATTCCAGGCAGTAGCGCCGTTCCAAAAGCAGTTTTTCATTAGCCTAAATAACTCCGAAAAAGCTCCCTACAAGACTCTACCTATCGGAGCAACCCTGAACGACTCGCCGCTCGTACCGTTGGTCAGCGGCGTTCCAGTGGCTGCCCTCCCATTGATCGAGCCCTCGCTCGAGACCTCGGATCTTGGGCTGCTGCTCACCGGTACTGTAGGGCCGCCGGCGACAGGTGCTACGCAGACCTTTTTCCTGACTCCTACGTTCTCTCTTCCCTTGTCTGATCTGGACACGCGAGTTCTTAATTTCAACACGCTTGCCAACGGGCCATTCCCGCTGACCGGTCGGTTGGTTGCCGGCGGAGGCAACACGCTTCCTTATGATTCCTATACCGGGGACACCACGCACCGGCTGTTCGAGATGTGGCAACAATCGGATTGCAGTATCCGAAATGCCACGCGTGAAAACCCTTCGGGCTGCTTGAGCGACCTCTATCCATTTGTGATTAGCAATTACACTGATTTTACTGATCCCGGCGCCCCCGCTGCCACTCCCATCGACGACGATGGCGGCAGCAATTCAATGGCGTTTTACAACGTTCAGCATGGCGACGCTCCGCTGTTGAAGTCACTCGCGGATCAGTACTCGATGAGCGACAACTATCATCAGGCAGTTATGGGCGGCACGGGTGCCAATCACGTGATGATGGGAACTGGCGACGCAATTTTTTGGAGCGACGGCATGGGCAATCGAGCCGTTCCTCCAAACGGAGTTATCGCGAATCCGAATCCGCAACCCGGAACCGACGATCATTACATTGTCGACCAAGCATTTAATGGTGATTTCGCCGAGTGCTCCAATTCTTCGCAGCCCGGCGTCGACGCGGTTAGGGATTATCTGTTCTCCCTTCCCTATCGGCCCGATCCGAATTGCGCTCCGCTTCACTACTACATGATCAACAATCTGAATCCTGGCTTCCTTCCGAACGGCATCGTGGACAACTCCGGCATCGCCAGTGGCGGCTCAATCCCGCCGTCAACTGTCCGCACGATCGGCGAAGCTCTGAACGATAAGGGCGTCTCGTGGGCGTATTACGGCGGAGCGTACAACGCCGCCGTTAACCTCGCGAATGGCAGCAAGAATCCGCTGGATGGAATCGGCGTCGCCTACTGCAATATTTGCAACTTTGAATCGTATACCAACGCAATTATGGGTAACGCTACGCAACGCGCGGCGCATATTAAGGATGCAACCGATTTCTTCGCGGCTATCGACAACAGCACGTTGCCGGCAGTCTCCTTCATCAAGCCGGACGGATTGCTGGACGGCCACCCGGCATCGTCAAAGCTTGACCTGTTGGAAGCGATGATCAAGAACATCATGGCGCATCTGACTGCCAATCCAACATTGATGGCGGAGACGGCGTTTTTCATCACGATGGATGAAGGCGGAGGCTACTACGACTCCGGCTACATTCAGCCGCTGGACTTTTTCGGCGATGGCCCGCGCATTCCGATGATCGTGGTTTCGCAATACTCGAAGGGCGGCCACATTAGCCACGAGTATGCGGACCACGTTTCGATTCTAAAGTTCATCGAACGCAATTGGGATTTGAAGCCGTTGACGAATCGGAGCCGCGATAATTTCCCGAATCCGCGCATGGACGACGACAATCCCTACGTGCCGAAGAACAGTCCTGCGATTAGCGATTTGTTTGATCTATTTAATTTCGGTCACGATCGCGACCACGACGGAGATCATGATGGTGATCACCACGGTGGGCACAATGGTGGTCACGAAGGCGGCTATTATCGGTAGAGTTGTTTCGGAAGAAACGACGCCGGTCGCGCGACAAACGCGGCCGGCGTTTTTTATTTCATTGAGTTTAAAGGTCGAGATCGACGACAACCGGAGCGTGGTCGCTGAAGGAAAGCCAATCGTTATGATGGCCAACTTCAACGTGCTTCAGTTTTGGAAATAATTTCTCACTTAAGAAAGCGTAATCGAGGTGATAAACCTTTTTCTTGTTCTTCGTGAACCAAAACGTTGGATGTTGTTCCGCTCCCTGAGTTTGTTTGAAGAATGCGTGATATGCGCTTTCCAATCCTAATTTGCGAAGTCTTCTGACGGCCGCCGAGTGGTCGTTGATCCTGCGCCCACCATCCCAAATCGAATTGCTGTTGAAATCGCCGATGATGATCGTTGCGTTTGCGGGACGTGTTCGCTCAAGAATATCGAGCAAGCGGTGAACTTGTCCGATATACGCTTCGGCGCGACGAATTCCAACACACGCCCAAACCGGATACAAATCAAATGGCAGCGGCCCATCGACTACCAGCTTGGCGATCCATTGCGGCTTCAGCGATTTAGCTTCGCGAATACTCCATGGAGCGCGCACGATCACGCCGAGCCCTTTATTTGGATTTTTTCCGAACCACGCGCACGACCATCCTTCGGTACGATTGATTTGCTTCGTGAATTTTCGGGAGCATTCCTGAATTACCATGATGTCCGCGTCGAGGCTGAGCAGCTTCTCATGCTTCTTGTGGAGCGCCATCGCGCAATTCCATGTGACAAGTTTCATCGCGGCTCGAAATTCGGATTAACTCAGCGTCAATCCGCACGGAGAATTTGGCGAGTATACATCCCGGACGAGACTATGTGGGCTGGCCCGATCCGTTAGGAATACTTGGCGAAGCAACTCGAAGCGGATCCTTGTAATTAAATCGCTGAAGTTTCTTTTGGAGCAGTTCGCGAAATTCAGATTCCTGATTGGCGAGCACTCGCTTGGGAACGATTCTGTACAGACGCGGATTCATGTACAAAAGAAAAGCTTCGCCGCCTTCGAGATAGCCGATGAATTGATTCCACAGAATGCGGACCTGCGTTGCCGCGTCTTGCAGATGAAGGCCGTCATCACTGAAGTAGATTCGTAGCTCTCCGCGAAATCTTTTTCGGATCAATTTTGTAGCGCGCATCAGAGGAACGCCCAGGAATGCGGCCAGGAGTCCAAATAGCGGGACAAATTCTTTGCGCGGGCTGATGGCGTACCAAATCGCGAAGGCCGCGTAAGTCATAATCGCAAATAATCCCGCGTTCTTCAGCAACGTGCGCCAGCCACCACCCTTCGTTAGATGGAGCAGCGATGCGTTGCGGAAATCCGCCGATTTGTAGTTGAAGTCGACGGGTCGCGAAGTGATCGAGCGGCCTTGATTGAGTTTTTCCAAAATAAATGTGCGGAATTCTGTGACTTCGCCTTCCGACTGGAACGCCGACTTCGGAATGATTTGTCCTTCGTTTCGCGAGCCGAGGAGAAAGAGCTTCGGCGTTTCCGAAAACTGCACCAACTCCGACCACGGCCGTACGATTGCGCCGCTGCCTGAACTTAACGCGAAATTATTTTCGTCGATTTCCAGCGTGCGCTGTTCGGAACAGTGCGCCTGCTGATACGCGGTGGCGAGATCGCGTTCATATTTTTCTTTGGAGCGGCGCACGGATTGTTTTTCAAAAAAATATGCGCCCAGCGCGAAGAAAAATCCAAGGCCAACCAAAGATCCGCCGACGGCGATCCCCATGTCGGAAATCATTCCCCAAACGCCCAGCAATGCGAAAAATACGCAAACTGCCATCGCGGCTTTGAATGCGGCGTTGTGTCCTGCGCGGCTGGTAAACGGCGGGCGGAGCGAACGAAAGTCTTCCAGCCCAACGGAATATATGACTTTCATTACTTGAAAGTTTAGCTTCTATTTTTGTTGGCGAATACTGTACCGAGGGTCAGTTACGGGGAGTCCAGAGTAGCTAAACCGTGCGGAAATCGCGGGCGCAGGCGTCGCAGGGGCACATGGTACGGAGATAATCGAAGCTGTAAATACCGGTGGAATGTCCGTCAGTGAATTCAATTTTTATGGCGTAGTGGCCGATGGCCTGAGCGCCGCGGGCGCCGGGCTTCGGTTTGTACATTGGTAGAACGCTGGATGTGGTTGGAGCTGTTGTGCCCGCGGGCGCTGGAAATTCGGCGGCTTTTTTCGCGCGTTCATCTCCGCAACTGGCGCACGGACAATTTTCGCGCAAATAAATAAAATCGTAATGACTGGCGTGGCCGTCAGTCCAGGTGATGTCCACACCCGCGCCGGTGGAGACGTGAATTTTCACATTGGAGGGTTTTTTCCGGGCGTCGAGCGGAGTGGGCATATTTTTCAGAGCAAAATTAAATTACCGCTTCGGGCAACAATCCCCCGGCGGAATTGGATTTCCATGCGGGCACGTCTGCGGATGATTCAAAAATGTGCAGATGCGGTGATCCAGTTGCGGGCTGATGATGTGCTCGAACTTGCAGGCGTCATTGTGCGCTTCGGAATCGGCGACGGAAAATGTGTCCGTGAATAATCTTTCTGCCAAACGATGACGCCGCACAACATCGCGCGCACGTTGCTCTCCAATTTTGGTGAAATGAACTTGACCATTGCTCAGCTCGACAAGTTTCAGATCGGCCATGCGGCGCAACATGCGAATCGGATCGGCTTCTTCCGGCGCGCGCACGCTTTTCACGTCCGCGGACATTCCTTCTTCCGCGCAAACCCAAATTTGTTCGAGTAAATGATCGAAGCGCACCTGATCTTCCTGAGAGAACGAAGTAATTTGCGCCAGCCTTCCGTGCGCCAATTCGATTTTACGGTCCGCAAGATGACCGATGCCTTGATCGTGTGTAACGACGAGGATGGTGTGCCCTGCGTCATGCAGCTCGCGAAAAATATTCAGAATAATTTGTTCGTTGGCTTCGTCAACGTTTCCTGTAGGCTCGTCGGCCAGAATTAATTTCGGCTGATTAATTAAAGCCCGCGCAATCGCGACGCGTTGTTGCTCGCCGCCGGAAAGTTGCGAAGGTAAATGTTTCAGCCGGTCGCCGAGGCCGACGCGCGCCAGCGCTGCGATGGCCTGATCTTCATTAGTGATGCTGTGAAAATATTGCGCGAGCATCACATTTTCCACGGCCGTCAAATAAGGGACCAAATGATATTGCTGAAAAACAAATCCGATTTTATCCGCGCGATATCGAGTGAGTTCATGTTCGGCAAGTTGACTGACATCGAGGCCATCCACCATTGCATTTCCTGATGTGGGTCTGTCGAGTCCACCCAAAATATTCATGAGCGTGGTTTTGCCGGAGCCGCTCGGCCCCATGATGGCGATCCATTCGCCCGCGGCAACTTCAAAGCTCACGTCTTCCAGCGCGTGAACGTCGCCAAACCGTTTGCCGAGTTTTTTGACTTCCACCAGCACCGGCACTATTCGCCTCTCAAAATTTCAGCAGGACGTACGCGTCCCAGCAATCGCAGCGGCAACGCGCCCGCCAGCGACACAACAACCATCAACGCTATCACGATCGGCAAAACTTCCGGCCGCGCGCTGATGGCCACATGAAATGCGCGTTCGCCAATCCAGCGCGAAAGAAAAATTCCCGCAACGTATCCGATGAGCGCGCCGGCTAAGCCCAGCGCCGCGGCTTCTGTGAAAAAAATTCTGACGATGCGCGAAATTGAGCCGCCAATTGCTTTCATCAAGCCAACGTCGCGACGACGTTCCATCGCCAGCGCGGCCATGCTCGCGAAAACGCACAATGTTGTGAGCACGAGGATCAGCGCAACCATGAAGAAAATTAGTCCGCGGATACGCGGAAGAAGGCTGGCTTCGGCTTGCGCGATTTGCGGGACTGGGCGGACTTCTAAATCGGGCAAGGCAGCGGACAAGCGTTTGATTCCGTCCGCAACTTCCGCGGAAGTGCCGGGAACCAGTACCGAGACTGATCCAACGCGGCCAGACTGACCGGCCAATTTCTGAACAAAATCCAACGTTGCGATTACTTGGTTATCTTCTTGACCGCCGGAATCAATCACGCCTGCCACAAACAGCGATGCGAAATGCTCACCTGAACCAATAGGATAGTGAAGGATAAGCTTATAGCCGGGCCCAATTTTAAGCTGACGAGCGACGTTAATCCCGACGTAGCATTGGTAGAAATCGTCAAGATCTAACTTTGGATCCTCGGTGATTTTCCACCAAGGAGCAAGTTGCCTCGCGCGAGAAAACGATGTGCCTGCCACTATCACTTGGTGCTGCGAATCGCTCATCTGCGCGTTCGCAACGATGTAAAGAAAAGGAGCCCAGGCAATTCGTGTGCTCTTTGAATATTGGTCGAGATTGGTGATGACTTGTGAAGACATTAACGAAGAAGAGGCAAGGTCGTCGGTCAGTCGAGAGTGGGAGGTTGGCAAAATTATCGCGTTGGCGCCAAGTGTACGAAATTCACCACTGACTTTTCGTTCTGCATCCAAATTCAAATTAATCAGCGCCGTTGTAACGGCCGCGCCGCTGACGAGCGCGAGCAACGCCACCGCAAGCCTTCCGCGGCTCGCGCTAAATAGCTGTCCCAGGATGCGCCAGAACATTATTCGCCCCTCAGAATCGGCGCGGGATCAAATCGCGAGGCGCGGCGTAGCGGAAAAATGCTTCCAGCTATTGCGACGATGATTGCCAGACCGAGTGTCACCGGCAGCATAATCATTCGCGCTGGAGACGAGACACCGAAAACGGTGATCGAAAGCCAGCGCGCGAGCAGCACGCCAATCGCGTAGCCAAGTCCCCCGCCAAATAGCGCCAGCAAAAGTTGTTCGCCAATAAAAAATGCGCCCACAAGAGAGTTACTCGCGCCGAGCGCCTTCATTAGTCCAACTTCTTTTTGACGTTCCAACACTGACGTCGCAGCAGTAGAGCCCACCGCAAGTCCCGCTGCGATCAGCGCGGCGAGCGTGACGATCCACAGCAGGACGCTGATGCGTCCAAGAATTTTTCCTTCGCCTTCGGCAACTTGACGCACCGCGCGCGTTTCAACTCCGGGCAACGCGTCGTCAATTTGCTTGCTGATCGATCCGATATAAGCACTGCAATACCAGCGCTCAAATTCTTCGGCAGTGAACTTTGTTTGGTCTCTTCGCGCAAACGCATCATCTGGTTTCACGACTGCGCTTACCATCAACCGCCGAAACTTCCCGGGTTGATCGGCCAATTTCTGAGCGACAGCAAGCGGCGCTACGATAGCGTTGTCTTCAGAGCCACCTGTGGAAAGAATTCCCGTAACGCGAAGGCTCTCAATGTTGGCAGAGTTCGATACTCCGACTAAATCACCAATGTGAATGTTATTCCGGCCGGCCAATGTCTCGCCGACTACGCATTCATCGGCACCTTCGTTGAACCATCGGCCACCGCTTGCGATGCGCCACCATGGATTGGTACTCGCTACCCCGGTATCGAACGTCCCATCTTTGCCAAGGTCGACGCGATGATTCACCCACGTACCGATGAGCGTCGTGTCTGAACTAGATTGGAGAGCTGCAGAACCTGCTGACAAACTTCCCGTCGTCACCGGTACATCCAAAAACGGCGTAAAACCCTTAATATTATTCCGCCAGAAAATCTGCTTCAGCTTCGGCAAATCATCCACGGGCAAATACGCGCCGGCATTCACGGGACGATAATCCACGCCGCCAACTTCCAGCGGCAGCGTATCAGCTTTCGGAGTGACCAATAAATTCGCGCCGAGACTGCGGAATTCCGCGGCGAGACGGTCGCCAACATTCAGCGCGACGGTGAGCGTCGCTGTGGCCACGGCCATGCCAAGCGCAAGCGCTGCGCCTGTTAGCAATTTACGTCGAGGCGTGCGCGTGAAAGATTCGGTGATGATCCGTAGGAACATTTTATTTCAGTGAGTTTGCAAATCCGATTCTGCGAATCAACTCAGTGTCCCGGCACTTCCGTCTCCGCGTGACGCAATTCCGCCAGTTCAATCACAATCGAATCGCCATCCACGCGCGAAACCAATTGCACCGGATTGCATCCGCCCGTTGTGCCGATGCTTGGAATATAAATCGCCGAAGAACAATTCCGGCAAATCACGTTCTGTCCATCCTGACGATATCCCTGCGCTCCGCAAATTCGGCACGCGTCCAGCGCCACTCCCCACGCACCACCGGGTTTGCGAATCACGATAAAGCGAATCGCGGAGTTGCCATCGCGCACTTGATAAAAATGCAGATTGTCGTCGCTGACCTGCGCCGCCGGCACGCGCACGGAGTCATTCTGTGCCAGTAAAACTTGCGCCGGCGCGGGCGCGGCAGAAGTTTGCGAGTAAACGAAATCCGTCGCCAGCGCCACAATCACCAAAACGCTTACGCCTGCCGCGGCAAACATCCAGCGCCCCTGCTTGCGGCGATCCCATTCGTCGCGCCGGCGGTCCGCGTCCGACATTTCAGTTGGCGCGGCCTTCGCTGCATCCGCGTGCTTCAACTTCATCCACTCGCGCACAACCAAAATCGCAACCGCGCCCAATATCACCACAAAAAAGAAAACATCATTCCGCACAATCGGCCCAACAATCGCCATTTCGCGCTGACTCGATGCCAGCCACTGCGCTTCGCTCAATTCATGAATGCCGGTCAGCGCAAGTTGGAATGCGACTATCATTAATATGATGCTGGTCGCCGCGAAAAATCTGCCGAGCGGAATCCGCAGCGTGCCCTTAAAAAAGAAAAGCCCGACGGCTACCGCAATTCCCAATCCCAGCAGCGTGCCAATCCAAACATTCACACCCTGCGCGGAAAATTCCACCGCGCGCAGAATCAACGCAAGCTCCGCGCCTTCGCGCACCACCATCAGAAATACAAAAAGGAAAAGCCCCCAGCCCGCCGCGCTTTCACCACGCTCCGCCAACTTCTCCACGCGCGCTTCGATTTCTTTTTTCAATTTGCGCGCGATGCGGTTCATCCACACCACCATGCTGACCACAAAAAATGCGGCGACGAGCAGCAGCACGCCCTCGAAACCGTCCTCATTGATGTCCCAGTAGGAAAGCGCGTAGGCCACAACGCCGCTCATGAGCACCGCGCAAATAACGGCGGCCCAAACGTAACGCGCGAGCGCCGCGCGCCCGCTGCGGTTCAAATAAACGAGAACGATGCCGACGATGAGGGATGCTTCGACACCCTCACGAAGTGCGATAAGCAACGAAGAGAGCAAATTGAGAGATCCTGTTCAGGTAGTCCTGCCCGGCCGAAAGAAAATCGGGCATTTCCAGTTGCAATCCCAGTTGCAACTGATTTGCAACTACGAATCCAGTCTAACTTCTTTGCCGCCACCCGTCAAGGAATCCGGGCAGCTAAACCTTTCCTCCTTTAGAATGGTCTTAGTACTAGCCCGCGGTCGGGGTGGCGTGCTATGCGTGTGCTCAACACAATTCGCAAACTGACGGCTGTGCTCGCCGGCTTCGCTTTGATTGCCGGCCCATGCGCGCCGCAGTCTGCTGCACCTACGCAAGCGCAGGAAAAGCCGTCCGGGGACGCCGCCAAACCGAATCCATCTCACGCCAAAAAATCCATCGAGGCCGGGAAAAAAGCCGAAAGATCCGGCGACTTCCAAACAGCTTACGAAGAATACGCAGACGCACTAGCCAACGCGCCCGGAAATAAAGAAGCCGAACTTCTGCGCGATGCCGCGCGCTTCCGATTGGTAGAGCAACACATGGAAGGCGCCGAACGCGAATTGCTGATTGGAAATAATTCCGGCGCTCAAACGGAATTGCGCACAGCAGTCGCTTTGGATCCTTCCTATAAAACGGCGCGCGAACGGCTGGCGCAGGTAATCGCGATGGACCCGCCGCAAATGAAGGCCGCGTCAAAAGAACGAGCGCTCGCTCCGCCTGTGAAATTGCAAATCACTCCGGGCACTCACACCTTCGATGTTCGCGGCGACATACAAAGCGTTTACACCTCCGTCGCTCAACAATTCGGAGTTATCGCGCAATTCGATTCTGATTTGCCGCCGGGCCGCGGCGTGCGGTTCAAAGTTCCCGAAGTGGATTTTGAGACGGCGATGAAAGTGCTTTCCGCGCAGACGCACACATTCTGGGCGCCGTATGACAGCACGCGAATCATCG
Source organism: uncultured Acidobacteriota bacterium (assembly GCA_963778235.1). Taxonomy (GTDB): domain Bacteria; phylum Acidobacteriota; class Terriglobia; order Acidiferrales; family UBA7541; genus DASTCZ01. Next base: position 394,656 of record CAVZTQ010000003.1, on the reverse strand, counting down.
TCGCCGATGATCAGCTCGCAAAACGAAAACAGTATGAGCCGCTTTCCATTCGCACCTTCGTGCTGCCCGCCAGTTTGACGGACGAAGACATGACCAACACGTTGCGCGTGATCCGCGAAATTGTTGGCATCACGCGAACATCGCTCGACCCTAACGCGCGCGAGATCACAGTGCGCGATACGCCGAAAAATATTGAACTCGCGGCGGAGCTCGTCGATCAAATTGAACAAGGCCGCGGCGAACTTGTGCTGGAAGTCGAAATGCTCGAAGTGGATAGAAACTTCGCGAGGGTGCTGGGCATTCTTCCTTCGACCACCGCCAGCGTGATTCCGCTGACCAAATCGGAAATCAACCAACTGGAACAAGCACAATCCACGCAGGCCTTGATTGCATTAATTCAAAGTATTTTCGGCAGTTCGGGTGGCGGCGCGCTTGGCGGACTTTTGCCCCCGCTCGTCGCATTCGGCGGCGGCAGTACAATCTTTTTCTCAACGCTCGCGAACGCACAGGCAAATTTTTCGCTCACTTACGGCGCGGTTAAATCCGCGCAGCGCCTGCTGTTGCGCGCGCAGGACGGCAAGCCTTCCACATTTTTTGTCGGCGATCATTTTCCCATCACGCTCTCATTGCTTTCAGCGAACATTGGCAATACTGTTCCGGGAATTCCGCAGCGCACAGACCTGCCCACGGGAAAAGCGCCCACGGCGGTAACCACAGCTTCGTTGCGCGGCACTGGACAAACCGACTTAATCGTCGCGAATCAAACCGACGGCACGATTACCGTTTATCTCGGCAATGGTGACGGAACATTCGTGCAGCAGCCTGCGATTAAAGTTGGAACTTCGCCTGTCGCTCTTGCGGCCGGCGATTTCAATGCCGATGGTCACATCGATGTCGCCGTTGTAAATCAGGGCGACAATACCGTCAGCATTTTGTTCGGCGATGGCACCGGCGCGTTTCCCGGCTCAACTACTTTTCCCACAAATGAAATTTTGCAGACCGGCAACACGCCTTCCGCGATTGCCGTCGGTGATTTTAATTCTGATGGCCATCTCGATCTGGCCGTCACAAATTTTGGCGATAGCACCGTTTCGGTTTTTCTGAACGATACTGCCAGCACCGGCACGTTCACTCCTGCCGGACCCGCTTTCCAAATCGGACATGGAACCAACACTGGGCCGCGTGATCTGGCCGCCGCGGATTTCAACGGCGACGGCATTCCGGATTTGGCGATCGTGAATCAAACCACGGCCACTGTTTCCATTTTTCTCGGGCATGACGGCGGGACAGGCGTGGGCGACGGGACCTTCACCGAGCAAACGCTTTCTCCGTACGCAACAGGAGCCGCTCCATTCGGAATTGCGGTGGCCGACTTGAACGCCGACGGCGTTCAGGACTTGGCCGTCACAAATCAAAATTCCAATACCGTTTCGGTGTTCCTGGGAAATCCATCCACTACCAGCAGCACGACTGTCGGCGACGGAACTTTTCAAGCGAAGTTGGACTCGCCAACCGGCGCAGGCCCGACGGCAGTCGTGAGCGGCGCGTTCGCAGCGGGCACGCTCGATTTGATCGTGGCCAATTTCGCGGACAACACCATCAGCGTACTGGTTCCCAACATTTCGGCCACTACCAACCAACCGGACGGCACATTCACAACTCCGTTCACCATCGCCACGGGAACAGGACCTATCGCGATGGTCGTCGCCGATTTCAACGGTGACACGTCACCCGATCTGGCCGTCACCGCGCAAACCGGAAATGTGCTCTCCATTATTTTAAATTCCGCCAACCTCTCGCCGCAGAACGCGACCACGCAAACACCCTATCCCGGTTCGCAATACGAAGACATTGGATTGAAAGTGAAAGCCACGCCGCGCCTTCATTCCGGTTCCGAAGTTACGCTGCAACTTTCATTTGAAATTCGCAGCCTTACCGGAAGCAACATCAACGGCATTCCGATTATTTCCAATCGCTCGGTGGAGCAAACCGTCCGCGTCCACGAAAATGTGCCCACAGTGCTGGCGGGCATTGTCGATCGGCAAGAAGCCCTCACGATTACCGGATGGCCGGGCACCAACTACTTGGGCGCGGCAGGATATGCGGCGTCCAACCACAACACGAACAACCCGGAAAACGAGCTGCTGATTATTATCACTCCCCGTTTGATCCATTCCATTCCTCATTCCGGCAAGCCCATTTACGCCGGAAGGGACACGAATCGATCCGGCCCCGGCCAACCTCAATAGCTCCGCCGCAACCTTGCCCAATTGATCTTGCTCAACGATCTGGCCCAGAAGTTTGACCCAAAAAGACGAAGATCATCGGCAACCCCGCAGAGCGTTCCGCGCGTCTAAGCGGGCAGGGGTAGTAGCACGTGTAGTATCCCCGGCAGCCGGGCAAATTCACCGCATTCAGAGCCGTCCGTGACAGGAATATGTAGCCTCGGAACGATGGCATTTGTGCTACAATGCGCGGTCTGCGTTAAAGGGAATGTTCCCACAAGGAGATTTAGAGTGAAGATTCGCGCAATTTTGCCTTTCATGGCACTGGCAGCATTCAGCTTCGCACCTGCGGCAATGGCCCAGGGCGGCGCACCACCAACAAAATTTAGAGTGATGGATATGCGAGCCGCAATCATCAACACAGCGGAAGCCCAGGCGGCGGGCGCTCAATTGAAATCACAATTTGCGTCGCAGAATGCGGCGATCGACGGAATCAACAAAGAGTTGGAAGGTATTTCAAAGCGTTTGCAGGCTGGCGCCAATACGTTGAGCCAGGAAGAACAAGCCAAGCTCAACCGGCAAGGCCAGATGTTGCAGAACCAGCTGAAGCGGGCAAGCGAACAACTGGATGAACAATCGCAAGCCGCTCAAGCAGATATCGTTGACTCCATCGGCCGTAAAATGATGGACCTCGTAGAAACCTACGCCAAAGAAAACGGCCTGGATTGCGTGCTCAATAGCTCCGGCGATTCCATCGCCGTGCTCTACAAGACGTCAAACATCGACGTCACGCAGGAAATCGTGAAGCTCTACGACCAGAAGTATCCGGTGAAGGGCGCCGTGGCAGGTGCTCCGGCTACGAAGCCGACAACTCCGGCCACTCCGCCAGTGAAGAAACCGGGCGGACAGAAGTAGTCTCTGATTATTGAGCAGTAGAAAAAATCAGGCCCCGCAACGCCAGGCTTCATGCCTGTAGTTGCGGGGCCTGATTTTTTTGGACGAATCGGACGCCGGTTCTTGAATCAGACGAGAGACAAAGTTCAGTGGGGTTTACTGTCGGGGTGACTGGCGTGAACGATTACTGCGTCAATGGGATGGGACGCTGAAGTAAATCGCGAAATTAATCGCCCCGTGCCGCCGTCAAGAAAAAGAAGCCCGCCCGGAATATCCAGTGACCCCGGCCCGTGCGTTTGCGCAACAACAATTAGCGAGCCGTCTTCGACGGCTATCCTCTCTCCACATATTTCCCTGTTCTTGATAAATATCTGCGGCTTTGGCACCGGATTCCCGAGGACTTGCCAGGACCGCCCGTCTGCATTCATGTTTGCACGCTGGCCACCATCGCTCAGCTTTAACACGCTGAGACCTCCTGCGTAATCGCACGAGCCGACCGCGTAGATTCCCTGACGCTCGCGGTCAACAGCAAATTTCATCAGGTGGTTACCCTCAAGCTGCGTGTCGAAAACTCGATCGAGTACCCCCGATTCGTATTCCAGGATCCCCGGCCGGCCCGTTGCGGCAAACAAGCGGTCACCCATTTGAAAAAATGCGCCGTGGGCAAATGTACATCCACAGCGCGCATTCTGCCGATTCTTGCATCGCAACAGCTCGTCTTGTGTGACCTCGAAGGAATCAATTCCCGTTGTATTGGCCCCGTGATAACTCACCAGGATATGCCGTTCGTCCTGGGTAGGTTCAGCTTGATATACCACCCAATCAAATTCATCGGGAAGACCGGGAATCCACCGATGGACAATGCTTCCGTCTTCCGCGTCCAGAACGCTGACAACCGGGTCTCCAACATCGGGATTATTCGGATGCATTCGTGGAGATCGTGAGATTCTAATTTGGTTTCCGCTGAGGTAGATGCGGCCCGTACGCTTGCCTATCGCGATACCTCGAAATTTTACGTCTCCCTCAAGTGAATACGCCTTCAGGAGTTTCATTCTGCCCGCATCAACAACAGCTAAGGACTGGTGCGATTGCGCGTCGCTCATGACCAGTACGAATAGAAGGCTTTGATCCAAGCTCGTGGCGATTAAGCGCGTCCCGTAAAACGACTCCGAAGGAGGAGGCGACGCGAGCGGCAGCTCCACCGGGGTATCGCTCGAATCTCCAAATGCGAGAAGCACGTTGTCCGCCCGCAACGCAAAAACTTTATCGCCAGCAGCCGCTAGGGCCGATGAAATGGACGGCGATCGGTTTGATTGTCGGGAATGAGCGGACACATTTTCGTCTTGCTCTGCAGCATCCTCGGCTACGCGCCCGTTCCAAAAGGCGCGCAGCGATAGGTCTGAGTTAGCCGCGAATCCGATGAGCATCGCGGAGAACATGAACGTCCACACGCGCCCACCACGCGTTCGTCTCCGTAGCCAGCTCACGATGCGCATCGTCTGATCATCAAGCTAACGCAGAAGAACAATACTGCGGACTTCGTCTACTTCGCTAATAAAAAAACCTCGAACCGACGCGTCGGGTGTTTGAGCGGCAGAAATTCTTAGGCCCCGCAGCGGCAGGCTTCGTGCTTGTAGTTGCGCGGCCTGATTTATCAACGGGTCATGTAATTTTTCGCGCTTGATTGAACCGCGCGATGAATGAAATGTCCCGTATTGGAGCGGAATCCGGGCCGCTTGCGCGAACTGCCCACAGAGGCTTATACTTAGCTTCGCTCTAAGAGGGGTCGAAGTGCCGAGTGGGCGCGAGCCCACTTTTTTGTTGGCCGCGATAGTTTCTATCGTGTTCCAACCTGCACCGCTTTTATCCGGCGCCGGTTGGCCAAACGATAGATCGCTTTTTGCGGCAAGGCACAGGTTTCTCTAACAGCCGGAAAATGGAACTCGAGCGAATTCGCGAAGCAGCCGAGCGCGTTGCGCGCACGGAAGGGCTTCAAATTTGGGACGTCGAATGGAAAATCGGCAAAGACCGAATCCTTCGCGTCTACATTGATAAACCCGTTGGCGTAAGCCACGCGGATTGTCAGGCCGTCAGCGAACAGCTGAGCGTAATTTTAGATGTGGAAGACTTAGTGCCCGGACAGAGATATACGCTGGAAGTTAGTTCGCCGGGAATGGATCGTAAGATTTTTCTGCCCGAGCATTACGAGCGTTTCACCGGGCGCATGGCAAAAATTTGGCTGCATCAGCCCATTGAACCGGGCGAAGGCGCTAAGCCATTAAGTTACGTAGAAGGGCGTTTGATGGGCTACACAGATGGCCGTGTGCGCATCGAACTAGCAAAGACCACCGGTAAGGGAATCATTGAATTGCAGTTTGAAAATATACGTAAAGCAAATTTAATCGTCGAGTTCTAGATTCTTAGGATAAGAGGGCCGAATGGCAAGTCTGCTATACCAGACAATTGAGCAGATCAGCCGCGATAAGCACATCGAGCCGGAGATTATCATCGCCGCTATCGAAGATGCGATGGTCGTCGCCGCCCGTAAGTATTACAAGACGGAAGATGATCTGCGCGCAAAATTTGATATTGAGTCAGGACAGATCAGTGTGTTCGCCGTACGCGCGGTAGTCGAAGAAGTTACCGACACCAATCGCGAATGGACACTTGCTGAAGCGAAGAAACACGACCCGAACGCGCAAATCGGCACCGACATTATTATGGCGCGCCCCACGGACGTGCTGGGACGCATCGCCGCGCAAACTGCGAAGCAAGTAATCATGCAGAAGGTGCGCGAAGCCGAACGCGACACTGTTTACAACGAATATATCGGTCGCGTCGGCGAAATGCTGAACTGTATTGTGAAGCGCACCGAAGGGTTGGACATCATCGTCGATCTCGGCCGCACCGAAGCGCGCATGCCCAAGCGCGAACAATCGCGTTTGGAAACTTATAATTTGGGCGAGCGCTTGCGCGTGGTTCTTCGCGCCGTGGATCGCGCAGCAAAAGGTCCGCAGGTAATTGTTTCGCGAGCGGATCCCGTGCTGGTTCAGCGTTTGTTTGAAATGGAAGTTCCGGAAATTTATGACGGAACCGTGCAGATCCGCGCCGTCGCGCGTGAAGCAGGCGAACGCACCAAAATCGCCGTGCAAAGCCGCGACAAGGAAGTGGATCCGGTCGGTGCGTGCGTTGGCATGAAGGGTATGCGTGTGCAATCCATCATCCGCGAATTGCGCGGCGAAAAAATTGACATCATTCCCTACTCCGAAGAAACCATCGCCTTCGCGCAAAAAGCGCTGAGCCCGGCGAAAGTTACACGCGTCCAGATTGTTGACCCGGAAACGAAGAGCCTCGAAGTAATCGTCGAGGACACACAGCTTTCTCTGGCCATCGGAAAAAAGGGACAGAACGTTCGTCTGGCCAGCAAATTAATTGGCTGGAATATCGACATCAAGAGCGAAGAAGAAAAGCGCCAGGAACTGGAAGCGCAAATGACGGCGCTGACGGCTCCGGGCACTGCGCTCACTGAACTCGAAGGCGTCGGACCGAAGACCATCGAAAAAATTGAAGCCGCGGGAATCACATCCATCGAAAAATTGGCGGATATGACGCCCGAAGAACTTGTTGCAATTCCGGGCATCGGCGAAAAGATGGTCGAGAAAATTCACCAGTCGGTGACGGCATATTTTGAAACGCTTGACGCGCGCCAGGCTGCGGAGGCTGCTGAAGCCGCGGCAAATCCGCCGGCTGAAGCGGAAGTTTCTCCGAGCGAAGAACCTGTGGCCGACGAGCCGGCACCTGAAATTGCACTCGAAGATGAAACTGCCGACGATGTTGCAGCTCGCGAAGCGCGGGAAGCCGCAAAAGCGGCGGCGGCAGCTTCGGAATCTTCCGAAATTGAAACAGAATCAAATCATACCGGGGTCGACGAAGCGCACTCTGCTGCAAGCGCTTCATCGGAAACAGTTGTACCGGCTGAACCCCAGCCAGAGAAGGAATGATCCCCGAGGTCTATGCCCGACGCAAATCAGATTCGCATCAACGAACTGGCCCGCGAACTCGAGGTCAAGGCACGGGCGATCCTCGACTATCTGCCTGAAGCAGGCGTCACCGAAAAAAAGACGCACTCCAGCTCCATTGATGTTGCCGCCGCAGAAAAAGTTACCAAGCACTTCAAACAATTAGCGCAAGCCGAAGCTGACGCAGAAGCCGCCGCAGTTTCAGAAAAGGCCGCGAAGGAAGCAGCTGCACGCGCGGCGAAGCGCGCGCCCCTTTCCGGAACTTCAGGCGCCGCAGCTCCAGCAGCCGTTGCCCCTGCAGCGCCGGCAAAACCTGCGCCAGTTGTTGCGCCACCGGCAGCTCCAGTCGCCGCACCGATTGCCGCGCCGCCAACACCAGCGCCAGCCGTCGAAGCGAAGCCAGCGGCACCTGTTGCCGCAAAACCTGCTGCCACGCCAGTTGCCCCGGCTGCGCCGCATGCTCCGGCCGCACCTGCCGCGAAAGCTCCTGCTGCTCCGGTAAGACCGCCCGCTGCGCCTGCTCGTCCGACCGCGCCGCCGGCACGGCCAACATCTCCAACGCGCGCACCAGTTTCGACCGGCCCGAAGCCACCGGTTCCCGGCCCGACGACAAATCGTCCTCCAATCACACATATTCCCAGCGGCCCTGTTCGCGGAATGCCTCTGCACACGCAACGTGGCGGACAAGGTCGTCCCGGCGCACCAGCTTCCATGCGTCCCGGACAAACCGCAGGCCAGCCCGGCGGTCGTCCAGTTCCCGGGCGTCCAATCGGTGGCGCGCGTCCCGGCGCACCCGGCAGCGTTCCCGGCAGATATCCTTCACGTCCCGGCGCACCTCCAGCAGGTCCCGGCGGTCGTCCACCGATGCGTCCCGGCCAGCGGCCAACAGGCCCCGGCGGGGCTCCGCCAGTCGGCAAAGCTGAACCCGGCAAACCAATTTATGAACGCAAGCCAGCTTCACGCGCGCGGCCCACAATGGATCGCCGCTTTGAAGAAGGCGAACGCAAACTGCATCCCGTTCGGGCGCGGCCCGGAGTCGGCGGAGCGCGCGCGGCGCGCCCCGAAGCTCCTCCGCCGGTCGAACGTCCGCGGCGCGAAATCACAATTACCGAAGGCGTCACTGTCCGCGAGTTGGCGGAAAAGCTGGACGTGCGCGCGAAAGATCTTCTGAAAGTTTTGTTGGATAAGGGAGTTTTCGCCAGCATCAATCAGGCGCTCGATACTCCGACTGCTACAACTCTTGCGGAAGGATTTAACGGCGTCGTCAGCGTTGTCACGTTTGAAGAAGAAGCGATTCTCGACGTTGCCGAAACCGAAAAGCCGGAAAATCTCGTGCCGCGTCCGCCCGTCGTAACCGTAATGGGCCACGTCGACCACGGAAAAACAAGTTTGCTCGACGCGATTCGCGAAACCGATGTGGCCGGCGGCGAAGCCGGAGGGATCACCCAGCACATCGGCGCGTATTCCGTGAATGTTCACGGGAGAAAAGTTGTATTCATTGACACGCCGGGCCACGAAGCCTTCACGCGCATGCGTGCGCGCGGCGCAAAAGTTACGGATATCGTCGTGCTCGTGGTTGCAGCGGATGACGGCGTGATGCCGCAAACCGCTGAAGCAATTGATCACTCGAAAGCCGCGAAAGTTCCCATCATCGTCGCTGTAAATAAAATGGATAAGCCCGGCGCGGAATCAGAAAAAATTAAGCGCCAACTTTCCGAACGCGGCTTGATGTCTGAAGAATGGGGCGGCGATACCATCGTCGTGGAAGTTTCCGCGAAGCTGAAAAAGAATCTGGATAAATTGCTGGAAATGATTTTGCTCGTCGCCGATATGCGCGAGCTAAAAGCAAATCCCAGCGCGGTCGCCAGCGGCACGGTTCTGGAATCGCGCGTCGATCGCGGACGCGGCCCTGTCGCAACCGTTCTCGTTCAGAACGGCACGCTCAGCACCGGAGATTTTTTCCTTTGCGGCGCAGTGTTCGGCAAAGTTCGCGCAATGTTTGACGATAAAGGCCAGTCCGTGAAAAGCGCGGGACCTTCAACGCCCGTCGAAGTTCTTGGACTCGAAGGAATTCCTGAGGCGGGCGATCAGTTTCACGTTACCGACGAAGCGAAAGCGCGCCACCTTGTGGAATATCGCCAGTCGAAAATTCGCGAAGCTACCTTGGCACGAACCGCTGGAGCCCGTCTCACGCTGGATCAGTTGCACGAGCAACTCGCCGCGGGCGACGTGAAGGAATTGCCGCTCATCATCAAGGCCGACGTGCAAGGGTCCGTTGAAGTGCTTTCGGAAATGTTGCCGAAACTTTCCACGGATCAAGTGAAACTGAAAATTCTCAGCTCAGGTGTTGGCGCGGTCCGCGAAACTGACGTGCTTCTCGCGTCCGCATCCGGCGCGGTAATCATCGCGTTCAACGTTCGCCCTGAGCGCAAAGCCGCCGAACTGGCGCAACGCGAACATGTGGACATTCGCCATCACTCCATCATTTATGAAGTGAGCGACGAATTGAAGAAAGCCATGCTCGGTTTGCTCGATCCAGTTTTCCAGGAAACGGTTATTGGACACGCCGAAGTGCGCAACGTTTTCAAGATCAAGGGAACCGGCGCGGTCGCAGGCTGCTTCGTCGTCGATGGCATTCTGAAACGCAACGCGCAAGTGCGCGTAATGCGCGATGGCGCGGTCGTCTACACCGGAACGCTCAGCTCGCTGAAGCGCTTCAAGGAAGACGCCGGAGAAGTTCGCACTGGATTTGAATGCGGAGCTAGTGTCTCCAACTTCAACGATGTAAAAGTCGGCGACACTTTCGAGTGCTTCACATCAGTGCGCGTGGCGCACGCTGAAGCCACGGCGTAAATTTTCACGGCGCGCATTCGCGCCAAGCACTAGCCAACAATAACTAGCAATGCCCATAGGCCTGCTAACGCTCGAGATCAACCTTCCTGAAGCACATTCGCTCAAGGATAAGCGGCAGGTTTTGCGCAGCCTGAAGGATCGTTTGCGCAAAAAATTCAACGTAGCCGTCGCCGAAATGGAACATCAGGATCTCTGGCAACGCTTCACCGTAGGAGTCGTAACGCTTGCCGACCAAGCCGGCTTCGTAGAACACGCGCTCCAGGGCGTCTTGGAAGATTCCGAAACTCTTCTCGGCCGCCGCTTGGTCGATCATCAAATTGAATTGCTCTGAAAATAATTGTTTCAAAACCTTTGCAACTCAATTCGCAAAACACTACTCTCATTAAATAGCGGAGGGTAACGCCATGACACTCGTTGGACACCGCCACGAACGCATCGCCGAAGAAATTCATCACGAAGTAGACGTTATGCTCGCCGGCGAACTGCGCGATCCGCGGCTGGAAGTCAGCATGACCGTCACGGAAGTGCGCGTTTCGACGGATCTGAAGCAAGCGCGCATCTATGTAATCGTCGAAGGCACCCCGGAAGAACAGACCGACGCAATCGCCGGCCTCGAAAAAGCGAGCGGATACATTCGCCACGAACTTTGCGAGCGCATGCAGATTCGCCGCAGCCCGGAGCTTCGCTTCCTTCTCGATACCAGTGCGAAAGCCGCGCAGCGAATTGACGACCTTCTTCGCGAAGTGAGTCAGAACAAACCGAAACCTCCCACCGAACCCACGGAGAAACCGTAACGAATGTCGCGCAGCGTAAAACCAGCGTCACTCGATGGCGCACTGGTGATTGATAAGCCGCGCGGAAAAACTTCGCACGATGTTGTTGACGCCGTGCGCCGCATTGTCGGCTTCCGGCAGATCGGCCACCTTGGAACTCTCGATCCACTCGCCACCGGTGTTCTCGTTTTGCTTCTCGGAAAAGCCACGCGCCTCGCGCAGTTTTATATCGGTCGCCGCAAACGCTACACGGCCACAATTCGTTTCGGATATTCCACGGACACTTACGATTCCGTCGGCGCCCCTTCCGGTCCCGACGCCGCGCCAATTCTGAATCGCGCGGAAATTGAAAAAATGGCCACCGCGATGACGGGCCGCTTCGCGCAAATGCCTCCACCCTTTTCCGCAAAAAAAATCCAGGGTAAAACCGCGTACGAACTCGCGCGAAAAAACAAACCTGTCGAACTAAAGCCCGTCGAAATTGAAGTGTACGAATTTCGCGTCACGGAAATAGAAGGCTCGCGCGCAAAAGTGGCCATTGAATGCGCCTCCGGGACTTACATCCGGTCCATCGCACACGACATGGGACAAACACTCGGCTGCGGCGCGCATCTTGAAGAAATCACACGCACCGCCGTTGGCGAATTCACACTCGATCAGGCTGTAACCGTCGAGGTTCTGCATGAAGCCGCGCAAAAGAGCGCCGAAAAATTGGCCAACTACGTTCTTCCGCTTGAGCTTCTACTGCCGGAACTTCCACGTATCAACGTTCTGCCCATCGTCGAACGCCAAATCCGCCACGGATCAAAATTCAATATCGTCCCTGCGCAAATAAAGCCGGGCTCGGCAGCAATGGCTCAAGGCGCGACCGCCGAACTCGACTCCGGCGAATGGAAACCGAGCCGCCTCCGCGTATTCAGCCCCGAAAATAAATTAATCGCCATCGCCGAAGCCATCGTCCCGCGCACCTATCGGCCAATCCTAGTCCTTGCCACCAAACAATAGTTCCGGCTAGACGCGTCCCTCTAGTTCGATAACGCCAACCACGGTTGAGGCCGAAGATGCTATCCTCTGTCCGCGCGACCGAAGGCAAGCCGATCCGGCGGCGCTTTTAAGAGACTATCTTGATGAAGTCATCGCCAAGAAAATGCTTCCAGTGTGGAGCTCCACTCACGATTGCCGAGATTCGTCCATCCGGACCCTTTCCGTGCCCAAAGTGCCGCACTCTGTTAAGAGCGAGTGAGTTCTATACAACGTGGTGCTTTCTAGGAAGCATTCTGTTCACCACTCTGCTGTTCATCATGCTCCGTATTCGCGGCGTAGATCTTCTCTACGATGTCCTCCTCGCCCTAATACCCGTGATATTTCTCCAGACTAACTTTCTGAAATACCTGATTCCGCCGATAAAGATAGAGCCGTACGTACCGAGGAACAAGGATTCCTCGTTAAAATTGCGCGGATAGTGCCGTTGCCGGCCTTTGGCATCCAGGTGCCCAGCCCTCAAATCACTTAGAAACGTTTTCGATAGTCGAACGTCTACTATACAGAGGCCGAAATGGTAGACTCTCTACTATCATGAAAAAACAAACTCAAGACCGCGCCGAACTCCTGCAAGGCACGCTGGACATGCTGATCCTGCGCACCCTGCTGACGGGGCCAACGCACGGCCACGCCATCGCCAAAAACATTCAACGCACCAGCAACGAAATGCTGCAAGTCGAGCACGGCTCTCTTTATCCGGCTCTGCATCGCCTGGTAAAGAAAAATTGGATCTCCGCGAAATGGGAAATTTCCAAAGAACGCAATCGCGAATTTAAGTATTACCGGCTCACCCCGCTGGGCCGTAAACAACTCGTCCGTGAGCGATCCAAGTGGACGCAAATGGCTGCGGCGATACACCGCGTAATGAATCACGCGTCGTAGGAGGCAAATCAAAATGGATTCGCGCGAACCCGAAAATGATTTCGAGAAAGAACTTCGCAATCATCTCGACCTTGAAGCGGAAGAACAATCCACCGACGGAATTTCAGCGAGCGAAGCCGCCGACCGTGCTCGTCGCGCCTTCGGCAACACCACAATGATTTCCGAAGACGTTCGCGCTGTGTGGCATCTGCGCTGGCTCGAAAATTTCTGGCAGGACGCGCGCTACGGTGTGCGCCAACTCGGCAAGAATCTCACGTTCACTTGCGTCGCCATCGTCACACTCGCGCTCGGCATCGGCGCGAATACCGCCATGTTCAGCATTGCTGACGCCGTTCTCTGGAGATCGATGCCTTATCCGCATCCCGAACAACTCGTTGTTGCCAGCGAAGTTCCGCGCAGCGATCCTGACTCTTCCTGGGGCACAACCTATTTAACATTTCGCGATTGGCAATCGCGCTCGACAGTTTTTCAAAATCTCGCAGCAACGATGCCTGATCAGCGCGTTCTGCGCGATGGCGCCGAACCTGTCCGCGTGAATGGCGTCGCAGTCACGCATGATTTTTTTGACGTGATGGGCGTCGCTCCTGTCGTAGGCCGCGTAATCTCGGCGTCTGATGACACCGCGAGCGCCGATCCCGTCGTCGTTCTCAGCCATCGCATGTGGACCGAGCGCTTCGCCAGCGATCCCAATATTGTCGGCCGCACAATTCACATCGGCCGCACAATTTCATACACCGCAATCGGCGTAATGCCTCTCCACTTCGACGACGAGGCCGTGGATTACTGGATTCCGCTCGTGCGCGTGATTCCTCCGAATTTCGCAACGCGTCACGTTTGGATTTTCCGCACCGTTGGCCGTCTGCGTCCCGGCCACACCGCCGTGGAAGCGCAAGCCGAACTTGAAACGATGCTGTTGCAAATTCAGCGCGATTTTCCGGAAGCAAATCGCGGCCTCGACGTCCGCGTCAACTCGCTACGCACACAAACGAGCAGCGATCTTCGTCCTGCGCTGCTTGTTCTTCTCGGAGCCGTCGGACTTGTTCTTCTTATCGCATGCGCAAATCTCGCGGCATTAATTTCCGTTCGCGCCGCAGGACGTGCGCGTGAACTCGCAGTTCGCGCGGCGCTCGGTGCGAGCCGAGTACGCCTAATTGCGCAACTTCTTACCGAAAGCGCGCTGCTTTCATTCGCCGGAGGGATTGCCGGCGTCGCGCTCGCCTACTGGGCGACGCGGTCTCTCGCATTGCTTAGTAAAGATCCTCGCCTGCTTCACGCTGCGATTAATATTCCCGTTCTGCTTTTCGCGTTCGCCGCGGTCGCCGTCACCAGCGTGCTCGCGGGCATCGCGCCCGCGATGCAGCACTCGCGTGACACTTTGAATTCCCGCAACAGCGGACATCGCCGTCGCGCGCGTTTGCAACAATCGCTCGTGGTTTCTGAAATTGCGTTGTGCCTCGTACTGCTCGTCGGCGCTGGCCTGCTTTTCAAAACACTGCGCAACATTCTCGACGTCAACGCCGGATTCCGCACCGATCATCTGGTCACGATGAGCGTGACGCTTCCGCCCACGTACGACACGGTTCCGCAATTGTTTCACTTCTATCGCGACACAGCCGAACGTTTACAATCCCTTCCCGGAATTTCCGGCGTCAGTGTCGTGAACGCCTTGCCCGTCGCTCCCGGCGAATCAAATGGTGACATCAATCTCGAAGGCCGTCCCGCTGCGCCCGGAGCCAATGGGGCTGCGGGATTTCGCCGTTCGCTTCCAAATTATTTCCGGATGATGGGCATTCCGCTTCTCCGGGGGCGCGAGTTCGATGAACACGACGATGGAGTCAATAAAGATCAAGTCGCAATCATCAATGACCGCTTCGCGCGGAAATTCTGGCCGAATGAAGATCCCATCGGCAAACGCATCAAAATCGGCCCGCCAGAAAACAATCCTTGGCTCACGATTGTCGGCGTGGTGAAAGATATTCACCAGACGGGACTGGAAAATCCCATCGGCTTTACCGTCTACGAACCGCTCGTGCAACGTGCGGGCAACGACGAAGAAATTGCCGTGCGTACGCAAGGAGACCCTGCCTCTGTGATTTCCGAAGTACGCGCCGAACTTCATCGCATTGATCCAACAGTTTTGGTCGACGGTATCGCCACAATGGATCAGCGCATTGAAGAATCCGTCAGCCCGCGCAAATTAAATTTATTTCTATTCGGATTATTCTCCGGCCTCGCGCTCGTTCTCTCCAGCATCGGACTCTACGGTGTTGTCGCGTATTCCGTAGGCCAGCGCACGCAGGAATTCGGTATCCGCATGGCGCTCGGCGCGCAATGTTCCGACGTTGTACGCCTTGTTCTCACGCAAGGACTAAAACTCGCGCTTGCCGGAACTGTCATCGGAATCGGCGTCGCGCTCGCACTCTCCAGCGTCGTGCGCAAATTACTATTCGGTGTGCGCCCGGCGGACCCGGTCACAATTGCCGTCGTAGCGATTCTCTTAACAATCGTCGCGCTAGTTGCCTGCTGGCTGCCAGCGTTTCGCGCTAGCCGCATTGAGCCGACACAGGCGCTGCGTATAGAATAAATATTTCGTGGCGCAGGTATCAAATGCTGGCGGCCTAAAGGCTGCCGCTACATAAACCGGCCCTTCGCTGTTACTGAATTGGTTACCCCACCCCTCCCCCCTCTTTTTGTCATGAATATCAAAACAAAGGAGTTAAGTCGCTCGATCGTGTTAAGAATATAAAAACAAAGGACTTATAAGTCATTTGTTTTGAGGCGCTTATACGCTCTTCTGAAAGCCGTGCGTTCTTGAGTTCAGCAGGTGGGACGAGATCCGTTTCTGGAGTGCTCATTGAACGGATTATCCAAGTCTGCGGTTCAGGGTAGCGCGGGCGATTTATTTAGTCAATTAAATAAAAGTACTTAGTACTAAATAGTTGACGAACAGACTGCGGAAACGCATTTGAGTGGATCACGTGACGTGCGCACCGAACCATTTGGCGCAGGCGGAGTCAGGTAGTTTGCAATGTGCAGACGCGCTCGGATGAATCCTTTGTGCCGGCGAAACCATCCCAATGGTATAGCTGGAAAACGATTTTGTTGATGGACGCCTTGGAAATGCTGGGAGCAAATCATGAAAAGGAATCTTAATTTCAGAATGGTTTTGTCGACTGGAATTATTTTGTCACTCGCCGGGGTAATTTTGGCGCAGACCGCGGCAAATAAAACTCTTGTGGTGAATGGGAACTCCGCGGGGGCAGTGGTGCGCGAGATTGATGGGCACACTTACGTAGAGATTGAAGCGTTGGCGCGCGCGACGAACGGCGTGGTGACGATTGAGCCGACGCGTGTGTTGCTGGCAATTCCGGTTGGAACACCGGCCACGGCCGCGACTGTTGCCGCCGTGAAGGCTCCAGTGGAGCACGGACTTTCCACGGAATTCAAACGCGCGGCGATCGCGGAATTGGCGAACATGCGCGAGTGGCGCGGCGCGGTTGGGGCGATGATCACTTATGGATTGGCGGCGGGCAGCGCGACGGCTCAGGATTATCACGCGATTTGTGAAGAAGGTTTGAGCCAGGCCACAGTTGTGGCCACGACGAATGAAGATTTGAATGCGCTGCAGCTTTTGAAAACCGAGTACAACAACCTTGCGGCGTGGGCCGCTCAGGTGATGGCGGACCGCAAAGCACTAAATGGGGCACGGACGATTGATCCGAATTCAATGGCGAACGATCCGGCGCTGGCGAAAATTACGGCGTGCGGAAGATTTTTGAATACGATGATTGTGAGCGGCGCGTACAACGATGATGTGAGTTGCCATTAAGCGCACGGTTTTTTGAATAAAGACGGGCGCAGTTGAAATAAAGCAAAGTCAAAAGCCCCGGGTTCGGCGAACCCGGGCTACACCTGTTGCCTCCGGGTCTTATCTGCGGCAGAATGCGCAGACTTGATTCAATGCCGGGAGGCTTCGATGAAACGCCGTGGGATATTTCTGTTGGTGCTCGCTTCGATTTTCACTCCGCAACTTGCCCGAACTCAGGAAACTCAAAAAACTGAAGCGCCAAAGCGCATCGCGATTCGCGCCGGCAAATTGATTGACGGAAAAAGCGACAAGCCAATTCTGAACGCGTTGATTGTCGTCGAAGGCGGCAGGATTATTTCCGTCACGCCAAATGGAAATGCGCCAAGCGGAACGGAAGTGATCGATCTTTCGCATTCCGCTGTACTTCCCGGATTGATTGACGCGCACACGCACGTTTTGCTGCAGGGTGACAACACCGCGGCGGATTACGATCCGCAACTGTTGAAGGAATCAATTCCCTACCGCGCGATTTTGGGCGCACGCAACGCGCAAGTTGCGATGAGCCACGGATTCACCACGCTGCGCGATTTGGAAACGGAAGGAGCGATGTACGCGGATGTTGACGTGAAGACGGCGATTAACCGCGGAGAAATTCCCGGCCCGCGAATGTTTGTGGCTACACGCGCGATGGCTCCGACAGGAATGTATCCGCTGCAAGGCTATTCGTGGGAATTGGATATGCCGCACGGAGTGCAAATTGTGGACGGCGCGGAAAGCGCGCGCAAAGCTGTGCGCGAACAGCTATTCCACGGTGCGGACTGGATCAAGTATTACAGCGACCGCAACTATTTCTACAAAGCGGACGGCGTGCTGCACAGTTGGGTGAATTTCACGGACGAAGAAGCGCACGCGATTGTGGATGAAGCGCACCGGCAGGGGCATCATGTCGCGGCACACGCGATTGGTTCGGATGGAATTGCGGCGGCACTGCGCGCGGGAGTGGATTCAATCGAGCACGGCGACGGAATGACGGAAGAACAGATGGACGAAATGGTGCGCCGCGGAATTTTCTGGGTGCCCACGGTGATGGTGGGCGCTTCGGTTGCTCCGGCGCGGCAGGGCAACTGGCCGAAGATGGTGGAAACGGAGAAAGCCGCATTTCAGAAGGCGTATCACAAGGGAGTGAAGATAGTTTTTGGAACGGATGCCGGCGGATTTGCGTGGACGGGAACTGACTCACTGAATGAGGCGCTGGAATTTCACTATTACGTGCAGTACGGCATGAGCCCGATGGATGCGATTCGCACGGCCACGACGCGCGCGGCGGAATTGCTGGGGATGAGCGATCAACTGGGAAGCATTGAGGCTGGAAAATTTGCGGATCTAATTGCGGTTTCCGGCGATCCGCTGGCGGACATCACGGAATTGGAGCGAGTAAAATTCGTCATGAAGAATGGCGTGGTGTTTAAGTCCGACAAGAACTAGACGCTGCAAAAGTTCGCTGAAACAGGGCGCGCAAGACTTTTTGTAAAGTTTCCGCGCCCTGCCTCGCAAAATTAGTTCGGCAGAGGTATCAACAACAAGCGATTATTCGCCGTGTCAACAACGGCCGCAATATTCGTCCTCGGATGTATCGCGATAGAACCCAACTGCGAAGCCTTCAGACCCATATTTGCGTGCACGCGCGCGTCTGTAATATCCAAGACCGAAATCGTGCTGCTTATGGAATTCACAGTGACTATGGTGCTGCTTAAATAGTTGTACGCAATCGCCGTTGGATTTATTCCGACGCGCGCCGGCGACAACTGCTGCGCTTGTGCGTTAACGAAGAAGATGGCGTTACCAAGGCTGGCGGTAACGATAAATACCTGGTTGACGGGATCGAACACAACGCCCGTCGGTTGGTTGGCCCCGGAAAGTGTCGCGATCGGTGCTGGAGGAATCTGTGAAGTATCCAAAATTGTGAGGGTGCTGGAAGCCGCGTTAGCGACTAGAGCTTTCTGGTTCACGGTATCAATAGCGACCGCCACGGGACCGGAGCCGCTTGCAGAGGAAGTTTGAGCGGTACTGACCGCGACCGCGGTAGCTCCGAAGGAGGATATGGTATTGGAATTTGTATTGGAGTTTGTGACGAGTGCCAGACCGGTGGTCTGATCGATGGCGACACCCAAAGGCTCGACTCCAGTAGTTATGACTGCAGGGACCTGGGTAGTGTTGGCAATATCGAGAATGGTTGCAGTGTTGTCTCCGCGATTGCTAACGACGGCGATGCCGTTGCTTGGCAAAGTCGCGACACCCTGCGGATTAGCGCCGACGGCCAAAGTCTTGGTAACAATGCCGGTAGTGAGGTTGACGAGGGCAACACTGTTGCAATTGTTCTGCGTCACCACTGCGAGATTGAGGACATCGTCAATCGCGACGGCGCCGGGCGATGGAGAGGGGCAAGCGGCAGCTCGTCAAATCCACGGGCTGCACGACTGAAAAACCTTCAACGTTGGACGGAATGCTACCTGGACTGGAGTTGACGACATCCACAGCGAAACGGCGTGGCGCAGCAAGGAGCGAAGCGGGAACGACTACGCTCATCTGACGATCCGTAACGGGGCCTACAGGAGTGAGTGTGAAACCATCGAGGCGAGCCACCACCGGCCCCTGCGATACGAAACCCATTGCCAATAAGTGTTATTGGCAATGGCGTCGCTGAAGAAAGCGTGAGATCCGTACCGAGCTGTCGATTCACAGGCAAAACGACAGACTCAAGCTGCAGCGGCTTGATGGACGAACCCAGCGAAATCACGGTCAAATCGTTGGTGACTCTGATTTACGACGAGCGCCTGATTGCGTGCCGGGATCGATTGCGATGGCGCTAGGAGTGCCGGTAAGCGTCACTGACGTCAGAGACTGCGGCAATCCTCATGTCCAGAACTTCCGCCTGAAGCGTGGCCGGATTAATGGCAACGGCCATATCCGTATAGGGATTTACCGCCACACCTGTGGAGCCGGGTTGAAGAATAATCGGCGTAACGGTCTGGTCAAGAACGCTCATCGTCGTAACCGAAGTCTGCGTGGTCGGATCTGTGATTACGGCCTGCTTCGTTTCGGGATTCACGGCAACGCCGGTAACGTTTTGGCTCAAGGAAACAGTCGCCAGAGGACGCGAATAAAAAACGGTGCCGCCGCCGCTTGTGGCATTGCGCCGGCCTGAATAAACGTGAAAGAGTTTGCCGACGGAACCGATGCAACGATAAATATTCCGTTGAAACTCGCATCTGTATATTCCTTCAGAAGAATCGCGTCACCAGTGATCAAAGTATGCGGCACGGTAGTGGTAATCGTTACGGTGCCGGTAGAAGAAACACGAACCGCGCCGCCGGTGCCAATTGCGTTGGAGTTGCGGCGCTGCAAATCCACGATAGAGAAAATTCCCAGACCACCTCCCGTCACCAGTCCCCAATTCAGCGACGGAATAACGGAAACGTGGGGATTCGAGCCGGTCACCAGAGTAACCGCGCCGATAAACGTACGGCGGAGTTTGCGTAAGATCAACCAGAGCGCCAATGCTTGTGTTCTGATAAGCGATCAGGGCGATTCCGGTAATCGGATTGACGGCCACAGAAAACGGAGCCGCGGGAATTTGCGTCGCCACATTGGTGACGGAACGCGTGGCGAGGTTGACCACAGAAATTGTCTTGTCCGTATTGTTGGCGACAACGGCGACGTTGCGCACGTTATCGACGGCGACGCCTGTGGGACCGTTGCCGACCGGAATTCTACCACCGGGTACGAGCACCGGCGGCGAGACGGTCATGTCAACCAACGTCAAATCGTTCGAGCCCTTGTTGGCGATCACCGCAATTCCCGTGGCGGTATTTACAGCAATGGACACAGGACTTGTGCCACCGAGCGGAAAACTTGGAGTCGTAATCGCAGGTTGTCCGCCTTCGGGCACGCACAACACCTGAGTGCCTATGCAAGGTTGTACGGCAAAATTCACTGAAGCCGATCGCTGAGGCAAAACAGCTGGCGTAGTAACCGAAGGATTGGTTACTGAAATCTGGTGCAAGCCGGGAGTGGTAAACGCAGCGCCGGGCAAAGACACACTGACCTGACGCGGGGTGATAACAGCGGATTCCGTGACACCGTCAAACTGAGAAATTAAATTCGACCCGAAATAGCCACCGTCCACTGTGAATGGAAACGCTCCTCCGGGAAGTGAAGTGGGGCGCTCAAATGCGCTTGGAGGCTGCGACGAGACAATGGCTGGCCGGACTGGATTCACCAAAATGGTGCAGAGCGCTGAGTTGGGTGTGCAGTCAATTGGAATTTCTGCGTGGCCATTTTGTCCCTGCCGTGCGACTTGAATCTGGAGAGTTGTAGGAGCTGCTGCAAAAAATGACGAGGGAACTCGCGCGCGAATTACGTTTCCGAAAGCCGTAATGGTTGCACCGGTAAGATTCGTGAGCGATGTGGAATTCACGATTACGTCGGTAGTGGTAATCATATTGCTTCCTTGCAATACGACGTCCACGAATGCGGAACCTTGCGCGGTCTGCGTGGGATAAACGGACGTAAGCGTAGGATCAAGCGCCGCTTCAAGAATAACGCTGGCGCTGCTAAATTGGTTTCCGTCCTTGACGGAAACGGCCTGAATCGTCACAGGATTGGAGGTGGGAACAATTGGAGGAGCTTGGTACACACCGACGGAACTGATTGTGCCGAGCGTGCCGGTGGTGTCAGCAGGGCATGGCGCAGTCGAAGAAGTAACTGTTGAGATCGCACCCGCCTGACAAACAACCCACTTAACTCCTTGATTGGCGGCAGAAGTTCCAGTGACGGTCGCCTTGAAAGTGAAGATCTCTCCCGTTCCGATAGTGATGCTGAACGGAGCAACGGAAACGCGAATTCCGGAATCGATGGTGACAGTGGCGCTCGCTGTGACGCTGGAATCAGCTTGAGTAATAGCGGTAACGGTAACGGTATTTGGAACTGGGACGCTGCTTGGAGCAGTATAATTACCGCTTGTGTCGATCGTGCCTACCGTTGTATTGCCACCTGCAACGCTATTTACCTGCCAGTTCACAGCCTGATTGGAGTTGGAGGTGACGACTGTTGCTACGAAAGTGAATGTGGAGCCAACCGCAACGGTGACGGCTGTGGCGTTGAGCTGTACGGTTGTGGTAGGAGTTGAGGAAGCACTGCCGCTTCCACAGCCGACCGCTAACAGGCCGCATGCAAGGAGTAATCCGATATTGAGAGTCCACCGCTTCATTCCCTGCCTCCATCCAAACGATATGCTCATCTGATTGTGTCCGTCGAGTATCTTCGTGAAATTCATTTAGAAAGTCCTGCTCACCGTGAAGCGCAAAGTCTTCAGGGGATCGGTATACCGAAATTGATTCGGATTCGTAACAGCGTGAGTGAGCTGCGGAATAATTAAAGTATCGAGAATTCCCAATTGTTTGAACAAAGTGCGCTGCTCATCGGTGATGCTGAAATCGCCGACCGGGGCGACGATTTGGCGATTGTAACGGAGATAGTCATATCCCCAATACAGGCGAAACGGGGCTTGAACAATTGGCAATTGAATGATGATTTCGGCGCCGGCCGAAGCGCGCGGAATAAAATTAGATCCCGGCGCGAGTTGCAAGCGGGCGGGATTCGGAGAGTTCGGGAAAGTGGTCGCGAGCGATGCCAGACCAGCTTCATTGAGATTGAGTTGGTCCCTTCGCAAGGCGCCAACCGACCCAATATCGGTGAAGAAGCTAAAACTCACCTTGTCCGTATAAATGGGAATTCGGTATTCGGCGTTGAGGATGCCCATCGTGTCACCACCCGGGAATGCGATGGTGTAATTCTTAATCGGAAAATTCGCAACCTGCTGCAACGGTGTGCCGCCGGGACCAAGTTTTGTGGGATCGGTATAAACCAGCTGCTGAGTGCTGGCAACGGGAATAAACGCGATCGGCGATACCGTTTGAATTTCAAATGTACGGAGAGTATTTTCACCGCCGGCGTAGGACCGTTCAAACGGAGGCAGTTCCTGGCCGCCGTAACTGGTGGCAAACGATCCCAGGAAGCGGAAAGCCAGAGTATTGCGATTGTGATACGTCGGACGGAAATATTCCGCTGAGAATGTGTTGGTGATCGACTTGGTGTTTCCGCCGAGCGGGCCGCCTTCCAGCCTAAAGGAGTAAAACAAATTCTTACCCTTGTGCGGGTTGATGGGATTGTCGACGGAGTTGTAACTCAGCGTTGTTGTTATGCTGCTTTGGTGGATTCCGCTGAGCGCGGAAGGGCCGGCGACACTTTGAAATTGAATAGCGGTAAAGAGCAAAGTAGCCGCCGGGCTGAACGCCTCAATGCTGGTATCCGTATATCCATAGGCGATGGCGAAACGCGTTTGGCCAAAATGTGACCAGCGCTTAATCGCGTGGCTCGCGAAAATGTTTGCGCCCTTGGAATTCTGGTTATAGTTTTGAGCAATCGACGGAGAAAGTTGGATCTGCTGACCTAGCAAGAGAGATTCCTGGCGCGCCTGGTCAAAATTATAGCGGCTGGAGAAGAGCGAAATGCCTGTGGCGATTTGCTTGTCAAACAAATAAGGTTCGCTGAATGTGATTCTGAAATCTCGTTGCACGGTTCCGAATTGACTGGAAAGCGTGAGCGTTTCACCGAGGCCCAGGAAATTGTTTGTTTGATACGCAAAACTTAGAAAGCTGCCTGCAATTCCGCTAACGCCGCCTGTGAACGTGATGGATTGCTTCTGCTTTTCTTTTACCTTCAAATTCAAATCAACTGTTCCGGCTTTCACGTTTCGTACAACGTTGGCGGCGGTTTCCGGCTTGAGCTGGTCAAAGAATCCCAACTGATTCAAACGCAGAATGCTGACTTCCCAATTGCGATTGTTGTAGAGATCGCCTTCGTCGAGCAGCAATTCGCGGCGGATAACTTTATCGCGCGTAGTGGTATTACCGGTGATATTGATGCGGTGAATGTAGTAGGGCTTTTCTTCGCTGAAACGCAGCGTGACATTCACGACTTTATTTTTGCGATCGATATCAAAGTTCGGTGTGGCCGTAAAATCCATGAATCCAAATTGACCGTACAATTTCGTGTACTGTTCGATGGCTTTGCGGATGCGATCGACATTCAAAACATCGCCCTTTTTTAGCGGGAAGGCGTTAATCAGGAATGATCTCTTAAGCTGCAGGTCTTTTTCGGGATCGGCGTTGACGATGTGAATCTCTCCCATGTGGAACAAATCGCCTTCGGTAATCTTAATGGGAATATTCGTCGCTTTTCCGTGCGAGGAATTCACGACTGGAATCGGCCCCTTCACGATACCGCGATGATACGTGTCCACCGTCTGCAATCCCGGCGGATCCGCGATGTCGACGGAAACCTCGAAATAACCGTTGTCCTGATAGAAGCCGCGGATGCCGACTTCCAAGTCCTCGTCCAACTTTTCTTTATCGAACGTTTTGTTCATCACGTCGTACACAAACAATTTTGCATCGAGTGCATACGGACGGGACTTCTTCATCGTGCGGATCAGGCGGCGTGAAGAAAACGCGTGATTGCCGGTGAAAGTTATTTTTCCGACCATCACTTTCGCGCCTTCATCGATATTGAAAGTGAGAATTACCGCGTTGGTCGCCGCAATTTTCTGGTACGTCGCTTTTACGGTAGCGAATTGGCGGCCGTGCTCACCCAGCAACTCGATCAGGAGTACTTCGGCTTTCTTAATTTTCGTGGCGTCGAACTGACTATCCTGCGTGAGGCCGAGCTTGGCTTCCTTGAATCGATCGAGAATGTCTGATTCGCTGACGGACTTGTTGCCCTTGTACTCAATGCGGCGGATGGTAGGGCGTTCCAAAACGTGGAAAGTAACTATTTTCGCGTTGGGTTTGTCTTTGCTGTCCTCAACGGTGACGAAGACGTCGTCAAAATATTGCGTGTTCCAGAGCGCGTGATAATCGCGATCAATGGCGGCGGGATTATAAACATCGCCGGTGCGGGAAAAAATGCGGGCCAGAAGAACGTCGCGGCGAATGCGGCGATTACCTTCAAAAAGAATTTGATCGATAACCGCAGTTTCCTGCGGCGGCCGTTGAGGCAGCACAGACGTGCCTTGTCGCGCCGCCGTGGAAAGCGCGCCGGGGCCCGCTGAACAAGCCAGCAGAGCAACCAAGCTAACCTTCAAACAGCGTCGCAGACGAAAAAGGCGGGCTTTTCCGTACGCAGCCGTGAGTTGCCTCACGACCGCTATTCCCCCAGACAATCGGAATACTCCCCCCGCTGGTCATTTAGAGAATGCCAGCACGTGCGCGTAGGATTCGTTAGTGGACGACCGGGGTTGCCTCAACAACCGGCCTAAATACAAGACCCTCGCTCGAAACATTCACTTCAAGAGTTGCCGGGCGCTGCAATCCCCCTTGAATCAACGCTTCAGACAGTGGGTCTTCGACATACTTCTGCAAAGCCCTGCGCAAAGGTCTTGCACCGTAACTGCGGTCGCCGCAGGTCTTCTCAAGAATCCACTGGCGAGCCTCTGGTGAAAGAACAATTTGCACCTGACGGTGAATCAGCGTGTCGTTGATCTGGCCGACAAGCAGATCAATGATCCTGAGCAAATCTTCATCCATGAGCGAAGTGAAGAGAATAATCTCATCAAGTCGGTTTAAGAATTCAGGATTAAATGCGCGCTTCACTTCCGTATTCACCAATTCTTCCAGCGTCTTGTTACCCGCTTCGTCGGAAGCAGACTGGAAGCCCAGCGTGGAACGCTTCTGCAAATAACGCGCGCCAAGGTTGGAAGTCATGATGATGATGGTGTTCCGGAAATCCACGGTGTTGCCGAGTCCGTCGGTGAGCTGACCGTCCTCGAAAACTTGCAGCAAAATATTGTAAACATCAGGATGCGACTTCTCAATTTCATCCAGCAGGATGACGGAGTAAGGAGTGCGGCGCACGCGCTCGGTCAACTGGCCGCCCTCTTCGTATCCAACATATCCCGGAGGCGCGCCGATGAGCTTGGAAACGGAATGCTTTTCCATGAACTCTGACATATCGAAACGCACCAGAGATTTTTCGCTGCCGAAAAGGAATTCCGCCAAGCGGCGAGCAACTTCTGTTTTGCCGACGCCGGTTGGACCGAGGAACAGGAAACATCCGACAGGGCGGCCCGGAGCCTTCAATCCAGCGCGACTCCGCCGAATAGCGCGGGAAAGCGCGGTGATGGCTTTGTCCTGACTGATGACGCGCTTGTGTAGTTCGACTTCGATGCGCAGCAATTTCTGCTGCTCGTCTTCCTTAATGGAAGTGACGGTCACACCGGTCCAACGCGAAACCACTTCCTCGATATCTTCGCGCGTGACGATGCCGGTGGAAGATTCGTCAAGCTTCAGGCGTTCGCGAAGTTGGCGCAAACTTTCTTTTTCTTTGCGCTCTTCTTCGGAATAGAAACGCGCCTTTTCAAATTCATGATTGGCGATGGCCGTTTCCATGCGATGCGTGTTGTACTTCACACGCTTTTGAATTTCAGAAACTTCCTCAGGCAGCATCGCCTGACGCAATTTCACTCGCGCGCCTGCTTCGTCGATCAAGTCGATGGCCTTGTCCGGAAGGAAGCGATCTGGAATATACCGGTTCGAGAGATATACGGCATATTGCACCGCCTCTTCGGTGTAACTAACGGCGTGAAATTTTTCGTAGCGCTCGCGAACGCCCTGCAAAACTTTAATCGCCATCTCTTCGTCAGGCGCTACAACTTTCACGGACTGGAAGCGCCGTTCAAGCGAGCGATCTTTTTCAACGGACTTGCGATATTCACCGGGCGTGGTTGCGCCGATGCACTGAATTTCACCACGGCTTAGCGCGGGCTTTAAAATATTCGCCGCGTCCAGTGAACCTTCCGCGGAGCCAGCGCCGACCAGCGTGTGCAGCTCGTCAATGAATACGATGGAATTCTGACTTTCCATCAATTCCTTCATGATGGTCTTTAGGCGCTCTTCAAATTGACCGCGATATTTTGTGCCGGCGACAATCAGGGAAAGATCGAGCGAAAGAATGCGCTTGTCCGCAAGAAAAAGAGGGACATCGCCATCAGCGATGCGCTGCGCGAGACCCTCTACGATTGCAGTCTTGCCTACTCCGGGTTCACCGATCAGGACGGGATTATTTTTGGTGCGGCGGCACAAGATTTGGACGACGCGCTCGAGTTCGCGTTCACGTCCGACAAGAGGATCGAGTTGGCCTTCGGTTGCGGCTTGCGTGAGGTCCCTGCTGAATTCAGCGAGTAACGAAGTTTCCTTTGGACGATTCACTGGAACCTTCTCCCCGGATGAACGAGCCAGCTCTTCACGCAACGCCGAAAGGCGCAGCCCGCGTTCCTGTAGGATCTCCGCGCCAAAACATTTTTCTTCGCGCAGAATGCCGAGCAACAGATGCTCCGTGCCGACATGCTTCGTTCCCAGGCGATCGGCTTCTTCAGCGGCGAACGCCAGAATGCGTTTTGATTCCGCGCTGAGTGGCACTTCCACGGAAGTGGAGATGCGCTCGCGGATGGTGATGCGTTGTTCGATTTCTTTACGAATGGATTCGATGGAGCCTTGATTCCGCAAATAGCGGTTGGCAAGGCCTTTGTCTTCACGCACGAGACCGAGCAAGA
This sequence comes from uncultured Acidobacteriota bacterium, assembly GCA_963778235.1. Classification (GTDB taxonomy): domain Bacteria; phylum Acidobacteriota; class Terriglobia; order Acidiferrales; family UBA7541; genus DASTCZ01. The sequence continues at coordinate 367,492 of CAVZTQ010000003.1, read as the reverse complement.
GGTGCTCCGTTTCAATGCACGGGCTGCCGTACTGGCTTGCCTCGTAGCGTGCGAAAAATATTACCCGACGCGCTTTTTCTGTAAATCGTTCCAGCACAGTTCGCTCGCTTCTCCCTCAGTTAACGGGCTGTATCCCGCTTCCCACGTGGAGCGGTTTCAACTCGCCATGCTCTAAACTCAAAACTCTATCGCACCGCTCGGCCAAAGCGCGGTTGTGTGTTGCCATGATGGATGTAAGCCGATGAGTGCGGTGTAATCTTTGCATCAAATCGAAAACTGCATCCGCATTTCGCTCGTCCAGATCGCCTGTAGGCTCGTCCGCCAGCAGCAAAGCTGGCGAATTGACCAAGGCTCTCGCGATGGCTACGCGTTGCTGTTCGCCACCGGACAGTTCCCCTGCTCTCTGGTTATTCTTCAACGCAAGTCCGACACGTTCCAGTTGTCCGGCCGCGGAACTCAACGCGTCCAAACGCTTAATTCCCCGCATTAAAAGCGGCATTGCCACGTTTTCTGCCGCCGTAAAATCCGGCAAAAGGTGATGGCGCTGCCAGACGAATCCCACCGATTGGTTCCGGTAGTCCGCGAGAGGAGCTTCTGGAAACGTTTGGAGTTCACGCGAACGAAAGTATACTGTACCGCTCGTTGGCGTGTCCAGCGCAGCGAGCAAGTGCAGCAAAGTGCTTTTTCCGCTGCCGGAAGGCCCGACAATCGCAATCATCTCGCCTTCGCGTACGGAAAGTTCCACCGCTCCCAGAACGACCTGTTGAGCTGCGCCTTCACCGAAAACTTTGCGCAGTTCACGCGTTTCGATCACGGCAGTGCGCTCGGCGGAAGGCGTTGCGAATTCCGCTGCGGAAGAATTCGCCTCCCATTGGGCGGCTGCGTGAGCGTTCGGCTGTGTCGGGTCTGGGCTCATCACTATTTCTTATGCTTCTATGTTACTTCTCGTACCTCTAAGAATAAAATGCCCCATCGCAACAATTTTCATCTGAATCAGTACCAGTAAACCGGCGGTACCGCGCCAGAAATCTAACTTCCTTTTCGCGATTCCACCAGCACCCTGACTAGTTAGATGCAGCTTTTCGGTTCCGCGAACGTGAATCGAATGGCCATCGGCGGCAAATTAGTTTCCTATTCAGAAACCTTCGTTCGCCGGTTGGACGGTAAATCCTGGGAAAAACCCTGGAATAGCCGCCAACCTATTGAAAAACAGGCAATTATAACACGCCGGGAATGCCCCAAAACGGGAACAATCTGGGCGGTTCTGTACGGAGCCAGCGTACACGATATATGGTGCAAGCGGGGCACCAAAGTGACGGAAAACCTGCGAATCAATGGTACGGGGAACTGAAGGACTACTCGTACCGGAGAATATCCACGGGAAGGATTTTTGCCGCGGCGCGAGCAGGAATAAATGTTGCCGCGGCACAAATCAGGATTGCACTGGCGGCGATCCACAAAGCGTCAGAAATGTTGGTGTGAAACGGAACGTAGGGAACGGAATAAATTGAGGGATCAAGTTTGATGACGCGATAAGTTCCAGCGACATAGGCAGCCGAGTAACCGAAGACGAGTCCGATAAGCGTGCCGATGGTGCCGATGGTGAGACCTTGGAACAAGAAAATGTTGCGGACTTGTTTGCGTCGCGCGCCCATGGCCATCAGAACGGAAATGTCACGCGCGCGGTCGGTGACCGTCATGCTGAGCACGACAATAATATTTAATCCGGCGACAAAGGTGATTAGCCCGATGAAAATTGCGGTGACTAATTTTTCCAAACGCAGCGCGCTGAACAGCGCATGATTTTCTTCCATCCAACTTGTAGCTTTGTAGAGCGGACCTGCGTCGCTTTGCAGTTGCTTTGCGATTTCCGCGGCACGATCGATTTGCGAAACGCGAACTTCCATCGCGATCACTTCGTCACCAACGCCTGCCAGGTTTTGCGCTGAGCCCAGAGTGACGAATCCCCAGTGCGCGTCGAAATCGTAAAAGCCGGAATCGAAAATCCCGGTGACGCGGAAAGTCCTGGTGCGCGGAACCATTCCGAATGGAGTGAGCCGGCCGCTCGGGCTCATCAGCGTGACCGTATCGCCGACGCGCAATTCGAGTTCGTTGGCGAGCATGTGGCCGAGGATGATGGCGCCAATGCCGTCGGAGTCAGGAGAAAAATCGGATTGGCCATCGACGATGTGTGTGAGAGCTTCGTCGGATTTTTTCTCAAGCTCCGGATCGACTCCTTTCACCACGACGCCGCTGGCTTTTCCTCCCGCGGAAAGCAAAACAGTTTCGTACAGAGCGGGAGTAACCGAGCGAACTCCGGGAGTTTTCGCGAGGCGCTCGCCAAGTTCGCGATAATTGTGAATCGCGTCCGCGCCGGGTTCGGTGATGGTGATGTGCGCGGTGACGCCGAGCAGACGATCCTGAAGTGTTTCGCGGAAACCGGTGTTCATCGCAAGGGCGATGACGAGTGTGGCCACGCCTGCCGCCACACCGAGAACGGAAAGTAGTGTGACCAGCCGCAGAACTGCCGGCCTGTGCGGGGAGCGCAGATACCGCCGCGCAACCAGCCATTCAAATTTCATGGCTTCTTTGCAGAACTGTCCGGATTTTCTTGGGATGCGGCAGGATTTTCTTCCTGCGCGGATTCGTGGCGCGTCTCCGGACGCAACAACGGAAACAGAATTACATCGCGAATCGAATGCGAATCCGTCAGCAACATTGTAAGGCGGTCAATTCCAATTCCCATGCCGGCAGCGGGCGGCATGCCCTGGCTGAGCGCGCGAACGTAATCGAGATCAACTTCCTTCGGCGCTTCGTCGCCGCCCTGTTCCACTTGTCGACGGAAGCGCGCTTCCTGCTCGACGGGATCATTCAATTCAGAAAAGGCGTTGCCCAGCTCAAATCCGCCGCAGAAAACTTCAAAGCGCTCAGCGGTGGAAGGATCGTCGTCCTTACATTTTGAAAGCGGGGAAATATCCTTGGGAAAATCGTAAAGAATTGTCGGCTGATATAAATGTTCTTCGGCGATTGCCTCGAAGAGAGCGCCAACAAGTTCGCCGTCGGTCAATTTATCGACATCCTTAATCGGTGGAGCGTTTCCCTGCGTGGCCCAGGCATTGTATTTCCGCGTGGCTTCTCGAGGACCATCATTCGCGCGCAATTGTTCGGCGCTGGGTTTTTCACCCGCGGCGGTCGGCCAGTATTGCGAAATTGCTTCGCGCATTGTGAGGCGCTGCCACTTCGCGAAATCAATGTCGTGCTCGCCATATTTTACGGCGGTGCCGCCTGTGACGGCCTTTGCGAGCGTGGCGAATAATTCTTCGGTCAGGTCCATGAAGGTGCGGTAGTCGCTGTACGCTTCGTAAAATTCCAGCATCGTGAATTCCGGATTGTGCTGCGTGGAAATTCCTTCATTCCGGAAATTGCGATTAATTTCGTAAACGCGATCCAGTCCGCCGACCACCAATCGCTTCAAATAAAGTTCCGGCGCAATGCGCAAATACAAATCCATCTCGAGCGTATTGTGATGCGTGATGAAAGGCCGCGCGGTGGCTCCGCCTGCGATGGACTGCATCATCGGCGTTTCGACTTCGATGTAGCCGCGCGCGTCGAAAAACTTTCGCATTTCGCGCACCAGAATTGCGCGCTTCAGAAAAATCTCGCGCGATTTCGGCGTCACGATCAAATCCACATAGCGTTGGCGGTAGCGTGTCTCAACGTCCTGCAATCCGTGCCACTTTTCCGGCAGCGGGAGCAGAGATTTCGAGAGCAGCGTCAGCTCCGTCACTTTGATGGTTAGCTCGTCCGTCTTCGTGCGGAACATTGTTCCCGCAACGCCGATGGTATCGCCCATATCCAGCAATTGAAAAAGTTGGAAGGCCTTCTCGCCAACGGCATCCAGGCGAACATAGATTTGAATTTTCGCGCCGCTGCCTTGAATGTGCGCAAAACCCGTTTTTCCGTGCGAACGCAAAGTCAGGATGCGTCCTGCGACGCGCACCTCCGCGTGTGCCGCTTCGAGATCAGCAACCGGCAGGCCGCCAAATTTGGCGACAACCTGAGCGGGAGTCAGCGTCCAATCAAATTTATGAGGATATGGCGCGTAACCCAGCGCGACAATCTGCTCCAATTTCTTTTGGCGCTGAAAATATTGTTCCAGTGGTTCAAACGGCAACGGAAGTCCTTTCCGGGTGTCACTTAAGAGAGGCGCGTTGATAATCGAGTCGAAGTATAGCGGTGGGGTTGAGAGAGCGTCAAGGAAGTGAAACTGGTGGAGGAAAGCATTCAGTGGGCTGGGGCCGCGATGACAGGCCATTCACCAAGCAAATACGACTTCAGAATGGTACTAAGAAAGATTCCTTTCCCAAAACGGGATTATGGGGACTATAATGCCCGTCCCTAAGGAGTCCCCCTGTGCCATTACGGTTCTGGAAAACGCAGGCTCGAAAAACGCTTCTACAGGACTGGTGTGCAAAACTTCCGGCCGAAAAATCGCAGGTGTTCAATTACTTTGTGGCGCAGACCAAACCCGCGCACACCATGTTCAGCGTGGCGCTGGACGAAGCGCTGATGCTTCGCGGAACCGGCAAACTGGAAATGGCGCGCGATCAAGCTGAAGTTTCCCGCAACCTGTGCGAGCGATTTGCCGCCGCGCTGGAGTGTCTTCTGGACGTGGTGGAACGCCATGCGAATCATTTCGGCTTGCTGCCAAGCGTGGAATCGCTGGATCCCACGAATTTCCATGGCGAAACAGCCAAGCGCAAAGCAACATTGAATTCCCTTCTTTCAGGAGTTTTATTCGGCGCGCGCAAACGCTTCCTGCACAAGGTGAAAACGCTTGGCGAAATCGCCAGCGAAAGCGCGGAAGAATTTAGCGCGATGATGGCGGAGATTTCCGCACGCAGAACATCGAAAGACGACTGGAACCGACTCAACGAACTTCAATATGATCTAACAACCGTGCTGGGCGAAGCGACGGTGATGCTGAAATCGTTTCTATTTTCGCTGCCATCGGGACAGGTGATTTCCTTCGGCCACCGGTTGGAGACCGCAGTTTCAGCAATGCAGGCGCGGCCGAAGCGCAAAACGCAGCGGACCTCGTCTGCACACTCCCTAGTTCCCGATAGACGGCTGCCTGCATTCCGCCGAGAATAAGAATGAACGGTTGGAGCGTTTGGCAATTCCACAGCATCCAAGATAATCAAGAGAATGGTGGCCGGGAATCTCACAAACCCCGGTACAACTCAAAAGGGGTGGACCGCATCGGAATTAATGGGTGCGTCCTAACGGACCGGTGGCCCGAACGAAACGAAGCGAAACGGGAGAGCTCACGGAATCTGAAGCGATTCGGCGGGCTCAACAGGGTGACGCGGAGGCGTTCGAGCTTCTGTACCGGCAACATAGCCGGCGCGTTTATGCCCTTTGCTTGCGTATGGTCGGACGCACAGCAGAGGCGGAGGACCTTACCCAGGAGGCTTTTCTCCAACTCTTCCGCAAGATTGCAACTTTTCGGGGAGAGTCTGCTTTTTCAACCTGGCTGCATCGGCTAACCGTAAACGTGGTGCTGATGAAGTTGCGGAAGAAAACGGTTCCAGAAAGTTCTCTGGAAGAGATCACCGAACCGGACGAGGAAAGCGGCGGCCCCCGCAGGGATTTTGGGGCGCTAGATAATATGTTATCTGGATCCGTGGACCGGATTAATTTGCAGCGGGCCGTGGAACAATTGCCTCCCGGTTACCGCTCCGTGTTTGAGTTGCACGACATTCAGGGATATGAGCACAACGAAATTGCCGGAATTATGGGATGCTCCATCGGCAACTCGAAGTCTCAGCTCCACAAAGCAAGAACCCGGCTTCGCGAATTATTGCAGGAAGTAATTCGCCAACAAGCGCGCGATGCGCGACAAGACGCGAAGACGGAAGCGGTTGGCGGCGACGGAACCTAGTTTTTGGTAAATGCGACAGTTCGTACGGGACATTAAGCTTTAGGAACGGATGTTGCAGTGAAAAGTTTTGGATGTAATTCTGGAAGCAGAATCGAGAAGGTGAAACATGCAGTGCCAGGAATTTGAAGCAGTATTGGAACAAGCAAGCGAACAGCCCATGCCGGCTGAAGCCACTGCGCATTTGAAGCAGTGCGGAAATTGCCGCTCGCTGGCGGCCGACCTCGAAACGATCATCACAATGGCGCGTGAACTTTCCGTGCCGGACGAAGAACCGCCCGCCCGCGTTTGGACGCAACTCCGCACACAACTGGTCGAAGAAGGAATTATCCGCACGCCGGAACTGCAGCACGCCACCGAACAAAAATCCGGCTGGCTTGCTGGTGTTCTCGGATTCATGCGTCGCCCGGTGATGGTGGCAGCCTATGCCGCGATTATGGTTTTCGCGGCCGGACTTACGTACTTGCATTACGCACCTATAGACGACCCGAATCAATTCCCTCAGAGTGCCGTCAACGCCCAAAACAATTTAAATAAACTGGAAGCGCAGACGATGGGCGATTTGCAAACCATCGATCCGGACGCGAACGTGAAGTTGCGCGCCGATCTGAAAATTGTGAACGATTTTATTGCCGTATGTGAGAAAGCCGTACGCGAACAACCAAAGGACGAGGCCGCGCGCCAGTATTTGTATGGGGCTTACCAGCAAAAGTCTCAGTTGCTGGCCGCTGCAACAGAACATAGCTGGACAGGGGAATAACCATGCTCTCGCTTAACACTCGACCAACCATTCATCCTTCACTGCGAACTGTGTTCGCGGCCGCGGTACTTGCCACGCTTGCCATTACTGCGTCGGCGCATCGTGTGGAAAAACATTTCACCGTAGTGGGCCGCCCGGTCGTTACGATTCACAATTCCAATGGGCGCATTCAGGTGAAATCGTGGAATAAGCCGGAAGTGATGTTCGTCGCCGATCACGCCACGTCGAATACGGAAGTTGAGAGCGAGCAAGTGGATTCCCGCATTGAAATTGGCACACGTGTGCTGAATGCCGCCGCGCGCAGCGCCGATTTGCAAGCCGATTACACCGTGACCGTGCCCGAAGAAACCGAACTGGAAATTCGCACAGATTCCGGAAGCATTACCGTAGCCAGCGTTCACGGCAATTTAACTTTTGACACGCTCGCGGCCGATGTGAGACTTGAAGACGTTGGCGGAGCAGTGATGGTCACGACGGCGGACGGCTCGATCGTCTGTTCACGCTGCGATGGCGCTTCCTTCAAAGCAGAAACTGTCGGTGGCAGCGTGCAGATTCTCCAGCCTGTGATGGACAAAATCACCGTTCACACTACGGCGGGAAATATTTTTTTCGATGGCGAATTTCTGCGCCATGGCATTTACATCATGAAGAGCGACACCGGCAACACTGAAGTTCATTACGGCGCCGCGAGTTCTTTCGATCTGAGCGCTACTTCTAGGTACGGCTCTGTGATTAGCCAGGCGAATTTCTCGCCGGATAAACACGGCAAGAAGGACAATCCTCCGAAGTATGGCAAGTCGCTGTTCGGTACCGTCGGCAAGGGCACCGCGAAGGTCGAGCTTGCTTCCTTCAGTGGTACAATCAAAATTATGGTGCGGGATCAAGCGACGCAGTAATTCGCTAAACGCCTCGCACACATTCCTCGAACTCTGAATGTCACCCGCCGGCACACGTCTGCCCATTAAGCTTGTATGCCTGGCCGGCTTTATGGGCTGTGGCAAAACCACCGTCGGAAAACTGCTCGCGCAACAACTCGGCTGGCGTTTCGTTGATTTGGACGAACGAATCGAACAGCAATCCGGTCTGCCCATCGCAGAAATTTTTGAACGTCAGGGCGAGCCTGCATTTCGCAGATTAGAAAGCGCGGAGCTGGCGCGGGCACTCGGCGAAGCCGCTGTCGCCGCAATTCCGGCGGTGCTTGCGCTTGGCGGCGGCACGTTTGCCCAACCGGAAAATTTGGAAATGCTGAGCGTGGCCTGCGGCAGACAAAGCGAAGTCCGCGCGGGCTATGTGATCTGGCTGGATTGTCCCGTGGAACAACTGCTTTCGCGCTGCGTGATGATGGAAGACCGCCCGATGTTTCGCGACGAGTCAAGCTTCCGCAAACTTTACGACGAGCGCATTCCATTTTATCGTCAGGCGGATTTGCGCGTGGAAGGCGGCGACGTGCCGCGCCAGGTCGTCGAGCGAATCCTCGCGTCACCGCTCTTCGGTACTGTTCAGAAGTTAGGTACGGTTGATACTTCCGGCACGCTCCGCAATTCTTAGGATTTCTCGCGAGCCATTCGCCCTCAGAATAAGCAGAGCGCTTGGGGGATCTCCGCGCCTGTGCTTCTAAGATGGCCGAGGTGACATTATGAATCCGCTTCTGAATCAAAAACTCCGCAAGAAAATAATTTTGGGTGTGGCGTCGTGCTTGACGATTTGCGCGATGGCGTCAATCGGCTTTACCGCGCGCGCGCAAAAGCGCGAAGCTTCCGCGCTGAGCGACGACAAAGGAAAATTTGTAATCACCGTGAACGGCGTGCCGGTGGGCACGGAAGATTTTTCAATTGCGCGCGCGGGCGGTGATTGGGTCGCGAAAGGCACCACAGAAATTCATGCCGGTGAGGAAACCAGCAAGATCACCGGCGAGTTGCGATTGAATGGCTCCGTCGAGCCGCTGCAATACACGTGCTCCGCCGGGAACGGAAAAAAGATTACCTCGATGACGACATTTGCCGGCACGAGCGCGCACATCACTTTGGATTTGGGTGAAGGCAAGGCACCTATCCGGCAGGACTTCACGTTCGCATCGCCGGTGGTGGTGCTGGATGACAATCTTTATTATCAGTACGAAATTCTTGCGCACGCTTACAACTGGAAGACCGGGGGCGCGCAAACATTCGCCGTATTTATTCCGCAGGAACAAGCGCCCGGCACGATTACTGCCGAAGCTGGCGCGCCGGTAACTCTTGCTGGCGCAAAATACGAACAGCTCACCATGCGCACGCCGGATTTGGAAGTCACGCTGTATCTGGATGCAGCGCACCGTTTGATGCGTCTGACTGTGCCCGCTTCCAAAGCGGAAATTCGCAGGCAGTAATTTTGTTGCGTGACGCGTCTTCTTGGAAAAGATCCTAGCGGATATCTTTCAGCGTGGCGTACTGGTTTAGATCAACTTTCTTCCATTCGTCGTTGATAATTTCTTTGCGAATCTGCGCAGCCGTTTGTCCCTTGCGCGTTCGTTCGTAGGCGAAAATCCCTTCCATCCGGCAGATATTGCAACTCGCAGCGTGATCACTCACGAAGCAGTCGAGCAAACTATGATGTCCGTCGTTCGCATCGCAATAGCAAAAGCACGGCTGCTGATACAGGACATTTTTTACTTTCGCGGCCATCGCGTACGAGTTCTGCGTGGCGACGTCATTAAATTGTTTTGGATCCATCGTGGCTGGAAGTTTTGCGGTATCCGGCGCGGAATGGAACGCGGGAATTTTCTTGGGAGTTTGCGCGTTGCCTGACGCAGTTCCCTGCGGCGACGCGGGCACAGCAATCGCCACGACTGCCACCGCGAAAACGAAAGTTACAATTGCTTTGAACACGCTTGATTTGCGCGCCATGTGAACGCCCCCGGAAATTCGCACCGCGCTTAAGCGTACCGTTAAACACGACTTTCGTAAACTGCGGCCGCAAAGTTTCGCTGGAAAAATAAAAGGGCCCGGCGCCAGTTTTTACTTCCGCCGGTGGCGCCGGGCGTTCGACAATCATTCGTGAATTGTTTATGCGATTCCGCGAGCGCGTGCCGGAGCAATCGTCTTCGGCTTATTCGGCTCGACGGTTACATTTGTTTCCGAGCCATGGCGCACCACGGTAATTTGTACGGTCTTATCTTCGCGCTTCTCGCGCAACTTCGATTGCAACTCGCCAAGCGTCTTCACGCGATCGCCGGCAACTTTCGTGATCACGTCACCGGCTTTCAACCCGGATTTTTCCGCGGGCGATCCGGACTGCACTTCGCGCACCAGCACGCCTTCCCCATCCGGCGCGCCGAAATATGTGCCGAGCTGTCCGTTCAAATTTTCGCCGTTGATGCCAATGCTCGGCGTCATGCCCATTCCGAACCCGGAGCCAGCGCCAAAGCCGAACGCATACGCGCCTTCGGGAGTTGTGTATGTGTACGAACCCGGAGGCATCGCCGGCATTGCAGGACGCGGCGCCGTCGGAGCGCGCGGCGTAACCACAGGGCCGTCCCACGTGGCCATCGGCGGCATATTCACCGAAAAATCCTGGAGCCTGTTTCCAATGTTCACTCGGAGATGTCGAAATTGATCGGACATGTTGGAAAGTGTCGCGTTCAACGTCTGCGATTTTCCATCGCGCATCACAACAATCGAAACGCTGTGGCCCGGAGGAGTTTCGCGCACCAACCGGCGGAATTGCGTCACGCCTTCAACGTGCGTCCCGTTAAATTCCGTGATCACGTCGCCAGATTTCAGTCCGCCTTTTTCCGCGGGGCTGTCCTTCTCAACTTCGCTTACATAAACTCCGCGCGCCGCGGAAAGTTTTAATTCTTTCGCGCGGTCCGAGGAAATATCTTCCGGCGTAACGCCGAGCCAGCCGGTTTCATCGGCCGCCGAAAAATCTTCGCCATTCAGAAATACGCGCGCCGCGGGCGATGGAGTCTGCGCTTCGATCTTCTCCTGCACCTTCGCCAGCTTGGCCATAATCTTCGCGTCGACTTCCTGCGCAATCGTGGCGGTTTCGACAGCCGCCACGCGCGCCGTCGCATTAGCCACTTCCTGTTGAACTTGCGCGAGAACTGCCTGGCTCACCGCCGTTCCAATTGAATTAGTCCATTGCGAATCTTTTTTCTGCTCTTGCGCCGACGCTGTGTTCACCGTCGCGCCAATTCCAATCGCCAGTGCCGCTACTGCGGCGACGGCAAATATTTTTTTCGTGTTCATGATCTCGCCTCCTTCCAATTTCGACGGCTGCCGCCGCGCGAAGTGAGCAGCAGTTGGGAATTCAGCCGCGAAAAATTAAACGCTCGGCTTCCACACTGCAATTTGTATGCCGCCATTCACTGTGCGAATTCGCAACGGTGCGCCACCTGCGCCCAACTTCCCACGAAAACTTCCGTGGCTGAATGCGCCATTCATCACAACGGGTTTCTCCGTTTGGAAATCGCCATTCAAACTTTGTGCGTCAAGTTCAGCGCCCGCACTCGCGGGCAACGCAACCAGAATGGAGCCGTTCATGGATTCCAGCTCAACGGACGCTTTCGCCGTCAACACACGCAGCTCCTCGTGAATGTCGCCGTTCGTTGTACGCGCGCTGAATCCGCCGGCGCAATCCATAACGTCCACGTCGCCGTTCACCGTGTGCAACTTTCCGCCGCCATCCACATCGGTCACATGAATCGTGCCGTTCACCGTGGAAATATTTTCAAGCAGTACGCGGCGCGGCACGCGAATGCGATAGTCCACGCTCACGTCCACGCCTTGGTCCGCGGGATATTGCGTCACGATATTCACCCGGCCCAGTGTGGCGTCCACATCAATATTTACGAGCGACAGATCTTCATCGCTGCGCGAAGCGCGTTTCACCGCGTAAATCTGCACTTCCGCGCGATCCCATGCGCGAACGTCCACCGAACCATTTACATTTTCCAAATGCAGCGATCCGCCCGCCGCAAGCGGAACTGTTTTTTCGTAGGCCTGCTCATACGCCTGCGCCGGAGCGCCGCAAAATGCCGCCGCTGCAAATACAATTATCCCCGCGAGCCATTTCCGCATCCCACACCCCCGAAGGAAGAAGATAGTTGCGCCCTGAGTTGTTGCGTTGCGCCAAGCTGCTGCATTACGCAAAAAAGCTATTTGGCCTGAACGAAAAATATCTGCATCATTGAATTTGGAATTTCAAATTCACGACGGTTACGACCGGCGTCGGATTTCCTTCCAGCAAGAATGGCTGGTAGCGCCACTGACGAACCGCCGTCGTCGCCGCATTGCGCAACGCTTCTTCGCCGGATAACACTTCCACTTTTTCGACGGCACCGTCTTTGTTAATCAGCACTCGCATAGAAACAATTCCTTCAATGCCGGCTTGCCGCGCGATATCGGGATACACAGGCTTCACTTCGTTCGCTCTTCGCGCTTCCTGCTCGGCAGGTTCCACGCGCACACCGCCCCACCAATATTCTCCCAACTTCATCCACAAGACGTCCGAGTGTGCGGGCGGCGGAATCGCCGGAGGCGCTGGCGGTGCGGGCATGCCGGGCCGCGGCGTAACAGCAACCGCAGGCGATGCATTCGGCGCGCGCGCGGGTGGTGCCGAACCCACTACAACTGTCTGGCCCGAAGAATTCTGCGTCCAGGCTTGCCCCATCTGCGCCTGCATGTCGTGCATGCTTTGCTGAATCATCGTTTGGAAATAGCGCTGCTCCATGTCAATTTCCTGACGAATTTGGTGCTGCACCAGTTCCTGCGTGTGCATGAAAGCGTCGTCCACATAACGCAGCTGAATATTTCCTTCCATCGCACGCAGCTTCAGCACTTCTCCGCCGCCGTTCACTTCGCAAACTCCGCGCACTTGTTTTCCGGAATCGCCAGTGTGATACGTGGTCTTCATCATCAGCGAAGGATCAGCGGCAATGTGATGTCCCGCGGCCGTGTCAATCGTCGCTTCAATTGTCATCTGCAAATCGTGCGGCACGTAAACGACGATGTCTCCACGACCGGATTCGAGTTGCGACGAGCCGGAAATTTTCAGCGTCGGTGAAAACCATGCGGTGATCGATCCTGTTCCCGTGGAAGCGTGAACCGCATTTTCAACTTTTGTGAGGAAAATGCTTCCGCCATTGCTATCGAGCTGCATCGGCCCGGAAACGCGTAGCACACGAATTCCTCCGCCGGCCGCTCGCGCCTGAATTGCTCCTGCCGCTTCGCCAAAACTAATTTGTCCGCCGCCGGACGATGCCGCCACGCGTGAACCTGCGCGCTCCACAGAAATATTTCCGCCGCCGGTTTCCAGTTGTGACACACCGCGAATATTTCCCGCGTGAATGTGCCCGCCGCCGGTGGAAAGATTCGCGTCGCCGGAAATATTTCCCGCGGTGATGTGTCCGCCCGCCGTAACCGCTTTCAAATCGCCGGTAACATCGCGCACAAAAATATGTCCGCCACCAGTGCTTTCGAGTCGCGCCGCCGGAACGCCCGGTTGACGAACGCCACCGGTCACAATGCCCGCCGTAATATTTCCGCCGTCAGTAATTAAATTCACGCGGCCGTCAACGTCACCCACCTGAATATTTCCCGCGTGCGTCGTCACGTCCACATTGTATTTGCGCGGCACATGAAGTTCGTACGTTACCCACACACGCTCGCGCTGCTCGTGCTCCATAACGCGTCCCGAAATTGTTACTCCGGAGGCTGCGCTGAAAGTGTTCAAATAAAGTTGATGAACTAGTTTTTGCGCGTCCGCGCCGGAAGCATCCGTTTCGATTCGCACCATATATCGAACTTCATTTGTCGCGTCCGTGAAAATGCGGATATTTCCCGTTTCCGTTTCCAGCCGCAGACGCAGACCGTCATGCGTCGTCAATACTCCGCTCTTCTGCTCGGAGGCATTTGCATTTCTTCGCGGAGGAGCAACAGCAAACGCGTGGCCTGCCGCCGGAGTTGTCCACAAGGTTGCGGCCGGTGGCGCAGCAGGCGCATTCGCCACGGGAAATGGACTTTGCCGTGGAGCTGGGGCGGGCGGCGCAGTTCCCTGCGCAGAATTTCCGCGAACAGTAGTGGCCCTCGCGATGGGGGTTTGCGCGAGCACCGGCCGCCGGCTCGGCGGCGGTGTTTGCGGCGCCGTCGTCGATTGCGTTTGTGTCGGTGGTTGAGATTGTGGTTGCGCCGGAGGCTGTGAGGGCACCAGTGGCTGTTGTGAGGGCTGAGCAGGCGGCGCGGTCTGCGTCTGCGCAAATAATTGCGCTGGCACGCACACTGCTGCGGCGCTGAAAATCACGCCCAGCACAACCGTCCGCAACTGAATTCGCGTCAACAAGCCCGTCCGTCTCCAGTGAAAATTTATTTATTTCGCCGTGCGATTTTATCGCGTGCTATTGCTGCGGCCCCAAATTCCGAATGGCCGCCGCCGCTTGCAGGCGAATGTAGTTGTTAGAATCGTGCTCACTTAGATCGCGGAGGACTTGCGCGATGCGAGGATCAGCGGTGGCCTTCCCAGCTTCTACTGTGGCCTTCAATGCGCTTACAGCTTCCACACGCACGCCGGGATTCGTGTCATGCTTCAGCGCGTCCAGCAAAGTGTCGCGCACCGTATCGTCCTGCTCAAATCCGTGCAGCGCTTCCAACGCGCGCAAACGCACACCAGCATTCGTATCGTGCAGCGCGGTTGCGCACAACACGCGGCGGATATCCACGTCATCAGTTTGGCTGCGCAGCCCATCAACCGAACCCATGCGTACGTCAGAATCAAATCGCTGCCCATTCGTGATCACAAAACTCAGCACGCGCTTCACATCCGCATCGTCCGACACAACCATCGGTTTCATCGCGCGCAAATGAATTTCCACATTTTGCGCGCCCGCTGCGCCACCATCCGGCACAACATAAATTCCGGACACATTCATGTTCTGCATTTCCTGATCGGAAATTCGCGGCGAAGCATAAACGGTTGACGTCGGAATTAGTCCAGCCTGTTGTGTGCCATTCGCCACCGAGGGCATCACGCGTCCCACGGCCAATCCCATCAGCACGAAAAATGCCGCGCCCATTGCCGGATGCACGGCCATTTCCATGCGGCACCACGCAAAACATCGCGCCAAAAATCCTTGTGACTGCAAACCGAGAGCCGCGTGATCCCGCGAATCGTCCAGAGCCTCCGCCAATTCACTGCGGCACTGCGCCAGTAATTCTCCGGCCAGATCCAATTCGTCCGCGGTCTGCGGCATCGTCGCCAGCATTTGCTGCAAGCGCAATTCGACGGCCAACATCGCCGCGCAATTCGCGCATTCACCGACGTGCTGTTCAACCGCCGCACGTTCTTCCGGCCTTGCTTCCTCGCAAGCGTAATAAATCAGCAAACGCTCGGCGCTCTCGCAATTGACCGAGAGAGCGAGCGCATTCGCCTGCGTGGAAATTGCAAGTTTATCGTTCGCTTCGGGCTTCACAGCAGCCCTCCCAACTGAGTGCGCAGTTTTCGCGTCGCGCGGAAAAGAGAATTCTTCACCGTCTCTTCCGTCGTGCCCAACATGTCGCCGATTGCGCGCAACTTCAGCCCCTGAAAATGTTTCATTTCAAAAATAATTCGTTCCCGCGCGGAAAGTTGTCCCATCGCGGCGGAAATCTGCAATCCAATTTGTTTTCCAATTGCGGCGCGCTCCGGATCCGAACTCGCGTTCATCTCGCGTTGCTTCTCAAAAAAATCCTGCGGCACATCACCTTCATCGGCGGATACCGGCGCTTGATCTTCCGGGCGGCTCTTGCGCCTGCGCAGATGATCCAGACAAACATTTGTCACGATACGATAGAGCCAGGTGTAAAAGCTGCACTCGAAGCGGAAGCGATGAAGATTTTTGTAGGCTTTCAGAAATGCTTCTTGATAAACGTCACGCGCATCTTCAGGACGGCGCGTCAAATTTAGCGCCAAGCGCAAAACGTCGCGATCATATCGATGAACTAATTCTTCAAACGCGGATTGATTTCCCTCTTGCGCGCGTTCCACAAGCGTGCGGTCGTCCAGGCGGGCGCCCAGTTGAGCCGAACGGTCTGCGGTCCCGATTGTAATTCGGTCCCCCGGCAACGCGGTCGCAAATCCAAATAGAGGCATCCTGCATATTATAGACGTCGCGAGATGCCAAATGTAAGCATGTGATTTTTGCCTCCCCGGGAACGCCGATCTCCGGATCGGCGGGCTCTCTTGGCAGACGTGGCTATTCGTGCACACCAACTACCCTAGTACTGGGGTACCCTACCCCCTCGTATGCAATGTGTATGCTAATAAAGGGTTTAGCAGATTCTTCGTGAAGCGGCGAGAACCAGATCAAACAATGGTCTTCGCCCAGCCCAAACCACTTAAATGCTTATATCCAAGCGTCTTACGGCAATTCTGCGGCTGTAGTCCCGACCGCAGCCTCCCGCCACCCAAAGAAGCTCAGCGCCGAATCGCCCTGTTTGAGTATCCGTGTCCGATGTACGACACCAATCTCCTCTGGCACTTTGTCCCACGCCGCGTGCTCCAAAATCAGCCTTCCGCGTGTCGCGAGCAACCGCTCGGCGATATTCCGCTCTCCAATTCTCTCCAACAATTTCAAACATTGGCGCATGTCCGCATACGGCGGATCCATGAAAATAAAATCGGCATGCACCGCGCGTTCGGCAAGCTGCGTCAATCCGCGACGCGCGTCCGTATTTGTGAGCTCCACCTCCGAAGCGGCACCGCGCGCCATGGACATGTTTACGTCGAGCGCCAGTAAATTTGCGCGAATCAATCCTGCCGTCGCTCCGTGTTTCTCGATAAAAATAACTTGCCGTGCGCCACGGCTCAGCGCTTCAATCCCAACTGCGCCGGTTCCTGCGTAACAATCCACAAAAATCGAATCGGCTACTGCGTCACCAAGAATATTAAAAAGCGTTTCGCGCAGACGATCGCTCGTGGGACGCAATTCCAAATCGCGCACCGGCTTCAATATTCGGCTCCGAAATTTTCCCGCTACGATTCTCATTTGTTCCCAATCATCCTACATGCGCAAGTTGATAGCGACGCCGCCAGGTCACATCAAGCTTCGACAACAATTTTTCCAACGCACCCGGATTCACTTTATCTTCCACCAACTCAAACGCATCTCGTCGCGCTAATTCCAAAAACTCTTTGTCGCGTAGTGGATTCGCAACGCTGAACCCCATCACTCCATGTTGACGTGTACCAAAGAATTCGCCCGGCCCGCGCAATTTCAAATCCACTTCGGCAATTTCAAATCCATTTGACGTTCGCACCATTGTCTCCAGCCGCTCGCGTCCTTCGCCCGCCAGATTCTTCGGTGCAACCAGTATGCACAATGATTGCTCGCTGCCGCGCCCGATGCGTCCGCGCAATTGATGCAGCTGCGCCAGTCCGAATCTGTCCGCGTGTTCGATCACCATCATCGTGGCGTTTGGCACGTCCACGCCAACTTCAATCACCGTCGTTGAAACCAATATTTGTAATTCGCCCGCGCGGAAATTTTCCATCACTGATTCTTTTTCATCGCTCTTCATCCGCCCGTGCAGCAATCCCACTTTTAGCCCCGGAAAAACTTCGTGCGACAGCCGCTCGTATTCCGTAATCGCCGCCTTCAATTCGATCTTCGATTCTTCGATCACCGGATACACAACATACGTTTGCCTTCCGCGAGCCACTTCGCGCTTTACTGTGTCCCAAACTCCGGGCAATCCGGAATCAGTAACCATGCGCGTTTCAATCGGAGTGCGTCCCGGCGGCATTTCGTCAATCACCGACGTATCCAAATCTCCGAACAGCGTCAGCGCCAGCGTGCGCGGAATCGGCGTTGCCGTCATCACCAGCACATCCGGCATACGCCCTTTATCGATCAACTGTTTCCGTTGCAAAACTCCGAAGCGGTGCTGTTCGTCAACAATCACCAGTCCTAATCGCTTAAAAACGACCCCTTCTTCGATCACCGCATGTGTTCCCACCACAAGCTGCGCTTTACCATAGCGAATATTTTCCAGCACAGTGCGCTTCGCCGCAGTTTTCAATTGACTAACCAACAATTCAACTTGGTAGCCGGCCTTCTGAAATATTCTTCGCGCCGAAAGAAAATGCTGCACCGCCAAAATTTCCGTCGGCGCCATCAGCGACACTTGATATCCATTTTCAATCGCGATGGCCGCCGCTTCCAGTGCCACAATTGTTTTTCCGCTGCCCACGTCGCCTTCCAGCAGCCGGTTCATCGGCGCAGGCTTTTCAAGATCACCGGCAATTTCCGCCAACACGCGCTTCTGCGCGCCTGTCGGTTTAAATGGAAGAATGCGCTTCACCGCTTCGCGAATTGCCGGTTCGCGAACACGAAATGCGATGCCGGGTATCTGTTGCATGTTCCGTTTTCGCATCGCCAAACTTAATTCATAAAAAAATAACTCCTCGAAAATCAATCGCATGTGTGCCGGCGAACGAAATGAATTCAGCTTCTCAATATTTTCTTCCTGCGGCGGAAAATGCACATACATCAACGCCTCGCGGCGATTCGGATACCCGTGACGCTTCAAAATATCCGCGGGAATCCTGTCCGGAAAATCCGGCGGCAGCGCGCCCAGTGCCTGATGCACAATGCGTCGCAACATTCGCGAACTAATCGCGCCCATCGCTTCATAAATCGGAACGATCCGACCGACTTCGGTCGAATCGCCCGGTCCGATCGGTTCCACCTGTGGATTAATCATCTCCAGCCGCGCCGGCCGGTTCGGATCGAAATCCACTTTCCCGTGCAACACAAGTTGCTGCCCTTTTTTGTAACGGCCCTCCATGAATCCGCCGTGAAAAAATCTGCAATGCAAACGGCGCAAACTTTCATCCTGCACGATTAACATGTAAACCGAACGGCTCGAACGCGAATACCGAATTGCCTGCCCTTCCAAAACTTCCACTCGCAACGTGTAAACATTTCCCGGCACAACATCGGCAATCTGCGAAAAGTGGCTGCGATCCTCGTATCGAAAGGGCAGATAGCCAATCAAATCTTCCACGGAAATAATTCCGCGTTTGGCCAGCACTTCCGCGCGCGCGGGACCAACGCCCTTCAGATATTTCACTTCGTCGCTTAGCTTCGGCATTGAAGCATCATTTATATCACTCCGTGCACCGTACCGGCCCCGCGATGGCGGAAACGCGCCGTGTGTCCGAGCAAATACTTGCGCCGCTGCGGCACGTCTGGCTAGATTGAATGCTGCGGCATTTCGACGTTTTCACGCGCGCAACGGAGGAAGTGTTGTCCGAAATTCCCGTCCCACTGAGCACCAGCCCTCGATTTGAGCCGCTGCGCGCGAAGGATTTGCGCGTCCTGATTGTGTGGATTTTATTGGGCGCGCTGGGCGTGTTCGTTGCGTGGCGATACTTCTTTCAGGCGTTTCCTGAAGCGTCCATAAATTTCCAGATCTCTCGCGATGAAGCGCTGAATCGCGCCAAGACTTTTCTCACGCAGCACGGAGCGTCTCTCGACGGCTACGAATCCACAATCGTCTTTTCCGTGGACGACAAAACAAAAACATATCTCGAACGCACCGTGGGGCTGGAACAAGCCAACAGGTTGATGTCCTCGGAAGTGAACGCGTGGTATTGGGAAGTGCGATTTTTCCGTCCGCAGCAAAAAGAAGAATTTCGCGCGAATGTAGATCCCGAAGGCCGCATCGTGAGCTATTCACATGTGATTGAAGAAGTGCGCACCGGCGCAAGCTTGGAACGCGACCCGGCGCGGAAAATAGCCGAACAGTATTTGCGCGCGCAATACGGTGCCGGCCTCGCGCAATACGATTTCCTTCCCGAAGAATCAAATCCCACCGAGCGTCCGAACCGGCGCGATTGGAGTTTTACGTGGCAGCGCCGCGGATTTCGCGCGCCCGATAATCCCGATGGAGCTCCATATCGTTTAACTGTTTCCGTACACGGCGATCAAATCGGCGGCGCTACTGAATTCCTGAAAGTGCCGGAAGCGTGGGAGCGCGATTTTCAGCGCATGCGTTCCCGGAATGATCTGATCGAGAATGTCGCGATTATTCCCTACATGATTCTGCTGAGCGCGGCTTTCTGGTTCATCTTTGAGCTTTCGCGTCTTGGTGCGATGCGCTGGTCCAGTGCTTTATGGATTGGAATATTCTTCGCGTTGCTGTGGTTTTTCATGAGCATCAGCAACTGGCCCGAAATTCGCGCGGGATACGACACGAATTCTTCCTACCCGGCATTCGCGATTGGCCAAATTGCCTACGCCGCATTGCTGAGCGTTGTACAGGCGTTGCTTGTGACAATCGCCGTCGCGCCGGGCGAGCCGCTATACAGAATTTCGCAACCATCGCGGCTTCAATTATTTAAAGCGTGGAAATTGCCGGGCCTTCGCTCGAAAGAATTTTTCACGGCGGGTGTAATCGGCGTTTCGCTTGCTGCGATTCACATCGGTTACGTGGTCGTGTTTTATTTGGTCGGCAAGAAATTCGGAGTGTGGGCGCCGCAGGACGTCAACTTCGATAATTCCACCAGCTCGATTTTCCCGTGGCTTGCCGCACTGGCAATCGGAATGTACGCGGCGGCAAGCGAAGAATTTCTGTTCCGTCTATTCGCGATTCCGTTTTTTCATCGCGTAACAAAATCAAAAGTGATTGCCGTAATTCTTCCCGCATTCATGTGGAGTTTTCTGCATTCCAATTATCCGCAAGAACCCGCTTACATTCGCGGAATTGAAATCGGATTGATCGGCATCGTCGCTGGCCTCGTGATGTTGCGCTGGGGAATTCTCGCCACATTGATTTGGCATTACACGGTCGACGCAACGCTCGGAAGTTTGCTGCTTCTGCGATCCGCGAGTCCCTATTTGCGAATTTCCGGCGCGTTGGTTGCGGGGGCCGCTTTCCTTCCGCTGATTTATTGCGGCGTGATGTATTTGAAGCGCGGAGGATTTGAGGTCCGCGAAGATTTGTTGAATAGCGCGGATCCACTTCCTAAGCCGCAGGAACGCGAAGCACCCGCGACGGTTGAACAAGTTGCGGATGCAATTTCCGCCGGTTATCAATCCATTCCGAGCCGCTACATTTGGACGCTCGTTCTTTGCGGGGCTGCAGGAATTGCTCTGATCGCATCAACTCATTCACGTAAAGTTGGCGACTACGTACACGCATCGTTCAACGCGAAACAGGCTGCCGCTGCCGCCGACGATGTAATGCAAAAGCAGCATGTGAATCTGGCGAACTATCATCGCGCCACGATTTTTCTTTCCAATCTCGATTCCGAAGCGAGCGATTTCCTCGTCAGCAAAATCGGTATTGAGAAGACAAACCAGATTTATCAGCAACAAATTCCGGAAGTATTTTGGCGCGTGCGTTATTTCCGCGATTCCGACGCAGAGGAATTTGTGGTGCTGTTCCGCGCTACGGGTGAATTCCATTCGTTCTGGCACACACTCGACGAGCGCACCGCCGGCGCGAAACTGAGCAAAGATGAGGCGATAAGACTTGCGCAGGACTGGCTGCGCACAAATAAACAAATCGATTTCTCCGCGTGGCGCTTGGTGGATTCAAAATCGGAAAATCCACCGAACCGCGTGGATCACACTTTTGTTTGGGAGCAAATCACGCCGCTCGCCGGCGGCCCGAAAGCTGATGACGCTGCATTCGAGCGTCTGGAGATTCACGTTCGTGGCGACGAAGTTTCCACGTATCGCGTCTACGTGAAACTTCCCGAGCAGTGGGTGCGCGACGCCGAGCACGAATCTGCCGTCAGTGTCTTGAGATCAGTTTGGCCGTATGTTTTTTACGTAGGCGCCGCGGTATTCGTGCTGGTCGCTTACTTCCGAAACCTGAAACAGCCCGCGGCCACTTCAATTCCCTGGCGCAAATTAATTCTTTGCGGAATCTTCACGTGCCTCGCGTTCATTATTTCGGCAGCGTGCGGCTGGCCGGCCACTCTGAATGCTTACAAAACTGAAATTCCATTCAACGCATTCGTCGCCACAATTTCGATCGGCTGGCTGATCGTCGGCGGAATTGTGCTGACCGGCGTGACATTTCTTTTCGGCCTCGGATGGTTCTTCTGGACGCGCGCCGGAAACGCCGACAGAATTCCCGGCTGGTTGAACAGGTCAAGAAATTATTATCGGGACGCGCTGATGTTCACGCTCGCCGGCGGTGCGGTGTGGATTGGATTTCAACATCTTGTTTCGCTCTTAACGCAGAAGTTAGTCGGTGCGAGCGCAGAGGCCGGGACTTTCCCGGCATTCGATTCGCTTGCTCCAGCGGCGCAAACTGTGGCCGGCGCGCTGCTTGCCGCGTTCGCAACGACCGCAATTGTTTCCGCGTTAGGCGGATTCGTTGCCGTCTACGTTCGCTCGCGGACGTTGCAGGCGTTATTGCTGATCGGTGCAGCCCTCGCGGAAGTGGGTTCAGGCGAAAGCGGTCTCGCGTTTGTAGTGGCTTTCGTATTCACACTTCTCAAGATCTACCTCATCTGGTGGGTAATCCTTAAAATCATCCGCCACAATTTACTTGCATACTTCTTGGTGGCTTCCGCCCTTTCACTTTTGAACGCCGGAACATCCCTAATCGCGCAGCCGAATACCTATCTGCGAAACAACGGAGTGATCGTCCTCGGCGCGCTCGGCCTGCTGCTTTTGTGGCCGCTCGCGGCATGGCTGCGCGGAAGCAGCGAAGTTACCGCGGCGCCCATTTCTTCGTAACCGATTGATCCCCAAGACTTTGCAGCGCCTGAAACTTCCTGAATATTTGCGGTGTCTAATAGAAGTATGGCGGGGCAGATCAGCCGCGAGAATCAGGACGAGAAGAGTTCGTCAGCCGAGCGACGTCCTGACTGGAAAACTTCTCTGCTGGCGGTGCTGGCAGGAAACGCCGCGTACTATTCACTTCATCCTTTCTTGCCGCGATCGCTGCAGCATACTTCTCATCTCGATTTGGGGCTTGGATTGGATTTCGTGCTTTGCGTGATTGCTTATTTTATTGCGCGGGCAATTTTCGATTGATTGACGTTCGTTACTTCGCAGCCAGCGCGTCCCGCAGTTTTACATAAGTCACCGACAAATCCTCCGGCTCCATCCGCGTTTCAGCAACCGTGGTCATAAAATTCGCATCGCCAATCCAGCGCGGAAGAACGTGCAAGTGAATGTGTCCGGTAACTCCAGCGCCGGCGCAACGGCCTAAATTCATTCCCAAGTTAAATCCTTCCGGTTTGTAAATTCCGGCAAGCGCGATTTGAACGCGTTGCGCCATGAGCATCATTTCTTCAAGCGTTGCGGGATCAGCGATGGACAGATCCCCGACGTGCGCGTAGGGAACGACCATCACGTGGCCCGTGGTGTAAGGAAACGCGTTCAGGATTACGAAATTCAGTTTGCCGCGGAGAACGATTTGCGCTTTCTCGTCTCCCATTTTTTGCGCGTCGCAAAAAACACAGCCATCAGTTTTTCCGGCGCTTGCGATGTACTTGTATCGCCAAGGAGTCCAGAGAAAGTCCATGAGAGGAAATTAACCCTGCGCGGAATTTGGAGGAGCAGAACCGGCGGCTTCGGAATTTCCGCTATTCACATAATCTTTCAGTTCTTTGCTGGGCTTAAAAAATGGAATGCGCTTGGCGGGAACTTGCACTTGCTCGCCGGTCTTGGGATTGCGGCCAATGCGTCCACGGCGCGGACGTGTGCGAAAACTTCCGAAGCCGCGAATTTCGAGTTTATCGCCCTTCTGCAGAGCGCCAATGATGCTCTCGAAAATAGTTTCGACGGTGACTTCCGCCTCTTTGCGCGGCATCTGCGTGGCCTTAATCACTTCCTCGACGAGATCGGCCTTGGTCATGGTTGCATCAGTCATTGTCTAGCGCTCCGATTATAAAACGCGCGAAAAAAGGTCTCCGGTCGGCCACGGTTCCCTGTCGCAGCCCTTCCGCGCTTGTTTCCATATCATCAATTGACCCCGGAAGGAAACTGTTTCTGCATGGCCCTGTCGAAATCTCCGGCGCGTCCGCTTACTGCATTTTCAACTTCGAGCGGATTGCGTCGCCGATGGTCGCCGTGGGTGACGACTTCGCGGTGCTAACTTTCCGATATTCCTGAATGTCGCGCTTTTCAGCCTGCTTTTGCGCGCTGCGGAAGCTCAACCCGATGCGGTGCTTATCGATTTCGAGCTTCACGATCTTGAATTCATATTCCTTGCCGGCTTCCAAATGCGCGTCAGACTTCATGCCGCTTGGCTTGCCGGATTTGTCGTGTTCCGCGCCGCCGGATTTATTGTCTCCGCCTTTGCGTTTGCGATCTTCAATTTCCGAAATGTGGCAGAGACCTTCGATGCCTTCCGCCAACTCAACGAAAGCGCCGAACGCTGCGATGCGTGTAACTTTTCCTTTTACAAGCTCATTTACTTTGTGCGCGCCAAACCAATTCGCCCAGATATCATTTACCTGTTTGATGCCAAGTGAAACGCGGCGCGTGGGCGCGTCAATTTTCAAAACCTTCGCGGTAATTTCTTCGCCCTTTTTCAGAGCTTCGCCAGGAGTTTTCACGCGGCCGGACCAACTGATGTCACTTACATGGACGAGGCCGTCAAAACCTTCTTCAATTTCGACGAACGCGCCGAACTCAGTGAGGTTGCGAATTTTACCGGTGACAATTGTTCCGATGGGATATTTATTCGCGAGCTGCTGCCAGGGATCTTCCTGTGTTTGCTTCAGGCCGAGAGAAATTCGTCGCTGGTCGGGCTTCACGTCCAACACGACGGCTTCCACTTCGTCGCCGGCTTTCACAATCTTGTTCGGATGCTTCAGTTTCTTCGACCAGGTCATTTCGCTGATGTGGACGAGACCCTCGACGCCCGGAGCAATTTCAATGAATGCGCCGTAGTCGGTGACGCCAACAACTTTTCCTTTAACGCGTGCGCCGGTAACAAATTGTTCAACGACGCCCGCCCATGGATCGGGCATCAGCTGCTTACGACCCAAAGAGACGCGGCCTTTTTCTTTATCGAAGTGCAGAACCTGCACTTGAATTTCGTCTCCGGGCGCAACGGCTTCGGACGGATGCTTCAAGCGGCCCCAGCTGAGGTCAGTGATGTGCAGCAGGCCGTCCACTCCGCCAAGATCGACGAATACGCCATAGTCAGTGACGTTCTTCACTTTGCCGGTGAGCACCTGACCTTCGGTGAGCGATTCCATCATCTGCTTGCGCTGCGCCACTTGTTCTTCTTCCAAAATTGCGCGGCGGCTGACGACCACATTGCCGCGCTTGCGATTGAGCTTGAGCACGCGGCAGGAAATTTTCTGCCCCTTCCACGATTCCAAATTCGATTGCGGACGAATGTCCACCTGCGAAGCGGGAAGAAATGCGCGCACACCGATATCGACGACCAGGCCGCCTTTGATTAAATCTGTGACAGTGCCTTCGATGGTTTCTTTCGCGCGGAATGCAGCTTCAATTTTCTTCCAGGTGGCGCGGCGCAGAGGTCTTTGGTACGACAACAATGCATAGCCGTCTTTTTCTTCGCCAAGTTTTTCAACTTCGACGGTTTGTCCCGGCGAGAGTGGCGGAACGGTGAGAGCCACATCCGCGAATTCCGATGCGGGAATCAGTCCTTCTTTTTTGCCGCCGATATCGACGACCACACCGAGATCATTCAGCGTGACAACTTTGCCTTCGACAACTTCGTTTTCAACCTTCTTCGGTTTTGGCGGCGGATTCTTTCCCTTCGCGGGCTTTTCTCCGGGCGTTGGGTATTGCTCGATGAGCTGGCTCATCGCTTCGGCGGAAATTTCTCCGTCGGGAATGTTGCCGAGATCGGGATTGGTGTCGCCTTCGCTTTCCATTTCGGTGATGGCTTCGGCAGTTGCGGGATCGGACTTCGATACAGCAGCGGGACCTGAATCTGGCGCGGGCGTTCCGGACGCGGCGGGATTCGTCGCGGGCGGTGGTAGCGCAGATTCAGAGCGTGCGGAAGACTCTTCCGGCTCTGAGGCGCGAGCGGGTGCGGCAGCTACCCCTTCATTCGGGGCAGCGGAATGCACAGCCTCTGAGGTCGATTCGTCTGGACCAGAAGAATGCGAATCGGCTGAAGATAGCTCGGTAACATCTGACCGAGAAGGGTTGGTGGCGTTATCGAACTCGGGTGACATCTTGAGGCCTCCGAGGGGAGACTCTGCCCTGCTTTGCCGAGGTAGAACCTCGGGAATCCCGGGGACACGGCTGGGCAGGAAAGGGCTGCGGCTCGTGCGTCTTGCCGCATTGGACTTGATGATACGCGTGGGCGGGAGGTTGTGTCAATGATTTGGCGAGGTAGGCAGGGGTTGCGAATTTAGAGTTGCGCGTGGTCACTTCGTTCGCTTTTCATTCTCACGCGCGCGATTGCAACGGCCTCATTTCACGGGACTTAAGTCAGAACCACCACACGTGCGGTAGGTATTGACCTGGGAGCAACCTTTTTCGATTTCTGCCGGACCCAGATGCGGCCAAAGAGTTCGAGAAATGACTACTTCGTGGGATCAATCAGTGCAAATGAATCTACGAATTTCTTAGCGTTGGGAGCTTTAGTAGGGTCGGGCACGTACAAAGCAAAAACCGCATAGAAATAGTGCTTGCCCAAATAGAGATTTCCGATATGGCTCGCCTT
This sequence comes from uncultured Acidobacteriota bacterium, assembly GCA_963778235.1. Lineage (GTDB taxonomy): Bacteria > Acidobacteriota > Terriglobia > Acidiferrales > UBA7541 > DASTCZ01. Next base: position 341,157 of record CAVZTQ010000003.1, on the reverse strand, counting down.
GGCGCCGGGGATTTCACAATCCACGCGGTAAGAACCGCCGGTAAAACCATTGAGCGCGGGAGCGGCCGGCAAGTCGCTGAACAATTTGCAGTTTGGAAAGCGAGCGAAGAAACCGTCGCGGCGAGCTTTGAAGTTGGCGTCGTTGACTATCTGGTCCTGCTTAAATTTTATGTAGATAACGTTGTAGCTCACCGCGTCATCGGTCACTTGGATCGTGTGGGACTCTCCTGCCGGGTCTCGATTGGCGTCGTCAGATGGCTGGGAAGGCATGAGAATGGAAAAATTGCCGCCGGGATTTTTATACTCGCGCCAGTTGGCGGATTGCGCGAACAGGGAGGCTGCGAGGGAAAGCAGGAAAGAAAAACGAAGAGAGGATCGAAGCATAGGCACTCCTATTTCCGCGATGAACCAAATACCACGTTAGCAAGGCGGGATGCGTGGTTCAAGCGGATTCCGGGAGACCACAACCGATGCGACTACGGCATCCAGACTATATACCGATGCAGCGAAACTACTTGGCCGGATCAATCAGAGCGAAGGACTCGACGAATTTTTTCACGCTGGGTGAGTCGACCGGGCTGGCCGGGAACATCGCCATCACCGTGTAGGCGTATCGCTTTCCCACATACATGTTGCCGACGAAATTTAACTTTTGCGGGCCGGCTGCGCAGTCGAGCCGGTAGTGGCGTCCAATGAAACCCGGAATCGCTGGAGAGACGGCAGCTTCACTGGCTACCGTGCACTTCGCAGCGCCGAGCGTGCCTTCTTTATATTCTTTGAAGTGCGCGTCGTCGACGGCTTCGTCGTCGGATGATTTGGAGTAGACGACGGTGTAGCCGACTCCCGCGACGACAGCTTGAACGGTGTGCGAGGCTTCGTCGCTCGCGCCATTCTTCGTGTCTTTCGGCTCGGCGGGCATTTGGACCGAGAAATTGCCGGCGGGATTTTTATACTCGCGCCAGTTTAGAGACTGCGCGGCGACTGAACTGGCTGCGAGCAACACGAGCGTTAGTCGTAGAAATGTGACGCGCATTATTTCTCCCTGTGCGGCGGTGAAGTGGAAATGAAAATAGCAGGCGCTTGAGTGTGGTGCAAGAGGATTCGAGGCTGAGTCCCAACACGATTTGAAATTGTTGGGATATGATTCATTCATTATGGGCAAACCAAAAACCCGAATGGCGTGGGTGCTGGATCGGCTGGAAAAGTTTTACGGAAAGCCGAAGCCGCCGAAGCCGGTAGATGCATATGAAATGGTGCTGCACCGGAACTGCGGTTACCCGCAGTCGGATGTAAATTGCGATAAGGGATTCGCGGCGTTGAAGAAAGAGATTGGCTTGTCGCCGGAGAAAATACTGGCGGCACCGATCGCGAAATTGCGCGAAGTGGTGCGGCTTGGCGGGATTGTACCGGAGTTGCGCGCCGAACGGATGCGGCAGATTGCGGCTCGTGTGGAGACAGAGTTCGGCGGAGATTTAGATTCGGTATTGAAACGTCCTGTAGCCGAGGCAAAGAAAGCGCTGCGGAAATTTCCAACGCTCGGCGAAGCTGGGGCGGAGAAGATTTTATTGTTCACGGGCACGGCAGCCGTCGCGCCAGTTCCTTCAAATTGCATCCACGTGCCGCTGCGCCTGGGATTTGGACAAGAAAACAAGAATTGGGCGGCATCGTACAAGTCAGCGCAGGAGGCGATTCGCGCGGAGTTACCGGAAACCTGCCCTGCGCAATTGCGGGCGTATCTGTTGTTCAAGCAGCACGGGCAAACGCTCTGCAAGACCGCCCGGCCGAAGTGCGGCGAATGTCCGGTGACGGACGAGTGTGAGTATTTTGCCCGGGCGAGAGGAAAGTGATGTTTACAGCGGCACAATTCGATCGCTTGCGCGTGGTGCTGGTCGCAACGCGAAATCCCTTAAACATAGGCGCGGCGGGGCGCGCCATGAGCAATTTTGGATTTCGCCGGTTGCGAGTCGTGCGTCCGTTTGAACCTGCATTTTTGGAAGCGAAGTCCGCGGTGGGCGCGGCGGACTTGTTAGCCAAGGCGGAACATTTTGATTCGGTGGCGGATGCGGTAGCCGATTGCGCGTTAGTAGTGGGCACAACGGCGGTACGTACCCGGAATTTGCAGCACACATTGCGAAGACTGGAAGACGGCGCGCGTTTAATTCGGAAACGAATGGCAGCTGCGCCCGCCGCGCGCGCAAAAACTGGCGGCCGAGTGGCACTCTTATTTGGCTCTGAGAAAGTCGGCTTGTCGAATGAAGATCTGAGTCACTGCAACTGGTTGATGCGGATTCCGACTTGCGACGCGAATATTTCCATGAATTTGGGCCAGGCTGTGGCGGTGTGTCTCTACGAATTAATAAGAGATGCCAAGGTGACGCGCGGGACCGCCGGCGAGAAAATTGAACTAGCCGGCGCGGAAGATCTGGAGCGCATTTCTTTAGTGCTGATGGAAACATTACGCGCAAGCGGGTATTTAGAGCGCCGCGTTATTTCGGATGTAGACGAGCGCATGCGCCGGATGATCCGGCGAATGAGTTTGCCTGCACGCGACGCCGAAGTGTGGCTAGGTCTACTGCGTCAGATTGTTTGGAAATTGGGAAGCAGCGCGAGAAAATAAATCTCAGCGCGGAATATTGGCCTTGCGGATTTCTTTGCGGAAATCCGGCGCTCTCAGTTCCACTGTGCGGCACATTTCGTAAAGTCGGCTGCGGATGCGCATGCCGATGCGCTCGGTAAGCGTGTCTTCCCGATTCGCCGAAATGGATTCGCCGCTCGGCAGACGAAAACCCGCACGAGAATCACGCGCAGAATTTATTGTGCGACCCGCCCGCCGCGCCGCGAAAGTGTCATTCGGATCCGCAGGTTGATTCGCTGCCTCAAGTGAACTCAAATCATTCTGCGCAGAATTTTGTTGCGCACTTGACGCTTCACCAGCGCGAGAATTCGCTGAAGAAATCGACTGCGGCGGCGCAGCCACGAAATCCGGCGCATCAAGATAATTTGTAGTCAGAAGTGTGACGCGCTTTTCGTTGTAACGCGTGGTCAGAATGTGTCCGATGGTTTCGAGCGCCCACGCGGATGGCTTGCTCGCGCCGAGATCGTCCAGCAGAAGAACTTCCACGTTGAGTACCGGCTCCAAAACACTGGCTTCGGTGGCCTGATTTGTAGCGTTGTAACTTCCCTGAATTTCCTTCAGCAGCTCACGATAGTCGTAGAAGAGCGCTTCGTGTCCGCGCGAAATTAATTGTTTTGCGACGGCCACCGCGAGATGCGTTTTGCCAACTCCGCACGGGCCAATGAGCAGAAGGCCGGCGTCCATAGTGAGTGGATAATCGCGCGCAAACCCTTCGGCGACAACTTTCGCCTGCGTCAGGCTACGATTGTGCAATGTTGCTTCGTGCGCGCCTTCGTACACATCCGTTTCATAGTTCACGAAATCGCAGTGCTCGTATCGGACGGGAATCCGCGCGCGATTCAGTCCGCGAGTAGTGCGCTCGGCTTCGACGCAATCGCACAGCACGGCCACCCGAGGTTGGCCAGAGGACGCGCCGGCGTGTGCATCAATTGAAATTACGCTGGCGCCAGCCGCAGCAGCCTGACGGACGGCAAGTTCGGGAACGCGAGCAACGGCGGGCGAAAGTTCGCGTTCGCCTTCAATAATTTTCCAGCCTGTGCCGCCACACTTCGGACAATCGGGACGCGCCATGTGATTAGCATAGGCGCTTGTGCTGGCGGCGCGCAAGAGTTGCAGGTTGTGGAAAGATTCGCGCGCTGTGGATATTTATTTTCGCGCGAAACCGAAATTAATATTCGCGTCGAATCGATCGAAACGGAATGTGAACAACGGCTTCCACTGCCACAGGAGTTCCGTTCCGATGCGCGGGCGTAAATTTCCACTGCGCAAAAGCGTCCATAGAGTTTTTATCGAGAACGGCGTCGAGCGATCGCACGACTTGGACGCTATCAACGGAGCCATCCTCGCGAATAATGCCGAACAGAACGACTTCGCCCTCAATTCGCGCTTTGATTTGCTCGGGCGGATAACTGGGATCAACCTTGTGAACCGGCACCGGCCCGGAGAGTGTGCCGGGGCGCACAGGCGCCGGCGCGGTGTAGGGTCTGGATGAGGCATCTTCATCAAGCTCGGCAAATTTCAAAATCCAACTTCCGCTAACGCTGGAGAGATTCGGATTATTAATGTTGAGCGTGTAAATCGCTTTGTCGCCGAGTACGCGTTCCGGCGGCGCGCCGGGTTTCACACGCGCAGACATGGGGACTTCCGGAGATTTCGCAGCGGCAGACGTATCCGGCTTATCGGATGACGGGGCCACCGATCCCGGCGCAACGCGGAGAGGTGAACGCGAATTCGGTTTCGCGCCATTGCTAAGTCCAGAAATTCCCGTGGAATTTTTCGGATTGCCCCCGCTCACGCTAATCCCGGGAACCACTGCGCCATTTCCGTTCGCGCCTCCGGCATTTCCGCCGGGACTCGTGGAATTTCCTCCAGTGCCGCCGTTACCCGGCGTTCCCTTTGCCACGCCGCCGGGCGAGCCGGGCTGCGTGCCGTCCGGCGAAATGGAGACATTCGCGGAAAGATTCCCCGAAGGAATCGGAGCGGCTGGCGCTGGCGGACCGGACGAAGCAGAAAGCGCTATCAATTGCTGATTGCCCACTCCCCCGCCGACGATTGGCGGTGGATCAACAGATTGCGGCGCAGAGTTTGACTTGCTCGGTGCGCTGACAACTGCTCCAGACGCCAGAGTGAGCGCGGGGCGCTCGGGAACTGCCGACGACGAAGCAAAATTAATATCCGCAATATTTTTTTCTGCGTTGGGAATTTCCGGCGAATCAATTTTGTCCCCACGTTGAGACGCCTTCGGCTGCTGCAACAATTTATCCGAGCGAATGTTTCGTTGGGGGCGCGGAGGCTCTGCGGCCAACTGAACGATATTCGGCATCTCCGGCAAGATTTTCGGCGGCTCCTGCGGCGCGTTCGGGCGAATTAAAGTTTGCCGCGGGTGATTCGGACGCTTCGGTGTGGAAATAAGAGTCTGCCGCGGGTGAAAAGCGTCTGCACCAAGTTGGGGCAACGGCTTTGCAGGATCCCCCGGCGGACTGGGCTTCTTTTTCGCAACGCCCGGCGCGATGAGCGGCAAATCTTCAATCGGCCCGGACCAGACCAGATCATAGTTATCGATCACTCTTGCGCGCGGACTGCTAAGAAGAAAACTTCCAAATTGAATCAGCAGCACGAGAACTCCGGCGTGCCAGAAAATCGAGAACGCAATCGAACGCCGCGGCACGTGACGATTCACCCAGCAGTCGCGGAAATAACGTCCACCGCGAAATTCCTTCGGCGCGCGCGGCCCGGAAAGCAACGCACGCAAACTTTCGCTGATGCGGCTGCCCCGCGTTTGCCACGGCACAGTAAGGCGCGGCCCTGCGGGAACAGTGCGGCGGGGTTTTTGCGCATCGGGCAAAAGCGAAATAAAGCGTACGGGCATGTGCGTCAATTATACCTGTCCAAAAAGTTTGCGCACGGTTGATGTGAGAATAGTCCGAGTGCGCGAGCTAGGCTAATCGGCTTAGATGCGCGGTACCGTAATGAGGAGGCTTGCCCGAATGCAGGTATTTTGCCAACATGATGCGGGCGTGGACGCCATTCGCAGTCAGTCGAATGCGGCGATGGCGAGAATATTTTTATTAATGCCGGATATATAAGGATGCGGAATGAATTCTGACGCGAAGACTTGGGCATCGCGAGTACCACGATGGGCGTGGATTACCGGCGGCATCATCATGCTGATCCTGCTGATTGGCGTGCTGGCGCCGCTCTTCATTAATGTAGATAAATTCCGGCCAAGAATTGTGGCGGCAATTGAGTCGGCAACCGGACGTCAGGTAGTGCTCGGCGAGATTCACGCACGCCTGTTGCCATCGGCGCACATAATCGTGGACGGATTTCAGATCTCCAATCCAAAAGATTTTGCGGCCGGGCAACTGCTTTCGGCGGATCAGATTCGCGGCGGTTTGACTCTCACCGCACTCCTGCATGGCGACATTCATGTTACGTCGCTGAAACTGGTGCGGCCGAAACTTGTGCTGACACAAGATGAATTAGGTCGCACCAATTACACGTTTCCTTCAGAGAGTGGCGCGGCGAATTCCGCAGGCACGGCAAATACGACTTCCAGCGGATTTTCGCTGGACTTAATTGACAAGATTTCGCTACAGGACATGGATGTAACCTTGCAGCAGATTCCCAATCGCGGAGCGCTGCCTTTTGTGGTCGTGGCGGCGCACAAAATTAATGTGAAACTGGAAAACGTGCTCCTGAATGCAAACGCCATAAAACAGTGGAGCGCGAACGCAGATCTCAAGGGCATCACCGTGGAAATGGGCGCACTAGCGGCGCAGGCGGAATTTACGGCAGGCGATGTAAAACTTGAAGGTGGCGTGCTCGATGCGAATTTTCAAGTTCACGCGGGAAAAATTGCGGACGTGAAAGGCACGATACACGTCGCCGATGTCACCAAGGCCGTGCCCGTTTTCCAATTTTCAGCGCCGGAGCTGGACGCCGGAGCGCTGCTCGCTGCGATGAGGAAAACTCCCGAGGCACATCAGGCAGCCGCAAGTGGTGAAGTAAAGAGCGACGAATTGCTTGCTTCGGGAAGCATAACGGCGGAGCGCGTAACCTGGTCGCCTTATGCTGGCGGAAAAGCGACTGCGGAAATTCACATCTATGGTGACCGCATGGTAGTGATGCCCGCGACGATGTTCCTATACGGCGGCTCACTGCAACTTTCCGCGCGCACGGATTCGCGCCAGAATCCCGAAAGGTATTCCGCCAATCTGCAATTGCGGAATTTGGATGTGGGCAGGATGCTGGCGTCCGCACCCGGCGCGATGAAGGGAAAGATGACCGGCTTCGCGGATTTCGACATGCAATTGCTGGGCTCAAGCGGAGATGACTGGCAGAGAACGCTTACCGGGAATGGAACATTTTCAATTCGTGACGGGAAATTGCCCGGAGTGAATTTGGCAGGCTCGCTTGGCGCGCTCGCGAAGGCAGCGGGAATCAACGAAACTTCGTTCAAGAGAATTTCCGGAGATTTGAACGTTGCCGGTGGCAAAGTTTCTACAAAAGAAACGAAAATGGATTCGTCGGCGGGACTCGTTGAACTTTCCGGCGGCGTGGGCTTAGCGGATGAAGGATTGAGTTTCGAGGGCAAGGCGACATTGGGCGGAGCGGCCGCGGTGCCTGCCGAAATTATTTCGAGCCTCCTGAGCGCCGCATCCAGCAAGAATGTTTCCGGCGGAATTACGGTGCCATTTTCAATTGGCGGAACGCTTAGCGATCCGAAGTTTCTGCCCGGCAAAGGAATTCCGGGGATAGCGAAGACTCCAACGGGAGATTCAAAAAGTGGGAACAAGGACCCGTTGGCGAATGGCATTCAGAGTTTGCTCAAGAAGAAGCATTAGGGAACTCATGACGCGACACACGTTCACGAGCTCCGCCGCATAGCCGCCTCGTTCGTCATAATAGAGTCGCGCGGCATGGTGGCCTCGTTCGTCATTTCGAGCGCATCAAGAAATCTCTCGTCGCCTTTTGCGCTGCACTGTAGAATGTTCGTACATCAATCACCTTGAGAATCGCGAGAGGGAGAGTCTGTGGATCTGGAACTAAATGAAGAGCAGAAGTTGCTGCAGCAGACGGTGCGCGAGTTTGCCAATTCTGAAGTAAAGCCGCTGGCCCGCGAAATTGACGAGACCGGCCATTTTCCGCGCGAAACTTTTCGCAAAGCCGCCGAGCTGGGACTGACGGGCGTTGCGTTTCCGGAAGACGAAGGCGGCGCCGGATTCGATCACGTGGCCTATTCAATTGTGATTGAAGAGATTTCGCGCGTTTGCGCTTCCACGGGCGTGATTCTTTCCGTCCAAAATTCCCTGTACTGCGATCCGATTCACCGCTTTGGCACGCCCGAACAGAAGGAAAAGTTTCTCTCACCGTTCGCGCGCGGCGAAAAAATTGGTTGTTACGCGCTTACAGAGCCGCAAGCCGGCTCGAACGCAGCGGCATTGCAGACCAAAGCGATCTTAAAGGGCGACAAATATATTTTGAACGGCACCAAAGCGTGGATCACCAATGGCGGCGCTGCGGACGCGGCAATCGTCTACGTGAACACCGAACCGGCGAAAGGTGAAAAAGGAATTACCGCGCTGGTGGTGGAACGCGGAACACCGGGATTCGCCGTCGGCAAAGAAGAAAAGAAATTGGGAATTAATGCAACGGCTTGCACAGAACTTTCGTTCACCGATTGCGAGGTGCCGGTGGCGAATCGGATTGGAGTGGAAGGCGAAGGATATAAGGTTGCGCTTTCCACACTCGACGGCGGAAGAATTGGAATTGCGGCGCAGGCATGCGGAATCGCGCAAGGCGCATTCGAGCAGGCGTTGAGTTACTCGCAACAGCGCATGGCGTTCGGACATCCAATCTCAAATTTCCAAGCAATTCAATTTATGTTGGCCGATATGGCCACGGAAATTGACGCCGCGCGAATGCTGATTCGCAAAGCCGCGTGGAAACAGGACACCGGCGGAAGATTCTCCATGGAAGCGGCGATCGCTAAATTATTCGCCAGTGAAATGTCCACGCGCGTGACCCACAAAGCAATTCAGGTGCACGGCGGATACGGATACAGCCGCGAATATCCAGTCGAGCGGATGTATCGCGACGCGCGGATCACCGAAATTTACGAGGGCACCAGTGAAATTCAACGGTTGGTGATCGCGGCGTGGGTGCTGAAGTCGTACTAAGGTTCCTCTAAATAATTTTGGACCGGAATAATGGCGATTAGAAGAGTTCCTGCCAGCGGTGTATTCTTCCCTGCATGATGGACTTGAATTGCCTCGCGGAATTTGACGCGGCACGTGACGCCGATTTTTTTTCGGCGTTGCCAGCGGCGCCAGCAGTCGTGCGCATCGAACCGCGCGCGGATTTCGCAGACGGGCGTCCATATTTAATTCGCACTGCCGATTTGCGCGCGCGAATGAAACGCCTGCTGGCTTTGCGAGATTCCGCCGACGATCCCGCCGAAGCGCGACGGCTTCATCTGCGGGATTTTGCCGGCGCGGTTCGTTATCGAGTGACTGGCTCCCCCTTTGAACAAAGTCTTGTGATGTGGCACGCCGCTCGCGAACTCGATCCGCGCGGATATCACCAGCGATTGCGAATGCGATGGCCGGCCCTGTTGAAAGTAAATCTGGCAAACGCGTATCCGCGATGCTATGTGACGCACAGAATTCGTACCGATGAAAATGGCGCGCCGACCGGTGGATTTTATTTTGGGCCATTCCCCTCCCGAAAAGTGGCGGACGCATTTTCTTCGGAGTTCTTGAATTTATTCAAAATCCGCCGGTGTCAAATTAAGATTCGGCGCGATCCAACTTTTCCCGGATGCATTTATTCGGAAATGAAAATGTGTCTGGCGCCATGTTTCGCCGGATGCACAGCGGAAGAATACGCGCACGAAACAACGCGCGTGGTGAATTTTCTTTCAAGCGCCGGCGATTCGCTTTCCAATGAATTAGAAACGGAACGCGAAGCCGCCAGCGTGGCTCTCGATTTTGAACGCGCAGCGGCGGTACATCGCCGACTGGAAAAAGTGGCGGAAGTTTTGCGTGGATTGCCGGAGGTGGCGCGCCGCATCGAAGAATTGGACGCAGTAATTTTGCAACGCGCGGTCGCCGCCGAATCTGTACAAGTATTTGTTGTGCGCGGCGGCCGAATCGCAGATTTTTTTGCGCTACGATTTACGCAAACGTCGAAGCCCGGTTCGGTTGAGGAAGCGCTGCGCGAAAGATTGGGCGACGCGTCCGCTGAACCGAAACCGGCCGCCACAATTCCGGCGGAACCGCTGGCGGACCATTTGGCTTTATTGGCCCGCTGGTTTTATTCCAAGCCCCGCACCGGGGAAATTTTCTTTCGCGATGGAGACTGGCCGTATCGTAGATTGATTCGCGCGTGCCGCAGAGTTCTGGCGGGAAAAACAACCGGCGAGACCGGCGAAGCGGGAGCCGAAAAAAAAGAATGAGATGGAATTTACGCGAGGGGCACGAACGAGAATCGCTTCGCGTCGCGCGACTGCTATACTGACGAACACACTATGAATCCATACGCAACTTCTGAAGGCACTTCCCAATACGCGCAACGATTTGCCGGCCGAACAACTACGGGACATTTCCGCTCGATTCCCGATCACGCCGCCGCAATTGGCGCGCAAGGAACCGCGTCGCAAACTTCCGCCGATCATCCGGAAGATCGCGCTCCATTAACCGCACAACATCTGACGGTTTCCACGCTCGGCATCGGAACATATTTGGGTGATGCGGATGAAGCAACAGACGCGGCATACACCGAAGCGGTGATCGCGGCGGTTGAATCCGGTTTTAACGTCGTGGACACAGCGATAAATTACCGTCTGCAACGCAGCGAACGAAGCATCGGCGCGGCGCTGAAGGAATTGGCGCGGCGCGGATATGCGCGCGAGGAAATTCTTTTGTGCACCAAGGCCGGATACCTGACTCCGGATGGTTCGATGCCCGCGGATCCCACCGCATATTTCCGTACGGAATTTATCGAGCGCGGAATTTTGAAGACCGATGAAATTGCAGCGAATTGCCACGCCATGGCGCCGAAATATTTGGCCGATCAACTGGAACGCAGCTTGAAAAACATGGGCGTGGAATGCGTGGACGTTTTTTATCTGCACAATCCGGAAACGCAGCTCGCGGAAATTCCGCTCGGTGATTTTCTAGCGCGATTAGGCGCGGCGTTCGCGTTTCTGGAAACGATGGTCGGAGTCGGAAAAATTCGCGCGTACGGAATGGCCACATGGAATGGATTTCGCGTGCCGCAAGGATCGCCGGAACATCTTTCACTGGCCGCGATTGAATCTGTGGCGCGGGAAATTGCGGGTGATGCTCATCACTTTCGCTATGTGCAACTGCCTGTGAATTTGGGGATGACAGAAGCACTGACTTTGCAGAATCAAGATGTAGACGGCAAACAAACGACGATTGTGGAATCGGCTGACACGCTGCGAATACAAATTGTTGCGAGCGCTTCCCTTCTGCAGGGACGAATGGCGAAGCGATTGCCGCCATTCATCGCCACGGCGATTGGATTGGAAGATGACGCACAACGCGCGCTGCAATTTGTACGCTCGCTTCCGGGAATGACGTCAGCCCTGGTGGGCATGCGACACGCCGAGCACGTTCGCGTGAACGCACGATTATTCAACGTGCCGGTGATGACGGAAGAACAGTTTGCAAAATTATTTTCGCGCGGAGAAAGCGCGTAGCGCTATTTTTGCGCGACGAGTTCGGGATGGCGGTCCTTCAGCCAAGCAGTGAGCGCAGAATCTAGTTCGTTTAGCTGACCGACAAAAAAATGGTCTGCGCCGGGCACGACAACCGATTTCGTGACACGTTGCACAGCTTTTGGAAATGTGGCAATTAATTTTTCCAGCTGTTCCGGCGAACCGTACTGATCTTTTTCTCCCAGAACAAATAATCGCGGCTTTTCATTTTTTGCGAGATATGAGAAATCCGAATCGTTCACCGGAGGACCGACTCCAATAAGTTCCGTCACGCGCGAATCTTCAGAGCCAACGCGCAATCCAACCCAGCAACCGAAACTGAATCCGGCGACGAGCAGTGGAACGCCGGAAAATTCTGCGGCCACGAAATCCAGCGCAGCGCGTACGTCCTCCCTTTCGCCGTGACCGCTATCGTGTTTGCCCGCGCTTAATCCGACTCCGCGAAAATTAAATCTGAGCGATGGCACGCCGACGCGATCCAGTGTTCGCGCAATTTGATACACAACTTTGTTGTGCATGGTGCCGCCAAAAAGTGGATGCGGATGGCAAACAACTGCAGCGATAGGTGGTTTCGCTTGTGGCGAATGAGCGCGTGAAGGGTCCCAGAATATTCCTTCCAGCCTACCGGCCGGACCTTCAATGAAAACGCTGCGATGAATGGATTCGGACATTGCGCGAATGAATTGTAACGCCTGCGCGCCGCTCACGAAAGAAATTCGACGGCAACGTGTGACAAAGGAGAGTCTTTTTGCGCAGCACCAATGTGAACAACGCGCGCACGGTGCTCGTTAGCAGAGAATTTGCGTCCCGATTGCGGCGCGATCACAAGTTCCTCGCCAACTTCATAAATACGCAGAGTGCAGAAGAGCATTCCCGCAGGAGAAACTTCGACCGTCATAGTTTCTTCGGGAAAAGCTAATTGATCCAATTCCTGTGGCGTCGATGCGTGCGAATTTCTTCCGTTGCGCTCGACACGAATTAGATACGCCAGCGCGATTCGAGCATTCCGTCTGCGATCATTGCGTCCAGAGTGACCCGACGAATTGTTTTGCAAGAGCGAACCACTGTGCGAGTGCAAATCGACTTGATGGAACGCGATAGCAATTGTGTTGTTGCGCGCATTGCCGGTCGACGCATCGCTTGCACATCGTACAACTTTACCCGGCGTTTCCGATTCAGTGAACGCAACGGCTGCGTCATAAGGAAATGTGGCCCACAGAAGCGAGCCGGTCTGGCGTGGGCCGTCGCTGGAAACAAGCAAGCCGCCACGTCCGGCGTTGCGCGTCTGCATGATTTCCGTTTCAAGTCCGAACGGGCCAAGCCAGCGAATTCGCACCGGCAATTCAAGAAGCACGCGGGGACGGTGGCGGCGTTCGCGAGGCGGCGAAATATTTTGCGCGACGGAAGAACGAAATTCCGGCGCGGTTGGATTTATCAGCGAAAATGGAGTGACGTGAAAGCGAGGCATGATGCGTTAAATTCCGTTATACCATTCGCACGAGCGCGGCGCAGCTTTCCAATTGCGATTTACCGTCTTCGATGCTAGCGTGAGGTGCAACAAATGACTTTTGGGGGACGGTTTGGAAACTGGAGCTGAGCGCCGAGGTTCACGTCGGTTTACGATGGCGTTACCGTTGACGCTTCGCAAAGCGGGAGCGAAGCACGACGAACTGAAAGCTGAAACGCGCGACGTGAGTTTTCGCGGGCTTTATTTCACGACGGAGAATGGCGTGGAAGTCGGCTCGCAGATCGAATTTGTGCTTACCCTGCCGAAACAAATCACGCTGGCCACCGATGTTCACATTCATTGCACGGGATTGGTGGTGCGCGTGGAACCAAACGACGGGCGCACGGGCGTTGCCGCGCAAATTGACCGGTACGAATTTCTCCCGCAGTCCTGAGTAGCAACTTTTATATAATTCACGTCCCGAAGCAGTGCCCGCCTGAAGTTATTTCCAATTCGCAGTAGAATACTGGTGGACGATATTTCGTTGAGCGTTCGCCGACATTTGAAATATCACAATGTCCGCGCGGAGGATTTCGTGGATCGATTCGACCCGAAGATTGCACTGGAGGAATTGACGGAAGAAGCGACATTGCCGCATCCAGTGCGCATGCGCGACATGATTTTGCGAATTAAACTGGAACTGGATCAGGCGACGGAGATCAATCGCGAATTTCAAAATTATCTTTCACATTACGGCGAAGCGCAGCGCACTGCGCGAGAAATTCTGGAAAAACTTGCTGTGGGAACTCCGAAAAATCCGTGAAAATGATGCGCGCGCGAAACGTGAACTGATGCCCCGGCTGACAATTCTAATTGATGCGGACGATACGCTCTGGGAGAACAACGTCTTCTTTGAGAAGACGATTGAGGATTTCCTTGCGTTGACGGAGCCGCTGGGATATTCGCGCGATTATTCGCGGCGCATTTTGAATGAGACGGAGCGGATTAATATTCGCCAGCACGGATACGGCGCGAAAAGTTTCTGCCGCTCGCTGGAAGATACCTACTGCAAATTGGCCGGGCAGATGGCGCAGCGGCGTACCATCGAGCAGATTCGCGCGCTCGTCGCTGAACTCGAGCAAACTCCTCCGCAGCTTGTGGACGGCGTGCCGGACACTCTGGATTATCTTGCCGCGCGGCACCGGCTAATTCTTTTTACGAAAGGTCAAGCGGCAGAGCAGGCCGCGAAAGTCGAGAAATCCGGGCTGCAAAGATTTTTCGCGGCGATTGAAATTGTTGTGGAAAAAAATGCGAAAACTTATGCGGGCCTTGTGGACCAGCATCGCATTGTGAAATCACATGGATGGATGGTGGGAAATAGTCCGCGCAGCGATATTAATCCGGCGCTGCAAGCGGGGCTGAACGCGGTTTTTATTCCGCATCATTCCACTTGGGAATTGGAACATGAGGAGTTGCAGAGCGGCGTGGGCCGCTTGCTGGTGATTTCGCATTTCCGGCAGTTGCGGGAACACTTTTAGCGGCGGATCCCAGTTTGTTCAGTGATGCATGCAAACCAATTTGGTTCACGCCATTTTGGGAGTTGTGTAGCGCCGGCGTTGAAGGACAATTAGCGTTAGGAAGTGACTTCACGCGGAGAATCCCGATGAACACTCAACAGACAATTGCGAAAACGGACTGGCGCTCGGAGTGGTTTGAATTTGACGACGTCGCTTACATGAACACGGCCGGGCAGGCGGCGATTCCGAAAGTTGCGGTTCGGGCAGCGCAGTCGGCAATTGAGTGGAAAAAATATCCGCACAAAATGCCGGATACTTTTCAGTTCACTCTAACAAACCGCGTGCGCGAATTGTTGGCGGAAATGATTGGCGCGCAGCCGGCGGAAATTGCGTTGACGACCGGCGCGAGCACCGGAATGGCAGCGGTGGCGCAGGGCGTGGATTGGAAACCGAGCGACGAAGTGCTGATTACGCGCGGCGAATTCCCTGCTCACTTCGCGACGTGGCTGCCGATGCAGGAAGCGGGACGTTTGAAAGTGCGCGTGGTTTCTCCGCGCGGAAGATTTCTTACCACGGATGATTTAATTGACGCGATTACGCCGAGCACGCGACTGATTTCGACAAGCCTGGTGCGATTCGACGACGGCGCGCGATGCGATGCACCGCGATTGGCGGCGGCGATTCACAAGGTTGGTGGAATGTTGCTGCTGGATGGCGCGCAGTGCGTGGGCGGAATGCCGATGAACATTGTTGAGTTGGGCGCGGATTTTCTGGTCGCGTCCGGATACAAATGGCTGCTGGGTCCATACGGCACAGGATTTTTCTGGGCGAGCGCGAAAAGTATGTCGGCGTTGAAACCGATGCCTGCATACTGGACGGCAATTGAAGGGGCCTCCGATTTCAGTAAGTTGTCCGGCGGAGAAATACGTTTGAAAAAAGAAGCGTGCCGCTGGGATATGCCGGAGACGGCGAACTTTTTTAATTTGGCGCCGCTGCAGGCGTCATTGGAATTTCTTGCGCGAGTTGGAGTGAAAACAGTTTGGGAACACAACCGCGAATTGATAGCGCAGATTATCGAGCGGTTGCCGCTGGATAAATGCGTGTTGGCCAGTCCCGCTGATCCGGAATTGCGCGGGCCATATGTTTGCGTAGCTTCCCGGAATAGCGCGGAAACGCCGAAAGTTTATGAGAAACTGCGTGCGGCGGGAGTGATCGTCAGTTTGCGTGAAGGTGCGCTGCGAATCGCTCCGCATCTTTACAATACTGAACTGGATGTGGATCGCCTGATTGCTGCGCTGACGACTTAGACTTATTTGGAGGATCCGACTTGGCCGAACCAGCCGCTGTGCCACAGCACGAACCTTACAAACGCATCGCAGTGATGGGCACGGGCGCCGTCGGCGGATATTTCGGCGGCATGCTGGGGCGCGCGGGAATGGATGTGACATTTATCGCGCGGCCCGCGACAGCGGAGATTATTTCTAAGCGCGGACTTTTCATCGACAGTCCAAATTTCCAGGAAACGATTCGCGCGGCTGCATCGAGTGACGTTGCAAGTGTGAGTGGCGCAGAATTAATTTTGTTTTGCGTGAAGACCACGGACACGGATTCCGTCGCGAAGGCCATCGCTCCTCACCTCGGTCCGAAGACGGTCGTGCTGAGCTTGCAAAATGGCGTGGACAACGCCGAGCGGATTCGCGCCGCAGGATTGAAGGCGTTGCCTGCGGTGGTTTTCGTGGCGGCATCCGTTCCGGAGCCGGGACGGATCAAACATTCCGAGCGCGGCGATCTGGCGATTGGCGGCGAAGCATCGGACGCACCGGAACTTGCTCGAATCGCGGCGACGTTTGTGAAGGCGGGTGTACCGTGCCGCGTTTCAGAAAATATTGCGGCTGACCTTTGGACGAAATTCGTTTTCAATTGCGCGCTGAATGCGATGAGCGCCATCGCACGAACAAGCTACGGCGCAATCGGACACGACGCGATGGGATTTGAAGCGATGCTAGCGACCGCGCGGGAAACAATGGCGGTGGGTCGGGCAGCGAAAGTGGCGCTGCCGGTAGAGGAAATTTGCGACAAGCTAGCCGTATTCGCGAAAAAGATGGGCGACGTGACTTCGTCAACCGAGCAGGACGTTGCGCGGAAAAAACATACTGAAATTGATTCGCTGAATGGATACGTGGTGCGAAAAGGCGCGGAACTTGGCGTACCGACTCCACTGAATCACATGCTGACCACTCTTCTGAAATTAATCGAAGCGAAATTCTGAAATACGCAGCGGGAAATTAAAGAAGCGCGAAAATTATTTGCGGATCCGGATTACCCGCGGCGGTGGCACGCGCACGATGGCCCCGTGTGAAGGCTTCGCTTGCGCGGACCGCATGGCGGGTCCTAGTTCCTGCTGAACGAAACTGAGGAATTGTTCCATCTGATGTTGCATGCCGTTCATCTTGTCGCGCATGTTCAAAATAATTTCGATGCCTGCCAGATTCACGCCCATGTCCCGCGCTAAATTCAGAATTACTTCCAGGCGTTCGAGATCCTGATCCGTATAAAGGCGGGTGTTTCCTTGCGAGCGGGAAGGCTTCAGCAATCCGACGCGCTCGTAAAGACGCAACGTCTGCGGATGAATTTTGTAAAGAGTTGCGATGGCGCTGATCATGTATCCAGCGCGCGCTTTTTTCTTGGTCTTCGTGGGCGCCATCGCAATCCTCCGTTACACGCCCGCCTTGGTAAACAAATCCAAGCGCGGGTCTACCGGCGCAAGTTCCGCCAATTCTTTCAGCAAATTTCGCACGCGCTCGTCCACCGCGTCCGGCACTGCGATTTGCAATTCCACATATTGATCGCCGCGGCGATTCGGAGTTCGCGCAACCGGCGCGCCTTTTTCACGTAGACGCAGCGTGCGTCCGCTAGACGATCCCGGCGGAATTCGCAGCATGGCGCGCCCGTCAATTGTGGGCACTTCAATTTTCGCGCCGAGCGCGGCTTCGCTTACGGTAATCGGCACGCGCGTGTAAATGTCGTCACCGCGGCGCTCGAAAAATGGATGCGGCTGCACGTCGAGAATAATGTAGAGGTCACCCGGCGCCGCGCCATGCGTGCCGGCGTTTCCTTTGCCGGGAACGCGCACGCGTGAACCGGTTTGCATTCCCGCGGGGATGCGAACGTCCAAAGTTTCCGAACGACGTACACGGCCTTCACCACCGCAAGATTTGCAAACGTTGCGAAGGCGTCCCGTGCCGCCGCATCGCTGGCAAGCAACATTAAATCGCATGTTGCCGGTGGCGCGCGTTTGATGTCCGGAGCCGCCGCAATCCGAACAAACCTGCTGTGAATTTCCCACCGCGCCAGTACCGTGACATGCGGCGCAAGAATCCAACCGCGTGATATTAATTTTCTTCACGGCTCCGCGCACGGCATCCCAAAAACCAATTTCCATGCGGTATTCAAGATCGCTGCCGGGTTCTTCATCGGGACCGGAATATTCCATTCCTCCGCCGGAACCGCCACCACGGAAAAATTGACTGAACAAATCACGGAAACTTGTGCCGCCGGAACCGCCAAAATCGAATCCGCTGAAATCGACTTGTCCGCCTTGCGGTTGTCCTTGCGGACCGCCTGCGGCCGGGCCCGGACCTGCGTCGGAGTAAAATCCGTACTGGTCGTACATCTGGCGCTTCTTCGTGTCCGAAAGAACGTCGTAAGCTTCCTGCACCTGCTTAAATTTTTCTTCGGATGATTTGTCGCCGGGATTCAGATCGGGATGATATTTGCGCGCAAGCTTACGGTAAGCCTGCCGAATTTCTTTGAGCGGCGTTTTCTTGGAGACACCGAGTGTCTCATAATAATCCTGTTTGGTAGCTGTCGCCATGATTTCCCTTTCGCGCGCGGCCAGAAACAAAAACAGGCGCGAAGCTGAGGCGATTTACAGATTCGCCCAGCGGGCGTTCAATTCCGTCAATTCCTGTTGCTCGCGCCCGAATTCTTCGCGGCGCCGGCGACGGTCTTCGTCCAGCCGCCCCGCCATTCCGGATTCTTTTTGATTGGCGCGCTCGATCCACTTATCAATCCATTTGATTCGCGGTTCCACACCTGCGCTATCGGAACGAAATTTAAGGAGCGCGCCGCTCATTTCCACCGCGCGTGGAAGAAAATCCGGCGGTGGGGCTTGCTGCGTGTCATAGAACAGGCGCTTCCAATCCGCACTTGGTGTTTCGCTGATTGGAACCTGCACCAGATAAAAATTTTCACGCAACTTTTGTACGGCTGATGGCGGCCCCGTGCGCCGCACGCCTTCAAATGTGCTCAACGCGCTCCTCGCGATCTGACAAATTACTTTGAAATACTTGCGCTTGTTCGCGCGAACTTAATTCGGCTTCTTCGAGTTATCTACGTCCACGAACTCGGCGTCAATCACATCGCCTTGTCCGGGAGTCTTCGGCGGCGTGTTCGCATCGGAACTCGATTGCGAACCACCGTCACTCGACGGGCCGCCCTGCGCTTGTCCTGCTGACGCCGCGGTGGCCTTGTACATTGCTTCGGCAATCGTGTGCGTGGCAGTTTCAAGTTGCGCGCTCGCGGCGGTGATTGCTTCCACGTCCGTTCCGGCCAACGCTTTGCGGCAATTTTCGATTGCTTCTTCGGCGGTCTTCACGTCCGCTTCGGAAAGTTTCTCGCGATTTTCCTTGATCAACTTTTCCGCTTGATAGACGCGCATGTCACACTGATTTCGCGCTTCGATTTCCGCCAAGTGCTTCTTATCTTCCTCGGCGTGCGACTCAGCGTCAGTGCGCATCCGCTCGGCTTCTTCTTTACTGAGGCCGGTTGAAGAAGTAATCGTAATTTTCTGTTCCTTCTTTGTCGCCATGTCCTTCGCGGAGACGTTCAGGATTCCGTTCGCGTCGATATCGAAAGTTACTTCCACTTGCGGCACGCCGCGCGGTGCCGGCGGAATTCCGATCAGATGGAATTTGCCGAGCGTCCGGTTATCACGCGCCAGCGGACGTTCGCCTTGCATCACGTGAATTTCCACGGACGTTTGGTTATCGGCCGCGGTCGAAAAAGTTTCCGATTTACGCGTTGGGATCGTGGTGTTCCGTTGAATCAGCGTGGTCATTACGCCGCCGTAGGTTTCAACGCCCAGCGAAAGCGGCGTCACGTCCAGCAACAGAATGTCTTTCACTTCGCCGCCCAGCACTCCGCCTTGAATTGCGGCGCCGATGGCGACGACTTCGTCAGGATTCACGCCCTTGTGCGGTTCTTTGCCGCCGAAAAGTTCTTTCACGATGTCCACGACGCGTGGAATACGCGTTGATCCGCCGACGAGCACGACTTCGTCAATCTTGTCGGCAGTCAGTCCGGCGTCCTTCAGTGCTTGCTTGGTTGGACCTACCGTGCGCTGCAGAATATCTTCGATTAATTTTTCGAGCGTGGTGCGCGTGAGCTTCTTGGTCAAATGCTTCGGACCGGAAGCGTTGGCGGTCAAGAACGGCAGATTAATTTCCGTTTCCATCAGCTGCGAAAGTTCGATCTTCGCTTTCTCAGCTGCTTCACGCAGACGCTGCAAAGCCATGCGATCGTTGGCGAGGTCGATGCCTTCGTCTTTCTTGAATTCGGCGATAATCCATTCCACAATTTTCTGGTCGATGTCGTCGCCGCCCAAATGCGTGTCACCGGCGGTGGACTTCACTTCCACAACGCCTTCGCCGACTTCGAGAATTGAAATGTCGAATGTGCCGCCGCCAAAGTCATAGACGGCAATTGTTTCGTCTTTCTTTTTGTCCAGACCGTATGCCAGTGCGGCTGCGGTCGGCTCGTTGATGATGCGAACGACTTCCATGCCGGCAATTTCTCCGGCTTGCTTGGTGGCCTGGCGCTGGGCGTCATTAAAATACGCAGGCACGGTGATCACCGCTTTGGAAACTTTCTCGCCCAGAAAATCTTCGGCGGCGGTCTTCAACTTTTGAAGAATCATCGCGGAAATTTCCGGCGGACTATATTTCTTGCCCAGGATTTCGACGCGCGCGTCGTCGTGATCGCCACTCACAACTTTGTAGGACACGCGCTTGCTTTCTTCGCGCACTTCGTCATAGCGGCGTCCCATAAAGCGCTTGATCGACGAGACGGTATTCTCGGGATTCGTAACCGCCTGACGCTTTGCGACCTGGCCGACGAGACGTTCACCAGATTTCGTGATGCCGACGACGGACGGAGTTGTGCGTCCGCCTTCTTGATTGGGGATGACCACCGGCTCCCCGCCCTGCATTACGGATACGACAGAATTTGTGGTTCCAAGGTCAATTCCTATGATTTTACCCATTGTTGCTGTTCCTCCCCCAACGGTGTCAGATGCAAAATAGCGATCTGAGGCTTCCGGCCTATGAAGACGAGACTCATTATAAGAGTTGA
Source organism: uncultured Acidobacteriota bacterium (assembly GCA_963778235.1). GTDB lineage: Bacteria > Acidobacteriota > Terriglobia > Acidiferrales > UBA7541 > DASTCZ01. Next base: position 320,401 of record CAVZTQ010000003.1, on the reverse strand, counting down.
GTGTGTGATTGTCAAGTATTTTCTACTCGCCAACAACTTCTTATTATGCATTGACTTACAGCTTAAATCGCTCACTTATTGAGCCGGCCAGCATCACTCTCGGCCACTCACTACTCGAAGCGCGTGCCGACGGCGTCGAGCGTCGGGATCGACGGAATTTGACGGTCTCGAGGCCTCAGCTTCTTGTCGGCCGTCATCCTTTCACCCTTGCGGAGGAAGTGCTCGTTAATCTGTACCAAGACTGGCGAACGCGGCGCGGCAATTCCGCATCGAAACTGTTAGGTATCTGGAACGACGCCTTGCGTGCCGCGAAGTGCAAGATTCGGTTACAATGTGGCGGCTCGCTGAAGCACAGATTGTCCGCGGAGGAATTTGAATGGCTAGAAAATCGTCGCGATGGATTGCCGGACTCGCCGTGGCCTGCGCCGCGATGCTGATTATTTTCGCCGGCTCGCTTGCAGGAACAAAAGCTGTCGCGCAGACGAAACCTGCTCACGCGGATTTGGCCGCGGAAAAGTCCATGGGCACAAAGAGCGCTCCGGTCACGCTCGAAGTGTTCAGCGATTTTCAGTGCCCGTCGTGCCGGCAATTTTTCCTGACGGCCACAACGCCGCTGATGAATGAATATGTTGCGAGCGGCAAAGTGTATTTGATCCACCATGATTTTCCGTTGCCGATGCACGCGCATTCCCATGACGCCGCGAAGTGGGCGAATGCCGCCGCTGAAATTGGAAAATTCCGCGAAGTGGAAACCGCGCTTTACACCAAGCAAGATGCCTGGGGCGCGACGGGAAAAATTGATGACGCGCTGGATACCGTGCTGACGCCGGTGGAAATGAAGCGCGTGCGCGCGTTGCTGGATAGTCCAGAAGTAACCGCGTCAATCAAGCACGACGAAGATTTGGCGCAAGCGAAGGGGCTGACGGGAACGCCCTCTATTTTTATTACTCACAAAGGCAAAACAGTTGCGCTGCCAGCGCAAGGCGCGACGTATAATCTGTTGAAGCAATACATCGATTTCCTTCTGACTCAATAAATGGGAACAGTTTCTTCAATTCAAGCGACAGGTGCGCGCGCCGGCTGGCCGCGATGGTTGCTGCTTGTGGGAAGGCTGATTTTAGGCGGCATTTTTATCTACGCGGGATATGCCAAGCTGCGCGAGCCGTGGATGTTGTTTGCGTTCTCGATTAATTCCTATCAAATTCTTCCGGAATCAGTGGTGCCGATTCTTGCGCGCAGTTTGCCGTGGGTGGAATTGCTGATCGGCATTTTGATCGTTTCCGGCATCGCTCTTCGTTGGACGGCTGCTGCCGCATCGGGAATATTCATTGTGTTCTCTGCGGCGATGATGCGCGCTTACGTAAAAAATCTTTCGATCGATTGCGGCTGCTTCGGATTTGGAGAAAAGTTGGGACCGCTACGATTCACGCTTGAGGGTGCAATGCTGGCATTGGCCCTGGCCGTAACGGTTGGGGCATTTATGATGCGCCGCCGCAAGGTGTAAATTTTCGGAATTTTCTTTTCGGCCGAATTGAAAATTAAACTAGAATGGCGTTCACTATGAAAACACTGCTGATTTCCATTTTGATGGCCGCATTCGTAGCTGCGCCTGCGTTGCAGAAGAGCACGAACGAACCTTCACGCGCTGACCAGGAAGACAGTATTCGCGAAACCGTTTTCCGTTATCAATTCAAAAACTTTGATCTGCTCGTTGCGTATCATTTTATTTCCGTGAACGGAAAAAATCCTTCGTCCGCGATGCTTGAGCGGTTCCACGGTGCACAGCCTCCTGTGCTATCCGTTTCCGAATCCGAAAGATTGAAGCGGCCCATGAAGCTGATTCAAAATCGCAATGATTACAAACAGGGCGCGCTTTTTAATCAGGGACAAATCAAATGGATTTCCGACACGAAAGCGGATGTGGATGGCGGCTTCGAGTGCGGTGACATTTGTGATGAAGCTTCCGGCGTGTATCACGTTTCGCGTCAGGAAGGTAAGTGGGTGGTAGATTCCTTCGACGCAGCTCCGGCCGCCGCCAAACCGAAAAAGTAATTCGCGGGCGCGCCGCCACAGTCTGTTCCTGAATTCCCACAAATGTTCAACCCGGCTAGTGACGCGGCGATTGATGCTTTATCTCGATGCAAACGCTGTAAGTCGTTCCATATCAGTGTCTTCTAGCGCACCGGGGTATGTATTTCACGCTGCGGTGAGCAATTGGCCGTTTCCGTGCATCTCAATCAACGCAAGATTCGTGCGTTCACTTCGCGCGAATGCATCTTGGTTGCGTTACAATTTGACGGGAACGAAAATTTCAGTACTTCAGTGAACTGATGAAACTTCCTGTACCGAAACTTCGGATTCGTGGGCGCACCATTATCGGTCGTCTGGCATTTGCGCTGCTGCTTTTTTGCGCGATCATTCTCGGCTCCGCTGCGGGACTTTTATTTGTGTACTCGAGCGATCTGCCGGCGGTGCGTGCGCTTGAGGATTATCATCCGAACGTCGTCACTGAACTGTACGCCGACGACGGCACGCCTGTGGGAAGTTTTGCTCTGCAGCGCCGCATACTGCTGAACTACACGCAGATTCCACCTGTACTTCGCGATGCGATCATCTCCGCCGAAGACCAACATTTTTTTGATCACTGGGGCGTGGACTTGCCGCGCGTTGCGCAGGCCGCGTGGCGCGATATTGTGCGCCGCAAACTTGCCGAAGGGGCCAGCACGCTGACACAGCAGCTGGCGGGCACGCTTTTCCTAGATCGCTCCGATCGAAGTTTCCATCGCAAAGTGGAAGAAGCGCTGCTTGCGATTCAAATTGAACGCCGCTATACGAAGCAACAAATCTTCGCGATGTACTGCAATCAAATTTATCTCGGTCACGGCGAGTACGGAATGGAAGCGGCTTCGGAATTTTATTTCGGCAAGCCGGTTGGCCAACTGACGCTGCCCGAGGCCGCCACACTTGCGGGAATTATTCCGGGTCCGGTTTATTCGCCGGTGCTGCACGCTGCAAAAGCGCTGGCGCGGCGAAATACGGTGATTGAGTTGATGGCGCGCGAAGGAAAAATCACCGAGGATCAGGCGCGACAGGCCACGCAAACTCCGCTGACGCTGCATCTTCAATATCCGCGAAATGATTTGGCGCCATATTTCTTTGAAGAAATTCGCAAATATCTGGAAAGCACTTACGGTACGGAAGCAGTGCACGAGCGCGGTCTGCGCGTTTACACCACGCTGAATATAAAAATGCAGCGCGCTGCGAATCAGGCCGTACGCGACGGACTACACGTTTACGATCGCCGCCACGGTTGGCGCGGGCATTTGAAAAATGTTTTTGAGGATCACCTCGGCACGCTCACCAGTTTTGACGATGATGATTGGCATCACACGATTGAAAAGGGAGATTACGTATCCGGTTTGGTGACGGCGGTCGACGCAACTGCCGCAATTGTGAAGATTGGGCAATATCGCGCGGTAGTCGGCGCGCCGGATTTCGCGTGGACAGGACGCAAATCGCCCGGACAATTATTTCATCCCGGAGATGTGGGCGAATTTCACATCAAAGAAATTTCGGGCAGCACGCTCAAAGTGGATGTGGAGCAGCACGTGATTCCACAAGCGGCGCTGGTGGCCATCGATAACGCTTCCGGCGAAGTGAAGGCGCTAATTGGCGGCTACAGTTTTGATGAATCGAAATTCAATCGCGCCACGCAAGCATATCGGCAGGTCGGCAGCTCTTTCAAAATTTATGTTTATTCCGCGGCGATGGAATCAGGCTTCGGGCCATTCGACACAATTCTTGACGCGCCGTATACAGTCGTAAGCGGCGGCCAGGATTATTCTCCGCAAAATTATGACGGACATTTCGAGGGCGTGATCACTCTGCGCCGCGCGATGGACGGCTCACGAAACGTTCCCGCCGTGAAAGTTACGGAAAAAATCGGCATCGAAAAAGTTGTGGATATGGCGAAGCGTTTCGGAATCACATCATCGTTGCCGCCATACTTGCCGCTCGCGCTTGGCGCAGCGGATATGCGTTTGATCGAGCACACTTCCGCGTTCACAGTTTTTCCGAATGACGGCATTCGCATTGAGCCGCATCTGGTACGCCGCGTAACTTCATACGATGGCGTATTGCTGGAGGAAGCGCGGCCGAATGTGCAGGACGTGATTTCGCCGGAAGTTGCGCGCACGATGACTTCAATGCTTGAAGACGTGGTGCAGCACGGAACTGGAGTTCGCGCGCGAACGCTGGGCCGTCCCAGCGCCGGAAAAACCGGCACAACAAATGATTTTACTGACGCGTGGTACATCGGATTCACGCCGTCACTTACGGCGGGCGTGTGGATCGGCAACGACGATAAGGGAATTTCGCTCGGCAAAAAAGAAACTGGCGCGCTCGCCGCGCTTCCCGTATGGCTGGAATTTATGCAGGGAGCAACCGCTGGAACTCCCGTGCAGGAATTTCAGAATGTGAACTCGCTTGATAGCCAGGCCGGCTCGCATCCTGTAACAGTGGACACAGTCGATCTCGCGCCGACTGAGCCAACCGAACAGGGGCTTCCTCCTGCGAGTACTGGCGCCACCGATCCGCCCGCCGCAACTAAGCCCGTAGATCCCAAAGCTGACCCGAAAGCTGCGCCGAAAGTTCCGCCAGTGCCGCCCGTGATTAAGCACTCGTCGGGCACTCCGCCGCCACCGCCAGCTGGCCATCGCTAACCGCTTTTCACAAAACCAATGCGCTCCCCTTGCACTTCGACACAAGTTCAAGTATATTCCCCTGTAGAAGCCAAAGGGGAATGGATGAGCGCCGCGCGAATTGATTTACCGCAGGGAACTCTGGATCTTCTCATTCTGAAAACGCTGGCACTAGAACCTCAGCACGGCTGGGCGATTTCTGAGCGCGTGCAACAGATTTCCAAGGATGCCCTTCAGATTCAGCAGGGCTCACTCTATCCGGCACTGCACAGACTTGAGCGCCGGGGATGGATCAAGGCACGTTGGGGGACTTCCGATAACAATCGGCGCGCGAAATATTACGAACTGACGCGCGGCGGCCGCAAACAGTTAGATGTCGAAAAAACTGCGTGGCGAAAACTGACAGCCGCGGTGGCACACATCCTGGAAAGTGCTTAAGGAGTCCGGCATGTTCAGCGATATTCTTTTTCGGCTGAGGTCATTGTTCCGGCGGAACAGAGTTGAATCCGAACTTTCGGACGAACTCCACGCTCACGTCGAATGCGAAACAGAAAAACACATGAAGCTTGGACTTTCGCGGGAAGCAGCACAGCGGCGCGCGCGATTGTTATTCGGCGGTTTCGAGAAAGTGAATGAAGAATGCCGCGAAGCGCGCGGCGTGTATTTGCTGGATACATTGATGCAAGACTTGCGCTACGCCGCAAGAACCCTGCGAAGAAAGCCCGGAATCACAATCGTAATCGTGCTGACACTCGCGCTGGGAATCGGCGCAAGCACCGCAGTATTCAGCATCATTAACACGGTGCTTTTGAAACCGCTCCCGTACCCAGCATCTGGGCAAATAGTTTTTCCATGGCGACTGGCACCGCGTGGAATGCAACTGGGCTACGACGAAATTCCTTGGGGACGGTCGGAATTTCTGGTGCTTTCCAAAGAATCAAAAGCGTTCCAATTTCTGGGCGCATTCAAGAGCGATTCGTTCAATCTGACCGGCGCCGGCGAACCGGTCCGAATCAATGGACTTCGCGCCTCGGCAGGATTTTTTCCGGCGCTGGGCGTGCAGCCGGCACTTGGCCGGCCCTTCAGTTCAGAAGAAGACACAACAGGTCACGAGCACGTCGTGATGCTGAGCGATTCGCTTTGGCGTGAACAATTCGGCGGTGATCCGGCGATTGTCGGACGAACTGTGGAACTGAACGCTTCGGCCTACACAATCATTGGTGTGATGCCCGCAAGTTTTAGTTTTCCTCATGCCGAAGAAATGCCGGACGGTTTTACTTTTGAGCGCGACGTTAAATTGTGGGTTCCGCTTGCATTGCCGACGGGGCCGCCCATTCCGAGCGAATCTTCCGAACTCGCGATCGTCGCCCGCATGGCAGACGGAGTTTCAATCTCTCAAGCCCAAGCGGAAATGAACCTAATGACGAAGCGTCTTGAAAACTTCTATGGCGCGAAGCAGGCGATGGGTTGGTTTGATTCGCGGGTTACACCTTTGGCGAAGCAGGCAACCGGAGACACGCGCCGTCCGTTGCTTCTCATATTCTCAGCGGTCGGAATTGTCCTATTAATTGCCTGCTCGAACATCGCCAGCCTGGTTCTTGCCCGCTCACTTGCACGCAATCGAGAATTCACGTTGCGCGCCGCGCTGGGCGCCGGCCGCATTCGCATTGCGCGGCAACTACTGACGGAAAGTTTGCTCCCGTCTGTGATCGGCGGCGCTGTGGGAGTGGCGTTCGCAAATGCGGCAATTCATTTCGTAAAAGCCTTCGGCCCTGCGAATCTTCCGCGTCTTCAGGAAGTGACTATTGATTTTCGCGTGCTGGCATTCGCTACTGCATGTTCGATTCTGACTGGAATTTTATTTGGGCTCGCGCCAGCAATCGGAATGTCTCAGATCAACCTGGCCGAATCGCTGAATGAGGGCGGACAAAAACTTTCGGGCGACGGTGTCAGTTCCCGAGTTCGCAAGACACTTCTCGTTTGCGAAGTAGCTCTCGCATTCGTTCTGGTAATCGTGGCGGGCCTTGTTGCGCAAAGTTTTTTCCATCTGCTCTCGGTTGACGCCGGTTTTCGCGCCGATCAGGTGCTCACATTTGAGTTATCCCTGCCTGAATTAAAATATCCCGACCAGCAACACATCGCCGCGCTTTATCAACGTGTGCTTCGCAGTCTGCAATCGCAACCGGGAATCGAATCCGCTGCAATTGTAGAAACTTTGCCGATTGGCGGAGCCACAGAAAGCACAGGAATTCGCATTCCCGATTGGACGCCACCGCAAAGTGGAATCCGGCGGTACGCGAACTACACAATCGCGTCGCCCGGATTTTTCGCCACGGTTGGCGCGCCAATATTGCGTGGTAGAGAATTCACGGAAAGTGATACGGCCACCTCGATGCCGGTGATCGTGATCAATGAAGCGATGGCAAAGAAATTCTGGCCGGGCCAGGATACGATCGGAAAGCAGGTCGGACCGGGAAGTCCGCTGTATCCTTTGGGGACGATCGTCGGAGTCGTCGCAAACGTAAAGCATCTTTCATTACGCGAAGATCCCGGCCCGGAAATGTACGTTCCCTACACGCAAAAAGTTTGGCCGTCACTCTTGACGATGGACGTCGTACTGCGGTCACACCTCGACGGCGCATCGGTTGTCACGTCCGCACGAAACGCAATTCACGCCGTGGATGCTGACTTGCCCATCACCAACGTCAGGCCGCTTGCATCGCTAGTTGATGACTCCGTCGCCCGACCGCGATTCTCGATGCTTCTGCTGACGGCGTTTGGCGTGTTCGCGCTCGTACTTGCGTGCATTGGAATTTACGGAGTGATTTCATATTCAGTGGCGCAACGCACGCGTGAAATTGGCGTGCGAGTGGCGCTCGGAGCAACCCGTCTCAATATTTTCGGAATGATTCTCGGGCAGGGAGCGCGTCTCGCGGGACTCGGCATTGCGATCGGCGTCGCCGTGGCGCTAGGCGTTACTCGGATGATGAGCAGCTTCCTTTACGATGTGCGCCCGGCGGATCCGGCTACGTTCGTGGTGGTGTGCGTAATATTGCTGAGCGTCGCAGCCCTCGCTTGCTACTTGCCGGCGCGGCAAGCGACGCGCGTCGACCCGCTCATCGCGCTGAGACACGATTAGGAATTCTCAATTGCGAGAGGATATCCGGAACGAATCCCAACCGCGCGGAATCAGCGGAGTCGATATACCCGCGGCATCTACCAGGTGGACTGATGAACCCGAGCCGCGTTTCTGCTTTCCGCTTTTCTTAGCCGCAACAATTTCACCGATGCGTGTTATTGGCACTCCACGATAAGCGCTGCCGATTCGCGATACTTCCGTCGCCGGAACCGTGAACAATAATTGATAGTCCTCGCCACCGTGTAGCGCCAGCTGTAGCGGATCCAATCCCATTCGCAGCAACGGCGATGGAACATCTACAACTGGAATCTCTGCGGCATAAATTCGTGCGCTCACGCCGCTCGATTGGCAAATGTGCCCCAAATCCGTGCTAAGGCCATCGGACGTATCTATCGCGGCCGACGCGATTGGCCTTCCGCGCCGCTCACCGGAAAGCCAGTTCCCCAATTTAAGCTGAATTTTCGGACGCAAGTGCTGCTCGAGCAACTGCTTCCAACGCCGGTCCCGATACTCGCCGCGCAAGATCAACTGAAGCCCAAGTTGTGCCGCTCCGAGCGTTCCGCTCACGTAGATTCCGTCGCCCGGTCGGGCTCCGGATCGCGTCAGTGCGCGTCCGCTGGCCATATCGCCGCCAACAGTCACGCTCATTATTACAGTCGGGTACTGAGAGGTGTCGCCTCCAATAAGCGCCATGCCAAATTCGCGCGCGGCTCGCGCCATACCCTTAATAAAGCCATCGAGCCATGCGCTGGTCCGGCTCGCAGGCAACGCAAGACTCAGCATGAAGAACCGCGGCGCAGCTCCCATCGCAGCAAGATCGCTTGTGGCCCGCGCGAGCGCTTTGTATCCGATGGCATCTGGAGAGTGCACCTCTGCGATGAAATGGACGTTCTCGAGAAACGCGTCGCAGCTCAAAACCAGGTCATTCGCGTTACTGCCACCACGCGCCAAGAAGCTTCCGCGCAAAACCGCAGCGTCATCGCCAATTCCCAGACGAAGGGCGTCGAGCTTGTATTTAGAAGCTCCACGGTTAGCCAGCCCGCGCGAAATCCGTTCGATGATCTGCGATTCGCTTCGCATAGCCTCAATCTATCCCGCAGCGGGAGTGCCAAAGTACAGCCTGTACGGCTGGCATTCATCTGTACTTCGGTACAAATGGCGCGCAGACCCATCCTGACACATACTATGTTTCGGACAAAGCTGGGTGGACTGCAAGACCTTCCCGAATAGGGAACGTCAAATTAAGGGTTGACTTGCCCGGAGCCGGGAACCTACACTGGCTGTGGTTGCGGACCAAGACTCTCGGTTCAAGCTGATGTTGGGTTGGAAAAAGGGCTCAGGGCATTTCAGTACCAAGACCGAAAGCAATTCTGAGGCTCCCAGCGCCTCGTCAACAGTAAAAATAACAGTTCCACGAACTGAGGCGAATGAAAACTCGGTTTTACACATTCTTTGTTGCTTCAAACGACCAGAGCCGCATCCTCAAGCTCCGGGTCCCAATATATATCCTGCACATGCTGGCGGTGCTGGCCGTGGTTGGCGGCATCACGGTGATCGCGGGTGTAGGCTCCTATTCCAGAATGCTCTGGAAGGCTGACAGCTATAATACGATTCGAAGCGAACGCGATTCCCTGAAACAGCAATTCAGCCAACTTCAGACCACTGTCAAAGATACCAATCAACGCCTCGATTCTCTCCAGTCCCTTGCCACCGAAGTAGCGATGAGTTACGGATTCATGCAATTGCGCGACACTCCGTTTGGAATCACGAAAGTTTCGGATACGCCGCAGGCTGAATTCGGCCATTCGGTTGACCAGTTTAATTTCCTGCAAAAGAGCGCGACGTCTTTGCAGCTTTCTCAAGAGGGACTGCACTTGCTTCCGCGTCAACCCGGTTTGGGCGACGCGACGTTCACGCCTTCGCTTTGGCCAGTTACCGGACAAATTACTGCCAGCTTCGGCGACCGGTTGGATCCGTTCAGTGGTGAAGGTGAATTTCACCGCGGCATAGACATTTCCGCGCCTTATGGAACTTCGATCCACGTTACGGCAGATGGAGTTGTAGTTGCGGCCGACACGCGCGCAGGCTACGGACGTCTGATTGTAATTGACCACGGCTTCGGCACGACGACTTGGTACGGGCATCTTTCCGGTTTCAACGTTACGGCAGGTCAGGAAGTCCACCGTGGGGACATTATTGGATACACGGGAACCAGCGGACATTCCACCGGTCCGCACGTGCATTACGAAATTCGCTTGAACGGCGCGCCGATTAATCCGTTCCGCTATCTGCGATTTAATTCCTTCGGCGATTAATTCTCACTTTCAATTCGGCTAGTCATTAAATGTAGCGCAGACTTCAGTGCGCTGGTTTTGGCGTGGCTGCTGGCGCCTTCGCCGGACTGGCAGGCTTCGGCGCTTGGGGCGGCGCGGCAAGACCATCCAGAATTCCCGGCGTAAGCGACACACCAAGTTGCACTCGTTTTCCGGTGGCTGAAATATCCGCCTGCTTCACAAGCTTTCCGAGCGCCTCCGCGCCCTGCGGTGTAAATTGTTTGCGTGTAATTGGATCCGATAGGAATCCGCGCGCCATAAATCGCAATCCGCCGAGCGCTAGATTCATCTGAGTAGCTTGCATTGACGATTCGCATTCGCCTTCCAGTACGGCGCGCAAATCCGGCCCTTGCGGAGCGGCGGCCAGCGTCAGCCATTTCACGCCCTGCATTGAGCTGGTAATTGCGTCAATCCGAAATGTTCCAATCTTCGCGTCCTTCGGAACTGCATCCATACGCACCACGACAAAGAGCGGTGAAGCGGCGACATGATTAATTCGGTCTTTCATTTCCACTGCCGAAGGATCGGATGCGGCCGCGGGCGGTGGATTCCAGTCCAATCGATTCACGAGTTCAATTCGATTTGGCGAAAGAAAGCGTATTGAGGTTTTATCGCCGGTCAAACTATCGTGATACGCGGTGATTTTCTGTTGATCGAAGCGGCCTTCCGCAATTGCGATAATTGTTGGGTCCGGCGTGGTGGGAATAATTGAGATTGCCACGCGGTCTAAATCGCGTGTGTAATCGAATCCGGTTGCGCGGACAAATTCTAAATAATCGGGATCTTCGTTCGGCGCGGGAACGAGTGCCACTAATCGATTTAGAAACGCGGAGCTCCGAAGCGTTTCCACATCTACATAAATAACGTATGGCGCCTGCGGCGGAAGCAGTGAAAGAATCGTCGGTGCAGGTCCCTGCATCGAATTGCTAGCGGGGCGTCCGGAGTGCAAGAAATAATAGCCCGCGACGGCGAGCAGCACGACGGCAATACATAGAATAATGATCGCTGGTTTTTTCATGGTTTTACATTCCCATCTTCTCGCATTTTGGGCCGATTTCCACGCCGATTTCGCGTCGGCGGTGCGTGAGCTTGACGGGGGTGGTATGCTGTATGGGCACCCGGAAAAACAGACATAACCAGCTGGCACGCGACGTGCTTAGTTTCTTTTTTACCCCCTTGCAATTCAGAGGCCGGGTTTGTTATTCTTCTCAGGTTTGCGCCATGCTGGCGTAGCTCAGTTGGTAGAGCATCTGATTTGTAATCAGAGGGTCGGGGGTTCAAGTCCCTCCGCCAGCTGATTTTTTTGTTTAGCTATCGTCAGGGGAAAGTGTTCCCCGTGTGTGTGCGAGTCCAGTTTCTACGCGGAAAATGTGAACGGGCGGGTGTCTCTACAATTGCATTTTTACAGAGTGCAAGAAAAAGAGATTCGTGTCTTTTCTTCTTTTGCAATTTTCCCCGAGCGGCGGACGGGTGGGTGAGTGGCTAAAACCAGCAGACTGTAAATCTGCCGCTCCTTGCGGGCTACGTAGGTTCGAATCCTACCCCGTCCACCAGTTTTCGCTTAGCTGTGCTGGCACTAAATTAGGCGACGCGAGATCCAAATCTGTCTTCGGCGTGCGCGCAGCGCGCGTGTCGAGTTGTCTGGGGTCAGAGACATTTCCGGGCCTGGGTAGCTCAGATGGTAGAGCGCGTCCTTGGTAAGGACGAGGCCACCGGTTCAATCCCGGTCCCAGGCTCCACGAATTTTGAGGGGGAAGTTCCGGAAGGTGATTAGCAAGTGATTTTGAGTTTGAACCGCGGGCGGGGGTAACTCAACGGTAGAGTCTCGCTCTTCCAAGGCGATGGTTGCCGGTTCAAATCCGGTCCCCCGCTCCAGAAATTAAATGTAGTAGCCCGGTCATAGCGGACCGACTGACAAAGGGTTCGCGTAAGGGGAAAACGGCGATGGCGAAGGAAAAGTTTGAACGAAGTAAGCCGCACGTAAACATCGGGACCATCGGTCACATTGACCATGGAAAAACAACGCTGACGGCTGCGATCACGAAGGTGTTGTCGAAGCACAACCCGAAGGTCATGTTCCGCGCGTTTGATTCGATTGATAACGCGCCGGAAGAGCGCGAGCGCGGTATTACGATTGCGGTTGCGCACGTGGAATACGAAACGCCGAACCGTCACTATGCGCACATCGATTGCCCCGGCCACGCTGACTACGTGAAGAACATGATCACTGGCGCCGCGCAGATGGACGGCGCGATTCTGGTGGTGGCGGCAACGGACGGTCCGATGCCGCAAACACGCGAACACATTTTGCTGGCTCGTCAGGTTGGCGTGCCTTTCATCACAGTTTTCTTGAACAAGTGCGACTCGGTCGAAGATCCGGAACTGTTGGAACTGGTTGAACTGGAAGTCCGCGAACTGCTGAAGAGCTACGGATTCCCGGGCGACGAAATTCCAGTTGTACGCGGCTCAGCTTTGGGCGCATTGAACGGCGAAGCGAAATGGGAAGCGACCATCGATCAGCTGATGGCGAAGGTTGATGAATACATTCCCACGCCGGTTCGCGACATCGATAAGCCATTCGCGATGCCGATTGAAGATATTTTCTCGATCTCTGGCCGCGGCACGGTAGTTACGGGACGCGTGGAGCGCGGCAAACTGAAGGTCGGCGAAGAAATGGAAATCGTAGGATTCCGTCCGACAGTGAAGCGTGTTGTGACGGGAATCGAAATGTTCCGCAAGTTGCTGGATGAAGGCATGGCAGGCGACAACGTCGGACTTCTGTTGCGCGGGACGGAAAAAGAAGAAGTGGAGCGCGGACAGGTTGTTGCCAAGCCCGGCTCGATCACTCCGCACACGAAGTTCAAAGCGGAAGCATACATTTTGAAGAAGGAAGAAGGCGGCCGACACACGCCGTTCTTCACCGGATACCGTCCACAGTTTTATTTCCGCACCACGGACGTGACAGGCGATATGAAGTTGCCGGCAGGAGTTGAGATGGTGATGCCGGGAGATAACGTAAGCGTGGAAGTAAGTTTGATCACGCCTGTGGCTTTGGAGAAGGGGTTGCGCTTCGCCATTCGCGAAGGCGGCCACACCGTTGGAGCTGGCGCAGTTGCTGAGATCATCGAGTAACGATTGACCAAGTAACGATCGCAAGCTGCGGCAAACGATTTCAGGATAGTGAGCAAAACATATGCGAGAAATTATTACGTTACAGTGCAACGACTGCAAGAACCGAAACTACACGACTACGAAGAACCGGAAGAAGCACACCGACCGGCTCGAGACGAGTAAGTTTTGCAAGGATTGCCGTAAGCACACGCCGCACAAGGAAGTGAAATAAGCAGTAACGTGCGGTCGGCGGTTTTGGCCATTGTTGAAGGGGAGTAGGTTCAATGGTAGACCTCCGGTCTCCAAAACCGGCTGTGGGGGTTCGAATCCCTCCTCCCCTGCCATTTTGGTTGTGAGTGGCGAGTTGGAGTTGTGTGGCGAGTGACCAACCTCGCGGGAACGTAGCAGGCAGCAGAAAAAGTTCGGTATCAGCAATGATGAGGCGGGAATGTCCATCACGGATCAAAAAGTGAAAACGAATTCAGAACTACCGGAGCGCTCTGACAAGCCCGCGAAACAGCGGCCGGAGTGGCTCGAAGATTTGATGGGTTATCCGACGCGCTTGCAGAAGTTCTTTCAGGATGTGCGCGCGGAAATGAAGCTGGTCGTTTGGCCTTCGCGCAGCGAAGTATCGAACACAACGCTGGTCGTCATCATGACGACAATTCTTTTTGCGGTGTTTCTGTGGCTCGTAGACAAAGGCTCAGAACGCGCAGTTTCATTGGTCTTGAAGACGTTCACGCACTAAAGTTTTCGCACAACAGATCTGCCGGAATTATCCGAGTGGGAATTAAGTGTTAGACGACCAGACAACAGCACCAGCGCGAGGCGAAGGCGACCGTATGGCCAAGCAGTGGTACATCATCCATACCTATTCCGGCTTCGAGCGGAAGGTAAAGGAAAGTTTGGAAGGGCGCGTCGCTGCGTTCGGCTTGACCGACAAAATTGGTCAGGTGCTGATTCCTACCGAGGATGTAGTTGAAGTCCGCGGCGGAAAAAAAGTTACGGCCACACGGATGTTTTATCCCGGTTACGTGCTGGTTGAAATGGAAATGGACGATTACACCTGGCACGTTGTGCGGAACACTCCGCGCGTAACAGGTTTCGTCGGCTCCGGACAAACACCGACCCCGTTGAGCGATCAGGAAGTGCAGGACATTTTGCATCGCGCCGCCAGCCCGACCGAGCGGCCGAAGCCGAAGCTTAAATTTGAGCGTAACGAGCAAGTGCGCATCGTGGACGGACCTTTCGCGAATTTTACAGGCGTCGTGGAAGAAGTGAATTCCGATCGCAGCACGCTGAAGATCTCAGTAAGCATCTTCGGACGCTCCACGCCCGTTGAATTGGATTTTATGCAGGTTGAAAAGATCGTTTAAAGATTTCTTTCGCAATTATTTTTTGCATTGGGAATCGGTTAGCAGGGGACAGAGAAGATGGCCAAGAAAGTACAAGCAATGTTGAAGCTCCAGGTTCCGGCCGCGAAGGCCGCGCCTTCCCAGCAATTGGGAACGGCGCTCGGTCCGCAGGGCGTGAACATCATGGACTTCTGCAAGCAGTTCAACGCGCGCACCGCGAAAGACCCCGAGGGAATGGTTACCCCGGTGGTCATCACGGTTTACAGCGACCGCACATTTACTTTTATTACCAAGACTCCGCCGGCTTCTGAGTTACTGAAGCGCGCGGCCAATATCGTAAAAGGTTCCGCCGAGCCGAATCGCAACAAAGTCGGCAAAGTTACCAAGAAACAAGTGCAGGACATTGCACGCACGAAATTGCCTGACCTGAATACAACCAGTATGGAAGCGGCCATACGCACTGTGACCGGTACAGCGCGAAATATGGGCCTGGAAGTGGTGGACTAAGCATGAGCTCGAAACCTGGAAAGAAAATCGTAAACGCGCGCAAGCATATTGAAGCGCGTCCCTACATGTTGGTGGAAGCCGCCGAAGCGCTGAAGAAGGCGCACTTCGTGAAGTTTGACGAATCGGTGGACCTCGTACTGAATCTGGGAGTCGACCCCAAGCATTCCGACCAGATGGTTCGCGGCACCGTTGTTCTGCCACACGGCTTGGGCAAGTCCAAGCGCGTGATCGTAATCGCGACTGGCGAAAAAGTTCGCGAAGCCGAAGAAGCAGGCGCTGATTTCTGCGGCGGCGAAGAACTCGTGCAGAAAATTCAAGAAGGCTGGACGGATTACGACGCCGTGATCGCGACGCCGGATATGATGAAGTCCGCCGGACGCCTCGGAAAAGTTCTTGGCCCTCGCGGTCTGATGCCGAACCCGAAGACGGGCACGGTCACATTCGATATCGCGAAAGCAGTCCGCGAAATCAAAGCCGGTAAAGTGGAATTCCGCGTTGATAAAGCGGGCATCGTTCACGCTGCGGTTGGAAAGATTAGTTTTGACGCGAAGAAGCTGGCTGAAAACGCGCAAGCACTTCTCGGCGCGGTTGTGAAAGCCAAGCCCGCGGTCGCCAAGGGCAAGTATGTGAAGAAGGTAACACTCACTTCAACGATGGGCCCCGGCATTTTGATTAACGAAAGCGAAGTGGATTCCGCCACAGCAGTGGCAGCGTAAGCCAACCGGAGATTAGCGGAGATTTGTAATGAAAAAGCGCAGCGACAAAGAAAAAGATCTCGAGATTCTGAAAACAGATCTCGCAAATGTTTCGACCATCATCCTGACGACGTTTCAGGGCACCACGGTCGAGGAAGATACTAAACTGCGGCGCTCTGTTCAGGCCGCCGGTGGACATTATCGCGTGGTGAAGAATTCGCTGGCGGAACGCGCCGGCGCAGGCACGCCCCACGAAGCACTTTTGAAAGATTTGGCTGGACCCAACTCAATCGCATACACGACCGCAGATCCTGTCGCGCTGGCAAAAGCGCTGACCACCTATGCGAAAGACGTCCCGCTATTCAAGTTTAAGTCTGGCATGGTGGACGGCCGCGTTATTTCGATCGCGGAAATCCAGCAGCTTGCGCTTCTTCCCTCGAAGGAAGAGCTCATCAGCAAGATTATGTTCCTGCTGAATGCGCCTGCGCAGCGCGTCGCAACAGTCGTCTCCGCGGTAGCGCGGAATATGGCTGTGGTAGTCAGCGAGGCGGCCAAGGCCAACAAGTTTGGGGCGGGCGGGTCTGAAGAAACTGCTCCCGTATCTCAATAACCCGGTTTTGAATTTTTTTGAAGGAGAGGATAAAGGAAATGGCGAACAAGGTAGAAGCAATTCTGGAAGAAATCAAAGGTCTCACCCTGCTGGAAGCGTCCGATTTGGTCAAGAAGATGGAAGAGACCTTCGGCGTTTCAGCGGCAGCAGCGGCTCCGGCAGCAGCAGCCGGCGGCGCGGCAGCGGGCGGCGGTGCAGCAGCTGAGGAGAAGACGGAATTCTCCGTTGTGCTCACCGAAGTCGGTGGCAACAAGATCAACGTGATTAAAGTGGTCCGCGAAGTTACCAGCCTGGGCTTGAAAGAAGCCAAGGATCTGGTGGACGGCGCCCCCAAGCCGGTCAAAGAAGGCGTGAACAAGGACGAGGCGGCTTCGATCAAGAAGAAGTTCGAAGAAGCCGGCGCCAAAGTCGAAATCAAGTAACCGGTCTCCGGTTTCAGGACGGGCTCTCTTCAGCGGCGTGCGGCAGCGCCGCAGCGGAAGGATTTGTATTACGCGTTTTCCAAGCCGCATCACTGGAACCTTCATAACGACGAGTCCTGCCGGGACGGCAAGCTGTTTTGTCACTGGGCAGGGAGAGCGCCCTTGCTCGCCCTGCCGTTTTGGCGTCTCGCACACCCGCATGGGCATGAGGTAAAAAAGAATGCAGACTAGCAATCATCACCATCGTGAACGTCAGCGGTTAGATTTTTCTAAAATCCAGAGCTCGATTGATATCCCGAACCTGATCGAAGTTCAGCGCAATTCCTATCAGCGTTTTCTGCAGATGGATTTGCTGCCGAGCGAGCGCGAAGACGCAGGCCTCCAGTCCGTCTTCAGCTCTGTGTTTCCGATTCAGGATTTCCGCGGACTCTCGCAGCTTGATTTCGTGGACTACGCCATCGGCAATTGGGAATGCAAGTGCGGCAACCTGAAAGGGCTGCATCACCTGCGCGCCACTTGCCGTAATTGCGGCGCGTCCGTTGTCACCAATCCTTACCAGACCGGCGACGTGATTTGTACGAAGTGCGGCACGTTCAACAAGAACACGCCGACCTTCTGTAACAAGTGCGGCGATCCCGTCGGCATGCAATTGAAATATGACGTGAATGAGTGCCAGGAACGCGGCATGACTTACTCCGCGCCGCTTAAGGTCACTATCCGTCTAACCATTTACGACAAAGATCCTGACACTGGCGCGAAAAATATTCGCGACATTAAAGAACAGGAAGTATTTTTCGGCGATATCCCCTTGATGACCGATAACGGAACTTTCGTTATCAATGGCACCGAGCGCGTTATCGTCAGCCAGTTGCACCGTTCGCCGGGCGTGTTCTACGAGAACGCCAACAACCGCACTTATTTCCTCGGAAAGATTATTCCCTACCGCGGATCATGGGTGGAATTCGAGTACGACACCAAGAACCTGCTTTACGTTCGCATCGACCGCAAACGCAAATTCCTCGGCTCGATTTTCCTGCGCGCGCTGGGCATGAAGTCCAACGAAGAAATTCTGCGCACGTTCTATCAAGTGGAACGCATCGCGCTGCGTGACGGCGAATTGCACTGGAATATTTCCGAAGGCTTGATGGACCGCAAGCTCTCGAAAGAAATCAAGCACCCGAAGAGCGATGATGTAATCGTCGCGGCGCACAAGCGCATCACCGAAGCTCTCTACAAGGAACTCGTCAAAGCGCGGGTTGGCCATGCAACAGTTACCGTTGCGGACCTCGAAGGCGCATACACCGTCGGTGACCTGGTAAACCGCACCACTGGCGAAGTTCTGGTGGAAGCGAATCGCCCGATGACGGCGGAACTTTACGCCGCCGTTGCCGAAGCCGGCATCACTGAAGTGGACGTGTTCTTCCCGGAGCGCGACGAAATCGGCACCGTGTTGAGCCGCACTCTGGATAAGGACGCCATCCGCTCGCCGCGTGAAGCGCTGATTGAAATTTACCGCAAGCTGCGTCCCGGAGATCCTCCGACGCTCGAAACAGCAACCGCATTGTTCAACGGAATGTTTTTCGATCCGCGGAAATATGATTTCAGCCGCGTTGGCCGCTTGAAATTTAATATCAAGCTCGGACTCGAAACTCCGCTGGAAACTCGCACGCTGGACGCGACGGACTTCACCGCTTCCATCCGCTACTTGCTGAAGCTGCGAAAGAATATCGGCACAGTGGACGACATCGATCACCTTGGCAATCGCCGCGTTCGCGCGGTTGGCGAATTGCTCGAGAACCAGTTCCGCATCGGTCTGGTTCGCATGGAGCGCGCCATCAAGGAAAAGATGTCCGTGTATCAGGAAATGTCCACGGCCATGCCGCATGACCTTGTGAACGCCAAGCCGGTTATGGCCGCGATTCGCGAGTTCTTCGGCAGTTCGCAGTTGAGCCAGTTCATGGACCAGACCAATCCGCTTTCAGAAATTACCCACAAGCGGCGTCTATCGGCGCTGGGTCCAGGCGGACTTTCACGCGAGCGCGCGGGCTTTGAAGTACGCGACGTTCACCCAACACACTACGGACGTATCTGCCCGATTGAAACGCCGGAAGGTCCGAACATCGGTTTGATCAGCTCGCTTTCCAGCTACGCGCGCATCAATGAATTCGGATTTATCGAATCGCCCTACCGCAAGGTAAAGGGCGGGCGCGTGTTGGACTACGTGCAAATCCTGAACGCCGGCGATAGCGAATTCAAAGTTGGCGATACCGTCGAGCGCGACAAGGTTGAAGGCGTCAACGACGAACTGAAGCGCAAGCGCGTCACTTACGAAGCGCATTGCTTCTATCTTTCCGCATGGGAAGAAGATCGCTACGTCGTAGCGCAGGCCAACGTGCCTCTCGAACCAAACGGCAAAATCATCGCGGAATTGGTGAACTGCCGCCAGGCCGGTAACTTCGTTCTGAAACATCGCGACGAAGTCGACTACATTGACGTTTCGCCGAAGCAGCTGGTCAGCGTTGCTGCCAGCTTGATTCCTTTCCTGGAAAACGACGACGCGAACCGCGCATTGATGGGTTCCAACATGCAACGTCAGGCCGTTCCACTCATTCGTGGCGATGCTCCTCTCGTTGGCACCGGCATGGAACGCGTTACCGCTCGCGATTCAGGCGCGGTTGTTCTCTGCCGCCGCGAAGGCATCGTGGACCAAGTCGACTCCGAGCGCATTATCGTTCGCGTGGAATCCGACCACTCCGGCGTACTCAGCCGCGAAGTTGGCGCGGATATCTACCAGCTCACAAAGTTCAAGCGCTCGAACCAGAACACTTGCATCAACCAGAAGCCGTTGGTGCGGGTCGGCGACCGCGTACGGCAAGCGCAAGTTCTTGCTGACGGTCCTTGCACGGACCGCGGCGAACTCGCACTCGGACGAAACGTGCTCGTCGCGTTCGTACCATGGCGCGGATACAACTTTGAAGACGCTATCCTTGTCAGCGAAAAGCTCGTCAAGGACGACTACTACACGTCAATTCACATTGAGGAATACGAAATCGAGGCTCGCGACACGAAACTCGGTCCCGAGGAAATTACTCGCGATATTCCCAACATCAGCGAAACATTCCTCCGCAATTTGGACGAGAGCGGCGTCATCCGCATCGGCGCAACGGTTCGTCCCGGAGATATTCTGGTCGGCAAAGTAACGCCAAAGGGTGAAACCACTCTTACGCCGGAAGAAAAATTGCTCCGCGCCATCTTCGGTGAAAAAGCCGGAGACGTTCGCGACGCTTCACTCTATTGCCCGCCGGGTATCGAAGGCACCGTGGTGGACGTGAAGATTTTCTGCCGCAAGGGCGCCGAGAAAGACGAGCGGCACCGCGCCATCGAAGCCGAGCAGGTATTCAAACTCGAAAAGAACCTCGCGGACGAAATCCGCATCCTGACGGACGAGCGCTTGAAGCGTCTTTCCGACTTGCTGGGCGAACAGAAACTTGTCGCCGACCTGCATGACGAAAAGACCAACAAGAAATTGCTCACCAAGGGCACGGAACTGACGCGGGACATTATCGAAAAAATTTCCACGCGCAATCTGAAGCGCTTGCGATTGAATGACAAGGATCCTCTCCTCATCGAAAAGATTGACGAAATTGAGGAGATGACCTCGCGCCAGATTGACGTGCTGCGCAAGATCACCGAAGAGCGCAAAGACAAACTCAAGAAGGGCGACGAACTTCCTCCGGGCGTCATCAAGCTCGTGAAGTGCTACATCGCCATGAAGCGCAAACTCTCCGTCGGAGACAAGATGGCAGGCCGCCACGGCAACAAGGGCGTCATCGCCAGAATCGTTCCCGAAGAAGACATGCCGTACATGCCCGATGGCACGCCCGTGGAGATCGTGCTCAACCCGCTCGGCGTTCCTTCCCGTATGAACGTCGGACAAATTTTGGAAACGCATCTTGGCTGGGCATCGAAGGAACTCGGACGCGCGCTCGGCCGTTTGCTCGACCGCGACGTTCGCGCCGAACAGGTGCGCAAGTGGCTGAAAGAAGTTTTCGGCGACACAGGCATCTGGAAAAATATGTCCGGCAAGTCCGACGACGAAATGCTGGAACTCGCCGACGGCTTCCGCGAAGGAATTCCATTCGCTACGCCGGTATTTGATGGCGCACGCGAAGTGGAAATCCGGCACTTGCTCGAACAAGCCGGATTGCCTTCCGCGGGCAAAATTGAATTGTTTGACGGCATGACCGGCGAGTCGTTCGCACAGAACGTCACCGTCGGCTACATCTACATGCTGAAACTTTCTCACTTGGTCGACGACAAGATTCACGCGCGGTCCATCGGGCCATACTCGCTCATCACGCAGCAACCGTTGGGCGGCAAGGCGCAATTCGGCGGACAGCGTTTCGGCGAAATGGAAGTCTGGGCTTTGGAAGCTTACGGAGCCGCTCACATTTTGCAGGAATTGTTGACCTGCAAGTCGGACGACGTTTACGGACGCGCGAAAATCTACGAGGCAATCGTCAAGGGCGAGCCGGGCATTGAGCCGGGCGTACCCGAATCATTTAACGTTCTGGTGCGCGAGCTTCAGTCGCTCTGCCTCGACGTTGAATTGATGAAGCGCCAGCAGAAGACGGCGCTTCCGGAAGCCGCCGACTAAATAGTTTTTTAGTTTTGTAGTTGAAGTTCGATAGTTCGTTAAATCTTAACGCAGGGGGCGCCGCGTTTATTCGCGTGGCGTTCCACGCAGCGAAAATCGGGTTTATTGCTCCTCGGGAAACCGGGGATGCCCGGAGGGCCAAGCGCCATCCGGGAGGAGGAATCAACCTTGTATCGTAGCAGCCCTTATGATCGTGCCAGTCTCATTGCAGATTTCGATTCGATTCGCATCAGTCTGGCTAGCCCCGAGCGTATCCGTTCCTGGTCGCACGGGGAAGTAACCAAGCCGGAAACCATTAACTACCGCACGTTCAAACCGGAACGCGACGGCTTGTTCTGCGCAAAGATTTTCGGTCCGGTAACGGACTGGGAATGTTTGTGCGGCAAATACAAGCGCATGAAGCATCGCGGAGTGATCTGCGATAAGTGCGGCGTGGAAGTCACGCTCAGTAAGGTCCGCCGTGAACGTTTGGGCCACATTGAGCTGGCTTCGCCCTGTTCGCACGTATGGTTCTTCAAAGGATTGCCTTCGCGCATCGGCAACCTGCTGGACATCACCATGCGCGACCTCGAACGCATTCTGTACTTTGAAGGCTACGTGGTCGTGGATGCCGGCGATGTGCCGGGCATCAAAGTCCGCGAAATGCTTCCCGAAGAAAAGTATCGCGAACTCATCAAGGAATATCCCGGCCAGTTCGTCGCCAAGATGGGCGCGGAAGCCATCAAAGAACTCCTGAAAATTGTCGACGTCGAAAAGCTCAGCGATGAGCTTCGCGACAAAATGAAGAATGACCAGAGCCTGCAGAAGCGAATTAAATTCGCCAAGCGCCTCAAGGTCATCGAAGCTTTCCGCAAGAGCGGCAACAAGCCCGAATGGCTCATCCTCGACGTAATTCCGGTTCTTCCTCCGGAACTTCGTCCTCTTGTGCCTCTCGATGGCGGACGCTTCGCTACTTCTGACTTGAACGATTTGTATCGCCGCGTCATCAACCGCAACAACCGCTTGAAGAAGCTGATGGAATTGCACGCGCCGGACGTAATCGTCCGCAATGAAAAGCGCATGTTGCAGGAAGCCGTTGACGCTCTCTTCGATAACGGACGCCGTGGCCGTGTTTTGCGCGGCACGAACAATCGTCCGCTGAAATCGCTTTCCGATACGCTCAAGGGCAAGCAGGGCCGCTTCCGTCAGAACCTGCTCGGCAAGCGCGTAGACTATTCCGGCCGTTCCGTCATCGTCGTCGGTCCCGAACTGAAGCTTCACCAGTGCGGTTTGCCGAAGAAGATGGCGCTCGAACTTTTCAAGCCGTTCATCTATCACCGTTTGGAGGCCAGCGGACACTGCACGACCATCAAGCAAGCGAAGGAAATGGTCGAGCAACAGGATCCGATTGTGTGGGACATTCTGGAAGAAGTGATTCGCGAACATCCAGTGCTTCTGAACCGCGCTCCGACTCTTCACCGTCTCGGTATTCAGGCATTCGAGCCGGTATTGGTCGAAGGAAAAGCCATCCGCATTCACCCGCTGGTTTGCACGGCGTTCAACGCGGACTTTGACGGCGACCAAATGGCCGTTCACATTCCGCTTTCGCCGGAAGCGCAAATCGAAGCGTCGGTGCTGATGCTCGCGTCGCGCAACGTGCTTTCCCCCGCAAACGGTTTGCCTCTCGTAGTGCCCACGCAGGACATGATTCTGGGCATCTACTATCTGACCAAGGCGAAGCCGGGCGCGAAGGGCGAAGGCCGCGCGTTCAGTTCGGTGGAAGAAATCATTCTGGCGCTTGAAGCTGGCGAAGTGGAAATTCTCAGCCCTGTCCGTCTGCGCTACACCGGTGAAGTGATCGACCTCGGCACCGCGTATGACGATCAGGACGTTGTCCACACTGAGCCAATCAAACTTGAAAAACAGTTCGTCAACACAACCGTAGGCCGCGCGATTTTCAATGACTCTTTGCCCTCCGGCACGCCGTTCGTCAATGGCTTGCTGAAGAAGAAGGGCGTGCAGCAACTCGTGCACTACGTTTACCTGCGTTACGGTATCGAACGCACCGTCCTCATGCTCGATGAACTGAAGGAACTTGGCTTCTTGTACGCCACCAAGTCCGGCATCTCCATCGGCATTGACGACATGTTGATCCCCGGCGACAAGTCGAAACTCGTGGAAGCTGCCGAACGCGAAGTCGTGAAAGTGCAGGAGCAATATCACGACGGAGCAATCACCAACGGCGAGCGCTACAACAAAGTCATCGACATCTGGGGCAAAGTTACCGAACGCGTCGCAGACGAAATGTTTAAGGCGCTGGAACGTCAGGATAAAGAAGGCGTCATCAATCCGATTTACGTCATGGCAGACTCGGGCGCTCGCGGATCGAAACAGCAAATTCGCCAGCTTTCCGGTATGCGCGGACTGATGGCCAAGCCGTCGGGCGAAGTTATCGAAACTCCGATTACTTCAAACTTCCGCGAAGGCCTTACCGTGTTGCAGTACTTCATTTCAACCCACGGCGCTCGTAAGGGTCTGGCGGACACGGCATTGAAGACCGCCGACTCCGGTTACCTCACTCGCCGTCTCGTTGACGTAGCGCAGGACGTGATCATTTCCGAAATCGACTGCGGCACCAGCGACGGAATTTACGTCGAGCCGATTCTCGAGCAGGGCAAGAAAGAAGTTGAACCTCTGCGCGATCGCGTCGTTGGCCGCGTTTCTCTCGATAAGATTAAAGATTTCGAGGGCAACGTAATCGTCGAAGTGAATCAGGAAATCAGTGAAGAGCTGGCCAGCGCAATTCAAGCGGCCGGCGTCATGCGCGTCAAGATTCGCTCGGTGCTCACTTGCGAATGCCGCCGTGGAGTTTGCGCGCGCTGTTACGGCCGCAACCTTGCCAGCGGACGCACGGTGGAAATGGGCGAAGCGGTGGGCGTTATCGGAGCACAGTCCATCGGCGAACCCGGCACTCAGCTAACCATGCGCACCTTCCACATCGGCGGAACTGCAAGCCGCGTGGCGGAACAATCCGAACTCGAAGCACGCAGCGCTGGCTTCGCGAAGTTCGCGGATATCAAACACGTCAGCGGACGCGGCGGCACCACGGTTGTTATGAACCGCGGCGGTCACGTGCTCGTCGTTGACGAAAAGGGCCGCGAAAAAGAACGCCACGAAGTTCCTTACGGCGCGCGCTTGCTCGTACAAGAAGGCGAAACCGTTCAGATGGGCCACAAGATGGCCGAATGGGATCCGTACACTTTCTCGATTCTCACGGAAGTTGGCGGCTCCATTCAGTTCAAAGACTTGCAGCCCGGCATCACCATTGAAGAGCAGGTGGACGAAGTCACCGGCCTCGCGCAGAACGTCGTTATGCTTCCGCCGGAAGACGAGAAGCATCAGCCGACCGTTATGGTTCGCGATTCATCAGGCAAGGTTCGCAAGAAGTACCTGATGCCTTCACGAGCGCACTTGATGGTCACCGACGGATTTCGACGTCATGCCCGGCGACGTGCTCGCGAAAATTCCGCGCGAGTCCACGAAGACCAAGGACATCACCGGAGGTTTGCCGCGCGTCGTTGAACTTTTTGAAACGCGCAAGCCGAAGGATCCCGCCGTCATCAGCGAAATCGATGGCGTCGTGAAATACGGAGAAATCAGCAAGGGCCTGCGCAAGATTTATGTGGAAAGCGAAGACGGCAGAACGCAGAAAGAATATTCCGTTCCTCGCGGCGTCCACATTCAAGTGCAGGAAGGCGAGCGCGTCAAAGCGGGCGAACCCCTCATTGACGGGCCTTTGAACCCGCACGACTTGCTGGCCGTACTTGGCGAGCGCTTCACACAGGCTTACTTGGTGAACGCAATTCAGGAGGTTTACCGCCTACAGGGCGTCAACATTAATGACAAGCACATCGAAACCATTGTTCGTCAGATGATGCGCTGGGTCAAAGTGGAAGACGTCGGCGATACATCCATGCTTCTCGAAGAGCAGGTTGATAAATTCCGGTTCCGCGAAGAAAATGATCGCGTCATCGCGAATGGTGGCCGTCCCGCAACCGGACGCCCGCTGCTCCTCGGAATCACCAAAGCGTCGCTTTCCACCGACTCGTTCATTTCGGCGGCAAGCTTCCAGGAAACCACGCGCGTGCTTACCGAAGCCGCTGTGGCCGGAAAAGTGGATTATCTCCGTGGCCTAAAGGAAAACGTCATCATGGGCCGCTTGATTCCCGCCGGCACGGGCCTCGAATGGTACCGCAACATCCAGTTACTCACGGAAGTTCCGGAACCGATGCCGCAGGATATGTCCATCACTCCGGATCTTTCACCGGAAGAAGCGGCAGCTCTGGAATTCCTGCGCAAGGATGCGGATGGCGCCATAGCCGAAGGCTAAAGCGAAAAACAACTCACAGAATCACAAGAGTCCCGGTTGCCAAATGGCAGCCGGGACTTTTTGTTTCTACTCACACCGAATCTCATCTCGCGTTCAGTACTCTTGGCGACTAAGAAACCACATTCCAAATCTCCAGTGACTCGCCTTTCGCGTTCCGCGAAAATGAATTCGACGCCTTTTTTCAGGCGCATTTGAAAACCACGTCAGCCGCAAATGCTACCTACCAGCCATCGAATCCTTCGGATCATTCTCACGGCTGTCGTCGTATCCCTCGCGGCATTTGCCGCCTGCAATCGAACAATCTTCGTTCTGGGAATCACGGTTCCCATGTTCACGCTCACTTTGGGAAGCATGATCCTTGTGCTGTTCAGCGTTCGCCCGCGCTGGGACGACGCCGTTTTCGTCGC
Organism: uncultured Acidobacteriota bacterium; assembly: GCA_963778235.1. Classification (GTDB taxonomy): domain Bacteria; phylum Acidobacteriota; class Terriglobia; order Acidiferrales; family UBA7541; genus DASTCZ01. Next base: position 294,096 of record CAVZTQ010000003.1, on the reverse strand, counting down.
GATTCTTACTTTGCTTCACGCTGCCGTGGCGTTTCAGCTTCTATATAATCCCTACTTCCCTATACTCTGGCTTGCTTTCGCGGGACTCAGTAGCTTCTGGGTGCTCTGTGTCCGCACGATTTGGGCTTCGGATGCGGAGCGCAAAGTTCTCCAATACGCCACCTTCGCCGCCATCTTATTGCTGACGGTGGAATCCTGCGTGTCTTCAACTCTCAAATGGGCTGAGCGGATGCATCCGAAAAGCTTGGATCTGTTCCTCTATTCATTTGACGGAAGTTTGGGAACGCAAATTAGTTTTCAAATGGGAATGGCGTTCGCGCGTTGGCCCCTTCTCAGAAACGCAGGAATATTCTTTTACGAAGCTCTGCCCGTCGCAGTTGCGCTGATTTGCGCGCAACAAATTGCCGCGCGAAAAGGCAAAGCGCTTTCAACGGTCACCGCGCTCGTCGCCACTGGCCCAATCGGCGTCGCCACATACAACTTATTCCCCGCACTCGGGCCGCGCTTAATTTCGCTATGGCAATTCCCTTTCCACCCGCTCACACGCGCGCAAACAATGAATCTTTCGCTGGTGCAGATTGCCGCAGACGGCCCTCGCAACGCGATACCTTCTCTGCACATGGCGTGGGTTCTGCTCATCTGGTGGTATTCGCGTGGACTTTCCTGGTGGGTTCGCGCCGTCGCATTCCTATTTCTGATTTTTACCGTGGCCGCAACTATGGGCACCGGCGAACATTACTTTATCGATCTCGTAGTCGGTTTTCCCTTCGCCGTTTTCATGGAAACTCTCTGCTCCTTTGACGTACCTTGGCACACTCGCTCGAAAATAATCGCGCTTGCATGGGGATTAGGTGGCACGCTTACGTGGCTGGCGCTTCTGCGTCTCGCGCCGTCGATCTTCTGGATTTCTCCGATAATTCCCTGGAGCATGGTCGCCGCGACCGTCGCGCTTTCCATCATTTGCGAACGAGGCCTTCAGGCGCCGGTGATTTCATCGGAAAATAAAGCAGCAATTGGATTTGTTCGGCTGGAAATTGGATCGTAGGGGCGGGTCCGCGATCCGCCCGCCTCCTAATTTGCAATTGCGTTGAACAGAATCTATTTCTTCTTAACCGCCGCACCAGCCGCCGGCGCATCCACTCCAAAATCCCAAACAAAATAATTTATTCCGTCCGGCAAATTAATCGTCAACGCGTATTCGCCCGGTTCCATCGGATCAATAATCGTGTAGCGATATACGCCCGTCGCCACATCCCATTTAAGCAAAGATACCGTCTTCCGCTTCTCTTCCTTTTGACCGACGATGTCGGAGTTAATCGTTTCCAGCAGCCGCACATCGCCCTTAACTTGCACGCGCATCAACTCAACGTCCGGCTCCACTTCGTCCACAGGAATCCGGTAATAAAATTCCAACTCGCCCATGGGAACTCGGGTCACCGCGCGCTTCCCTTTCAACTCCATAAAATGCCGCGTCGGAATCAACGGCACACCCGAAAGCGTTTTTTCAATTTCACGGCCCTTATCGATTCGTATTTTCGCCGTGCTTTTTGTTAGCTGTACAACGCTCTTGCCGGCCAACGCGAACATTCCCACCTGCGGCGGCAAGAAATGTACTCGGCGCCACCATCAAACTCGCGTCCACATCCAAATGCTCCATCGCGTGCTCGTTGGTGTCGCGAACTTTCACTTTTTCCGCAAATTCCTTTTGCGCCTTCGCGTCGTCCGCTTCGGCCTGCGCCGTAGCCTTCCAATCCACCAGCGTCGAGGGAATTTCTTCCCACGAAGATCGCTCCACACTGTAATAACGCACCGAATCGCCCTGCTTCTCATAGCTCCGCACAATCTGGAATGTGCCGTCCGTCAGACACAGTTTTTTTCCGCGCGGCATGAACGCCTGCGCCGGCAATTCCTTGTCGCTCTTTTCCTGCTCTGTATCCGGCGGGGCTTTCTGTTGCTGGGGAGGTGTCGTCTTCTGAGGCGGGGGCACAGATTGCTGCTGCGAACTCTGCCGCGCGTAAAGTGCCGCGCCGGCACTTATCGCAAACGCAAGCACGAGCCAGCAAATCAATTGTCGCGCTCGATTGTCTGCTCGCAGTTTCACGATGAAGTTCCTGTGCACGAATAGGATGCCGCTCACATCCGAATGGTTTTTCGGCCCAACTCGTCGACACCCGTCCAGAATAGCCCCGCGTCTCCACATCGGGCAACTCGCAATCCGCGCGGGCATCACGAACGCCCTGGCTCCGCGTTGGTCATCACCGAACAGTATGATAAATTGCCCGCACAACTTGGAAACGGAATCCCGGAGGTCCACATGTCCAACTCAATTCGCGTCCAACTGAAAGCCGCCACGCTACACATCGCGATTCTGCTGGTCGGCGCCATCGTCGCCGCAACAACTTCGCCACGCGTTCACGCGCAAGCGACGTATCAATCCTCATCCCAATTCTTCGACGTTTCTCAAGTCGCTCCCGGGGTGTACGCCGCCATCGCGAAAGACCGGCATTTTCAGCAACGGAGCTTTTATCGTCGGTCCGGATAGCGTCGTCGTGGTTGATACGCAACTCCGCCCAAGTTGGGCGCGCGATCTAATCGCCGAAATCCGCAAAGTCACGGACAAGCCCGTGCGCTACGTGATCAACACGCATTGGCACGGCGATCACACCCTCGGCAATCAGGCCTATGCCGCTGCTTTCGGACCAAACGTCACGTTCGTCGCGCAGACTAATACGCGCGAAGATCTAATTGCCCGCGGCGCACCGCAAATCGAATTGCAGCGCACGAAAACTCTTCCCGATAGCATCGCCGCCCTCGAAAAGCAACTCGCCGATGGAAAAGACGCCAAAGGCGTGGCGTTTACCGACGCGACCCGTCAGCAAACGCAAACGCAACTGACCAATCAGAAAGCGCAATTCGCCGAACTAATGATCACGAGGATCACGCCATCCACGCTCACCTATGACACCAGCATGGTCATCCATCAGGGTGACCGCGAAATTCATCTGCTCCACTGGGGCAACGCTCACACCCGCGGCGACACCGTCATCTATCTTCCGAAAGAACGCGTCGTAATCACCGGCGATCTGCTGACCAATGGAATTCCGAATGTGCGCAGCGGCTATCCCGTGGAATGGATTGCTACGCTCGACGCAATTGACAAGCTCGCCTGGGACAACGCAATTCCCGGCCACGGAAATGTCCAGCCAGGGCAAGGCTCAACTCGAAATCGCTGCTGGCCTATTTCAAGGACGTTGTCGCGTCTGTCAAAGATTGCGTCGCGAAGGGCATGACTCTCGAGCAAGCCCAGAAATCCATCGACCTTTCCAAATACAAATCGGCATTCCCGAATTTCGATACCGGCGGAAACACCTCCGCGATCGAACGCACCTGGACGGAAGTCACCGGCGGAGCGATGCAGTAGTAATTTCGGAAGATGTGATTTCGGCAAGCAGGGTGTTCGGCGCAAAAAAAAGCGTTCCGAGAATCTCGGAACGCCATCAACTCATCCCCGGTAGGCGAGTCGAATTTGTGCTGCAAAGTTTAGCTATGAAATCGTCGGGTACAGAACCGTCAGCACCATCAAGTCGGATAGCGTGAAAAGCAGGCTCGCGGCGCCCTGTTCTGCGGCTTCGGCCGCGCGGCTCAGGAATCCCAGGTGACGGCTGCGCGCCAGCTCGCGCAAATCGTCCAGACTGATCCCCGTCAATGAGGAAACCTCAAAGTCGGTGAAGAGCTTCTGACTTGACCTGACCTTGACCACTTTCGTTTCTCCGATCTGATTCGCTAAATCGCTCGCCAAATTCAATCTACTATGTATGATGCAGTCACGATGATAAATGCCGCATGAATTCCCTGCAATAGTGCTTCCGTTCTACTGGCGCGTAGAACTCTGGTCCTAGTCCTAACTTAATCCCTTCACTATCAATCATTTAGCTCAACTCAACCGATTACCGTCCTCCAAATTATTTCTCAAAAGTGTGACAAAAATGAGGCAACTTCTACGTTTTTTCGGAGAAATTAATGCACTTGCGTATTTTTGCACACACATTCAAGAACGATTTTGATCGCCGGGAAGTTTCACTCGGAATGAAAACTCGCAGAAAAAACTGAAGAATAGCGCAGAAATTGCGAGCTAATTCACGTTGCGTCGTCTGTTCAAACGCATGCGCCAATTGCAGAACTCGCGCCTCACCGAAGTGCGGCCCGAAAATCTGCAGTCCGACCGGCAGCCCTTCGGGAGTCAATCCGCACGGCACGGATATCCCCGTCATCCCCGATAGATCGCCCGTAACTGTATATATATCAGCAAGATACATGGCCAGCGGATCGGCAGTTTTTTCACCTAATTTGAAAGCTGGAGCCGGCGAGGTCGGCGTCACAATCAAATCCACCTTCTTAAACGCTTCCTGAAAATCCCGCGTTATCAGCGCGCGCACCTGCTGAGCCTTGCGGTAGTAGGCGTCGTAATATCCCGCCGAAAGCACGTACGTTCCCAGAATAATTCGCCGTCTTCACTTCGTCACCGAACCGGTGCCCCCGCGTCGCGCGATACATCCCCGTCAACGTTCCATCGCCCGCATCGCGCGGTCCATATCTCACGCCATCAAATCGCGCAAGATTTGAGCTGGCCTCCGCCGTCATCAATATGTAGTACACCGCAATCGCATACTCGGTGTGCGGCATTTCCAGTTCCACAGTCTTGCATCCTAACTTTTCCAGCGCGCCGATTCCCGCCTCAATATTGTGCCGCACCGCCGGATCCATTCCCGGCCCAAAATATTCACGCGGAATTCCAATCCGCAGTCCCTTCCACGGATTCGCCGAGCGCTGCCGTGTAATCCGGCACGGCCGCGCTCGCCGAAGTTGCGTCATTCGCGTCGCGCCCGGCAATCACGTTCATCACTTCCGCGGCGTCTCGCACCGTCGTCGTGAAAGGACCAATCCTGTCCAGCGACGACGCCAGCGCAATTAATCCGTAGCGCGACACTCGTCCATACGTCGGCATCAACGCCGGAATTCCGCAGAATCCGCCCGGCTGACGAATCGATCCGCCCGTATCCGTCCCGAGCGCCATCACCGCAAGTCCCGCCGCAACTGCCGCCGCCGACCCACCGCTCGATCCGCCCGGCACACGATCCAGCGCGACAGGATTGTGTACTGGCCCGTACGCCGAATTCTCATTCGAGCTGCCCATCGCAAATTCATCGCAATTCGTTTTGCCCAGCATCATCGCGCCGGCAGATTCCAATCGCGCCACCGCTGTCGCGTCATAAGCCGGCACATAATTTTCCAGAATGCGCGACCCGCAAGTGGTCGTCACTCCGTGCGTGCTGATTACATCCTTAATCGCAACGGGCACTCCCGCCAGCGCAGGCAATTCCGCGCCGCTCGCCACCATCGCGTCTACCCGCGCCGCCTGCTTCAAAGCCCGCTCCGGTGAAAGCGCCAAAAATGCATTCAGCTTCGGATTTTCCTGCGCAATCCGCGCCAGATAATCTTCCGCCAACTCTCGCGCCGAAACGCGCTTCGCCAAAAGCGCTTCGCGAATCGCTCCAATCGTCCACCGCTCGAATTTGTTGGTACTCTCTGCCACCAATTCGCCCTTCACAGAACTACAATTTCGCCGCGAGTCCAGCAGCACCGACACTCCTGTCGGTGCATCTTTTTGATCAGCGTCTACCGCTCAATCACCTTCGGCACCCTAAAATAAGGCAGCCGCCGCATCCGGCGCCCGTTCCAAAACCTCCCGCGAAATATCACAAGGCACCACCACATCATCCCGAAATGTCGGATTCGGATCGCCCGTCAGAACTCGCCGCGCCAGCCACCACCTGCGTCATAGGCTCAACATTCGACGTATCCACCGCATTCAATTTCGCCACGTAATCCAAAATCGAATCCAGTTGCGTCAAATATTTCGCAACTTCCGCCTCACTCAACTCCAAATGAGCCAGCTCCACCACGCGCAAAACTTCCTCACGGCTGATTTTCATTCGCCACTCCAAATTCAAGCATCGGAAAGAACGCTAAGAATAACACAGGGACGCACCGACTCTCGCGCACCTGATAGCCCAGCGGAAACTGTGATCACGGTCACCGCCGCATCTGTATTCGACGGCCTATACTAATTCCAGCTCATGTTTGAAATGAATGATCTGGCTGCCGAAATCTGTCCTGACTCTTCGCCACTACACGAAGCGCCAGTTCCTTTCCGACTCAATCGCCGGCGTCACAGTAGGACTCGTCGCGCTTCCGCTGGCTATGGCGTTCGCGATCGCCTCCGGCATGTCTCCCGCAATCCGGAATTTATTGCGCAGTCGTCGCAGGCTTTCTGATTTCCGCACTCGGCGGATCTTCCACGCAAATTGGCGGCCCCACCGGCGCGTTCGTGGTCGTCGTGTTCGGGATCGTCGCGCGCTATGGCGTTGACGGCCTGTACATGTGCACGCTTCTCGCTGGCGTAATTCTCGTGATCCTCGGCGTCACGGGGCTGGGCACGGCCGTAAAGTACATTCCGCGGCCCGTCGTTGTCGGATTCACAAACGGAATCGCCGTCATCATCGCCAGCACGCAAATCAAAGATTTTTTCGGTCTGAAGGTCGATAAAGTCCCGGGCGATTTCCTGGCAAGAATCGAAACGCTCGCGCGGAATTTCCCCACAATTTCTTCTCAAGAAACCGGCTTGGCCTGTCTCGCGTTGCTCATCATCATCGTCTTCGCCAAATATTTCAAACGCATTCCCGGATACATCATTGCGCTCTTCGTCGGCACCGCGCTCGTTTGGACTCTCAAACTGCCGGTCGAAACCATCGGGACCCGCTTCGGCGGAATTCCTTCCGGTTTGCCTTCACTTCACATTCCAAAATTTCATGTGGATATGATCCGCCCGCTTTTCGCGCCTGCGATGACGGTAGCCATGCTCGGCGCCATCGAGTCACTGATGTCCGCTGTAGTTTCCGATCGCATGAGCGGCGACAAACATAATCCCAATGTGGAGCTGGTAGCTCAGGGCGTCGCCAATGTTTTCTCGCCATTATTCGGCGGACTGCCCGCAACCGGCGCCATCGCTCGCACCGCCACCAACATCCGCTCCGGCGCGCGCACGCCCGTTGCAGGAATGATTCACGCGGTCACGCTGCTCGCAATTTTGTTATTTGCCGCGCCGCTGGCCAGCTTCATTCCGCTCTCCGTACTGTCCGCAATATTGTTCGTCGTCGCCTACAACATGGGCGAGTGGCGAGAAATCCCCGAACTTCTGAAACTCACACCGCTCGAAATCGGAACCTGGCTGATCACATTCGCACTAACGGTCTTCGCGGACCTCACCGTCGCCGTCGAAGCCGGGATGATTCTCGCCGCGCTCGTCTTCATCAGAAAAGTAACAGCCACCACAAAAGTTTCACGCGTAACTACCGAATACATCGAACACGGTCGCCTTCACAGTTTGCAGGACAAGATAATTCCGCCGTTCGTTACCGTGTTTCGTATTCACGGTCCATTCCTTTTCGGCGCCGCCGACAAACTTGATAACGTTCTTCACCAACTTTCCTCGTTAACTCCGGTGATTATCCTGCGCCTGCGAAACATGACCGCGATCGACGCTACTGGCCTCCAAGCTCTGGAGAATTTTGCGGATCAAGTGCACGCTTCGGGCCGAGGATTAATCCTTTGTGGCGCGCCCGAACAACCGTCTCGCCTAATGCAAAAGGCGGAATTTGAAGATCACGTTGGACGCGAAAATATCTGCAAGAACGTAGCTGAGGCGCTCGCACGCGCCAGCGAAGTCTACAAAGAGACTTCCTCAGTTCACTTGGAAGTTTGAAAGCTCAAACAGGTCCGCACATGAAAGCATTGACCACCAATTATTTGATCGGCTGCCCGACATCCTTGATGAGGGTAGTAATAGCGGCGTCAAACGAAACCTGACCATTCACATACGGAAGCCAGTCTTGCTCAAGGGCTTTGATATACATCGGCCACGCCCTGTCCCATAACCCTTTGTATCCGTAAGGAACGTATCCGGGAAAGTGGCGGCGCACTATTTCTCCGGTCGTATAGAACAGCACCGCGTGCCAAAGATCGCGGCGCGGGAGCTGAACTTTTTGTTTCGCACATTCCTCCGCAATTGCATTCATTAGCTTCGCAGCTATCCCGTGAGACGCCTCATGAAATACAATTTCCAACGCCGCCGTTTCGTAGTTCGCACGATCTCCGGCCGAGATTGTGATGCGGGTAGGATCGATCGTCGTGTATGCACCGGACCAATTCGCGTAGTTCGTAACGTCCACGCGAATCGTGTACGTGGGCCACGGAGTTTTGTACGCGTCGGATAATTCGTGAACCAGCGTCTCACCGTACTTGCCCAACAGCACCGACACAGCATCAATCCACTGATGATTCGCAGCATCGTGCGATTTCCACCAATGTTCGCGGTACGCGGGCGCCGCCTTCTCAAGCACGGAAACCAGTTCTGGCGTTAACTGGCCCGAAGGTTTGAGCGTCTTCGCGCTTTCTTGGTCCTCTGACGCAATCTTTATTTCCGACATTCCGTCATCGAACAACATATCGCGCGAAATCATTTTCTGTTTGTAATACAACACTGCGGCGTCCCAATCCGGGCCCGCATTCACTTTCAAATCTTCGGCTATCGTCGGTTCGGCGGCGATGGGCTGCGCCTGCTTATATAGAAAATGATGCAGATTCATCCAGAATCCACTGTGAAACTCAAAAATTGGAGCCGGCGGTGCCGCTTGCCCGTACAATGCTGGCGCGCACAAAAAAATAGCCGACAATAAAATCAAGAATCGATACGGTTTCATCGAGATTGCCCCTTCAGCACATGCACCCGCCTGCTTACCCATATAGACGTTGGTTTGTTGGTTTTGGTTCGGAGGGAAATAACTTCGGAATGGGTTTATCGCGCTACGACATCACTACGCCGGGCAAATTTCGTAGAAATATAATCATCCACCAGCGCCTGAAACGCGCGCGAAAGCTCATCGTAATTCCCTTGCAGCGTCGTGAAGTGCAGCCCATCAATGTACACAGGACATCGCGGCTCTTCGCCCGTACCCGGTAAACTAATTCCGATATTCGCCGCCTTCGATTCGCCCGGCCCGTTCACGATGCAGCCCATCACCGCCAATTTCATTTCTTCCACGCCTTCGTACTGAGTCTTCCACGTCCGCATCTGTTCGCGGATGTATCCCTGAATGTTTTCCGCCAGCTCCTGAAAAGTTTCGCTCGTCGTGCGCCCGCATCCCGGACACGCCGTCACGCTTGGCGCAAAACTCCGCAGCCCGAGCGCCTGCAGCAATTCGCACGCAGCGTAAACTTCTTCGCGGCGATCGCCGCCCGGCTTCGGTGTCAACGAAACGCGAATCGTGTCGCCAATTCCATCGTGCAGCAAAACTCCCATCGCCGCCGATGACCACACCGACCCCTTCAATCCCATGCCCGCTTCCGTAAGTCCCAAGTGCAGCGGTTGTTCGGTTTTTGCCGAAAGATCGCGATAAACTTTAATCAAATCCAGCGGACGCGAAGTCTTGCAGGAAATAATAATTTGATCGTTGCGCAGTCCGCATTCCAGCGCCAAGTCGGTTGATTCCAACGCCGAAATCACCATACATTCATTGATGATTTCTTCCGACGTGAACCCTAAATCTTTGTCAGTATTTTCCTGCATCTTGCGCATCACAAGCTCTTGATTCAGCGAGCCGCCATTCACTCCGATGCGCACCGGCTTTCCGTGATCCCGCGCGATATTGCAAATCGTGGAAAATTGTTCGTCGCGTCTTTTTCCCGCGCCAACATTTCCCGGATTAATTCTGTATTTATCCAGCGCGTCCGCGCACTTCGGATATTGCTTCAGCAACACATGTCCGTTGTAATGAAAATCTCCGATAATTGGCGCCGTGCATCCCGCATCCAACAAACGCTGTTTAATTTCCGGCACCGCCGCCGCGGCTTCCGGCACATTCACCGTAATGCGCACCAACTCAGAACCCGCCTGCGCCAATTCCAAACACTGTTGAAATGTCGAATCCGCGTTCGCCGTATCCGTGTTCGTCATAGACTGCACCACAACCGGCGCGCCTCCGCCGACCATGATTTTCCCGACGCGAACTCCATACGTTTTCTTCCGCGGAATGCTGGAAACATGCGCAACAAATGTCGGCGCAGATCCGTTTGCACCATCACCAGCGGCCGCGCCGTTTTCCGATATGCGCACAAGTGGTGTTCCGGATTTCATTTTCTCTGCCATTGGGATTCCATATTATATCGCGGAACGGCAATATCCTGCTCGGAAAGCCACAAATCAGCGTGCTCGTGTGCACAAACAAAAACCGGACCCAGCGCGTCAACACCGGGTCCGGCAATCGATCAATTTCCCGCAAAATATCAACTACAGTTCAATGTGAATCACATCCGCGACACGCCAGTTGCGCTTATCCACCAGCACAATATGGCCGCCGACCACGTAATACGCGTAGTAACGCGGAGGAGGCGGCAATCGGCGATACAGATCAGGCGGTACCGAGTGCAAACGACCGCGCCAGCCGTTATCCAACACGAATCCTACCTGCAAACGCGGCTCCCATTCTCTCGGCAGCCGATCTTCAACTCGGAATCCAACCACTGGACGCGCGCGATGTTCGCCCCACCATCCGTTCACAACCACGCGCTCGTGTTCGTCAAACGCCGGACGTTCGTGATCCCAACCATGGTCATGACGCTCTTGCGCAAATGTGTTGCCCCCAACAAACATCAACATCGCTGCTGCAACAAACGCAGCAAAGAACCAACGTGTCTTCGTCATATCCCCTCCGTAGAATAGTGAATAGTGATTAGTGAGTCCGATCAAGCCTGAACGGGCAACCTTCGCCTTCGCCAAACTTGCGAGCAGACTCTTGGCCTGTACCTACACCTGCGAATTCAGATGCCCAATCGTGCTATATGGACTCGCTCTGAAAACGCCACGCAAACGCATTCGAGCAAGCGCCGCGCCATTGTTATAAACACCATTTACGAAGAATAGTCTCGCTTCAAACTCCCGCCACAAGTCCTTCCAACCCAAGCTGCTCCGCCACATCCCGCATCGCCTCAATACAAAACGTAATATGTTCCGGCAGCGGCACGCCAAGTTCTTCCGCTCCGCGCCGCACATCTTCTCGACTTACTCCGCGCGCAAACGCTTTGTCCTTCATCTTTCGCACAACCGACTCCGCCTCCACCGCAAATATACTTTTCGTCGGCTTCACCAGCGAGCACGCCGTAAGAAATCCTGCCAGCTCATCGCAGGCAAACAATGTTTTATCCAAAGCAGTCTCCCGCGCGACGCCGGTGTAATCCGCGTGCGCCAGAATCGCGTGAATCATTTCTTCCGGATATCCGCACTCGCGCAATATCTTCGACCCACCAAACGGATGTTCCGCGTCCGCAGCATGAGCGTCATTTGGCCAGCGTTCGTAATCAAAATCGTGCAGCAGCGCGGTGATTCCCCAAAGCTCTTCATCGGCGCCAGTCTTCCGCGCATATGCCCGTACGCACGCCTCTACCGCCAGCGCATGCTTCCGCAAACTTTCATTCTGCGTGTACTCGCACAGCAAACTCCAAGCCGCATCTCGACTAATATTCATCGTTTCTCCTGTACCTAAGGACAGTCCCCGAAAGCGTCTCACTCTGCTCCGGCGCAATCGAAATCATACAATACCGCAGTTTCAGGCATTTCTAGGCAGTTCTTGGGCTTTAGCGGGCATAAAAGATCGCCCGATTGCAAAATAAATCAAAAATGTGCAAGAAAGCACTTGACACAATATCGTGTTGCCTCCACAATGCCGTCGCGCCTGTTTCTGTCTCCCCCTCTAAGGGTCATACCTTAGTTCCTCCCTCCGCATGCCAGAAGAATAAGTGAGGCACACGTGTCGGATAATCTCGTCAACGCTAGCTCAACAGAGCTAGATCGTGAAGTAACTCGCTGCAAGACGTGCGGCTTGGTGCAATATCGCACCAAGAACGACGTCTGCCGGCGTTGCGTGCACATGCTGCCTCCGAAGGTGGAGTTTCTAATTCCTCCTCCGGCGCCGCAGGAATTGCCGGGCGACGAACGGCAGCTGTTCGAGAAGTGGCCGAACCGCGAGACCGTTGAAAATATCGGTCAGCGCATTCGCCAACTTCGCGAATCGCGGGGCATGACGCAGAGCCAGTTACAGGCCCGCTCGCGCGTTTCTCGCTCCTATCTTTCCCGCATTGAAAGCGGACAGATGACACCCAGCCTCGGCACTCTCGAAAAGATTTCCGAAGCGTTGGGAGTCGGCTTGAATCGCTTCTTCGTTCCCGAATCGAACGGCGAAGCGCTTCTTGAAGACGCCTTCATCCAAGGTCTGCGTCCGTTCCTTCGACAGCTTGACTGGGAACAGTGGCAGTCCATATTGAAGCGTCTCGCCGCAATCAGTGATCACGTCGGCGCAGCCGCGCCAAGCCCGAACATGGCCGGAATCCGGACTATGCCCCAACCTGCTCGCATGACAGCCCCTCCGATCGCGCGCCGCCCTAATCAGAGCGTCGCGGTTGGTCAACGCTAAGCCCAGCGGCGCTGTTAGCAGGCAAGTTAGCGAAACGCTAAAGGCGGCACGCCTCGCCCGTCCGATGCAATCGGATGGTGAGACGCGCCGCCTTTATTTTTTGGGGAATGTTCTAACGCGCATTACATGGAAATAAAAATCTGAACGGACACCGTCGAACGTAAGGGCGGGTCTGTGACCCGCCCGCCTCCAAATGCAATAATGCAAACTACTTCGCCTTGCTTCTCGGCCGTTGGCCGGCAACACCTTCCATTCCAATCCCCGCCAATTTCTTCCGAATAAATCTTCGCTCCGGTTCGGTCCGCGCGCATTCCAACGCCAAACTAAAACACCGCGCCGCGTCATCAAAATGCCCCAGCCTTCGATGGAATTCTCCTTCGGCCGAATGCAAAAATGGATATCGCGCCAATTGACCATCGACGGTAATCATCGCCAGCGCCGCCAATCCTTCCACTGGCCCGTGAACTTGCGCGACAGCCACCGCGCGATTCGTCAACACCACCGGCGTTGGCTGTTTTTCAGCCAACAAATCGTACAGTGCGAGTATCTGCTCCCAGTTCGTTTGCGTGAATTCATCCGTGTTCGCGTGAATCGCAGCAATTTCAGCTTGCAGGTGATACGTCGAGATTTTTTCTCCCGCGGCCGCTTGCTCCAAATGCAGCAGACCACGATGAATCATCGCGCGATCCCACAACTCGCGGTCTTGCTCAGCGAGCAAAAGCAAATCGCCGAATTCATCCGTCCGCGCCGGCAAACGTGCCGCCTGAAATAACATCAGCGCGAGCAACGCATGAACTTCCGATTGCGCGGTCACGGAATTCTCCAAAACTGATTCAGCAAGCCGAATCGCTTCCTCGCACAAATCATTCTTGATCAACGAATCCCCGGAGCTTGCCGCGTAGCCTTCCGTGAATAACAAATAAAGAACTTCAAGAACTGCGTCCAATCGCTCCGGCAGTTGCGCAGGACTAGGAACTTCGCAGCGAATTCCCTGCTCACGAATTAATCTCTTCGCGCGCACCAACCGCTGCGAAATGGTGACTTCCGTTGCCAGAAACGCACGCGCAATTTCTTCTACTCCAAATCCGCAAACCACTTTCAGCGTCAACGCAACACTCGCCGCACGCGGCAGCACTGGATGGCAACATGTAAAAATCAGCGCCAACCGTTCGTCCACAACTTCCTGCGAAAATCCAACCAGCCCACGTTCTGTCACCGATTGAAGCTCGTCAATTTTTTTCCGGATTTCCGATTCCTTTTCATCCTCGAAGTACCGCAACTTTCGATCGCTCCGCAAAACATCCAGCGCGCGGTTGTAGGCCACTCGCGAAAGCCACGCCGATGGATATTCCGGTACTCCCTGATAAGGCCACAATTCCAGCGCCTGCATCATCGCGTACTGCACCGAATCTTCCGCTAACGTCAGCCGCTGCGCGCCCAAAATGCGCGTCAACCGGGGAACCATTCGCCCAACCTCGCGGCGAAACAAATGGTCCACCAATTGACCGACTTTTTCCGAACGCTCTTCCACAAATTCTTCCGGTCCTAGTGCGCAAACTCCACTTGGCGCACTTCAATCCAATTCCCGCCGACCAGATGCGGCCCTGTCCGCGCAATGGCAATCGCTTCGTCGTAGTCGGCTGCCTCAATCATGAATAAACCACCGAGAACTTCCTGCGATTCGCTATACGGTCCGTCGGTAACCGATATCTTTTCGCCCTGCACGCGCATGTGACGTCCGCCATCATTGGAAAGCTTGATTCCCGCTTTCATCTTATTATTCTTAATGAGTTCTTCGCGCCACGCAGAATACTTGGCGATAATCTTCTGGATTTCGTCCGGCGACACATTTCCCAGCATCTTTGGACTTTGATGTAGCAACAAAACGAAATTTGCCATTCGCAAGCTCCTTGATCAGTTTGATTTAACCTGCGCGCACATCGCACTGGCTAAAGTCCATCAATACTTAAACGATTCAGAGCACTAAAATTCGACATAAAAATCCATAAATATTTTCCGCCATACCCGTCGATTCCGAAGAATGTCGATCGTCTCTATTGTAGGCGGTATTTACACGAACTGAATCGAAAGGAAAATAAAATGGCAAATCCATTTACGCACATCGAATTGAACAGCACGGACGTCGGCAAATCAAAAACTTTTTACGGCAAGCTCTTCGATTGGAAACTGGAAGATATTCCGATGGGCCCCAGCAATTACACAATGATCAAAGTCGGTTCGGGCACCGGCGGCGGCATGATGAAACATCCCGTTCCCGGAGCGCCTTCCGCGTGGCTTCCCTACGTTGAAGTTGCGGACATCGCCGCTTCGACCGCGAAAGCAAAATCGCTCGGCGCCACCGTGATGAAGGACGTCACCGAAGTGATGGACAGCGGCTGGATCAGCGTGATCATCGATCCGACCGGCGCGGCACTTGGCCTCTGGACGCCGAAGAAGAAATAAATTTCCTGGTTCGTAGGGGCGGGTCCGTTCTCCGGAATGGAGACCCGCCCGCTGCGAATCCAAATCTCTGGCGCTACTGCGCCTCGCTTCTTCCCATGCGCGCCAAATCAATTTTCGTGCCGCCATCAGCACCATGCTTCAGCGAGACGACTTGAACCGCAGGACCGCTTTGCGAAACGTAGGCAATTTCGCCGTTTTCAACATGAACGATTGTGCCCTTCACCCGCAGATCTGTCGGACCGGGACCTTCGCGCTGAAAATCTTTATCAAGACGTCCGCGATACCAGTCGTCAACTTTCTCCATCGAATCGTTTGTTACGTACGTTTCGCCACTCACGCCCGATTGCGTGCCATTCGCTGACGTAATTTCCACGCCTCCGCCTTTACTTTGTGTTGCCGCGCCCGGATACACTGGCAAACCTGTATGCGCCCCTTCGCCTGCGCGGATTGTCATTCCGCCGGGAACCTTAATCTCGACGCCTTGTCCGTTGTGTCCCACGCTTAACTTCGTTCCACTGCAGCGTGCGCAGAATCATCAGGCCCGCAAACATCATGCACACAAACAGAACTCCGATTGCCACGAGAATCCACATCATCACGTTCTTGCGTGGCGGCGGAACTGGCTGCTGTCCCATTTGTGGATTTAGATTCGGTAACGGATTTTGTGGAGTGGACATAGCTATCTCCTGCGAATCAGTCTAACAGTTGATACGAGAAAGCCCGGCCAAAAGTTTCCTCGGATAACTTGCATCTACCATTGCCTCTAGTAAACACCTGGAATATTCTACGCCCACGCTAATAGTTGCTGGAATCACGGGAGAATGACGATGAAGCGCTATTTTTCTGCTCTGCCAATCTGCCTGCTGGCATTGATTTTCGCCGCCGCACTTCAAGTGCAATTCGGGAATGTAGCATTCGCCCAACCGCAATCACCAGCTCAAGGGCAAACACAATCGGCAGCATCATCCTACGATGCGCAATTTTTCAAAGGCATACGTTGGCGCAATATCGGCCCAAACCGCGGCGGACGTTCCATCGCATCCGCAGGAGTTGTCGGACGTCCGAACGAATATTATTTCGGCGCAACCGGTGGCGGACTTTGGAAAACTACCGACGGCGGTCAAACCTGGAATCCTGTCACGGACGGCCAGTTGCACAGTTCGTCCGTAGGCGCGGTTGCCGTCTCTGAATCGAATCCCGACGTTGTTTACATCGGAATGGGCGAAGCCTGCTTGCGCGGAAACATTATGCAGGGCGATGGAGTTTACAAATCCACCGACGCCGGAAAAACCTGGCAGCACATCGGTCTGGAAAATACACAAATCATTTCGCGCATTCGCATCAGCCCCACGAACCCGGACGTTGTTTACGTCGCTGCACTCGGGCATCCTTCGGCGCCCAACGACGATCGCGGAGTTTTCAAAACCGAAGACGGCGGCAAAACTTGGAAGAAAATATTATTCCGTGACAGCAAAACCGGCGCGATAGATCTCGCCATGGATCGCAACAATCCGAAAGTTCTCTATGCCGCAATGTGGGAAGCCTATCGCGTGTCATGGCAAGCCTCCAGCGGAGGCCCAGGCAGCGGACTTTTCAAATCAGTGGACGGCGGTGAAAGCTGGACGGAGCTAACGAAAAATCCGGGCATGCCGAAAGGAATTATTGGCCGTATCGGTGTCGCCGTTGCAGGAACCGATTCCAGCCGCGTATACGCCCTCGTGGAAGCAGACGATGGCGGAGTATTTCGCTCGGATGACAGCGGAAAAACTTGGACAAAATCCAACGAAGACCGGAAACTGCGCCAGCGCGCTTTTTACTACACGCATATTTTCTCCGACCCGCAAAATGCGGACACTGTTTACGCGCTCAACACCGGATTTTACAAATCAACCGATGGCGGAAAGACTTTCAACATTACCCTTCGTCCGCAGCACGGCGATAATCACGACCTCTGGCTCGATCCCACAAATCCAAAACGAATGATCGAAAGTAATGACGGCGGCGGAAACGTTTCCACGAATGGCGGACAAACATTTACGCGCGAGGAATTTCCCACCGCGCAGCTTTATCACGTCGCTACAACACACGAATTTCCATATCAAGTCTGCGGCGCACAGCAGGATAACAGCACCGTTTGCGTCCAAAGCACCGGCGGAGGACGCGGCGGAGGCGGAGGCTCGTTTGCGGCAATTTACGCGGTAGGCGGTGGCGAAAGCGGCTACATCGCGCCCAGTCCAAAAGATCCAAACATTTTTTACGCTGGAAGTCAGGGCGCGTTGCTCAGCAGATACGATCGCCGAACAGGAATGGAACGCGACATCGAGGTTTATCCGCGATTTTTCTCCGGCGAAGCTGCCGCTACTCTGCCGGATCGCTGGCAGTGGACCTTCCCTATCGTGTTCTCTCCATTCGACGCGAACACGCTCTACACTTCGTCGCAGTTTCTCTACAAGACTATCAATGACGGACAGAATTGGCAGAAAATCAGCGGTGACCTCACGAAGCACGATCCAAAAACGCTCGGCGATTCCGGCGGACCCATCACTCACGACCAGAACGGCCCGGAAATTTTCGGCACAATATTTACAATCGCGCCTTCACACAAAGAACCAAACACAATTTGGACTGGTTCCGACGACGGCCTCGTCTACATCACGCGTGACGCCGGAAAAACGTGGACAAACATCACTCCGCCGAACATGCCGAATTTAATCCGCGTAAGTCTAATTGAAGCATCGCCGAATAAAGCTGGCACAGCATATGTCGCCGCGAAGAATTATTTACAGGATGATCGTGCGCCATACATTTACAAAACCGACGATTACGGCAAAACATGGAAAACCATTGTCAGCGGAATTGCAAAGGACGACTACGTTCACGCAGTACGCGAAGACACAAAACGCCCCGGATTGCTCTACGCCGGAACTGAGCACGGCATCTACATTTCATTTGATGACGGCGCAAACTGGCAAACACTTTCACTGAATCTTCCAGACACACAAGTTTCAGATATCGTTGTGCAAGATCACGACCTCGTAATCGCCACGCATGGCCGTTCGTTTTATGTGCTCGATAATATTTCTCCGCTACGCCAACTCACGCCGGAAGTCTTGGCAACGACATCGCTTCATCTTTACACGCCGGAAAATCCCATTCGCCGCGTGCAGCCGCTTTCGATCGATTATTTTCTCAAAACGAAAGCCGAAAAAGTCATCATTGAAATTCTTGACGCAAAAGGCGGCGTCATCCGCACATATTCCGGTCCACCGGATGCGCGCCCGCAAGCAGAGACTCCTGAGGACGAAGGACCTCGACTACCGCCAGCACGCGTGGGACTTGATGCCGGACTGAATCGGTTCACTTGGAACCTGCGTTATCCCGGAGCAGTAACATTTCCGGGAATGGTTTTGTGGAGCGCAAGTGTAAATGAAGGGCCGCTCGCAGTTCCGGGCGCGTATCAAGTTCGCGTGACCGCGAATGGCAAAACGCAAACGCAACCATTTCATATCACAGAAGATCCGCGCGTAACCGTTAATCAATCCGATCTGCAAGCCAGTTTTGACCTTAGCAAACAAGTGCTCGATCGAGTTGGACAGGCAAATCAAGCGGTGATTGACGTGCGAAAGCTACGCGATCAAATAAACGATCGCCTGAAGAAAACCGATGCAGCGCAAATTCATTCTTCCGGCGATGCTCTGCGCGCAAAACTTACTGAAGTAGAAGAAGCCGTCTATCAAGTGCGAAATCGCAGCGGACAAGATCCACTTAATTTTCCGATTAAGCTGAATAATAAAATCGGGCATTTACTGGAAGTGATCGAAGGCGGACAAGACACAAAACCAACCGACCAAACTTACGCTGCGTTCAAGGAACTTTCCGCCGAACTGGAAGTGCAACTGACAAAACTGAAATCAGCCTTGAACACAGACTTGCCCGCATTCAATTCACTGCTCAGCGCTGCGAATCTGCAACCTATGACGCTGGCGGCACCGGCGAGTAAATAAAAAGTATTTATTGTGGCGACCGAGCAGGCGAAATTGGGGGCGCGGTTGCACGCATCAGTTTCAGTTGAGTGGTTCCCATGATGGCGTGCACCGTGACCGCGTACATTACTTCGCCATGTTTGCATGTATAGGAGATTGCGCCGCTATCGAGCGGAAATGGAAATGCTTTGTCACCGAGAACGATCTGATTTTGGCCGGGACCGAGTCGAATAAATTCGGCGTCAAGATTTTGGTGATACCAGTCGTCCACTTTTTCCACCGAATCTTTTGAAGAATAAATCGATTGCGTTATGGTCTGCTGCCCATTTTTCGGAGTGGGAATTGTCATTTCCATTCCGCTTGCGCGGGCAAGGTCCACGCCTGGATAAATGGGAAGGCCAATGTCCTGCGCTTTTCCGGCGTGCATCGTCATTCCGGCGATTTTCACGTCAACTTCGCCGTTGGGACCGACGTGCATGTTGTTCTTGACGAAAGAACGAAACGCCAGAATTCCCACCAGAACAAGCAGCACCAGCGCGGTGCCGCAACCGCTGAGAATCCAAATCAAAACATTTTGTTTTTTCGGCGGAGGAACGGGCGGCAGATCCGGCGAAATTCTTGGGAGCGGAGTTGGTGGCGTGGCCATGGAAGTTTTCTTTAACTCATTCTAGAAAAAGCGAACTTTTACGTCTTTGCGCTTTTCGAGGTGAACCGTGTCAATGAATCGCACCTGACGCGATTCCAGAGTAAGAATCAGAGAATGCGTTCGGATACCTTCGCCGAAAAATCGCACACCGCGCAACAGATTTCCGTCGGTAACTCCCGTGGCGGCGAAAATAATTTGCCGGCCCGGCGCGAGATCACCCTGATCGTAAATTCGTTTTGGATCTTTCACGCCCATTTGCGCCAACCGCTCTTCATCTTCCGGCTTTGCGATTACGAGCCGCGCAAGAATCTGTCCATTCAAACAACGCAACGCTGCGGCCGTCAGCACGCCTTCAGGCGCGCCGCCCGTTCCCATCACGGCATGAACTCCGGTGCCGACAACCGCCGCGGAAATTCCGGCGGAAAGATCGCCGTCACCAATCAGGCGGATACGCGCGCCTGTAGCGCGAATGTCTGATATTAATTTCTCGTGACGAGGGCGATCCAACACGATCACGACAAGGTCTTCGACGTCGCGATCCAGTCGCCGCGCAATGGCGTGAAGATTGTGTTCAGGCGTCGCGTCAAGTTCCACAGCACCTTTGCACGTTGGGCCGACAATAATTTTTTCCATGTACAAATCCGGCGCGTGCAGCAATCCACCGCGTTCGCTTGCTGCAAGAGTGGCGATGGAATTCGGTTCGCCCGTCGCGCAAAGATTTGTACCTTCCAGCGGATCGACGGCGATGTCCACGGCGGGATATTGGCGCGTTTTATCGCGCTGCCCCGCGCCAACTTTTTCGCCGATGTAGAGCATCGGT
This sequence comes from uncultured Acidobacteriota bacterium, assembly GCA_963778235.1. GTDB lineage: Bacteria > Acidobacteriota > Terriglobia > Acidiferrales > UBA7541 > DASTCZ01. Next base: position 273,600 of record CAVZTQ010000003.1, on the reverse strand, counting down.
GCTTCGTCGCGTTCGCCTTCACCGATCACGATGGTTCCGTCCATTCCGACGGTGTCCATCGTGGCGCGCATGGCTTTCACGGCTTCGTCGTCAGCTTTGTGACGGTCGCCCAATCCCATGGTGTGAGCGGAAGCGATTGCGGCCTGTTCCACGACGCGCAAAAATTCGAGACTTAATTGCGATTCCATTGAATCTCCTGTGTTACTGAGCTATTTTCAGCGCCGCTCATCTTAGCCTAGAACTTCAACTACTGCGGCAACTTCTGAATTGTTGCGTTCACCAAATATGGACTGTCAAATTCCGTGCGGTCGCCGGCTTTTTTCCCAGGGACTGGAAATAATCGCGCGGTCAGTGGCTTTTTCCATTTGAATGCGAGTGATGCGACGTCGCCAATTATTCTGGCGAGTTGATCTTCGGTCGTATCACCGGGAAGCGGAGCGGTATCGATGCCGGTTCCGCAAACCGCAGAATAGGCGAGCAATGAGTCGAGTGTGAGGCGGCCTTCACTCCAGCGTTGCGCCAATACTTTATCTTCAAGAACGGCCATCATCAGGCCGTTGTAGCCGACGCGAAGTGCTGGCGTATCTTTCAGCACGCTGGTGATTAACGCAGCGGCTGTCATCGTTCCCGGAGAGCCGATCGGGCTTCCGGTAAGTTTTTCAATTGCTGCGCCGATGGAAACGTCTTGAAGTGGAGCGGTGGAAGCGTCGAGGCCGAGATATTCCCAACCGGTTTTCTTTGAAACTTGAACTGCCAACTGCTGAATGCCGGGTAAATCTCTTCGCAGAATCGAGGCTAGTCTTTCACGCGCGTCATCAAAATTTCCGTGCGCGGCGGAAAATGCTTCGTCCACAAAACCCGCGCCTTGAATTGCGATGGCAAATTGCTTGTTCGGAGTGACGCTGTAGCTTGCCGGGAAAAATGGAGAGTGTTCAGGAACCATTGCAGCTGCGGCGAAACCGAAATTGCCCTGTCCATTCTTGGTGTGCGTTTCCAAATATTTAATTACGAACGCAGCTTCGCGAATTGCAGGCCAGTGAATTCCATTTTCATCGGCAACGATGATGCACGCATCGAGCGACGAATGTGCGGCCAGAATTTCCGCGAATGTTTCCACCCATTTGTGATCGACATCATGCAGAAATGCCGGGCCAATCGCGGAAATAATATTTTCCTTTTCGATTGCCGCAGCATATTTATTGAAAAATTCGATGGCTTCCTTCTGCGTCATGTTGCGGACGAGCGTTTGAAACGGTGGCGTGCTGATGCGAGTTGTTTGAACTGTATAGCCGGCTTCCTCAAACGATGCTTTCGCGGTTTTCAACGTTACAACTGCGTCATGAAGCGTGGTATCGAGATACGCGGGAGAAATATCCGCGAAGACGGTGATCGCGCGGATGATGGGTTTATCCGCCGCGCGCGCGGAAGGAGTAAATGTGCAGGCGATAAGCGCAAGCACCGCGATGCAATGCTTCATCGCTCTGCGTGATTGCGAAATTAGATTTTTCATCATGTGCATCAAAAGTACGCCGGAATTCCGGTGATGCGTTCGCCGATGATCAGGCGGTGAATGTCATGCGTGCCCTCGTAGGTGTAAACGGATTCGAGGTTGTTCATGTGGCGCATGATGGGGCAATCGTCGACGATTCCGTTTGCACCCATAATGTCACGCGATTTGCGCGCAATTTCCAGCGCCATCCACACATTATTCATTTTCAGCATGGAGACGTGCGTGAAATCCACTTTGCCGGAATCTTTTCTGCGTCCGACGTGCAATGCGAGCAACTGCGCTTTGCTGATTTCCGTGATCATGAAAACTAATTTGTCCTGTACCAATTGATGCGACGCGATTGGTTTATTCGCGAATTGTTTTCGCGTCTTGCTGTATTGCAGAGCAGTGTCATAACACGCCATGGCCGCGCCAATCGCTCCCCATCCGATGCCGTAGCGCGCGGCAGTAAGACAGCTCAGCGGACCGCGCAATCCTTCTACTCCGGGCAAAACATTTTCCGCGGGAATTTCGCAGTCGCTCATCGACAAACCGGAAGTGACGGAAGCGCGGAGAGAAAGTTTTCCGTGAACGTCCCACGCTTTAAATCCCTTGGTTCCCTTTTCCACCAGGAAGCCGCGAATTTTTTCGTCCTCGCATTTTGCCCAGATGAGCGCGACGTCTGAGACGGAGCCATTCGTGATCCACATTTTTTCGCCGTTTAAAACGTAGCGATCGCCGCGACGGACAGCACGCGTCAACATGCCGCCGGGATTGGAGCCGAATTGCGGCTCGGTCAGTCCGAAGCAGCCGATGGCTTTGCCGCTTTGCAATTGCGGCAGCCACTTATCTTTTTGCGCGGGTGAACCGTAGGAGTGAATCGGATACATCACCAGCGCGCCCTGGACGCTGACGAAGCTGCGCAGTCCGCTATCGCCGCGCTCGAGTTCCTGCATTACCAGTCCATAGGAAACATTGGACATTCCCACGCAGCCATAGCCGGTGAGGTTCGAGCCGAAAAATCCAAGCTCGCCAATTTGCGGGACCAGTTCCATTGGAAACGTGGCTTCACGATTGTGCTTTTCGATGACGGGCAAAATTTGCTCGTCAACGAATTGGCGCGCGGTTTGGCGGACGAGTTTTTCCTCGTCGTTCAGCAAGGAATCAAAGTCGAGGAAATCTACTCCGGGGAACCCGGGCATTGGCTGTCTCCGATCTGACGGATGTTTATCTGTGACCGCGTATCTTAGCAGGCGGCGTTTGCGGCCAGCAAGGAAGGCGATGGATTCATTCGACGGCACTCGACGGCGCAGCGGCTAAAGCCGACACCATTCAGTGCTGTTACGGCACGAGTGAACTCGTGCCCTGTTACAAGGCCCGCCGTAAGTAAAACGCTGGCGTATCAAGCGCGTGAGCCGAGACGTTTCATCGGAAAAGCCCCGCGTTCGGCGAACGCGGGCTACACGGACAGACCACCGAATCGCTGGGGTACCCCCCTCCCCCTACTTTTTGCAAGAATATCAAAACAAAGGGGTTAGATCGTACGATCGTGTTATGAATATCAAAACAAAGGACTTATGTGATTACTAATTGTTTAACAATGCCCTTTCATTTCAATGAGTTACAAAATCGCCAAAAAGTGTCTGCTAAGAATATCAAACTAAAGGACTTGAAGTCCCTTGTTTTGATATTCTTACGGCAAGGCTTTAAATCAATGGATTTCTTGTACCGGCAGGGTGGGCGATTCCCATTTTGGGAATGAAGATGTGAGCCGCGCGTCCAAGTCGGTTAGATAAGTTAGCATATTAGTATATAGATGTCAAGAGGAAAGTGTGGGTGAAATTGTTACGCCCGCGCTTGGGGCTAAGCACTTTGGCCGAGAGATTCTAAGCAGTTTGCTCCCATGTCACTCCGACGTATTTGATATCGTCAATTGAGGCTCTGCGGAGTTCGCGGCTCGTGGTCACGTCCGCCCCCCATAAAACTTCATAAATATCGAGCCCCTTAAACGTGACAGTCGTTACTGGAGATCCGGCGTAGCCGAGATTTTGCCACTCAATCTTCGCGCTTTCCTTTCCGAGTTGTGAGAGATCAATTAGATTGCCGATACCTGCACCTGTAATCGAGTTCATCCCCAAAATGCCGGTTGGTTGCACCCCCATCGATCGGATTGAGACGGTGTTCCCTTCCAGATTCGATTGAAACAAAGAGCCTGAGGACGGGAGTTGGGCGGTCGTTCTTGAAGCTTCCGCCTCAATTTCTATCCTCGATGCCCAGTGAACTCGACGGCCACTCTTTCTCTCGAAATTCGGAGAACTGATGCGCCAGGTTCCGTTCGTCCGGTTTGTAACGCCGGAAGGAGGAGATGATAATTCAGTTCCAAATTTCGCCTCCAACTGTTCTCTGATTCCTTCTTTGTAGAACAGCGTGGACTCATCTTTTGGTAAAAAGAACAGCCTGGCGGCTTTCGGTCTAAGGAGGCTTAGAAATGTTTCGTCTACTTGGGATACTAAGGTGTTGATCAGTCCTTTAAGCTCATCCAAGTTGGAAACGACGGAAGTATTTATCGCCCCAGAAGTTCGGGTTTGGGCCGCTTCCAGGACTAATTTGTCTCCCGTTACCAGTACGATTCGACAGACTTTGGGCGTTTTCGGAGAACCGTTCACCAGTTGGAGGAAAGATTCTAGGACGAGGCAATCCCGAAAGCCTTTTTCTGTTTCGCCGTCCTTGAACGGAGGCCTTCTATAGACAGAATCAAGCGCGACCCGTTTCCAGTCAACCGTTGCTTGATCGAGCGCAAGCATCAGCAATCCGAGATCTTCATGCCCATTTGTGACTGCTTTTTCCACTCTTTCCAGAAGAATTTCGTTCGTATACGCCAAATTATGGCCTAGGAGCTTCTCTAGCCTTGCAATCGTGGGAAGCATTTCTAACGCTTTCCGCTGCATCTGGTATTGGCGCTCATGGCGAACTATTTCTGGAAGGTACCACTGGATTTCAAGGTCAGGGAATTTACTATCCTTGATCAATTTCGCCGCTTCTTGTCTGACGAGGTCGCTAGCAGATCCCGTATACAAGACGTTTGTGTCAAAGACGACCTTCAGCTGAGGTTTGGCGCGCTTTCGCTGCTTGGCTTCTGCCATCATAGGTGAGTGATATTCTCTCCAATACTTGGTTTATATGTCCAGTCGGCAGGGCTGAAAACGAGGGGGTCTAGGATTAAGAGCGGATTTTCTGGGGCGCCTATTTGCGAGTCTAGCGAGTGCGCAGCATCGACTTGGCAATTCCGTGCCGTTTCTCGAATTCGGCGAGGACTTCTTCCGTAGGACGGCCCTTCCCTCTTTTCAGATCCTCCAAACCTTGCCGCAGGCCCTCGTTGGCGTCAGCCATCGCGATGATGTCGAGTTTGTGTTGAGCGATTTCGGCTTTGGACTTGTGCATGTTGGAAAGCGTAACCCAAGGCGTTGGTGAAGGACACGTTATTTTTATTGCGGGCGGAGGCGGTCGGGTCGCGGACCCGCCCCTACGGAATCCAATTCCAAATTGCACCGACAGGAGTGTCGGTGCTACCAACCCTGCCACCCTTAAGGGTGGCGCTACATAATCCAGCCTACACAATCAAATTATTAGAACGCGTAACCCACGCCCGTTGTGAAGGCTACGTTATTTTTCTGGCTGCCTACGGCGGGATTGGTGAGGTAGAGATCGATAAAGCTGGTGTTGAGCGAGAAGCGCTTGCTTAGGGCGGCGGTTAAGCCGGTTGTAGTGTCAAACCGGTACTGGCCGAGAACTGAAACATTTGGATAGAAATTCAAATTGTGGTCGAGGCGAACGTGTTTGGAAATTTGGAAGCCGAATTTTTCGCCGAGGAGGACGGCGGCGGTCTGGTCGTTCGCGCCGGTGAAAAACTTTTCATGGACGTAAGTAACGCCAGCGAGAACACTGAATTGAGTGCGTGAGTGATTAATGAGTGTGCGTCCATAACCACCGCCAAAAGTTTCGCGGAGGTAGAGACCCTGCGAACCGTTGTGATCGAGTCCGCCAATGATGAAGACGAAATTATCCGGCGAAAAAAGATAGTCTTCGCGGAGGCTGGTGGTAAGCGTGTTGGAACTGATTTTCGTGGCGCCCTCAGTGGCGTGCGCGAGCAGCGTGGTGAGTCCGAAATTTGTGCGGAAGTGCCGCTGGAAAATGGGCGCTTCGGGGCGTTCGCGAACGGCGGCGACGGTGATAGCGAGATTGCTGGTGTCCTGATCTCCGCGCTGGATGCTGTAGCCCAGTGTTGATGCGCCTTTCCAGTCCTGCCAGATCCTCCCATTGTGATTTTCCAGGGCTTCGTAATCGGCGGCGACCATGATCGTGTCAATGGTGGCGGCTGCGATGTTTTGGGATTTCCCGGCGGCAGTTACTTGCCATTCTCCTGATGGCGTCAGTTCGAGCTGGCCTTCGATGGGTTTCTGTCCTTTCACTATGACGGCAACTGCTTTTTCGGCGCTGAAGCTGGCGATTTTATCGACCGGAATAGAGAGATCGCCGAGGACGTCAGATTTCAGTTGGAGCTTGCCGGCTTTTTCGTTGACGAATGTGCCGGTTACGCGGTCGCCATTTTTCAGTGTGACGACATCCGCTTGCGTGGCAGCTGCTGCGAAAGATAAGAGTGCGAAAATTGTGGGGGCGATGCGTTTCACGGCTGGGCTCCTGTTTAACGAATATGTGTTTGCGAACGTACAATCCCTAAACAATGTGGATGATTGCGGCGCATGTTCCGTTGCGTGGAGCGTAGCGCGAGATTGCGGAGCGGGCAAAGAAAATATCGTCTTGACGTTAGTAACTGGTCGGTATAGCGTGCGGCGCACTATGGCTGGTTCCGGAGATACGGGCTCGACCTGGGCTGATGTAGTGAAGTCGTTGATGGATACGTTCCAGCTTTTGCGGGACATATTCGGATACGCGCTGCCGGGCATGGTGTTTGCCGGGATCGGCGTGGCCAGCGGACGGATTCAACTTCAACGTGTAGAGAATTTATTTTTGCCCTATCATCCGCCGAACTGGGCTTTGGCGGGACTTGGCGTGGCAGCCTGCTATGTGATCGGGCACTTGCTGGCGTCGATTGCGTATCTTCCGATTGATATTCACAAATATATCCGTCGACACGATCACAAATGGATGGAAGAGCATCCGACGGAAATATGTGCGACGGATTTGAAGTGGCGACATTTTTATCCCGAATTATTTCACGACATGGATCGCCGCGAGACCATGGGCCTGCTGATGTATTCAACGCTGGCGGCGATGGTGCTGGGCTATGTGGTTTTTTACTGGCTGGTATTGCCGCTGCGTTCGGCGATACTACTGCTCTCCGCGTTTATTTTCGTTGACGGGCTAACGCTGATGCAGCATTTATCGCGTGTGCGGAAAGCGATTCACAAGGCCGGAGACGACATACAGGCGTACGAAGAGGCGCACTCGGCCGGCGGTGACGCGAAGAAAGTGGTGGCCAGCGCAATGCAGGCGGCGTTGAATGAAGTGAACAAGCCGAGTGGCGGGAAGTAACGGCACGTCCGCCTATGGTTTTTATTGGTAGTAGGCCTATTTGAGATTTAACTCCTCGAAAATCAGAATTTTGGTATACTCCCGCCCATGAAAGACCATCCAAAACTACAAGAACTTATACGCGCTATCCCTAAATCGGCTTGGCACAAGTCGCCGAACCGGCAAGTTTTGTATCACGAGGGCAAGGAAATCGCCGTCAAACCTTTGTTTGGGGGCAGCAAGCTTTTTGTTGCTATCCGGGGCAAAGGTGGCGAAGATGAGTGGTTCACTTGCGACAGGTCAGAAGTGAATCAGTAGGGTAGCCGCGTAATTCTCAAACTAGAATTGGGCAATGCAACGGCGCATTGACGGAAGTTCGCGCCAATGCTATAAATTTTTGCCCCCCTTCAGGGCTGGAAGTAATTACCGCTGGATGTTCAGATGCCGGGGGTGTGCGTCTGGCATGAAAGCGGCAACGGAGACGACTGTAAGCGAGGGTTAGGCCCAAGATTAATAATGCAGATGCTGCTCCAACTCGAAGATTTATTCCTGCAATCGGTTCCGACCATCATTATCGTGCTGCTTTTTTACGTCGTGCTGAAGTACACGTTTTTTCAGCCGCTGATGAAGGCCATGGACGAGCGGAGCGCGCGTACGGAAGGCGCACGCCGTGAAGCGGAAGCGAGTCAGGTGGCGGCGCGCGAGAAAGTGCACTCCTACGAAGAGGCTTTGAAGAAGGCGCGGATCGCGGTTTACGCGGAGCAGGATGTGGCGCGGCGCGTGATTCTGGACGAGCGCGCAAATAAAGTGCGCGATGCACGAGCGCGCGCGATGGAATTGGTTACAGAGCGAGAAGGCCGAAATCGCCAAGGAAGTTGTGACGGCAAAGGCGCAACTGGAAGTGACCACTCCGGATTTGGCGGCGGAGATGGTGCGTACATTACTTGGGGCGCAGCCGGGCGGATCGAATCCGGCGCAAAAACCGGCTGGCGGTGCTCGATGAAGTTGACGAGCGCGCGGCGGCGATTTGCGTTTGCGGCGATGCACATTATTTTTGCGGGCGCGCTGATTGCGTTGCCTGTGCGAGCGGTTCCCTCTCAAGAAACGCAGCCGCAGCATGAGCCGACCATGCGGTCAGAGGAACACAAGACTGAGGAAGCACCCGATCCGTCTGCAAGGACCTGCGGCGAAAATACTGCGCTGGTTGAACTTCGGAATTGTTGTGGTGGCGATCGGATACGTGATTATTAAGAAGGGCGGCCCGGCATTCCGCGCGCACGCGAATGATATTTCCGCGGGAATTAGTTCCGCAGCGGCGGCGAAGGCTGAGGCGGATACGCAACTTCGCGCGGCAGAAGCAGGATTTGCGCGGTTGCCGCAGGATTCGGCGGCGATGCGCGAAACCGCTACGCGGGAATTTGCTACGGAATCCGAACATTTGCGCGAAGGAACGGTACGCGAAGTGACGCGCATTGAAATGGCTGCGAAAGCGGAAGTAAGCGCGGCGCAGCGCGCGGCGCGATTGGAATTGCGCGAAGTTGCGGCGCGATTGGCGGCAGCACGCGCGGCTGAAATTGTTGGTCAGCAGATTACCCCGGCGCAACGCGCGGCGCTGGTGCAGAAATTTGTGGATGGCCTGCCGACGGCTGGCGCGGGCGAATCGCGAGGTGTGAATTGAACGCGATGGCAGAACGGTACGCTTCGGCATTGCTGGATGTGGCGCTGGGTCACGGCGACGCGGAAAAAGTTAAAACTAATTTGGTGGAGTTTGCGGCAGTGGTGGGCGACTCGCGCGATTTGCAGAATTTTCTGGCGAATCCGGCGGTGCCGAAAGAATCCAAGCGAATTGTGCTGCGCGAATTGTTGAACCGCATTGGCTCAACCGTCACGATGCAAAATTTTCTGAATGTGGTAGTGGATCACCGGCGCGGCGGATTGTTGCCGGAAATCGCGGAAGCCTACACGCGGAAGCTGAACACGAAATTGGGAATTGCCGAAGCGGCGGTTACGTCGGCAAATGAATTGAGCTCGACGGAACGAACTGGATTGGTTTCCGCGCTGGAACGCGCCACGGGATTGAAGATTACGGCGAATTACGCGGTTGATACGGAATTATTGGGCGGCGCGTCGGTGCGGATTGGATCGGTGATTTACGACGGGTCGGTGCGCGAACAGTTGCGGCGGTTGGAAGCGGAATTGGCGACGGAATAGTTTTCCGTCAGAGACAGCCGAACGGATTTGAGGACAGGAGCAAGGAATGGCCACGATTAAGGCAGACGAGATAACAAAAATACTGCGCGAGCAGATTGAGAATTACCAGCAGACCGTTTCGGTGGAAGAGGTCGGCGCGGTAATTTCCGTCGGCGACGGTATCGCGCGCGTGCACGGGCTGGAGCGCTGCATGTCCGGCGAAATGCTGGAATTTCCGAACGACGTTTTCGGAATCGCGCTGAACCTGGAAGAAGATCAAGTTGGCGCGGTGTTGCTGGGCGACCACACGGCGATTAAAGAAGGCGACACGGTGAAGCGCACGCGGACGATTATGTCCGTGCCGGTGGGCGACGCGATGGTTGGGCGTGTAGTGAATCCGCTGGGCCAGCCGTTGGACGGCAAGGGGCCGATCGCGACGAAGGAAAGAATTCCGCTGGAACGTTTGGCGCCGGGCGTTGTGGATCGTCAACCAGTGCGCGAACCTTTGCAAACTGGAATTAAAGCAATTGACTCGATGATTCCGATTGGCCGCGGACAGCGCGAGCTGATCATCGGCGACCGTCAGACGGGGAAGACCGCCATCATTCTGGATACGATCATCAACCAGAAGGGCGGAGACATGATTTGTATTTACTGCGCGATTGGGCAGAAACGCTCAACGATTGCGCAGATTATTAAAGTGCTGACGGACGCGGGCGCGATGGAGTACACGATTATCGTGGCGGCGTCTGCAACGGAACCTGCGACGATTCAATATATTGCGCCTTACGCGGCGTGCTCGATGGGCGAATATTTCCGCGACACGAAGCGCCACGCAGTTTGCTTCTACGACGACCTTTCCAAACACGCGCAGTCCTATCGCGAAATTTCTTTGCTGTTGCGGCGTCCACCGGGACGCGAAGCGTTTCCCGGCGACGTTTTCTATCTTCACTCGCGCTTGTTAGAGCGCGCAGCGAAATTGAATAACGAAAAGGGCGCGGGATCTTTGACGGCGCTGCCGGTAATTGAAACGCAGGCGGGCGACGTATCCGCGTACATTCCGACGAACGTAATTTCGATTACGGACGGACAAATTTATTTGGAAGCGGACCTTTTCAACGGCGGCATCCGGCCTGCAATTAACGCAGGTATTTCGGTAAGCCGCGTCGGAGGCAACGCACAAATTAAGGCGGTGCGTCAGGTAGCCGGGGCGCTGCGCTTGGACATGGCGCAGTACCGCGATTTGGCGGCGTTCGCGCAATTCGGTTCGGAATTGGACAAGGCCACGCAATCGCAGCTTTCGCGCGGTCAACGGCTGACGGAAGTGTTGAAGCAGAATCAATATTCGCCGCTGCCTGTTGAAAAACAGGTGATGATTATTTTCGCGGCGACGAATGGATATATGGATGACGTGGAAGTCGGCGATTGCCGTCGATGGGAAACGGAATTCCACACGTTCATGGATTCAAACTACAAGGGATTGCTGGCGCGGCTCGTCGAAAAGAAAGCGTTTGATGACGCGATGAAGGCTGAGATGGTGGCGGCGATCAAAGCGTTCAAGGAACGTTTTGTGGCGACGGTAAAGGCTGCCAGCTAACAACGGATTTTAATTAGGGGAATTTCGGCAACACAAGTTTTGGGAACCCATGCCCACACTGCTTGATTATCGGCGACGCATTCGCTCTGTGAAGAGCACGCAGCAGGTTACCCGCGCGATGAAGTTCGTGTCGGCGGCCCGGCTGCGGCGTGCACAGGAAAAAGCGATGGAAGCGCGGCCTTATGCGAACGCAATTACCGAGCTGGTGAAGTCGGTTGCGGCGCGCATGGAAAATCCGGCGCATCCATTGCTGGCGCGACGCCCGGAAAAGCGCGCGTTGCTGGTGATTGTTACCGGCGATCGCGGACTGGCCGGGGCGTTCAGCTCGAATTCAATTCGGCGCGGCGTGGAATTCCTGAAGACGCACGCGGCGGAAAAAGTGGAAGTGCTTCCGATTGGACGCAAAGGACGCGACGCGTTCCGGCGTCTGGAGAAGTGGCCGATCGTTGGTGAACACGTGGGCATTACTTCACGCGCGGAATTCGCGAAGGCGCGCGAAATTGCGGCGGGAATTATTTCGCAGTACAGCGAAGAGAAAACCGACGCAGTGTATTTGTTGTTCCAAGAATTTAAGAGCGTGATCACGCAGAAAATGGTTTTTGAGAAATTGCTGCCGATTGATCCGGCGGCGCCGGACGCAAGCGGTTCGCAGGTGGATTACATCTACGAGCAGCCTGCCGAACAAATTTTGAACGGTCTGATGCCACGCTACGTGGAGGCGCGAATCTACCGCATGTTGGCGGACTCGTCCGCGGCGGAACACGCGGCGCGCATGACCGCAATGGACGCGGCGACGAACAACGCCTACGACTTGATCGAATCACTGACATTGCAAATGAACAAAATCCGCCAGGCCGCCATCACCAAGGAAATTATTGAAGTGGTGAGCGGAGCATCCTGGAGCGCGTAGAAAGTTAGGAGACTGGAATGGCAGCAAAACAAGGCGCAATTGGGCACATCGTGCAGGTCATCGGGCCTGTCGTAGACGTGAAATTTGATAGCGACAAAGCGTTGCCGGAAATTTTTAACGCGCTGCGCATCACCAGCGAAGGCTACGATATCGCCGACCCCATCGACATTATTTGCGAGGTGCAACAGCACCTGGGCGAAAATCGCGTGCGCGCCGTCGCGTTGCAGCCGACCGAAGGATTGGTCCGCGGAATGAAAGCGTACGACCTAGGCGAAGGCGTCACCGTTCCAGTAGGACGCGAAACTTTGGGACGCGTGATGAACGTGCTCGGCCAGCCAGTGGACAAACTTGGCCCGATCAACGCGAAAACAACCTATCCGATTCACCGGCCGGCACCGTCGCTGGAAGATCAGTCAACCACGCTGGAAATGTTCGAGACCGGAATTAAAGTTGTCGACCTGATGGAGCCGTACCTGAAGGGCGGCAAAATCGGATTGTTCGGCGGCGCGGGCGTCGGCAAAACAGTTTTGATTCAAGAGTTGATTCACAACGTCGCGATGAAGCACGGCGGCGTTTCGGTTTTCGCGGGCGTCGGCGAACGCACGCGCGAAGGAAATGACTTGTGGCTGGAAATGCAGGAGTCCGGCGTAGTTGTGCCGGGCAACACGGAAAAATCACGATGCGCGTTGATTTACGGACAGATGACGGAACCACCCGGCGCGCGTCTGCGAGTTGGATTGACGGGCCTGACGGTTGCGGAATATTTCCGCGATGAAGAAGGGCTGGACGTGCTGCTGTTCATCGACAATATTTTCCGGTTCGTGCAAGCGGGTTCGGAAGTATCGGCGTTGCTGGGACGCATGCCTTCCGCCGTGGGATATCAGCCGAACTTGAATACGGAAATTGGAGAATTGCAGGAACGAATTACGTCCACGAAAAAAGGTTCGATCACTTCGGTGCAGGCAATTTACGTGCCCGCCGACGACTACACCGACCCGGCGCCTGCGGCAACCTTCGCTCACCTGGACGCGACCACAAACCTGAGCCGCGCGATCGTAGAACGCGGAATTTATCCCGCCGTCGATCCGCTGGCCAGCTTCTCGCGTATTTTGGACGCGAACATTGTTGGCGTGGAACATTACAACGTGGCGCGCTCGGTGAAGTCAGTTCTACAGCGCTACAAAGATCTCCAGGACATCATCGCGATTCTGGGTATTGAAGAATTACCGGAAGAAGATAAACAGATTGTGGCGCGCGCGCGGAAAATTGAAAAATTCCTTTCGCAACCCATGTACGTGGCGGAACAATTCACCGGACTGGCCGGCAAGTACGTGAAGATCGCGGACACCGTGCGCGGCTTTAAGGAAATCGTCGAAGGTAAGCATGACGATATTCCGGAGCAAGCGTTCTACATGGTGGGCACGATTGAAGAAGTGCTTGAGAAGAACGAGAAGATGACGGCAAAGGCGTAAACGACGAACATGCTTCCAGAGTCACTCACACTTGAAGTGGTAACGCCGGAGCGGCGGGTGATCCGCGCGTCTGCCGTGGAAGTGCAGCTTCCCGGATTGGACGGCTACCTGGGAATTTTGCCGGGGCATGCGCCGCTCCTCGCCACGATGGGCGATGGCGAGTTGAGTTATCGCGAAGGTTCGACGACACATTACGCCGTGGTGCTCGGCGGCTACACAGAAGTTCTAGCGGAGCGCGTGATCGTGTTGGCAGAATCGGCGGAGCGAGCGGAAGAAATTAATGCGGATGGCGCGCGCGCCGCGAAACAAGCAGCGGAGAAAATTTTGGCCACACCGAATACTCCGGAGGAACAAGCTGGGCCTGCGCGATTGGCTGTGGCGCGCGCAGAATTGCGTTTGAAAGTTGCGGCGCGTGGAACAGGCGGCGGTTCGCAAGTTGCCCACTAGCAATAACTGCTTCGATATTTTGCTGAATCTCCTTACGTCACATCCCATCTAATCCGTTGGAGCTATTCGACGAAGTTCGTTCGATAATTGACCTATGGCAACAGCGAAAATGTACACAACGGGTTGGTGCCCGGACTGCAGGCGCGCAAAACAATTTCTTTCCGCGCGAGGAATTGCGTTGGAAGAAATTAATATTGACGAGTCTCCGGACGATGAAGATTTAGTGATGGCCGTCAATGACGGGCGGCGGAAAGTTCCAACGTTTGAAGTGGATGGAAAGTATTTTGCGTGCAGCCCGTTTGATCCGCATGTGTTGGCGGAGAAGTTTGGAGTGAAGTTGAATCCGTAAGCCCGGTTGAGGGCGCAGCAAGCAGCGCCCCTACAGCCCCATCCCGCACGTTACTACCTTTGAAATTTGAAGCTGTGAATCCAGGAAGACTAGATCTGCGTCGGCACCGGCCGCGATAATTCCCTTCCGGGTTTCGATGCCTAGTAATTTCGCGGGATAGAACGTTAGCATCCGGACGGCTTCGTCGAGCGGAACGCCTAGCGCGACAATATTTCGCAAAGCGCGGTCGAGTGTTAGCGCGCTGCCTGCTAATTTTCCTTCGGAGTTGCGGACGACACCCCCAGTTACCTGCACATCGAAATTCCCCAGTCGATATTTTCCGTCGGGCATTCCTGTAGCGGCAGTGCCATCGCTGACGAGGATCACTTTTTCTGGCTTTGCCTTCAGGAGAAGCTTCATCGCGGCTTCGTCGACGTGAACACCGTCGGCGATTAGCTCGGCTGTTACCTGCGGCGACGTGAGTACCGCGCCGACAACTCCCGTATCGCGATGAGAAAATGGACGCATGGCGTTGAACACGTGTGCCGCGTGGCGTGCGCCGTGTGCAATTGCGTCCATTGCTTGTTCGTATGTGGCGTCAGTGTGGCCCAGCGCGGCGACAATTCCTGCCTTGCGCGCGGCGTCAACTAGCTCGATGCCGCCGGAAATTTCCGGCGCGAGCGTGAGAATGCGCGCGGTGCCTGAGGCTGCGTCGATCATGCGCGTGAAAAGCGCGAGCGACGGCGCGGCAATCCATTCGACAGGATGCACGCCTCGGCGTGCGGGGCTGATGAACGGACCTTCAAAGTGAATGCCAAGAATTTCCGCGCGCTGATTCGTTGGCGCGCCGTTTTGCGATTGCGCAGCAATGTATTTCGCGATGCCTGCCGCGCTAGCGCACAAAGCGTCTGGCGACGCGGTTACAGTTGTAGCGAGGAATGACGTTGTGCCGCTGCGAGCAAGCGTTGTAGCAACTGCGTCCAGCGCGGCGGGCGTGGCTTCCATCACATCATGTCCGCCTGCGCCGTGGACGTGTACATCCACAAATCCGGGAACGAGAGTGATGCCGCGCGCTTCAATGCGCTTCGCGTCAGCAGGCACGGTAATTTCATTGCGCGCGCCAACCGCGCTGATACGGCTGCCTTCGACAATCACTACACCGTCGCGCAGTTCGCGCTGCGGCGTGAAGATGCGTTCCGGGAAAATAGCGTACGTCGACATAGGCAACATATCCTACCGCGCATTGTTGAAATTCGTAGCGAGGAAAAGTGTATGTAATTTATTTGGCAGGTTTTGCCGGCGCCGCGGTGATCGAGGTTGCGTTGATGGTGATTGTGGCGGCGTCGATCGTCCCTTTCACGGTGACGGCCTTCCCGGCGAACGGCGCTGCGGCGCTCTGCGGCTTCAACACATAAATTTTCTGCGATTTATACTCGAGGAACGCATACAGCGCGCCATGCTCCTTCACGTTTTCCGTCACGCGAGCTGGCTCGGTATCCGCGGCGGCGGTGATCGTATCCGTAACGATGCCCGTCCAGATACCTTCCTTAACCTTGGGCGACGCGATCGCGAGCCTCGCGCCAATCAGTAATATGAATGCCGTGAACAATAAGCGCCGATTCATGTCGAACTCTCCGTACTCGGACTAGATGTACTTCTGTAATTTCAGCCCTTCTCTACATCGAAGTCAAATTCACTTCCGCGTTGGGCACGACCGCGAAAAACAAAGCGGGAGAATCCGTTTCCGGATTCTCCCGCTCTGCGTGTCGGAGAAAAATTATTCTACAAACTTACTTGCCGCCCGAAGGCGCCGCGACCGAAGCCGTCTGAACTTTCGGAACGCTCAGATAGCCGATAATTTTATCCTTGTCCACTTTGTTGACGACGAGTTCCATGGACGAACGATTGCCTCCGTAGAAAAAGATCGGCTCGTTCACGGCGCGATTCTTCTTCTCCAGCTTCAGATCGTCCACATAGAGCTCGACGGTATATTGGTGGCGACTAACATTCACTCCGTGCAATTCCACGGAGATGCTGCCGACGCGCTGCTTGGCGTTCTTGCCGGCCAGCGTGAATTCATAATAATCACGTTGACCGAGGCGGCGAAGCGCTTCGATATCTTCGTGAGTGCGCGCGATCTGCGTGCCGAGTTCGCCCTTCGCATCCAGCAAGCTCTGCTTGGTGGCGTCCAGGTCAGTGCGTACACCATTCACGTTCGTGGAAACCGCATTCACGTCATCGCTGCTTGCCTTCGTCGCTAACAAGGATTCGTCGGCCTGCACTTTATCCTGCATCGCGCTCAGCTTCTTGGAATAATCCTGCTTGATCGCGCCGGCGGTCTTGCGTGACTTGTCCAGCTCACCCTGAGTCAGCTGCAGACGGTCGGTAACAACACCGAGATCGCCCTGTACTTGCGCGTTTGCCGATTCGGCTTGCGCGAGGCGTTGCGTCACCACTTCCAGGTTCTGACGCAAGACCTTATTATCGTTGGCGGCGGCCTGTTGCGCATCGCGCACATGATTTGTGGCGCTCCAGCCTACTCCCAGCGCAAGTAGCGAGACTGCTGCCAGCGCTACGACGGCCACGCCCATCCAGCGCGGCGCGCCTTCAGTTGTTTGAACCACTTCGGTGTTTCGATCTTCAGTAAGCATTTTCGTGGGCTCCTTATCGCAATTCCCTTGCGGGATGGATAAGAGCACGCCCCTAGCCAAAGCGCGGGGCACGATCGTGTAGTCCGTAAAACATTGAAATGTAAGGAGATAACGTAAAGCCAACGCGTACAGACGGAGTGTGTCAAATTTGCGACTGTGGCAATACTTACAAGGGGCGTGTGCATTCTCTCTGTTGATGCTTAGGGCAAATTGGGTACGGGCGGGACGCCGCCGGCACACAAATTTCTAGCTGGTCTGATCAGGTATGGAATTAATAGGAGTGGCTATCGGAGAATCTAATTATTTGGGGGAATCGCGTTGAAAGTCGAAGCAACGCAGACTACCGCTGATCCGCACCCGCCTAAAAATTATGCCGTGTGTGGATGTGGCAGGCGAGCGGGATCGGCGTCAAAGTACATTTCCAGCGTTTGTTCCGCGGCTTCTAGCACAAGGTAGCAGGTCTGGCATTTCGTCAGGTGGGTGGAAATCTCGCGCTCAACGGACGGTGCCAGCCGACCTTCTAGGTAGTCGCAAATTAAACGGATGGTTTCCTGGCATTTCATAAATTCCCCCTGGCCAACTTAGACTAAAGCAGGTGGCTGGCCAAAGTGTGGCACGACCAACTAATCCGTAACTGCACGTAAATGCTGAATTTAACTGGTGCCCAAGAACGCCAGGTGGGTTGGAGCAAGTACTAGGACGATAGCCTTTATTCACGAAGGCTGAAATTCTGTCCTCGCCGTTCGATGCACTCGCCCATCATCCAGTTGCGGTTTTGCAATAAAAGCTCTGTGAATTACTGCTTTGCTAAATTTCACTATCGGCCGATGGTCATGTTTTGAAGAATCGCAATTCGTTCGCTGAGCGGCGGATGCGTGCTGAACATTGCCGAGAAAACTGCGCGCGCGCTGAGCGGCGCAACAATAAATAGCGATGCGGTGGTCGGCGAAACGTTCATCGGGATGCGCTTGTTATATTCGCCCAATTTTTGCAGCGCGGAGATCAGTCCCTGTGCATGACCGACGAGCTTTACTCCGGCGGCGTCGGCGGCGTATTCGCGTTGACGCGAAATTCCCAGCTGCAGAAGCAGCGCCGCGAACGGCGCAACCAGAATCATCAGCAACATCGCGATGGGATTTCCGCCGCGGCCACGGTCACGTCCGCCGTATCCACTGAACATGAATCCCCAGCGCGCAATAGAAGCCAGCACAGAAAGCGCGCCCGCCAACATGGCGGCAACAGAGGTAATCAAAATATCGTAATTGCGAACGTGCGAAAGTTCGTGAGCGATTACGCCTTCCAGTTCATCGTCATTCATCAGCTTGAGCAGGCCCACGGTGGCTGCGACGGAGGCGTGCTTCGGATTGCGTCCGGTGGCAAATGCGTTCGGCGCTTCTTCCGGAATCACGTAGAGCTTCGGCATCGGAAGATTGCCTTTGGCGCAGAGCCGCTCCATCACCGCATAAAGTTGCGGCGCTTGTTCGCGCGTAACCGGCTGCGCGTGACTGGATTTGAGCGCGAGTTTGTCCGAAAAAAAGTACGCGCCGATGTTCATGAAGAACGCGATCGCCAGACCAATCAGCATTCCGTTCTGTCCGGAAATGGATTCCCCGCCGAGCACCAGAAGCAAAGTAAGCGCAATCAGTAAGAAGCCGGTCTTAAGCCCACGCATGACGAATGACCTCCCCAGGAACATCTACAGTTTAGAAACGCTGGTTGCCTACGTCAACTTCACGCGGCGCAAACGATTTTATTTCCGTTTCGATCGCGTACCTGACGGGGCTGCGGTCGCACCAGCGCTTGCTGCCACCGCATTTTCTTCCGCCACTGCGGAATCAGCCGATGGCTTGCGCACAAATTTCACTTTGTGCGTCGTCGGATCGACGTCCACGATAACGTGATCGCCCGGCAAAACTGTTCCGGCGAGAATCTGCATCGCGAGCGCATCCTGCACGAGTCGCTGCAAGGTGCGCCGCAGGGGACGCGCGCCATACGCCGGATCGTAGCCTTCGTCGAGCACGAGCTGCCGCGCCGCAGGAGAAAGTTCCAGCGTGATATTTCGATCCGCGAGAAGTTTCGCGATGTCCGCAAGTTGCAAATCAACAATGTGCGCGAGCTGATCTTTTCCGAGCGGATTAAACATTACAATTTCGTCCACGCGATTCAGGAATTCCGGACGGAACGCCGCGCGCAAAGCTTCCATCGCTTCGCGCCGCGCTTCTTCCGGATTTGTTGCGCCCCATTCGGAAATCGCAGCCGAGCCGACGTTGCTGGTCATCACCAAAACCGTATTTCTGAAATCAACGGTGCGGCCTTTGCCGTCCGTGAGGCGTCCATCTTCCAAAATTTGCAGCAATATATTGAAAGTATCTGGATGCGCTTTTTCAATTTCGTCAAACAGCACCACGCTGTACGGATGCCGGCGCACTTGCTCGGTAAGCTGGCCGCCTTCTTCGTAGCCAACGTATCCCGGCGGCGCGCCAATCAATCGCGCGACAGAATGCTTTTCCATGTATTCGGACATGTCCAGCCGCACCATGGATTTGTCGTCATCGAAAAGAAATTCCGCCAGAGCGCGCGCCAGTTCCGTTTTGCCAACGCCCGTTGTGCCCAGGAAAATAAATGAACCGATAGGACGCTTCGGATCGCTAAGACCGGCGCGGCTGCGTCGAATTGCGCCTGAAACTTTAGCGAGCGCATCATCCTGTCCAAGTACACGCAATCGCAGGCGCTGCTCCATATCCACAAGCTTCTGAGCTTCGCCTTCCAGCAAACGGCCAACGGGAATTCCCGTCCACTTGCTGACCAACGCGGCGATATCTTCCTCGTCCACTTCTTCCTTCAACATGCGGCCGTTCTTTTGCAGTTCGGCCAGATGATCCTGCGCAACTCTCAGTTCACGTTCAGTGGCAGAAAGTTTTCCGTAGCGAATTTCCGCCACACGCGCCAATTCTCCGGCGCGCTCAAAGCGTTGCTCTTCCACTTTCAATTGATCGATTTGTTCTTTCAGTTTGCGGATCGCGCTGATCGCATTCTTTTCCGTTTGCCAGCGCGCTTTTTTCGTAGAAGATTCTTCACGCAACGAAGCAAGTTGCTGAACGATTTGCGCGAGCCGTGCCTTCGAGTGCGCGTCGGATTCCTTCACCAACGCCTGCCGCTCGATTTCCAGCTGCATAATGCGGCGTTCAATCTCGTCAATTTCAACGGGCAGCGAATCAATTTGCATTCGCAAACTGGCGGCCGACTCATCAATCAGGTCAATCGCTTTGTCCGGCAGAAACCGATCGGAAATGTAGCGATGCGAAAGTGTGGCCGCGGCAATAATTGCGGAATCCTTGATGCGCACGCCATGATGAACTTCGTAACGCTCCTTCAGTCCGCGCAAAATTGCGATGGTGTCTTCAACAGAAGGCTCTGCAACTAGAACCGGCTGGAAGCGGCGCTCGAGTGCGGGATCCTTCTCAATATATTTTCGGTATTCATTCAGAGTAGTGGCGCCAATAGCGCGAAGCTCGCCGCGAGCCAGCGCGGGCTTCAGCATGTTGGACGCGTCCATCGAACCTTCGGCGGCGCCTGCGCCAACAACAGTGTGAAGCTCGTCGATGAAAAGAATCACCTGGCCGTCAGCGTCAGTGACTTCCTTCAGCACGGCCTTCAGGCGATCCTCAAATTCTCCGCGATATTTTGCGCCGGCCACCATCGCGGAAAGATCCAGCGCAATGAGCCGCTTCGTCTTCAGAATTTCGGGAACGTCGCCGGAAACAATGCGCTGCGCCAAACCTTCGGCGATGGCAGTTTTTCCAACACCCGGTTCGCCAATCAGCACGGGATTATTTTTGGTGCGGCGCGCAAGAATTTGCATCACCCGGCGAATTTCAGAATCGCGTCCAATTACAGGATCAAGCTTTCCCCGACGCGCAAGTTCGGTCAGGTCTTTTCCGTACTGTTCCAGCGCGCGATAAGTGGATTCCGGATTCGGCGACGTCACACGTTGACTGCCACGTACACTTGCCAGCGCCTGCAGAATCGCATCGTGACTTGCGCCATGCGTGCGCAATAATTCCGCTGCGGGATCGCGGCCCATGTCAGACATCGCGAGCAGCAAATGCTCGTTGGAAACATATTCGTCGTGAAATTTTCCGGCTTCGGCGAACGCTTTTTCAAACAGATCATTAATGGCCGGACTCAAATGCTGTGACGCTACGCCAGAAACTTTCGGCAAACGTCCAAGCGCGGTCTCCACATCTTTTGCCAATGCCTCCGGTGGCGTGCCGAGACGAGTCAGCAGCGGACGGACTACTCCATCTGTTTGCGCAATTAATGCAGCCAGAAGGTGCAACGGCTCGATCTGTTGTTGATCGTGCCGCGCAGCTACTTCTTGCGCTTCCTGAAAAGCTTCCTGTGCTTTGATTGTTAGTTTATCGAGACGAAGCATTTTTCACTCCATCGTTCATTTAGATGAGATGCGCGAGTATTTGCCGCCGGACCGAAATTGCCGCAGCGGCGTTTAGTTCGGCCTGAGGCTGGGAATGTCCATAATCGGCACCCAGTCGGCCGGAATCATGTTCTGCTTAGCAATACGCTCAAATTCCTCCACGAGTTTGGAGATCTGTTCATGCACTCCAAGGCCCGGTAGTGGCTCCCAACGCGGTTCGTTTTCCATGTGGCACCTCAGCTCCAAAACATATATAACACTTAACAGCATATAATATGCGTGCATTGTTGTCAACTGTATTCGACAATTCCACTGGTTCGGCATAACTCTAACAAATTCCATGACTTAAGCAGTCTATTGAAAGGGCCGGATGATGCAGCTCCGTACCGTTCAGGCCAATCCCGGTCATGATTTCCGCAATTCCCAAATTTCAGTTAGAATCGATTGGTTTTCGGCACACGCCCTTGAAACTAGACGACTTCTCCTACGAGCTACCTGACGAGCGCATCGCGCAACAGCCGCTGGCTGCGCGTGACGCTTCTCGACTGCTGCTCCTTTCCCGGACGGTCGGCGATTGGGAAGATCGTGTGTTCAGCGAACTGCCTGACCTGCTGCGCGGCGACGAGCTGCTCGTGGTGAATAACGCGCGTGTGATTCCAGCTCGCTTGTTCGGGCGACGCCGTGGCGACAAGAGCGAACCTGCCGGAAAAGAAGCTCTGCGAAGCGGCGAATATCTCAGCTCCGTGATTGAGGTCTTGCTCACACGAAACATCGAAGGCGATACATGGGAAGCGCTTGTACGGCCGGGCCGGAAAGTTCGCGTCGGCGAACATATTTTATTTGGCGAAGGCGAGTTGGAAGCCGAAGTAATTGCGCGCGGCGAGCTAGGACTTCGCCAATTGAAATTCAGTTGCCCGCGAAGCTATGCAGCAAACAATGTTCAACAAACCATCGAGCGCCTCGGCCATGTTCCGCTACCGCCCTACATTCGCCGCACTGATGAAGCCGAAGACCGCCTGCGTTACCAAACAGTTTTCGCGCGAAGCGGCAGCGCCGTCGCCGCGCCCACTGCCGGACTGCATTTCACAGATTCAATTCTGGAACGGCTGCGCGCACGCGGCGCGGAAATTTGCGAAGTTACTCTAAACGTTGGACTGGGAACATTTCAGCCGATACACGAAGAAGAAATCGAGCGGCACGCAATTCACACCGAGTCGTACGAAATTCCTGAGGCAACGGTTGAGAAAATTGTGGACGCGAAAAAAGCCGGACGCCCTGTGCTGGCCATCGGCACAACAGTTGTTCGCGCGCTTGAGGACGCGGCGCAAAAAGCCTCAGCCGCAAATGCAGAAAAACTAATCGCACCCGGCCGCGCGGAAGCCAACATTTTTATTTATCCCGGATACGAATTTCGCGTGGTGGACCAAGTACTGACGAATTTCCATTTACCGAAGTCGAGTTTACTGGTAATGATTTCTGCCTTCGCCGGTCGCGAACACGTTCTGGCAGCTTATGAACACGCGGTTGCTGCAACTTATCGATTCTACAGTTACGGGGACTGCATGCTGATTCGATGAGGCGGGCCAAAGAATTGCGATCGGAAGCGGAATGAGAATGTATCCGCTTCCGTCGCAAAATCTTTAGAATTGCATTATTGATTCACGTCCGAGTACCGAGTAATTAATTCCCGATAACGAAAGCGCGCTTTTCTCCCTTGAAGCGGAGCTCCTGAATTTTCCCGTTTGCATCGGTGACTATGGTGTCGTCATCGTACTTCGTGTCGCGCGGTTCCCATTTGCCGTTGGCCTCGGCGATCATTTTGTGACGAAGTTCGACGACAATTTTTGAGTCGTCAACCTTGAAGGTGTAGTCGTCGTTCTTCAGTTCTTTTCCGGAGAGCGTCTGAACGCCGTGGACTGTGATTATCTTTTGCACCGTGCCGGCAAATACTGGCGAAATCAGCACGGCGAGAGCCGCCACTGCGATAAAAGACTTCCAGGTGTTTTTGCGCATGTCATTTTCTCCTTCGGAATTTGGCTTAGTGATTACAAACATTTTTGCGAGCGAAAGAAAAGTTGACAGACAGTGGGGCGGCGGATAGATTCGCCGTTACACACTGACCTGCTGAGCCCAAAATCGGTAAAGTCACTGTGTGCAGGCCTCGCGGTTACAGCCGCGGGGCCCTTTTCTTTACCGGAACTCGAATTTCGCCTGCTACAGCGGAATATCGGCAAAATTGCCAATCAGTCCGCTTACAAGGTTAGACGGGCGCGAGGCAAGAAATGTTACGTTGAGAAAAAATAAAGATTCTCAGGTTGGAACACCAGGTGAGTTGGTCATGGCGTGGAAGCAGTGCGGGAGTTGTGTCCGCTTCCACGCCATGAATTTAGCCAAGAGCCTTGATCGATGCGCTGCAACGCGCCAGTCATTTAGGATTTAGCGAAATTACATCGAGCTGATCACGAACGCCCGCTTCTCGCCTTCAAAGCGCAGTTCCATGATCTGTCCATCAGGGCCGCTCACCACCGTGTTGGCCGTATATTTTGTATCGCGCGGTTCCCAACGCCCGGATACTTCGGCAACAGGCTTGTGTCGGAGTTCGACGGTCATTTTCGTGTCGTCGACGATGAATGTGTAGTCGTCGTGCTTCAGTTCTTTTCCGGCGATCTTCTGATTCCCCGCGATGGTAATTGTTTTCATGACGGGTTTCGCGAATGCAGGCGTGACAGCGATGGCTAAGGCCAATACCGCAACAACAGACTTCCAACGATTCGTTCGCATGGCTTTGTTCGCCTTTTGTCTCACAGACGTGAATTGGGACTTCAGCTTGCAGCGAAAGAAAAGTTGACAGGTCTGCGGGACGGCGCGTAGTCTCGCCGTGAGACACAGACCTCCTGAGCGCACAGCCGGTGAAGTCCTTGTCTCGTGGCCCCGCGGTCGCCGCCGCGGGGCTTTTTTCTTCACCGGAACTTGTTTTGGTCAACTGGAACAGGACTGAAAATTTTCGCCGAAATTCCTGTTCTAATCATAAAGACGGATGCGTACTGCAAAATGTTCCGCTGGCGTCCGTTAATTTACTGTCATTTACCCGAACGAGAAAAACGCGTATCGTTTTGGCGCTTGCGGCGCTTCGTTTATAATCAACCGACCCTGGGGACACTGATTGCGCTTTCTAATTCTTAGCGATATTCACGCAAATTTAACCGCGACTACAGGCCGCACTTGCCGCAGCGGAGGGACGCTGGGACCGCGTGCTTTGTCTCGGCGACGTTGTTGGCTACGGGCCCGATCCGAATGAAGCGATGGATCTGGTGCGCTCGCTGAATCCGGTAATCATTCGCGGAAATCATGACAAAGCCGCGTGCGGGATAACGGACGCGTCCGATTTCAATCCCGTCGCGCGAATCGCCGCCGAATGGACCACCTCGCAATTGCGTCCGGAAAATCTACAACTTTTACGCGATCTTCCGATGGGCCCGGTAGTTGTGAGTGAGCTCGCGATCGTACACGGCGCAGTAGCTGACGAAGATGAATACGTTTTTGCTCCGGCGCCAGCGTTGGATGGATTGATGTACTCGCCCGCAGCAATCACATTTTTCGGCCACACCCATTTTCAGGGCGGATTTTCTTATCGCGGCACGCAATTGGAAATTATTCAACTGAAGCCGCCAATCGGGCGCTAATTTTTCGGCGTTGCAACTGGAAGAGGACACGCGCTATTTGTTGAACCCCGGCTCCATCGGCCAGCCACGCGACGGCGATCCGCGCGCGGCATTTGCCATCGCCGATCTGGATCATCGCGTGATAGAATTCTGGCGTGTGCCGTATGATATTGCCAGTGTGCAGGCGCGCATGCGTTCAGCTAATCTGCCGGAAGTGCTGGTGCAGCGGTTAGCGTTTGGACGTTAAACGACAGACATTTTGCAATAGCCGTTTGGCACCAAAGGAATAACGCGATGAGCGAAATTCAAGAAGAAGAACCGCAACTCGGGCGACGCGAAACCGGACGCCAGTTCGGCTACGCGCTCCTCGCAGGTTTGATCATCGTGGCGATTATTGCGACCGCCGCATATTTCTGGGTCGAAAAAACAGCCGACAAGCCAATCGCACAAGCGGCGCCACTTCCGATGGGTGAAGCGGAGCAGGCTTACGCTCCACAAATTCAATTTGGAAGTTTTGATTTAAGCCGCACCACAAATTTCCTGAATCAGCAGGTGACGATCGTCGCCGGAGTCGTTTCCAACAAAGGACAGCGTACCGTGCTGGAGATGGAAGTCTCCATGGAATTTCACGATCTATCTCAGAATGTGATTCTGCGCGAGAAGCAAAGAATGTTTGGCTCGAAGGAAAGGCCGCTGCTCTCGCTCGATAATCGCCCCTTCCAACTGAATTTTGAAACAATTCCCGACGGATGGAATCAAGTTCCACCGACATTTGCCATCACCGGTTTGCGCCTGCAGTAGCAGCACCCCGTATCGCTTCTGTAGTTCACATTTCGGAAGCTAACTCACTTATACTCCTCACAATGGTTGACGCGTCTGAAATCGAGCAGTCGCTCGCCGCGCTGGTTGCGGCCGGTCCCGTGGAAATTCGCGAGAACGGCGTCCGCCTCGCGTCGCTCGCCAGTTTTGAATATGAAATTCGCTCGCAGAGCGGCGGCACACTTCTGCATTTGTGGAGTCCCGACCGAACGCTCGCTCGTCGCGTGCTCCGCATTTCCGAGCAAGCGCCAACACTCCTGCAATTAGAAGTAGAACACTTTGGACGCAACAAGCCCGACCGCTTGGAATTTGCCTCCTCAGGAGAGCGCGCCACCGCGCAGCTAACGCGCGAAAAATTCCTGGAACGATTTGCGCAAATGTTGCGCGAGCAATTCACCGACGAAGAAATCGTGACGCTCAGCACGTCGGCTGACCTGAAAAACTCTCTCTCTTCGCGATACACGCGCGGACTTCTGAAATCGCGAGACGGGCATTGGGCTGTCCTCGCCGCGTCTCCCGAAGAAAGCGCCTCTGCAATCGACGACATGCTCACGTTCGGTCTCCTATGGCTGGAAAATGCGAGAGCCCGCGCAAGAATCGGACGCATTCACGGCCTGCGCCTTTTCATGCCGCCCGCCACGGGAAAACTAATTGCGCATCGCTCCGGCGCGCTCACTCCTTCCACCAAAATTGAATTTTACGAATTGAATTTAGCGCTCGGTCGCGCGCGTCGCGTGGACGCAAAGGAATTAGGAAACGTAGTGACCTGGTTGACGGCGAGACGCGAAGTGGAAGGAATTCTCGCCGAAGCCGCGCGGGAAATTGACGCAGTCCGCCGTCTCGCACCAGATGCAATCACCGCGAATGTCGTGCCTGGAACTCGCGAAGTGGCTTTGCGATTTCGCGGCGCCGATTTCGCGCGCTGGCAGAACGCCACAATCTTTTTTGGGCTCGGCGATCATCGCCGCGCGCTTACTCCGGATCGCCAGCACGAGCTTGAGCAACTCGTCCGCAAGTTGGATATTTACCGCAATCCCGCCGCGCAGGACACGACACACGTGCATTATCGTATGCAGCCGGAGCGCTGGCTGGAATCGCAAGTGTTCGCAGATCCATCTCGCATCGATGCGCGCCTCGATCCGCGTTTTTTATATACGCAAGTTCCCGCGTTCACCGCCGGCGATCGCGGCGTGGTCGACTTGCTGGGCGTAACGCGTGGCGGCCGTCTGGCAATTTTGGAATTGAAAGCGAATGAAGATATTCATCTCGTTCTGCAAGCCGCCGACTACTGGCTGCGCGTGCGTTGGCACCAGCAACAAGATGACATTCAACGCTACGGATATTTTCCGGGCGTGGAACTCCGTCCCGATCCGCCCCTGCTATTTCTCGTAGCCCCGGCAATTCGATTTCATCCCGCGACAACCGTAATCCTGCGCCACATCTCCAGCGAGATTGAAGTCGCGCGTGTAGGCCTCGCTGAAAATTGGCGGCGCGTATTACGCGTCGCTCTGCGTCAATAATCCTATAAGGAAGTATTTCCGGAAAAAAATTGAGCCGTAAAATAAGAGAAGCAGCCTTGCTTGTGACAAGACTGCTTCCCGGGGTGTGTCCTAGAAGTGGTGTTATTAAGTTAGATGCGTTCCCGCGCCGGGGGTTGCACAAATTTCACACAGGCTCAGAAGCCTCGCCAGAATCCGCGTAAGTTTCAGTAAAACAAATACTTACGCCACTTCTCATCCTTGTGCCCGATCAACCTCATCAACTGACGCGACGTGTGCAGCGTGAAAGGTCGCGGCCGGCGCGAAAGCTCAATGCCCGCTTCTTCCGGAGTGCGATCGCCTTTGCTGTTGTTGCACGCGTAGCAGCACGCCACCAAATTTTCCCAGGACGACCGTCCTCCACGCGAACGCGGCATCACGTGATCCAACGTAAGTTCCGACGCAGGAAATGTGCGTCCGCAAAACTGACATGTGTTGTGATCGCGCAGCAAAATATTTTTGCGCGAAAGTGCGCGCGTCTGCTGAGGAATATGCCGGTAGGCCAGTAACCGAATTACTGACGGGACCTGCACGGATTTCGATGTCGTGTGGACTTGCGTGGTATTCGATTCTTCCGCCTGCGCAACACCCTTCAATAACAAAACAAGCGCGCGGCGAACCGCCGTCACATTAATTGGTTCAAACGTTGCGTTCAGAACGAGAACCGGCTCCTGCATTACTGCGGGGCGTCGATGCTGGCGGGCTTTCAATCGCGCGGGTGATTCGGGCACAACCGCGCCACCTCTGGCGGTGCGCCAGGGACGATGGACAGGTTGGCCTCCGGTGCTCATGCTCCAAGCACTCCCGGCTGCTCGAATGCATCTTCCGTCGCCATCCAGTTAGGAACTGAGCGGGCTACGGTCAAAGCCGTCACTCGAGCGGCTCCGGCTTTGCGCAACGCCCTCGAACATGCGTCAAGCGTCGCGCCAGTCGTCATTACATCATCTACCAGTAGGATGTGTAGCTTGTCAACTCGGATGCCTTCACGTGCAACATAAGCGCCCTTAACTGTGTCCCAACGTTCACGTCGCGTCATGCGAAGTTTTTCGGGACGCGGCCTCGTCCTCACCAGTAAAAATGGTTTCACGCGCAATTTCAAACGCTTCGCCAACGGACGCGCGATCAATTCCGCCTGATTGTATCCGCGTTCGCGTAGCCGTGCGGGATGCAACGGCACTGGCACAATCACGTCGGCGTTCAAACATTCCGGCGTGCGCGCGGCAATTTCCATTAAGCGATCCGCGAACCAAACTCCCAGCGGCCCCACGCCATCGTGCTTCAACAATAAAATCGCGCGCACCATCGGACTGTTGTAAAGCGCGAAGCTGCGCGCGATATCAAATCCAAAAGTTTTCGCGCGGCACAATCTGCATTGCACCACCAGAAAATCCGCGGCCACCCGAGAAATAATCGGACGTCCGCAGCAAACGCATTGCGGCCCGGAAATTTTTTCAAAGGACGACAAACATTGTACGCAGATGGGAACCGCGCTGGCAGTATCCAGCGTGGAGGCGCAAATCAGACACGGCGCGGGAAAGACGACCGAGGCGAGAGCGTCGCAGGCAGTTCGCAGCGCCGATAGAACAGCCACACCGGAGGCGCGACCGAACGACACGGCAGCGTGCAGTGTAACGCTGCCGTGATGTTAATGATATGACAAACTGTTATTGATATATCAATCTTTCATTAAAAAGAAAGACTGGCCTGCGAGGGACGGCTTACAGCTGGCCGCGTTCCTGCTTTTCCTGGCACGCGATGCAATACTTCGCCCAGGGCACAGCTTCCAGCCGCTTCTGATTAATTTCCTCTTCGCAATTCGCGCACTGGCCATATTCGCCGCTCTTGATGCGCTTCAGCGAATCGTCAATCAACTGAAGAAATGCGCGCTCGGCGCTGGTTTGGCCGAAAAGAAATTCCTTGGTGTAGGAATTTGCGGCCTTGTCGGCAAGGTCCACCGTAGTGTCCACGTCCGCGGCGCGGCCTTCTTCCTCCACGCGTGCAATATTTCGGACGAGGTCTTCCCTTTTCACCTGCAATTTCTTTTTATATGTTTCTTGTCGTTTTTTATCCATAGCGCGGGCCCCAATACTTGCCATAAAAATCACCACCCCAAATCGATAGTAAGCCGAGAATTGTAGGCGGCACGCAATCAAGTGTCAAGGAAGCCGCCCAGATTCTTCCTGCCATACAAAGGCAGTTCAATAAGATGCCGGATACCGCGGAAAGTTTCATCGTCCACGAACATTTATCCGCTCCCATACGGTACCGTCCACGCGGCATCGGATACTCGTGAAGCTAGTCGTCGCCTTTCACATGCCCGTCGTTTACACTACATTCGTCATCGGGAATGTTTTCACGATGCTTCTGAAAAAACTCGGCACGACAACCGTTTCAATTCCTGAAATCGGACTGGGCACTTGGGACTTCCATGGCAGCGCGGAAGTTTTGCGAAAAGGAATTGAAGCCGGCGCCAATTTTATCGATACCGCTGAAAGTTATGGCACCGAAACAATCGTTGGCGAGGCCATCCGCGGTATTCGCGAACGCGTTTTCATCGCCACAAAAGTTTCTCCGCAAAATTTTCGCGCGAACGACTTCCGCAACTCCGTTGAAGCCAGTCTCAGCAATCTCGGAATTAAAACCATCGACCTTCTGCAACTTCATCATCCGAATCCGTCGGTCCCCATCGCGGAAACAATGGGCGCGATGTCCGACCTCGTGGACGAAGGAAAAATTAGATTCTGCGGCGTCAGTAATTTTTCCGTTGCGGAAATGCAAGCGGCGCAAAAAGCGCTGGGCAAATATCCAATCGTCTCGAATCAGCTCCGCTACAACATAATTGACCGTACCATCGAGAAGGAAATCCTGCCGTACTGCAACGCAAACGGAATCACCGTGATTGCCTACAGCCCGCTATCGAAAGGCCTGGGCCGCATCACCGACTGCGATCCCACCGGAGTAATTGCGGAGATCGCTCGGGCCACAGGAAAGACTCCGGCCCAGATAATCATCAACTGGTGCATCTGCAAAGAAGGCGTGATTGCGATACCCAAAGCAAACTCCGAAGCGCACACTCTAGAAAATTGCGGGTCTTCCGGCTGGCGTCTATCCGCGGAGCAAATCGCGCAAATCAATTCGAGAATTCAATTCCGTCACAGAAATAAATTCGACGCGCTGGCAAGAAAATTAATGCCGCGCTCGCTTGCCAAATTAGCCGTCCGCGCTCGCGATCTACTGCCACGCCGGCTGCGCCGCCTGATTTCTTAATCACGCAAGTCTACCTACCGAATCTCAACCGTCCTGCTAATCGCTGAAGTTTTTCCGCCAATCACTTCCTGCACCACCTGCCGCAACCGGTACGTTCCCGCAGGTGCTTGGAATGTGGACTTTGAATCAACTCCATCGCGCGCAATATTTGTATGCGCCGCGTCTTTCAATTTCATATCCATCACCACTTCATTGCCGGCTAAATACTGATCCTTCATATCAAATAGCGCGGTGACGAAAATCAGCCGTTCGATGTGCCGCTTATTTTCTTTTTTGAATTGCATGGAATGCCCCGGCACATGGACCGTCACGCGCAACGCAGGCTCGCCTGTCGCCAAGTTACCGGAAGTCGTCGTGACGTCCGTAGAAATTTCAGAAAGCGCGTCCAATCCCATCACCTGCTTATTCAGCTTTTCAAATTTCACGCCTGGCACAGCTTGTTCCTTGCTCGGCGCAAAATATCCGGGGCGCGCATTGATGGACACTTCCTGCTTGCCCGGTACTTTCACTCTTAAATTGTGAAACACACCGTTATCTTTTGTTACGTCGGGAGAAAAACCCAGAACGTACGCGGACTCCGGCATTTCGGCAATCTGTCGAAGGCCGCCGGTCATGTCGTTGTTGTTGTGGAAGAATTTTCCGCCCGTACCGTACGCGATTGCCGATATCGAATCCGTCGTTACATCCCGCTCGTCGCCGTTCAGTATGTCTCGATATCCCTGCAACGCGCCGCCGAGCGCGACTTCCTGTCCAATTTGCGACGGATCGTAATCCGCGGCGAGGCCCTTCGCGTCCATTGTGTTCACGATAATTCCCGCGTGAATGGCGCTGTCAATCATCTTGTCCACGTTGTGTTGGACCTTTGTGGATTGTCCAAAAAATCCTGCCGACGCCATGATCAACATGCGATGTCCCGGCATTTTTCCCATGTATCGAATCACGTCGCCCAGCACGCCCAGCGAATCCTGCGCAGAATCCTCCGATTGCGAAAGAACCGTTGCGGCTTTTGTCTGTATAAATCGAATACATTCCGGCACGGGTTCGTTGTCGCAAACGTGGCACTGAGGAGACTGAGCCTCGGCCAATGCAAGATCCAAAGCGTCTGAATGCGTGTCGAAAAATTGCGCTATCTGATACGCCTGGTACGGTCCAATCTCCGGACATCCGGAGAATGCCCGAAGCCGCTTATGCGAAAGCAACTTCGCGATTGCATCCAGCACCTGTTGCTTATTGCTGGTAAATTGCTGCGTGACCGTTTCGGACGAAGTAAAAACCGCTGCCCGGTCGGTATCTGCCATATTGTTCCGCACAAATGTTTCCGCCGCTTTTCTGACGTACACCACCTCGCCCGTAGACATATTTTCGTCGTCGAAATACATCCCGAGATATCGCGGAGGAACCGGCGGAGGCGGTGCTGGAGGCGCTTGAGCGGTAGTCTGCGGCATCACCACAACCGGCGGATTCGCCAACTCTTCGTTGAAGAACGAAATATTCTGCTGCTTTCCCTGATCGTAAATCTCAAAATCGTCGCGCTTCAGTCCGCTGATCGTCTTTCCCTTCGCGTCGCGCACCACCACATTCACTTCCACCATCGTGCTCTGCACGCGAATGGCGTGCGGGTCCTGCGGCACATACGCCTGGCTTATCACCTTGAATTCCTCTTCTTCAGCGGGCGGCGCGGACTGCCCCTTCAACAGGGACACCGCAGTCAGGCAGACCATCACAAGCAAAGCAATTTTTTTGACGCGCAACGGAAACCTCGGACGGGTATCTTACACGTTCACACATTTATTAGACAATAACGGACCACAAATTCCCCGCGCTCCCTGCAAGAAGAGGAACGTCAATTCGCCTCGGACTCGGCCATTAACGGGTTCATGTACAACTTAACATAACACCAATTCGTTCCCCAAAGTGCAATGCCGTCAACCACTTAAGGGGCACCCCAAAACAAAGTGCCCGCCCCCACCCCCACCCTAATTTGCAATGTGTATGCTAATAAAGGATTTACAGCGATCTGCGATCAATGTATATCCTAATAAAGGACTTAGCAAAGTTTTCCGTAGGGACGCTGCTTGCTGCGCCCTCAGCCGAGGAGTTGTTTCGTTTCGCACGTGGGCCGGGTGTAGCTCACGTTCTCCGAACGTGAGTCTTTTTCATTCTGTTCTCTTCGTACTTCGATCTTTCTCTGCGGCCTCTGCGTCTCTGCGTTTAGAGCTTTCTTCTCTCTCTAACGTGCCTCGCCCAAGAACTCCACTATAATGCACTTTTACGAAAAACACCCCGTCTCGTATGCACTATAGTGCACTTTTTAACCCTTTTGCCCCTCCGCCAAGCCCGTTTTATGAAATGCGAGCCTTGGACTTTGTTGCGACGCCGCAACGCGACTGCTAGAATTATGTCTCTTTCACCTCCGCAAAGTATCTAATGGTGCGGGTCTTCAAATATACGAAGTGTGTCGCGCAGAAAGCATTAGGCTTCAGGAAGCAGTAGGGTTCGTGATCCAGAGGAGGAAGCTTGCCTACATACGATTTGGCGATTATTGGCAGCGGGCCGGGCGGTTATGTCGCGGCAATTCGCGCCGCGCAATGGGGATTGAAAACCGTCGTCGTTGAAAAAGACGGATTTCTGGGCGGAACCTGTCTTCACGTCGGCTGCATTCCCACAAAAGTTTTGCTGCACTCCGCCGACGTGCTTGACGACATGGCGCACGCCAGCGATTTCGGCATTGAAGTGAAAGGTTTTAAATTGAATTGGCAAACCGTTCTGGATCGCAAGAATAAAATTGTGACCAAACACGCCAAGGGCATCGAATTTCTTTTCAAGAGAGCCAAAGTCGAAAGCGTCACCGGCTGGGGTCGGGTTGCAGGCCCGGGCCGCGTCTCCGTTGAAAAAGACGGTAAGACTACAGAGATCACCGCGAAAAATATTATGTTGGCCACCGGCTCCGCCGCGCGATCTTTGCCGGGCGTTACGATTGACGGCAAAACAATTTTGAGCAACATCGAAATGTTGCAAGTGCCGGCGGTACCGAAATCACTTGTGGTGGTTGGCGCAGGCGCAGTTGGAGTTGAGTTCGCGTCACTATTCAAGTCGTTCGGATCTGATGTGACAATTTTGGAAGCGTTGCCGCGCCTGGTGCCCATCGAAGACGAAGAGATTTCTGCGCAGCTTACAAAAGCATTCACCAAGCGAGGAATTCAAATCCAAACCGGCGCGAAAGTGCAAAGCGTTGTTCCAGATAAGAAAAACACTAGCGCCACGGTTACCTACACGGACGCCGCCGGAAAAACTCAAACGATCACCGCCGAGAAAATTCTGATTGGCGTGGGCCGTTTACCGAAGACGGAAAATCTCGGACTGGAAAAAACAAAAGTAAAAATCGAGCGCGGATTTATTCACACCGGTCCTTACATGGAAACGGACGAGCCCGGTCTTTATGCGATTGGCGACATCGTGGCGGGTATGCCTCAACTTGCGCACGCCGCTTCCATGGAAGGAATCACCGCCGCCGGAAAAATGTCCGGCCACCACATGCCACCGGTTGACCGTTTGAAAATTCCGGGCTGCACATATTGCGAACCGCAGATCGGCTCGGTGGGCCTCACGGAAAAAGCCGCGCGCGACGCGGGACACAAAGTGAAAATCGGAAAATTTCCGTTTATCGGCAACAGCAAAGCTTCCATTCTCGGCAAGCACGATGGATTTATTAAAGTAGTCACCGACGAAGCGTACGGCGAAATTCTCGGCGTCCACATTATCGGTCCGCAGGCAACGGAGATAATCGCAGAAGCCGTTACCGCAATTCAGATGGAAGCCACGGTGGACGATATGATGGCGATGGTTCACGCGCATCCGACAGTTTGGGAAGCGATGGGCGACGCGTTTGCCTCCGTAAAAGGCTGGTCGATTAACGCGTAGCGGATTTTTCTTCAAACTGAATTCGTGAACGACATGAATAAATGTTTGGTTGTGGATCTCGGGTCGATTGGCTACGAATGCGCGTGGGAATTGCAGAAGCGCATTGTGGCCGCGCGGAAACTTGCGCTGATTCCCGATGTACTCTTGTTGTGCGAGCATCCGCATGTAATCACGATGGGCCGCAACGGACGCGCGGAACATTTGCTCGCGTCGGAATCAATGTTGCGCGCGCGGGGAGTGGAATTTCACGCCACCAATCGCGGCGGTGACATTACTTATCACGGTCCCGGGCAAATTGTGACCTATCCGATTCTAAATCTGTCGGAGATTCGCCGCGATGTTGGTTGGTACGTGCGTCAACTGGAAGAAGCCATGATCCGCACGACCGCCGAATACGGAATCACCGCCGAGCGCCGCGAAGGTCGGACCGGAATTTGGGTGAACGTGGCGAGTGTAGAAGGTGTTTCAACTGAAGAAAAACTTGGCGCGATCGGAGTTCACATCAGCCGCTGGGTCACTTCGCACGGATTGGCGTATAACGTCGCGACCGATTTAAGTTTTTTTGATTTGATCGTGCCGTGTGGAATTGCCGGCAAGCGCGCGACTTCGTTGACGCGGCTTTTGAATCGCGACGTTTTAATAAGTGATACTGCTCCAAAATTGGTTCGGCATCTTTGCGAATGTTTTGGACGCGATGCGCACGCGATGTCTCCAGCGGAACTGGAAATCACACTTGCCGCGCAGGAAACTTCAGTGGCGGTGGCGTGAAGTCAGTGAAGTGAAGTTGCGAGTTGTGAGTTAAACTAAAAAGCTGCAATTCACGAATTGGCCGGCACACGGCGATAGGGAGCGCATGGACGTTTCGCTCACAAAAAAACAGAAGCTCGAGCTGTACTACTACATGAAGCTCAACCGGTCGCTGGAAGACCGGCTCGTAAATCTTTTCAAACAAAATAAAGTTGTCGGCGGCCTGTACGGAAGTCTCGGACAGGAAGCAACTTCCGTTGGGACAGCATATGCTCTAGGCCCCGGCGATTGGATTGCGCCGATGATCCGCAACGTTGGCGCGCTTTTGGTGCGCGGTTACGCTCCTCGCGACATTCTTACTCAGTACATGGCGCGTTACACTTCGCCAACATTGGGCAAGGACGGCACCAGTCACTTCGGTGATTTGAAAGTTCGCCACGTAGTCTCTCCAATTTCCATGCTCGGCGATTTAATTCCGGTGATGACGGGCGTCGCGATGGCCGGAAGATATCTGGGACAAAATATTGTGGCCATGACGTGGATCGGCGACGGCGGAACTTCCACCGGCGCTTTTCACGAAGGAATGAATCTTGCCGCGGTGCAGAAAGCTCCCTTCGTTTTAGTGATTGAAAATAATGGCTGGGCCTATTCCACTCCGGTTGGCCGGCAAGTTCCCATCACGGATTTGGCCGACCGCGCGAAAGCATACGGAATTAAAAGTTACATCATGGACGGCAATGACGTGATTGCCGTTTACGAGACGACGAAAAAGGCCGTCGATCAGTGCCGCGCCGGAGATGGTCCGGTAATTATCGAATCGAAAACCATGCGCATGCGCGGACACGCGCAGCACGATCCCGCGGAATATGTTCCTAAGGAAATGTTCGCGAAGTGGAAGAAATTGGATCCGCTGGAACGCTACGAAAAATATTTGACCGACAATAAATTGTGGGATGAAAAGACGCGCAAGGAAATTGACACGCGAATCGATCGTGAACTCACAGCGGAATTGGAAATCGCGGAGAACTCTCCGTTCCCTCCTGCGGAATTGGCCGAGCAAGGCGTTTACTGCGACGACGGCTGCCACAAAATCGAAGCGGTTTGGAAACGGCCGAAAGACGAATTGATGCCGCCGAAGTCGAGCGTCGATCCTGTGTGGAAGCTTGGCGCGACAGGAAACATTGAGCAGGGCGAATCACGCGGAGCGTCCGCAGCAGAGAATGTTACATCTGGCGGGCGCGTGTCTGTCGACGCGAAACCGCACTTCGACGCGCCCGTCAAAACAGTTCAGAAAACAAAACCTGCGAAGGCAGTAGTAGCAAAATCCCCAGTTTCAAAATCCAGCGCCAAGAAAACTTCCGCGCGAAAGAAGAGGAGCTAACAATGGCTCAAGTTACGTTCCTCGAAGCAATTCGACAGGCGCTGTTTGAAGAAATGGAGCGCGATCCCGCCGTGGTAATGATCGGCGAAGATATCGGCGTTTACGGCGGCGCGTTCAAAGTAACCGCGGGATTGCTGGAGCGATTTGGCTGGGAGCGCGTGATCGATACGCCCATCAGCGAAACTGCGATTATCGGTGCAGCCGTTGGTATGGCGTACCAGGGTTTGCGGCCTGTAGCGGAAATGCAGTTCATAGATTTCATCGCCTGCTGCTTTAATCAGCTCACAAATTTTGCGGCGAAGTCGCACTACCGCTGGGGTGCTCCGGTACCGATGGTCGTTCGTGGACCTTCGGGCGGCGGCGTGCACGGCGGACCGTTTCATTCGCAAAATCCGGAAATGTATTTCACGCACACGCCGGGACTGAAAGTGATTTATCCCGCGACGGCTTATGACGCGAAGGGACTGATGAAGTCGGCGATTCGCGACAATAATCCGGTGCTTTTCTTCGAGCACAAATTTTTGTACCGGCGCATCAAAGAAGAATTGCCGGAAGGCGAATATCTGGTGCCGATTGGAAAAGCCGCCGTAAAACGCGAAGGACGGCATTTAACAATTATTAGTTACGCCGCAATGCTGCATACGTCACTCGAGGCCGCGGAAACTTTGGCGCACGAAGGAATCGAATGCGAAGTGATCGATTTGCGCACATTACTTCCACTTGATAAGGAAACGATTCTGGCGAGCGTGAAGAAAACAAATAAGTTGCTGGTGGTTCACGAGGACACGCGCTCGGGCGGAATAGCCGGAGAAATTGCGGCGATTGTTTGCGAAGGCGCGTTTGATGATCTGGACGGGCCAATTGCACGCGTGACTTCACTCGATACACCGGTGCCGTATTCACCGCCGCTGGAGGAACATTTCCTGCCGAACGCGGAAAAAATTGTTACTGCGGCACGCGAACTGGCAAAATATTAGTTATTCTGAACAATGGAAGTTTGATTTAGAAAGAGGAGAACCGCATGGCCGT
Source organism: uncultured Acidobacteriota bacterium (assembly GCA_963778235.1). Taxonomy (GTDB): domain Bacteria; phylum Acidobacteriota; class Terriglobia; order Acidiferrales; family UBA7541; genus DASTCZ01. The sequence goes on along the minus strand of CAVZTQ010000003.1, from coordinate 236,185 downwards.
TGACGTCATCATGCCCCAAATGGGTGAAAGTATTTTTGAAGGAACGATTACCAAGTGGCTGAAGAAACCCGGCGACAAAGTGGAGCGCGACGAGCCGCTGTTTGAAATTTCCACGGATAAAGTGGACGCGGAAATTCCCGCGCCTGCCGCCGGCGTGCTGAAAGAAATCAAGGTGAACGAAGGCCAGACGGTGCCGATTCAAACCGTCGTCGCGGTGATTGATGCAGCTGGCGCGGCAACTGCGGCAGCGCCCGCTGCGGCTCCACCTGCGCCCACGAAAACCGCAGCTCCTGCTGCAGCTGCGAAAGAATCCGCACCGAGCGCGGCGAAAAAAGATTCGTCTGCGGTATTAGCGGCAAGTTCGGCGGCGCCTGAAGCTTCCGCTCCCCCTCCGACTCCCGCGCAAACTTCCTCTCAGGACAACGGAAAGCGCATTCACAGTTCGCCGCTCGTGCGGCGGTTGGCACGCGAAAGCAATATTGACCTGAGCACAGTTTCCGGAACGGGCGCGGGCGGGCGCATCAGCAAGGAAGACATTAAGGCGGCGATTGCGGGCGGCGGAGCGAAATCTTCCACAGCTCCTTCCGCTCCATCAGCGAGTGCACCAGCGGTACCGGGAAAAATTCCGACGGGACCCGGCGCTCCAGCGGCGCAAATCACGATCGAAAGTGCGGTACCGCGCGAGCGAATGTATTTCGGCAAATATACGGTGCAGCCGATGTCCACGATGCGGCAGAAAATTGCCGAGCACATGGTGGCGTCAAAGCGAGTTTCGCCGCACGTGTATTCGGTGGATGAAGCGGACATGACGGCCGTGTCTGTGGCGCGCGCGAAATCGAAAAATGATTTCGAGACGCGCTACGGAACGAAATTAACGTTCATGCCGTTCTTCATGCGTGCGGCGGTTGAAGCTCTGCGCGCATTTCCGACGCTGAATTCTTCAATTGATGGGACCAACATCGTGCTGCACACGGACATTAATTTGGGCATCGCCGTATCGCTCGAAAACGGTCTAATTGTGCCGGTGGTGAAAAACGCCGAGGAAAAGAATTTTCTGGGACTGCAACGCTCGGTGAATGATTTGGCGGAACGCGCGCGCAGTAAGAAACTGAAGCCCGAAGAAGTGCAGGAAGGCACATTCGCCATTACCAACCCCGGAATTTACGGCGGCTTGATGGGATTGGCGGTAATTAATCAGCCGAATGTGGCGATTCTGGGCATCGGTGCAATTCAAAAGCGCGTGGTGGTGATCGATGATGCGATTGCGATTCGTTCGATGGTGTATTTGACGTTGAGCTACGATCACCGCGTGGTGGACGGAGCGACGGCGCACCAGTTCATCGGCAAATTGAAGTCGGTGCTGGAAGAATGGAACGAGCCGCTGGTTTAAAAACAAATCAAAATTAGAAAATGGCTGGCGCGAAATTCTCGCGCCAGCCATTTTTATTTTCGCGAAAGCTCGCACAAACGTGTGCAGAATAAAACTAATGCACCTGCGGCCGCATCTGATGCGACCACGCGAGCAGTTTCGATAACGGCACGATTTGAATTTTTTCTTTCTCGAAAAGGCCGGTGACAAATTTGTGGCGGTCGTTTCCTTCGGGATGCGGTTCTACTTCTGTGATGGCGATAAATTCAGTTTTTTCAAACTTGCCGCGAATGGCGTCGGCTGTATATGCAAGAACCTTGGCTTGCGCGGGATCGCGTGTGAGTGCGAGCGAGTGAATAAATCCCTGCGTGCCGTTGCGGCGATAGGAATAATCGAGGCGAAGCGGATCGCCGGAATAGGTGAATTTATCGACGCGCACGCTTCGCTCCAGTTTTGGCCAGAGGCCCGCGATTCGGAAGACTTGATTTGCTCCGGCGCGAATTCCGCTGCGCGTTTCGGCGACGCCGGCCGTGGCCGTACGTGCTCGCGGCGGGGCGACGTGGTTGGCGTACAGACGATCCAGCTCCGCGTCGAGATCATCCGCGAGCAATCCTGTTTGCGGGCTGAATTGCACAGCGTTGGAAAGCGTGCGATCGAGTTTTCCGATCCACTCGGGCAGATTCCCGCTGTGATCGCGAAGAGAATCCTCGAGCATGGGGCCAACACCACGCAGTAATGTTTCATTCGCGGCGGGATGCAGCCGGCGCACGCGCGCATATTCGGCTTCTTCTTCGATGAGCCGCACGCGAAATTTTCCCTCTGCCGGATCGTGAATCACCACGCCGATATTCACCCACTCGTCGCGAATCAAATTCGGCGTGTAGCGGATAACGTGATACGCGAATGGATTCGAGTTCATTTCAACCATTGGCTACCTCCAATTCCTTTACTCAATTCCAAACCCATTCCTCACCTCCAATTTGGAAACGGCTGGCGGGATGAATCCCGCGCCTGTTCAATCTGCGCGCGTACCTGCGGCCTGCGGCGTTCCAGCCGTTCCAGCAACGCATGCAGTGCGTCGATATCGAACCCATACCATTCCGGAGGAATCCGTTTCGCCGCATCATCCAGATCGTCCGTAGAAATTTTCTTTTCGAGGCGCGTGATCCACGTATCAAACGACGCCATCGCCGAAACGGAGTGGTACACAGGCGCCCGCGAATACAATCCGCGTAACGGCGCGTCCGGGAAATTCCATTCTCCCGCATTGAAACAGAATCCCTGATCGATCATAGTGGTCTGATATTGCGAACGGCCCGGCTCGCGAAAAAAAACGGTTTGCCGGCCGTTGGTGTTGCAGGTCCATTTATCAAATACCAGCATTCCCAAAAAATCCTCGTGGTTCTCCACCTGCGCCAGAGTTTCATCCGGCAGATAATCAAACACCGTTGTTTCCGCCGGATCGCCGGGATACCGCGAACCAAATTGCAGTCCGGCACGGCACGGCGTGCGCGAAAGGCCCACTTGCATAACGAGATCGTCGGTCAAACGAATCAAATCCTGTCCCACTTCGATCACCGCGAACGGAGCGGTGGGCAGGCCGAGACGGCCGGCTAATAGAGTACCAAGCACTTCATTCGCCAGAACGCGGGTGTGCTGCGGATTATTTTGGAATTTCACGACGTAGTATGCGTTGTCGTTACAGCGCATCAGATGCGCCTGCGCACCACCGCGCATGCGGCGAATATGTTCCACAGCTTGCAGCATAAGTCCGCATGCTATCGGCAGTTAGCTTAACCAGCAAGTGAAGAATTTAGAAGCGGCGTATTCCGCGCGGGCATTCTGCCCGAAGCGGGCTGGATTCAGAACCAGTGTGGAACCTGCGCCATTTCGATACAGAGACTGAAGGTGAAAATTTTCACATGGAAAAGCTTTGAAAAAAAAGATGCCCGGAATATCTTCCGGGCATCTCTTATGTCCAAATGAAAATGTATCCGCCGAACAAATTACCTTAGCGGCGGCGCTTGGCTGCCTTGCGCGCAGGCTTCTTGGCTTTCTTCGCGGGCTTCTTTTTCGGAGCCGCTTTCTTGGCCTTCTTTGCGGGCTTCGATTTCTTGGCCGGCTTCTTCGGCTTGGCCGCAGGCTTTGCGGGTTTCGCCGGAGCAGGCGGCGCCGAGGAGGTTCCCGGCCGCTCTTCAATCACTAATTCTTCGGTCTCTTCTTCAATGGCGTCGTCACCACCGACGGCGTCATCGTCATCCTCGAAGTGCGGCAACTCGGTGTCTTCTGTGTCATCGTCCATGCGAAAGTTCATGATGTCCTCCGTCGGGTTCGGCGTTCCTTCACGTCGAAGCGGTGGCGTTAAGGGCCTTGGTGTAATTAACGAAGTATCGCGTCTTTGTCAAGTGGTACGCGGTAAAGATGAAAAAAAATTTGCTGCGCCCCCGGTAAACCGTTTACCGATGTGGGCTTAGCACCGTTCAATTGACTCGAAACAAGTCACTTACGGTCGGGAACGTTTAGCGGTGCTGGGGCGGAATGGTCAACTGATCGCCCACTTGCAGCGGACGTGTGAACAGAAACCGGTTCCCAGCGCGCAACGCTTCGGCCGTCGTTTTGTATGATTGCGCAATGGACCATAAAGTTTCTCCCGGCGTCACTTTATGTACGACCACGCCGGACGGCGCGGCAGCAGGTTTGCAATTGACGCAGGGCGGCTGCGATGCCGCGACGACTGTTGGCGCGGGAATTGTTTGTGTGGCACTCATCGAAGTGCCAACGGTGGGTGCGGCAACTCCGGGCGCTACTGCGTTGTGCGCGACCGTCGCCGGAGTTGTTCCATGTGGCGCGCTCGTGTTGTGAGCCGCCGCGCTGGAAGAATTTGCGAGTCCACCCGGATACACGCGCAAACGCATTCCGCGCGAAACGTGTGCCGATGCCAGATGATTCCACTTCTCAATATCCGCCGAGGTGACACTGAATTGATCCGCAATTTCCGCCATAGTGTCGCCTTTGCGCACGCGATAGTACGTTAACTTTCCGACGGCGAGATCCGGTAGTGCTGCGGCTGGAATAATCAGCTTGCGGCCGACTTCGAGCGGCGCGTGGCTATCCAATTCATTCGCGGAAACAATCGCGGCGGGCGTTACGCGAAAAGTTTTCGCAATTTGCGTGAGCGTTTCGCCTTCTTCCACACGGTGACGGCGCCAGCTGACCCAGTCTGCCGCAGGAATCTCGGCCATCCCTTCCATGAAGCGGTCCGCTGTGCCCGTTGGCAGATTCAATTGAAAATTGGCGTCCTTCGGCGTGACCGTTCGCAGGACGGAAGGATTCAGTGCGCGAATCGTTTGCACGTCGACGTCAATTGTTTCCGCAACAAGGCGCAAATCAATCGGCTGGCCGGGTTTTACACGGTCGCTCGCGAGCGGGGCTTCGGGCGTTACGGAAATTCCGTAGCGCGCGGGATCTTTTGCGATGAGCGTCATGGCCAGAATAATCGGCACGTAATTGCGCGTTTCTTTCGGTAGCACGTTGCGTTTATAAAGCTCCCAGAAATCGGCATAGCCGGTGCGCTCGATGGCTTTTTGCACATTGCCGGGGCCGGAATTGTAAGCGGCCATGGCTAGATACCAATCGCCGAACATGTTGTACAGATCGTGAAGATGATGCGCCGCGGCGCGTGTGGCTTTTTCCGGATCCTGACGCTCGTCCACCCACCAGGTTCGCTGCAGTCCGTATTCATGCGCGCGGCCAGCGATAAACTGCCACAGGCCGACTGCTTGCGCGCGAGAAACCGCCGTCGGTTGAAACGCGCTTTCGGCCTGCGCCAGATAAATTAAATCGTGCGGCAATCCTTCTTCGTCCATCACGCGTTCAATCATGGAACGGTAGCGACCCGCGCGGCGCAAACCAGTTTCGACGATGGCGCGTCCACGAGGCGTGTGGAAGAAATTCAGATAGGCCAAAACATATTCGTTCGCGGTGAGAGGAAAATCATGCTGCACCGCGGCGAGTTCCACGGCGGCGCTGGCCGCGAGCTTCGGATCCATCGTGCCCGGCTCGCCCGCGCTAATTTCGGGAATGGCGTCAATCGGGGCAGGCTCTGCCTTCTGTTCGGAGAATCCATCACCTTCACGGAAGGCGGCAAACTCTTCGCTGCTGACGGTTTCGACGATCTTTTGGTATGCGGCGAGGAAGCGCGGATCGCTGTTCACGTCGATGCCGCTGCCGAGTATCGAATCGATGGCCAGATCGAATTCTTGGCGGGCCTTAGCTAAATGTCCGGCGTGATAATCCTGTTGGCCAGCCTGAAACGCCCACATCGCATAGGAAAGCAGAAGGTCAGAACCCAGCGGCTGCGGTGGCTGCAATCGGACTTGGGCGGCTGGATTGGTATTTAGCGGCAGACCGGTAATCGTCTTCGGGGCCTGCGTTGGAGGCTGCTGTTGGGATTGCGCCGCTTGTACCACAACGGGCTTAATCTGAGGAGGCTGCGCCTGGGCGGTATTCCGGGTGGCGTCATCGCATCCGGCGCAGGCCATCGCGCAGACCGCGGCCAGCATCCAGATAGTGCCTTTCGGCTTGTGATTTCGCCAAGTCACGCGGTTCGTGAGGGCCGAATGCGCGCCCAGTACTAGTATCTTTTGCCCTAATGCCTTAGACGGCTGCAACTCGGAACTGGTAACTGACCCATGGTAGGACGCGGCGGCGAGGTGGTCAACCCCTAAGGCAGAGGCGGGTAACCGATGCCAAACACGGGGTACTGGGCTTCGCTTCGATGCCCGCGGCCCGGCACCCTAGTTAGAATTGACGATGCGCGTACGGAACGCGAACGCAACGATGACGCCCGAAATAACCGCTTTGCCGTTCACTTGCGCCGGGCTGAACTTCCATCCAGCAACTGCGGTACGTGCTAAATCCGTCATGGGTGGCGCGTCTTTTACCACCCGCACCAGACCGGGTTGGCCATCGGCGCCGACCAGTACGCGAAGAACGACGGTGCCGCCGAGGAGACGCGCGTTGACGTCGGGTGGGTATTTTGCTTCGGTGACTTCGGGTGACACTGAGGGTAATGCGCCCGGTACCGGCTTTCGCGCTTCGTCGGCGATGGGCGTTAGCGGCAAGTCCAGAGTCTGAGTAGCGAGCGGGCAAAATACGACGAAGACGGTTAGCCGGGACTCGACGGGCTTTCCACGCATTGTTGCAGCGTCAAACTTCCACGTCTTGACGGCGCGCACGGCTTCTTCCGTGACCGAGGCTAACGGGCGCGCGACGCGGACATCTTCCACGTTTCCGGCCTCGCCGATCGTCAAATAGAGTTCGACAATTCCGGTGGCAACGCTGTTGAATGGAATTGTAATGTCGGAGGCGGAGACTACATCGGCGGAACGAAAAATTCGAGTGCGATCAGACTGAGCTTGGCTTGATGCGACGAGCAAGACACCTGAGAGTATGAGTGCGGCGGCAATCGCAATTAGTTTGCGCATGCCACAGCTTAATTAAATTAATGCCCGTTGAAAATAGTACTTGCTAGGCAAGTGCCTGACGCAAATCTTCGATGAGGTCGGCGGAATCTTCGAGGCCTATGGAAATGCGGACAGTGCCCGGTTCGACTCCGGCGCCGGTCAATTCCTGTTTGCTCATTTTGTAATGCGAGGTGTAGATGGGCAGAACGCATAGCGATTCGACACCGCCGAGACTTGCCGCCATCAGGAATAAATGTGTGCGATCGCAGAAGCGGCGAGCGGCGGACAAACCACCTTTCAGATCGAAGGCCATCATGGCGCCGAAGTCTGACATTTGTCGTTTGGCTAGCGCGTGATCGGGATGTGTTTTTAGACCGGGATAATGTACACGCGCGACTTTAGGATGCTTGCTTAGATATTTTGCGACGTCCATCGCGGTTGCACATTGTTGGCGAACGCGGGGGCCGAGTGATTTCATTCCGCGGATGAGAAGGTACGCGCCTTCGGGGTCCATCGAGCCGCCGAGATAAATCACCATGGTCCGAACCTTATCGATGAAAACTTTTTTCCCGGCTACCGCGCCGCCGATCAAGTCCGTATGTCCGCCAAGATATTTTGTGGTGCTGTGCGCGGCCATGTCGAAGCCGAGTTCGAGTGGCTTTTGAAGAGCGGGGGAGGCGAATGTGTTGTCCACCACGCTGACGAGCTTAAAACGTCTTGCAAGAGCGACGGCTTTACGCAAATCCACGAGTCGGAGCGTGGGATTTGTCGGAGTTTCGACATAGAGCAATCGCGTGCGACTGTTCACCAAATTTTCGACGCCGGCCAGATCATTTTCAACGTGATGAACTTTAATACCGAGGCGCGGAAAAACGTCGCGCATCAATCGGTACGTGCCGCCGTAAAGTTGGCGCGTGGCGATCATCTCGTCGCCGCTGGAAAGCACGGAAAGAAGAGCGGAGGAAATTGCCGCCATGCCGCTGGCGGTTACGACAGCCGATTCGGCGTGCTCGAGCGCGGCGATTTTTACTTCCGCGACGGTGAGCGTGGGATTTCCATAGCGCGTGTAAATGTACGCTTTGCTTTTTCCCTCCGCCCAGCGCTTCATTTCGCCGGTGCTGGAAAAAGTGAACGTGGACGAGCGCACGATGGGCGTGGCGACGGGGCCGCCAATTCGGAAATGATCTTCACCGGCGTGAATGGCGCTGGTGGAATCGCTCCAAGGGCGCGAATTTTGTTTTTTCATGGGAAACCTATCCAGTTGGCGCGCAGTGGCACTCGCGCCGAATTCGGCAAAGGAAGATTCTTAACTGGTTGTGCGCGAATCGCAACGTCCAATTTGGAGAATTGCAAATTGAGCCGAGCCAATTTGGCGCACGCTACTCTGCAAAGTTCCGGAGCAAATGTTTAGTGCGTGAGTTCGTCTTCCATTTCCTGGCCGGCACGCGCGGCTTTTGCATGGGCAATAATTTTGTCGGCGATTTCTGCGGGCACGAAATCATAATGAGAAAATTCCATGCCATAACTGGCGCGGCCTTGCGTCATGGAAGTGAGCCCGGTGGCGTAATTCAACATTTCCGACTGCGGAACTTTCGCTTTGATAATTACATTCGTTCCGCGAACTTCGCTTCCGCTGATGTGTCCGCGGCGCGAGCTGAGATCGCCCATTAAGTCACCGGAGTATTGATCCGGGGCGGCGATTTCCACATTCATGATGGGCTCGAGGAGCGCGGGCCTGGCGTGGCTCATGGCTTCTTTGAAGGCCAGCGAGCCAGCGATTTTGAAAGCCATGTCGGAAGAATCCACGTCATGATATTTGCCGTCGAAGAGTACGGCGCGGAAATCCACGACGGGATATCCGGCGATGTAGCCGCGCTCGGCGGAAGCACGAATACCCTTTTCAACGGACGGAATAAAATTATTGGGAATTGCGCCGCCGAAAACGTCGTCAACAAATTCAAATCCGGCGCCATGGGCCAGCGGCTCAAGCTTGATGCGGCAAACAGCGAATTGTCCGTGGCCGCCGGTTTGCTTTTTGTGTTTGCCTTCCGCTTCGGCTTTGCCGCGAATTGTTTCCAGATACGGAACTTTCGGCGGCTTCAAAGTTAAGTCCACGTGATAGCGCTTGCGAAGTTTCGCGACGACAACTTCGATGTGCTGCTGGCCAGAACCGGAGAGGAGAAATTCTTTCGTTTGTGGATCGCGCGAAAAACGCAGGCCGAGATCTTCTTCGAGAATTCTGTGAATGGATTGGCCGAAGCGGTCTTCGTCGGCGCGAGTTTTCGGTTCGATTGCGAAGGTGATGGCAGGCTCCGGAATTCGCGCCGACGGATAATAAATTGGCGCGGATTTATCGCCGAGAGTTTCGCCGGTGAGCGTTTCTTTCAGCTTCGCGACGGCGCACAAGTCCCCGGCGTGCATTTCCGCCACATCGGCGCCGGCTTTTCCTTCCATTGCCTGCACGTGCTGCAGACGTTCCGCCGAACCGCGATTGTAATTCACTAAATTTGCGTCGGCCTTCAGGACGCCAGACATCACTTTGAAATAGGTGATGCGCCCGGCGAAAGGATCTGCGAGCGTTTTGAATGCGAAAATCGAAACCGGTTCGCTATCGGCAATTTTTCGCTCGACGGAATCGCCTTTGCGGGCGGGCTGCTTGAATCCTTCCACTTTTATGCGGCCGGAAGGATCGGGAAACACATCCGTCAGGAAATTCAAGAGCGATTCGCTGCCGATATTCGGAAGCGCAGCCGTGGCCAGCACCGGATAGATTCGACGGCTCAGCACCGCATCGTGCAGTCCTTTTAGCAAATCCGCGGGCGGCAGCGTACCTTCCTGAAAAAACTCTTCCATCAATTTGTCGTCGCCTTCGGCGACAAGCTCCACGAGTTTTTCGTGAGCTTCTGTAGCGGCAGCAACGAGATCGGAGGGAATTTCTTCGACGGAACATTTTCCGTCGCCGCATGATTTATAAATGTGTGCCTTCATACTGATCAGATCCACGACGCCATGAAAATTCTTTTCTTCGCCGATGGGCAGTTGCACTGCAACAACGCCGCGTCCAAATACTTCCTGAATATTCGCGAGCGAACGCTCGAAGCTGGCGAGGTCACGATCCATCCAATTAATTACAAACGCGCGCGGCAATTCATATTCCGTGCAGAAATCCCAAACTTTTTCGGTGACGACCTGCACGCCCGTGTGCGCGTCAATCACAATCAGTGCGCAATCGGCGGCAATCAGGCTGGCGCGCGTTTCGTTCACAAACGTGCTGTAGCCCGGCGTATCCAGGAAATTAATTTTGGTTTTTTCGGATTGGCCCGGTGGCGCCCATTCGGCGTATGCCAGAGAAGACTGGATGGAAATTTTGCGGGCGATTTCTTCTTCGTCCCAATCGGTGACGGTGCTGCCTTCAGAAACCTTTCCGAAACGCGTGGTCATTCCCGCAGTGTGAAGCAACGACGACACCAGCTGCGTTTTCCCGGTGGCGCCGTGGCCTACAATGCCTACATTTCTTATCGATTGTGTATTGTACGTTCGCATGGAACCCCCTTTTTATTCCGAGGTGGGTCCCGGTATGCGCTCGCCGCGCAGCGAATGCAGCGCGAGGCCCGATTTCGCGGATACTAGCACCATTATGCGCGCGCGGGCAATCGAGTGACAGTGGAATTTGCGGGGTGGCCCGGGGGCCAGGAGACGTATAATCTGAAGCGCATTTCTTTGAGGTGACAGGCTTGAGGCGGAAAACATTTTATATTTTGCTAAGTACAATTTTATTTCTAGGCGTGTTGGTGGGACTGCCTCCAACTCCCGCATCGGCGAATCGCGTTGCACCGCAGAAGAGCGCGCCCGCACCCGTCGCGTCCGTGGCGATCTCCGACGAACATCACCATCATCTGGTGGTGGCGAATCCTTTTATTCAGGCGTACGAAGTGGAAGTGCCGCCGCACGAAGCCACGCTGCTGCACCGGCACGATCAGGATTACGTCTACATTGTTTTTGGCCAGACGGACATTACGAATGCTGTCGAAAATAAGCCGGAATTAAAAGCACATCTTGCGGACACGACCGTAAATTTCGCGAATGGGCCTTTCGCACACGTCGCGCGTGTTGACGGCAACAATATATTCCGCAACATCACCGTGCAACTTCTGCAGCCGCAGGGCGAACTGAAAAATTATTATCCTTCGGTGACGGCTGCGCTGGACGCCGCCGACAAAGATGCGAATAACATTCATGCACGCCGCATGCGCGGCGCGACGGAAGTTGCAATTTTGGAGACGGATGCGACTCGCGCGCTGGCCGTTAGCGTGAAGCCGGGCGCGGCGTGGACTGCCGCGAATTCACAGCACACATTTCTTGTAGTTTGGATCGACCGGTGGCGCGAGCGCGTTCATCCCGGCAAGCCGAATGCCGAAATATTCCCAATTCAAATGGAGATGTGGTTCGCCCCTAGTGACGACACATCAATTCGTAACACGATGCCGACTCCGATGAGTCTTTTTATTCTGGAATTTAAGAACGAGAGTTAAATTCAACTACGCCAACTATACTGAAATGTGGAAAGTGCCGTCGGGCCGCACGCAGGCCCAGGCCATATTCGGAGTATTAAACGCAGCGGCGGGATTTCCTTCGCGATCCAACAAAATTAATCCGCCGGTTCCTTTGGCGCGCGCGCCCAGCAATCGAATGCAATTGTCAGCAACCTGTTGCGCATCCGCGCCGCTCGTTCGCAATTGATCCACGGCGGTTTTCGCGAGCACGACTTTCATGATCGCCTCGCCCCATCCGGTGCACGAAACTCCGCCGGCTTCCTGATCCGCGTAAGTTCCGCAGCCAATCAGCGGCGAGTCACCCACGCGGCCCGCGCGCTTGCAGCAGGTGCCGCCGGTTGACGTGCCCGCGACTAAGTTTCCGCGCGCGTCGATCGCCACGGCCCCGACGGTTCCGAGTTGATGTACGTGATGCACATCTGAGTGCGGCCCGCTGTGACAATTCTCCCATGCGGCAACTTCGCGCGGCACAATCAAATCCTTCGGATCGCACAAACTGATTCCCTGCTCCACCGCAAATTTCTCCGCGCCTTCGCCAGCGAGCATCATGTGCTCATTCGTTTCCATTAATTTGCGCGCCAAGCGAATGGGATTCTTGATGCGGCGCAGCACCGCTACAGCTCCCGCTTGCAGAGTCGCGCCATCCATCAAAATCGCGTCGAGTTCCACATTGCCATCGCGATTCAAATGCGCGCCCGTGCCGGAATCGAAAACTGGATCGTCTTCTAAAATTACGATGGCAGCTTCCACGGCATCGGTCGCGGAGCCGCCGCGCTGCAGCACGCGCCAACCTTCTTCAAGCGCGCGCTTGCAGCCTGACTTACAAGCTTCCGTGGCGGTAGGCGGAATCGTCCATGCTCCGCCATGCACAATGAGAGATGGTTTCATTTCGCGCGAGGATTTCCTGAATTCGACGTGGTGGTGGAATTCAAAGTGTCTCCGATGCTGAAGTTAACGCTATTTGCAGGACTAAGCTTCTTCTTCGTAGATCGTTTTCAAACGCACTAATTCAAATTCCTTCACACCGTTGGGCGTCTGCACGCTGATTTCATCGCCGACTTTTCGGCCAAGCAACGCTTTGCCGATTGGCGATGTGGTGGAAATCATTCCTTTTGCGACGTCGGAATCTTCCGTGGTCACCAATTTATATTCCACTTCCACGGATTTTTTCAGGTCCATCAGCCACACGCGTGAACCGTATCCCGCGCACTCCCGCGAAAGATTGCTGACGTTCAGCATCATGATATCGCCCATGCGCTTTTTTAACTGACCGATGCGTGCGTTCAAATATGTCTGGCGCTCTTTTGCGTATTTATATTCTGAATTTTCGGAAAGATCGCCGTGGGCGCGCGCCTTTGCAATTTCTTTGGGCAAATCGTTGACGAGTTCGCTTTCAATCGCGCGGATTTCCAGCTCGAGCTTATGTTTAATTTTGGCGAGAGGGTCGATGATTGCTTCACTCATTTTTGAAGGCCTGCGTGATTTCTTTGCGATTTTCAATGCGATCGATTTTCCGCGAACACTTGCGCGGGCAGCGCGAACGATTTCTTGCCGCTCAACTTCTTTCCAGTCAACTTGCAGATTCTATCACAACCAGAATCCGCGGCGATTTCAGGGTACAACGGAATTACTTCACCTGCACGGTCAGCGTGGCGGTCTTCGTGTTTCCCTGCGCGTCCACCGCCGTCAACGTGTAGGTGGTTTCCTTTCGCGGCGAAGCAGCGACGCATCGGGCGGCCGATGGCCATACGCTCGCGGCAGGTGGGTCCAGCCGAACTTCTTTTGCGTTGGAAACGCCGTAACACAACTGTGTCGACTGGCCGGGATGAATCAAACTGGGCGTCACATAAAAATTTAGAATTTCGAACTGGCTTCCGCCAAGCGATTCATACGCGCGCTGCGCATTGGCTGCTTTTTCCTGCGCCACTTTTTCCGCGGCGTTCCGATCGGCTTCACGATTATTTTCCCAGCGGAAAAAGAACACGCTGCCGACGTACAACGCACCGAAGATCACGAGAGCGGAAGTGTAGACAAGCGGGTTGCGAAAAAAAGATCGCGGCCCCCGATTTGAACCCGTCGACTGCCACTCGGCCAACACGAATAGTTTCTCCCGGACGCAGAGCGATCGCGTTGGTTCCAACAATAGCGCGAAACTGCGCGCGGAAAAAGACTGCCAGTTCAGGAGTTGCCGCGAAAACGAAACCTTCAGAGAGGCCGATCCGCGACACGGCGATATTTTTTCTACGTGGATTCCGACGTGACCGGTTCCGGACGTGACGCGCGAACGGCAGGAGGTTTTTTATCTCCGATGAACGACGCAATAATCCTGTACAGCAACAGAATTCCGAGAATGACTGCATATTGCAGTGGCTTGGTCTCGTCGGACTTTACCAGCCACGCATAATGAATTACGCCCGCGATCGCACTCAAATAAATCAATCGATGCATCCACGTCCAAGTTTTTCCGCCCAACCGGCGAATCCAGCCCTTTGTTGAGGTGATTGCCAACGGAATCATCAACACAAACGCCAAGAAGCCCACGGTGATGAAGCGGCGTTTCCAAACGTCAGCCCAAATCGCGTGAAAATCGAATGACTGATAGAGCCACAAATAAGTTGTGAGGTGCAGGCAGCTGTAGAAAAACGCGAAGAGTCCGAGCATCCGGCGATAGCGAATCAGCGCGGGCAGCGAAAGCAATTTACGGATTGGTGTGATGGTCAGCGTGATCAGCAGGAAGCGAATCGTCCAATCGCCGGTGGAATGCGTGATGTAGGCGACCGGATCGGCGCCCAAATCCACAAGCGTGCTCGGGCCGCGATCGATCGACTGGATATATCCGTTGTGCGTGATGCCCCATGCGAGCGCCGCCACAGGAATCATGCAGGCAAGAAACACTGGCACCTTCAGCCATTTGTTGGAAAGAAAGGAATTCATCGCGCGCTCTTAGTAATTCTTTTTCAAATCCATACCGTTGTAGAGGCTGGCCACTTGATCGCCGTAGCCGTTGAATTTGATTGTCGGACGCATTCCGAATTCACCGAGGCGGCGTTCCTTTGCCTGACTCCACCGCGGATGATCCACTTCCGGATTTACGTTGGAATAAAATCCGTACTCGTTCGGCGCCAACAAATTCCACGTCGTGGGCGGCATGTCCTTCACAAATTTCACTTTCACAATCGACTTGATGCTTTTGAATCCATATTTCCACGGAACCGTCATGCGTACGGGCGCGCCGTCCTGATTCGGAAGAGTTTCGCCATACATTCCGACGCTGATCATTGTGAGCGGATGCATGGCCTCATCCATTCGCAATCCTTCGACGTATGGCAGTTCAAGCCCCGAACGTTTTCCCAACGGCATTTGCGCGCTGTCGTAATACGTTTGAAACGCCACAAATTTCGCGCTTGGCTTTGGCTGCGCCAGGTTCGCGAGCACGCTGAAAGAAAATCCGATCCACGGCACAACGATTGACCATTGCTCCACACAGCGATGCCGGTAAATGCGCTCCTCTAGCGGCGCCATTTTCAGAATATCGTCCATGGAAAATTTCTGCGGCTTGGCGCATTCGCCTTCTACGGAAACAGTCCACGGAGATGTTTTGAAATTCCCGGCGTTCTTCGAGGGATCACCCTTGTCAGTTCCAAATTCGTAATAGTTGTTGTAGGTGCTCACTTGCTGATAAGTGTTTTGCTTTTCGTTGGTGCTGAATGGACTCTTCGATGCCACATTCAGTTTGGTGTTCGCGAAAACACTCTCCGAAGGAGAAATCAAATTCCAAATTCCACGTCCGGCCAACAGTGCTCCGCTGGCAAATCCGGCTTCCGCCAAAAATTTCCTACGATTCATGTAAACGCTTTTCGGAGTGATGTCCGAATACTTCAGATCCTGCCCACGCTTAATCAACATGATCTCTCCCTAAGCCAATCGAAGGTCCGTACTGCGTCATCAATCGTATCCTTATTATATCTATCCGCTGCCGGTTACATTCGGCGCCCTGCTATGAATACGCCTTCAGGCGGCATTTTGGATTTACCGATTTGCGCGCCGATTGCCACATACCTATTCGATACAGTTAGTACAACTTGGTTGCAGGAGTTAGCGGCTTCAGGATCTCGCTGAGCACGTCCGGCTGCCCTTCAATCCGGACGAGATGCGGATATTGTTCGCCCCCTCGATAATTCACGCGATAGGCCTTCGAGAAGCCATCGTTATCGGCTACAAATTCAATCGGGGCCGCTGAAGATTTCGTGGCGCGAATTGCGTCGTGCAACACTTCCGGCGACCACGCCTTGCCATTAATTGTCTGGATTTTCATTCCCGGCGCGAGGCCGGATTCCGCGGCGGGCATTCCCGGAACCACGTCCCAGACTGCGCCGTCGCGACCCAAATTCATTCCCAGCGAATATTCCAGCGTGATTCCACTGCCGATGTGTTCATCCGCTGAGATGTGATCGTTCGGCGTTTCGTTGTAAGTCAATTTCCAGCCGCCGCCTTCGATGCCGCCGAGCGGGGCCCGTGGCCCGATGTAGTCCAGTCGATCGCGGAAAAACTTGCGCCAGTCGTATGGAGCGATTGCGTTCATGGCGGTGACGACGTCATCGAATGTGTACGTCACGAGCTTTGGGCCAGTGCTTGGCGCGCCATGAAAACTGCGGCAGAAATCGTCCAGCGTTTTTTTTCCGCTGGTTTGTTTGCGAATCACCGTGTCGGCTTCGAGCCATATCAGCCAGCTTTCATCGTAAAAATCCACGCTGCGACGGTAGGAAAACCATCCCTTGCCGGTAATTAAATAAAGTGTTTGCGCGGCTGTGGCTGTGTCCTGCAGAGGGCGCCAATTTCGGCCTGCTTGATGATCGAGATACGCGGCCGTCGCAGCCAATGCTTCGCGATACGCTTCGACGGAACGCGTGCCCGCGCGCGCGGATAGTAATTCGCCGATGTATTGTGTGAGCCCTTCATAGGCCCAAAGTAAATCGCCTTTCATCGGCACGCCGAAATCCGGCGTGGCCAATCCCGCGGGACGCCGAAATTTTCCATTCCACGAATGTGTGAATTCATGCGGAAGCAAATCGGCGAAGCTTTCGCGCATGTCGGCATCCAACAACATGCGCTCCGGCGCGCGATTGTCGCTGGACTGATGATGCTCGAGCCCATTCGGGAAAAAGTGATCGCTCAGCGAAAGCAGAAAATCATAATGATCGTAGTGTCGCGCGCCGAAAAGGGCTCCGGCCTCGCGTACGAGCCGGCTGTAGGCTTCGAGATAATCCGCGGGAATATCCACGGACGCCGCGGAATCACCGGCCAAATCCAAATGATGCGGAGGCTGAACGTCCGTGGCCAAGGGAATGGAGCGGAAATATGCGCCGGCGAGAACGGGAGAATCTACAAGAGTGGTGAGCGAGACTGCGCCGAACTGAATTGAATCGCCTTGTTCGTGCGCATCTGGAAGTGCGGTGCCGAATTTCCATCCGGCCGGCAATTTCAGACGCGCAACAAATGTGAGATCGTCTGACTTCACTCCGGCGGGATAGAGAAGCACGTCATTCCATTCCAGAATGCTTACCTGCGAAGTTGCTGAAGGACCGGCGGAAAATCCGTTGCCATCCACTGGATTCAAATAATCCAAACTTGCTTCCACGGCGGTCGCACCCGCGGGAACGTCCATGTGAAATTGATACATGTCGACTGAATCGCGATGCCACACGAGCGTTTTGCCGCCGGCAGTAAAATGCAGTCCCGCTAAATCAGAGATCGGTCCATCCGGCATGTGCTCGCCGGGAATCCATTTCGGATACGCCAAAGTGAATGGCCCCGGCGCGGCAGGAATAATCAGATGAGCGTGAAATATGTGGCGCGGCGCTTCGCTTAAATCCACGCTGAGTTGAATTGGCGTGGAAACTTGATATGGAGGCGAGCTAGTTTGCGCTCCAGCGGAAAAATGGACGCTGGCGAGAGGCGCACAGAGAATCGCGAGGGCGGCAATAGCCGTCCACGCAGCAATCCATCGAATTTGTTTCACACGCGCAGTGGAAGAAAGCTTCACAGTTCACCTCATCAAAAGTAAATTGTTTTGCTGGCGGTCGCCACGATCCCGCTGCCGACTACGGATTCTACTAGTTTTGCGCTGTAAAACGCGGCAGGAATTCTTGATTTGTAGAAATTTCTCGCGTGAGCTGTGATACACAGGTGCAGACACTTTTCGGGGCGGAAAGCGAGAAAACTATTTCGTGGGACCAAATCCATTTCTAGGTGTTGTGTATCACTGGCTCGGAGGACTTGCCTCAGCCACCTGTTATCTCCCGTACAAAGGAATCAAACGCTGGGCGTGGGAGGTTTATTGGTTGCTGCAGGGAGTAGTCAGCTGGATCCTTGCGCCTATTGTGATTGGCATGGCGTTGGTGCCGGAACTGCCCGCAATTTTGCATCGCGCTCCGTCGAAAACATTGGCGTTTGTTTACACCTGGGGAGTTCTGTGGGGATTTGGCGGACTCACTTTCGGCCTCTCGGTAAGATTTCTGGGAATGGCGCTGGGCTATGCGATCGCGCTGGGTTTGTGCATGGCGTTCGGCACATTAATGCCGCCGATTTTCGCCGGTGAAATTGGCGAGATCGCACACGAGCATTCGGGACAAATTATTTTGCTGGGAATCGCCGTCTGCATGCTGGGAATCGTGCTGAGCGGGTGCGCGGGAATGTCCAAGGAACGCGAACTGACTGAAGCGCAAAAGAAAAATACCGTGAGGGAATTCCATTTCGGCAAAGGGCTGCTGGTCGCAATCTTCGCGGGAGTGATGAGTTCCTGTTTCGCTTACGGATTGACCGCTGGAAAACCGATTGGCATGTTGACGAAAGATTATTTGCTGCAAACGGGACGCGCTGACCTTTGGCAGAACCTGCCCATACTCGTCGTACTTTTGTGGGGCGGATTCACCACGAATTTAATTTGGTGCTCGGTGCTGCTTTGGAAAAATAAAACTGCGGGGCAATTTCTGGGCCGGGCTGGAGGAGGACTTTCCGGCAATCAGGAAGAGCACGTAGAAGCGGACGGATCTTCTCCTTCGCGCATCGATTCCAAGACAATGTTTCTGAATACTCTTCTCGCCGCCGCCACTGGTCTGATGTGGTATTTCCAATTTTTCTTTTACAGCATGGGCCAAACAAAGATGGGGAAGTATGATTTTTCCAGTTGGACGTTGCACATGGCCAGCATCATTATTTTTTCAACGCTGTGGGGCGTGATTTACAAGGAATGGAAAGGCACCAGCCGGAGGACGCTTGTTCTTGTAACGCTTGGCCTGATAATTCTTGTGCTTTCAACGATGGTCGTTGGCTACGGAAATTATCTGAAGGCGATGACGAACAGCTGAGGAACGCATATCCCAGAGTGAACTATGAGGCCGTCTCGCGCCAATTTATAATATTAGCAACTTAAATCAATTATCTTTATGGGCAAACGCAGGGGCATTTCTCTGTATAATTCGGACAGAGAAACCAACCTATGGACTTCGACCAACTTACTACTTTTGTGCATGTGGCCAAGCTGAAGAGCTTTTCGCGCGCGGGACACAAAGTATTCCGTTCGCAATCGGCGGTAAGCGCGCAGATCCGCCAGCTTGAGCAGGCCTATAACACGAAGCTATTCGACCGCACGGCGAAGTCCGTGGAGCTGACGCCGGCCGGCGAAGTGCTTTATGAACACGCAGCGCGCCTGCTGGAATTGCGGGATGAATCGCTTCAAGCGGTGGCGGATCTGGGTAAATTTGTGCAGGGATCGCTCGTGTTTGGCGCGAACGAGGCTACGTGTCTATATCTGCTGCCCGATATTTTCGCGGAATATCAGCGGCGCTATCCTAAAGTTCACATCAGCATCTACCGGAATTTCAGCCAGAAAATTCTGCAGCGTTTGGAAGATGGCTCGATTGACGTTGGAATTGTGACGCTGCCTGTGAAATCGCCGGGATTGAAAATTCATCCAATTTATCGCGACCGACTGCGTTTGATGGTGAGTAAACGCAATGCGCTCGCAAGTCGCAACAAAGTGACGCTCGCGGAAGTGGCGAAGCACCCGCTGATTTTTCCGAAGACCGGATTTACGCGGCAGGTACTTGACAAACTTTTTCGGCCGTACCGTTCGCGCATGCATGTAGCGATGGAGCTTCCGAGCGTGGGCATGATCAAGCGCTTCGTTGCCGCGGATGCCGGTGTTTCATTCATCTGCGAAAGTTTCGCGCATGAAGAAGTGAAGGCCGGCGAAGTGCGTCTGATCTCCATTGAAGGCGCGGACATTTGGCGCGAACTAGGACTTGCGTATCGGAGAGGCCGAAGCCTTCCACGAGCGGCGCAGGCGCTGATCGGATTGATTCGGGAAATGTCGTTTCCCAACAAAACGCCTTCGTAGCCTTTATTTCGGCGTAGTAGTCGGCGTGGGCATGATCGGATTGAACTTGATGCCAAGTTCAACGGTAGATGCGACGTCGGTCGGATTCACAGCCTTCGCAACTTCTACTGCGAAAACGTAGCTGGGCCCGAACATGTTACTGCTGAAAAACACGATCTTCTTGTCGGGCGAAAAGCGCGGATTCGGCTCGCCGCGATAATTCTGGTGCGCCATGTTCACGAGATGTTCGGCATTGAAAACTCCTGGCTGCCAGAAATTTGGATCGTTGAGAGCGCCTTCCGCGCCGCCAACCATCTCTGGATGAAATAATTCGATCCATTCGCCGTCAGGCGCGCGCGCAACCTGACCGGAATCGCCGCCATCGCCGGTGAACATGTCCAGATCCTTCGTCAAATTGAAATGAATTGACCAGTCGTTCCGCTGCATGTGGTACGCGATCTTCTTGTGCGTCGCGAGATCGTATCCGACGAGGAAGAAATCCTCGCCCTTGGGATATTGCCAGTCATACCAAATTGTTTTTCCGTCAAGCCCCCAGAATTCATGTCCGGCAATTTCCATCAGCATGGTTCGCTTGTGGATCAAAGTATTCTGCGTGCCGTCCGTGTGAATCATCCAGATGCGATCGACCTTCTGCCATGGACCTTCGTGGCAATACATAATCAGGTTGGGGTCGGTGGGAGAAAATAACATGTGGCCGATCCAGTCGGTGGAATGGAAAAGAGTTTTCATCGTGCCGGGCTTTTCGCCTTTGGGGCCGGGCTCCAGTCGAATGGTGAACATCACAACCGGTGTTCGCGCGGCGAGCCGGCGCTCCATCATTTGACCTTTGTCATCAGACTGCAAAAGCGCACCTTGAACGGCCGGATTTGCCGGAGGAGTTTGTACCGGCGGTGGCGGCGCTTTTGAACCCGGCGCATCGCTTTCGTTGTAAACACCGACGCCGAGAGTTTCATCGGCGTTCACACTCGCGATACTAATGCGCGCAGGCAGATCGATAAGTTTGCGAATCGCGCCGGTATTTGTGTCGGCCTTGTAGACGCCATTCAATTGCGTGGCCGGATCCATGCGCGTGAAGAAGACGCTGTTCGTTTTATTTCCAACAACAATCGCGCGAGCGTTGAGACTCCCTCGGCCGCGCCCGCCTGCCTCAGCATTCGCCGCCGGCGGTGGATTGGGCACGAGCATTCGCGTGGACATCGTTGCAAGATCGAGTAAGCGGATTCCGTCGGGCGAGTTGTAAACCATTTGCTTGTGATCGGGCGTGTAGGCGTTCACGTTGAAATAGAACGCGCCGGAGTTCGGCTCGTCGGAAACGCGCCACACGCGATGACCGGTATCTTTATCGACCCATGTTTTTGGTGGAACAGGGCCGGCGTTGGAGGGCTTCACGACGTCCTGCGCGGACACCGAACGTAAAACAGCAGCTACTGAAATGATTGCAAGAATGGCGAAAACAATTCGCGGCCTTGATGACATTCGATCGTGCTCCTGTGGTGGATCGTGTGCGACGCGAAGAAAAATAACAAGAATTCGTGGCAAGCAACCAGCAATTCGGAACTTCGCGCGCAGCCCGAGTGGGGTGTCAATTTACCCGGGCTGCACGCGCATCACCGTCAGGCCAGCCGCGGGGCAGCGAGCCGGCACCGCCAGTAAACCGAACTTGCAAACTCGTCGTTCAAGAGAAAATTCAATTCCGGAAACCTTCGGTAGCGTCCATCCGACTCGACGCTACCGAACCATCCCCTGTTACGCCCGCATTCCTTTAGAACGTGAGCCGTGCGCTGAACTGCAACTTGCGTGCTTGATTCGCCTGCGAAGTAAATGTTCCGAACGCCGCCGCATCGATGTTCGTGTTCGGCGCCGCGAAGTGAACTGCGTTGTTGACGTTGAACGCGTCAACCTGGAAAGCGAATCGCAGTGATTCGTGAATCGGGAACTCTCTGCGAATGCTCAAGTCCACATCTTCGATGTACGGAGCAAAAAGTCCGTACGGTGCGGTGCGCGGAGCGTTGCCGATTGTGAACGCCGCTGGATCCGTGAACGCCAATTTGTTCAGGAAAGCCGTGGTGTTAACGGGCAAGCTGGTTTTTCCGGGAGTACCGTTCTGCCAAACACTTCCGCTGAAACCGGGCGTAAGGTTCGGATAGCACGACGCATCAATGATACCGCCACCCGTGCATGTGCCAGTGATAGTCAACGGAGCGCCCTGTGCAAATGTGTAAACGCCGGAGAACTGCCAGTTGCTGATGATCTGGCTTGCAATTTTATTTTCGGGGTTCCACGCATGACCCGCGCCGACCGGAACCAGCCACACAAAAGTTGCCGAAGCTACGTTCGGGTGATCAATCGTACCTGCGCTGCGCTCGAAATCGTCCCGGCCCGGGAAGCGGACGCCGGCGATATCGTCCAATTCCTTGCTGTAGGTGTAATTCATCATGAAGGTCAAACCGTGCGACATACGACGGTTAAATGTGACTTGCAGTGAGTGATAAGCCGAGTTTCCAACGTCCGACCACACATCGCTGATTCCGTTGTACTGCGGGAAGGGCTTCAGCGCCTGTCCGATTTGTCCCACAAAATTCGGGAACGGTACGCCGGAAGCCGCCCAAGGAATCGTGATTCCGAGCGGAGTAAGAATGGCTTGCGCCGACGCGAGCGAAGCAGGTGTTAGAGTCGTCGTCAACAGAGCTTGCAGCGGCAAATACTTTACTGGAATCTGATTGGTCAAAGGTCCGGCTACACCAGCGCCGGCAAGGTGGTGCCCAACGCTTCCGCTGTACGCAACGCTCAACACCATGTTCGGTGTGAACGAGTGTTGAATGTTCAAGCTGAAGTCCTGATAGTTTGGAGGAATTCCGCCGATGAAGGGATCGCCGTAGGACATTGTCTGTGCCGTTGTCGGGCCGGCTCCAATCGCCGCCGCTCCGGGAGCCGAGGCGCTGATGAAACCAATACCGTAGCTCGGATTGATAAATGGCGGGTTGATTGGATTTCCGGGATAACCGCCGTCCCAGAAATATGCAGGCTGTCCGGTCGTCGCGCTGGTGAGGTTTCCGTTGTTGTTGAAACCAAGCTGGCTGATGCCCTGACGGCCATTCGTTCGGCCACCGACTCCGCCGGCATGCGCGTAGAACATTCCGTAGAACGCGCGGATAACGGTCTTGTCCTTCAAACGGTAAGCGATTCCGATACGAGGTGCGAAATCGCCCCAGTGTTGCTGCACTGGCGTCGCGCAATTGCAAGTACCCGGTCCCGTTCCTGCGAACTGCAAAGCTCCCGCGATTCCGCCTGCCACCGGGTTCGGGAGGAACGGATTGAAGAAGGACATATTGTTATGCACTTCGGTGAACGGACCCCAGATATTCCACCGCAATCCGAGGTTCACAGTCAGTTTCGGAGTGAGTTGGATATTGTCCTGAACGTACGGAGAGTAAGTCTTGTAGCGTCCGCCAGTTTCCGCGACAGCATTCTGCGTCACAATGCTGCTATCAACGGCGCCCAGCAAATAGCTTGCGTAGGCGAGTCCGGTGGCCGTGTTAATTGTTCCGGTCGAAGTAAAGTTGGCAGTTTCATTCGGGCTGAAGCTGAACCCCGCCTGCGTCCCGGTGAGCGGCGTGTTTTCGTTGTCCTGAAGCGCCTGCCACTGGAAGCCGAACGTAAACTGATGCTTTCCTTTGGTCCACATCAAGTTGTCTTGCGCGGTGTATGACGTCTGCGCTTCATTGAACGCGTGGGAGTTCGTGCCATCCCAACTGACAGGAATATTGTTGCCGGCGAAACTGATGTCCGGAAAACCGGTGCTCGCAATTCCCGGCGGAAGGCCGTGAAGTCCCGCGGCGGACGGATAGTTTCCACTGGCTGTGTTGCTGGTGAGCGGAATGAAAAGCCGGCTGACGGAGTAGCCCAGGTCGTTCACCAAATTTGAGCTGACAGTGTAGACCTCGTGAATATTCCACAGCGTCGCGTATTCGATTACGCCTCTGCCGTCCGTATACGGAACAGGGAGCGTGGAGTTCGTGGTGGATGTCGCAGGCGCAAGGCTGCCGACGATCGGGTTCGCATATTTTCCGCGGCTGAATACTCCAGAAAGTTTGTGCTTGCTGGAGATGTAGTAGTCAACGCGATCCGTCGTGCTGTCGTTATTCACCAAATTGGGCAACGTCGCCAGGTAATTATTCGAGATGCTGCCGTTGCTTACGGCTGGAAGATACGACTGGAACGACTTGGAGACCCCGGAGAGCCGTGTGGGTGGAATTACGTTGAGCACGCCCAGGAAAGAGAACTGCTGACGGCTGGTGCACTGGCCGCTGCCGTTGAACGTCAAGCAGGTGTTCGGATCAAAAATCGGTTGCGGGAAAGCGCTAAAATCGCCGGAGCGTTCCGCGGTCGTCGGGATCGTCTGCAGCGAAGCCGGAATTGCTGAATCAAACCGATAGCCGTCGTAGTTCCCGAAGAAGAACAATTTGTTCTTCAGAACATATCCGCCAATCGAGCCGCCGAACTCATTCTGGTGTTCGATCGGAGTCGTCGTGGGGAAATAGCCTCGGGCGTCAAACACCGTGTTTCGGAAATATTCGTAAACGCCGCCGTGAAATTTGTTCGTTCCCGATTTCACGATGTAGTTCGACATGCCCTGGCCTTCGTACATCGCCTCTGAGCCGGTCGTCTGTACCTGGAACTGTTCCACTGCTTCCACTGAGATTCCGAACGCTAGGTTACGCGTGTCGCTTTCCGTTCCTGCGCTGGTCAGCGGAAGTCCTTCGATGTACGTCTCGTTGTGAAAAGTCTGGCCGCCGTTGAAAGATCCCGTCGAGGGACCGGCCGCCTGCACGCTGTAGCTATTAACGCCAACCGCCAAGCCGACGAACGCCGAAGGGTCGCGCGCGGATTGGTTCATCGCGAGCGGCAGAGAGTCATAGACCGCGTTGCCCATCGAGGAGCCCAACTTTTCGTCCGCGGCCATCAACATCGTGGGCTCGGCGGAAACATTGATCGATTCCGTCGCGGTCCCCAGCTGCAACTTGGGACTCACCGTAACTTTTGCGAGCGCTTCGACGATCACATGTTCTTGCTTCACCGTCTGGAAACCGCTGGCGGTTACCGTGAGCGTGTAATCGCCCGGCACCAGAAGCGGAAGTTCGTAGCTGCCGGCGTCAGTGGTGACGCGCACTACTTGAACTCCCGTCTTGGAATTGGTGGCGGTAACTGTAGCGCCTTTCACCGCCGCTCCCTGGGGATCGATGATCGTTCCTTCGATCGAACCAGTGCCGCCAGACTGGGCGAACGTTGCGCATGCGACGAAGAGCAAAACCAAACACGCGATGATGTTGCGAACGATAGACATTTTTCCCCTCGCAGTGAGCCACTTCTCGGTGGCGTGACTTGCGGCGGACTATATGAATATTACAAATACATTGCAACTAAAAAGCGAGTGTTACACTGTAAAACAGGCGTTACCAAATTCGCTGCATCGTTCCGGGTCGCGCTTCCCTCGGAAGTTGTGAATAAGCCATAAAATGAGCATTCCAGGGTGGAAACGCTTGTTTCATAGTGTGAAATCGGGCAAAAACGCGCGTTCTGCCCTGCAAAATCGAGGGGCAAAACCATGTTGACACGAATTCTCTCGCGTTTTTCGATCTGCGATTTGGCCCGCACGCTCCGGACGATTTGAAGACACGATCGAATGAAATCGGAAGAGGCAAACACGCGCGGAAAGGCCATCGGTGTAAGTGATAATTGTTAATATAAATAACTAATCATTAATAGATTGAATTGACGCGTGCTACTTCTGCACGGCTGGCGCCGCAGGATCGACTTCCAATTTCAATGTGTCGTACATGATGCCGCCGTTCTTGCCAACTTCCGTCATGCCGAAGCGAATCGTATTGGCACCCACATTTAGAAGCGACGCGGGGAAACTGATTTCTTCCAACTGGTAGCGGGCGCTACGAACCGCCGCGCGATATGTGGCGGCGTCATTCGCATACACCAGCGAACGAACCTCTTTTCCGTTTACGGAAATGGTCAGATGCGGTGCGTTACTCACGCCCGCGATCGCCACGGTCAGGTATGCGGTCCCCGCGTAAACGTGATCGAGATTGAATTTCACATCCCAATTACCAATCTGGCCCTGCGCGTAATACCAATCGTCGCGTTCCTTGCTGGAGCCGATCATATACGTCAGATCCGCGGGAACCATTCCGATCCATTTGATGTTTCGCAATTGATCGCCAAACTTATATTCGCCGGACATGCGATCTGCTTTCCCAATTTGCCAAAGAAGCGTCGCGTATTTCGGCGGCGTCCACAAAACCGTGCCAAGATCGACGGCCGCTCCTCGAACCACAACGTCGTCCTTTTCAAGTTGAGACGTAATCGATCCTTCGGTGGCATACGCGTATAGCGCATACGTAGCCGACCGCACATTCGGAATTGTGAACTTTCCCTCTGCATCGGCGTTGGCGTAAAACATGAAATCGCCGCCCTGCTTATAAATTTCCACTCCGGGTTTTCCAAGCACGACCATCGCATTTGCGGCCGAGCGCCCGTCGGCCACTTTCAACTGCCCAGTTAAAGTCGTGCGATTTAGCGGATAGAGCGCGTCATTCATCCACGGATACGGCCAGCGCGTATGCTCGGCAAGCGCTTTCTTTTTTGCGTCTGCAATCATAGACGGCGCGTCGCCAGTGTTGAGGTAAGTGAACCACGGGCCGAAAAGTTTTTGATCGTCGGTGAAATCGCCCGGCCCGCCTGCGCCGTAATGCGTGCCCTGAAAATAATTCAGGATCAGCGCGTCTTGATGCACCATCAAATCCTGACGCAATGGGCCGCCCGCATAGTATTCCGTGCTGACGGGAATAAACCACACGCCGAATCCGTGGCCGTAATGTCCCCACATTGGATTTTCCGCCATGTATCCGCTGTAATCGTATTTCTGATAGATCGAACCATCAGGCATCTGCCACGTCTCATCCTGAATGCTTGGAAGCTTCACCAGGTCGGCATAGCGCGGCTGCTGTCCAGTGCGCTCCGAAACGTAAGCCCAATCGAAAATATCTCGGTCCAGCCGATACATCGTGCGCATTTCCGTTCCAAGCCGCACGTGCTTTATATTTTTGCAGATTACATATCCGTAGGCGCCGCTCTCGCCGCGCATCAGTAAAATGTGATGCTCGATGTAAAAATCGCTGGTCGTGCCGCTATCGATGATGGCGATGTGAGCCATTTCCGGCGTGTTGCGTATTACGCGGATATTGTCGGCGACCATCGTGCCTTTGCTGCCGCCCCAATCGATGTACCAAGTCTTATTGCGATTCGGATCGCGCGGAACAATACCGTTCAAGTTGTGCGACAGCTCAGTTCCGTTTTTCTTCACGGATGTCGCCGTGCCATCAGGACCGAACGTGATGGAAATAATTCCGTTTTGCAGCGTCAGCTCAGTGACATCGGCCGGCTTGTGATCGCCCTCGGCAGCCGGCTTCCCGTTTAGCGTCGCGTGCACGCTATCGGCCGTCACTTCCTGAAAACGCGCAATTGCTTTTCCCTTCGCCGAAAAATATTGCGCCATCGGATCCGGTTGCAGCGCCATCAATCCAGACACGACAGACGCGGCGTTGAATTCCGCGCCGGCGCGCACGGTGTGTACATGATCTGCCACATACATCGGCTCGACTTTGTCCGTGCCCAGCACGTCCAGTTGGCGCGCGATGATTTCGTCGAGTGGAACAAACAAAACGTGTTGCGACGCCGCCACCTCTTCAGCCCACGCGTCGTAGCCTTCCCATCGAACAATTTTTCCGTCTTTCCAATTGTTCCGAGGAATCGGCGAGCACACTATCGGCGTGGCGCCGGCCGCGCGAATTTCAGCAATATAGTTTTTCAAATACCAGCCGTACGTGTGAACGACTTCATGTTTCTTGGTGATTGGATTATCAATTTCGCGCGTCTCGTCGCTCACACCTTTGAGTGTGCCGCGTGCACGCGCCGTATCGTCCAGCGGACCATTGTCGTTGTGGCCGAATTGCATCAGCACAAAATCGCCGGGCTTCAACATCGCTTTCACTTGGTCCCAATGACCTTCGGTGAGATACGTGCGGCTGCTGCGGCCGCCGAGCGCGCGATTCACCACATTGATTCTCGTCGCGTCGAAATAATCGACGAACGGTTCACCCCAACCCCACTGACCATTGGAGCCATCGCCCTGCCCGTTGCGAACAGTAGAGTCGCCTATTAAAAAAAATGTCGGAAGTTTCGGATCTGCCGGAACGTGCATCGGGTATCCAGTGACAACCGGCGCGGGCGGAACGGTGGCTCCCTGCGTTTGCGCGGAAACGTCGGCGAGTGAAGTCAGCGTGATTGCCGTTAACATAGCTGTGAAAATAACGATGAACCGTTTCATCCGATTGCAAATCACGAGTAACTCCCGGAAATTCACTTTTTGTTCTCGCCAAACTCCGCCAGCATCAAGCGAAAAACAATTCGTGTCAAGAAATTCCCCACGAAACGCACGCGTTTTGTCAGGTAAAACTTGCAATGCCTCACTTGGAAAGTTAGGATGAACTCGAATTCGGCGGGAATACGTTTCCGCAGCGCCACTAGCGGCTTTCAGTGACGCCAACGCGGAACGCGGGAAAGCAGTGAGCTGTTTTACAAATGAGCCCTTCTAAACATCGAACCTACGTCGTCAAGGCGATCGTTCACGCCTCGGAAGTCCTGAACAGTTTCCAAACGAAGGGCGAAGTCTTGCGTTTGATGGACGTTGTCGCGCGCACCGGCCTCAATAAAGGCATGTGCTTCCGAATGCTTTACACGCTTCGCGTCTGCGGCTTCATCGAAAAAGTTGGTGAGAATCAGTACCGTTTAGTTTCCGACGCGCGCACCACTCGCCGCTATCGAATCGGCTACGCTTCGCAAGGGCAGCAATCTTCATTTTCTCGTGAAGTGGATTCCAGCATTGTCGCCGCCGCAGAAGGCGTTCACGCGGAATTAATTACCGTTGATAATCGCTACGATCCGCGCGTCGCCCTGCGCAACGCCGACCATTTAATACGCGAGGGCGTTGATCTGGTAATCGAATTTCAGACAGACGAAGAAGTGGCGCCGGCAATCGCGGCGAAATTTCTGGAAGCCGGCATACCGCTTATCGCCATCGATATTCCACATCCCGGTGCGACTTATTTCGGCGCGAATAATTACAAGGCCGGGCTCGTCGGCGGAAGGTATCTGGGCCGCTGGGCAAACAAAAATTGGCAGGGCTCGGTGGACGAAATTTTGCTGATCGAGATTCGCAGAGCCGGTTCGGTGCCGCAGTCCAGAATTGTCGGCACGATCGAAGGAATCACCGAGACGCTGCGGCCAAGCCATCATGGCAAAGTGATTCACATGGACGGCGACGGACAGTTCGGCACCACACTGGAATGTGTGCGCAAATATTTGCGGACGTCCAGGGCAAAACATATTCTCGTCGGCGCCGCGAATGATTCCGGCGCGCTGGGTGCATTGCGCGCGTTTGAAGAAGCCGGACGAATTTCAGAGTGCGCAATTGCGAGCCAAAATGCCGAGCCGGAAGGCCGCGCGGAAATGCGCGAACCTCATACGCGGCTGATCGGGTCCGTCGCATTTTTCCCGGAACAATACGGTCCGCAATTAATTCGAGTGGCATTGGATATTATCGAGCGCAAACCTGCGCCGCCGGCCGTCTTCGTGAAACATCAACTGATCACGCCGGAAAACGTAAATCATTTTTATCCAAACGATTCGCTGCTGCAGATTGTGAAGACGGGATCCTGAAGAACGCGCTCAGACTTTCTCGCGCTTAATTTCTACCGCCTGGCCCGTGCGCGCGGATTCGTACACCGCATTCACCACACGCATATCGTCCACGCCGGATTTTATCGAGCAAAATGCCGGACGCGAATCGCGCGCCGCCTCCAAAAACATTCGATGTTGATTCAGTGGATTGGTTGAATCTCCGAATGCCGGTGGCGGAATTTCCATTCGCTGCGCTACACCGTGCGCGCCGTCGTAGGAAGTTGTCAGGCCGCCGGCGTAATCAATCGCGCGTCCTCTAAACGCGCCTTTGCTTGACGCAACGTACAGCAATAGCGCGTTGCTATATTCCACTCGGCCAAGTGTTCCGTGTACAGCCATCTGCTCGCCGTTTGTGCACCATGATGTATCGAGCGTGGCCATCGCGCCATTTTCCATTTCAAGAATCGCCACAGCCAGATCTTCACCTTCCACGCCGGGTGAATGCAGATTACTCGTGAACGCCGTCGCGCGCACCACACGCATCCCGCTGATCCACTGAAAAATGTGAATGTAGTGCACCGCCAGCTGGATAAAACATCCGCCGCCAGTTTTCTCAAGCGACGTGCGCCAACTGCGCTTTCCTTTTAGCGCGTCAGCTGACGCAACGATTCCACCTTTGTGCATCAAGCGCGCGTAGAAATGCACAATGTCTCCGATTCTTCCTTCGGAAACCATGTCGCGCAAATCATGAATAAGCGGCTGATCGAAATAACTCATGTAAAGTCCAACGGTACGGTTTGATCGCGCTGCAGCATCGGCAATCGCCTGCGCGTCAACTAAATTCGCGGCAACCGGCTTCTGTAGCAGCACATGTTTGCCGGCCTCAATCGCAGCAACAGCCTGCTCCCTGTGAAGCATGTTCGGAGTATTGATTACCACGGCATCGATTTCAGGCGCCAGCGCAGCGGAAAAATCGGCAGTAGCAGACGCAGAGAATATTTTGGCGGCTTCGTTCGCTATACCCAAATCGATATCGATGCAGCTAACCACCTGCACGAACGGCAGATCGCGATAAACGGAGCGATAGTGCGTGGCCATTCCATCGCAACCCACAAACGCAACTCTCAGTTTGCCGTCCAAGTTTTTCTTACTCCTTGCGGGAAGGTGGTTCCGAAAGCGAATTTCCGCCCTCAACTTCATGTATTTGATTCCGCGTAAAATACAAAGTCAGGCTCATCAGCACTAGCGTCAGAGCCGTCATGCTCAGCGCCTGCACCGCTGTGAGCGGCAAATAGAGAATGAGCACTCCGGCGAACATCACGGAAGCCGCGATCATTTTGTCGGTGATGCCGCGCTCGCGGAAAAACAGCCAGCCGAAGAAAACCGCCAGCACAATTCCCGCGCGCTTGATGCTCACAGTGATCACCACATCGATGTAATTGTAGCTGGCGAACTGGAGCAGTAGCGAAATTCCATCCAGCATTCCCGCCGCGGTGATCCACAAAACATTATTCTGAATAGCGCCGTAGATGCTCTCGCTCCTGACCAGCGCCAAAACCAGAAAAAAAATGCAAAGGCCGAGACCGTACACGAAAGCTTGAATGTAGGCGTCGCTCATCAGCACCAATTTCTTTTCCACAGGATTGCTGAGCGAAAAAATAAACGCCACCATCAGCATGTAGCGGCTCCCGCGTTCCTTGAAAATGGCGCGGAAAGGCGCGGTCCACCCAACCGCGAACAGTCGCCGGTGCATCGCGATGGAACCCACTACTACCAGCACGACTCCCAAAAGTTTCACTCGGGCTGGCAACTCGCCAAGCACAACGTAGCCCGTGGGAATCAAAAAAATTGGCGTGAACGCAAGAAACGGAATGCATACGGACATCGGCGAAACATGAAGCGCCAAAAAATAAAGAAGATTGCAGATGGAAACCAGCACGACATCGATGAACAGATAAATGAAGAATGTGGCAATCGGAGAAAGATGCCACGCCGCTACGCCAAATAAATTACCACCATCACGAATTGCCAAAGGATGTCCGGCAAAAATCCGCACGGCAAGGGCAATCGCGAAAACTACCGCTGAAACCGTGCGGCACCACATTGTTGAGGGAATTAAAGCGCGATCCTTCAGCGCTTTCTTGCGCGCAACGTCCGTCAGCACATTCGCGCTGGACATCAACGCGGCAATCATCAATCCGACGGGCGATAGTGAACGTGTTGCCATGATTTATTTTCGCGTGAATCTCAACGGCATCCCGCTGAATTCCCCGCTGCTGCATTTGTGTGCAACCTGCCCGTCGCACAAAAAGCGTCACCGGACGTACTCTACAGACATTCGCAACGAAACTGCAAGTTGAGGGATTGAACCTGATCAGAAAATATGGGAGAAAAAATTGCGTGGCGGAGAGGCGGGGATTCGAACCCCGGTCACCCTTTTGGGGTGAAACTGATTAGCAGTCAGCCCTGTTCGGCCACTCCAGCACCTCTCCGTGAAAATTGAGCTGGCCGACGTCGGTGATTTATTCGGACTTACCGCGCATCAGTATATCATTTTCGCGCGGAACACCGCCGCTATAACGGAGGGTCCTGCGATGTGGCCGCGCGGTTTTCCCGCGTCACGTGAAGTTGCCCGCTCTCGTCCGTATAAAAACTTCGGTAGCCGAAATTCCCCGGACGCGCCTGCAGTACATAACTGCGAATCGAACCATCCGTACCCGGTTCCGCAGGCGTGTATTGAATCTGATAGCCTTCGCTCTGCGCGTACTGCAAAGCATCGCGCGCCGGATTTCCCAACGGCTCAAGCGAGTTCGGAAATGTTCCACCCAGCTGCGCTGCCGAATATGAAATCAACGCCGCATGCAATCCATTCAGCGCGCTCGCCACTCGCGCTTCCGCGTCGCGCGCCGCGTCACTGTGCTGCGAAGGCATCACGTACCAAAGAAATCCCCACAGTCCGATTCCAACAATTCCCAACAAAATTCCCCACCGCATCAAGATCGACCGCAATGGTTTCGGCGCTGATTGCGCGGCGGGCTGACCAGACGCGGAAAGATCCGCTCCGCAATGCGGACAGATTTCCGTCGAAGTATTTATTTCAGTGTCGCAATAAGGGCAAACGTACATTAGGTGGAAAATTTTCCTGACTTCGCAGAACGCGCGCTAAACTTCCGGCCCAAATCCTGCAATCACCAGGCCCATGCGCACCGGCGCGGCTGCTCCGCCTGCCGCAATAGGAATTCCGAATTGCGCAATCCACAAATCCGCGTCGCCATCATGAGTAACTGCGGGAGCCGCGCCGGCCGCGCCATCTCCGGGCATCAAACTCCACACCGACGCGTGATTTGTGCTCGTCGATTTCTTCGATAGCTCGATCGTTTGCCCAGCGCTCACATTCGCCGGATCCTGATCCGTGGCCGCAGGAATCGCCAGCAGAAAATCACGTTGCGGAGCCACACCCTGATGATTTCCGTTCACCGGCGAAAGCGCATATCGCAACGTGTATACGCCGGCCTTCACGACCTGGCGCCGGTAATCTTTCAACTCCGTTGGAAATCGAATCGCGGCAACCAGTGTACCTTCCTGAAGCTGCGTGTAAATCACGCCCAGATTCTGCGTCGCTGCCTGGCCCGGCACGCTCTTGCGCAACCAAATTTCGCAAACAACTCCGCCAGGTCCGGTAACTCTCAGCGCTTGCGGCGAAAGCGTATCGCGCACCGCAGCGGATAATTCCGCCGGCGCGGCAACCGCCGCCGATTCAATTTTATAACCCTGCGCGGAAACTCGCACAGCAGCGCTCAGCATCAGCACGAAAAAAATGGGAAGCACACGTCGGAAGAAAAGCTTCATGGCGATCGTTCCCTCTTACTGTATGAATTTTCAATTCTTTACATCTGAAAAACAAAAGCCCACCCGCATGGGGTGGGCCTTCGTCATTGGATATCAGCTCAATTTAGTACGCAAAGGTTCCTACGAAGACTCCGCGACGATCATTCTCCGTCCACGTCGTGCCAAGATTGCTCCCATGATATCCGGACTCCATCGCAACGGCTGGCATCGAGTGCGTCAAATTCGCAGACAGCGGAGGATAATAAACTTCTTCGTTGTGGCAGAATTCATCGCCCGCATTCAGCGATCGCGTGGTCACTCGCACCAAGCTCCCCGCCTCCAGCGAAGACGATCCGTGCATGCCGCCAACATTCACCGCAAATTTCATCGGCGCAACTTCCACCGCCATCACGCGCGACAATACTGCGCCGCCTTGTGCTTCTGCAAAATTCACCAGTGCCGCCCGCTGTGCTGCCGTACCCGATTGATCCACAATCAGAATCGAGCGCGCCAGCAGAGGTTCGCTCCCCGGCATTCCCAGCGTATCGGCCGCGTTCACAACGGCCACTACGGTCAGCCCGCTCAGGTCAACGTTGGCCCAGGTACCCTGATCGATGTGCCAGGCCATCACCGCCTGCTTGCCCGCCAAATTCGTTTCCGAATTCGCGATGCACGGCCCCGTGTAAATATCAGCCGTGCGCGATTCCAGATATTGCCCGGTGATCTGCGGCGCTTGTGTCTTGGGTGCGGCTGCCGCCGGCAAAACACACGTCAACGCAACTGCCACGATTGCAATTAAAACTCGATTCGTCTTCATATGTACCTCCAGTTCAGGAAACTCTATTCTCCCACTTCAGGGCCGCGGATTCAATCGGTGCCGCATCGCACGCAGCGAAAGCGCAATCCTACGCAGTTTCGCAACAGGCTCGCCCGCTCTTGCCGTGGCAATCTTCAATGGACGCGATCTTCCCGTCTGGTCCCTGCAAGCCCTGCGTCTGCACGCACCAGAACGGCCCGTTCATTCCGGAATACATCGCGTAGTGCGGATTGTTTTCTTGCGGACTGCCCAGCTCGCCCGTGTCATAGAACAAAGTCTTGGCGCGAAGGCACTTGCAAACTTCTCCGGTCTGGATCAGCAGCTTTAGGCTGGTCTTCGTGTTCAGCATGATCAAGCTCCTTCCTTCGCTGCGGCCAGCAGCGCGCGCTTCACGGAAACTCGCGCAAGTTGCACCTTATAACCATTCTGGCTGAGCGGCTTCGCTCCGTGCACCGCCGCATCTCCAGCAGTCGCAGCAGTTTCTTCCGTTATCTTTTTGCCGACGAGCGACTTTGCTGCGTCATCTGCCTGCCATGGAATCGGCGCCACATGACCAAGCACAATTTTCGCCGAGCTTACCGTTCCACCATTCATCTTCAACGCCACCGACGCAGTTGCCAACGGCCAATCCAATAACGTTCGCTGCCGAACCTCATAAGTGTGATTCTTCATCCCCGCCGAAGCCGGTGGAATCAGAATCGCCGTCACAACTTCATTCGCCTTCAAAACATTTTCGCGATCCGAATCAATCTTCGGAATCACAAAAAAATCCGCCGCATTCACATCGCGAGCTCCGCCGGGCCCTTCCAGATGCAACTGCGCACCCAGCGCAATCAACGCCGGAGCCAAACTTGAAGGGCTCACGAAATACGCCGGCCCGTCATTTCCAAAAATCGCGTGATATTTATTTTCTCCGCCGGGTACCAGCGAATTCCCCTTTGCATCGCGCGCCAGCAATCCGAATCCATTCCGGAAATACCAGCAACGCGGCCGCTGGCACAAATCGCCTGCAACAGTTCCCATATTTCTCATCTGCGGACTGCCAATTCCATCCACCGCATTCACCAGGGAATGATATTGCGCGCGAATCACGGCGTTCTCCCGCAGTTCCTCAAACGTAGTCAGCGCTCCGATCCGCAATCCCGCCGGCGTTTGCGAAATCCCACTCCATTCCTTGATTCCGCGGATGCTGATCACGCGCTTCGGAATCACCACGTGTTCTTTCATCAGCGAAATTATGTCGGTTCCGCCCGCCAACACTGCGGCGTCGTCCCAGCTTGCGCCGAGCAAACCAAAAACTTCCTGCTTTGTAGCCGGATGAGCGTACGCAAAGGTTTCCATTAGGCCATCACTCCTTTCCCGAGAGCCGCCAGCACTCTATCGGGCGTCATTGGAATTGTTGGAACGCGTACGCCAATCGCGTTTGCCACGGCATTCGATATCGCCGCGCCCGGCGAAACCGTCGGAGGCTCGCCAAGTCCAATCACTCCGCGATCGTCGTAGCCGGGGCCCGTCATCATGTGCACCACCAGCTCGCCGATATCGTTAATGCCCGCCAATTTGTAAAATTCCATGTCGGCATTCAACATTTTTCCGGTTTGCTGATCCATTATTTTTTCTTCGTACAGCGCGTAACAAACTCCCATGATCATCGCACCGTACACTTGGCTTTCCGCCGTCTTCATATCGATGATCAAACCGCAATCCTGCACCGCAACGAATTTCTCCATCTTCACGACACCCGTTTCGATGTCCACAGATACTTCCGCCATCTGGACGCCCGCAACGTTACCGGAAACCAGCGCGCGTTCCGGTGTTCCCGCTCGCGGCGTTTGCGCCGTTTCAGAAATCACCGTTGCACCCAATTTCCCGCAAGCCTGTTTCCACGTCAGTGATTTCGACGGGTCGCCAATCA
The DNA here is from genome assembly GCA_963778235.1 of uncultured Acidobacteriota bacterium. Classification (GTDB taxonomy): domain Bacteria; phylum Acidobacteriota; class Terriglobia; order Acidiferrales; family UBA7541; genus DASTCZ01. Next base: position 200,090 of record CAVZTQ010000003.1, on the reverse strand, counting down.
CTTGAATCTTTCCGTTGCTCGCTTCGAGCTTGTCCGCGCTAACTCCAAGCGAAGTCGCCGCCACATCCAGCAACTTATTCAATGCGCTAGTCGCCGCAAGCCGCGTCGCGCTGCTCACGCCGCCAATCGTCGTCGATCCGCCCGACCCACCTGCAGGCGGTAAATTGGAATCGCCGATGTTGACCGTTACCTTTTCCAGCGGCAGCCCCAATGTTTCCGCGGCAACGATTCCAACCGAAGTTCGCGTACCAACGCCCAGATCCTGCGTCGCCATGCTTACTTCCACCGATCCATCCGGATGAATCGTGCAGTTGCACGAACTCGTGTTGGCCGCACCACCCCACGTGTGAATGGAAACTCCCACGCCACGCTTGATCGGACCCGGCGTTTTATCTCCGCGCGGATGCCACTTCTTTTTCCAATCCATCAGCTCGGAAGCCTTCGCAAGTTCCTGCTCGTAGTCTTTCGTACCAAATCCCTTGTTGCGCTCTCCGGCGAATTGCATGTTCTTCAAAAAGAATTGCACCGGATCCATATTCAATTTCGCTGCAAGATCTTCCATCGCGGACATCGTCACCAAACAAAACTGCGGATGATTCGGTGCGCGCCACGCTCGTGCAGGGCCCACATTTGTGAGAATCGAGGTGTGCTTGCGCTGAATCGGCAAATTCACTTGCAACACGTACGGCAAGTTCGCATTCGCGCCGGCCTGCGGCCCCGATGTTCCATAGGATTCAGACTGCCACGCCGTCAGCGTGCCGTCTTTCTTCGCACCGACTTTCACCTTCGCGTAAAGTGACGGCCGCATTCCCGCGACCATCAACTCCTGATCGCGATCCAGCATCATCTTCACCGGACGACCAGCTTTCTTCGCGAGCACCGCCGCCGAAATTCCCCACGTGTCGGCTTGGAATTTGCTTCCGAATCCGCCGCCCATCACCGGAGTCAAGATCCGCACATTCGGCGCCGTCGTCGGAATTCCCTTCGCAGTTAAACTTTGCGAATATTCCTGCGTCAGTCCCGTCACGCTCTGCGTCGAAGCCCACACGGTAAGCTTGTCGCCTTCCCACTCTGCCGCCGACCCGTGTGATTCCAAGCAGCAGTGCGTAATCACGGTCACGCCGTATTCGCCTTCGTGAACTACATCCGCGTCTTTAAACCCCTGTTCCGGACTCGTCGAAATTAGATCCTCCGGCTTTGTGCTTCCCTCCGCCGCGCCGGGTTTCAGCACTTTCCGTTCTTGATTAAAATCGTTCGGCGGCCGCGTGAACCCCGTTGCCTTATCGGGACCCACATCCGCCACCAAATACGGCATAACTTCATAATCGATCTTCACCGCGCGCATCGCATCGCGCGCTTGATCATCCGTCTCCGCTGCGACGGCCAGAATTTCTTTGCCCATCCAGAGCGCTTCTTGTCCAACCGGATGAATAATATCCACCGCTTTCACGCCCGGCATTTTTTCCGCAATGCTTGTATCAATCGACACAATTTTCGCGTGGGCGTGCGGACACAGCACCATTCTTCCGTACAGCAAACCCGGACGGTTCGCGTCATACGCATATTTCGCCGTGCCCGAAGATTTCCACGGGCCATCCAAACGCGAAATTCGCTTTCCAATCAGCGTGCGTTTTCCTTCAGCGGGCCACTTGAAATCAGCCATTACGCGTTACCTCCCTTCGCTGTCATGTGCGCCGCAGCCTCTACAACCGCCTGCCGCACGCCCATGTACGTTCCGCACCGGCAAATATTCCCGCCCAGTGACGCCTTCACTTCATCGCGCGTCGGATGCGGATGCTTATCAATGTACGCTTTCGACGCCATCACAAATCCCGGCGTGCAGAATCCGCATTGTTGCGCATCATTATTTACGAACGCTTCGGACACCGGATGCAGTTGTCCGGCCGGCGCCAAACTTTCGATCGTTTCAATTTTCGCGCCAACCGTTCCCGGTCGGTCGGCCACATCAATCGCCAACACCGAGCACGAATACATCGCCATACCGTTAATAATTACGGTACACGCCCCGCAAGTTCCGCGATCGCAAACTTTCTTCGCGCCGGTCATATCCAAATGATCCCGCAGCGCGTCCAGCAGCGTAACTCGCGGCTCGGCCACCAGCTTTGTCGGCTTACCGTTAATGTTCAGCGTCATCCGCACCGGCCCCGGCCCAACCAGCTTCGACGTTGCGGCGTCGGGCGCTTCCTGCGGCTCGGCTACTGGCGCGGCCTTCAGCATTTGCTCGCCGGCCAGCACGCCCACCGCGGAAACCGCCACGCTCGTCGTTCCGACCATCTTCACAAACTGGCGTCGGCCTAATGCGACGCGCTCTTTTTCGCGCGATCCCGCATCCTTCTTCAATTCATCTTCAGGGATTTCTTTAACCGGCCGGTCGGCCATTACTCACCTCCAAGGATTGCACTAGAAACTAAGAATTTCGCGCCGCGCACTACATACGGAGACAACACTCTACGAGCCGCCATCTTACTTCCGCCCAAATCCGATTGCAACGCTAACTGACGTCCCTCAGATGGTAATATACGTCCCGCCTTGCTGCACTCACGCATCGCCAAAACAGGATTTCTGTGACGCCCCGTTATCTCCTATCCTGCTGCGCGCTCTTGCTGCTTTCTATTGGCGCATCCGCCCAGCAAACAAACGTCTTGCGCGGCACGGTTCTCGATCCCAATTCTCTTCCCGTCTCCGGCGCGGCAATCGAATTCCATTCTGCGTCCGGCACGAAAACCACTCTCTCCGACGACCACGGCGCTTTCACCATCACCGATATCTCCACGCCGGGAACGCTCACCATTCATCGTTCCGGCTTTACTACAGTTTCACAAACCATCTCCGCCGCCGCGCTTGCGAACGCCATCACCATCCAGATGACGCCCGCGCCAATCGTCCAGCGCATCGAAGTTTCATCTCCCGAGGACGAAACAATTCCCGCCACGCCCACAAGTCAATTCGTAATTTCGCCGCAAACAATAAATAATTCCGGCGTCCTCGTACTCGATGACGTCCTCCGCCAAGCGCCCGGCTTCACTCTCTTCCGACGCTCCGGCAGTCTCTTCGCAAATCCCACCACGCAAGGCGTTTCACTTCGCGGAGTTGGCGCAAGCGGCTCAAGCCGTGCCGCCGTTCTGCTGGACGGAAATCCCATCAACGATCCTTTCGGCGGATGGATCTACTGGAATCAAATTCCTCGCGCCAACGTGGAAAAAATCGAAGTCACAAATGGCGGTGCATCCGATATGTACGGCGGCGGCGCGCTCGGCGGCGTAATTAATATTCAAACTCGCCCCGTACAAAATTCCTTCGCCACCGCGGAAATTTCTTACGGAAATGAAAACACACCCTACGTTTCATTTGACGCAGGAACCGTCGTCAATAATTGGGGCCTCTCCGCCTCGCTTCAATCTCTTCACACCTCAGGTTACATTTTAGTTCCTCCAGATCAGCGCGGCTCCGTCGATACCAACGCCGGCACATCCGATTTCGACGGCTCTCTCCAACTCTCGCGAAAATTTGCCAACCAAGGCACTTTTTTCGCCCGCTTCAACTCGCTGGAGGAAAGCCGCGCCAACGGCACGCCCGTGCAAACAAACAACACTCGTATGCCTTCGCTCGCTCTCGGCGTCGACTGGACGCAATCCAACATCGGCTCATTCTCCATTCGCGCTTTCGCGTCCGACGAAGTCTTCACGCAAAATTTTTCTTCCATTGCCGCAAATCGTAATTCAGAAACCCTCACTGACGCGCAGCGCAGTCCCTCGCGACAACTCGGCATCGCCGCCCAATGGCAACGCACCTTCGCCCCCAAACACACAGTAACCGCGGGCATCGAAGCGCGTGACGTCGAAGGTCACAGCGCAGAAATTACTTTCAATGCCGCCGGCCCAACCGCGAACCTCGACGCCGGTGGCCGTCAGATCACCATCGGATATTTCGCGCAGGACGCTTTTCTCTTCGCGTCAAACTGGCTGCTCACTTTCGGTGGCCGCGTCGACACGTGGTTCAACACCGAAGGCTTCATGAATCGCACGCCACTCCCAATCGGTTCGCTCGCCTCGCTCACATTTCCGAAACGCACGGAAACCGCCTTCAGTCCGCGCATTTCGCTCACGCACTCGTTCCGTCACGGTATCACCGCGAACGCGTCCGTCTATCGCGCGTTTCGCGCGCCAACTTTGAATGAGCTGTACAGGAATTTCCGCGTCGGTAATGTTGTCACCAACGCGAACCCCGCGCTCACTGCGGAAATTCTCACCGGGGGCGAGGCAGGCGTCAGCCTTCAGAAATGGAACCACCGCCTCACGCTTCGCGGAAACTTCTTTTGGAGTGAAATCGCCGATCCTGACGCGAACGTCACACTTTCCACCACGCCAACATTAATCACGCGCGAACGCGAAAACCTCGGAGCCATTCGCGCAATCGGCGCGGAATTTTCCGCTGAGCTGCGCCTGCCGAAAAACTTACTCCTAACTGGCGGGTACATTCTCACCGACAGCATCGTCATTAGTTTCGCGGCGAATCCCGCGCTAGTGGGATTGCAAGTTCCGCAGGTCGCCAAGAATCAGTTCAATATTCAATTAAGTTATTCCGGAAGGAATTGGACGGCAGGAGTGCAAACGCGCTACGTGGGAAATCAATTCGATGACGATCAAAATCTACTTCCACTGGGCCGCGCCTTCATCGTGGACGCAGAAGCCGCGCGGAATTTCGGTCCGCACGTAAGTATTTTCGCCGCGGCAGGAAATATTCTGAACGATCGCTACACCATCGCGCGAACGCCCATCACCAACGTCGCCCCGCCAACGCTTTTCCGCGCCGGCCTCCGCCTCACCTGGCCTGCGCGATAAACCTCCATCAGGCGCTTATCCTTATATATAAGGATGCAGCGCGTTACTTCGCTTTCGGCGCCGCCGCCTTCTCGCCCGCATAACTCACGCGCCAGATGCTTCCCGATCCATCGTCCGAAAAAATCAGTGAGCCATCAATCGCGACCGCCACGCCCACGGGACGTCCCCACACATTTTCATCTTGGGTCACAAATCCCGTCACAAAATCCTGGTACTCACCCGTCGCTTTTCCATTCTTCATCGGCACGCGAATAATTTTATATCCCGTTCGCTTGCCACGATTCCATGAGCCGTGCTCCGCCGCAAATGCGTCGCCCTTATATTCCGCCGGAAATTGTTTCCCGTTATAAAAAGTCATTTCCAATGACGCAGAATGCGCTTCGATCAGCACATCCGGAACAATAACTTTCCCTTTCAATTCCGGATGCTTCCCCGCCAGCCGCGGATCTTCATTTGATCCGATGTAGAACCACGGCCATCCGTAAAATCCGCCTTCCTGCACGTGCGTGATGTAATCCGGCGGCAGATCGTCTCCAATTTCATCGCGCTCATTTACAGACGCCCACAAATTCCCCGTCGAAGGGTCAAAGGTAATTCCGACCGCATTCCGAATTCCGCTCGCGAAAATTTTCTCGCCTGTTCCATCCGGATTGAATTGCAAAATATCCGCGCGCCGGACTTCCCGCTCATCGTCCGTCACGTTGGAATGCGAACCCACCGAAACGTACATCTTTTTTCCGTCGGCGGAAAAAATCACGTCGCGAGTCCAGTGCCCTCCGCCCGTCAGCCGTCCGCCGGAAGGAATGTTGGACACAATCATTTCCGAAGGCCCGGTAGCTTTCAAATCGCCATTGGCGTAGGGAAATCGCACTACCGATCCCGTGTTTCCAATATAAATATATTTCGGATTCGGCCCGGGCGGATAAAACGCAATTCCAAACGGCTGCTCAAGTCCCGTCGCGAAAGTTTCATACTTCGCCGGCCCGGTGCCATTTCCAATTCCATGAATTACCAGGATCTGATTCGCCCCGCTATCCGCCACAAAAATATCGCCGTTCGGCGCCGTGCGTAGTAATCGCGGATTCCGAATTCCCGTCGCGATTCGTTCCACTTTAAATCCCGCCGTCACCTGCGGCCACGCGCCTTCCGGCTGCAGCACAACTCTTGGCTGATTACTCGCCGAAGATGAAGCGTACGGCTTCGGCAAATCCGCCGCCGTAATCAGTCGCGTCACGCCGGGATGATCCGCGCGCCAATCTCCGAATGCCGCCACACCTTTCAAAACAGGCTCCGCGGCAGCCCCCGGATTCGCGCTGCTGTTCCGCGCATTCGGCGCTGCAATCGCGCCAAAAGAAATCGCGGCAATCGCAGTCACCACTCCGAATTTCGATAGCGAATTACCAATGGCCTTCATAATTTTCGCCCTCCCAGTAGCTTCCAGCCCGCACAATGTTACTTCGCTCCCGAACTAATCGCAAAATCCATTTCCGGCGTCTATCTTGTTGGGTCCCGCGCGTTTATCCTGAGGAACGAAGGGCCTCCCAATGCGAAAATACTCCGTACCCCCCGGGAACTTTTTCGCCCTCTGCGGCATTACATTTAGGGGCGGCATCCCATGAACGGACGTTTTCAGGCCCTCGGACAAATACGCGATATAGTCAGCTCCAACAAGGAGATCTCACATGAAAACTCGCACGCAAAAAACTCTACCAGCAATCGCAGGAATTATCGCGCTCGCGTGTCTCGGTCTGGCAATCACTCCCAACTCAAGTTCCGTCCACGCCGCTCAAAATGCGCCAAACAATTCCGCGCAATCCGCCGCGCACGAAACCACCATGAACGATCAGACTGATCTCGCCGTCACCGTTTACAATTCCAATATCGCGCTCGTTCGAGACACTCGCGAAGTCTCCCTCCCCTCCGGTGATTTCCAACTTCGCTTTATGGACATCGCATCCACCGTCAATCCCGCCTCCGTCCACTTCCGCTCCGTCGCTGACCCGGAAAAATTAAGCGTCCTGGAACAAAATTACGAATACGATCTGCTCGACGCCAATAAAGTTCTCGATAAATATGTCGGCCGCGAAGTCACCCTCATGCGCGCCGTACAAAAAAATGGTTCCACCGAGTGGGAAGAAACCAAAGCGACATTGCTCGCGAACAACAATGGCGCGCCCGTTTGGAAAATTGGCAACGATATCGTCACCGGCATGTCCGCAGGCAGCTATCGCTTTTCTTCTCTCCCCGATAATCTTTACAGCCGCCCAACATTGGTCTGGCTTCTGAACAACACCGGCGCGCGACGACAGAAAATCGAAGCGTCATATCTCGCCAATAATGTTTCCTGGAACGCCGACTACGTGATGACCGTAGCGCGCGACGAAACCAACGCCGATCTCGATGGCTGGGTAACCATGGCAAATAACAGCGGCGCGGCATTTAAGAACGCAAAACTACAACTCGTTGCCGGTGAATTAAATCGTGTCTACCAGCAGGGAGGTGTCGGCGGCGCGATGAAAATGGATATGGCGCGAGCCGCAGCCGCTCCGCCAATGCAGCAGGAAAGTTTCTCCGAGTATCATCTATATACGCTGAATCGCCGCACCAGCATTTTCGACAAAGAAACCAAGCAACTCAGCCTGCTCAACGCATCCCGCTTCCCCGTCGAAAAACATTTCATCGTGAACGGACAATCCTATTACTACCGCAGCGCGATGACTCCCGGCGCTGCCTCGAAAGACGCCGTCCTCGTCTATTACAAATTTAAGAACGAAGAAAAAACCGGACTCGGCATGCCGCTACCCGCCGGAACCGTCCGCGTCTATCAAGCCGACTCGCGCGGCGGCATACTTTTCATCGGCGAAGACCGCATCGATCACACACCGAAGGACGAACCCGTCAGCATTCACATCGGCAATGCATTCGACATCGTCGCCGAACACAAACAAACCGATTACAAGAAAATCGACACTCACACCTACGAAATGGAATATGAAGTCACTCTGCGGAATCACAAGGAATCGCCGGTAACAGTCGAAGTCAACGAGCCGCTCGGTGGCGATTGGGAAATGCTAAGCTCCACATTTCCCGCAAAGAAAACCGCCGCCTTCGCCGCCCAGTTCAACGTTCCTGTAGCAAAGGACGCCACCGCAATCCTGAAATATCGTGTAAGGGTGCGCTACTAAACCGTAGGGGCGGGTCCGCGACCCGCCCCTTTTCGCGCGTCACCGCTGTAGCTCAGGCGCCCGGTCCCGATACTTCGGGACCGGGCGCCCTGAGGCTGTTCCGCTTTTCAATTTTTCCTAACGTGCGCCCCCAGCCGATCGAAAGTCATCTTCCAACCCATCTCCATACCTGCAAGAGGCTGTTCCGCCGCTGCCGACGACGTCAAAACTTCCACTCGTAAAGCCACGGTCGTCTTACCATCACGTTCAGAAAAAATCACTGTGTTCAGATTCTCAAACATCGCTTTCCCATCTTTATCCAGCGCAATAGCCGTAAACACAATTCGCTCCGGCGGAACAATCTCTTTGTAAACTCCGCTCATCGGATAAACGACGCCATCCGGAGCGCGCATGTGAATCAGGATTGCGCCGCCCACCCGCACATCCAATTCACAAACCGGATTTGTAAAACCAATCGGCCCCCACCACTGCGCCACTTGCTTCACATCAGTCCACGCCGCAAACGCAACTTCCCGCGGCGCACCAAACACTCGCGTCATCTCCATCACTCGCCCAACTCCATGTTCTCCCACGTTACCTTTTGCGTTTTGCTCGGCCATGTTTGTTCTCCTCCGCCTTTTTCTGTGTTTTTCTCTGCGTCAAATCTTTTGCCTCGTTCTGTTTCTCCTTCATCTCCCTCAGATAGATCTCCAACCTGTCGAAACTCTGCTCGAAGAATTTCCGGTAATGCTCCGCCCAATCCGCCACTTCCTTCAGCGGCTCAGCCTTCAACTGACACGGCCTCCACTGCGCCTCTCTGCTCCGCGCAATCAATCCCGCGTTCTCCAACACCTTCAAATGTTTCGACACCGCCGGCAAACTCATCCGAAAGGGTTCCGCCAACTGAGTCACCGACGCCTCTCCCGAAATCAGCCGCGCCAATATCGCCCGCCGCGTAGGATCCGCCAGCGCCGAAAACGTCGCACTCAATCGATCCGCAGTCATATCGTATTTAACCTATAGGTTAAATACGACGGAAAAGAATCCGTGTCAAGCCCTTCCGTTCATTGAATTGAAATCAGGTTTGAGTAGCACCGACACTCCTGTCGGTGCATTTCAATTCTTCAGCAGAAACTACGGCGCCAGAATCGCCTCAGCCTCAATCTCCACCAACATCTCCGGCGAAATCAATTTCGCCACTTGCACCATGCTCGTCGCCGGACGGATCACTCCAAACGCTTCACCATGCGCGCGCCCGACTTTTTCCCAATCGCTCATATTCGTCAAATACATTCGCGTGCGCACCACATCGCGCAAACTTGCACCCGCCTGCGCCAGCGCCGATTCAATATTGTGAATTATTTGCACCGCTTGCCAGTAAGCATCACCGACGCCCACAATTTTTCCGTCCGCCCCGGTAGCCGTTGTGCCGGAAACGTGAATCACATCTCCAACTCGCACCGCGCGCGAATATCCAACGATAGGTTCCCAAGGCGTTCCGCTCGAATAGTTGGTGCGTCTGTGCATGGCGACTTCCCCCGCACGCATTTTACAACATCCGCATCACTTCGCGGTGAAGACTCACCCATAACCATTGCGCGGTGCGCAAACTCCAATCGCACTGTCGTGGAGATGCCCGCAATGCCATGCTAGACTCGCAAGATTGCTACGTATTTCGTAAAAGACAGGCCAACAAGATAGGTGACCGCGCATGAAGTGTAAAAACATTCTCGAATCCATCGGCAAAACGCCGCTCGTCCGCTTGAATCGCATCACCGCCGGAATCAATGCGGAAGTTTACGCGAAAGTGGACTACCTGAATCCCGGCGGCTCGGTGAAAGATCGCATCGGCATCACCATGATTGACGACGCCGAAAAGCGCGGCCTGCTGAAACCCGGCGGCACAATTATCGAAGGCACTTCCGGAAACACCGGAATGGGTTTGGCGCTCGTCGCCGCTGTGCGCGGTTACAAAATGGTTTTCACCATCACCGATAAACAATCCAAGGAAAAAGTGGACTTGCTGAAAGCGCTCGGCGCCGAAGTAATTGTCTGCCCAACCGCGGTCGAGCCGGAAGATCCGCGCAGCTATTATTCCGTCGCGAAAAAACTCGCACGTGAAATTCCCAATTCCTATTATCCAAATCAATATGAAAATCCAATGAATCCCGAAGCGCATTACCTCACCACCGGCCCGGAAATTTGGGACGACACCGAAGGAAAAATCACTCACTTCGTTTGCGGCATGGGAACCGGCGGAACGATCAGCGGCGTCGGCCGTTATTTGAAAGAAAAAAATCCCAACGTAAAAATAATCGGCGCCGATCCCATCGGCTCTCTCTACTACGAATTTTTCAAAACTGGAAAAGTCGGCAAAGCCGCCACCTATGTAGTCGAAGGAATCGGCGAAGATATTTTTCCATCCACAATGGACTTCAAATATCTCGACGACATCGAACAAATTAATGACGAAGAATGTTTCGTCTGGGCGCGCCGCTTAGTGAAACAAGAAGGCCTCTTCACCGGCGGTTCCGGAGGCGGCTGTATTTCCGCCGCCCTGAAAGTAGCGAAGCGCTGCAAGAAGGGCGATCTCGTCGTTGCTTTTCTTCCTGATACCGGCATGCGCTACCTCAGCAAAGTCTATAGCGACGAATGGATGAACGAGCGCGGCTACATGGATAGCGAAGTCGCCTTGCGCGCCGTTGACGTCGTTCACGCCAAACGCAAGAACGGCAAGGATCGCGAACTAATTATCGCGCGCGCCGACCAAACCGTTTTCCATGCGCTGCACACCATGCAGAAACAGGATATTTCCCAGCTTCCCGTCTTCGAGGAAAAACTTCCTGTCGGCACAATTTTTGAAGACCAAATTCTGAATCTAGCGCTGCAAGGAAAAGATTTGCGCAAACTTGTAATCCGCGAAGTGATGGGCAAAGCGCTTCCCATCGTTCAAAAAGATGCGCCGGTCGAACGCGTCACTCATTTGCTCAGCCACGAAACGCCCGCTGTTTTTGTGGACATGGGCGATTCGCGTTTCGATATCCTCACAAAATACGATTTGATGAGCACTATCGCCGGAATGGCCGAGGCCATGCGCTAGCAACAATGCCGGGCGAACTTCCAGGCATTCCCGGAGTAATCGCGTTCGTCGGATTAAAGTTCTCCGGATACTTCGCCGCCGGTGTCCTTCTTAAAAAACTTCATCCAGATATTAGACGGAAGCCCTGGCAAATCGCCGCGATGCGAACCGGAATTGGCGTCGTCACGGGGCCCGTTCTCACACTTTCACTTTCGCAGAGCCTCATGCGATGGCATCCAAATTCCAGTGACAGCTACTGGGTTATCTACGGAAGCGTGGCCATCTTGCGATTTCTGATTTGGCTGTTTGTAATTTCATGGGCTGCGAAGGATTCGTCAATGCCACTCGGCAGAAAGCTCACATACCCCTTCGTGGGAATGATTTGGTCTTGTCTGTTGGATCTGCCGGGCTGGGGGCTCGCAGTTATTTCTCCGGGCAAGATTCCCATTTGTTGACGTTTCCCTGTAAACTGTTCCTCCACATTCCCAATGAGAATTGAAGATTTTAACGTGCGCCTCAAGAACGCCATCCTCATCGCCGACGGAGCGATGGGCTCGCTGCTACACGAGTCCGTGGGCCCGCAGCGCTGCTTTGAGGAATTGAATACTTCGCAGCCCGAAGCTGTTGTTCGCGTGCATCGCGCTTACATTCAAGCTGGCGCGCAACTCATCGAGACAAATACTTTTGGCGCGAACCGTTTGAAGCTCACCACTTCCGGACTTGGCGATCAAGTTTCGCGCATCAATCAAGCCGGAGTGAAAATTGCCCGCGAAGCCCGCGAAGGCGCGCATCACGAAGTAATGATCGCAGGTTCAATCGGCCCTTCCGGAATTTCACGTCACATGAATGAAATTTCCGTCGAAGAACTTCGCGCCGCGTTTCACGAACAAGCGCAAGCGCTCGAAGAACGCGGCGTTGATTTATTCTTGCTCGAAACTTTTTCCGATATCGAAGAGCTGCTCGTCGCCGTTGAATCCATTCGCGATTTTTCCAATTTGCCGATCATCGCGCAAATGACATTCTCCGAAGAAGGCACCGCTTCAGGCGGCACACGCCCTGCCGATGCTGCAATTAGACTTGCCGCCGCGAATGTTCAAGTCATCGGCAGCAATTGCACGCTCGGCCCGCAATCCTTGTTGCCCATTCTCGAAGAACTTTCGCGCGGAACCGGCGCCATCCCTCGCAGCGCAATGCCAAATGTCGGACTTCCACGCCGCATGGGCGACCGCACCGTTTATCCGAAATCTTCGCCGGAATATTTCGCGCACTTCGCGCAGGATGCCGCCGCTCTTGGCGTTCGCATTCTCGGCGGATGTTGCGGGACAACGCCGGAACACATTCGCGCGATGGCCGACGCTGTAAAAAAACTTGTTCCCAGCGCCGTGCCTCGCATTGCTTCAGTGAAAAAGGTCGTCGACGAAGCGCCGCTCAGCATCGCGAAACGCGAACCGGAAAGCGGCATCTGGAAAAAAATTCAGGAAAAGAAATTCGTCGTCTCTGTAGAAATCGATCCGCCAAAAGGCATCGCGCTCGAAAGAATTTACGAGCAGGTTGACAACGTCCTCGCCAGCGGAAAAGTTGACGCGATTGACATCAACAGCGGTGCGATGGCCCGCGTGGGCATGGACGCTCTCATGGTTGCCGGCGGACTCGAAGCGCGCGGCGTGGAAACAATTCCGCATCTCACCACGCGCGATCTAAATCTAATCGGCCTGCAAGCTTCGCTACTAGGAGCGTGGACGGTGGGCGGCGTGCGAAATGTTCTTGCCGTTACTGGCGATCCTCCATCCGTCGGCGATTATCCCGAAGTCAGCGGAGTTTTTGAGGTTGACTCGATCGGCCTCGTAAAAGTTCTCGCCAAATTAAATCAAGGCATGGACTGGTCCGGCAAAACTCTTGGCGGCGCCACAAATTTCACTATCGGCGTTGCGCTGAATCCACTCGCGGAAGATCTCGACTACGAAATTCAGCGCTTCCACACAAAAGTGGAAGGCGGCGCGCATTTCGCAATGACCCAGCCTCTTTTCGATCCGCAGCACTGGCACGATTTTCTGAAACGCCTCGGTGGCCCTTGTCCAATTCCAGTTTTGCTCGGCGTTTGGCCGCTCACCAGTTACAAACAAGCTCTGCGCTTGAACAACGAAGTTCCCGGCATCGTAATTCCCGAACCAGTTCTAAAAGAAATGGAATCCGCCGGCGCCTCCGCCCGCGAACACGGATTCGCACTCGCCAAGAAAATGCTAGCTTGGGCGCGAACAGAATTGGCTGGCGCATATTTAATTGCTCCCTTCAAACGCTACGAAGAAATCCTCGAAATTTTTTCGTAGACAGTAGCTTCCCGCTTTTAGCAGAATGCGGCCATGCAAATCCGCCTAATATTTTTCGCCACGCTTGCGTTAGCAATATTCGGTCTCCGAACTTGCGGAGGAACAACTACGGTCATTGAAAAGCCTTCCGCCAGTTGCACGATGACAATTTCCGGAGCGATCACAGGCACAGTGCCGTGCATGGCCGTCGGTGCAAATGTGTCCACCTCCAATCAGTCCACTCTTGGCATCACAGCGATAGGACCGGTGCAAGGCGTTGGCAACGCGACGATCAGCCTGATGGTCGCCGGCAGCATCGGCACGGGTACTTTCACCGACGCGAGCACCTCTCAATATGCAGCCGTCGTCACAGGACCAATCGTCCCAGGTTCAGTGCCTGCCGTGTGGGCCGCGTCAGCAAATCCGAAACAAGGTTCGATATCGATCACCGTCAACTCTTCTACCAGCTATGCAAGCAGCAACGGCTCAACTGCATACTTCATTCATGGCACCGGAACCGCAACTCTTCCAGCTCAATCAAACAGCAGCGCCAAAGGAAACGTCACGGTAACTGCGGCGTTTTGATCGGCTCAGCGAATCATTAAGCACTCGCTAGTCACTAACCACTAACCTCTACTTCGGTGTCCATACCCATGTCCTCTAAATCCATCATCGCTTAGCCTACTGAAGAACGATCCGTGCTGTGACTGTCCCGAGTTTCCCGGAACGGCGTACTATCCGCCAGAAACATGTTTGTGCTAGTGTCTGGCACTTATGCGAACAGTATTATTTACCCTCCTGTTTTCGACTATCCTTGGCGGCGCTACCGCACTTCCCGCGCAAGATAAGAATCCCGTCGGTCAGCAGCAGTCCACCACGGCATCTGCTTCAACTGCGCCTGCGAATGCTGCCTCTGCCGAAACTACGGCGCCTTCGCTTGATGGCGCGATTGAACTTTTGCGCTCGGCAAAATATTCCGCGGCCGTGGATATGTACAACGCTTTGATTTCGGCGGGCGGGCCGCAGGCGGCGCCTGCTTATGCGGGACTGGCGCGCGTTTATTTGAAATTGGGAAAGTTTGCCGAAGCTAATGCGGCGGCGACGAAGGTGATCGAAGTTTTTCCGAATTTTGCGGATGGCCATGTGGCGATGGGTGAAGTTTATTTCCGGCAGGGAAAGTTGACGGACGCGGAGCACGAATTCATTGCGCTGGTGAGAACGGGCACGGCGAATGCGCGCGGATATTTGGGGATGGCACGAGTTTCCGCTTCAAATTCCTACTACGCACAGGCAAAGCAAATGATCGATCGCGCTTACGTGCTTGATCCGAATGATCCGGACATTAACGACGAACGATTTAGAATCTACAGCTCGCAGGGCGTTTTTCGAGTGGGAACATTGGTGAATGTGACGGAGACGAAGTCCCCAAGCGAGGACGCGCCCAAGATGGAGTCGGCGATGATCGGGCCTTTTACTCCGGTGGACCCATCGAAGCGGCCGTGCCGGATGATTTCGCACACGAACTCTCTGCAAACTCAGTTGACGCAGATGCTGGAAGGGCCGACGGAGATTCGCGGCTACGGATTGAATGTGAAATTGAATGGAACAGCGGTTAATTTATTACTGGACACGGGCGCCACGGGAATTCTGCTGGACCGCAAAGTTGCGGAGAAGGCAAAAATAAAAAAGATTACCGATACGAAGATCGGCGGCATTGGAGATAAGGGAGAAACGGCGGGCTACACGGGTGTGGCGGACTCCGTGAAAATCGGCGACCTGGAATTTCAAGATTGCTATGTGGACGTGGTGGATCGGACTAGCGTGGTTGGAGATGATGGATTAATCGGCGCGGACATGTTTGCACAGTTTTTGGTGGAGCTAGATTTCCCGAATCAAAAATTCAGGTTGACCGAGTTACCGGAACGTCCGGAGTAAGCGGCGGGATCGGCAGGCGGGCAGATATTTTTTAACCGGTATGTGGATCCGGAGATGAAAACTTTCACACCGATCCACCGGTTCGGCCACGATTTGCTGGTAACGACGCAGGTGAACAAGGGCGCGCCGCGATTATTTCTGCTGGACACTGGGTCGACGATGAATACGATTTCGCCCGCAGCCGCAAAAGATGTGACGAAAGTTTCGACAAACAAGAATGTTCGGGTGACAGGCGTGAATGGCGAGGTGAAGAATGTTTTCAGCGGCGACGATGTGACTTTTACGTTTGGAAACTTGAGTCAACGGAATTTGGACGTGATTGCATTTGATACTGCTTCGCTAAGCAATTCATTGGGAACCGAAGTTTCGGGGATTTTGGGATTTTCGATGTTGCGGATGCTGGACATAAAAATTGATTACCGAGATGGGTTGGTGCAGTTCGGGTTCGATGCTAAGCGGTGGAGATGAAAGAGCGGGGCGATTGAAGCAAGAGCGGCCCACCTGAAGGTGGCCCCTACGGATTCGTGGAAGGTTTGGGCGTTGTCGTAATTACGATTACGCTGACTAGAACTAGCGCGGATCCTAATATCGTTCGCGAGCCTAATGCTTCGCCGGCTAGGAAATATCCCAACACAACTGCTACTACGGGATTTACGTACGCGTAGGTGCTGACTTTTGTTGGCGATTCGTGATGCAGCAGCCAGACGTATGCGGTGAAGGCGATGATCGAACCGGCGACAATTAGATAGAGCAGCGCGAGCCACGCTTCGCGGGAAACATTTGTCGGATGGAAATTATGGAATTCGCCGAGCGCGCCTGCTGCGACTGCGAGAAAAATTCCGCCGGATAACATTTGCGCGCCGGAGCTCATGACCTTTGATGATGGCAGCGGAAGTTTTCGCATTAATGCCGAGGCGATGGACCAACCGATTGACGCGACGATTAAAGCTGTGGCGCCACGCCCGTCAATCGGAGCGCCGCCGAGATTCAGCGAGCGGCTGATGAGAACAGCCACACCAACGATTCCGATGACGAGGGCCACGGCCAGGCGAATGGTGAGTTTTTGCGTTTTAAGAAAAACGATTTCGGAAATTGTCATGAACGCGGGAATGATGGCGGTCATCACGGCGGCGAGGCCGGAGGGGACGCGCTGCTCAGCCCAAAATAATAAGCCGTAGTCGATTACGAAAATTAAGACGGCGAGCAGAGAGATTGATTTCCACTGGCGAGCAGTGGGAGAGCGTTCGCCGCGCGCGATCGTCCATATATAAAGGATCAGGCCGGCAATGGTGAAACGGATTGCCGCGAGAAGAAATGGCGGAACTTCCTGAACGCCGATGCGAATTGCTAGATACGTGGAGCCCCAAACGAAATAAATAATCGCGAAGGCTAAAAGAGTTTTCCAGGTGGGGCGATGAGTGGAGGAGTGCATGGCAGATTGCTGCGGACAATCTACCAAGTTATGCGAGAGATTGCTGCCGTTTGATAACTTCCAAAACGTTCAAAGGAAAAACAAGTCAAAAACCCCACCCTCTTCGATCGCCGCAGAGCGCGATGTCCTTAAGTCGCCGCAGGGCTGCAGCGGAACGCACCCTGTCGGCAAGGACGAAAGCTCGCGCCCTGTCGGCAAAGACGAAACCGCCTGCGCAAGGATGGGGCACCCAGAGGCAACCTCACGAACGAAGATAATTCTGAGCACGCGGAAATTAGTGCAATCCGCCAAGCAGGTAGACGATCAGCACAATAAGCAAGACTGTGCCGACTACGCCGAGGCCGCCTCGTCCGCCCCATCGGGAATATCCGTAGTAGCCGCCGCCCCCGCCAAATAAAAGAATCAGAACAATGATCAGCAGTAGCATTAATTTCTCCTAGAATACAGGTTCGTTATATCGCGGGGCTCGCGGAGAAACTGTTCAAGTCTGCACACTTGGAGATGACTGCTGGTAAAGCCGTGTTCCAGCGAGTTGGTGATAGAATTCCGCCACTTTTGGATTTCGCCGACAGTGGCGCGGGATCATAGCGGAATATTCTGAAAGGAATTTCATGGTCGACATTGAAATTGGAAACGGCAAATTAATTATTCACGTGAAAGGCGCGGACAAATTGTGGGCGTTTCGCAGCACGCTGGAAATTCCGCTGGCGCACATCGCCGGCGTGCGAACCGATCCGGCGATTGCCGACGGTTGGTGGAAAGGGTTCCGTTTGCTGGGAACAAATTTGCCGGGCGTGATTGCAGCGGGAACATTTTATCAACATGGAAAAACAATTTTCTGGGATGTTCACCATGGCGAGAATGCGATTATTTTGGATTTGCACGACGAGCGCTACGACGAATTGATTGTGGAAGTGGAAGATGCGGCCGCGGCGGTGAAGATGGTTCATGACGGGGTGCTGAAGCGTACGCGGTAGTCATTCTCTGCCCCCGTCCGCACTGCACTACCGACCAATTCTGGCTTCCCAGAACCTATCCACCGAGGACTCAGCATCGTTGCCAGGACGGTTATGAGAATGGTTATCTTCAGGACACGTTAGACCGATAGTCCTATCGCCAGTGGACAGATCCTATTGCTATCAGTCAATAGAAGAAAACACCTATCACCAAATCTCCGGAGGAAAAAGTGCGAAGAATTCTATTGATAAGCTGTATTTGCGTCTTGACCCTTGTTGCAGGAAGCGCAGTAAAAGCGCAGGACAAGGACCCGTTTAACGGCTTCTACGTCGGCGGATATGCCGGTGGCACATTCGGAACAACGGTCGCACACACGACCACCACTTTCAGTCCGACAGGATATTTCGCGGCGTCGAGCGTTCCAGCTATCGCCACGGCGGGCGCACAGAACGTGAGCACGAGGGGCTTCAACGGTGGCGGTCAATTTGGATATAGCAACACGGCAGATCACTTTATGATTGGATTTGAAGTTGATTTTGGCTCGTTGAGCATGACGGGAACTCAAAGTACCACGGCGACGTACCCGTGCTGCTCGCCAACCGCGTTCACGGTGAAGCAATCCGGAACCACCAAATGGATGGCGACGGCACGCCCGCGCGTCGGATATGCACGCGGCCACTTTCTTTATTACGGAACCGTTGGACTTGCAATGGCGGATCTGAACTACCGTGAAGTGTTTACGGATACATTCGCAACTGCGGCAGAAAACGGCGGAATTACAAAGAACAAGTGGGGTTGGGTTGGAGGCGGCGGAGTGGAATATAGCTTCGGACGCCACTGGTCAGTAAAGGGCGAATACCTTTACGCGCACTTCCAAAGCGAGACGGCGCTCAGCACAAATCTGACTGCGTTCACGGGTCCGGTTGTGGCGTTCCCGGCGAACTTTTTCGTTCACTCCGCAAATCTGCAGGGACATTTGGTACGCGGCGGCGTCAACTACACGTTCTAAAGTATTTTATCCGGGAATATCGGACGGCCGGATTGGCCGTCCGATATTATCTGGACTTCTCGATCGTCTCCGCTTGATTTCCACACCCCTGCGGGCGTATTCCTCCTGTGCAAGTGTTTCTGTTTCCCTACAAACGAATTCGGAGGTGTGACGTGCGACGATTCTTGCGAAGCGCAGCGTTGGTTGTGTGCGCGATTTTTGTATTGTCCGGCGCGGTAAGAGCGCAGCAGCAAATGGCGACGCAGCAGACGTCGATGTCGCAATCGATGCGCGGCGAACATTTGACGCCTGAAGACATTTTCCATTTGCAGTACACCAGCGACCCGCAAATTTCGCCGGACGGCAAGCGCATCGTGTACGTGCGCACGTCGGCGAACATCATGACGGACGTGCGAGAGACAAATTTGTGGATCGTCAATTTTGATGGCACGGACGACCGCGCGATCACTAGTGGGCATGATAACGATAATTCGCCGCGCTGGTCGCCCGACGGAACGCGCATCGCGTATTTGGCCGGCGATGAAGGACACACTCAACTTTACATTCGTTGGATGGACACGGGACAAACGGCGCGGCTGACGGAAATGGAAAATGCGCCGGCGGATATTGCGTGGTCACCGGATGGAAAGTGGATCGCATTTTCTTCGCGCGTACCGATGCCGGGGCCTCGGCTGACAAACATTCCCGCAGCGCCAGCTGGCGCGCGTTGGGCCGACCAGCCACGAATGTTTGACGCGCTGGTTTACCGGTTCAATGGACTTGGATATTTGCGGCCCGGATCAACGCAGATTTTCGTGATTGCTTCAGACGGCGGCGGAGCGCGTCAGGTAAGCAAGGGCGATGTTTCGTATGGAAGTGCGACGAATGGCGGACCGCAACTGGTTTGGACGCCGGATGGTGGCTCCCTGATTTTTTCCGCGAATTTGCGCGCGGATGCGGATTACGAACCGGCTGACACAGAAGTGTTTGAAATGTCCGTCGCGGATGGCGCGGTGAAGCAACTGACTCGTCGCCACGGGCCGGATGGTTCGGCTTCGATTTCGCCCGATGGAAAGTGGATCGCTTATTCCGGATACGACGAGCGATTTCAGGGACATCAGTCGACTAATCTTTATGTGATGGGCCGCGATGGAAGCAATCCGCATGTGGTGGCGACGAAACTGGATCGCGATGTGGTGACCACAAAGTGGGCGGCGGACGGCGGCGGAATTTACATTCAGTATGACGATCAAGGCGACACGAAATTTTCGCTGGCGAAGCTGGACGGAACGTTGACGGTGATCGCGCAACATCTTGGCAACGGCGGCGGCGCGAGCGGCGCCGGATCATTTTCGATTGGGCCCGGCGGAGCTTATGCGATGCCGTGGACGCTGAATGAAAATCCCGGCGGCATCGCGGTTGGATGGATTGGGCGCGGCGAACCGAAATTAATTGTGGAGCCGAATCGTCAATTGCTGGCGCAGAAGCGTGCGGGAAAAGTTGAGGAGATCTGGTACGAATCGTCGAAGGACAAACGAAAAATTCACGGCTGGATTATCAAACCGCCGGATTTTGACGCGTCGAAAAAATATCCGCTGATTCTGGAAATTCACGGCGGGCCATTTGGAAATTACGGCGATCGCTTCGACGTGGAAAAACAATTGTACGCGGCGATGGGATATGTGGTGCTATACACGAATCCGCGCGGCAGCACGAGCTACGGCGAAGAGTTTTCCAATTCGATTCACCACGAATATCCCGGCGACGATTTCGCAGATTTGAATTCCGGTGTGGATGCGGTGATCGCGAAGGGATACATCGACGCCGATAATTTATTTGTGACTGGCGGCTCGGGCGGCGGAGTGCTGACCTGCTGGATGATCGACAACACGCACCGGTTTCGCGCGGCGGCCAGTAATTATCCGGTGATTGATTGGACGAGTTGGACGCTGACTGCCGACATTTCGATTCTCGGATCGAAATATTGGTTTGCGGCGCCGCCGTGGGAAATTCCGAACGAATATGAAAGGCGCTCCGTGCTGATGCATATTAAAGATGTGAACACGCCGACGATGCTGATGGCCGGCGAGGAAGACTACCGTACGCCCATCGGACAAGCCGAAGAATATTACGAAGCGTTGAAACTTTTGAAAGTGGATACGCTGTTGGTGAGATTTCCGGGCGAGCCACATGGATTGAGCCGGCGGCCGAGTCATCAGATGACAAAGGTGATGTATGTTGCGGCCTGGTTTGATAAGCACAAGAAGAAGTAATGGGATATCGAACGATTTCGGCGTGTCGGTCCGGATTCTGCGACGGCTGGGCGCGTCTGTATGAAATTTTTTTCACACTCGCAGGCGTGCAGCGTGACAGGTGTATCATAAGTGCAGCTTTTGAAATGAAAGGAGATTCGATTTTATGATCATTGTTCACGATATATTTGTTTGCAAGCCTGGGAACGCATCAAAACTCGCCAAGATGTTCAAAGAAGCGATGGGAAATGAAAAAAATGTGAGCATCATGACCGACGTGACCGGCCAGTACAATCGCGTCGTGATGGCGAGCTGGTACGAAAACTTCGCAGGCTTGGGATAAAGCCAACGAGGCATACATGAATCCGACGCCCGAGATGAAAGCTACGATGGAGAAAATGAAGGGCTATACGGACATGTACCTTACCGGATCGCGGGAGATTTATCGGACCTGGTAAAGGTTCTAAGCGCGGATATTGCAGTACGACTAAAAGAAAATGAAGCGTTTGTGTTTTCTGTAACCGGGAGCATTTGGGTCGGCGGGCGGATCTGGTTGATACGGTAGCGGCTTGCCTTCAAATGCGGCCATGGGATTGTGAATGAAAAGCGCGTCGGCTGTTTCGGCGCCGCGGCGCTTCGCCACCAAATCGTAAGCCTCGCGCAATTTCAGCGGACGTCCGGTTACACTGTGCGCGTCCGTTGCGATGAAATGAATGCGCTCGTTATCCAGCCAGTCCAATAAAATTTTTGCAGTGTCCTTCCCGAAACGGCCAAGAAGAGATTGCGCCGTGACCTGCACGTAACAGCCCTGCCGCATCCAGCGCCAAAGTTTTTCAGGCTGATGACGAATTAATCCGTTGCGCTCCGGATGCGTGATGATCGGATGAAGTCCGAGCAGGTGAAGTGTGTGGAGCGTGTCGTCAATATTCGGAGGAATGGCGAAGTCCGCAAATTCCACCAGCAAATAATTTTTCTGATTCAGTGTGTACTTCGTTTTGTTGACTTGGATATCCTCAAGATTTTCGTAGCTGAGATGGAAGTCGCATCCGGTGGCGAGTTTCAGCCTGCCTTCCACTTTGGCCTGAAGTTCATTTCGGAGCTGTAGTACCAGTTCGGGACGGAATTTGTACTCGGCGTTCGAGTGCGGCGTGGCGATCACATGCGTAATGCCATCGGCGATAGCGATTTCCGCCATCTGGACGGAAATTTCCATGGACTTCGCGCCGTCGTCAATACCGGGAAGGATGTGGCAATGGATATCAACCATTGATAACAAAGGGTATAGCAACGCTGGCCGCCGAGCAACGCCGCGATTCTGCTGGGAGCGCAAATGTTCAAGAAGCCCGTGGCCATCAAGTTGCACCATTTATGTGCAACGGCAGTTCTGTAGCGATCTGTAACAAAAAGGAACCATGCGCCACGCTTCACAAGACAAGGTCGGCATATACCTGGTCACGGCGAATCGATTACTGCGTGAAGCGCTGGCGCGTGTTTTAAGCGCGGAAGCCGGATTCAATACTGTTGGCGCCGGCGCACCCGGGCCGGACACAGAAACATTTGTGCTCGCGTCCGGAGCCAGTCTGGTGCTATTGGGTGACTTCGGGGCCGAGCGATCTGATTTGAAGTTGCTGACAAAACTAAAGACGGCGACGCCATCAATGAAAGTAATTTTGGTGGGCATGCCGGAAACTGAACGCACATTTCTGGACTCTGTGCGCGCCGGTGCAATCGGATATGTATTGCATGATGCTTCCGCGGAGGATTTTATTTCGTCCGTGCGCGCGGTGTTGAACGGAGAAGCTGCATGTCCCGCGCGAATGATCGTCTCGTTGTATAAATATGTTCCCGGCACCGGAATAGCGTGTCCAAGCTTCGCACGCGAAAATAAACACGCTGCGTTTGCGACGAATGCCGAGCCGCGTGCTCTCCAATTTTTTTCTTCCAATGCGTAGAAATCTTCATTGCTCTTTAGCGGCCTTCCGCATGATTGCCCTTTCGTACAGGTGTGAGATGGATGGACATTTCGCGCACCTGCCCGTGAATTAGCCCCCAGACCAGCATATTTCCGCGTCCCCAAACCCTATCCTCTTCGGACGGCCCGAGTGTACGCGGCCATGTATTTTCCCGCGGAGGAACTTCATGCGAGTGTGGCTACGTGGTGTGCTGGTTCTTGCTTTCACCATGATTTTGAACGGTTTGCCTGTTTTGGCGCAGGACTGGCAGGAAGTTGGTCCGAATGGCGGCGACGTTCGCGCAATGACGGCCGACCCGGCAAATCCCGACGTTCTATATCTCGGCACCGTTGACGGACACATTTTTTCTTCGCAGGATGCAGGCCAGCACTGGCATTTGACAGGACGCATGGGCGACCGCGCTGACACCGTCGTGATGGCGATCATCGTAGATCGCCGCGATTCGCATCATCTGTATGCTGCTACGCGCACGCTTGGCGAAAATGGCGGCGGAGTATTTCGTAGTGACGACAATGGCGCGACGTGGCGGGCGTCAGGACTTGCGGGACAGTCTGTGCGCGCGTTGATTCAAACGGAAGCCGACAAAGGATTATTTTTTGCAGGAACGCTGGACGGAGTTTACCGTTCGCGCGATGACGGTGCGCGGTGGGAGCGCATTTCTCCGGCTGGCCATGCCGACCTTCGCAATTTCGATTCCCTGCTTTCCGATCCACGCGACGCAAACATTCTTTATGCGGGTACCTATCACCTTGCCTGGAAAACTGTGGATGGCGGGAAAAATTGGCAGAACATTCCCACGGGCATGGTGGACGATTCTGACGTGATGAGCATCACGAATGATCCGACAAATCCGGATCGCGTTTACGCGAGCGCGTGCTCGGGCATCTATCACAGCGATAATGGGGCGGCAAAGTGGTCAAAGTATGGTGGCATTCCATTTCTTTCGCGCCGCACGCAAATTATTCGGCAGGATCCCACGAACCCGTCGACGGTTTATGCGGGAACAACGGACGGGCTTTGGAAAACAACAAACGCAGGCGCAAGCTGGGCACGTGTGAGTGCGCCGAACTGGACGATTAGCGCGCTACTGCTGGATGCGCGACGACCGGGAAGAATTATTTTGGGCGTGGAAGGATTGGGCGTTTATGTGACGCGCGATTCCGGCGCGACGTTCATGGCAATCAACGAAGGATTTTCGCATCGTCAAGTGCGCGAACTTGTGACCGATCCGCAACAGCCGACGCGCATGTTGCTGGTGTTGACGAACGCGGTGGAATCGATTTACGCAACGAACGATGCCGGACGAACGTGGTCATCCATCGGACATAACGCAAGCACGCAGACGCTGCGACACGTTTATGCGGCGCCGGAACCGGCAAGCGGATGGTGGGCAACTCCACAATCCGGCGGACTGCTGCGATACGATGCGTCACACGCAACTTGGGTACCGACGGGCGTGATCTTTACGAAATCTGTGGCGCCTGCGGCGCGAACAACGGCGAAGTCCGGTGCCGCTTCGGCGAAAAATTCCGCGCCTGCACCCGCGGCTGCTTCAGCGCGCGCGTCGGCGTTTTCAAAACCATTGCATAGCCAGATTTACGACATCGCATTCAGCGCGAATCTTTGGCTTGCCGCAACTTCGGAAGGATTAATCGCGTCGCGCGATCATGGCGCTACGTGGTCTGAATTCGACTCGTACAGCAAAACTTCCAGCGCACCGCACGCAGCAGTGCGCGTTGTGCGAATTTCCGCCGACGGGAATTCCTTCTGGGTGCTGGGTGATTCTGGTTTGGCGATTTCGCGCGACGCAGGCGCGTCATGGGCGAACGCTGATCCTTCGTTGCACGCGAAGGACGTCGAAAAACTTGTGATCGTCAGTGGCGATACACTTTTCGCAATTCGCGCGGGCGGAGCTTTGGTTAGTACTGATAGTGGGCTGACATTTCGTTTCCTGAATGTGCCCGACACACAAGTTTCCGACGTTGCGGTGGAAGGCGATGAGTGGATTGTGTCCACGCGACGCCACGGAATTTTTGTTTCCACAAATAAAGGACAAGCGTGGAAGCAACTTGGCGGACAACTTGGCGAAGGAAGTTTCCCAACAATCGCGGCGGGACCATCATCGCGATTGGTGCTTGCGGCGTCGTCAACTGAAGGGCTTTTTTCGCTGCGCGTTCCGGTGGCTGGAAGTTCGGCAGGATTGCAAAACACGCCGGGCGGAAATCAGCAGTAGCCTAATGGGCCGGGTTCGCGTGCATCAGCCAGGCTGACGCGATCTGCCAAACGCCGAGCGCAAATAAAAATACTGCAAATGCCTGACGCATACGGCGCGGAGAAATCTTGTGCGCCAGCTTGCCGCCCAACAATCCTCCGACGAAAATTCCCGGCATGATCAGAAGGCCGACGGTCCAATTCACTTCGTGAGCGTTCGCGTAATTCATAAATGCCAGCAGCCCAACGGGAGCTACCAACGCCGCCAGGCTGGTTCCCTGCGCTGTGTGCTGCGGAAATCCAAATAGAAGAACGAGCAGCGGCACCAGAAGAACTCCGCCGCCGACACCGAATAGCCCCGAGGCGACGCCAACAAAACTTGCGACCAGGAAAATCAGAAATAGAACCAGACGCCGGTTAGCCATCGGATTTTTTCTCCAAAGGCTGAGGACGCGATTTCCACCACAATAAAATTGCCGAGAGAATCAGAAAAGTTCCGAACGCGCCTTTCAAATTGCGCGAATCCATTTGGATGGCAATTTTGCTGCCGAAATATCCACCAAAAAAGAATCCCAGCGCGCACATGACGCCGGCCCAAAGGTCCACATTCCCTTTGCGCCAGTACGTCAACATCGCGCCCAGACCCAGCGGCGGCAATTGCAGAAAAAGCGAAGTGCCCTGCGCCATGTGCTGGTCCATCGCCAACAAATAGACCATCGCCGGCACCAATACGACGCCGCCGCCAATGCCCGCAAGACCCACGAGCACTCCGACGATCAAGCCCATCAGCACAACACCTGCGTAATACATTCGCGCTGCGCCTCCGCGATTTACATTTCAGACTGCATTCCGACACTTGCTTCCGAAATCCTGCGCGCAATCATCCTTTAGTTTTGCCGCGCGAGCAACGGGGAAACTTAGGCCCCGTCTCGACGGCCGCTTAGCTCCAAATATCTCTCTCCTTGACACTCTACAGGTGTAACGTTTAGCCTTGTCGAACGTCTAGGAGAAGAGACACTTTCATGAATCCAATTAAGACTGACCTGCTGCAAGGAACACTCGACCTGCTGATCCTGAAAACGGTGGCGCTGGCGCCGCAACACGGCTACGGAATTTCGCTGCGCATTCAGCAGATTTCGCGCGATGCGCTGCAAGTGCGGCAAGGCTCGCTTTATCCCGCGTTACACCGGCTGGAGCGCCGCGGATGGATCGCTGCCGAGTGGGGCGATTCGGAAAATAATCGGCGGGCAAAGTTTTACAAGATTACGCGAGCGGGGCGGCGTCAGTTGGAAGTGGAAGAAACAAATTGGGAACGGCTTGCGGTTGCCATCGGACAGATATTGAAAACAGTTGAACCGGGAGCCTGAGCGCGAGCGCATATGTTTTCGAAAACTCCAAATTCGCCGAACAGGAATAAGCACGCTCGTCAGGAAATTCCACGCATCCGCAGGATTCGATCGTGGTTACGCAAATTGTTCCACGTGGAACAATTTGATCGCGAGATCGATGCTGAATTGCATTTTCACGTGGAACAACTGACTGAGACGAATATTCACGCGGGAATGCGTCCGGATGAAGCGCGTCGAGTGGCGCTGCGCGAATTTGGAGGAGTGGAACTCGCGAAAGAAGAATGTCGCGACGAGCATCCAACACAGTTGCTGGCGCAATTCTGGCGCGATATGCGTTTTGGTTTGCGAATGTTGCGCAAGAATCCCGCATTCACAGCCGTCGCGGTACTGACAATTGCGCTTGGCATCGGCGCGAACACCGCAATTTTTTCTGTTGTGAGCGCCGTACTGCTTCGTCCGCTGCCGTATCCGAATCACTCGCAACTTTTGCATGTGCAAGAAACGCATTTCGGTTTCGCAGCGAGCACATCTTTTACGTACGCGAGTTTTCTGGATCTGCAACACAACGCGAAAACGTTGGAAAATGTGGCTGCCTCTCGATCGTGGACATTTAACCTGACGGGAGAAAGTGCGCCGGAACAAGTGCCTGGCGCGCTGGTGAGCGCGAATTTCTTTTCCGCGCTGGGCACACAACCACTTCTCGGCAGGCTCATTGGTGCGGCTGATAATCAGCCCGGCGGAGATAACCGCGTCGCCGTTCTGAGTTACGCACTGTGGCAAAGCCATTTCGGCGGCGACCGCGAAATTATCGGCAAAACGACTGAGGTGAATAGCCAGCGCTTCTCGATTATCGGCGTGATGCCTGCGGATTTCGATTTTCCGAGTCCCTCCGAAATGTGGTGTCCGCTGATTCCCGGCGGACCGCTGCACGACAACCGGCGCGCGCGCTTGTTGACCGTGATTGCAAATTTGCGTGGCGGTCAGTCTATGGCCGCCGCGCGATCTGAGTCTGCTTCCGTCGCCGCACAAATTGAAAATGAAAATCCCGGCGCTGCGTCAGGCCTCACAATCACGGTGATTCCGCTGAAGGAAAGCGTTGTCGCGCCTGTACGTCCCGCGCTGATGACGCTGGTGATCGCCGTCGGCCTGCTTCTGCTGATTGCTTGCGCCAACGTTGCAAATTTACTTTTGGCGCGCGGAGCAACCCGCAAAAAAGAAATTGCCACGCGGCTCGCGCTTGGCGCCGGCCGTGCGCGTGTTGTGTGCCAACTTCTCACGGAAAGCGTGATGATCGCGTCACTCGGCGGTGCGCTTGGTTGCGCGATCGCGTGGTGGAGCCTGCGATTTATTGTCGCGCTGAATGGAGATTTTCCCCGCTTCGGTGAAATCACTTTGGACTGGCGCGTCCTCGGATTCACTTTGTTCATTTCATTTCTTACCGGAATTGTTTTTGGTATTGCACCCGCGCTCGCCAGCTTAAAACTGGATTTGAACTCGTCGCTAAAGGAACGCGCGCCCATTTCTTCCAGCGCGCGCCGCGGCGGAATCAGCCAGCCACTTGTGGCGCTGCAATTTGCGCTGGCGATGCTCCTTCTAATTGGCGCGGGATTACTGGGCCACAGTTTCATGCGGTTGCTGAACGTGAATCCGGGATTTAATTCTGAAAATTTGTTGACGATGAGAGTTTTTCTTTCGCCGGTGCGATTTCCTGAAAACGATCCGAAGGCTGCCGTCGTGCTGCATCAAATGTTGGAACAAGTTCGTGCGCTGCCCGGAGTTCGCGCGGCCGGATTGGTTAATACTCTTCCGATTACCGGCGGCCCGGCTACGGATTTCGAGATCCAGGGACGCGCTTCTCTTCCGGCAAATCTTACGCCTTCCGCGAATATCGGCATCGTGGATTCCGGCTATTTCCGCGCGATCGGAATTCCTTTGGTGGCCGGACGCGAGTTTACGGAAAACGACAATCAACAATCAGCGCGCGTGATGATCATCAATCAAACGATGGCGAAAGAATTCTGGCCGAACGAAAGTCCGATTGGAAAACGCGTCACCATGAAAAATTGGGGTCCGCCGCTCACCGGACAAGTGGTTGGAATTGTCGGCGACGTGAAGGCAGATGGCATCGCAGCGGATATTTTTCCGATGATTTACTGGCAGTACTTTCAGTTCCCGCAAGACTTCAACGCTTTCGTGGTTCGCGCGGAGAGCGATCCCGCGCGTTTGATCGAGCCGATCAAGGAGCGCATCTGGTCGGTCGATAAAACTTTGCCGATTTCAAAAATTGCCACGATGGATCAACTTATTTCCGATTCACTGGCGCGGCGGCGCTTATACATGGTGCTGCTCAGCGTGTTTGCTGCGTCGGCGTTGCTGCTCGCGGCGGTTGGAATCTATGGCGTGATGTCGTATTCCGTCAACCAAAGAACAAACGAAATGGGAATCCGTATCGCGCTTGGGGCACAAGCTCGTGACGTGCTGGTGCTCGTAATGAAGCGCGGACTAAGTGTGGCGCTAGTCGGCATGACGATTGGAATAGCCGCGGCTTTCGCGCTGACGCGATTAATGTCGAGCCTTCTTTTTGAAGTGCGGGCCGCGGATCCTTTCGCATTCGGAGCTGTGGCAGCGGCGTTGATGCTGGTCGCGTTGCTGGCGTGCTGGATTCCCGCGCGTCGCGCGTCGCGAGTTGATCCAATCACAGCGCTGCGTTCTGAGTGAGTTTTGATTTGGCACGGCATGTTGCAAAGGAGCGTTGAATCGCCATGAGCCTGACAACAAAATTCCGGATGTGGGCGCGCGATTTATTTCGCGGAAGAAAATCCGAAAATGAGCTCGACGCCGAATTGCAATTCGATCTCGCGCAGCGCATCGAAGCCAATGTTCGTGCGGGAATGTCTCCTGAAGCTGCGCGCCAATCAGCGTCGCGTGAATTCGGCAGTGTTGCGCTTGCAAAAGATGAGTGCCGCGACGAGCGTGGGACACAATTTTTCGCGCAGACATGGCGAGACATTCGCTTCGGCCTGCGCATGCTGCGCAAAAGTCCCGGCTTCACGGCGACAGCGATACTCACCTTGGCGCTGGGCATCGGCGCAAACACTGCAATTTTTTCAATGATGAATAAAGTGCTGTTGCAAAGTTTGCCGGTTCGCAATCCTGAAGAGCTGGTCGTGATTTCTTCAACGGTGCCGAAGTCCGGAACGGACACTTCATTTTCCTATCCGATGTACCGGGACATCCGCGACAAGAACGATGTTTTCGATGGAGTGCTCGCAGTGGGCGGAGCACCGATGATTGTGAACTATGCCGGAGAAAGCGAGCGCGTGCGTAGCCGAATGGTTTCCGGCAATTATTTTGACGTGTTGGGAGTTCATCCACGGATTGGGCGACTTTTCACGCAAGACGACGACCGCATTCCCGCCGCGCACCCGGTGGTCGTGCTGAGCTACGGTTTCTGGGAAAGCCATTTTGGAAAAGATGCGTCGCTCGTCGGCAAGACCATTCTTGTGAATGATCACGCCATGACGGTGATTGGCGTGAGCGCTCCCGGTTTTTACGGCACCGACCTTGACCGCGCGCCTGATTTGTACGTGCCGCTCATGATGACTCCCGTATTTAGTCCGGTTCCCGCGAATCGCCTGGAGAGCCGCAAGCACTGGTGGATCACTCTGATGGCACGGCGGAAACCGGGCGTGTCATTAGCGCAGGCGCAAGTATCTCTCGAAGTCCTGTATCAACAACTACTGAAGACGGACGCGGAAGAGTTGCCGCCGGACGCCAGCGAATTCAATCGGAAGCAATTCTTCTCGCGAATAATTCAACTCGCTCCGGGCAATCAAGGCGCCGCGCACCTGCAAAGAACAATGGCGCAGCCGCTAGTCATGCTCTTCGCGGTCACCGGGATCGTGCTGCTGATCCTCTGCGCAAATCTCGCAAATCTTTTGTTGGCACGGGCTTCGGCACGCGGACAGGAAACCGCCGTGCGTCTCGCGCTTGGCGCGGGAAGATTCCGATTGTTGCGTCAGTGGCTGACGGAAAGTTTGCTGATTTCCGTGCTTGGCGGAGCCGCGGGAATATTCGTCGCGATGTGGGTCAACGCGGCGCTCATCGGATTCATACCCGCTGATTTCCGAAGCAATCTTGACACACCGTTCGGCTGGACTGTGTTTGGATTCACACTGGGCGTATCGGTGGTCGTCGGAGCATTCATAGGCCTGGCGCCGGCGATTCGCGCTTCAAAATCTTCCACGGCGCTCACACTTCGCGGCGAATCACGCAACCCCGCCGGCGGAAGACTATTCAGTTTGCGCGGCGCGCTTATCGCGTTACAAGTGGCGCTATCGCTCCCTTTGCTGATTGGCGCGGGATTATTTTTGCACAGCCTGGAAAATATTCGCGGCATCAATACGGGATTCGATAGGGACCGAGTGCTGCTCGCGTCCTTCAATCCCGCGGTCAGCGGGTATTCACCGGAAGCGACTCGCAACTTCTATGATCAATTACTCACAAAGATTCGCGCCTTTCCGGGTGTGCAAGCCGCGAGCATCACAACCGAATCACCAATTTCCGGAAATATCGGCAGTAATGGCATCGTCGTGGAAGGTTACCAGCCGCATCAGGGCGAACGCATGAGTTGCCTGAACGCGGACATTTCTACAGACTTTTTCGCGACGCTTCACATACCGTTCATTGCTGGCCGCGATTTTTCCGCCAAAGATAGAGTTGGTGCGCCGAAAGTAGCCATCATCAATGAAACCATGGCCCATTATTTCTTCGGCGACACAAATCCCATCGGAAAGAAAATCGGGATGGAAAAGATTCCGGATATGGAGATCGTGGGCATCGTTAAAGATGCGAAATACACACAGCTACGCGAAGAAACGGCTCGTCATTTTTACATTCCGATTCAACAGGAGCCGCGTCTTTTTGAAGCGACGCTCCACGTGCGCTCCGCTGGAGATCCGGGGGCGCTTACCGAAATGGTCAGAGCGGAAGTGAAGTCGCTTGATCCCCATCTTCCGCTCTATGGCGTGAAAACTCTTGCGGTGCAAATCGACGACTCGCTCATTCCCGAGCGCCTCATCACCTGGCTTTCCACAATCTTCGGATTGCTGGCCACGCTGCTCGCGGCAATCGGACTCTACGGCGTCGTCGCGTTTTCTGTTACACGCCGCACACGCGAAATCGGCGTCCGCATCGCACTAGGCGCAATGCCCGGCGACGTTCTGTGGCTATTTCTAAAACAAACGGCCGTGCTTGTAGGTGCGGGCGTAATCATTGGAGCTGGAGCAGCGCTTGCCGCCACGCGTTTGCTTAGCACCATGCTCTACGACGTGAAGCCCGCGGACCCACTCGCCTTCATCGCCGCCGGAGCGGTGCTGATTGCAACGGCAACTCTTGCGGCATATTTGCCGGCGCGCCGCGCTACGCGCGTAGATCCAATTACGGCGCTGCGGTACGAATAATGTTTTGAGCGTTGTGCGCGCCGCGCTGCGGTTGTATATTCGGGCTTCCTCGGAGGCGACGGATGAACCGCATTTCAACGCAAAGCAAATTTCGATTCGCGCGATTCGGCGTACTAGCCGCAGTAGTTATATTGACGACGGGAATGATGGCCGCGTGGCTTTCCGCGCGAACACCGCACTCGCCGCAAAATTCCCAATCGCGATTCTCGCAGAAAATGTTTCAGGAAATGCGCTGGCGCAACATCGGCCCATACCGCGCTGGACGCACTCGCGCGCTGGCCGGCGTTCCCAGCCAGCCAAATGTTTTTTACATTGGCGGCGTGGATAGCGGCGTCTGGAAGTCTGACGACTACGGCGAAACCTGGGAGCCAATTTTCGATGACCAGCCCACCGGCTCCATCGGCGCAATTGCGGTGGCCGATTCCGATCCCAACATTATTTATGTCGGCTGCGGCGAAGGATTGCCGCGCCCCGATCTCGCCATCGGTGACGGAATGTATAAATCCACCGACGCTGGAAAAACCTGGAAGCATCTCGGTCTCCGCGACGCGCAGCAAATTCCCGCAGTCGCAATTGATCCGAAAGATCCGAATAAAGTTTTCGTCGCTGTGCTTGGCCATCCTTACGGTGCAAATGGGGAACGCGGAATTTACCGTTCCACCGACGGCGGCGCTACGTTCACAAAAGTTTTGGGACGTGATGACGATACTGGCGGCAACGACGTTGAAATCGATCCCACAAATTCAAATATTGTTTTCGCTTCGCTCTGGTCTACGCGGCAAGGACCGTGGGAGGACGGCAACACGTACAACAAAGTTGGCGGACTTTATAAATCCACCGACGGCGGCACAACTTGGAATCCTGTTACAAAAGGCCTGCCGGAAGACGTCGGGCAAGTTGACGTAACAATTTCTGCGAGTAATCCGAAGCGCATGTATGCCAGCGTTGCTTCACTTCGCGGCGGCGTCGCCATCATGCGTTCCGACGATGGCGGCGATAGTTGGACTCGCGCGACCACGGACGCGCGCCCTGCTTCGCGCATCGGTGGCGGCGATCTTCCTGTTCCGAAAGTTGATCCGAAAAACCCGGATGTTCTTTACATGACCAGCACCGTGACGTGGCGCACCACCGACGCCGGAAAAACGTGGACGGGAATTCGCGGTGCCCCGGGCGGCGACGATTATCAAAATATTTGGATCAATCCAAATCATCCGGAAATTATTTTATTGGTCAGCGATCAGGGCGCGCTGGTGAGCGCAAATTGGGGACGCACGTGGAGTTCCTGGTACAACCAACCGACCGCGCAGGTTTATCACGTCGTCGCGGACAACGGATTCCCGTATCGCGTTTGCGGCGGCCAGCAGGATAGCGGCTCGCTGTGTATTTCCAGTCGCGGTAATGACGGCGAGATTACTTTTCGCGATTGGCATCCCGTCGGCACAATCGAGTACGGTTATTCCGTTCCCGATCCGATGAATCCAAATATTATTTACGGTTCAGGACGCACAGACGTTACGAAGTATGATTGGATCACCGGACAAGTTCAGAAAATTACGCCGATCGTGCAGGCGTCGGCAGATTTCCGTTCCGTGCGCACGCAGCCGCTGATTTTTTCGCCCGTCGATAAGCGCACTCTGTATTACGCCGCAAATGTGCTTTTCAAAACAACCGATGGCGGCCATTCGTGGACACAAATCAGCAAGGATTTAACGCGCGAGAAGCCCGGCACTTCGCCGAGCCTTCGGAAGATGGTGACGGACGCTTCAGGAAATCCGATTCCCGGTGTGGACACGCATCGGGGCGTGATTTATTCCATCGCGCCGTCATTCAAGGACATCAACACAATCTGGGTGGGCACCGACGATGGAAATATTCAAGTCACACATGACGCAGGAAAAACATGGACAAATGTTACGCCGCCGGAAATGGAACCGTGGAGCAAAGTCACACAGCTTGTTGCTTCACACTTTGACGATTTGACGGCGTACGCATCCGTCAGCCGTTTTCGCGTGGATGATATCCATCCTTATATATACGGCACGCACGACGGCGGCAAGACGTGGAAGCTACTAGCGAACGGAATTGCCGATGGTGCCGCAGTTGACGTCGTCCGCGAAGATTCCGTGAACAAGAATTTACTTTTTGCCGGAACTGAAAATGCCGTGTGGGTTTCGTTTGACACCGGCGCAAACTGGCAATCACTGCAACTAAATTTACCGCACACCGCGAACCGCGATCTGTGGCTGCATGACTCCGACTTGATTGTCGCTACCCATGGCCGCGGATTCTGGATATTGGACGACATTACGCCGCTGCGCCAGTTGAGCGCCGACATCGAAAACGCCGCGACACTTTTCAAACCGGAAATTGCTTATCGCTATCGGCGCAACACAAATACTGACACTCCACTACCACCGGAAACTCCAGCAGGACAAAATCCGCCGGACGGCGCAATCATTAATTATTATTTGCCGAACACAGCGAGCGGACTAGTCACGCTGGAGATTTTCGACGCTGCCGGAAAACTTGTGCGGCGCTACGCAAGCACAGACAAGCCGGAATTCGACGTGAACGAACTTGAAGCGACGCTTGGAGTGCCAACTTATTGGGTGCGTCCTCCGCGAGTGTTGAGCGCTGAACCAGGAATGCATCGCTGGGTTTGGGACATTCACTACGAGCCGCTCGTCGGCGGAGGCGGTCGCGGAGGAGGCGCGAATTATCCAATCAGCGCAATTCCGCACGACACGCCGCGCGAACCAATGGGTCCGCGCGCTGCTGCTGGCACGTACACTGTGAAACTTACTGCGGACGGAAAAACGGTTTCGCAGTTGCTCACGATCAAAATGGATCCACGCGTGAAATCTACTGCGGTAGATCTCACGCTTCAGAATTCCGCGGAATTGAAAATCGCAGCGGATATGAAACACGGTGCCGAAATTGTTGCATCAGTGCGTTCGTTGCAAGCTGACGTGAAAGCAATTCCGGCGCAGCAAGCTGGCACGCTTGCAGATGCGATCACTGCGCTAAATAAAAAGATGGTGGCAATCGCAGGTGAAGCTCCCGCTGCTGGTGGTGGAGGACGCGGTGGCCGAGGAGGTGGTGGAGGCGGAGGACGTGGTGCCGCGGGAGCCGCGAATACAGCGCCGACATTTACTCAGGTGAGCGGAGAACTCAGCGCGCTGTACGGATTAATTGACAGCGCTGATGTTGCTCCGACTGCGGCGCAATCCGCGCAGCTCACGCGATTGGATGCGACGTTTACAAAATTAATGGCGCAGTGGACGGAGATCAAAACGAAAGACGTTCCCGCGCTGAACGAGCAACTGAAAAAAGCGGGACTGCCTGCGCTGCAAATTAAAAGCGCGGCGCTTGAACCGATGCGGTTGGATTCGCCGTACAACGCGATTCCGTAAAAATATTTCGCAAGAACATAGAAGCCGGCGCAGACCTTTCTCTTCAGGTCTGCGCGGCATCAGCCGCTTTGCTACCCTTCAAAAATAACCTGCGCTAGCGCGGTATTTCCGCTGTGCGTAATCGTTAGCAGGATTCTTTTCACTCCGAGCGACGCTGCGATTTTCTCTGTCTCGCCATAAAATTTAATTGTCGGCTGGCCGCTGGGCATTCGCGCAACCTCAATATCCACCCAACGCACACCGCGCCGCCAACCAGTGCCTAGCGCTTTCATCGCAGCTTCTTTGGCCGCAAATCGCGCTGCGTAACGTTCGTACGGATCACGATGCTTTTTGCAGTACGCAATTTCCGACGGAGTGTAAATGCGTTTCAGGAATGGCTCACCGTGCCGCTCAATCGCTTCGCGAATGCGGTTCACTTCTGAAATGTCAATTCCCAAACCGACGATCATCGAGCACCTTTTGGATACATCTTGAACACAACGTCCAGCTCGTATTATACGCGCACGTTCTGTCGCGTCACGAGACCTGCTATCATCAGGCATTACCGAACAACGATGAGCAAATTATCTAAAACGCGTCGCGCGAAATCGAAGGTATCGAGAGCGCACAAAAAAACTGTGCGGAGCGCTGCGCTCGGAAAATCTGCTGACACAGTTTGGGCGAAGCGCGTTACGGGACGCGTGACAATTCTGGTTGCGCCTACGTTGACGAAAATTCCGTGGGCGGTGCACGGATTTTCTACACGCAAAGGCGGCACGAGCAAGCTTGTTGCTGTGCATTCCAAGAGCGCAACGCAAGTTCTGAATCTTGGCTTCACGGAATGGGACAAGCGCGAAACCGTGGAAGAAAATCGCGCGGCGTTTCTTCGCGCACTTGGCGCTTCAAAAATGAAATTGATCACGTTGCGCCAAATTCATTCCGACGCGATTCATTTGATCAATCGAATTCCGCCGGACACGCTTTCCGGTGACGCGCTGATCACGCGTGTTCGGGGGCTTCTTCTTGCCGTGCAAACCGCCGATTGCGTTCCCGTGCTTCTTGCCGATACAAAGCGCCACGCGATTGCCGCGATTCATGCGGGCTGGCGCGGAACGCTTGCGCGTATTGTGGCAAAAACAATTGGCCGCATGCACATGGAGTTCGGCACGCAGCCCGCGGATATTTGCGCGGCGATTGGTCCTTCGATCGGACGTTGCAGCTACGAAGTCGGCCCGGAAGTTGCCGCGCAATTTTCCAGTCAGTTCGCAAATGCACGCGAATGGATCGAAGTGCCGCGCGAACTAAAACACGGGCTGAGCGACGATCAATTCGTTGCCGGCGATGGACCGAATCCGCTGAAGTGGCTGAGCATGATGCCTCCGGGCCACGATCCTCCTCCACCAACCGTGCAACTCGATCTAATTGCTGCAAATCGCTGGCAGTTGCTGGATGCAGGCGTTGCACCGCAAAATATTTCCGATAGCGGACTTTGCACTGCGTGCCACACCGATTTGCTTTTCAGCCACCGGCGAGAGCAGGGACGGACTGGACGGATGTTGGCTGCGATTGGCATTCGCGAATAGCCGCGCGATTATTGCTACAGGGGCTAAAGCCCCCAATTCTCTCCGAGCTAATGTCGCGGCTAAAGCCGCGACCTACAAGGCGAAAGTTCAAAATCAAATTCAAAGTCAAAAGAATGCCGCCCTCAAGGGCGGCGCTACATAAGCCTTACATCGCGGCGCGAATTTCTTTTGTTTCGATTAGGGCTAATTGACCGCAGGCGGCCATGATGTCTTGTCCGCGGGAAACGCGGATGAAGGTGAAGACGCCCTTATCCAACAGAATTTGTTTGAAGGCGTCGATGCTTTCCTGCGTGGGCCGGTTATAGGGAAGCTCGCCGGGATTCCACGGGATCAGATTCACTTTTGACGGAATGTTGGCCAACAACTTTGCGACGCGTCTTGCATCTTCGGGCGCGTCATTGAATCCGCCGAGCAACACGTATTCAAAAGTGATCCATTCGCGCGGTCCGAGCGGATAATTTTTGCAGGCGTCCAGAAGAACAGCGAGTGGATATTTTCGATTGATGGGCATGATGGCGTCACGCTGAGCGTCGTTTGACGCATTCAATGAAATCGCCAGTTTCGGTCGGACCTTTTCCTGTCCGAGCCGTTCGATTCCCGGCACGATTCCAGAAGTTGAAAGCGTCACATGCTTTGGCGCAAGGCACACACCCCGCTGGTCGAGCATGATTCGCACTGCCGCCATTACCGCGTCGTAATTCAGTAGTGGCTCGCCCTGACCCATCAGAACAACATTTGTTTGTGGAAGTAAATGTTCGCGCTGATCGTCGAGCGCTACGAGAACCTGTCCGACAATTTCGCCGGCGGAAAGATTCCGGTTTAGTCCCAGCACAGCAGTGAGACAGAATTTGCAATCTACTGCGCAGCCTGCTTGCGTGGAAATGCAAATTGTTTGGCGGCGCGCGTCGTCTTTTGTATCGGGCATGAAGACGGCTTCGACTTGTACTGGTGATGATTCAATTCCATCGAGAGCCAACAAGTAGCGGACCGATCCATCGCTCGAGTGATAGCGCTTCGCAATTCGCGGCAAGCGGATTTCGCATTCGGCTGCGAGACGGTCGCGCAATTTCGCGGACAAAGTTGTCATCCGCGCGAAATCGAAAATCGGCGCTCGGCGTAGAGCGCGTGATAAATCTGGTCGCCGCGATAGGCAGGCTCTCCCCACGACGCGGCCAGGGCGCGCAATTCTTCGACCGATTTTCCGAGTAGCTGTAGAGGCACGATTGTCCTTATGTAGTGCGACTGATTTTAGCACGCGGATTGCCAGACACTGCCGGCTGGAAGCCGGCGCTACGACAGCAGGTCAAAGGCACGCAGCCAAGAGTGGCTGCGCTACCTAAAATCCGAGTCCGCGCCAGTACTTTTTGGTTACCCCACCCCCTCCCCCCTGTTTTTGTCATGAATATCAAAACAAAGGACTTACGGAGGCGAATCGTGTTAAGAATATCAAAACAAAGGACTTATAAGTCGTTTGTTTTTATGCTGTTATACGCTCTTCCAAAAACGGTGAATTTTGTGTTCCGGCAGGTGGGACGGCGCTCGTTTTGGAACGCTATTGTATCGGATCGTCCAAGTCTGCAGTTCAGGGTAGCGCGGGTGATATACATTAGTCAATTAAATAAAAGTACCTAGTACTAAATATATGACGGAAAGACTGTGGAAAGTGATTCGAATTGAATTCGAATGAAAGAAAGAGCAACCGCCAATGCCGAGGGAGAAGGAGCGGCGCCAATTAGGTCAGGACAGGGTCGGAACGTAATCTCGCTTCGGCGTCAGCGATCCCCGCAGGAGTTAACTTGACCGGTTGACTTACTCGAGGGAAAAGTTTGTCACGAAGCCGCAGGACGGGAAATTCGACGAGACGAGCCATTAGAATTCCGAATGGGATGCTGACCGCCACATAGATCCACGTAAGCAATGCGGGGCCTAGCGGCACTGGAGACAATGCGTTGAGAATATTTGTTCCGGCGATCTGCACCGGAACGTGCCAGAGATAAATTGAGTATGAATACATGCCCACGAATGCCAACGCTCCGCCGATATTTTTCCACGCGGTTCCTGCAAGAGACGCGGACTCAGAAGGCTCAGGAGCTGTAAGACAAAGCATTAAGAGGCCGCCGAATCCCAGATAGACCAGCGTGAGTCCAAACGACTGCATGAACGGATTCTCGGGTGCAAATCCGAAACAACAGCCGAGGAGCAATGCGGTGATTGCCTCGAGGATCAACCGGTTCCCGCGTTTCTGGAGCACGCCCAGAACTCGCGCGGTGTGAAAATGATAGAAGTATCCGAGCACTACTCCAAAAAATAACGAGTCAATTCGCAGGTGCGTCGGAAACATCACCGTCCCACGGTTTGCCGGGTTGTAGGCAGGTGAATGGGCTGCAAAGTATCGCATCGCCAGCGTTACCGGAGCAAGAATGCAGAACGCATAGGGAACAAACCAGAACGGATCTTTGCGATTTTTTGAAAGCCGGCACATTGCGAGCAACAACAAAGGAAGCACGATGTAGAAATGTTCCTCAACCGCCAGCGACCACGTATGTCTCCAAATGCCGGGCAGGTAGTTCTGAACAAACAGAATCTCGTGTAACCATATTGGACGGTAAAAATGCTTGTGATATGCGAGTGCGAATAGTACTGAACCGAGGAGCATCGCCCAAAATGCCGGATAAATCTTGAATCCCCGCCGGATGAAAAAGCGCCGCAGATTTATGGTTCCTGTTTTTTTATACTCGTTGAATAGCAAACCCGAAATTAGGAATCCACTGAGAACAAAAAACAGATCCACTCCCGCCCAGCCGACTTCTGCCCAAAGTCCTTCCATAAATCCGTGGTGCCCCAGGACGAGCAGCACGGCGACGCAACGCAGAATATCGAGTCTTTTATTTCGCATAACATTTTCAAACAGCGTAATTCGTGGACTGTTGTGAACCGGCCCTCCTGCCTGGAAAACGAGGGCTAATTCAAGACTAAGGAGTCAAATTTCTCGCCTGTTTAGACGTTACGAAGTAGATACGAAACTGTCAATAAACCGACGGTACTAACTTGCGTTTTGTGTCAACGCCGCCACTAACCACCTGTGGATACGCGCAACGTGCATGGCCGACTGTGGCAACGCGGACCCTTCACCGGGCACAGATCGCGAATCCGAAACGCTCTGATTTCGGATGCGCCGTCGTGATACCGCTTGGCCGTGATATGCTGCGCGCACTTCCACGATGTGTCGGAGTCCTTCCGGAAAAGAGGCTTATGGGGACGAAAGTGATTTTGTTGGTCCTGGTAATTGCTTCCGTATTGGCTGCGCAAAATTTGGAGAAAACCCAGAAAAAAGAGATGGAGTCTCAAGTTAAGGCGATGACCGCCGAGGCGCAGAAGCTGGAAAGCGCCGGGCAACTTGCGGAAGCGCGCATGAAATATGCGGAGTCTCAGGCGCTGATCGAAATGAAGGACGTGACCGACGCGATCAAGCGGCTGGATGGAGAAATTGAAAAGCGCGTAAAGGATTCGCTGAGCGCGAATCGAAAACTTTATGAAGCGAAGAAATACAAGGAAGCGGCCGCGGCGCTGGAAGAAAGTTTGAAGCTGCAGGCGTATCAATCCGTGCTGACGTACGATCTGGCGTTGTGCTACTTCCAGCTTGGGGACCGCGGTAAGGCGCTGGAGTATTTGGGCAAAGCCAAAGCGAGCACCGGTGATCCGAAACAAAAACAAAAACTTCTTGAGCTGCTCACGCACTTCACTACCGGAGAAGACGCGATTTCGCTAAGCGACAAAGATAAGGTACGGGTGACACAAGCGAACCATCTTTCTGAAAATATCGGAGTGGAAGCATATCTGGAAGATGCTGGAGGAAATGACGAGCCGCTGAATGAGGATAATTCTTCGGCTGCGCAACCAACGCCCCAGCCCTCTGCTAAAACAAACGCACCCACTTCAGCGCGAAGTAATACTTCGGCCAGCCACAGATCGAGCTTGTGTAACGCGCTTGCCGACTTGAAGACCACGTTGGCCGGAAGCCCCGCGGAAACTTTCAATCTTGCGAATTGCGCCGAAACAAATGGACGCACGGCAGAAGCCATTGTGCTGCTGGAAAAATATTTAGAAATGGCGCCCAACGCGCTCGATGGTGACGATGCACGCGCGCGAATTGCTGACTTGAAATCTTTGCAAACCGTACGGGGAGCAACCGGCACCGAAATCCGCAAGCTGTATGCTTCCGTATACACAGCGCTCGCGGAGCGCAAATACGATCGCGCGATGGCAGACCTGAAGCGGGCCAGCGAAGTGGCCCCAGATTTCGCACTGACGAAATGGAAGTTGGGATTACTTTATGAAGCGATGGGCGACGTGGATCTTGCGAAGGAAAACTTCACGCGCTACCAACAACTGGCGACAGAGAAGAGCGCTAAGGACGAGGCGGCGCTGCATTTGAGCACGATCGATGCGAAACAAAAAAAGTATAACGAAGAGATCGACGCGGCCGCTGACACCATTTCAGATTTATTCAATCGCAAGATGAATCTGACGTTCAATGAGTCCACAGATCGCAGCGCTTTGCGGGTGAAGCGCGCAGTTGTGACCAAGAAAGATAAAAATATCGCGAAAGGGAGAGTTGGCGGATTCGATGTTCCCTTTCCTTACGCGCAGCAACAGCTTGCGCGCGCCGGCGAGCATCTGCAAATTGCGCTGGCCCTTTTCCCGCTTGGAGCGGAGGCAAATGAGCTGATGGGATTGGTTTTCCTTCAGGCGAACGACGGGGGAGCGGCGACGAAGAGTTTTGATGTAGTCGCCAGCCAGGGATTGCCGGTTTCATTTTATGCCGAACTGCGAACACGGAAACAGGATCGCGCGGTGAAATGTGAATTGAATCGGGATGGAGTGCGGCTGATTTTTCTTTCTTCGTACGACAAGAATGGAAATTCCACAGCGCCGGCGCCGCCAGCCGGAGAAGACGGACTGGGAGATCTAGTTATAGATGCTTTCGCCACGCGCCAAAAGACTTTTGATTCTCTGAGCGTGACGCCCGGGGATATTCAGAAACTTGAAACGAGCAACGGGATGCTGAGGTTGAAGCTTTCCAAGGAAGATATTTATCTCGCGCCGATATATCTCCCGTCGTTCACGCCGATTGAAGGACCCCAGGCGCGACGATTTGCAAATAATTACACGCGATTGTTCGTTCGCTATCCCGGCATGGAAGATTCCAAGCTGGGAACGGAAGGCATGAGTGGCGGAGAAAAATTCAGAATGGGAATGGAGATTGCAAATGCTGGCATGGGCATTGCGATGGGAGGATTCACTGGGATAGGAGCGATTGGAAGCGCGCAAGAGGCGATTTCGATTGCACGAACAATTCACAGCGCGATGAATTCGCTGAGTGTGAGTTTTGCGACGTGGGAAAGAAGCGTTGATGATCAGCAAAGGCTGATTGCAGGAAAATCATTCAAGGCAATTCCGACGCAACCGGTGAGCCTGATATTCACGCAGGACGTGAAATAAAGTGCGGCAGGTGCGGACTATTCGCTGAGAAAATCCGTATGTTGAAAAGCATCTCCTGGACTATCATGTCGCCGCATGTACGGTATTTATCCGTTACCTGGTCGGCGGAGTTCCATATGAACGCGCTCCTGAAATTCTGCCTGTGTGCTGCACTTTTAGTCGTCGTATCCGAAGGAATTCCCACCCTCGCTACTTCTTCGCAACAACCCGCGTCAGGCGTCGCCACCGTAACGATTTCAGTTGCTGGTCGCTCGAGCACGGCACCTCAGTTGGCCGTAGGTGACGTCACCGTGCGCGTAGACGGAAAAATCCGTCCGGTAATTTCGTGTGAACGCGCCGGCAGTAATGAGCCTGTGGATCTGATTATTCTGATCGACAATGCGCTCGCCAGAAATCGCGAGAACCGGTGGGATGAGTTGCAGACTTTTTTGAAAGATCAGGCGGCGGATACACGCGAAACAATTGCTTACGCGGACGGTAAAGTCGTCAAGATTAGTCAGGCAGCGACGCTGGACCACGTGCTCGCAGCGAACGCTGTGATGAATCCTGCGGCTAAATCGGCGCCGGCCTATGCGATGTACGAAGCCGTGCAGAATCTGATCGACATGTGGCCAGCGGGAACTGGCCGGCGCGTTTTGATTTTTGTGACGCGCGGCTTCCCACGTGATTATGCAAGCACTGGCATCAGGCCGGAAAACTCTTTGCCGTTGCGAAGGTTGATTGATGCCGCGCAACGAAACGGCGTTGTGGTTTACACGATTCAATCGTCGTCCACGTTAACAGGTGACCCAAACTCGCTGACGCTGCTCGCAACGGAAACGGGAGGAAAAGGATTTGCGACCGGTATGGAGCCGGGGCCTTCGCTGCAGAAGTTTCTTCAGGAAATCCAGAACTACATCGAACAACAATACTCGATTAAATTTTCCGTGGTGCCGGCCGCCAAACCTCATTTCGATTCGCTTCGAGTTGCGACAAATGCAAAAGCTGTAGAGCTTCGGTGTCCCTCGCGCGTTTTTATCCCGGCGAAATGAAGTTAGTGCTGTTGGCGCAGCGGGC
This sequence comes from uncultured Acidobacteriota bacterium, assembly GCA_963778235.1. Lineage (GTDB taxonomy): Bacteria > Acidobacteriota > Terriglobia > Acidiferrales > UBA7541 > DASTCZ01. The sequence goes on along the minus strand of CAVZTQ010000003.1, from coordinate 156,587 downwards.
GGGCCGCAGACCCGCCCCCAACGAAGGCTGCGAAGCGCGGCGAATTCGCGAAAAATGGACCGACAAGGGTGCCGGTGCTACTTGAGCGGATACGGCCTATTTACAATACCGCAGAACGAGAGTCCGCGCCTTGCGGGTAGCGGGCAGAAAAGCGCACAGACAGGAATGTCTGTGCTACCGAGGCGTGCACGTTGCGTGAGGGTGTGTCAGAATGAATGCGGCCAAGTTCACGCTCCTATCCTTCAGTGGAAAACACGAAAAATAGAATGAACGAAATTAACAAAATGAACGAAGCGCGCACAATTCATCGCGAAGTATTGCCGAACGGATTGGTGATCGTTACGGAACCGATGCCGCACGTACGTTCGATTACCGTGGGGATATGGCTGCGTAGCGGATCGAGAAGCGAAGTTGCCACGCAGAATGGCATCGCCCATTTTACCGAGCACATGGTTTTTAAGGGGACGGAGCGGCGCAGCGCGGAAGAGATTGCGCGCAGCATTGACAGCATTGGCGGAATGATGGACGCGTTTACGGCGAAGGAAATGGTTTCGTTCAACGCGAAAGTGCTGGACGAGCACTTGCCGGTGGCGTGGGAAGTGCTTTCGGATTTGGCGCTTCACCCGCTATTTGACGCGGAGGAAATTGTACGCGAGAAACAGGTGGTGCTGGAAGAAATCAAAATGGATCAGGACAATCCTGAATCCGTGGCGCACGAAATGCTGGTGCAGAATTTCTGGAGTGGTCATCCGCTGGGCCGGCCGATACTGGGGACGCCGGAAACGGTGGGAGATTTTTCACGTGACGCGGTTGTGGAAGGTCACCGGGAATCTTATGTGCCAGGAAATATGCTGGTGACGGCGGCGGGACATTTGGAACACGCGCGCGTGGTGGATTTGGTGGTTGGAGCGTTTGGGTCGTTACCCGCGGGAGAATTTTCCGCGGCGGAAACTGTGCCGGAAACGCATTCGTCTGTCGGGCAGCAATCCAAGAGCGAGTTAGAGCAAGTACATATTTGCGTTGGCGTGCCGAGCGTGAAACTGGCCGACGAGCGGCGATTCACTGTGGCGATTCTGAATACGATTCTTGGCGGCGGAATGTCGTCGCGTTTATTTCAGAATATTCGCGAGAAGCAGGGCCTGGCTTACGCCGTTTTCAGCGAAGTGAATCCATATTCGGACGCGGGAATATTTTCGGTTTATGCGGGGACGTCGATTGAGAATGCGGAGAAAGTTCTGGGGCTGATTTCGGCGGAATTCCGTTCACTGAAAGCTGAACTGGTGACCGTGGAAGAATTGCGGCGCGCGAAGGATCATCTGAAAGGTTCGCTGGTGCTTTCGCTGGAATCGACTGGGGCGCGCATGTCAAATTTAGCGCGGCAGGAAATGTATTTCGGACGGTTCTTTTCGACGGATGAAATTCTTGCGAGCGTGGAGGCGGTGACGCGCGAAGATGTGCAGGCCGCCGCGATTGCGGCGTTTCGCGCGGATCAGACTTCGGCGACGGTGGTTGGTAGTTTGAATGGATTTACGCTGCGGCGCGAACATCTGGATTGCTGAAAATTTTTCTTCAGTGAGCTGAAGTGGCTGTTGACGCGCGGCTCCCGCTTTGCCATCATCTTCCCAGCAATTTTTCGGAATAATCTGGACGGCAGGGGAGAGCGCAATCGGTATCCGAGTATCCATTCTGGCGTCGGGCAGCAGTGGCAATCTGACACTGATTGAAACGCCGACGACGCGCGTGCTGGTGGACGCGGGTTTGGGTAAGCGCGAAACTTTGCGGCGACTGGAAGTGCTGAGCCACTCGATTGAAACGCTGGACGGCATTGTAATTTCCCACGAACATAGCGACCACGTTGGCGGGCTGCCGCAAGTTTTGGGATTGTGGCGCACGACGGTGTATTTCACTCCGGCCACGTATGACGCGACGATGGCTTCCATGCCCGCGAGCGGGCACAAGCGGCTGACGCACGTGGAACATTTCCATCCGGGCGACAGATTTTCAATCGGAGACATTGATATTTGCGCGTTTTCGATTCCGCACGACGCCGCTGACCCGGTGGGATTTACATTTCAGAGTGACGACACGAAGGTTGCGATCGTGACGGACCTGGGCTACATGCCGGAGTTGGTGAAGCATCATTTGCGCGGCGCGGATTGTTTAATTCTGGAATCGAATCACGATTTGGAAATGTTGAAAGTGGGACCTTATCCGTGGCACATCAAGCAGAGAGTGATGAGCCGGACGGGGCATCTATCGAATGATGCGGTGAGCGAATATTTGTGCGACCCGGAAAGTTTTGACGGAGCGGCGCGGTATTTAATTTTGGCGCATATTTCGGAAACAAATAATAACGCGGACGTGGCAAAGATTTGCGCGGAAGAAGCACTGAACCGGCGGCCAGCGGAAGCACCATTCCGCGGAGAACTTCGCGTGGCGTCGCAGACTGTGCCGATGGGGCCGTTTGATCTTTCTAAGAATGCCGCGCCTGCGGCGACAGCTTACAAAGCTATCGCGTAAGAAATAAATTCCTGCATCGCCAGCCTGAATTTCCAATCGACATTTCCGATCGCGCGGAATTATTTCGTGTCGACGTTGACCGGCCCATTCCGAGTGAAGAGCCGGACAATCGGCGGCTGCTGGCCAATTTGAATGTTGCGAGTGCGGTCATTCCACGTACGCTGAGCAGCATTGCAAGCCGCGCTGCAATGCACGGGCGAGTAACCGCTGGTTTCGATGGTGACTCCTGAGCGATATTTTTCGGAAACCGCGAGATTCAACGGACCGTTCTGCGTGCCGCCAGTGAGCTCGCCACTTTCCCAATGATCGCCATCGAGTTCCACGCTGAGCGGGCCGTTTTCTGTGCGGACGTGCACGATTCCTGTGCTTCCTTTCACACTGACGGGACCATTTGCGGAGGTTGCGTCGACATCGCCGGTGCAGCGGTTAATCGCGAGCGGGCCGTTCTGAACGCGCGCGACAATTTTTCCTGAGATTTCGTGAAGATCGAGCGGGCCGTTCGTGGTTGAAACATCAAGCGGCGCGCCGACCGGCGCTTGAATCACTAGATAGATCATCCAGTTTATTTCGTCGGGAGCGGTGGCGGTGATTTCGCCGTTCTGCGCGGTGACGTGGATGGAGTTGAGAAAATTTGTGCTTGAAGAATCGTAGCTGGGCGCGGCGTATTTGCAGACGAGAACGGAATAATCCGGACCTGTACCGGCGGAGACGGCAATTCCGAATGCGCCTTGAAGATGCGCGCGCAAAACCGGCGTCGAGGCGCGCGGAACCGTGAGAGTTTGTTCGGCGTGAGAGCCGGGCATGCCACGAAATTTCACATCCAAATCGCTGCATTGCCTAACTGGGCCTTGCGACTTTGTATAGGTTGAAGTTGGATCGAGGTGATTGCGATTCCGTGATTGTCTAGCGTGCACGCCGGCAATCGAGAGAAGGGATAGTCCGACGACTGCCGCGATGACGCGAAATCCTGGATAACCTTTCATGGGCGATCCTTTCATTATTCGTACCTCAAAGCGACCAGCGGATCGACGCGCGTTGCGCGGCGCGCGGGAATGTAGCACGCGAGTAGCGCGACACTGCCGAGCAAGACAGTGACGCCGGCATACGTGAGTGGATCAATCGCATTCACGTGAAACAACTGCGAACTTAAATATCGAGTGACACCAGCGGCGGCAATTAGTCCGAGAGCAAGGCCAGCGCCGGCGAGCGCCATTCCCTGCCCGACAACCAACTTGAAAACATCGCCACGTTGCGCGCCGAGCGCGATACGAATTCCGATTTCCTGCGTGCGCCCGGCGACGACATAACTCATCACACCGTAGATGCCGATGGTGGCGAGGACGAGCGCGACTGCGGAGAAGAGCGCGACGAGAGTGAGCGTCAATTTGCGCGAACCCAGAGAGGCCGCTGTGATCTCGTCCATGGTGTGCACGGACGAGACGGCGAGTTCGGGATCGTATTCCGCGACGATGGCGCGGATGGAGGGCAGCAGGGATTCGCCGTCCTGCGCGGTACGAACGAACACCACGGTGTCAACCCACGGGCGCTGCAAGGCGGATTCATAAGCGTCAATAGAATCATCCTGGTCCAGGCCGTTGTTTTTCACATTCGCCACGACACCGACCACTACTTCTGGTTGTTCTTTTTCGCTGGCGAATGCTCGAAATTTCTTACCGATGGGATCCTGCCCCGGCCAAACACGTTCTGCAAACTTTTGATTGATTACCGCGGCCACAGGGGCGCCGGAAACGTCGCGGTCAGAGAGCTCACGTCCGTGCAGCAAAGCAATTCCCATCGCGCGGAAATAACCGGGTGATACCGCGTGCAGTCCCACGGGAACCTGTTCGTTTGAAGCCACGGCAGATTCTCCGAAAACCGTCAGGAAGTTGATTGTGCTCTGGCCGGTGAGAGGAACATCGTTTGAGCCGGCGACGCCTTCCACACCGGGCAGGGTTTCGATTCGCTTCAGTGTCTCGAGGAATCGCGCCATGCGTTCCGGATGATGATTCATGTCCTTGTAGTTCGGGCCCGAAAAAGAGAGCGCGAAGGTCATGATGCGCTCGGGCCGAAATCCCGGATTCACTTGTAGCAGACGAACGAAGCTGCGCATTAGCAAGCCTGCTCCGGCAAGCAATACGAGTGAAAGCGCGACCTCGGAAATTACTAAAATGCTGCGCGTCCAATTTTGGCCGACGCCGCCGCTGCCGCTCCGGCCCGCTTGCTTAAGGGATTCTCCGGCGCTGACGCGCATGCCGCGGAGGGCGGGAGCGAGTCCAAAAACAATTCCGGCGAGGGCGGAAATTGCAAATGTGAAGAGCAGCACGTTGGTGTCGATCTGAATTGCAAAAAGATTGGGGATGCCGATGGGCTTCGAGGCGACGAAACCCTTCACTCCCGCATAGGCAAGGGGAAGGCTGATCAGTCCGCCAAGAAATCCGAGCAGTGCGCCTTCAGTGATGAGTTGACGCGCCAGACGCCACGATGTTGCACCCATCGCAGCGCGTACTGCAATTTCGCGAGTGCGCGAAGCGGACCGGGCGAGCAACAAATTTGCGACATTCACGCATGCGATTAAGAGAACAAGCCCAACCACAGATAACAAAGTGAGAAGCGTGGAGCGCGAGTTGCCGATCAAGAGTTGCGTCCAAGGAATAATACGCACGGCATGGGCCTGGTCCGCCGTGACGCTATTCGCTTTGTTCAGGTCATTGATGATCGACGAGAACTCCGCCTGGGCCTGCGCCAGTGTTGTGTGAGGCTTTAGCCTTCCCAGGAATCTTATGTAGTGGGTCTTGGTCGCGCTGGGATCGGGCCCGCCAGGAAATACTTCCGGCACTCCGTATCTTGGATTCACGAAAGAATTGACGTTTGAGGGAACGAGGTAATCTCTTGGCAGTACGCCAATGATGGTGACGCTTTCGCCGTTGAGCGAAAGCGTTTGTCCAATGGCGCCGACGTCACCGCCAAATGCGCTTTTCCAATAACCATCGGTAAGAATCGCGACGCGTGACGCGCCCGGCCTGCCGTCAGCCTCGGTGAAATCGCGGCCCAGCGCCGGCGCGACGCGAAGCAGAGGAAAATATTGCGGCGTCACGACGCCGACTCGCAACGATTCCGCAGGCCCACGGCCGATGAGAGTAAAGGTCAGTATCCGAAAAGCGGCGATTTGAGAAAGTGAGTGATTCTGATCACGATAGGCGATGAATTCCGGCGCGGAATGCGGCCAGATAACATTGGCCTCAATGTCCTGGAACCAGACTATTTGTTCAGGATGATCAAACGGAAGCGGCTTCAGCAACACTCCATTCACGACGCTGAAGATCGCGGTGTTCGCGCCGATGCCGAGCGCTAGAGTGAGAATCGCGACGGTGGCGAAGCCCGGATTCTTTATGAGACTGCGTACGCCGTAGCGCACGTCCTGCATAAAACTTTCCAACCAGCCAAGGATGTCCATGTCGCGCGTCCTTTCCTTTTGCAGGGTGAAATTGCCGAAACTTCGTCGCGCATCTTCGTAGGCTTCACGGGCGGACATTCCGGCGATGATGCTGTCAGTGACGCGCCGATCAAAGTGATACTGCAGTTCTTCGTCGAGTTCGCGATTAATGCGCTCGCGCTTCCACAATCCCCGTAGCCTTTTAATCCACGCCATTGCTTTTTCCTTCTTGAACTACTCGTACCTCAAAGCGACCAACGGATCGACACGCGTTGCGCGGCGCGCGGGGATATAGCACGCGAGCAACGCGACACCGCCGAGCAACAAAGTGACGCCAGCATACGTGAGCGGATCAATCGCATTCACGTGAAACAACTGCGAACTTAGATATCGAGTGAGGCCGGCGGCGGCAATTAATCCGAGAGCAAGGCCCGCGCCGGCGAGAGCCATACCCTGTCCGACGACCAATTTGAATACGTCGCCACGTTGCGCGCCGAGCGCGATGCGAATTCCGATTTCTTGTGTGCGTCCGGCGACAACGTAACTCATTACGCCGTAGATACCGATAGTGGCGAGGACGAGCGCAAGTGCGGCGAAGAGTCCTACGAGCGTGAGGGTTAAACGGCGGGACCCCAATGAATCCGCTGTGATTTGTTCCATTGATTGCACGTTGTAAACGGCGAGATCGGGATCGAATTCCGCGACGATGGAACGAATCGCGGGCAGAAGCGCTTCGTTACTCTGCGGGGTTCGCACGGCGACGATGGCGTAAGGCCAGGGCTGCTGCGCGACGGATTCATACGCGTCCAGCGAATCAGGTTCGTTCAGACCATTATGTTTTACGTTTGCAACGACGCCGACCACCTCTTCGGGCGGCGCGTCTGCGTTGGTTAACGAATGAAATTGCTTGCCGATGGGATCTTTTCCGGGCCACACGCGCTGAGCGAACGCTTCGTTAATCACTGCGGCCGCCGGAGCGCCGGGCACATCGCGATCTGAAAGCTCGCGACCGCGCAAAAGCGGAATTCCCATGGCGCGAAAATATCCCGGTGAAACTGCGTGCATTCCCACGAGAACTAGCTCATGCGGCCCGATGGCGGACTCACTGACAAAAGTCGGATAGTTCGTGGTGTCCTGTCCCGTCAACGGAACATCACTCGCGCTCGAAACATCTTGCACACCCGGCAAGGCGCGCAATTTATCCAGAGTTTGCAAAAATTGGGCCATACGTTCGGGATGATGCTGCGAGTCACGATATTTCGGACCGGAAAAAGACAACTCAAATGTGAGAATGCGTTCCGGCCGGAAGCCGGGATTTACTTCGAGCAGGCGCGTGAAACTTCGCAACAACAAACCTGCGCCTGCCAACAAGACGAGTGAAAGCGCGACCTCGCTGATCACGAACACGCTGCGCGTCCAGCTTTGCGTGACGCCGCCTGCGTTGCCGGTGCGGCCCGCTTGCTTCAGCGATTCACCGGCGGAGACGTGCATGCCGCGCAAGGCAGGGGCAAGTCCGAAAATAATTCCGGCGAGCATGGCGACTCCAAATGTGAATAAGAGGACGTGCGAGTCGAGTTGGATCGCGGCGAGACGCGGAAGTCCCGCCGGTTTCGCGGCGACAATTGCTTTCACTCCCGCATAACCGAGCGGCAATCCGGCGAGTGCTCCGGCAAGGCCGAGCATCGCGCCTTCCGTAATTAGTTGACGGGCAAGACGCCAGGGCGTTGCGCCCATTGCCGCGCGAACTGCAATTTCACGAGTACGCGCCGCGGATCGCGCGAGCAACAGATTCGCGACATTGGCGCAGGCGATTAGCAAAACTAATCCGACTACTGCGAGCAACGTCAATAATGTGGGCCGAATATTTCCGACGACGTATTCGGGATACGACAATATGCGTACGGCGTGCGCCTGATCCGCAGGAGTTTTATTTGTTTGATTCAGCGTATTGATGATGGACTGGAATTCGGCCTGGGTCTGCGCGAGAGTGACGCCCGGTTTCATGCGTCCAATAATTTGCATGTAGTGAACTCCGGTGCCGTTAGGATCCGATCCGCCGGGAAACACTTCCGGCACGCCGTATTTTGGATTCAAGAACATGCTGACCGCGCCCGTGGCTGCGTAGTTCTTCGGAAGCACGCCGACTACCGTGACACTTTCACCGTTGAGCGCCAGAGTCCGTCCGATAATTCCAGTGTCGCCACCGAATCTCGTTTGCCAATATCCATTTGTAAGAATCGCAACTCGCGGCGCGCCGGGCTTGCCGTCCGCTTCGTTGAAATTTCTTCCTTGCGCAGCGGAGATACCGAACAATTCAAAATACTGCGACGTGACTACGCCACCTCGCAGCCTTTCGGCCGGACCCTGGCCGGTGAAGGTGAAATTCAGCGGACGATATGCGGCGATTTGAGAAAGAGAGTGATTCTGATCGCGATAGGCGATGAATTCCGGCGCGGAATGCGGCCAGATAACATTGGCCTCAATATCCTGGAACCAAACGATTTGTTCAGGATGATCAAACGGAAGGGGCTTCAGCAAAACTCCGTTCACGACGCTGAAGATCGCGGTGTTCGCGCCGATGCCCAGCGCTAGCGTGAGAATCGCGACAACGGCGAATCCTGGATTTTTCGCGAGGCTGCGAATGCCGTAACGCACGTCCTGCATAAAACTTTCCAGCCAGCCGAGAATGTCCATGTCGCGCGTCCTTTCTTTCTGCAAAGTGAAATTCCCGAAACTTCGTTGCGCGTCTTCGTACGCTTCGCGGGCAGACATTCCAGCGATGATGCTGTCAGTGACGCGTCGATCAAAGTGATACTGCAATTCTTCGTCGAGTTCGCGATCCCGGTTGTCGCGTTTCCATAGTCCTTTTAGTCGACGAAGCCACGCCATTAGATTTCCTTCCTTCAGGCAAACCGCAGAACGCTTGCTACCGCTTCCGTTAGTCGCGCCCAGCTTTCTTCTTCCTTCACGAGTTGCTTGCGGCCTTTCGCACTCAAGCTGTAGTAGCGCGCGCGGCGATTATTTTCCGATGCGCGCCATTCCGCGGAGATCCAACCTTCTTGTTCCATGCGGTGGAGTGCGGGATATAGCGAGCCTTCTTCGACGCGCAGAATTTCGTTCGAGACGCGATGGATATGCAGCGTGATCCCGTAGCCGTGCATCGCATCGTGCGCGAGCGTGCGCAGGACGAGAAGGGTTAGCGTGCCTTGCAGAACGTCATTCTTAGATTTGTTCACCGACTCTCCTAGCTATCTAGATGTAAGACGTAGGATAACTGGAAAAGTTTCGCGGATGGGGGAAGATTTTTTGGGAAATATTTTCGGGCGAGGTGAGTAACATGGGCAGCGGTGGGCGACTAGCGCCGCGCAGACCTAAAAAGAAAGGTCTGCGCCAGCCGGTTGGTGCGGGTGTTTCGAGCTAATTGAAATTAGTGCGTGAGGATTTGCTCGAAATATGCGATTGCGCGAGGGTCCTTGGACTGGCCTAGCCAGAACATGGCCTGTTTGCGAACCGCGGGATTCTTATTGTTGCTCGCGACATTGATCATGAGCGGAATGCCTTCGTCTTTCGGAAGCTGGCTTAGGGCGAAGACGGCTTTCTTTTTCACTTCGGTATCGGGATCGTTATCAATCGCGCTGGAAATTGCGCCGATGGCGCGGTCGCCTGCTTTTTGTGCGAGCCAGAATAGAGCTTGTCCCCGGACGCGCACGCTTTCGTCTTCTTTCGCCATGCGGACGAGTTCGTCGACCGCTTCTTTTTCACGGCTTTGCGAAAGCGCGAAGGTGACTTGATCGCGCACTGCGGGACTTGTGTCAGATTTCGCCATGCGCTTCAAAACTTCAAAACCGGATCGGCCGCGCGCATTGCCGAGCCAGAATGCTGTCTTCGAGCGCAACGCTTCGGGGCGATCCGCGGCGACGAAGGATGCGAGCGCGCGATCGGCGGATGCGTCACCGTGCATTGCGACTGCGCGAATGGCGCTATCGCCGGGATCGCGGCCTTCGCGCGCGGAATAATTTGTGTCGGAAACTATTGTTGCAAGCAGCGCAACGCTTTCCGCTGGATTTACTCCGGTGAGCCAGGTGAAGTGCAGGCCGCCGGCATCAATTTGACAATCTTCGGTGTAAGTGGCGACGCGGCCGATTTTGAGATCTGCGACGCGCAGCAGGACGAACATTGTTGTGGGGCCTTCGAGTTTCACGGGGCCGCTGTTGGTTGCGGGACGATCCGTTTCATTCATATTCACGCCGCGCGAAGATTCCAATACGCATGGGCCACAATTCTGTACGCCGTAATCTGAATTCCAATTGCCGCAGCACATCATGATGCGCCGGCCATCGCCGGCAGCGATCATCGGCACGGAATAGCCGACCCATGCGGCGCTGGTTTGTGATGAAGTGATTGCACGCACGGTATTTTCGAGCGAACCTGAAACTGCGTGCGATTCCATTTGCGCGTTTGTTACTTGCGGTGCGCCTGCAGTTTGCGCTGAAGTTGCAAGTGCGCTTGTTAGGAGCAGCGCCGCCGGTAGCGCGAATCGAATTGCTTTCAGAACTGAATCCATTTTCATGACAACACCTTTCTTTTCGGCCGCGGCTACTTGCTGAGAATCTCCATCATGTAGTCCTGCGCTTCTTTGGAACGCATCTGCGAAAGCTGGCGAACTGCATAGACTTTCAAATCGGAATCAGATTCTTTCCGTGCGACGTCGATCAAATCCTTGGCGTCATCCTGCATTGCGAGCGCGCGAAGAATTTCTTTGCGCACCGCGGGATCTTTTTCTTTTGAGTAGAGAGCGACGAGTTCCGCGCCGGAGTTGGTGCCGCGGCCCATCGCGCCCATATCACGAATCGCGGCCTTGCGAACTTCAACGGAAGATTCTGTCATGGCGATTTGGTTGATAGCATCGCGCGATTCGCTGGTCATCAAGCCGCGGAGAATTTGAATTTTGCCGTCGTCGGATGATTCCGCTTTGTAAAGTTGAATCAGGGCGTCGCGCGAACCCATAGAGCCGAGCAGCCGAATCGCTTCAATGCGCAGACTGGAATCTTTTTCAGATTGCGCGGCGGCGAGAAGGCGCTGCTTATCGCCGGCAACCATGAACGAACGCAGAATGGATTTCTTGATGGATGGATCTGTGGACGACGCGTAAATATCGGAAAGAGTTTTCAGCGCATCGGCATTGCCGGTGACGCCGAGCTGACGGATCGCTTCGGCCTGCAGCGCAGGATTCGATTGCGATTTGGCGAAACGCGCCACAACTTCGCGGGCCTGCGGCGTATCTTCGTGCGCGAGTATCGAAAGCGCTCGCTTCTTCAAGGCATCAGAACTATTGCCGGCCAGAACTTTTTCCAGTTGCGGCACCGCGACCGAGGCGTCGGCTCCGCGGAGGCCGTCGAGCGCCATCATTTTCATTTCGTCGTCATTGGTGTTGCTTGTTGATTGCGCGTTTGTAAATCCGGCCATCATCGTCGAGCACAGAATCGCCATCGTTATCACTGCCGTTCGTCGAATCGTTTTCATCGCCGCTCCATTTGTTTTCTAGTATTCGATTTTCAATACGGTGCTGCCAAACACTTCGCGTTACTTGTTCAACAGCTCCAGCAGGTAGGCCGTCGCGTCCGGTGACTTCATATTGGAAAGGTCGGACACAATTTTCTTCTTCAACTCCGGATCGGATTCTTTGCGCGCGAGTGAGACGAGCGACTTCGCGTCATTTGAATTAAAGAGCGCGCTGATTATTTTCTTGCGGACGTCGGGATTCGCGTCCGATGCGTAAATCGAAAGCAGCGTATCTGTGCCCTTCGTGGCACTTCGGCGATCCATCATGCCGAGCGCATTGATGGCAGCTATTTTCAGCGTGGGATCTTTTTCGTTCATGGCGAGCTGGCTGACGCGATCCACATCGCCTGATTGCCACATCGAACTCAGAATTACTTTCTTCACGTCGACGGAAGTTTCGCTTTGATAGAGCTGCCAGATATCCTCGCGGTCATTCATCATGCCAAGCTGGCGAATTGCGTCACTGCGAAGATCGGGATCTTTTTCGGATTTCGCCGCCGCAAAAATCCTGGCCTTATCCCCGGACATCATCAGTGCGCGCAGGATCGATTTCTTCACGTCGGTATCTGTTGACGAAGCATAAATCTGCGCGAGAACTTCGCGCCCGGATTCCGCGCGATACATTCCCAACGCCTGAATTGCTCTCTCTTGCACAAGAGGATTTACGCCTTCGCCGCGCGCCATCTTCGTGATCGCTTCGCGCGCTTCCGGAGAATTGGATTGAGCCAGAACAAACAAAGCCTGACTGCGAAGCTTTACGCATTCCGTGTTGTGCATCATGTTTACCAGCAGAGGCACAGCTTTTGCCGGATCGGCCTGTTGCAAACCATTCAGCGCCAGCAGTTTCAATTCGCAGTCGCTCTCCGCGTCCGGAGATACCGGCCGCCCGGAAAGCTGTTTCACTTCTACTTCAAGTTTTTTCGCGTCATCCAGCCAACGGCTTTTCGGGTACTCCTTTTCCATCGCCGTCAATGTGGCGAGCGCCTCGGTACGTTGGCCCAGCTTGTTTTGGCAATATGCTTTCCAGAACATGCCGGCGTCGGCGCGCTTCTGCTTCATTTCAATCACCTGATCAAATCTGTCCGCCGCTACCTGCCACTTGCCCTGATCGAGCGCTTGCGAACCGGCGCTATAGAGAGCGGACTCGCGATCGCCGCGGGCGCGTTCCATATCGCGTTCGCGATCTTTGCTGTCCTGCTGGCCGAAAAGATTGCCGCCGAGACCTTTGAGATCCATGGCGTACTGAAGATTCAAATTAATGTCTTTATCAAAATTGAGTTTAGTTTCGAGAGCAATCTCTTTCGCCAAATTCTCGTAAGTGGACGCGTCATAATTGAACGACATTGCCTGCGCCTGATCTGCGAGCGCATACGCCTGGTTCAGCTTTGTCGTCATTTCGTCGAGCGCCTGGCCCTGGCTGTAGCTGTAGTTATCGCTGTAACTTTTGCCGTAGCTGAAGCTGTCGTCGGAATCTTTCGTTTTGTCCTTTGATTTTTCGGCGGCGCCGCTTCCCTGTGTCTTGGATTTCGCCGGCCCCTGCGATTTGCTCTGCGACTGGCCTTGCCCTTGATCCTGCGCGCGCACCGGTAGTGAGAACGTCAGCGCGAGTGTGGCAACCGCCACCAGAACAAATCCAATTCCCTTGCGTAGAACATTTTCTTTCGAGCTTTGCATGACCCTTCCTTCTTTCTTGGAGTAGTTCAAATTTTCGGCGCTAATTCTCAACTGCCGCGCGTCGCGGAATGCTGCGTCGCAGGCTTTTCTTTGTTACGCACGGTTGAATCCAGCACGCGAATCTTCAACATCAATCCGCGCGATTCAATTCCGCGTTGCAATTCTTCAAGTTCGGAGCTGGAAACTTTTGAGGGGCTGTGCGCAATTTCCAGAAGCACCGGCTCGAGTTCGTCCAGCACGCTGGCCACGGCGTTATCACCGGAATGTTCCGCCGTCTGGCGATAGAGCCGATTGGAGATCAACATTTCCTGCGCGCGTTCCTGCTGCTGTGAAATATCCACTTCGCTGTTTCGATTACCGCCCGCGCCGCCGGTTTCCGCGTTTGAAATTTCCAACAGCACGGATTGCGCGCGGTCGAGGTGATCGCCAACGGCGACGAGAAGAATTCTTTCGCGCACCTGGCCGGGAGTGTTCGTAGTCGTATTGTCGGCAACTTGCGGCGTGTTCGTTGTAACAACTTTCGGCGTTAGCGAACTCCGGCCCGCAAAAAATGCAGCAACAAGCATCGCAGCCACTGCGCCGTAAGCCACCAAGTGTTTCGGAGAGGTCAACGCGGTCAGCTTGCTCCAATCAAATCCCGGACGCTGGAGCTTCGGAGCAATCTTGTTCCACATTTGTGTTTCAAAATATGGACCCGGCTCCGGCACGGGAAGCGATTCGACCATCGCGAGCACGCTCTTCAATGATTCGTATGACGCGTGGCACTGCCCGCACTCGTGCAAGTGCTGCTCGATCGTCTGTTTCGCTTCGGGCAAATCGCCGTAGCGATAATCCAGCAACTGTTCTTCGTTTAAATGTCCGCCGGTATACTTCATCGCGTTTCGCTCGCTCTCCGTTTGCTTCCAACTAAATGTGTCTCGGACCTATCTCGCAAATTCTTGGATATGCCACCGTGCCGACCTCAGAGGTTAAAACCCCTTCTCTCTGCCCGTGACGGCACGGCTGAAGCCGTGCCCTGTTACAAACCTTGTTACAAATCATTTGCTTGCAACTAAGTTTCTCCGCTTGCGCTTCTGGCGTGGCCGTGTCCGACCAGCGGCTCGAGATGCTTGCGCAATTTCTGCACCGCGCGGAACACGCTGTTCTTTGTTGCGCCAGCGCCGAGGCCGAGGGTCTCGCCAATTTCTTCAATCGAGTTGCCTTCAAAGTGGCGCATCACAAACGCGGTGCGCTCCACAGGACTCAGCGCCATCATCGCCACTTTCACTTGCTCGCCCAACTCGCCGCTCAGCGCCAGTCGGTCCGGGCCGGGCTCGTTGCTCACTGCGGTGTCGAGCGGATCCTGCATTTCCGATTCGTCGCCTTTCGCTAACTGCCGATTCTTATTTTCCGGCCGCCGTTTGCGCATCAAGTCCAACGAGCAGTTCACGGCGATGCGGTAAAGCCACGTTCCAAAATTTGCGCGCGATTCAAACTTGTCCAGCCGGCGATACGCCCTGAGCATCGCTTCCTGCACCACTTCTTCGGCGTCCTGCTCGTTGCCGGTCATTCGGTGGGCGAGTCGGAACAAAGTTCGGCTGTGGCGCTCGACGAGAACGCGAAATGCGTCCTGGTCGCCGCTAAGTGCCAGCGCCACATTTTCCGCGTCTCCCACATCCATCCGAATCATTAGACCGGGGTACCCCTCTTGCGGTTAGGTGCGATTTGGCGAATATATTGCCTGCTAGATTACCTGCTTTGACGCAGCAGCGATGGGGATTGTTCCTCTGCGTGCGGACTATCCATTTCGCTCCGCACGGCCAATTCGGGTATCATGGAACAGGGAATTTCCCCATACATTTGAACGTCTTGATAAGGCTGGAGCCGTTGAAACCCAGCTGATGCTGAGGAGCGCGTCTTGATCCATCGTTACACTCGAGAAGAAATGGGCCGCGTTTGGAGCGATGCGAATCGCTTCCAGAAGTGGCTGGACGTGGAAATTGCCGCCACGGAAACGCTGGCCGATGCCGGCCAGGTTCCGAAAGATGCGGCGAAAATTATTCGGGAGCGCGCGAATGTTGATGTGCCGCGCATTCATGAAATTGAATTGCGCGTGAAGCATGACGTGATCGCGTTCACCATGAACGTGACCGAATCAATCGGTGATCCCGCCGCGGCGCGCTGGCTGCATCACGGACTGACTTCCAATGACGTGGTGGATACCGCGCAGGCGCTGCAGCTTCGTGACGCGTCAAATTTAATTGAAGCGGCGCTGGCGAAATTCGGCGAAGTGCTGAACAAACGCGCGCACGAATTCCAGCACACCATTCAGATTGGACGCACGCACGGCATGCATGCCGAGCCAATTACATTTGGACTGAAGGTGGCCAACTGGTTCGCGGAAAATCGGCGCAATCAGGAACGGTTCCGCGCGGCGGCAACGCAAATGGCAGTCGGAAAAGTTTCCGGCGCGGTTGGGAATGCGGCGCATTTGGGCGCGGAAATTGAAGAAAAGATTTGCGCGCGGCTGGGACTGGTCGTAGATCCCATCACCACGCAGGTGATTCAACGCGATCGTCACGCGCAGTACGTTTCCACGCTGGCGATTATTGCTGCGACGCTGGAAAAAATCGCGATGGAAATTCGGCATCTGCAGCGCACGGAAGTCCGTGAAGCCGAAGAGCCATTCGGCGGCGAGCAACGCGGCAGTTCGGCGATGCCGCACAAACGGAATCCCGTGGCTTGCGAACAAATTTGCGGGCTGGCGCGCGTGGTGCGGTCCAACAGCATGGCCGCGCTGGAGGATGTTGCGCTGTGGCACGAACGAGATATTTCCCATAGCTCTGTGGAGCGAATTATTCTGCCGGACTCGACGATTCTGGTGGACTACATGCTCGCGAAAATGACGGAAATTGTTTCCGGCATGAGAGTTTTCCCGGAACGCATGATTTACAATTTGGAATTCACGGGCGGGCTGGTTTTTTCCGGCCAACTTCTGCTGGATTTGGTGGAAGCGGGCGCACCGCGCGATGAGGCGTACAAATGGGTGCAGTCACACGCGATGGCGGCGTGGGAAGGCGGCGCAACTTTCCGCGAGCGCGTCGCCGGGGACGAGCGCATCACGCGACATTTGAGCGCTGAAAAGATTGCACACGCGTTTAGTTTGAAGCGGCAACTGCACGCGGTGGACGCGATCTTCGCCCGAGTTTTCGCCTAGCAGAGTGCCCTTTTCTACATAGTTTCTCTTGACACTCTTAGCCGGCATTGCTACGGTAGGCGTCCCTGCCCTAGCCTTTTCTGTCAGTACTGGCCGCTGTACGCGGCTTGTCCGAGTTTCAAACTGTTCCGCGGAGTGGAGGAATTTTTGCCGTTTTCAGAGACGCCGCTGACAATCCTTCTGGCCGACGATAACCCCGACGTGCGCACGGCACTGGAATATATGTTGCGCGCGCAGGGATACAACGTCGTGGCCGTGGGTGATGGCGACGCGGCGGTGGCAGCACTTCAGGAACATCAAGTTGATCTTGTTTTGTTGGACGTACTGATGCCGGGGCGCAGCGGGTTTTCCGTTTGCCGCCATATTAAATCCCAAGCAGAAACTCGGTTAATTCCCGTGGTTCTGATTACCGGACTTGCGAATCCGGAAAGCCGAGTGGAAGGAATTGAAAGCGGCGCGGACGATTTCATCAGCAAGCCGCTGAATCGCGATGAGTTACTGGCGCGCGTGCGCTCTCTTCTGAAAGTGAAGCGTTTTACGGACGAGTTGGAAAGTGCAGAAAGTGTGCTCTTCATGCTGGCGCGCAGCATCGAAGCAAAGGATCCGTACACCGAAGGTCACTGCGATCGTCTTTCGCGATATTCAAGCGCGCTCGCTGCTCGTCTTGCGTTACCAGAGGACCAGCAAATTGCGCTGCGCCGCGCGGGAATTGTTCACGACATCGGAAAAGTTTCCGTGCCGGAACATATTTTACTAAAGCCGGGACCGCTTCTGGCCGAAGAACGTGAAATTATGGAATCGCATCCAGTGGTGGGCGAACGAATTTGCGCGCCGCTGAAATCATTCCGCATGGTGCTGCCGATTATCCGCCATCATCACGAGCATCAGGACGGAACAGGGTATCCGGATAAATTGAGCGGCGACAAAATTCCAATTACCGCGCGCATCATGCAAATTGTGGATGTGTTCGACGCGCTAACGACGAACCGCCCTTATCGCGCGGCGCTATCCGTGGAAAAAGCGTTCGCGATTTTACGCGAAGAATGCCGGCGCGGATGGTGGGATTTGCGTCTGGTAAATGAATTTGAAGAAATGCTGCAGACCGCGCCGGGCATGCGTGAAGCACTTATGACCCCCGCGCCGCTCCTATCCTGAAACCGGGGATAGTTCGCACCGAAAATTAATCCTTACGCGCGTTGAATATAGCGCGCTTCCGTCGTATCCACTTTAATTTTGTCGCCGTTATTGATGAATGGTGGCACGTTGATCGTCAAACCGGTTTCGAGTTTGGCGGGCTTCATCACCGCGCTGGCCGTGGCTTTTTGTAGAGTCGGCTCGGTGTCCACAACTTTCAGGTCAACTGTATCCGGCAGCGCGACGCCGATTGGCTTATTTTCGTAAAATTCCACGTGAATGTTCATGTCGCCAATTAAATAGTAGGCCGCTTCGCCAACAATTTCGGGCGTGAGCGTCATCTGCTCGTAGTCCTGAGTGTTCATGAAGTGGTGGCCTTCGGGATCGGAGTACATATATTGATACTCAATCTCGTCCACGATGGCGCGTTCCAGAAATTCTTCCGCGCGGAACCGGTAGTCAATAATCGTGCCGGTTTTCAGGTTCCGCATCTTCGTGGCCATTGCGGCGCGCTTGTTTCCGGGCGTGCGGTGATCAACGCTGAAGACTGTATAAAGTTGTCCGTCGTGGACAATAATCATTCCGGGGCGCAGTTGAGTCGCCTTAATCATTTTTCAAGCTCCTGATGCTAACGGATTCGGCCAATGTTTTCGGATTCAACGGCGGGCAAGCTGACCCTGCAATTCCTAAAGCGCCTCAATCGCTGAATTCATCCACGTAACGTGAGCGGCTATTATAGCGGCCCTTCGCAAACGCGGTCAACGCGGCAAGTTTCTGGGTCGTAGTTCGGAACCCGGTTTGCCAACCATTCACTAGCGATCAGGCTTCGCTTCCGTGGTCACGCCAGCGCCAACATAAACGACCGCATCCGCCATCTGTCCCAGAGTAAGCTTACTGCCCTGGAATACACTCCTGCAGCCGCCGAGGCAGGTAAAAAGCTGGGGGGCAAACTCCTCCGCCGTGAATTCCGCAAACGGCGCTCGTTGCAGCGGCACCAGCACTGGACGCACCTGCGTCTTCAGTGCTCCGTCGAACTTCTTATAGTCGGGATAAATCCGCAACGTGACCCCAGGGGGAGGCTCGAGTTTGTAGCCCACGGGAATTACCGCCAACGTCCTGCCTCGGTATTCCTTTTCCAGGGCCGTCGCGATTCCAATGTCGTCCGCGTAATCTCTGGTCCGATAAAAATGCGCGGCTCCATAGATGACCAGGGCTTTGCCGTGTTTCTGGAGCACTTGCTCCTTCAGAACGGAGATCGCCGACGCGTCGCGCGACATTGCGGCCCCCGCCGCGCCCGCTGGCGGATCGCCCCCGAGTACGCGGATGCGCGCATCGGCAGGCAGCTTCAAATTCACGTCGCGGACAGCCGCGAAAAACTCGGCGTAAATCGGAGAATCCCAAACTCCGTTAGCCGCCGAGCTTGTGTTCTTCCAGACTTGCTCCAACTGGGCTCGTGGTACGTTCTCTCCTCGAATGTATCGGTCCAGCGTCGACTGCTCCGCGGTGCTGGCGAACTCCACCAAGATGGATCGCACCTTCTTCGCGAAGTCGGGTTGTCGGACAAGAGCGATCCGCAGGTCGGAATCCAGTTTCTGCCAGTGCACCTCGCCTAACAGGACAATGTCGACGTGATCGAACGCAGAAACTAGGGTCTGAGTAATCCCGTCAATCCCAGCGGATTCGTCGGCCAGGCGCCAGTTCTCCGGTGCCGCACTCCGGGGTGACTGAGCACGAGTAAGAGATTCATTCGTTAGGCTTATTGAAACGAGGGCAGCTCCCACGACGGCCATCACGCCCAGCATTCGCAGGACTACGCTCTTTGCGGTAACCGATCTGAACGACATAGAAGGCTCTAGACGCGCGCTATACTGCAAGGTTAGTTACCAGTTTCTCCGAAGTGTCCCAATTAAAGTTTCAACGATTCGACAGTTGGATCGGATTTCCGTCCGGATCCTTGCCGTCGCACAAACAAAACATTGGCCCTTGCCGGACCTCACCGAATTTTGCGCCGCGCGCCACCAAAGTTTTACGCAGAGCAGGGACATCCTTCGCGTGAAACACCAGCTTTGGTCCCTTGCGGCCCGGCGATGACGGACCAGAATGCAGCGCGATCTGCGCGCCGCCTGCCGCGAACTCCCGCCAGCCTTTTTCCTCGGAGATCACTTCCAGGCCAAGCACCTCTCCGTAGAACTTGCTCATCTTTTCCATCTGGCCGGTGAACAGAATTACGCGCGCAAATTTCATTTCGGGGCCTCTTCATTCCAGGATCAGTTTTGCGATGAACCCGACGCCGCAGGACTGACGCCCGGATTTCCATTCGCCGCGCGCGTCTTCTTCCCTTCCGCCATAACTTTTTCAATTTCATCGGCAGAACGCGGCAATCGTTGCGTCAGTAAGACAAATCCGGTCGGCGTGATGAGCACGTCGTCTTCAATGCGCACGCCGATTTTTTCTTCTGGAATGTAAATGCCCGGCTCGATGGTGACGACCATTCCGGGCACAAGAACCGCGCCGGGATCGCCTGCGTCGTGAACATCCAGACCGATGTGGTGGCCCAAGCCGTGAATAAAATATCGGCCGAGCGGCTGGCCGTGCAAATCCTTGCCATGCGTGTTGATGTAGTCGTAGGAAATCTGGAACAGATTTTTTCCGTCCGTAGTTCGAGTGAGGCGAGTGCCAGGCTTCAGCGCGTCAAGCGCCGCTTGTTGCGCGCCGTACACGATGTCGTAAATTTCGCGCTGGCGTGCGGTGAATCTTCCATTCGCAGGAAGAGTGCGCGTGATGTCCGCGGTATATCCTGAATATTGTCCACCGACGTCGAGCACCACGACGTCGCCATCTTCGATTTTCGCGCCGACTTTGTCGTAATGCAGCACGGTGGAATTAAATCCGGAGCCGACAATCGGAGAATACGCTTCCGTTTCACAGCCACCTTCCTGATGGATTTTCACCATGCGCGCGGCAATTTGATATTCCATCATTCCGGGACGCATGTTGCGCATCGCGTCGAGTTGCGCATCCACAGAAAGATCAATCGCGCGGGTGAGCAAAGCAATTTCGCCGGCGGATTTAATTTGCCGCAGCGCGCCGATTTGCGATTCGATCTGTACGAGCTTGGCGGCTGGAACAGTTTTGTTCAGCCAACTCTGCCAATTCTGAAGATGAGGATATCCGGCGTCGCCCGCATGCGGCAGCAGCGTATATAAGGTTGGATAGTTTTTTGTGAGTTGCAGCAGATCCATGGTTAGTTTCGAGAAATTCCGTACTTCGCTGAAACCAACTTTTTCCTGCACGCCGGGATCGTCCGGCCCGATCCGCGGACCATTCCAGCGCTCCGTGGCAGGATTGCGCGCGGGCAAATAAAATATTTCCTTGGGCCCGCTCCAGCCTTTCGCTTCTGCGCCATCGGGAACTAACAAAAGCGCCGCGCCTTCTTCGTTGTGACCCGTCAGATAATAGAAATTGTTTTCCTGATTAAACACATAGGCTTCACTGGCGCTTTCCTTGCCGGTAAAACCGAAAATCACAATGGGCGCGTCCACTTGCGCGCGCAGACGCGCACGTCGCGCGGCGTATTCGCTGTTCGGTTCGCGCTGACGGAATTGTGCGTGGGCGGATGGCGCAGACATCAGCAGCGCAACAGTCGCACACATCAAGATCGCAGCTGTAACTCCGGCACGCGGCGCAAAGCGTTTCAACATTAGAGATTCGGATCGATTCATTTGGGCCTCAAGTTGGTGGGACACGGCATTCTAGCGAATCGGCAGGCAAAGCGGAATTGGCATTCAATATTTCGGTACGCGGGCTCGCTCAATAGTTATCTTTGATGGGCTGAGCCCACCCCAATCGGGAATCGTCACATTGCGTTCAACGTCTACCGCATAACACTCACCGCCGGGGCTGAACAGTGAAAGCCGCAGCCTTTTATTTGAACCTTCGGAAGGGCCGATTTCGACTAGGAACGACTGGCCCTTTTGGGCGTCCATGTACGTGATGAAATACTTTCCGGGATGGATCCCTTTGAGATTAAAGTTGCCGTGCTTGTCGGTAGAAGTGGTCAGCACGACGGGTCCTTTGCGCGCGCAATATACTTCGGGGCCAGTTGCAAATGGGGAGGCATCACGAACAACAATCTTGGCCTTCGCGATGGGCAGCGAAGGCCAGCCGTGATCGCCGTTATCTATCAGGACTCCGCGTGTACTCGAGGTGCCGTAGATAACGCAAACAACTTGGCACGAGCGAGCAGGCGCGGAAAACATGGTCAAAGAAAGCCCGATCATCCCCAGAACAAATGCGAGGCGCGATCTCATTTTGTGGAGTATCTCTAGATGGATATTTTACCCCACAATAAACGACTGTGAATATTGGAATCCGGGGGCCTTCCGCACAGCGTCAGTCGCAGGGTGCCGCTCTGGCGCAGTACCAATGGCCCAGTACTACCAATACTTCGGTAAGAAATCTTTGGTATCGAAGCTCTATATCACCAGCGGTCACGCCCAGCGTATTATTTCCATAGAAAGTTACTCGCTTGTGACGGCTCTCCAACGGAGCACATCGAATGCAATTTACGAGTAACAGTTTCCCGACAATTAAAATAGGCATCATCGGCGCCATGATTCTAATGATCGTGGCGATTACCGTTCCCAGTCTGCTACGCGCAGGCGGCGCTGAAAAAGAAATGTCTGCAATCGGCACGCTGAAAATGCTGAACATGGCTTGCGCGGAATACTCGAGTACCTTCACGCAGTATCCAGCGGCGATAAGCGATTTGCAGAAGGGGCCGAACGGAGGCATCAGCAGCACCGCCGCCGATCTAATCGATTCAAGTTTGGAAAGCGGAACGAAAGACGGGTACATCTACACTTACGTTCGCGGAGACGGCGGCTCTGGATACACAATTACCGCGCATCCTGCAAAAGCGCACCAGACCGAAGCGCGATATTTTTACACCGATCAATCCGGAACGATCCGTTTTGCAATTGGACAAGAGGCAGACGCTTTCGGCGCGCCAGTTCGGTAGAATTTTCCGCGACCCACAACCCCGCAATTTTCAACAAGCAATTCCCCGCAAAATTAAGACAATTCCTGTGAAAAATGGATAGAATGGGCGCGCATTAACAGACTCAGGAGGAAACATGTCGAAAGTGAAGTTGTACGCAGCCGCGGTTGCGCTGTGTCTTCTGGCAGCAATGCCGCTGACGGCGCAGGCGCCAAGCATGGCGGATATGTACGCGAAAATAAAAGCAGAAGAAACAAATAATTCCAAAATTATGTGGATCATTCACGAAGTGGCCGACGTACACGGGCCGCGCGTGACGGGAACTCCCGGATTGAAGGCGGCTGATGATTGGGCCGTGGGCACGATGAAGTCATGGGGATTGAAGAACGTTCATCTGGAACCGTGGACGTTCCAACCGCCAAGCGCAGCAACACCGGCGCCGGGCTGGGATAATCTTTTGCTGCAAGCAGACGCGGTAGCACCGTTTCACGGACAAGTGATGGTGAAGCCGCTCGCATGGACGCCCAGCACGAACGGCGTTGTCACCTCGTCAGTTGTAATTCTGATGCCGCCGGGACTTGGTGGAGTTGGCGGACCAGCAGCGGGACGCGGAGGAGCTGGCGGCGGACGCGGAGCAGTTGGCGGCGCACCTCCTCCTACATGCGAAGAAACAGATTGGGCAGCGCCACCGAAGCCCGCCGCACCAGCGCCGGTTGCCGGAGTGATGCCGACGAAGGAAGAGCTGGACGCATATCTAAATTCGATGAGGTCGAAAGTTGCCGGACACATCGTGATGGTCGGCAGGCACGTGGAAATTCCGGAGAATTGCTATCCGGCGCCGTTGCGCCGCACCGAACAACAATGGAAGGATCAATACGATCCGAACAGCCCAAATGCCGGACGTGGGCGTGGCGGAGCAGGAGGCGGCGCGGGCCGCGGAGCAGCCGCACCACCGGACGGAAAATTGACGGCGCAGGAAGTTGCGCGCGCCGTGGATAATTTCCTCGTCGATAACCACGCGGCAGTTCGCATTAATGATGCAGGCCGCGCGTACGGATTGATCATCGCGCAGCAAGCAAATTATTACGACATCACGCGCGTTGTTCCGACGCTAGTGATGCGCAATGAAGACTACGGACGAATTTACGCGAATCATCAACGATGATAAATTGCCGGTCACGTTGAAAATCAACATTCAGAACAAGATTTATCCGGAAGGGAAAACTTCCTACAACGCAATTGGAGAAATTCCCGGCACGGATAAGGCCGACGAAGTTGTGATGCTCGGCGGCCACTACGATTCATGGCATGACGCAACCGGCGCGACCGACAACGGAATCGGCTCGAGCATGATGCTCGAAGCAATCCGCATTTTGCAGTCGCTCGGCGTGAAACCGCGGCGCACAATTCGCGTAGCTCTTTGGAGCGGCGAAGAAGAAGGGCTGCTCGGCTCGTTGAATTATGTGAAGCAGCACTTCGGCACCGCGGAAGATCCGAAACCGGAATTCGCGAAGCTGGATTGCTATTTCAACATCGACTCCGGAACCGGCAAACCGCGCGGCGCTGGTATTTTCGGGCCGCAGGGCGCGGGCGATATGCTTCGTCCCATGATGATGCCATTCGCGGATTGGGGATTCAGTGGCGTCAGCACGAGCAATAGCCGCCAGACCGGCGGAACCGACAGCACGTCATTTAATAATGCCGGGCTGCCGGGCATCGGCCTGAATCAGGATGGATTCGACTACAACTCGTTCACGCATCACACGAACTACGACACGTATGAACGCATTTACGAAAATGACGTGCGTGAAGGCGCCGTGGAAATTGCGTCGGCGGTTTACGCGATGGCGATGGCGGACGAAATGGTTCCGCGATTCGCGAAAGCGGAAATGCCGGAGCCACGACCTGAACCCGGACCCGGAGCGAACGCAGTTCCGCGTCCGAAGCCGGCGGCAACAGCGCCTGCGATGAAGCCAGCGGCAAAACCAGCGGCGAAGCCGGCCACGAAGTAGAATTAATTTAGATAAGACAATTAATGTGCGAGTCGGGAGGCAACTCTCGACTCGCATATTTTTTTGCGGTAGCGTACGAGAATGGATATCGAGTGGATCAGACAGCATTGTCTTTCGCATCCCTACACCACCGAACAAATTCAGTGGGGCAATGATTTGCTTTTTAAAGTCGGCGGCAAAATGTTCGCAGGAGTGCCGCTGGAACCCGCGCGCGTTTGGCTCACCGTAAAAGCCGATCCCGAGGAATTCCCGGAATTAATTGAGCGGCAAGGAATAATTCCCGCGCCGTATCTGGAGCGCGCAAAATGGATTGCGATTGAAACTGAACGCTCGCTGCCGCGAAGCGAAGTTTTGCGGCTGGTGAGCAAATCGTACGAAATGGTATTTGCGAATTTGTCGAGGAAACTGCAGACGGAACTGGCGGCGGGCTCATTAAAGAAAAGCAGTGTGGCGCGAAAAAAGAAAGTGATGAAAACTCGCGCGCGGAAGAAGAGGTCACGAAAATGACTTACGATTTCCTGATCGAAACATACGAAACGGAACGCCTGAAAGTTTTGAGCGTCTGGAGCGAATTTGCCGACGCGGATTTGCCCGTGCGTCCGCGCGCCGACGATCCTCGCGGCCGCAGCGTCCACGAGCAAATGGTTCATCAATGCGTCGGCGAGGATGGATGGTTTCGCACGATGCTGGGAATTGATGTGAGCGCGCTGCCACTGCCGAAACAGGAAACGCGTTTGGAATTTATCAAGCAATATGCGGAGGACAGCGCCAAGCGGCTGGCCGTGCTGCGCGAAAAACGCGAACCGTGGTGGGAAGAAATTGTTTCCTTCTTTGGCGTGGATCGTTCGCGTGCATGGGTGATGACGCGCCGCATCTCGCACACGTCGCATCATCGCGGCCAGCTAATGGCGATGATTCGCATGCTGGGCTACGCACTGCACAGTAATTATGGGCCCACCGCGGATACCGGCGGTCTGCCCGCAAATAAAGCGCCAACAATTTACGCGTATGCCGGCGTGAACGAATTGCTCGCGGGCGAATCCGCAGGCGGCGCGAAGTCTCGTTTACCGGGAACGGGCGAAAAACCTGTTACGGAACGGCCGGGGCGCTGAAAGAATTCGCGCGCTACTTTTTGTAATCGACGTGGCAGCCGATGCACGTTACTCCCAGCGGACGCGGAAGCGATTCTCCGGCCAACAGCGTCTTGGCTTTTTGTGCATACGGTGTGTCGGGCATTTCTTTCGTCAACCGCGTGAGGTACACACGCGCTTTCGTCGAATCTCCCAGTCCGGCATAGCCTTCAGCCAAACCGCCCAACAGTTCTCCTCGCGAGTGGACAGGCAATTTATCAAACGTCTCGGCTTGCAACTGAAGAGCTTTTTCAAAATCATCGGTAGAACGCTGCCACACGCGTTTCGCAATGTCCGCGTCCGGAGTATGCGCAGCTTGCATTTGCAGTACGGTAGCGCGCGGAATCAGAATATCCACGCTGCTTGGCCGAAGCGCAACACCCTCGTCCATCTCTTTTCGTGCTTGTTCGCGAAGCGAATTGCCACTGGCCACGTCGCCTGAGCGAAACGCCAGACTCGATCGGAAATACATTCCGGTCGCGTGCCAAACCAGCGCGGCCGCATTCTTTGGATCTGCGGCTAGCGCCGATTCACAGGCTTTCATCGCGCGATCGAATGCCTGAGTATCTCCGGCCATGCCCGCGAACATGTCTCCCCGAACCGCGAATTCTAGATCTCGGCTCGGCGTCGCAGGTGGAGCGCTTTTCTGCTGGCTTCCGCGAAACAATGAATGCGTTGAAGCCGCGGTGGCTGCGAAAAGCAATGCAAACGAAATAACGCATAAAATGACGGACGTCCGATGACAAAAACTAAATGAAGGCATATTGTTCCCCTCTCCAAGGCGCGGCCGACCGTCGCGGCGTCGCCTGAAACTATCTGCTAGGATTTATTACGATTGGAACGGAAAAAACTTCCAGAAAAAACGAAGAATCGGCGAGTGGTACCAGCACTCTGAGCGTGCGTCAGAATCCCGGCGCACCGCTGGCCGCAGGACGAGGTTCCGGCGGAACGGGCAGCGATCCAAAACGCAGGCGTTCAAAGTAGGCCTGACCGAGCGACATGATTCCCGTGTACAAGTATCCCCAAACAAAGAGCAGCAGGAATGGAATTGTCGCGTAATTTTCGTTCTTGAAGGCGTAGAAAACAGTGGCGGCGAAATAAAGTCCCAGACCAACTTCGGCGTACGGCAGCCAGCCGCCGCGATTGCGATAAGAAAGTATCGACCAGCTTCCCTTCTGATTCTTTGCGGCTCCGGAAACTTTCGCTTCTTCCACAACAACATCATGGCCCGGAACATTCACGAGAGTGACGCGGGCGGCCGCCATGTTGTATTTCGGCGTGCGCACAAATTCAGATTTCTTTCCCCACAGCGCTTCCATCACCGCCACCGCATTGCGAATGGAAATGCCGATACCGATGGCCATCACAAACGGCATATACAAAAATGTTTTCTTCCATGATTTCGGATGCAAGTTGCGCTGCGCCACCAGATAAAAACTTGAAATCGAACATGTCGACGCGAGGAAGAGCGGCAGGTCGATTACCAGCATCTGAAATGTGCCCTGATAAAAACGCACGATCATCGCGGGCAGAAGCATCGTGGAAAGAACAACCATCAACGGATAGCTGATGTTCGCGGTGAGATGGAAAAACGCTTCCGCTTTCACATGCAATCGGCTCATCAGAACGCATCACGCGCGGCAGAATTTTCTTCGCCGTCTGCATCAAACCCTTGGCCCAGCGCGCTTGCTGCGATTTGAAGGCATTCATTTCGACGGGCAACTCGGAAGCGCATTCGATATCCGGCAAATAGAGGAATTGCCAGCCCTTCATTTGTGCGCGATAGGAAAGATCGGTGTCCTCGGTGAGCGTGTCGTGCTGCCAGCCGCCGGCGTCATCAATTGCGGTGCGCCGCCACACGCCCGCGGTGCCATTGAAATTGAAAAACGATCCGCGACGCGAACGCGCGCCATGCTCAATCACAAAATGGCCGTCCAGCAGAATATGTTCCACTTGCGTGAGCAGCGAATAATCCGCGTTCAGATACGTCCAGCGCGTCTGCACCATCGCAATTTCTTTATTCGTGAAATACGGCAGCGTGCGGCGCAGAAAATCCGGCGGCGGAATAAAGTCGGCGTCGAAAATTGCGACGTATTCGCCCTTCGCAGACTTTCAATCCTTCTGCAAGCGCGCCCGCCTTGTAACCTTCGCGATTGTTGCGATGCATATAGGAAATGGGCATGCCCAGCGCCTGAAAGCGTTCCACGCACGCGCGCGCGATGGCGCAAGTTTCGTCGGTCGAATCGTCCAGCACCTGCACGTCCAGAAGCTCGGGCGGATAATCGAAATGCGAGACTGCTTCGACCAGGCGCTCGATCACGTAGCGCTCGTTATAAATCGGAAGCTGCACCGTCACTCGCGGCCATTCCGTAACTGGCGGCGGCGGGCCCGGCACATTTTTGCGGTACTTGTAATAGTTGTAGACCAGCACGTAGCGGTGCATCCCGTAAAGCGCCAGCACCACCAGCACAATAAAATACGGAATCATTATGGCGAGATCGAATCCATTCAGTTGATACATTCCGCGGAATGGATTGGTGTGCGGGTCCGTTTGCCGGTGCCAATATTCCGAAAATGGATTCTGGAGTAGCCAGAGAATTGCGGCGACGTGCGACGAGAGGCTCGATAGGAGGTTGGTTAAGGTGGCCACGGTTCAGGTCTCTATGTGCGCGTCTTCATTGGAATCCGGACTGAAAACTTCCCGTGGGCTGGCACGGGTGGGGGTCTATGCCGGGCGCCGGGCTACTTGAGCATGACTATTATAGAGGTCAGAATTGGGGTGTCAACGGTTGCGAAGTGTATCGCCACACGCTGAAAGTCAACCGAGCGTCGGCGTTCTTGTAGCACCGACACTCCTGTCGGTGGGCTTTATTTTCATGACGAACAAATCTACGCCGACAAGAGTGTCGGTGCTACTACGGAATCAACACAATTTTTCCGTAAGCTCCCGGTTCCATCACTTCCTTGTGCGCCTGCACGGCATCGGCCAGCGGCAATTCTTTGCCGACCACTGGATTCAAACTTTCATTGGTCATTCCGGCGTGGATCGCCGCGTGAATTTGCGACATTTCTTCCGCCGGCACATTCCACAACATCACCGCATAAATTGCGCCTTCGCGCTGCATTAAATCCCGTGGAGTAATTTGCACGTCGCCCCGGCTTCCAACGACTACTACACGTCCGTGCGACGCCAACATTTTCAAATCATTTCCCAAATTAATATTCGCGAGCATTTCGATGATGATGTCCGGGCCGTGACCGTCGGTAATCTTCGCGATTTGCGCGGCGAAATCCGGCGCTTTGTGATCCAACACAAAGTCCGCGCCTTCGCGCGTCACCAGTTCGCGTCCGCGATCTGTGCCCGCCGTTCCGATTACGCGCATTCCCAGCGCATGCGCAAATTGCACGGCGGCAATGCCCACGCCGCCGCTCGCTCCGTGAACGAGCACCCATTCATTCGCTTTGGATTTTCCGATTTGAAATAGCGCGCGATATGCGGTGGCATAAGGAATGTGCAGCGCCGCGCCCTGCGAAAAAGAAATGCGATCCGGCAACGCGTGCGCGTCACTCGCGGCAACGATCGCATATTCCGCATATGTTCCCGTGATGTTTCCCGAAAGATACACGCGGTCTCCAGCCTTCCATCCGGTCACATTTGGTCCGACGGATTCGACTACGCCTGCGCCGTCATTCCCCGGAGTGTAAGGCAGTGCCGGTTTCCTCGCGTAATTTCCGGAACGCATGTAAGTGTCGGCAGGATTCACGCCAGCCGCGCGAATGTGCACAAGAAGTTGGCCGGCGCCGGGTTTCGGCTGAGGAGCGTCTTCCATTTTCATAACTTCCGGCGCGCCAAATTCGTGGACGACGATCGCGTTCATTATTATTCCTCCGAATATCCGAATAAATCATGCGTCGCGAAATTCTATCGGACGCACAGCGGGCGGGTCGTCGTTTGCAAGAACGGACCCGCCCCCACAAAACCGCATTCGTCGCGCGAAATTATGCGCCGGCTGATTTTTCGGTGACCAGTTTCGCGGTCATTGTAATTTCGGCCTTCAGCAAACGCGAAATCGGGCATCCAGCCTTCGCATTCGCGGCCGCCGTATCAAATTTCGCCTGATCAGCGCCAGGAATATAGGCCGTCACGTCCAAATGAACTTTCGTGATCGTCAATCCCGCTTCCAGTTTTTCCATCGAGAGCGAAGCCGTCGTTTCCAAACTTTCCGGCGTAATTCCCGCCGCACCCAGTTGGCCGGAAAGCGCCATCGTAAAACATCCCGCGTGCGCCGCGGCGATCAATTCTTCTGGATTCGTGCCCTTGCCATTTTCAAATCGCGTGGAAAAAGAATATTGCGCGTTTGAGAGTGTTCCGCTCTCCGTAGAAATATTGCCTTTGCCTTCTTTCAACGAACCTTTCCAGATTGCAGAAGCTTTGCGAACCATTTTGTGTTTCCTCCTCGTGGGTTTGGATGAGATGATCGAGGTGAACGGCTACATTAATTAAAATTAAACGTTCAGTGTGAGTGTTGCGGACGGAACAAATCCCGGGCCAGCCGGCGGCAAATCGGAAACAGGCGTGGTGCGCGTTACGGCGCGATACATCGTGTCGCGCTCAAAAGGAATGCGGCCTGCCGCGCGGATTAAGCGCTCGAGTTCACTGCGCGGAGTGAACTGCTCGGTGGTGGCTCCGGCATCGTGATAAATTTTTTCTTCCACGATGGTGCCGTCAATGTCGTCCGCGCCAAACCGCAGCGCGATTTGCGCGATTCGCGGAGTCAGCATCACCCAATACGCTTTGATGTGATCGAAATTATCCAGCAGCAAGCGCGAGACAGCTATGGCGCGCAGATCGTCAAAGCCGGTGGTTTTCGGCAGATGCGCGAGCGCCGTATTTTCCGGATGAAACGCCAGCGGAATAAATGTTTGGAAGCCGTGCGTATCGTCCTGCAATTCGCGCAACAGCAAAAGATGTTCGACGCGCTCTTCTTCATTTTCAATGTGGCCGTAAAGCATGGTGGCGTTGGAGCGCAATCCGATTTCATGCGCGATGCGCGCAATTTCCAGCCACTGTTTGCCGGACGTTTTGTGGTCGCAAATAATTCTGCGCACGCGGGGATTGAAAATTTCCGCGCCGCCGCCGGGAAGTGAATCCACACCGGCTTCTTTCAGCGCCACCAGAACTTCGCGTACGGAAAGCTTGGCGATGCGCGAAAAATATGCCGACCTCAACCATCGTGAACGCTTTCAGATGCACTGTGCGGACAGCGCTGCTTCAGTCCGCGAATCATATCCAGAAAATATTCAAACGGCAGATCCGGATGCAGTCCGCCGACCATGTGAAATTCCGTGGCGCCGGCGCGAACGCCTTCCGCCGCGCGTTTGATAAATTTCATCCAGCGCAAAATTGTAAGCGCCGGGCGCATTCGGATCGCGTCCGAAGGCGCAAAGTTTGCAATGCGCCACGCAAATATTCGTGGGATTGATGTGCCGGTTCACATTGAAGTAGCAAATATCGCCGTGACGCTTTTCGCGAATGTGATTCGCAAGCCATCCGACGGCCAGCAAATCCGGCGAGCGATACAGCAAGACACCGTCAGCCGCGGACAAACGCTCACCGGCCAAAACTTTATCGGCGATTGGACGCAGGCGGGCGTCAGTGATTTGAATTCGCTGGTGAGAGAAGTCGGTCATATTTGTTGAAACTTATGAAATTTACGTCGCGGACACCCAAACCGCCGCGCCCCAAAACAAAAAGAACAGGACACTAATATATCCGTTTATCGTGAAAAACGCAGCATTCAGTCGGCTGAGATCGTTCGCGGAAACCATTGAATGCTCCCACACCAGCATTGCCGCCACGACCGCTATGCCGACCCATGCCGGCCAAGGCAACCCAAAACTTGCCGCGAGCCACGCCAGCAGCGCAATCATGATGACGTGCATTGCACGCGCGATGATCAGCGAGCGCGGCCACTCCAAATCGCTTCGGAATGCTGAAAGAGATCCACGCGGCGATCGAAATCAACATCCTGGCACGCGTAGAGTACGTCAAATCCGCCAACCCACAATGTGACGGCCGCGCAAAAAATCAGCATGCGCAAATCCAGCGATCCGGCAATCGCGATCCATGCTGCTGCGGGAGAAATTCCCAAACAAAATCCCAGCACAACGTGCGACCACGAAGTGAATCGCTTCGTGTACGAATAAAATGAAAGTATCGCGAGCGCGACAGGCGAAAGTTCCAGCGCCAATCGATTCAATCGCCACGCGGCAACGACGAGCAACGCAGCCGCGCAGATCGTGAACGCCCACGCGAATGGAACGGTAAGCGCGCCCGTTACAAGCGCGCGATTTTTCGTCCGCGGATTTTCTGCGTCGTAGCGTAGATCAGCGATGCGATTAATCGTCATCGCGAAAGACCGCGCGCCAACCATCGCCACAACGATCCACGCGATTTGTTGCCACGTGGGCCACGCGGGACCACCAGTGCTTGCGTGGACAGTTCGCGCGGCAAGCAGCGCAGCCGTCAAAGCAAATGGCAGCGCGAAAATGGAATGCTCGAACTTAATCATTTCGAGCACGGTGCGAATTCGACTAGTCGTCATCGGCAAATCTGCAATCTAAGCTTCGCGAGCGCGGGTTTTCGCGCCGCCTTCCCATCGAAACTGTTTTTCTTGCGGCAAATCAATTTGCGCGAGTGCGCGGCAAACAAATTGCTCCACCAAATCCTCAATCGTTTGCGGCGAATAATAAAACGCCGGCACGACGGGCATCATCACAGCGCCGGCTTCCTGCGCGCACAACATATTTTGCAAATGCACGCGGCTCAGCGGAGTTTCGCGCAAACACAACAGCAGCGGACGTCGTTCCTTCAAGCAAACATCCGCGGCGCGCGCGAGCAAATCGTCGCTGGCTCCATTTGCAATGGAAGAAAGTGTGCTGGCCGAGCACGGAATCACAATCATCGCGTCCACGGAATAACTGCCCGAAGCAATCGACGCGCCGATATCACGATTCGCGAGGAGCTCAATTTTCTTTGCACTCGTGCCGCTCAGCAGCGCGGGAATTTGTTTCAGATCGGCCGCGCTTACGCCGAGTTCCTGCGCGAGCAACCGCTGTCCAGCTTCCGTCACTACCAGATGCACGCGCGACACGCGATCGTCCGCTTCCAGCAAACGTAACGCCGCACGTGCCAGCACTGCTCCGGACGCACCCGTGACGCCGACTGTGATGACCTTGCCCAATGAGACTCCTTACCGAATAGCTTGGCGAACTGCTTACGCGAGACGCCCAAGCGTTGGAAATGCCGCAGGGAAGACTGTTTCAGTCTAGGCGGGCGGTTTCCGCAAAGTCAAGGAAGGCATGGCGACTAACGACACCTTCAGAGAGCCGTTCCGATCGAGCTAAGACTGTACCGGATTGAACGTTTTTCACGGGGCGTCGGTGACAGACTGGATCCATGCCTAAAAAAGGGACTACTCTCCGGGCATCCGAGCGCCGGAAAGACAAAGCGACACTGGCCAGCGTGAAAAAAGAGATGCGCCAGCCGCGTATGACGGAATCTGTGCGTCAGGAAGAAATCACCCACCTTCACATAAAACTGCAAAAACGAAAAACGCGCTAGCAAGTACCTTCGGCCGCCGCGCAGGTGCTAAAATCTGCGGCGCGGAGGCTGGACATGGCCGAAAAAGAACCTGTCGCAGTTGTGCTGGACTTCATGGAGCGAATCAATTCCGGGAATGTGGAGTCGGTTTGCGCCGCGATGACGCCCGATCACGTGTTCGTGGACGCGCTGGGCGCAAAATTTGTGAGCCGCGACACGATGCGCACTGCCTGGACCTACTACTACAAGATGATTCCGGACTACAAAGTTTCGCATGAAGAAATTTTCGCGAAGGGCGATACGGTGGCGGTGTTCGGAACGGCACGCGGAACATTCAGCGATGACGGGAAATTAAAAAAGGGAAATTTCTGGGAAATTCCCGCTGCTTGGAAGGCGGTTGTGCGCGACGGGCTTGTCGCCTACTGGCAAGCATTTGCGGATAATCAGCCGGTGCGAAAATTGATGGGCGACCCTATACCTTAGCTCTATTCCACGCCTTAATTCTTCCGAGAATTCCAACCTGCGGTAAAGTAATCGCTGTGAATCAGCAGGACCTAACTCGATTGTTGGCGCAGGTGCGCGCCGGGAAGCTCGGCGTTGAGCAGGCGGTGGCGCGCCTGAAACATTTGCCATTTGAGGATTTGGGATTCGCAAAGATTGATCATCACCGCACGCTGCGGCAGGGATTTGCGGAAGTAGTTTTTGCGAGCGGGAAGACTCCGCAACAGGTTGCGGCGATTGTGCGCGCGCTGCTGCGTCCTTCCAAAGCGAAGCAAAGCGTATTGGTGACGCGTGCGAATCGCGCAGTCTACGTTGCGGTGAAACGAATTGCGCGCGGCGCGAAATTCTGGCCGCTTTCCGGCGCAATCACAATTGAACACAAGCGCGTCATCACAGGAAAAGGATTGGCGCTGATTGTTTCCGCGGGCACCAGCGATATTCCCGTAGCGGAAGAAGCGCTGGTGACAAGTTTGGTGATGGGCAATCGCGCGGAGGCAATTTACGACGTCGGCGTCGCGGGATTACATCGATTGATGGAACATCGCCGGCGACTCACCGAAGCGCGGGTGATAATTTGCGTCGCGGGAATGGAAGGCGCGCTGCCGAGCGTTGTCGCAGGACTGGTAAATGTGCCGGTGATCGCGGTGCCGACGAGCGTTGGATACGGCGCCAGCTTCGGCGGAGTGGCGGCGCTGCTGGGAATGTTAAATAGCTGCGCGTCGAATGTAAGTGTTGTGAATATTGATAACGGATTTGGTGCGGGCCGAGTGGCCAGCGCAATTAATCATTTATAGAAATTTATTTCGCGAGCGCTGCGCGAAGACCTTCCACCAGCGCAGATTCTTGTTCCGCAAAAACTGTTCGCAGATCGAGAATCAGCCGGTCGTTTTCGACGCGCGCGACAATTGGCATGCCGCCGGAGACGCCGCTGCGCAAACGTTCTTCCAATTCGGCCGACGAGCAGCGCAGCGATTCGATGGCGATTACTTGCGTTGGCAGGAGCTGTCCGGGCGTTGAGCCGCCGCCGATTACGGATTCTGCTTCGCGCAACTCGAACTTTGCGGCCTCCACAGGAATTTTCGCAGTCAGCGCACCAATTAGGTGTTCCGCGCGCGCGGCGATTTCCGCCGCACTGGCGCGAATCATACGGATCGCCGGAATTGCGTCGTGACCTGACGCGCCATCATTGCTTAGATACGCGAGCAATGTCGCTTCGAGCGCGGCGATCGTTAGCTTATCCACGCGCAGCGCGCGGACCATGGGATGCCGCCGAATCCTCGCGATTAATTCTTTTTCGCCAACAATAATTCCGGCCTGTGGACCGCCTAGCAATTTATCACCGCTGAATGAAATTACGGACACGCCCGCGCTGACACTTGAACTCACGACGGGTTCCGCGACGCCGCTCGACGATAAATTTGCCAGACATCCAGAGCCGAGATCTTCGTAAACGGGTAGCGAAGTCTTGCGGCCCAGCTTCACTAATTCTTCGAGCGAAGGCTGCGCTGTGAATCCGGCCATTTGAAAATTCGAGCGGTGCACGCGAAGCAGCAAGCGCGTGCGTTCATTAATTGCCTTCTCATAATCGGAGAGCCGAGTGCGATTTGTGGTGCCGACTTCGCGAAGCACCGCTCCGCTTTCGGCCATAATGTCCGGAATGCGAAAGCCGTCGCCGATTTCGATTAACTCGCCGCGCGAAACAATCACTTCGCCGCCGCGCGCCAGCGCCGCCAGCACGAGAAAAACCGCAGCGGCATTGTTGTTCACAATGATGGCCGCATCCGCTCCGGTTAGCCGTTGCAGCAATCGCGAAGTGTGAATATCGCGCGTGCCGCGTGCGCCCGTTTCCAGGTCATATTCCAAATTTGAATATTGCGTGGCGACCGCGCGGATGTGTTCAAAGAATTCCGCGCCCAACGGTGCGCGGCCGAGATTCGTGTGCAGTACAACTCCGGTCGCATTGATCACCGGACGCAGCGATGGCTGCAACGCAGCTTCAACATCCGCGATAATTTCGCCGATCAATTGCGCAGCAAGTTCACCCGGCTCCAATTTGGTTGTTGTGCTCTCTGGATGTTCCGCGATACGACTGCGAAGCGCGGCAAGAACGGACCGTATGGCCGCGACAATTAGTGGACGTCCGACGCGTGAAGATATTTCGGAAAGGCGCGGACTTGCGAGCAGCTCGTCCACCGAGGGAATTGAACGCAGAAGAGCGTTCGACTTTTTACTCGCGGGTTTTTGTTTCGCTCGCATCGTCAAAATGAATGCCGCGCTATTTCAGCACACAGAACGTCCTGCGGCAATCGTTACAGCCGTAGAATCGCAGCATCGAAGGAGCCGCCATGAATATTGTAACCAAACTTGAAGCAACGAAAATTCGCACGCTGGCTTATTTTGGCTCCAGTGACGCGCAACTGGACCGCACGTACGGGCCCGGTAAGTGGACCGTGCGATTTATTCTGCATCACCTAGCAGATGCGGAAACAGTTCTTTACGACCGGATTCGCCGCACGATTAGCGAGAAGCGGCAAGTGCTTTGGGAATTCGATCAGGATGCGTGGGCGCGCGGCTTGGATTATTCCAATATACCCTTGGAGCTTTCCCGGCGAATTTACGATTCCGTCCGCGACGGAATTATTCACCAAGCTCAGGTTCATTACGAAAAAAGCGGCCATCTCGAATATGTCCACAGCGGAACAGGCGTGCACACGCTGAAGGAAGAATTCGACAAAGTCGCCGCGCATAACGAACAGCATCTTGAACACATTCGCCTGGCCCTCAAGGAATCATAGCGCCAGGGCACGTTGCCGTTTGCGTCAAACTAAACGTCCGTACAATTGACGCCTGCATACCCGCTCGCTACGCTAAATCTGGAACACCTTGGGATTGCATGGCGACAATCGACGAAGACCTGAGCCAACTCGAAAAAGACGTACGCCAATTAAAGATTGAGTACGAACAGTACTTTGGCGGCGGCCGCGCGCGCCCTCCTTCTGAGATCGAGTGGCGCATCGAGATATTGATCAAGCGATACGGCGAGCGTGGCGCGAACATGCGCTTTGCGCAGAGGTATCGCTACGGAAATATTGCGCAGACTTACGCGCGATACCGTGAAGTTTTCCGCAAGCGCCTGAGGAAAAAGGAAGAAGGCACCGTCGAGCGCCATTACGGCGCGGCGGCAAAACAGATTGAAGCGGAACGCGCCGCGAAACAGGCTCCAGTCGATCAGGCGACGCAGCGATCGTCATCACTTGAGGCCGGCGCTACGCATCGCGTTTCATTTTCCCACGCCGGCGGGGATCGCGAAGACGCGAAAACCATCCGGCTATACGAAGCTTTCCGCGACGCGAAAAAACATGCCGGCGAAGACACGGAAAAGCTTACGCTCGACGCGTTTCAGAATTTCCTGCAGCGCAAGACGAGCGAACTTCGGCAGAAAAACACGGAAGCGAATGTCGAGTTCATTGTTTCCGTGGAAGAAGGACGAGTAAAACTGAAAGCGCGTACGGGAAAGCGCTAGTCGTTTGTTTCCGCAATGCTGTTACGTTTGCGCTGAGCGCTGCGTACAGGTCTTCTAACTCCCCCATATTTCGTTTCCAATCGCTCTTCCTTTCAAACGGACGCCTCTGCGCGTAAACTAATGTGCTCTACATCAATTGTTTCCACGGGGGGATTTGGTGAAGCGAGTAGCGATTCGACGGGCGCTGATTAGCGTATCCGACAAAACAGGAGTGGGGGAGTTCGCGCGGCAACTTGCGGCGCTGGGCGTTGAAATTATTTCCACGGGCGGCACCGCGAAGCTGTTACGCGAAAAAGGAATTGTGGCGCGCGAAGTTGCGGAGTTGACCGGATGGCCGGAAATGATCGGCGGCCGCGTGAAAACTCTGCATCCCAAAGTGCATGGTGGAATTTTATTTCGTCGTGGCGATGCGGGAGATCAGGCGGCGGTGACGGAGCACGGAATTTCGCCGATCGACTTGGTGGCCGTGAATCTTTATCCGTTCGAGGCCACGGCCGCAAAGCAGAATCTCGAAGCCGAAGAACTGATTGAGAATATTGATATCGGCGGCCCGGCGATGTTGCGCTCTGCCGCAAAGAATTTTAGCGACGTGATCGTGATTTGCGATCCCGCGGATTATTCGCGCGTCGCTGAAAAACTGGAAGCGTCCGGCGATATTGATCTCGCCATGCGCAGCGATCTGGCGCGAAAAGTTTTCGCGGCCACTTCCCGATACGACGGCATGATCGCAACGGAACTCGAACGCCTTTCTGCGCGGGAAGGTCAGTTGGAATTGTCAGCGCGATCCGATATGCCCGAGCGACTGCATTTGGCGCATGTGCGCGCGCAAATTATGCGCTACGGCGAAAATCCGCATCAGCATGCGGCGCTTTATGTTGAAGCCGGACACGCAGCCGCCGGACTTGCGGGCGCGAAACAGCTTCAAGGT
Source organism: uncultured Acidobacteriota bacterium (assembly GCA_963778235.1). GTDB lineage: Bacteria > Acidobacteriota > Terriglobia > Acidiferrales > UBA7541 > DASTCZ01. The sequence continues at coordinate 118,372 of CAVZTQ010000003.1, read as the reverse complement.
AAGGAACTTTCCTACAACAATTTGGTGGATTTGGATTCCGCTTGGCAGCTCGCGCTGGAATTTGAACGGCCTGCGGCGGTAATCGTGAAACACAATAATCCGTGCGGCGCGGCAGAGCAGGAAACGCTCGAGGCCGCATATTTAGCGGCGCTGGAGTGCGATCCCGTCTCCGCATTTGGCGGAGTGATTGCCTTCAATCGCGCGATGGACGCGAAGACCGCGGATGAAGTGTCGAAACTATTTGTGGAATGCATCGTCGCACCGGGATATGACGCCGCGGCGCGCGAAAAACTTGCGTCGAAAAGAAATTTGCGATTAATGGAAGTGGCCGCGCCATCGAGCAGATCAGGAATCGGGCGCGATGATCTTCAACTGAAGCGAATTTCCGGCGGCCTTCTTGTGCAGACCGGAGACCATCACATTCTGCGCCCTGAAGAATTGAAGACGGCCACGAAGCGCCTGCCCACCACTGCCGAATTGAAAGATTTGCTGTTCGGCTGGAAGGTTTGTAAGCACGTGAAATCGAATGCGATTGTGTTTTCGCGCGACGGAAGAACAGTCGCGGTCGGCGCAGGGCAAATGAGCCGGGTGGATTCCGTGCGCATCGCCGTTATGAAAGCGCAAGTACCGCTTGCAGGCAGCGTGGTTGCGTCCGACGCCTTCTTCCCTTTCCCGGACGGAGTGGAAGAAGCCGCGAAGGCTGGAGCAACCGCGTTCATTCAACCGGGCGGTTCGGTGCGCGATGCCGACGTAATCGCAGCCGCGGACAAGTTGAATTTGGCAATGGTGTTCACCGGCGTGCGGCATTTCCGGCACTAATTGATTTCAGCTTCAGGGAACGCCAATGCGGCCAGGCGCATCAAACATTTTGCGCGCTGTTTTCGATGAAGAATCACGGCGGGAATCTGATCGTTCCGCAGTCGTGGGGCAAAGTAGAATTATCAGCAGCAACTGAACGACAGTTTTCGTGTTCATCCTATTGAGAATGAAAACCAAATTTCATCGCGCATCAAACCTGAAGTGCCTCGCAGCGCTAACATTCGCGTTGTTCACCGCCGCAGTATTCCCCGCGCGCGCGAATGCGCAAACTCCTCCCGCGAATAAGGAAGACGATTCCGCCGACAAATCTTATTCCATCGCCGATCAAGCCAAGCGCGCGGAAGCGTTCTACGATTTCACAATGGGCCATGTGAATGAAGTATTTTTCGTTACGACCAATCGCGCGGATTATGCCACCGCTGCGCTGGATTTCTATAAGAAGGCTTACGCGCTCGATCCGGATTCGCCTGTGATCGGCGAGCATCTTGCGGAAATGTATTACGAAGCGCGTCGCGCACCCGAGGCCGTGAAAGAAGTAGCGGCGATCCTTCAGAAAGATCCCACAAATTTAGGCGCGCGCCACCTTTTGGTGCGAATTTACCTTCGCACGCTGGCTGATCCGAGCACTACCTCCACACAACAGGAAACCGCCGCACGAGCAATCGAACAGCTCGAACAAATTCGGAAGCTCGATCCGAAGGACACCGAATCTGAATTGTGGCTGGTGCGCTTGTACCGCATGACCGGGGAAACCGCGAAGGCGGAAAATGTTCTTCGCGATTTACTGAAACAAGATCCGAATGACGAAGGGGTGATCGAACAAGCCGCCCAGTTAATGTTGGATCACGGCCGCGCACAGGAAGCCGTGACGCTTCTGAAAACCGCCACGGACCGCGCGCCTTCCGGCAGACTTTCCGATTTGCTTGGCGACGCGTACACGCAGCTCCGCGATTTCGCGAGCGCCGACGTTGCCTACACCAAAGCCGTAGATGCGGAGCCGGATGAGCCGGGCCACCGCCGCGGACTCGCGCAAACTTTGGCGGCTGAAGGAAAATTCAAAGAAGCACTGGCGCAATATCAACTTCTGGCGCAAGCCGATCCCGACGATCCCGAAAATTATCTGCATCTTGCGGAAATGCATCGCCAGCTTCATCAATTAGACGAAGCCGAAAAAGATATTGTGCAGGCCAAGCAGCGCGCACCGGGAAATCTGGAAGTGGTCTATAGCGAGGCAATGATTTACGAAGCGCAGGGCCGCTATTCCGACGCGATCCAAACCTTGAACACTGCCGTCGCGGGACTGAAATCCGAAACGACCGCCGTGCCAACGAACCGGCGCTCGCTCGCTGTGCTATACGAACAACTCGGCCGGCTTTACATGGATTCCGAGAATTATCCCGCTGCGATAAAAATTCTGGACGATATGTCGCACCTCGGCGAAGAAGAAGCGCGCCGAGCAAATATCTTGACGGTGGATGCGTATCGCGCGGCAGGCGATCTTCCGCACGCACTGCAAGCCGCCGACAAAGCCATCGCGAAATATCCAGACGAACGCGAACTTCGCGTCACCCGCGCATTGTTGTTCGGCGAAAACGGCGATCCCGATCAGGCCGCCGCCCAATTGCGCTCACTACTCACACATTCCCCGGCGGATTTGGATATCGATTTGGATCTCGCGCAGGTGTTTCAACAGAACAAGCGATATGACGATGCTGATGCCGTTCTGACGCAGGCGGAGAATCTCGCGATGCGCAACAACGAACGCGAGATGGTGTGGTTCATGCGCGGCACAATTTACGACCGCCAGAAAAAATACGATCAGGCCGAAGAACAATTCAAGCGCGTGCTGGCGCAAAATCCGCACAGCGCAGTGGTGCTGAATTATTACGGATACATGCTTGCGGATCGCGGAGTTCGTCTACCGGAAGCGACGGACATGATCAAGCGGGCGCTCGCGGATGATCCGAATAACGGCGCGTATCTGGATAGTCTCGGCTGGGCATATTACAAGCAGGAAAAACTCGCCGAAGCGGAAGATTCACTTCGTCAAGCCGCGCTGCGCGAACCGGGCGACGCTACAATTCTGGATCATCTTGGCGATGTATATTTCAAGCGCGGAAAATTGGATTTGGCCGCCGCGCAATGGGATCACGCGCTCGCCGCTTGGCATCGCACGTTGCCGCTGGACGTGGAACCCGACAAACTTTCTGCGCTCGAGACGAAAATCGCAAACGTGAAGCGCCAAATTGCCCAGCAAAAAACCAACGGTCCCGCGAAGCCGCAGAAAAATTAACGTGATGCCCTCCGTCCGCCTGAAAGCCTTTGCAAAAATGAATATGCGCCTGGAAATTCTGGGTAAGCGCGCTGACGGTTATCACGATCTGCGCACAATTTTCCAAACAATTTCACTTCACGACATAATCGAACTGAAAGCCGCGCGCGGAAATAAAGTTGACCTCGTAGTGCAAGGCGATGCCACTCTGGCCTCTGAACCGACCAAAGGGAATTTAGTCCACCGAGCAATCGAAGCCGCGCGCAAGGAACTGGGCTGGAAACGCGGAGTACACGCAACACTTACAAAGCATATTCCCGTGGGCCGTGGACTCGGCGGCGGCTCCAGTGACGCAGCGGCCGCCCTGGTCGGCATGATGCGCTTAGCTAAGAGGAAAATCCCACCCGCGCGGCTGATCGAAATCGGCTCCAGTTTAGGCGCCGACGTACCATTCTTCCTCTTCGGAGGCCGCGCGCTAGGCATCGGACGCGGCGATGAGATTTATCCGCTCCCGGACGGGCCGCACCACACTGTGCTAGTCGTCTCACCGGGCGGCATTGCTGTGCCTACCAAGGATGCCTACCGCTGGCTGGCTGCCGCATTGACAAGGCGCTCTAAGCCCCCTACAATATGGTCTTTCTGCGCTCTATGTTGGAGCGCGCAGGACGTTGGCCTGCTGAACGATTTTGAGGCAGCCGTGTTCCCGCGCCATTCTCGCTTGCGCACCATCAAGCGGGAGCTGCTTCAACGAGGAGCCGCAGAGGCCATGCTGGCGGGTAGCGGTTCGGCGGTGTTCGCACTGTTCCGAAGCCCAGCAATGGCGCGCCGAGCCGCCCAAGGGTTCCCGCAGGACCAGGTATTCGTCTGCGATACGGTTTCCAGGGGAGAGTACTGCCTCGCCCAACAGGGCCGCGGCGGCTTTTGATTCCGTAATTCTTTTTTTCGCCCATGACTAATATGATCGACGAGAAGTTCAAAATTTTTTCGGGCACTGCCAGTCCTGCGCTCGCGGATGAAATCTGCGGGCATTTGGGCGTTACGCGCGGCAAGACCGTACTGGGAAAATTTGCCGACGGCGAAATTTATTTTCAGATTTTGGAAAATGTACGCGGCGCCGACGTGTTCGTCGTGCAGCCCTGCACGCAGCCGGTGGAATATCACCTGATGGAATTGCTGATGATGATTGACGCGTTCAAGCGCGCGTCGGCATGGCGCATCACGGCGGTGATTCCGTATTACTGCTACGCGCGGCAGGACAGAAAAGATAAGCCTCGCGTACCGATTTCCGCGAAGCTCGTCGCAGACTTACTGGAAACCGCGGGAGCGACTCGCGCGCTGACGTTGGATTTGCATGCGCCACAGATTCAAGGCTATTTCAACGTGCCAGTGGATCACTTGTACGCTTCGCCGGTGCTCGTCGAATATTTTAAAGCGAAAAAGTTGCCGAACTTGACGGTCGTATCACCCGACGCAGGCGGCGTGGAACGCGCCCGCGCATTTGCAAAGAAGCTTGATGCCCCACTGGCCATCGTCGATAAACGCCGCGTAGATGTCGACAAGACCGAAGTGATGAACCTGATCGGAGAAGTTCGCGGCCGCAACGCGTTGATTGTGGACGACATTATTGATACCGCAGGCACACTGGTGAAAACCGCCGAAGCGTTGATGGATGCGGGCGCGACCGCTGTTTATGCGGGCGCGACGCATGCCGTGCTTTCCGGGCACGCCGTGGACCGCATTGCAAAATCGCCCTTAGCGGAAGTTGTGGTGACAAATTCGGTGCCGAGTTCCGAAGCGGCACGAGCTGTTCCAAAGATTAAGGTGCTTAGCGTGGCGGAATTACTGGCGCGCGGCATCCGAAACATTCACGAAGAGACTTCGATCAGCGAACTTTTTACGTAAGCTGATTTTTACAACGTGATTCGCATTACGAACTTTTAGATTGAACGGAAAAGGAAAAACGTATGGCTCAAATTATTGTTGAAGCAAGTTCCCGCGACGAACGCGGCAAAAATGCGGCCCGGCGCTTGCGCGTCGCAGGACAAGTTCCCGCCACTCTGTACGGCGGCAAAGGCGGCGCGATATCTGTTGCCGTAAATACGAAGCAACTGTCCGCGATTCTGCGCTCCGAATCCGGCCACAACACAATTTTCACGGTGAAATTGCCTGACAGCGAGCAAAGCGCCATCGTAAAAGATTTGCAGGTTGATCCGGTAAAGGGCGTTCTGCTTCACGTGGACCTGCTCCGCATCGCGATGGACGTGCGCATGCGCGTGAAAGTTCCCGTGCACACGTTTGGCGAGCCGCAAGGCGTCAAGCTGCAAGGCGGAGTTTTTGAAGTTGTTTTGCGCGAAGTGGAAATTGAAACTTTGCCTGCTGATATTCCCAGCGAGTTCCGCGCTGACGTTTCTCAACTGATGATCGGCCAGCACTTGCGCGCCGGAGATTTGCCTCTCGACGCTGCGAAAATGACATTGGTTTCAGACCCGACGCACGTAATCGCGCACGTAGTTGCGCTGCGTGTGGAAGAAGAGAAGCCGGCCGAAGCAGTGGCAGCAGAAGCAGGAGCAGCGCCGGCGGAACCAGAAGTCATCAAGAAGGGCAAGAAAGACGAAGAAGGCGCGGAAGAAGGCGCAGCAGCGCCCAAGGCCGAAGAAAAGGCCCCGAAGAAAGACAAGAAATAACGCGCCGCGGGAGAAAATCCCGCGGACCAGGCGGCCAGGGAAATGCGGCTTATCGTTGGACTTGGCAACCCGGGCATGGAATACGCGTTCACGCCGCACAACTTTGGTTTTCTTGCGGTGGACAGGTTGGCCGAAGCGGGCAATATCCGCGTCGTGCGGCCCGAGGCGAAAAGTCACATCGGGCGCGGTGAAATAGCAGGCGAAGAAGTAGTGCTCGCCAAGCCGCAAACGATGATGAATTTAAGTGGGATGGCCGTGCGTGAATTGCTGGCGCGACTGGAACTTACTCCCGCGGAACTGATTGTGTTGTGCGATGAAGTAATGCTGCCCTTCGGCATGATTCGCGTGGGCGAACGCGGCAGCGCCGGGACGCACAACGGAATGAAGTCGGTGGTGAGCGGAGTTGGCACCACAGATTTTTGCCGCGTGCGTTTGGGAGTGCAGCCGGATCACGATGTAAAAGATCTGGCGGCATACGTTCTGCATCCGATGCGGAATTCCGAAATGGAAGATGCCGCGGAAATGATTGATCAGGCGGCGCAGGCAGTGGAAGTGATTTTGAAAGAAGGCGTAGCGAAGGCGATGAATCAATTTAATCGCCGGGTGCAACCGCCGGAAGAAAAGAAATCGTAGCAGGCAGTTGCATTAGTAGTTCGCAATTTTAGAGCAGAAATCGAGGACATATGGAAGAGAGACTATACGACCTGATTTTCATCTGCCGTCCGGCAACGCCGGAGGATGAAATCGCGAAAATCATGAAGACGCTCGAACAGGTGATCGCGGATCACAAAGGCACGATTGTGAAGAATGAAAACTGGGGCACCAAGCGCCTGGCCTATCGCGTCGCAAAAAATCGCGAAGGCATCTTCATTTATTTGCAGATGACCACCACCGATGGCGAGATGGTGAAAGAACTGGAACGCCGCCTGAAGGTGGCCGAGCCGGTGATCAAATATCAAACCGTGCGGCTTGACGAAGAAATGAAGCTGCAAAAGAAACTCGTCGCGCGCCGCGAACTGAAACTTTCGCGCAAACCACGGCGCACTGCGCCTCCGGCGGCTGCGGCACCCCCAGCTACCCCGGCTGCGCCAGTTGCACCGCCTGCTCCTCCGACTGAACCTGCGCCGGCAGCAAGCTAACGAATTTCGCAATACGAATTACGAAATACAGAATCGAGAGGAAACAACAAGATGGCAGATCAACAGGGTTCTCAAGCACCATCCGGCGGCGGTCAGGGCGGCGGCTACGGTCGTCCGCATTCATCCGGCCCCGGCGGCGGAGGTGGTGGACGTCCCCGCGATGGCGGAGGTCCGGGCGGTGGAGCTGGTCCGCGCAAAGGCGGCAAGCGTCAATTTTTCCGCAAACGCAAAGTGTGCCGCTTCTGCGTCGACAAGATTGATTACATTGACTACAAAAAGGCAGACATGCTGAACGCCTTCGTGCAGGATCGCGGCAAAATTCTTCCGCGCCGCATGACGGGCACCTGCTCGCGCCACCAGCGCTGGTTGTGCGAAGCCATCAAGCGCGCGCGCAATATCGCGTTGCTGTCATTCGCTTCGGAACTGTAGTCGGCACGCTAACAATATTCGGAAGCCGCACCGTTTTAAGCGGCGCGGTGCTGAAATAAATATCGCGGCAAAAATTATTTTTGGAATGCGAGAAGACCCATGCAAATCATTCTGCAAGAAGACGTAGAAAAACTCGGAACACGCGGCCAGGTTGTGGAAGTGGCCGAAGGCTACGCGCGCAACTTCTTGTTGCCGCGCAAGCTGGCCATGCCCGCATCGGCAGGGAATCTGAAGCGTTTGGAAAAAATCCGCGTAACGCTGGCGAAGTTGACGGCCACCGAGAAGGATGCCGCGCAGAAAGTTGCCGACGCACTCAACGGCGTCGTCATCAATCTGGTGCGCAAAGCCGGTGAGAATGACCACATGTTCGGTTCCGTCACCTCAGCTGACCTCGCCCATGAACTCGCGGCGCACGGACACACCATCGACAAGCGCAAAATTCAATTGGCCGAGCCGATCCGCACGCTTGGTGAATATCAAGTGCCAGTGAAGCTCTATACGGACGTGACCGCGGAATTCAAAGTAGTGGTTACGCGCGAAGAAGCAAAGGCCTAACCAACGAGCCGGAAATATCTGCGGACGTCCGCGGAATTCCGGCTTAGTTTTTCTCTCATCCAAGTTTTCCACTGATTCCACAGGGCAACTGCGATTTCCTATGCGCTCGCTATCGCGTTGTGCTACCTCTGCACCCACAATGGGAAGCCCTTGAGGGGCTCGCTACGAAAATTCTGGACAGCATCCAAGAGCGCTCGTATGATGGGCGAAGATAGGGCGAAATAGAATATGTCAGCGAGAAAATCCTGATGGCCAATAATCCAACAATGGAACAAGCCCTTCCGCAAAATCCCGAAGCCGAACGCTCCGTGCTCGGCGCGATCCTTCTGGATAACCAGAAGCTGGACGTCGCGCTCGATAAGCTAAAGGCCGAAGATTTCTTTCAGGATAATCACAAGCGAATTTTCGCGCAGATGATTGAGCTGAGCGAACTGCAGCAGCCCATCGATCTCGTCACGCTGGTGAATCGCCTGCAGCGAACCAACGAACTCGAATCCGTCGGCGGAGCCGCGTATCTTTCGCAGCTGGTTGACGGCGTGCCGCGCATCACCAACGTGGATCACTACGCGCGCATTGTGAAAGAAAAATCTGTCTTGCGTAGCGTGATTCATGCCGCTCACAACATTCAGCAACAAGCGATGGAAGCGAATGAAGACGCCGATGCCATCCTGGACAAAGCCGAGTCGAGCCTTTTTGAAATTGCCGAAAATCGAGTAGGCGCCGGCCTGATTGGCATGAAGGAATTGGTTACTGGGAGCTTCGAGCGCATCTCGCAGCTTTTCAATAGCGGCCAACGAATCACCGGCGTTTCCACCGGCTATTCGCAACTCGACGACCTTACTTCCGGCCTGCAGAATTCCGATTTAATTGTTCTCGCCGCGCGCCCCTCGGTTGGCAAAACGGCATTCGCGCTGAATCTTGCATCAAACGTCGGCATACGCAACGAACTGCCCGTGGCGATCTTCAGTTTGGAAATGTCCAAGCAGTCTTTGCTGATGCGCCTTATTTCCGATCAGGCGCGCGTGGACTCGCACAAATTCCGTTCCGGCCATTTGCCCCACGAAGACCGCGCGAAAATTACGGACACTTTGAATTTTCTTTCTACCACACCGCTATGGATTGATGACGCCGGTGGAACAACCGTAATTGAAATGGGCGCGAAGTGCCGCCGCATGAAGCGCGACAAAGGTCTTTCGCTCGTCATCATCGATTACCTCCAACTAATTTCCGCGCGCGGCAGATTTAATTCGCGAAACGAAGAAGTTGCCAGCATGACGCGTGGCTTGAAAGCGATGGCAAAAGATTTGGACGTTCCCGTCGTGGTATTGAGCCAGCTTACGCGCGCGCCAGAAAAAGAAAATCGTGGGCCGGTACTTTCTGACTTGCGCGATTCCGGCGCCATCGAACAGGACGCCGACTTGGTGATGTTCCTGCATCGCCCGAAAATGTTCGCCGAAGGTGCTTCGCCGGAAGAACGCGCCGAAACTCAGCTGAATATCGCCAAGCAAAGAAACGGTCCGACGGACATGCTGCACTACGTTTTCCTCACGCGATACACACGCTTTGAGGAAGCCGCACCGGCCGGGATCGTAAGAACAACGCGCCAGAACACGTCTTAAGACCGTTCCAGCCCAGCCACACAACGTGTCGAGGATTCCGCGGAACTTATCACGGCTCAAATTAATCGCCGGATTCCGCCACCACGTAACCCTCATTAAATCATAGACATAGCTGCCACGGCATAGCGACAGGTCGTGGCCGGTGAATTGGCGGTCAGCGTGCATCCATATTGTGCTGTTGACTAAGTTGCGCGCGCGCGGAGCGGAACGGTTTTGCGGCGCGAGAATTTGAACTATCCTTAGTATCGAAAAAGAAGTGCGGTGGCAAGCTAAGGAAATTAGTTCTTACAGGGACATATTCATGATTCGCGGCGAGAAAATCAAAATTGAAGGCCGGCCAGTTTGGGCGGAAGTTCGTCTGTCCGCGCTGACTCATAATCTGAAAACAATTCGCAAGCATCTTGACGCAGGCGGCGCAAACGTCAAGCGCGTGAAAATTTTCGCCGTTGTAAAAGGAAATGCTTATGGACACGGCAGCGTAGCGGTCGCAAAAACTTTGGCGAAGGCCGGCGCGGATATGTTCTGCATCACCTGCACGTCCGAAGGCATCGAGCTGCGCAAAGCCGGAATCAGGCAGCCGATTTTGGTGCTCACTGGATTTTGGCCGGGCGAAGAAAAACGGCTGATCGAATACCGGCTCACGCCTTCGGTGTCCGATTGCGAGCAACTGAAACTTTTGGAACGCGCCGCCGCGGGCGCCGGAAAAAAACTGCGCGGCCCGCTGGAATTCCATTTCAAAATTGACAGCGGCATGAATCGCCTGGGCGCGTCGCCCGAATCAATTCCCTGCTTCGCAGGTGTATTGGCCAAGTGCAAACATTTGAAATTGACTGGCACGTTCACGCATTTCGCTTCATCCGAAGTGATGACCACCACGGAAACTCCGGATCAGACGCGCGTATTTCTTGGCGCCATCGCGAAAATGCGCGAGCTGGGCGTTTCGCCCGGCATAGTTCACATGGCCAACAGCGCGGCGATTATTTCCAGCCCGCAAACGTGGCTTGATGCCGTTCGGCCCGGCGCAATTCTTTACGGGTATCACCAGAATTACGATCCGCCATCAAAGACACTTGAAGTGAATCAGAAAGTTCCGCTGCACCCCGCGCTTAGTTTCCGTGCGCGGATTATTTCTCTGCGCGATGTTCCGGCCGGTTCAGGCGTCGGATACAACGCGAAATTTCAAGCAACGCGCCCATCGCGCATCGGCATTCTGGCTGCTGGCTATGCGGACGGAATTCCGCGCGGCATGTCCAACCACGGCAATGTAATTGTTCGCGGAAAATTAGCGCCGGTCGTCGGCACAATTTCAATGGACCTTACGGCAATCGATGTGACGGACGTGGACGACGTAGAAGTCGGAGATATCGCCACAATTTTCGGCGCCGATGGCGAAACGAAACAATTTGCGTTCGACGTTGCGAAACAGTTGGGCATGGTCACGGCGCAAGTGCTAGTCGGACTCGGCTGGCGCGTGCCGCGAGTTTATTTACGCTGAACCAGGCTTCCTTCCATTCGTAGTGGAACGCGATGCAATCTGTCGCGCGCACTACCGACAAGTTTTTTCCTTCCTTGCTTGACCACATCTTTCTGGGGGTGTATATGGTGCATAGCGAATCGGTCGGTAATTCAGCTTAAACTGAATAGCAGTAAGCGCCTGTCGGGGCGCCAATTCTTCGATTGAAGTGCGCTTTATTTTTCATAATTTTCATTCGAGGTTCCTATGGATCGCAATTTTGGACGTCCAAATCGCACGGAAGGCACAGCCCCTTCTGCGCTCTCATTACAAAAAACGGCCGGCAAACCTTCACAAGACGCTTCAAAATTCGGCAGCGTTTGGGATCGCATCGGATTCCGTGTAGTTCTCGCCGCCGCGTGCGTGGCAATCGGTTTTCACTTTCATCCTTTTGGTTTGCAACCCGGGCCAGCCGCGGTTGCCGGACTGGGATTCGCCGGACTTGTTTTTGTAATTGAGTGGCGCTTGAATCGCGCGAGCCTGCGTAGATTAATCGGCGCCACCGTTGGCTCCATTTTCGGAATCCTCGGCGCGTACCTGATGAATCTTGTTCTCGCGCACACGTCGATGCCGGAAGCCAGCCGTTCGTTTCTGGGCATGGCGCTGCTCTTCGTGATGACGTACATCGGACTCGTGGTCGGCGCAAATAAAGGCGAGATGCTGAATCTGGGCGCGTTCGGCGGAGTTTTCGGCAGCGAACGCGCTGCGCGACGTTTGGTAAAAGTGGTCGACACCAGCGTAATTATTGACGGCCGCCTCGCAGATATTTGCGAAGCGCATTTTCTGGACGGAACGCTGCTCGTCCCGAATTTCGTTTTGAAAGAATTGCAAATGGTGGCCGATTCCGCGGATCCGCTGAAGCGTCAGCGTGGACGCCGCGGACTCGAAGTGTTGCAGCGTCTGCAGAAGATGCCGCACATTGACGTGGAAGTGATCGAAGACGATTTTCCGCAGGTTCCTGAAGTGGATTTGAAGCTGATTGAAGTGGCCAAGCGCTACGATTGCAAAATTGTCACCAACGATTTCAACTTGAATAAAGTGGCCAGCGTGCAGGGACTGGAAATTTTGAACGTGAATCAACTGGCGAACGCGTTGAAGCCAGTTGTTCTGCCCGGCGAAGTGATGCGCGTTTTTATTTTGCGCGAAGGCAAAGAATATAATCAGGGCGTTGCGTATCTGGATGACGGCACAATGGTCGTCGTGGACGGCGCGCGCAAAATGATTAACAAAACGATCGACATCACCGTCACGTCCGTTCATCAAACCACCGCGGGCAAAATGATTTTCGGCCGCCTGGACGAGCGCATGGAGCATCCGCGCACCACGCCGCAGGCAAATGTGGAAGGCGCGCGGCATTCTGCGCCTGCTGTCCCAATTGAGGCTCCAGAGCGCGCAGCTCGACCGGCGTACACAGACCCAACGCGCGAATAGGGCCACAGGTTTATCTCTTCCATCGTGTAGGATAGACTCTTCTCCGCTGCAAAAGGCTTTCCGCATAGGGGCGCATTTCGTCACCATGACTCGCATCGCTGCAATTCTTCCCGCCGCAGGACTCGGAACTCGCATGGGCGAATCCAAGCCCAAGCAATTTCTTGAGCTGGACGGAATGCCGCTGGTGATTTTCACACTGCGCCGGCTAGCAGCGTGCGCAGAAATTTCTGAATTTCTAGTTGCTACATTGGCAGAAGAAAAAGACGCGCTGACAAAACGCGTCGCTCAAGAAAATTTCGGCCGCCCGGTGCGTGTGGTAGTCGGCGGCGGCACCAGACAGGAATCTGTCGGCAAAGCACTGGCAGAAGTGGCCGCCGACATAGAGATTGTTTTGGTTCACGATGCTGTGCGCCCGATGATTACTCGCGAGCAAACTGAACGCGCAATCGCCGCCGCGCGCGAACACGGCGCTGCAATTGTTGGCATCCCCGCGCTGGACACTGTGAAAGAAGTGAAGCGCACCAGCGTTCCCGGTGATGTCGCGCTCATCACGGCCACAATTCCGCGCGAACGAATTGTGCTGGCGCAAACTCCGCAGGTTTTCCGCGCGAAACTTTTGCGCGACGCATACGAGCTGGCCGCGCGCGACGGCATTAGCGCCTCCGACGAAGCTGGCCTCGTCGAGCGCCTCGGCCACGATGTATATGTTGTCGCCGGTTCCGCACGCAATTTGAAAGTTACCCGGCCCGGCGATATGGAATTGGCGCGGTTTTATTTGGAACAGGAACGGAAGACTACTTAGTTATGCTCGAACGATTTACAGAAAAAGCGCGGCGCGTAATTTTCTTCGGACGATACGAGGCCAGTCAGTACGGAAGTCCGTGCATCGAAAGCTTTCACCTTCTCCTTGGGCTGGCGCGCGAAGCTAGAAGTATGTTTCACAAGTTGGGATCGTCAATCGACGGATTGCGTCAAATTTACGAATCTCGATATCCTGCGCATCCGCGAATATCCACTTCGATCGAAGTTCCTCTCAGCATGGAGAGTAAACGGATTCTGAGTCGTGCAGCCGAGGAAGCCGACATGCTCCAAAGTAAGCACATCGGCCCTGAACATATTTTGCTCGCGATGTTCACAGAATCCAACGAAATTCGGGCGGAATTGGAGAAGCTTGGATTGACGAAGGATAGCGTCAGGACAGTTTCAGCAACCACCCGGGCGGAACCAAAGACGGATGCTAAATATTCCGATGCCTTGAGCGAATTTTCCGGACGTAGCGGCATCGGCTACGACTTGCACCGCCTCGAAGCCGGCCGAAAACTGATGATCGGCGGCGTTCACGTTCCCTTCGACAAAGGCCCGGTGGGCCATTCCGATGGCGACGTGCTGGCGCATGCAATCTGTGACGCGCTTCTCGGCGCCGCAAGTATGGGCGACATCGGCAAACATTTCCCGGACACGGATCCGAAATGGAAGGGCGCGAATAGCCTGATTTTTCTGGAGCACTTGCGCAGACTTTTTGAAAATCAGGGCCTGCAAATTGTTCACATCGACGCCGTGGTGATCACCGAACGGCCAAAGCTCGGCCCGCATTTTCCGGCAATGCGTGAAGCGCTCGCCAAAGCGCTGGGAATCGAAATCGATCAAATTAATTTGAAAGCCAAAACAAATGAAGGCGTTGACGCGATTGGCCGAGGCGAGGCCATCGCCGCGCACGTCGTCGCCACGATCACTGGCTAACGCAACTCCGATGAATGCAGCAATCCCAATCAGTTCTGATGCGCCGCGTGAGAATTTATTTTCTGCCGCGGATGTTGACCAGATTCTTCGCGAGCACGGCTGGCTTAATGCAAATGTAGCGCAGGATGAAGCATGTGAGAGATGGACGGCGCGCGCGGCATTCCTGCTCGGCCCGCAAGCCGCAGATCGCGCATCTCTCGCGGAATTACTCGCACTAATATTTAATTATGATGCGCCAGAAATTTTGCGAACCACCGTCAGCCACGCGGTACTGAGCCGCGAAGGCGCCAGGGATGTGATTCGTGAATTGGCGCTCGCGGTATTTCGAAGGCCCGGCGGTAGATTCCGAACGCTTCAGCGCAATTATCACCGGAATAAAATCGCGCGTGCCATATACCGGACGCGAATTGTTTTATCCCGTGCGGCTGGCCTTAGCAGGACGAGTCGGTGGCGGCGAATTGGACCGCGTAATTCTGCTGCTCGATGACGCGGCAGCAACGCCCGGTCTCGCGCCGATAAAAAATGTCCGCGAGCGCATGTTGAAATTCTGCGCGGCAATGGAATGAAGACAAATTCGGAATAACAGAGCGACAGCCGAAAGGAAATATGGATCGTCTAACAGGAATTCACGCCGTTCGCGAAGCGCTGGAAAGCGGCCGCGCGCTTGAACGCATCGTAGTCGCCCGAGGACGCCACGGCGATCGCATCGAAGAACTTGTCGCCAGCGCGCGCGAACATAATGTGCCCGTGCGATTTGAGGAACGCACTGTTGTCGACCGCCTTGCCGGAACCACCCAGCATCAGGGTGTGCTCGCAATGGCCGGCGCGAAGCAAGCGCTCGGCTTGGAGGATTTGATTCGTACCGGCGCGAGCATTTCTCCGGACGCGCGCCTTCTCGTGATACTGGACGGCGTGGAAGACCCGCACAATCTTGGCGCGGTAATTCGTTCGTCGCTTGCCGCGGGCGCGCAGGGACTGATCATTCCGGAGCGCCGCGCAGCGGGAATGAACGAAACAGTTGCACGCGCTGCGGCCGGAGCGCTGGAACATTTGCCGGTTGCGAGGGTGGTGAACATCGCGCGGGCAATTGAAGATTTGAAAAACGCGGGCTACTGGATCGTTGGACTTGACGAAGCGGCAAAACAAAAACATTCCGACGTGGATTTTACCGGAGCAATCGCAGTCGTGTTGGGCGGCGAAGGCTCCGGCCTGCACGACCTCGTAAAAAAGCGCTGCGATTTTCTAGTTTCAATTCCCACCACCGGTCCAATTCGTTCGTTGAACGTCAGCGTGGCCGCGGGAATTGTTCTGTTTGAAGTTGTGCGCCAGCGCGCCACAAAAAAGCGCTGACGCGAAATCCTCAACGCATTCAAAATCTATTTGTCGTACTGCATCAGCGCAAACACATCCACTCCGTCCAATTTCTTGCGCCCGTTAAGGAAAGAAAGCTCAATCGCAAACGCCGCGCCAACAACTTCTCCGCCCAGTTGACGCACAAGTTTCACGGTGGCCGCCGCAGTGCCTCCCGTAGCCAGCAAATCGTCGCAGATAATTACGCGTTGGCCGCGCGAAATCGCATCGTCATGAATTTCAAGCGTATCCGTTCCGTATTCAAGACGAGTACGTGACGCTCGCCGTTTTTCCGGGCAGCTTTTTCGGCTTCCGCACGGGAACAAATCCCGCGCCAAGGCTGTACGCCAGCGCCGGCCCGAAAATAAATCCGCGCGCTTCAATTCCCACGATCACATCCACTTTCGCGCCGGAATAGTGTGAACACAATTGATCAATCGTCGCGTGAAATCCATTCTTATCTTTCAAAAGCGAAGTGACGTCATAGAACAATATCCCCGGCTTGGGATAATCCGGAATTTCGCGGATCAATTTCTTAAGGTCGTTCATTACGTTTCGTCTCCTGTATTTGCAAATTCAAGACTCATGTTCAATCACAAAGTCGTCGGCATATTGCGGCAACATCTCGGCTTCCGCTTCCGTAACTTCTTCAACGCTCGCGAAGCGCGGACCGCGCTTCAACTGTTCCCGGAACAGCGCGAGAATCTCGTCCGGCGCAATCGCGTAAACTTCCACGCGCCCGTCGAAAAGATTCTTCACGTATCCGCGCACGCCCAAAGTGGAAGCAGCGCGCTGCGCAAAAAAGCGATATCCGACACCCTGCACGCTGCCGGAAACATAAAAGCGTTTTGCCACAAGCGAAGTCGTCACCGTCAGCGACGCATTCTAACAGATGCGCCCCTCGTTGACCGCCCATTAACATGACCAACTATAAGGAAATTCGTCGGCGTCCATGGGCTCGTGTAAAATGCAGCAGAGAACAGTCTCACAGTGAAACCTCGGCCTACGTCCTTTAGATTTAATCGCTACGCTTGGCTGACTACTGTGGCCATCGCAATCACGTTTGCGCTCCCGTCCATCGCGCAAAAAACCGCGCCGGTGCCAGCGCAAGGCGTGCAAATAATTTCCGTGCAGGGATATCCGGAATTACTCGTGGATGGCCGCCCGTTTTTCGTTCACGCTGCTGAGTTTTCCTACTATCGCGTTCCACCGGATTTGTGGAGCCACAGCCTCGACCGTTTCCACGAACTCGGAATCAACACGATTGATCTGCACATTCCATGGAATTGGCACGAAATCCGCGAAGGCGAATATGATTTCGACGGGCACACAAATCCGCGGCGCGATTTGCGCGGATTATTGAAAATGATTTCCGAAAAGGGTTTTTACCTGATTGCGCGGCCTAGTCCGGCAATGTCCGATGATTGGAAAAACGATGGAGTTCCGGATTGGACGATTAATACAAGTCCGAACCAAACGCTAGCGGCAATACGATTCGACGCCAAGGCGGTTCAGCGGTATTTGCTGTGGCCCGTCGCTGTGGCGCACGAGCTAGCTCCCTACAATTCCATCAAAACCCCAACCGCGCCGGCTGGTGCTGAAAACCCGACCACGAGCGAAACAAAATCTGCGGGACGCCTGCTTTTTATTTTTCTAAATGACGTGCCCATGATTGATGCGATCGGCTCCGCCAGCCAAGCTTCCCTGCAATCTCAATCCGGCCTTCGCGACGCTTTCGTCAAAGCCGGAATCGAATCGCATTTCGCCGCAACAGAACCGCACGCCGAAAATGAATTGAGCTCAGCGAATATCAATTCGGAAATTCCCGTGACCGGCGAATGGTACATGAATCACTCCAGCAGCACATCCGTCGCTGATCCAAGAGCAGGCGGCACGCGCGTCACCGACCTGGACGCCGAGACTCTCGAATTCCTCGCGCAAAACCTGCGCACACAAAAAGATTTCCCTGCAATGATTTCCGGTTTCCAGGCAGGATGGCTAGCGCCATCCGACGATGCTGGTCCTGTAAGAAGCGCGCCATCCAACACGTTACTCGCAACGCGTTTGCTACTTTCGCAAGGTGTTTCGGGAATTGAATATTCTCCGTTGCAGGATTCGCTCACGCCACCGGGCTACCAAACAACGAGTGCGAATCGTGATTTTCGCTGGAATGCGGCGCTGGATATAAGCGGAGAAAGGCAGGAGCGCGCGCATGCCGTTGCGCGAAATGGAAAGTTCTTGGAAATGTGGGGAGAATTTCTTGCCTCGTCACATCCGCGTGCAGGAATCGGCTTAATCGATTGGCGCAGTGGAATCTCGCAAGCGGATGGGCTTTCGCCCGCACAGAAAACTGAAGCAGCGAATCAAGCGCGCCCGATGTTTCAGCGCATCGAGCGCGTCTCGCTTTTTGCCGGACTTCCCATTGAAATCGTCTCTCCGGGAAATCAGCCGACCGAACTACTTCTGCACAATTCCCTTCTGCTTCTTACGATTCCGGATTCGCTCCGGGGAAAAAGTTTTTCTACCGACCGCCGCACAAACCGCGCTACTCGAATATGTCCGCGCCGGCGGAGTTCTTTTCTGCAATCCGGAACGTCCGCAAGGCTCGCTTTTCGATGAGGCTCTCAAGGGCGCGACGGCAAATCCCGCGGGCGACGGCCTGAGCGCCACACAATTGGGCCGAGGGCGAATCGTGGAATGGAGTAAAGATTTTTATTCGTGGCTGGATCCGAATGAAAGTTTCGCCGAAAGTTTTGCGCGCCAGGAATCGCACTGGGCGATTGCGGCGCTGCAAAATGCCGGCCGGCTCGCAAATCTGCGCGCGCCGGTCACACAGTCACAGGAAAACCAAACCACTCTGCTTGTGAATGAATTAGTTCCCAACGAGGCGGCCGGAATGCACGCGGGAATGAAATCCGATTGCGAATCGCATCCGCGATGCACCCAGGGGTTGTTGAGCGTCACGAATTGGAGCGCCGGCGCTCAGGTTCACGAGACGCTGAAATTCCTTCCTCCGGCAATCGACGCGCGCGTCGCCACCGAATCCGATTACATAGAACTTCCCGTGGATTTTCCCGCACACGAATCGCTAATGCTGCCGCTGAATGTTCCGCTCTGCTCGCGAGAATTCTCGTCAAAGGATTGTCCTGACAGAATCGTTGCTGCCGGCGCAGAGCTTCTTGCCGCTTCGCGCGCTGGAAAATCGATGGAGCTAACGCTCTACGCTCCGACGGCTGCAACAGTAATTCTTCATCTTCGGTCGGCGCCACTAAGCGTGGATCTTCCAAATATGTTTCCGGCCGGCGCTCGCACTCCGTCGATACAAGCTGGACATGGGCCGCGCAGACTGCGCGATCTGGGCACTCCGCCGGAGTTGGGTCCGAACGGGGACCCCATGTTGGTGATTGGTGATCCGAGTTTTCCCGAGCGCACGCTGCATGGCGAATATGACAAGGGAACGGGAAATTTTCGCGTCGTGGTTCCGCGCGGAGCGGCGCCAAATTTTGCGCGTGTTCTGCGTTTGCATCTCACGTACGAGCCGAATCTTCCGGAGAATGTGAAACCTGCGAAGCAACACGGAAACGGATATCGCTATTCGGTGGCCGATGCTGTGCGGTTGCCATTGGACGACGGAAAATCTCTCCTCTCGCAGCCGCCGATTATTTTGGTCGATAAAGATCGCAATGGACAATTCATTATCGAGTCGGAAAATCTGGACGACTCATCCTTAACTCTGCAAGCCGCTGTGAGCGGTGCGGAACAAGGCACCGTTTCGATGCGCATGACCGATGAAGAAAACGACATCGAGACCATGAAATTGCACGGGAATATTTCCACGTCCGAAACGAACCGCGAGGGACTGCTGAGCGGAACGATGAACGTTACCGGCGGACACTTGCCCGAGCGTACTTCCACGCTCGCGTTTCTCGTCGCTGATTCCGACGCGCCTATACATTACGTATATGACTTCGAGCGCTCCGGCTCAAGAAATTGGATTTTGGAAAATAAGAGACTGCGCGTGATTCTTTTGCCGGCGGCGGGCGGGGAAATCTCCGCGCTTGTGGACAAAACATCCGGCGTTAATCTAACGACCACCGTTGGCGGATTGCGCGATTTGATTCGAGTGCATCGCAATCTGGGCTCGGCGATCGAAAATCGACTTCTGGATCCAACGATGAATATCGCCTATTCAGCGGAGTGGACGTCAAAAGACGGCGCGGAAGTTCTTATGAAAGCGCGTTGGCCTGCGGACGCACCGATCAGCGGCGAAATTTCCAAGACTGTCCGCATGACCAACAAGAACGGCACAGAAATCGTTGAAGCCGAATACCACGTTCATTCGGAAGTCCCGAGTGACGGAAATATCCCCGCTGATTCATCGCGAAACGAAAGCGCATCGTTTGTGACCGCGTTTTCGG
The DNA here is from genome assembly GCA_963778235.1 of uncultured Acidobacteriota bacterium. Classification (GTDB taxonomy): domain Bacteria; phylum Acidobacteriota; class Terriglobia; order Acidiferrales; family UBA7541; genus DASTCZ01. Next base: position 98,403 of record CAVZTQ010000003.1, on the reverse strand, counting down.
TTCCGGCGATTGCCGACCAGCGCGATGGCACACAGTTCTGCTGGCTACCTCGCGCAGACCAACCGCCTGCGGATGCCAGCGCGAGCACGCCGGATAGCGCCGCTCGTTGCACGGCATTCGCGCTGAACGGAACCGAAATTCAAATTCCAGTGGATGCTGGGCGGCTGGAAGTGCGCACTCCGGGCAGGCCGACATTGGCGATGGAATGGACAGCTGGCCGCGTAAGCATCCAGCAGAAATTATATTCAGCGCGAATTCTTCTGGAATTCCCGGCACACACCGGCGCGCCGAACGGCGGTGCGCAGGATGCGAGCTATGTTGTACGATATGTCGTAGAACGAACACAGTGATCGCGCCTGTCGCGCAAGTAAACGCCAGACCGGATTCGGGCATCAAATGAATATGCGCTCAAAACATTTCCTTATCGCACTTGCGTTCGCCGCCACCGCGGGCTTTGCTGCATTTCCTGCGGCTGCGCAATTGCGTCCCGGCCCACTTCCGCCGCCGCCAAACGCTCCGCCCTCGGTCACAATAGACGCTGAGCCGAAACCCGATCCGCCGCCGATTCCGGTTGCCGAAATTATTAAGCGATTCAGCGCAAATGAAGAAGCCATGCTTCGCGCGCATGCGGCTTACGGATATCACAAGATCGTGCGCGTGGAGGAATTGGACGAGAACGGCAAGCCCGTGGGCACATTTCAATTCACCACGGAACTAACGCAATTGCCGAACGGGCAAACTTACGAACGCGAACTGAAACATCCGGAAACTTCGCTGAACATTTTGAACATGGAGCCTGAAAGCCTTGGCCCGCTCACAAAGATTCCGCCGCTGCCTTTTATCACATCACAATTAGTTCACTACGACGTGATCTATGTCGGCACGCAAAAGCTGGATGAGCTGAACACTTATATTTTCCGGATTGAACCAAAACAGGTGGAACGCCAGCGCGCCTATTTTAAGGGCGTAATCTGGGTGGACGATCAGGACTTTGTGATTGTAAAAACTTTGGGCCACTGGCTGACGGAACTCGGTGAAATTACCACGGATAATTTTCCATTTAAATTTTTCGACACCTACCGTGAAAATGTGCAGGGAAAAATCTGGTTTCCGAGTTATCTGCGCTCGGACGATTCCGTAAACACCAAACACGGCCCAGTGCGCGTCCGGCTGATTGTCCGGTGGGAAGATTACAAACCGCGAACCGCGACTCCGGCTCCCGCATCACAACCACAAAACTAAATTCCCGATTCGCGCAAAGCGTAATGCTGCGTGCACTATGCGTGTGCGAATTGTGGCGGCGCTAGTTCGTCGCGCTCAAATGTGATGTCCTCAAAACTGAACGCAAGCGTGTGCCATCCCTTCATTTGACTGTCGGGAAGAGCGCGAACGACTTGAGCCTCCGTTACCAGCCGCACGGTTCCGCAACCGGAAGGCCGCTTCACGAGTTCCACTTCAAGATGCACCGGTGTGCCAACAGGAATTTCAAATGGGCAACTCGTGCGCAAGCCGCTTGAACTAATGTCGATGGTCACTACCCGATCGAAATCCACTTCGCGGTGCCCTGCAATCCGAAGAATCCGCACGGGCAGTTGCAAGTGAGCGCGCGGATACACGCGACGTTCATTCGCCACGTGAACTGCGTGTGTCGGCACACGCTCGATCCCGCGTGGCGCTGTCCAATTACTTATAACTGCGCTGCTTCGAGTCAATTTCGCCTCCTGGCTGATTCCAGCCACCGCGAAAAATGTTGCCGCGTCCGATTTCACATTTGGAATGGACTTCTGATTCCGGGGCCTGCGCGCCGATCGCATAGTTCCACCTTTCAGGAAAAACGCTTCCGGCACCGCGAGAGCAATATCTAACCGTAGTGAGATGGCGTCAACGGCGCAGCGGGCGAGAGTTTCCATTTCGTCAACCTGGAACCAGTCGCTGACTATGGAAACAATACCGCCTCCAATATGGTTCTCGACGCGAACGGGATTTTGTGTGAAGAATGTGCGAATATCGACGTCGCAAAACACTTCATGAGTTCAATCGCTAGAAAAAATAAATCACGGCTCGGACACACGGCGTGATTCAACGCTCCCAAAATGCACGAGCCGTCGCAATCGCCTTTGCGATGGTGTATTTCTTTTGGGGTTCCACGTTTATTGCCGTCAGTTTCGGCGTGGAAACAGTCCCGCCGCTGATGCTGGTTGGAATTCGCCAACTGGTAGCGGGTATCGTGCTTTATCCGCTGGCGCGATTCCGTAGCAATGAAAAACCCACACTCCAACATTGGGTTTCCGGCGCGTTGATTGGCGGACTTCTTTTTATTGGTGGAAATGGTTCCATCGCATGGGCCGAAGCGAAACTCACTCCAACGAATATCACCGCCGTAATGGTGGCCACCGTCCCTCTGTGGATGGCACTGATGGATTGGCTGCGTCCGGGAGGTCCGCGTCCGACGGCGAGAATCATCACAGCGCTGGGAATCGGTCTGGCTGGCGTTAGCTTGCTCATGAGCCCGCACATTCCCTTTATCGGGGGCGCGGGCGCAACGGTAACTCCCGTATGCGGACTCGTGCTATTTACGGGCTCGTTGGCCTGGGCGGCCGGGTCAATTCTTTCTCGTCATTTAAGTTTGCCGCGCTCCCTTATGCTGAGCACTTCCATTTTTCTAATTGCCGGCGGACTGCTCGTCTTTGCTGTTTCGTTCGCTCTTGGCGAGTTCAGAAATTTCGACGTGCTTCACATATCTTTGCGTTCGGGTCTCGCCGCGTTGTACTTAGTGATATTCGGCTCGATTGTCGGATTGTCAGCGTATGCTTATCTGCTGCGGAACGTGCAACCCGCGCGCGTGGCAACCTACGCGTACATAAATCCTGTGATTGCAGTAATTCTTGGATGGATTTTCGCCCATGAAACCGTATCACTGCGAATGCTGATCGCCGCCGCAATCATTCTGGGAGCAGTGGTGATGGTGATTACCGCTCCGCACGCGCCGGCCACGGAAGACGCCAGCGGCCAACCGGTTGTGCCGGACTAAGAATCGATTCCCGTTTGACACTCCACATAGTTTGGGCGCAAGAATCGGATAGCTGACGTTTCCGAGAGCGCGTATTCTTTGTGAACAAGCGCGCACCAAATTTCTGAATGCGCTTTATTAAAATGGCCACTCACGCAAATCACGCGCACGACGCTCGACGGTGGCAGGCGGTTCTCGCAAGAGATTCCAGCATGGACGCGGCGTTCGTTTATGCCGTGCGCTCGACGGGAATTTATTGCCGCCCGTCGTGTCCTTCGCGCCGGCCTCGCCGCGAACAGGTGGCGTTCTTTCGTCAGCCGGTCATTGCGGAGAAAGCCGGATTTCGCGCGTGTCTCCGTTGCAAACCATCGAGCAACGGAAATGGCGCGCCGAATGATGATGCTCGCGCGGTAGCGCGGTTATGCCGCGAAATTGAATTGCATATTACGCAGAATTCGGATCGAGCCCTGAAACTTGCGGATCTTTCCGAGCGCGCCGGAATCAGCTCGCATCGCGTGCATCGCATGTTCCGGAAAATGATTGGCATTACTCCGCGGCAATTCGCCGACGCGCTTCGGCTGCGCAGATTGAAAGGACGCCTGCAGCGCGGAGATAGCGTGACGACTGCTTTGTACGATGCGGGATACGGATCGGCGAGCAGGCTTTACGAATATGCGAACGCGCAACTCGGGATGACGCCCGCAACTTATCGTCAAGGAGGCAGAGGAATGGAAATCGTCTACACTATCGAAGAATGTCCGCAGGGACGAGTGCTTGTTGCCGCCACTGATCGCGGAGTTTCCGCGGTTTATCTCGGCGATCAGGATCGTCCACTGGAACGCGCGCTACGCGAAGAATATCCGAAAGCAAATATCCGAAAAGGTTCCGGCACACTTGGACCTTGGGTTCGCTCTATCGTAAAACATTTGCGCGGTGGCGAAAAACATTTGGATTTACCGCTGGATGTCGAAGCTACAGCATTTCAACGGCGCGTGTGGCAGGAATTGCAGAAAATTCCATACGGCACGACGAAAACTTATACCCAGGTCGCGCAAGCATTGGGCCAACCAACAGCTGCCCGCGCGGTTGCGCGAGCATGCGCCACAAATCCTGTGTCAATTGTTGTGCCGTGCCACCGTGTGGTGCGCGAAGGTGGCCAACTTGCCGGTTATCGCTGGGGATTGGATCGCAAGCGGGCGTTGATTGAGCAGGAACAAAAGTCGGCCGGATAAGTGCGAAGACAGCGTCGGCGCCGAATTATTATCCTTGCGGCTTAATTCGAGTGGCGCCCTTCGGCCAGTGCTGCTTGAATTCATTGTCGGAAAGTTTTGGATTCCTCACAACATTTGTGTAGCGAATCAGGAAATAATCACCCGAACCCGTTTCAAATACTTGCTGCTGATCGGGTAACCACGTGGACTCATCGATCCAGATGTGAATTTTGGAGACCTGTTTTCTGGCGTCGTCCAGTTTGGGCGTCAGTTCAAGTTTCAAAACCTGGTGCCTATCCAGTTCCTCTTCACCTATCAGAGTTACCAGATATCCTTTTTGCAAATCGTCTCCTGACGTGCCGAATCCGAGAAGCAAAAATTGATCCACTAGCGCGCGATGTTTACCGAGGTCGTATTCTTCCACCTGTTTTATTTTCGGGTTGTACAGGAAAAGATCGTTGCCGGATCGCAAAATTGTCTTTGGGTTTGGTGAGGTGATTTCAATCCGCATTTTTTCGTCGCGGCGAACAAAAATCTTGCCGGACTCTGTGGATTTATCATTCACCACCACGGTGACTTTGGTGCGTTCCATGTCCGCCGTCAAACTGTGAAAACTGCGGGCTTCACTATCAAGTTGCTTCAGCGCAGACTCAAGAGTCCAATGACCCTGTCCCGGCGCGGCGAAAATTGCAATCGCTCCTAGAAAACACACTACCATCACGAGCACGGGCAGCACACCCGTCCTAGAATTGGAAATTCATCGTTTTAACACGTTGCGTTCGACTCCCCTGGAAGAAAAGGAATACTAGCATATGTAAGATGCGAAGGGGCGAATGATGGGTACAGTGATTTCCGCACAGTAGCGGGCTATTTTGCAGCGTAGGACGCGCTACGGTTTGATGGAAACTTCGTAGTAGATGACGGTGTTGTTCTGTCCTAGAATTTGTGTGAAGTGCACGATTTTGAAATTGCGCCCCTTCAAGTCAGGAACGTTTTTTCGGACGGCATCATGAATCAAATGCTCGAGTTCAGTCTCCGGAATTGTCGGTGCCAGCAAACGTGCATCCACGTGATACGTCTGAGTCCCCGCAGCCGCATCCTCTGAGATTTCCTGCACGGTGGCTTCAGCTGGTGTGGGGCCAATCATCGGGCGATCGTGAAACCAGTTACGCGGAGAAAGTAAAACGAAAACGACAATGAGTCCCACGGCGACGTCGTAAGGCGCGGTTCCGCGCTCGTAGGTCCAGAAAAAGATTCGCGAAAATATTCGGCCTATTCCGGCCATCTTAGTCGGCTGGTGTCCCGTCAACAATCACGCCATCGCGCATATGCACGACCGTATCCCCATAAGTTGCAGCTTCGGGATTGTGCGTGATCATGACAATTGTTTGCCCGAACTCCTTATTCAATTGGCGCAGCATCGCCAACACATTATCAGAATTCTTGGTGTCCAAATTTCCTGTAGGCTCGTCCGCCAGCAGAATCTTCGGCTCGTTGATGATGGCGCGCGCGATGGCCACACGCTGCTGTTCACCGCCGGACATTTCCGAAGGTCGATGATGCAGACGATCGCCGAGACCCAACATTTTCGTGACAACTTCAAACCGGTGCGGATCGAATCCATTTCCGTGAATATGCTGCGCGATGGCGATATTGCCGTAAGCGTCGAGCGTGGGCAAGAGATTAAATCGCTGAAACACAAATCCGATTTTATGACGGCGCAGAAGAGTACGCTCGGCGTCTGACATCGCCGCGAGATCGTTTCCATCCACCAGAACTTTTCCGCGCGTGGCTCGTGCTAGCCCGCCGATTACATAAAGCAAAGTGGATTTTCCGCAACCGGACGGGCCCATCACAGAAACAAATTTTCCGGGAAGCACAGAAAAATTCACGCCCTGCAGGGCGGCAGCTTCGACGCGGCCGGCGTGATAAACCTTCCACAAATTTTCTGTCTTCAGTATGGGTTCCATGCCTGATTCCCTGGCAAGGAGAGTGGCCTTGGCGGGCCGAAGTATTGTATCCGCGACAGGCATGAAGCGCCAAGCCTCCTGAGAGAATAAAAGCAATTTTGTGACGAAAGTGGTGGAGGCGCCGCGAATTTCTATCAGCCACAAGTGGCCTAGATTCAATGGGTTACGAAGCGTGCGATTAGAGTGGCGCTTTTAGCGGCGAAATCGCGTCAGAAAAATATTGCATTGGCGTCTGAAGACTGCGCGATTCGCCGTAAAAAAAGTTTAGTCGAAGAAAAGTGCTTCGACGGGATCTTTTCGCGTGGCGAGCCATGCCGGGTACGCGGCACCTAGCAATCCGGCCGACGACGGCGATTGCAGCCGCGCGCACGATCCAGTCAACTGTGATGTGAATTGCGAGCGTAGGAAACGCGGAAACTAAAAGGCTGCGCGTGGTGTAGCTGAGTGCGATTCCGGCAATAATTCCGGCAACGCAAATCAACGAAGCTTCGCTGAGCAACGCCTTTACGATGTAGCCCTTTGAGGCGCCGAGCGATTTCAGGACGCCGATGTCGCGAGTGCGTTCGATCACTGTTGTGTACATCGAAAGAAAAATCACGAGGAACCCGATGGCAGACCGCCAGCGCAATCATGGAGTCGATGAACGCGTCGAGGCCCGGAATATTCGCTGAGGTCATGAGGGAAATGTAATCCTGCAAAGGGCGAATTTCGTTATTCGGAAGCAGCGCGTGAATATCGTCGATCACCGCTTTGGTATGTTCCGGACGAGTGCACTTCATGAAAAAGATGGATGCCTTGTCGCGCGCTCCGGAAAGATCCTGCAAAGTTTGCAGCGGAATAAATAAGACGCGCGCCTTTGCCGTGTTCCACAATTCCAGCCACGTGAAAATCGTGTTCGAGAAGACGATACGTTTGGCCAGCTTGAATATTTTTTGCTTTGGCGGCCCAGTCATCCACCAGAAGATCGTCGGGGCCTTCCATGTCATGCCCTTCGTGGAAAACAAATCCGCCGGAAACTGCGTGAAAACTTACGGGGTCGATGCCGTAGATGACGTCGATGCCGCCGGAAGAATTGAATTGCAGTAGAACGGGCGCGACGGCCTGAACATATTTTAGCGTGGCGAGTTTGTCGCCGATCTTGATGGGCATCGGCGCGCCATTAAACGCCAGCATGATGGAAGCGTTCGACGGCTGCACCATAATATCCGCGCCAACGCCTTCGAGGCGTTTGCCGACTTCCTGCAGCATTCCTCCGGTGAGCCCGACGATGATGAGCACCAGTGTGACTTCCATAGCCACGGCGACAACGCTGACGAAAGCGCGCACCGGGCGATGAATCGAATTTCGGAATACGAGTTGACCGATCATGTTCAGCAGATGATTGTATGTTTAACGGGCGCTGGATTGAAATATTGTTTCAGGATTCATTTGCTGATTTTGCGATCACTGTTGCTTGCCTGGGCCGGATTCACCAACTTTTACAAGCTCCGTACCGGCGGGTTGCTGCAATTGGAAGCGATCGTCGGAGATGGATTCGTTGAGTGTGACTTTCTTCACTTTGATTTCAAGTTTGTAGTCGTCTTGCGGGCGCTGCATGGTGATGTGGCGCGGAAATTCGAGATTGCCGTTCACGGTTGCTGTGGACGTTGGGGGGCGGCCGCTTGCCATGAGTCAAGGCGAATATCGGAAACTAATTTTCCTCCCGCGGCGTAAATCTGGATGCGCGCAAGATGCAAATCCGAGCGATCGAACCAGAGATTGCGCTCAATTTCAGGCGATGGTCCGTGCCCAACACGCTGAGAACGTAATACCGCGCGGTGATCTCATCATCTTCAGCAATAGCAACCGGCGCACCTGACTGGAGATTCCCGGCCAGAACAGCGCATCGAGTAAATGTTGCGGCCGAATATTTTCGATAGGCTTTTCGGCGGGCGCTCCAGCGTGGCCGAACCGACCATGAATTTATTTTTTGACGGAATGAAAATGTGAAATGTTTCGCCGTCGCTGGTCATATCGAAAATATTTTTCGAGAGAACCTGGCCGATCATGCGGACTTCGGCCGGGCGCTTTGCGAGGATGAAAGCGCTTACCTCGTGGTATTGCTGAATGATTCCGCTATAAGCTTTGCCGGCGGAGGGAACCAGATCAACGGATAAATTCAGCGTGGTGATTTCAGCCGGCCATTTGATTGTAAGAGGCCAGCAGATCTTTCTTTGTGGCGTCCTTCGTAACACTGATTTCAGTTTCAGGAGCTTTAACGGTGGTGCTGGCTGGGCAGCCAGTGATGACGCAAACTACCAACAGTGCCAGCGGAGTCATCCAAGATTTTCTGAAATATGATTCGCGTTTTCATTCCGGGCGCTCGATTTTCGCGCCTAGTTCCGTTACCACGGGCCGCAGACGGCGTAACACTTCGCCTGACGAAAGTTTTTCTGTGAAAAGAACGATCGAGCCATTTTCACAATCGCAAATGGCGCAGAGCGTGTAACGGGTGAACGCGCTGTGGTAGCCATCCATTCCGCGCTTGGAAAGTTCGCTCTCCAATTCTGCATCCTCTAAAACTTTCGATGCTTCCGCAGCGGGTACGGTTCCAGCGGCTTGCGATTTTCGCACACGGAAGCCGAAAGTTTCGGTTTCAAATCGCGCGAAAAGTAATTCGAGTTGTTCAGCGTTTGGATGCGCGATGGTGACGCATCGCGCGCCGGCTTCGCGCCACGGAATATTATTTGCGCGGCAAAATTCGCGCACACGGTCGAGATGGCTGACGAAATCTAGCGTCCACTCTTCATCCGCAACGAGCGCAGGAACCGCGGCAGTCCAAATCGCGAGCGCTTCAGGGCCGGCGGGAGGCGCATCCGCGCCTTCTTCGGCGAGATCGAGGCTGATGGCACGGACATCCGCGCCAAGATTGAGCGGCTCGATCAATAAACGTAGCGAAGGTCGCGACTGCGGATCAAGTTCCGGAATAAATTCAGGATCGTCCACGATGGTTTAGGCGCTGGCTGCGGTATCACCGAACCGCTTGCGGAAATCGGGCGATTGCTTGCGCAGTTCGAGCCAGTCGAAAAATGCGTCAGGAGTTTCCAGCCATACTTTGAACCACTGCAAAATTTCTTCTTTTTCAGCGCGCTTTGAGGGATCCACGCGCTGGTTGCGGGAAATCATTTCGGCGCGGCGACGGCCAAGACGCGCCACATCAAGAACACGTTCAGCGGCGGCTTTTTCGCCTTCAGTGCGAAATTTGCGGAGCAGCTCATCCAGGCGCATCACGCAGATTTCCGCTTCTTCAAGATTGGAAAAATGCAGCAGATCCTGAAATTCTTCTTCGTATTTATCTTCGGTGTCGGAATCTGTCGACCAGATGACGCGCATTCCGGCATCGCCCAAAACTTCCGCGATATATTCAGGCGAAGTTTTCCCGGCGGCGCCCAGACGCACGATCATTTGCCGGCGAAGTTGTTCCACTTCGGCGACCGTGAATTTCTGTGACGCCGAAATGCTCCGCGAGTTCAAGGATCAAATCTTTCTTTGAACCCGGATCCTTCTTCGAGCCCAAATCTTTTTTCGATCGCTGAGTCGCTTCTTTCATTGAATGTGCCGCACTTAATGGGACGGCACAGGCTCCTTATGGCTCTTTTGCTTCAGTAACTTATGATACCGCGCAACGTTGCGATTGTGTTCAGTTAAAGTTTTGGCGAACAGGTGGCCGCCTTCGGTATCTGCCACGAAGTACAAAGCGTCTGTGACAGCAGGATGCAGCGCCGCCCGCAGAGAAGTTTCGCCAGGATTGGTGATCGGCCCCGGGGGCAATCCGGAGTATCGATAAGTATTATACGGCGAATCCACGCGCAAATCAGGCAAACGTGAGAGTTCCTTTGTAAAGTCCCTTTTTTTCCAGCGCATAAACGACGGTTGGATCGCAGCCAAGCGCCATGCGAATTCGCAAACGATTTTCAAAAACGCCGGCGATGATGGGGCGCTCGTCAAATTTCGGAGTTTCGCTTTCGACGAGCGAGGCCAGCGTGACCACATGTTCCGGCGTTCGGACGGTGCCTTGAAGAACTTTCGTCCGGCGATTCAGCGAATTGCGCCATTCGGTGCGGAAGTGATCCGTCATTTTCGCGATAATCTGTTGCGCCGTGATGTGACGCGGAGAATTGATATGTTGCGGGAAATAGAAATCCTTCGACGGCTGGCGCATCGGCGCCGAGATCTCGTATAGGAGTAGGATCTGCTGCGGCGGCGAGAAATGCATCACGAGTGGTGAATCCCTTGCTGGCCATCAGATCGGCGATTTGAAAAGTGTTGAAGCCTTCGGGAACGGTCACGGAAATTTCGTAAATGCGGCCTGAGCAATGTGTCAAAAACAGCGAACGCATTTTGCGGATGATCGAAATAATATTCACCGGCTTGCAGAGTTCGACGCGAACGGTAGCGGCACAGCGCGTCGAATGCATATTCACTTTCGATCACGCCCTGTTGCGCGAGCAGACGCGAAATCGCGCGCTCTGATGCGCCTTTGGGAATGTCCACGAAAACTCCTGGCGGCGGAAAATTTCCGAACGGAGTTTTCAGTGAATACCAAAGCCAAGTCTGCCGCGCCACCGAGCGCGAGTATTACGAGCAAAACGAAAATTAGGAAGCTTGCGCATCGTTCATGGCTTTCGGCCTGCGGCCGCGCTGCGGCTTGCAAGATAATCGCGCAGAATTATTGCGGCGGCGATGTCGTCGCGATGGGCGTCATGCGGCTTCGCGGCGATTGCTGAATACTTCGTTTCGTTCGCTTCCCATGAGGACTGAGGCGTTCATCGAACATTTCCACCGGCAGTCCGAGTTCTTTCGTCAGGCGCGTGGCAAAACTTTTTACTTCTTCGGCCATTTCTCCAGCGGAACCATCAAGTCGCAGCGGTAAGCCGACTACAATTTGGCGAACATTATTTTCGCGAGCGAGAAGGCGCATGCGGCGAATGATCGTCGCGGCGATTGAGTACGCGGCAGAGTTTTCAGCGGTTGTGAAGTTAGGCCGAGTTCATCAGAGAGCGCGAGGCCGAAGCGTTTGCGGCCATAGTCAATCGCCATAATGCGCGCGTGCTGCGGCGTGGAGTTTGGCGCTGGGGAGTTCGCTGACGCGGGCGGCATCTATCATTATTATAGCGCGTCGAGTGCGGACGAACGCGCGCACGTGTTGCGCGCGTTTTCAGAATTGAACTGTACTTAAGACTAGGGTTGGCGTCCGCGCGCGCCGCTTTGCCACTGTTTCCACACGCCGACCATTTGCAACTGCTGATCGAGCCCAGTTTGCTTCAGCATCGCTTCGATTTCAGCGCGAGATTGGCGTGGGCCGAAACGTTCGGCTGTTTCCGCAATACCGAATGCCGCGACGGCAATTATCGCGGTGTTAATTTTCAATTCGCGCAAGTCTACTTTGTCGAGCGTGTCCGATGCCGCGTGATAATTGACCATGTAATTCGCCGGTTCCTGATTCGCCACGAGCGTAGGCACGCCTTCGAGCATGTAATCGAAATGATCGGTACCCCACATCGCGTCAAAAGTATCGTTCGCGATTTCCCATGATTCGACGGGCTTCAGAATTGTGCGCAGAGCCGCTTCCGTGTCGTGACGCCCACCCATGGAAAATCCGGTGATGCGGCCGATGCCTTCGTCGATCACGACAACTCCAGCAACACGATCCATTTCTGCTTTATGCGCTTTGACGTAAGCCCACGAGCCGAGCATGCCCTGTTCTTCGCCGGAATAAAGAATGAAGCGGATGCTGCGGCGCGGCTTGATTCCTGTGGCGACGATGTCGCGCGCGGCTTCGACTACGAGCGCGGCATTGCATCCGTTATCAAGAGCGCCAGTGCCAAGTTCCCAGGAATCCAGATGCGCGCCGACAACGACATACTCGTCAGGCTTTTCGCGCCCGCGAATTTCCGCGATTACATTGTGCTGCACCACCGCGCCACCGACTTGATTTGGAATATCCAAACGCACGCGAAGAGTTTGTCCAGCGGCGAGAAAACGCGCGATGCGCTGCGCGTCTTCGCGAGCAACAATCGCCTGCGGTAGACGATCGAGATTACCGTCCGTGGAATTTGTGTGGCGATAGAGCAAGCCGTGTTCACGCGATGACATCCACATAATTGCAGATGCGCCTGAGCTGACGCTGCGCTCGATAATTCCGGGCGCGTTCATATACTCAGCGAAAAGTTCATCGAGAGTTTGCAGCAATTCGGAATGCACCAGAACGATTGCGCCTTTTGCGGCGCCACCAACACGTGCGAAATCCGCGGGCTGGCCATCGCCTACGTCAACAACATTTGCGGTGATGCCGCCGGTGGGAGTTGGCGGCGCCCATCCAATGGAAACAAGATGAACGGGAAACGGAGTGGCGCTGAGAATTTCGAGGCGCGTGGCGCCTTCATTCCAACTTACCGGAATTGAATAATCTTCAGTGCGCACAGAATCCACGCCCGCTTGATGAAAAGCGTCAGTGGCCCAGGCGATCGCGCGCGCCATAGAAGGAGTTCCCGTTTGGCGGCCGCCAATTTCGTCGGTGAGTTTACGCAAGTTTTCATACAACGGTGAAGGGCCAAGGGCATTTGCGATAATCTTTGGCGCGGTTTCGGCGCAAAGAGATGCGTCAGTGGTGGAGCAGCTCGCGCCAACATTTTGAGCGGCGGTGCGAATTTTTGCAAGTGGATCGGATTGCGGAGGAGGATTCTGCGCTACGGCGGGAATAAGCGCCGCCAAAAATAAAGCTGCGCAGAGTGCGAACAATCGTGAAATCGATTTCATGTTCGGTGACCTCAGTTCAAGTTTGCGTTGCCGGGATATTCGCATGAATCGCGCGTGGATCAAAGCTCGGCGGCGATTGCGTCAGCTACACGCGCTACTTTCGCCATTTCCGTTACGTCGTGAACGCGAATGATGTGCGCACCACCGAGAATTGCGGCGGTGATCGTTGCGGCGGTGCCCCAGATGCGTTCATCAGATGGCGCTGGAGATTTTACTGTGCCGAGTGTGGCGCCTAAAAATGCCTTGCGCGAAGTGCCGATTGCAATTGGAAATCCAAGCGCGGCGAGCCGTTCCAAATGTGCGAGCAATTGAAAATTCTGGCGATAATTTTTCCCGAAGCCGATACCGGGATCGAGAATAATTTGCGACTGCGGAATTCTCCCGGCGCGTGCGCGTTTGACGGCGGCGCGCAGGCCCGTGGAGACGTCCTGAAAAACATCCTTCGCAAAAGGGCCCTTCTGCATATTCGCTGGATTGCCGCGCATGTGCATCAGGATGATTGGAACTTTGCGGCGGCGAATTACTTCGGCCAGCGCAGGATCAAATTGTAAGGAGGAAACGTCGTTCACAATTTCCGCGCCCGCGGCGATTGCTGCTTCGGCTACGACGGCTTTGCGCGTGTCGATCGAAATGGGAATTCGCAGCTTGCCGCGCAAGTCCAAAAGAACTGGAAGCACGCGCGACATTTCTTCGTCCGCGGAAATTGTGGCGGAACCGGGGCGCGTGGATTCGCCGCCGATGTCGATTATGTCCGCGCCGGATTTCTCCAGTTCGAGGGCGTGATTTACCGCGGCCTGCGCATCAATAAAATTCCCGCCATCGCTGAAACTATCGGGTGTCACATTTACTACACCCATGACTAGCGTGCGTTCGCCGAGTTTCAGAGTGCGTGAGCGGAGCTTAAGTTTGAAATGTGGAGGTTGATTCACGACGCAAGTGTAAATCAGGCGGCGTGTGGGAACAAAGTTTCGCGGCGAAATATACGAACGCAACGCGAAACTATTGCGGCGCTGCGATGTAGTAGCTGGGGCGGCAATCCAATCGCACGTTTGGATGCGCGGCCGGATCGCTGAATCACGATGTTGAGGTTGTGCCAGCCGCGAGCGTCCGCACCGGCGCTGGGATAGAAGCCGAGAATATATTCGAGTGCGCAGCGTGGCGCCGATTCGGCGATATACTTCGCTGAGCGTGCCGGACTCGCGGAGAAAATAAAGTCCACCTCCAGCGCGACGCACAAGTTCCGCAAGAAAAATTGTGTACGCGGGAATTCCCATGCGTGCGCGAATCTTCGTTGATTAAAGTTTTTGCGCTGTTTGCGGAAAACCAGGCATTCGTCATGCCGCGCGGACGATTTTCAGTGGACGCAACGAAAACTTCGATGCCCGAAGTTGCGAGTTCGCGAACAACATCTTCAAAGGTAAGCCGATTTGCAAGCGCACCTGTGGGCGGAAACATGCTGGCGGGATTCCAACTTAGGCCGAGAGCGCTATCCTGTCCATCGGTGAGCAGCAAAATTGCTTTGCGGCCGCTCGGAGCTTTTGGGCCGGCGAAAAGGCGCTGTGCCGTTAGATAAACGGAGCCGTAAATATTTGAGCCGGTTTCTTCGATGGCGCGCATCAACTCGATTTTTTCCAGGGCGGTGTCGAGTTGCTTGCGGTCGCTGGTGAACGGCACGAGCATGTGCGGGTGGCCGGCAAACGCTACGACTGCAACTTGATCCTTGGGAGAAAGCTCGGCCGTCAATGCGCGTGCGGCGGCTTTCATATCAGAGAGCGAATGAAATTCGCTGGGGCTCGCGTCAAGCACCAGCGCCAGATGCGCGGGTTCGGTGGATGCGTCAAAGTGTTCGAGCTTTTGTTGCTGGCCATCGGCTGCGAGACGGAAATCCTGAAGAGTTAGATTGCGAATCGGATCCCCTGGGGCGGAAATTGCGGAGCAGCCGATCTCCACCGAGACTTACTTGCGATCGAATTACTGGGCCGGAATTTCCGTAGCGAGGATGATTGAGAGGCACTTGGCGATTTTTTCGGCACGGCGCGCAATTCGCCGGTGACGGGATCGCGAACGTAATCGAGATTTTTATCGAGTTGCTGATCGCGTGCGGATTTCTGCGCGATGGCGGGCTGATTGAAAATTACCGGACCCAGCAAGAAGCACAGTGCCGTTGCGAATACGGAGATGCAAAACTTGTCTTAGTTGGTTGGACGTGGGGCACCGACAGGAGTGTCGGTGCTACTTTTCGCGGTAAAAGATTTCTGCGGCTCAAGAGATTTTGGTTAATCGAGATCGAAATCGCGCACGGGTTTTTTCACGGGCTCGCTTTGCGCTTTCTTCAGACCCTCTTCAAATTTGCGGGACAAAACATCATCTTTGATTTTTTCTGATTCCCACGATTCGCGGAATTTGTCTTCGCGTTTGCGGGCTTGTTCGGCCAGGATGCGCGCTGAGTCCGTCAGATCCACATCGGGGCCGGATTTTTGTTGGGCGGTTTGCGAGAGAACGACCGCAAGCTCGGAATCGATTTTCAGGGTCGAGTGGCAGCACGGGCAGACGACGTCGATGGTCGGTGAATTATTCGCCATGGGCATATTCTACGCCGAGTTGGACTCTACCCTCAAAAGCAAAGCGCCCGGCTAGTTTACGCCGGGCGCTTCTTAAATCTGGCTTGTAGCGTCTTTATTAGCCCTTGGAGAAGCCGGGGGCTGGACGCAACTCTGGACGCGCTACGGGCTTGGGATCCGTGCTCAGGAGCGGAGACGGAGGCGAAGGCGGCGTTACCTTGGGACGATCCGGCAGCGGCTTGCCTTCGATAAGCATGGCGATCTCGTTTGCGTCGAGCACTTCCCGCTCGAGCAATGCGAGAGCGATGCGATCAAGAGCATCGCGGTTTGAATTGAGAATGCCGCGCGCCTGCTGATAGGCCGTCAAGATAATCTTCTGGACTTGATCGTCAATACGGACCGCGGTGCTTTCAGAATAATCGCGGTGCTGATTGATTTCGCGGCCCAGGAAAATCGCTTCTTCTTTTTTGCCGAAGGAAAGCGGCCCCAGTTCGCTCATGCCCCAATCGCAAACCATCTTGCGCGCGATTTCACTGGCGCGTTCGATGTCATTTCCCGCGCCGGTGGTGATGTGACCGAGAACAATTTCTTCGGCGGAGCGGCCACCCATCAGAACAATTAGCGTGCCTTCCAAATAATTCTTGGTGTAGGTGTGCTTATCGTCGATGGGCAACTGCATGGTGACGCCGAGCGCCATTCCACGCGGAATGATGGTGACCTTGTGAAGCGGGTCGGTGCCCGGAGTTTTTGCGGCAACCAGCGCGTGGCCAGCTTCATGGAAAGCGGTATTGCGCTTTTCTTCGTCGGAAAGAATCATGGAGCGGCGTTCGACGCCCATGAGAACTTTGTCCTTGGACATTTCAAAATCCAGCATGATCGCGGCTTTGCGATTCTGGCGCGCGGCCCACAGAGCGGCTTCGTTCACCAGATTGGCGAGATCGGCGCCGGAGAATCCCGGTGTGCCGCGAGCGAACACGGAAATATCCACGTCTTCTGAAAGAGGAACTTTGCGCATGTGCACGCGAAGAATTTCTTCGCGGCCCTTAATGTCCGGACGAGGCACAACCACGCGGCGATCGAAGCGGCCGGGGCGCAGAAGCGCCGGGTCAAGCACGTCAGGGCGATTCGTGGCGGCGATAAGAATTACGCCTTCGTTTGACTCAAAGCCATCCATTTCAACGAGCAATGCGTTGAGCGTTTGTTCACGCTCGTCGTGTCCGCCGCCGAGGCCTGCGCCGCGGTGACGGCCGACTGCGTCAATTTCGTCAATGAAAATGATGCAAGGCGCGTTCTTTTTGCCCTGCTCGAAAAGATCGCGCACGCGGCTAGCGCCGACGCCGACAAACATTTCGACGAAGTCAGAACCTGAGATGGAGAAGAACGGAACGTTCGCTTCACCGGCGATGGCGCGAGCCAGCAAAGTCTTGCCCGTTCCTGGGGGCCCGACGAGAAGCACGCCTTTCGGAATGCGTCCGCCAAGTTTCTGAAATTTTTGCGGATCCTTCAGGAAGTCGATAATTTCCTGCAACTCTTCTTTGGCTTCATCGATCCCCGCGACGTCCTTGAAGGTAGCTTTCTTCTGTTGAGCGGTGAGCAAACGCGCGCGGGATTTTCCAAAGCTCATGGCTTTGTTTCCGCCGGCCTGCATCTGGCGCATCATGAAAATCCAGAAGCCGATGATAAGAACAAATGGAAGCGCGCTGACGAGGATGGTGACCCAATCGTTGTGCGAAACTTCCTTGACGTTAATCTTGGGGATGTTGCCCTTCTCGCGCAGCTCCTTTACCAGATCTTCCGTGCCTTCCTTGAAAATGGTGGCGTGGAAATGCTGGGTGCCATCGCGATACTCGCCTTCCACATCGTAGCTATTCGGTGAAAGGTTCAGCGTAATTTCTTTGATGTTGCCGCTTGCGGCGTTAGCCATCAACTCGCTGTAACTGATTTCGGAAACCTTGGCCGTGGGGCTGCCCGGAGTAAACACGCGCCAAACTACAAGCGCGAGCAGTATGAAGACCATCCAAATTAAAATCGTTTTTGCTGCTGAACTAGAATTCACGACTTTCCTCGCTTGAGACGGGCAGTACCGGACGCACGGCCTGACTTCCTGCCACCATTCCTTGCCGAGCTTTTACCGCCAATCGCTCCGACAAAAGGAAGGTTGCGGTAATGCTCGTGTGCTCCCGCCAACCCATACCCTACAAACCTATTAGATGCACCTAAAAAGCCAAAGTAATCCGGTTGCAAGTCAACCCGGCGGTCAGCCGGCTTATCCAAAAGCACTGCAATGCGCAATGAGCGCGGCCGGTTTTCCTGCAGACGCTTGCACAAGAAATCCAGCGTCACGCCGGTATGCAACATGGACGCGATAACAAGGATATCGCGATCCTTCAAAATCGGCGGCTTGGTGAAAAATATTTCACGCCGGCTAAATCCACTCAACTCCACATCGCGCACTTCCAGCCGAACAAAATGGCAAACCACCGGGCTGGAAATCGCACGCAAAAGATCGGCGGCAAAAATGAATCCGTCTTCCAAAATGACAATCGCATCAACCGTCCGGCCCTTGTAGTCCCTGGAGACTTGCTTTCCCAGCGCGGCGATCCGGGCGGCAAGGCGCGCCTTGGAGTAAACAATCTTCGGTTGCAAACTCAAATCGGCTCCTCGGAAATTGCCAGAACTTTTCGCGTGTCCTTTTCCGCGATAAATTCCTGAGCTACGGGAAATCCCCGGGCCCAGACAATTTCCCCTGCGCTGGTCAGGACAGGCCAGCCGCGCCGATCGCGAGGGGCAATCCGCTTCTCGCGCATTAAGTGCTTCAGCTTGCGATTCCGCAAACGACCCTGTGGCCGAAAAGAATCACCAGGAAGCCAATTCCGCACAACTGCAGGCGTGCGAAGGCGGCTCCAATCTGCAACAGGAGGTTCAAGAGTAGTGTCCCTCTGCGTGGCAGGCCAGTCAATGACTTTTAGCCTAAGACGGGTGCCGATTTCCGCAAGGTCAACATGCTGCTCGGCTTGCGAATCGAGGGATAACGCGTAGTGAAATTCGATGGCATCGCGAGACGCTTTTGGCGCGCCTGTACGTTTTGCCGAAGATGTGCGCGTGAAAAGTAAGTCATTGAAGCTGCGCTCCACGGTGATTCCATCGGGAAGTTCGATTTGATGGCCGCTTGTGGAGGCGGTAGCGAGATGCAAAATGTCATTTACGTGTCGGTTGGTGAATCCGACGCGATCGCCCTTTAGTTCCTGCAGGATTCTTCGGATCAGACGCGTCGTAACGGCCGTCATAGGCGAGCGAGTGTCGTTTGCGCGCGCTCTTAAATCCAAGGGCTTCAGAAGGTCGTCGATTGCGATTCTTAATGCATCCTTCTGCCTGGTGACGAGATCCGCGAAACGCTCATCGACCAGCGCGTTCCAGAAATCATCGTCGTCACGGGCAAGAGCAGACAAATTATTTAGATGGGAGACGATGGCGGATTGAAAATCCTGCTCCAGTGCTGGAAGCAGGCGAGCGCGAATTTTCGCGCGAAGGCGGGATTCATCGAGATTGGTGGAATCCTCGCGCCAGGTTTGGCCGGCGCTTCGCAAGAATTCGCGCAATTCCGCGCGGCGGATTTCGATTAGCGGGCGAGTGACAAATTCAGTTACGGGATAAATTCCGCCAAGGCCCGCGGGGCCAGTGCCGCGAATCAATTTTGCAAGAACCGTTTCGGCTTGATCGTCAGCCGTATGGCCGACGCAGATGCGGGTGATGCGTCCATCACGAATCAATTCCGAGAAAAAAGTGTAACGGCATTTGCGCGCAGCGTCTTCCAAGTTGCAGGAATGGCTTCGCGCCCATGCGGCGACGTCTTCGGCGCCGGCGATGAATTCGAGATTATTTTTTCGCGCCAAATCCGCGACGAACTTTTCATCACCATCGGATTCCGCGCCGCGCAATTGATGATTGAAATGCACCGCCACCAAGCGAACACCAAGTCTTGCGCGCAGGTCCAGTAGGACGTGCAGCAAAGCGACGGAATCAGCGCCACCGGATACGGCAATTCCGGCAACGTCACCAGCATGAAACATTTTGTGCCGCTGCGCGGTGGCGAACACGCGCTGTTGCAGGCGATTTGTTGACGGAGACATTTTATGGTGATGCGCTATTTCCCTAGAGATTTAGACACCGCTGGAGGCATGTTAGCAGCCGGGGGGTTCTTTACGAAAACGGAATGCGAGAACGAATGGGCGACAGAGGGCGATCTGAAAGTTGCTCCTACGAATACTGTTGGGACATAAGTTGACGGCTGCGCGAGATGCGGTCATCAAGCACAACAGCGGCAAAACGAGCGCATCCGGAAAGCTCTGCGTCAGTCCAGGCGACGATTCCGGGAATTACGCCGCTCAAAGTTGCGCGAGCCAAACTAACCATGCGGAAGTAAGTGCGAACGGCTCCGACGGCGCGGCTGTCAGTGCCTGAATCAGGGCAAAGGCTCAGCAACTGCAGCAGGCGAATAAATTCTTCGCCGCGAAGTTCACGCGTTTGAATCCCGGTTACTTCCCAAATTTGCGCCGATAACGGGCGCGCCGCGGAAGCAGCGATCACGGAGCGGCAATAGGAGATGAAAAACTGTAGCAAAGCTACAGTCGAAACCGCGAGAATGAGTGCTGCAATGATCACGATCTCGCACCCACCGAGACGCGCGCGGTCTCGAGACGCGCACTTTCGGGAACTTTTAGAAGCGTGTAGCCCCAAGCGAGGGGCAACCAGATACCCATCGCATAACTTACAACGGCTGCATACGGGCTTTGTGGGTAAAGAACTGATATCGCAAAACCCGCAGCGAACGCACAGAAATAAACACCTAAGGAGAGCGTGAATTGAATCAGCCGGGTGCGCGTTTCGCGAAGTTTTTTAACCGCGGTCCAGAGAACATAGGTTAAAACGGCGCCGACAAAACTCAAATTCTGGGAAAGTTCAGACGCAAATCGAGTGGTAAGACGGCTCTGCGAATTTCTTACTATTGCGAAACAAACCAGAGATGTAAGAATCAGCACAACGACAGCCCCAATGCGCACGTACTTGGCCGCGTCCATTTCTCTGAAAACGGCCGAATATAGCCCGGTTAGGGCGAAGAACAGCAGGATTGTCAGGAGGAGATCTGAATAGTAATAAAAATAGAGGTACTTCTTGGATGAGAGCCCATAGTGCATGAGAATCGTAAAACGTGAGATGTCAGACGTAACCGCAGCCAACATATAAAAACTTAACGGAAAATACCGCAGGAAACTTCGCGTCCGCAGGGCGCATAACACAACGCCCAACTCCAGCAAGGAGATTGTGATCCAGATCGCGTAGTCGAGAGGGCTGAGCATAAACGTTCAATTCAAAGACGCCCGTGCTCAGCCCTGCCCGGCACTTCTAATACTTGTGCGAGCGCGACAAGCCTGAGACTCATCCCGCCCGGCCTACTAAATTAGCAAGGCGGCATCGGCGGCAGAGGACCACCGCCACCATTTGCCGACTGTACCTGCGCATTGCTCGTTACAGCGCTGCCAATTGCGACCGCGCCTGTCAATGCAACGATTGTGAGGACAGCTACCGCTAGCCACTTTTTCATGTACCCTCCGTAATGCGAACAGCGGAGGGATTATACTCAGCGGCGTATCACAATGGAACGTCTAGGTACAAATCGACAAGTATGTGTCGTAAGAATACACACCCATCAGTACTAGGACTGGAATCGGATTTAGCCCGGTTCCCGACCTACACGTAGGGGTTCTTTCCGTGCACAGATTAGCTTTTGGACTTGCTGCGAACAATAGAACGGAAGTACTACTGGCTATGACTTTGGTAAGGGAAGGCAAGGCCGCTCGGACTCCGACCCAGTGCGTGGAAAGGCCTCGCCAGTGGAAAGGCGAGCTATGGCGTGCGCTGTGGCGCGAAATGGGTGCCAGGCGCGCGGCGAGCGACCGGCTTGACACGCTTCCGCAGGGTTCTTAGTATGGAATGCTTCTCGGATGCCGGCGTGGCTCAGGGGTAGAGCGAGGGTCTCATAATCCCTAGGTCGTGAGTTCGAGTCTCACCGCCGGCACCAAACTATTTCGATAGAAATTGTGGTAGAACGCTGAACCGTAGCGGAGGCTCCTTCCGTGGCGTTCGACGTATTCATCAGTTACGCCTCAAACGATAAAATTATTGCCGACGCGGTGTGCGCGCGGCTGGAAGCATCCGGCGTTCGATGCTGGATCGCGCCGCGGGACATTACGCCCGGCACTTCCTACGGCGAAGCCATCATTGAAGCCATTCACAGCGCACGCGTGATGGTGCTGGTTTTTTCCTCACACGCAAATTCTTCCGGGCATATTCCAAAAGAAGTGGAACGCGCGGTGAGCAACGGCGTTTCGATTATTCCATTCCGCATTGAAGATGTGGCGCCGGGAAAATCGCTGGATTATTTTATCGGCTCGGTGCACTGGCTGGACGCAATGACGCCGCCGATGGAAAAACATCTGGATGATCTGGCGGCTACAGTTCACAAATTGCTGCCCGTGAAACCGGGAGAGCAGGGATTGCCTTCGGCGGACACTTCAGGGATGTGGACGCGCAGTGCAGCGGGCGTTGCTTCGCCGGGTGCGCCAACTGCGAAGATTCCTGAGACCGTGCGCGCTGAGCCATTCTTGTTGTCGACAAAAATGATTTGGATTGGCGTTGCCGCTGTGGTGGTGATGGCCGCGCTGATTATTGGCGTGATTTTGATGCGCGGTAGAGACGCTGTGCGGAACGCCGGGAATACGCCGGGCGGAGGCAATCCTGTTGTGAGTTTGGCGCCGCCGATTGCAAAAGTGGAACCACCTTCCGGGGTAAATCCACCAGCACCGATTGCGAACATTGTCGTCGACCCGATTGTCGGCTGCTATCAATGGTTCAACAATCAACCCGTAAAAATTCACCCTGACGGCACGATGCTTGCCGCCGGAACGATTGTGGGACGTTGGCGATTGGTGAACGCGGCGCAGCGAGCTTACTCATTCACATGGCCGCCCGCGGTAGATACAGTGACAATTTCAGCGGACCAGCGAACGTTGAACGGAGGAAATCAATATGGATTTCCGACTTCGGGAGCGCGCAGCATTGGAACCAGTGGCCTAGTGGGAATTTGGATCTGGGTGAACGGAGTACCGGTGACGGTTGCTCCGAACGGCACATTTTCGGCCGCGACATTTCGCGGCACATGGCGCGCGAGTGATGCGTCACGCGGAATTTATACGCTTACATGGCCTAATCCGGTGGATAGTGTGACGCTTTCGGCGGACGGCACAATCGTTTCCGGACAGAATCAATATGGCGTGGCGATTTCCGGAACGAAAACCGGGCCGTGCTCGGGGAATTAGTTTCGGAAAATACGCGGATTAAATCTGAATGACCTGCTCAAAAATATTTTGCGCGCTGACTGTCACGAGCGCTTCATTTTTTGCAATGCTGTGCGCGGCGCAAAGCATTTCTTCACCTCGCGCTGATTCCCAGACCGCTCCGGTGGTAATCGACATCAACGCCGCGCACGCGGATGCGAACTACAGACCCGCGTGGAATTATTTTGGCGCGGATGAACCAAATTACGTTTACACCCAGAACGGAAAAAAACTCTTGAACGAGCTGGCGGCATTCAGCCCAACGCCGGTGCATATTCGGCTGCACAATCTGTTGACGACGGGCGACGGAACCGGAGCGCTGAAGTGGGGCTCGACGAACGCTTACCGCGAAGACGCCGCGGGAAACCCAATTAATGACTGGACGATAACCGATCGAATCTTTGACGCGATGCGCGATGCGCACGTGCAACCGCTAGTGGAAGTCGGCTTCATGCCGGAAGCGCTTTCGACGCATCCTGAGCCTTACCAGCACACATTTCCGAATGGCAGCGTTTTCACGGGCTGGTCTTATCCGCCGAAAGATTATGCGAAGTGGTCGGCGTTGGTGACGGCTTGGGCGATGCACCTTCGCACTCGCTACGGCGCACAGGCGCTTAGCGGATGGCTGTGGGAAGTTTGGAACGAGCCGGACATTTCCTATTGGCACGGCACGCTGGAAGAATACGAGCATTTGTATGACGTGACGGCGGCCGCGATTCGCGGTGTATTACCCAGCGCGAAAATTGGCGGTCCGGATTCAACTGGACCGGGCGCGGGAAAATCTTCTGATTTTCTAAAACAATTTATGGAGCATTGCCTCCGGGGAACGAATGCGGCGACGGGCGGAATTGGCGCGCCGCTGGATTTCATCAGCTTCCATCCAAAGGGTTCGCCGACGATCGTCGACGGGCACGTGCGTATGGGAATTCGCGGGCAACTGGCGGCGGTGGATCGCGGAATGAAAATTGTGGCGTCGTTCCCGGAGTATCGCAACACACCGATTATTCTGGGCGAAAGCGATCCGGAAGGATGCGGCGCGTGCTCAATGGCTACCACGCCAAGCAATGCATATCGGAACGGGCCGCTCTACGGAGTTTCTGTGGCGGAAGCGGAAGCGCGAACGTACGAACTTGCGCGAACAAATGGAGTGAATCTGCAAGGCTCAGTGACTTGGGCTCTGGAATTTGAAGGCCAGCCATACTTCGCGGGATTTCGCGATCTGGCCACGAACGGCGTGGACAAAGCTGTGCTGAATGTTTTTCGGATGTTTGGGATGTTGAAAGGTGATTGGTTGACTGTTAGAAGCACTGGTGGACTGCAGGTCGATGAGATTTTGAAGAATGGTGTCACGGAAGCACCCGACGTCAGTGCAGTTGCCACGCGCGACCAGAAAGAAATAAATGTGATCGTTTGGAATTATCACGACGACGATGTGAATGCGCCTGCAGCAAAAGTGGAGATTCGCGTGAATGGATTGACGCGCAAACAAGTGCGGGTCGAGCAATTCCGGATGGATGAAGAGCACAGCAATTCGTATCGAGCTTGGCTGAAGATGGGATCGCCTGAAAAACCGTCAGTGGAACAACAAGCAGCGCTTGAACGCGCTGGAAAACTTGAGATGATCACCGCGCCAAGCGCGATGACGGTTGCCGGTGGAAAGCTGACGCTGTCGCTGGAATTACCCCGAGAAGGCGTGGAACTGCTGCGAATTAGCTGGCGATAATTTCCGCGAGCGCCTGCTTCTATTTATGCGGACGAGATCGCGTTGGCGGCGGAGCTGGCGCGTGACGCCGATTGATGAGCACGCGGGTGCGCTCATGCGTCATGCGGATGCGGCATCTGAGCCGCTCTGGACCTACTTTGCAGGTTTCGTCACGAAGCCGAATCCATGCACCTTGATCCGATTCAACGGCCGTCCTTGCGGTGGCGTTTGATGCATACCCAGTGCGCTCCATAAAATAAGCTGCGTCCATGTCAACGTTCGCAGCGTCCTCGTTCATCTGATCGCAAACGTCGGGAGGCGGCGCGGGCGAACCATCCGGATGCACGCAATAATCCTCGTCGTGCTCCAGAACAATTTTGATTCCTTCGGAATTAATGAAATAGCGAGTGATGACGGGCGGAACGCCGGTGGCGGCGGACCAGTGATACAAATCCTCCGCGAAGGCTGCGGGAAATTGATTCAGCTCGAGCGATTCATCTTTTATCTGTTTTGAAAAAATTGTGAGCGTGGGCGTGGGTTCGCCGTTCGTGGGATGAAATGAAAATCCGCCGAGCGCAATGCCGTCGTGCATGTCCGTCCACAAGAATCCCAAGCCTCCACCGCCGGGTTCCGTTTCGCTGGAAACCATTGCGTAGCGGCCTTCGCGAATATCAACGGGAAGCGGCGCATTTGTAAGTACGGTTTCGAGCACATCGGGAAGCGGAATGTCCTTATGATAGTGATAGAGCGCGTCGGGCACGATGACGTGAATTAATTTTCGATATTTTCCATCTTTCGCGGCGTCGCGCGAGGAACGTCCGGCAAAACCGTTGATGAAGGCGAGTTGGTCACTCGCAAGCAGCTTTTGGAAAATGGCGTTATCGGGAGCCTGTGATGGAGCGCTGGCTAAGCTTCGAGCAGCGGCCTTCGACCAGACAACGCCAGTGGCCACCAGAATAAGAATCGCGAGAGCGAGACAATTTGAGAGTTTAAGGTTTGTAGATGATGGCGTGCGGAATGATTTCATTTCATACCTCACAGAAAAAATCTATGAATGTGTGTTTATCAAATATTCCTATGGACGAATTGATTGTATCGCGGTGATTTTTACTACGGAATCGAGCGAGATTCAATAGGAATCGGCGCGGGTGACGTATAATCGGCGCGTCCTGAGCAATTCATGGAGGATCAAGTTGAAATTACAGTCGCGTTGGATTTTCGCGCTTGCGTTGTGCTGCCTCGGAGTAAGCGCACAGGCGCAGCAGCATTCCGGAATGAACATGCCGCCAAGCGATGCACAAGCTGCGGCGACGAAGGAAGCTACCGGGAAGATTTTGCCGGGCATGGGAAATTGGCATCATCCCATTACGACGAAGAGCGCCGAGGCGCAGGCGTTCTTCGATCAGGGACTTACGCTGGTTTACGCGTTTAATTTTGACGAAGCGAAGCGGTCGTTCCAGCGCGCTTCGCAATTGGATCCCGCGGCGGCAATGCCGTATTGGGGATTGGCGCTGGCGCTGGGACCGAGTTACAACGGCGGAACCTTCGTTTATGCGCCGTATGAAAAAGACGGCTACGAAGCCTTACAGAAAGCGAAGAAACTTGCGGCGGTCGGCCCGGAAAATGAGCGCGCCTACATTGACGCGCTACTAAAACTTTTTTCCGCCGATGAAGGCGCCGATCCCGCGAAGCTTGCGCTGAACTACATTCCCGCGGCGCGCGAATTGCGAAATAAATATCCGGACGACCCCGACGCGGCAACTCTCTACGCCGCGGTGCTGATGGATATGCATTCGCGAAAGTTGTGGACGAGCGACGGCGTGCCAAGCGAAGACACGATGGAAATTATCGCCGTGTTTGAAGATGTTTTGCGGCAATGGCCGGATCATCCGGGCGCGAATCATCTTTATATTCACACCATGGAAGCTTCACCTTTTGCCGAACGCGCGCTTCCCAGTGCGCGACGATTGGAAACTTTGGTGCCCGCGGCAGGACATCTGGTGCACATGCCCGCGCACATTTATATGCGGACCGGAGATTATTCAGCGGCCGTAAAAAGTAATGCGGATGCGATTGCGGCCGATCGCGGCTACGTAAATTATCTTCGCGAATTGGGCATAACAAATGCGGGATATCAGCTCGCTTACGCGGAACACAACTATTCGTTCCTGACGGCGGCGGCGGGAATGTCCGGTGAATATGCGCCGGCGGAAAAAGCGGCGAAGGAACTGGCTGCCGACGCAGCGCCTCTTGTTGCGGATTTCGCTTACGTCGAAGCGTATATGGTGAACACGATAATGGCGCCAGCACGATTCGCGAAGTGGGATGACGTGCTGGCAATTGCTGCTCCGGATGTGTCGCTCAAAGGCTTGACGTTCTACTGGCATTACGCGCGGGGCTGCGCATTTGCCGCGAAAAAACAGATTCAGCAAGCGGAGACAGAACGAGACGCGATGGAACAGGTCTACAAGGAGCTGCCTCCCGGAAAAGCTTTTAACATGATGCCTAACGATTGGAGCACGCTGCACGATATGGCGGCGGGCGCGCTGAACGCGCGAATCGCTGTCGCGCACGGAGATTTTGCGGCTGCGATTGAAAAGTGGCGCGCGGCGATTGCCGTTGAAGATCACATGGTTTATCACGAGCCGCCGGACTGGTATTACCCGATGCGGGAATCGCTGGGCGCTACTTTATTGCGCGCCGGTCAACCTGCTGAGGCAGAGAAAGTTTTTCGCGATGATTTGAGCCGAAACCCGCGAAGTCCGCGATCGCTTTTCGGATTGTGGAAGGTGCTGGAAGCAGAGCAGAAACCAGTTGACGCGGATTGGGCGCGGCGATCATTTGAAGCGGCGTGGCGCGGCGCGGCGAATCAACTCCGGATTGAAGATTTTTAATTGTCTGATGCGAAATGAAATTCGGTGCGTGACACAAAGAAATCCGCCGCGGTTACTTGTCGGCTTTTTTCTTATCGAGCCTGAGTTCGAGAACGATATCTTTCCGCGAATCGAAACTTGAAATCGTTTTCGTCATGGAAGTGAGCCCGTTCAATTCAGCGTGGATGTCATAATCCACATTCGGATCGAGACCGCTGAAAGTGTATTGGCCCTGATCATCACTGATGTAGGTGCGGATTACATTCGTCTTCTTGTTCTGCAGGTAAACGACGCCGCCATTCACAATATTGTTCGACTTATCGAGCACGCCGCCATGAACGGTGCGAACCTGCGAATCTTTTTGCCGGGCCTCGACGGGAGACACCGATGCCATTGGAATCGCAGCAGCGATTGCAAACAACAGAATGAAAAATGTGCGGATAATTTTCATGGTTTCTTTGGCGCTCGCAGAACCAGAGTCATTACGATGTCCAATTTTTCTCCGGCTTCCGAGGTCACTTTCTTCGTCTGCACTTCGTAACCCTTGGCTTTCACTTCAATCTCATAATCGCCTAAATCTGAAACGCGAAACGCGAAATCGCCGCGCACATCCGAATAACCGTCCCAGTGCGGTTTCTTCTTGCCGACGGGATGCGCCGTGAATTCGACATCAGCAAACCGCGCACCCTTTTCGTTAAACACGGTGACGCGGAAAACACAATCGTCCGGACTCGGTTTTTTTTGGGCTGCCGGAGCACCCGCTGAAAATTCCAGCGCGCCTGTGCTGAAGCCGGCTGATACTGTTCCGGCCAAGCAAAGAAGCAGAGCAATGCCCCACATAATGTGATGGCGAAACGGCCGCGCGGGATGCACGGCTGACTGACGCAGGTTACGCAGGTTCTTCCTCTTCATCGGCGTCCGCGTCGACATCGTCGCCGTCGTCGTCATCATCATCGTCATCGTCGTCATCCGCATCGTCCGCTTCATCTTCATCGTCGTCTTCATCATCTTCGGAAATGATGTTGAGGCTGACGGGATGCGTCTGCACGATTTCCATTTCTGCTTCACACTCGACGCAGGTTACGATTTCGCCTTCTTCCACTTCGTCTTCGTCGAGATCAATTTCTACACCGCATTTCGGACAATGAACCACGGCCCAAGGCCTCCTTAATTAACAGTGCCCTACCAGTTGGCCGTATTATATACCGGAGCCGCAAGCAACAAAAAATCAGCGGCACACAATTCGCCAAGTTCCCGAAAGGGTACGCTGTACACGTTTCTGCCGACCACATGACAACAAGACGCGAATATCCGGAGCTTCCGATGGTGGGCGTGGGCGGCGTGGTGATTCAAGATGGGCGCGCGCTGCTGATTCGCCGCGGCACGGAACCGCTGAAAGGCGAATGGTCGATTCCCGGCGGAATGCTGGAGCTTGGCGAAACGCTCGTAGCAGGCGTCGAACGCGAATTGCTGGAAGAAACCGGATTGAAAGTGCGCGTGATTGAGCTGATTGAAATATTTGAACGAATATCACACGCTGAGCGGAGCGGCGGTAATGCGAAACAGAGTTCACGGCCGCAATATCATTTTGTGATTGTGGACTATCTTTGCGAAGTGATGAGCGGCGTGCCGATTGCGGGCAGCGATGTCACGGATTTGGCATTCGCTACTGAGGACGAACTTTCGAGATTTAATTTGACACCGACTGCTACGCGAATCTTCAAGAAGGCGTTTGCGATGGCCGCGGCGCGAAAGTACGCCAAGATTCACGCGACTGATCCAGCTTGTCGCGCTCAGCCGCTAGTGCCTCGGCGAGGCACCTTTCAGGATTTGGATTGCCCCATTGTTATTCGTCAGCTGGAGCTGACACCCGCCGCCATTAATTTTTGCGCTCAAAGAATCGCCGCCGATCGTGCCGGTCGTGGTCAACGGCAATTCACTGGAAACTTTGCCGAAACTTGTGTGGGCGGTCACGTCATACTTCGCGGCTTCATCAAGATAAACTCGCAGCGAATTGAATGACGTGCGCAGATTTACGGCGTTGCACGCGCCTGATGGATTCTTCGCGGGCACCAAAGACACTTCGACCGATCCATTTTGAGTGTCCACATCCACACCGCCGAAAACATCATCCAGCTTCACCGAGCCGAACGAAGTTCGCACGCTCGCTGCGCCATGAATTGATTGCGCCTTCACGCTGGTGTTTGTCGCTTCAACGGTGAGCGGCCCGGCAACATTTTCGGCTTTCACAGATCCGAAACTTGTTTTCACGTAGGATTCGCCGCCAATATCCGTGAGCGAAACGGCTCCGTTAGTGGTGATAAGGCGAGCGCCTTTGTGGATACCCGTCACCGTTACGCCACCAAAGGTGGTGTGGACGTCAATGCCGCCGTGAATTTCCGAAAGATGAACCGGGGCGTTGGTGCTGAAAATTGTTGCGTCACCGTGAATGTCTGTCGCCTCAACGGGCGAGAACGAAGTTTTCAAATTCACGCCACCGCGAATATCCCTCGCGATAATTTTTCCGTTCTGGTTCACAACTTCCAGTGGGCCGCCGATATCGTGAACATCCACGTTTCCGAAACTTGTCCGGATCGTCGCGCTTCCACCGACTCCGCTTCCGCTGACCGTACCATTTTGTGACCGGCACAAAAGTTTTTGTTTGATGTTCAGAAATGTCACATGTTCAAAGGACGCGCCGAGATCAGCTGAGCCGGTGATGTTCGTCACGTCCACCGCACCGTTTTGATTTCGCACGGTTAAATCGCCGGTGATATCGCCGACTTCGACTATGCCAAATGAATTTGTGACTGTTGCACCCGCGGCGTGATGCAAACGTACGGATCCATTTCCATTTGTGATTGTCGCTGTGCGCTCGATATTCGCGACGCTTACCGCGCCGAACTTGTCGCGAAGCGTTAGCGCGCCGCGGACATCGGAAACAGTCACATTGCCATTCGTGACTCTCAGGTCGGCATCACCTTCATTGCCAATCAGTTCGATCGCACCAAATGAAGCTCGCAGCATTTGCAGGCCGCGGCCGTCGTGAACGGAAACACTTCCGTTCTCGGCATCTACATCGGTTGCGGCTTTCAGTCCAGCCACGCTGACTTTCCCGAACTTATTTCGGATGGTGAGCGGTGCATCCGCCGGCATGTCAATCGTATATTCCACGGAAAACGAATAATTTCTGTGCCCCCAACCTGAATTATCTTGATCGGGATAGTCCGTACGGACGAAAACTCCCGACGGCAACGATTCCACATGAATTTGAATCTGATTCGCAAAAGATTCCGCGTCCTGCTGAGAAGGAGCGGAAACGTGAATCGCGGCGAAGATATGAACGTCGCGCGAGGCATGCGTGCGAACAGTGATGTCGCCCAGTTTGTGTTCAATTCGCAAGGACTGGCCAGAGGGCAGCGGAATGGTGCGATCGAAGTTGTGAGTCACCTGCTGCTGCGCGCTGCCGGCAGGAGCACCCGCGGGCGCGGGCACAGCCGTATCTGGCGGGGCGCATTTCGCCGGACGCGCCCCAGCTACTAAGAATATTCCGAACGCACAGATTGCCAACTTCGATGCCTTCACTTTATTCCTCCCGAAGAACTTGTTCGAGCGTCTGCTGTTTTTCCTGATAGAAAGAAAGCAATTCGCTTCGCAAATATGCATTCGCGCGATTTTTATCCAGATTTGTGCGGCAATCGGAAATCGCGGCGTCCAGCAAATTCAATTTTTCACGATAATTTTTCAGCAATGGAGTCGACGCAGCATTCAGCTTTGGCTCGGCCAGCTTCGCAAGCTTGTCGATGGATTGCTCGTAAGTTTTCTCAGCTTGCTCGACTTGCTGTACCGCTTGATCGGTCAGCAGATGTGCGTCATTCGACGGCGTGCTCGCATTGCGATGCAACAACAGCCACGCGCCCATTCCGGAGACAGCAATAAGGACCAGCGTTGCAAGCGTCATCTGCCAGCGCATTTGCGGGGCGAAATTGAAGTTTGAGAACCACGAGCGCCATCCGCGCGGACGCGCTATTTCCGTTTGCAGCGACTTTTCAATTCGCGGCCATAGCGCGGGGCTCTCCCATTCCTTATGCATGGTCACTGCAGCTGCGGAAATTTCGCGCCAGATCTGCAGTTCCGTGCGGCACGACGCACAGCTCGTCGCGTGTTGTTCAAGCGACGCAATTAGCTCCGGCGTTTCCTCGCGAAGCGCCTGCTCAAGATTGCTGCAATCGAATTTTGTGTCACCAATTCGCTGTTCTGTCATTTCTCACCTCTTGCATAACGTTTTGCCTAACTCTGCGTCGCCGCCATTCGCGCTTCGCCTGACTGCTCGGAAAGCATCTCTCGCAATTTGCGCTTTGCTTGATACAGCGCGTTCTTCGACGCCATTTCGGAAATATTCAGCATCAATCCGATTTCCGCGTGCTTGAATCCTTCCACTTCGTAAAGCAAAAATACCGAACGCAGATACGGAGTCAATTGCTGCACACATTTTTCAAGCGCCATGCGCAACGGATGATCCTGCATGGGCGCAGGCGATTCAAATGTTTGATCTTCAGCAACCAAATCCTGCTCTGCGGTTTCCTGGCGCCGCATTTTCTTTCGCCGCAAGTCGTAACAGCAATTCACCAAAATTCTGTACGTCCACGTGGAAAATGCCGACTGGCCCTTGAAATAACGAATGCCGCGATGAATCTTCAGGAAAGTTTCCTGCACAACGTCTTCGGCGTCGTGCGCGTTGCCCAACAAATTCATGGCGATGCTTTTCATTTTTGTGCTTTGCGCGCGATACAGCTCTTCGTATGACTCAATGTTTCCGGCGCGGCAACCCTGAGACAGACGTGCGTCTACCGCACGCGCTTCGACGCGCAAAGATTCGGCAGCCGAATCATCGAGCCTGGGCAAACAATGCTCCTCGGGAGAATCCTGCCACGCTAGTGTACCTGCATGCGCCAATCCGCCGACCTCATCGTAATTCTTTCCACATCAACTTAGACGACGGGGCTGGCGAAAGTGTCAGGTAGAAGATTTCGGCGGCAGGACAGACTGCCGCCGAACGTACAACGTGTCGATGGTGGGATTAACTTGCGATGGCTTCGGGATATTGCTCTGCAACAAGTTCCGGCACCTGCCCGAATGTGCGGAGACGGCTGCGAAAATCCGCGATGGCAACGCGCAAATCTTCATCTGAAAATTCCGGCCACAATTTATTTGAAAAATACAGCTCGGCGTAGGCGGATTCCCAAAGTAGATAGTCGCTTAGGCGGAGCGCTCCGCCGGTGCGGATTACCAGATCGACCGGGCGCGCTTCGTCGTGCGTTACTTCGCCAAGTACAGCTTCAAATGATTCGCGCGAAACGTCGGTAACTTTGTAAAAACGGCACGCCGCGCGATAGAGCATTTCGCGCGAAGAATAATCCACGGCAAGCCGCACGTGCAGGCGCCGGCCATTTATTGTTGCGGATTCGGCTGCCTCGGCGGCTTCACGCAAAGCAGGCGAAATGCGATCGCGGCGTCCGATCACTGAAACACGAATGCCACGCTCGACGCACCGCGGAGTTTCCACAATTAAATAATCATGAAGCAGTTGCATCAGAACATTTACTTCCGCGAGCGGGCGCTGCCAGTTGTTCGCCGAAAAAGCGTAAAGAGTGAGCGTGGAAATATCGAGTTCCGGAGCGACGCGCAAGATTCTTCGCAGATTTTCCGCGCCTGCGCGATGCCCGGCCGAGCGAGGAAGTCCGCGTACCGTGCCCCAACGTCCGTTTCCATCAGTAATAATTGCAACGTGTATTGGTGATGCTTGTGAATTATTCATGTTCATTGCACTGCTTTCTCCGCCGCTGCGCGTGCTGCATTCCACTTTGCATTACAAAGTGGAATGATAAAAAATTTTGGGTTACCGCTCCCGGGTCGCTTGAATCAGCGCTTCCATGTGATTCAAGTAACGTTCCAACGCGCGACGCCCCGCAGCTGTCAGCCGAAATTCTGTTTTGGGAAGTCGTCCGTCGAATGATTTTGTGCAGGTGATGTAGTCCGCTTCTTCCAAACGTCGCGCGTGAACGCTAAGATTCCCGTCGGTAGTTCGCAGAAGTGCCTTCAACTGGTTGAACGTCAGCGAATCATTCACGGCAAGCGCGCTTACAATTCCCAGCCGCATGCGCTCGTGAATCAGGCGGTCAAGATCCGGCGCAACAGCGTCGGCGTTTCCGCGAACTGTGCGGAGACTCTCGTCCGCTGCGCGGGACTTTGTTCCGCGTTCCTGTCGCAATGCGTTCTGCTTAGCCACTTTCTTTACTCTCCCAGCAATCTTCGATTAACCGCCGTGGCGGTGCGCAATGATCGCGCCAAAAACGATTTGCAGTCCGCCAAATCCAATTGCCATAAAAATATTTCCCCACGCGGCGGGCGCAATCAGCGCGGCCGCACCTGTGACCATCAAACAAAGACCCATCACCGGAACAACGCGCACAGAAAAAGCGCCGCCCGTCACAACTGCGGTGCCATAAAGCAGCAACCACATTCCCGGCAGCACGTGCGTGAAGCCCGCTTGATAAAGAACGACTGTGAGCAGCGCACCAACCAGTAGCGGCGGTACAAAACTGAGAGCGAATCGTCTGCCGGCCGCAGAAAAAACTTGTGCTTTCGCGGCGCGCGCTTTCAAAACTGTTGCGCATCCGGCGATCACGACAGCTACTGCAAGCTCAGCGAGCCATACTGCGAACCAGCGCGCGGCGGTCGGCTGAAAAGTCGCCACAATCGACGCAGCCAGCGCGGTGACGCCCATTCCAACACCGCCCCATCCCGGCACAGCCGTGAAACGGCCAGCATTTTCCATGGTTTCGCGAATAAAACGGAGATTGTCAGCGGCACGAACTTCCAATCGGACAGGTTCAGGAGCCGGATCGCGAATAGGACGGACGGTGCTCATGGTTCAAGGATACACGAAAACGGAATTCTGTCAAGTACTTTATGATATAAAGTAAAATGCTACTTTCGACGAGGATATTTCCCCGTCATGGCATTCCATCGGATCTTCGCCACTTCAAAAAACATAGCGCGAATTCCATCCCACATGCTCACCGTAGTTCCCGGAGCGTTTGACCATCTCACGGGCACCTCTGCGATGGTAAGTCCGTTGCGTTGCGCAAGAAAAAGCAATTCCGGATCGAATCCGAATCGCTCGATGCGCTGTTGCTGAAAAATAATCAGCGATTTTTCGCGGCGGAATGCTTTAAACCCACACTGTGTGTCTTCAAAATTCAATCCAAGCACCACGCGAACAATTGTATTGAACATGATGCCCGCGGCTTCGCGTGTCCACGGCTGATGCACTTCAATTAGTTTCCGATTCATCGCGCGCGAGCCGATTGCCACATCGTTCGTTGCAAGTGCGGAGAGCAATTTATCCGCTTCTTCGATGGGCGCAGAAAGATCGGCATCCGTGAACAAAACAATTTTGCCGCGCGCTTCCAGCATTCCGTGGCGCACGCTGTAACCCTTGCCGTGATTGCCCGGAATTTTCACCACGCGCAAAGCCGGCCATTCTCTACTTTTCAATTCGACGCATTGCACGGTGCCATCGCGCGATCCATCGTCCACCACAATTACTTCCGACGAAATTCCAGTGGCGTTCAAGTACGCGTGAATCTGGTCGAGCGTTTTGGGAAGACGCGATTCTTCGTTATATGCGGGAATGATGATGGAAAGATCGGGATGGGATTCCATCGTCATTTGTTTCCGTTAGCGGCGACAGAGTTGCCCGTGGTCTCCGTTACTTTCATGAGCGAAATGCGTCGCGGTTTTGTACCACAGAATTCATTTTCGCGGCGCCGTTCCGATTTGACGTAGTAATTCCTGCACGGCCGCGTCAAGTTGCGAATCGTGCGTGCCGTAACTTTCTCCGACAGGACGCGTGACGGGAATATCCACTTTGCGCGGATGCATTTCCATTTGCTCGCCGTCATGCGCGGTAATGCGCGTGCCGGGCAGCCGTAGGCTGGAGCCATCAATCAAATTCACGTTGGAAGTGTAGATGATCCATCCGGCGGTAGGCTCGCCAACCACTTTGCCCAAGCCGAGCGTGCGATAACCTTCGGTGAAATCCTCGGCGTCAGAAAGTGAATGCTGATCGGTCACAAGAACCGTAGGCCGGCCGAGCGATCGTTGACCGAGCATTGTTCTAGCTGGCGCGGCGGCAAGTCCCCGCGGAGTCATCGTGAAATAATTTTGGCGCGCGAGCACGTCAATCGCATACACATTCACGAAGCCGCCTTGATTGTGGCGGATGTCCACGACGACGCCATCGCGGCCCTGATTTTCCGCGTCGAGATCGAGATAGAATTTTTCGAGCGATTGCTGGGACATATCAATCATGTGAACGTAGCCAAGGCGGCCGTTGCTGACCTTTTCCACGTACGCGCGCTTCTGATCGACCCAGGCGCGATACAGCAACGCGACTTCGGCTTGCCTACCGATTGTTTGTACGGGAACGATTTGTTTTCCGGCGCCATCTGCGCTCGCCGCGATTCCGAGTTCCACGCGACGCCCGGATTTATTTTCGAGCAATTCATCCAGGTTCGTGTGCGCGCCGATGTTTACGCCGTCGACTGACAACAAATAATCGCCGACCTTAATTCCCTTCACGAGTGACGCCGGACCGAGCGGCGTAATTTCCGTGATGCGCAAATGTCCGGTGCGATCGTATTCGGCGGAATCGAAACTCAGACCGATGTGGCCTGTGCCGGAACGTCCAGCTCCGCCTGCACCTCCGCCCCCGCCGGGATTAATTCCAGAGTGGGAAGAATTCAGGTCGCCAATCATTAGTGAAATCACGCGGCGCATCTCGTCGGGCGTGGACGAGGCGGCAATGTACGGCGCATACTTCACGTGCTCGGCGTTCCAATCAACGCCATTCATTTTTTCGTCGAAGAAGTTATCGTGCAGATAGCTCCAGGCTTGATGAAAGACTTCCATTTTTTCTCTAGCAAAATCCACGTCAAGCTCCGCGGTCACGTTCAGCGCGCGAGTTTGGCGTGAATCCACGGAGACGGCTTCGATGCGTCCTTGCTGCAAGTAGAAAACTTCTTTTCCGTCCGGCGAAAATTGCGCCTGGCGCTTGAAGCCTGGCGTGGAAGTAATTTGCCGCGCGACTGCAGGCTCGCGCGAAAGTTCGTCCAACGAATAAACATAAAGATTTTGCTGGCCCGCCGCGGACGCAGTCATCAACAGCAACTTTCCATCCGGACTGATGCTGATTGAATTTGCTTCCACGCCGACCGGCAACAAACTGAGCCGCCGGCGAATTCCTTCCCAAACAATTTCCACCGGCTTCACAGTTTTCGCTTGTGCGGCAGTCGGAGCGGCCAGACGAGTAGGCCCATCAGTCACGGCGGCTGGCGGCGTATCTGCCGGCCGCGCCGGAGCATCATTCTGACGCTGCGGATTAATTGGCCTCGGCGTTTCTTCTTTGAACAGATCGCGAAATTGATCTTCGCGGAAACGCGGTGCACGCGGAATCAAATCCACGCGTGCGATTTGCACGGGCTCCGTTCGCTGTGTGGTGTTGAACAATATATATGTCCCGTCCGGACTCCACGTTACGTAATCGCCAAATGTGTTCGCGAGAAACGAAATCGGTTTCGCTTCGCCGCCCGCGGCCGGCGCAATCGTCACGTTACGGAAATTCTTAACCGAGGCAGGCATGAACGCCAGCCACTGACTATCGGGCGACCACATGTAAGGACGCGCCGATCCAAGCGGCGGACGGTCCAGATGCCCTGTAGCCGCAACGTGTTCCTGCTTGGTCGCCACATCCAGCACAATCAGTTGCTCTGCCGAACGCAGAAACGCCAGCATTTTTCCGTCAGGTGAAAATTGCGGCTGCGTATCGGGCTTGTGTACCGCGCGTCAGTTGCGTTTCGGCGCGAGTCGGAAAATCGTACGTGAAAATATGCGGGGTGCCGTCGCGATCGGAAACGTAGACAAGCTGCTTGCTGTCCGGCGTCCATGCGATTTGATTTTCCGCGCCACTCGAATTTGTAACGCGCGCCGCATCGCCACCATCTTTTGCCGACGCGGCGAAAACCTGGCCGTGAGCGACGAAGCCAACTTTCTTTCCATCCGGCGAAAGCGCCAATTCCTCAAATCCATTCGTGAGCGAACGATGTTCAGCGGTTTCTCCAGCCGGCGCGCCGCGAAGAGTTACTGAAACGCGTGTGGCTTCGCCTGAAGCGACATTTAATTTCCAAATTCCGAAATCACGCTCAAAGACGATGGTGTGGCCATCATTGGAAATTGCCGGCCACAGGACGCGGCCGTCACGAAATTTCGTGACTTCATGCGCCGCGCCTCCAATCGGCTTCGTCCAAATATTTTCCGCGCCGCTGCGATCTGACATGTAGTACAAAGTTTTTCCGTCAGGACTCCACATCGGCCAAATTTCTTTGGCTTGCCCGTCGGTCACACTGGTGTAAGTCGGCGGCGCGCCCGGATGACACAAAACGATTTCCGATTCGTCGAGGTGGCTGTGCCCCTTACGCCACCACTGCGCCGCGGCATTCCCCTTCGCGCTGATGGCAATTGTTTGCCCATCAGGCGAGGGCGCTGCGAAAAATTCATTCGCGTAACGGTCCGCGCATACAGGCATTGGCGTTCCGCCATCCACGCTGATGCGATAAATGTCATTTTGTCCGGCGATGTCGTGACTGGACGTTGAGAAATAAAGCCAGTGCCCGTCGCGCGACCATCCATTCAGAACTTCCGGCGCATCGTCAAAAGTGATTCGACGGACTTCGCCCATCGCGAAAGTGAAAAGATAAATGTCACCGCCGCCCGTGCGCGTGGAAACGAACGCGAGATGCTTTCCGTCGGGCGAATATACCGGGCGCGATTCCGTCGCCG
Organism: uncultured Acidobacteriota bacterium; assembly: GCA_963778235.1. Lineage (GTDB taxonomy): Bacteria > Acidobacteriota > Terriglobia > Acidiferrales > UBA7541 > DASTCZ01. The sequence goes on along the minus strand of CAVZTQ010000003.1, from coordinate 59,982 downwards.
GATTTGAAATCAGAATATGCGCGGCGCCGCCCACAGCGGGCACTGTCCAAATATCGCCGCCGGAAACAAACGCAATTTCCGAACCGTCCGGAGAAACACCGGGATCGTAGAGCGGAGCTGTGGCAGCCGCCTTCGCGGATTCCGCCTGGCGCGTCGACGCGTGAAATGCCGCGGCGGCGAAAAGCGTAACGGCGACGACAATCGCCGGAATCGCGAACAATCGCAGATTGTGTTTGCTCTCGCTATATCTCGGATTGCCCATCGTTCCTCCGCGAACTCTGGAATCTACACAAGGTTTCCGTATCGTTCTTCAGGCCGATAAACTCTATTTACGTTTCTTGCCGTCGCCACGTTTCACAGAAGTTTTCTTGTTGCGTTCCCACGGCTTGGTTTCCAGAATTTCCGCAATTTGCTCCAGGGCAAAATCAATTTCCTCATCCTTATTATAGAAGTGGGGAGAGAGCCGTACGCCTGCCTTCGGACGGTAATCCACCATCACATTTCTCGCGATTAATTCGCCGGCCACTTCCTGCGCGTGCGGACATCCCACGGAAACTGTTCCCGCACGTTCCGCCGCATCGGTCGGCGTGTTCACCGCCCATCCGTGCGCCAGCACACCTTCCACAAGGCGCGCCGTTTGCCGCGTCGACTTCGCGCGAATCGCCTGAATGCCGACCTTATTTAATATTTCTAATCCCGGCTGACAAGCGTACAGCGCCGGAATATGCGGCGTGCCATTCAGAAAACGATACGAGTCCTCGCGCCGATCCACCGGCCCAACTTCAAATCCAAATGGACGCTGGTGCGCCATCCATCCGGTAACCGCAGGCTTCAATTTCTTGCGCAAGTCCGGCCGTACATATAAATATCCAACGCCCGGCCCGCCGCAAAGCCACTTCAAAACTCCGCCCGTTGCAAAGTCCACTTCCAATTCGCCGACATCCACCGGAATTGTTCCCGTCGCTTGAAAACAATCCAGCACCACATGTGCGCCCATCTTGTGCGCACGCTGAATAATCGCCTTTGCATCCACGATTGTTGCGCTACGGAAAAGCACTTGCGAAATCGGCACCAGCAAAGTTTTACGGTCGATAGCGCGCAAGAATTCTTCAGTGGGAACGTGTAGCCCGTCTTTCGACGGCACAATTTCCACCTTGGCTCCGTAGCGGCGCTGTTCCAAATAGAAATAAATAATCGACGGAAAATCCAGATCCACCATCACAATTTTGTTGCGCGGCTTGGTGAAATCGAAACACGAAGCAATAATCGCATTCGCAATCGTCACATTCTGATGAGTTGAAACTTCGCCCGGCTTTGCCCCAATCAAACTCGCAATTCCATCGCCGACTTTCACCGGCATGTCCCACCACGGATCGCTCCATGCCTTCACGCCCTGCGTCGCCCAAATATCCGCGTAGTCGTGCATCTGTTTGTAAACCGCGCGTGGCATTGCGCCCAGCGAATTGCTAATCAAATATGTCGACGTGCTCAGTATCGGAAACTCTTCCCGCCATTTCAGCAATTCATCCATTTAAGATTGCTCCGAATCATTTGGATTTTCCGCCCGAGGCGAGCGCCGGCGCGCCCACGCAAAGTAGCACAACGTTATGAACGCAAGCCAGGGAATCCCCGCCTGCAAAGTGATTCGCAGTCCGGGTACCCACCACGTGGAAATCAATACAGCGGTCAACGCGCCAAGTCCAACCAGCGAACTCCACGGCCCCGGCGGCGCGAATCGCAAAGCACCAACTGGCGCGCGACGGCGGAAAATTAAATGCGTGATGAAAATCATCATCCAAACAAATAGTCCGCCGAAAAATGCCGAGCCCAGCATATAAACGTAAGCCGTTTCGTGGAACCACTTATCCATCAGCAGCGCGGCGAACATTCCGACGCTCGAGATGAGCAACGCCGCGAGCGGCACTCCCTGCCGGCTGAGTTTTCCGAATGTCCGTGGAGCGTATCCGCCGCGCGAAAGTGAAAAAATCATTCGCGAAGTGAGATACAAATTGCAATTCATGCTGGAAAGCGCGGCCGTCAGCACAACAAAGTTCATGATGCCAGCCGCGGCCGGAATGTGTGCCGCTTGAAACACGCGCACGAACGGCGATTCCACAAGTCCCGCTTGATCCCACGGAAGAACTCCGACCAGCACCGCGATTCCGCCAATATAAAATAAGGCCAAACGCGCAAGTGTTTGCCGCAACGCGCGCGGCACGGCGCGATCCGGATCGCCCGCCTCGCCCGCCGTAACCGCCACAATTTCCGTTCCCAGGTAACTGAAAATCGCCATCGCGATTCCCAGTCCCACGCCCAGCCATCCGTGCGGAAGAAATCCCCCGTGACCGGTGTAATTCGTAAATCCAATCCGGTGAAATCCAACTCCAAAAAGCAGCCCGAGGCCCAACACCAGAAACAACATGATGGTGACGACCTTGATCATCGCAAACCAATATTCAAACGCGCCGAAATTCGCGACGCTTCGCGCGTTCACATAAACCAGCGCCACGGAAAACACCACAATGAAAACCCAAGAGGGCACGCCCGGCATCCAGTAGCGGCAATAAATTGCGGCGGCCACAACCTCGCTTCCAATCGCTACCACCTGCGCAATCCAGTACGAATAGCGCATCACAAATCCGGCCCACGGACTTAAATAAATTTCCGCGTAAACTCCAAATGATCCCGCCACCGGATGCGATACGGCCATTTCCGCCAGCGCCCACATCAGCAGCAACGTGATCACCGCGCCCGCGGCGTAACTTAAAATTACTCCGGGCCCAGCCGCGCGAACAGAAAGCGCACTACCGAGAAATAATCCCGTTCCAATCGCCCCGCCGAGCGCAATCATCGAAACTTGTGACGAAGTTAATTTCCGGCGCAGTCCGGATTCGCGCCCCAAAATTTCCGCAGCCCGCGCAGCGCGATCGGAGGCACCGGTATCATTTGAAATTTGCGGGTTCAGCTCAGGGTCGCGGGAGGCCATGGCGGTCGGGAGCGCCATGCTAACAGAAATTCAGTGCTTCATGCTCGGCGCACCCAATTATTTGAAGCGCTGCTTGCGCACGATATCCAAACTGAATGTGCCGTTGTAATCGCGCAACGCCACGATGCTCAAGTCCGGACGCACTTGGTATTCCACTTGAATCACTTGCTCCTGCGCGCCCGCGACGTTCGTTACGTAAGTGACCGTCAGATGATGTCCGACACGCTCTTCAATCGTCACGCGGGCCGCGCCGTTTTGCGCGTTGGTTGTGCCTGCCAGAAAAGGATCCACTCGAAACCGGCTGATGCCGAATAATTTTTCCAGCCGGCCGCCCAGTTGATTTGAAATTGCTTCAGAAAGTAATGAAGTCGCGCCCGACTGCGGCGTTTGCGCGGAAGATGCACCGCGATACGCCGACGATTCCGTGGTCTGCCCCAGCGCCAACAAACTGATAATGTCGCTCGCAGGCAGTGGCGGATCCGATCGATAGTTCAGCGCCAACCGGCTGGCCGGACCGGAAATATCCAGGGTCACTTCGTACTGCGCAATCGCGGTCGTTGCCTGCACATTCAATTCCGGATCAAGACGAAATGGATTTGAAAAATTAATATCGCCGCGCGAAAGGCGATAACGATTTCCCGCGAAGGAAAGTTCGCCGTTCGTCAGGCTGATGCGTCCTAGCAGAATCGGATTTTCCCATGTACCGCGCACGCGTAAATTCGCTTCGCCCTCGAAGCTCGTGTTACTCCATTCCACCCGCGCATCGGGACTTGTGGTCGCTTGAATATCAAATTGCAAATTCCGCAGAAATGAAACCGATGTGACCGGCGCGGCCACGGGAGATTTACTGGTAACAACCAGCGAACCAAGATCAAATCCTTCCGACATCAGCAGGCGTTGCACCGTTACATTTCCAGAAAGCAGCGCCGACTGCGTGCCGCCGACAAATCGCAAATTACCCGACGCGAGCCAGCTCATTCCGACGGGATAGCGGATGCGCACATTCGTTGCGCGGCCGGACATGTCGTAACGCAGCGTGCTAAATCCTTCCCCGTAACTGACGGAGCCGGTCAGCAGCATTTCACCGCCGCCGATTTCCGTGCGCAGATTCTCAAAGCGCATGCGGCTCGCGTCAAACACAAACGCGCCGGTAATATTGCTCAGCCCGGCGGGGAAGTCGCCGTAATTTGCGGAAGAGTTCGCAACGTCCATCCTTCCATTAATTCGCGGCGCGGAAATTGTTCCTTCGATGGACACATTTATTTTCGCGGCGCCACGCGCGTTAAGGTTTTGCACAACGCCACCGAGCAGCCGCAAATCAATCGCGCCTACAACTTTCATTCCCATCGCGCGGTCGCCAGCAAATCGCGCGAAGCCGGTAACCTGGAAATCCGTGTCCGTAGCTTTGAACGCCGCCTGCTGGATTTGGATTTCATTTTTCTTATAGGTGAATTTCACCGGGCCGTTATTTTCAAGTTTCACGAATTCGTAATCCATCGCCAGATGCGAAAGATCAGCGTCCACCGCAATTGAATCCGATTTCAACAGCGCGCCCGTCAATTTCAGATGCCCTTCCATGCTCGTGTGCCCTGTGACGGCATCGAGATGAAGTCCCGCGCGGACGAGCGGACCGAGGTCCATGTCCTTCAAATCCATTTCGCCGAAAACGGGAAGGTCCCCGGAAAAAGCCATCTCCACGTAGCCGCGAACGCGATCGGTGGGCATCGCGGAATTCAAATCGACTCGAAGACGCTTGCCGTTCGCGTCAAGTTTTCCGTCAAAGCTTCCGAGCACATCACTGCCCGCGCGAAAATCCACGATCCGCACGGTACCTTGCGTGATTGGCGCAAGTAACGGCCCGCTGCCGTGCAGTTGAAAACTGAGCGCACCACCGAGAGGCAATTTCGCAGTTTGGATTCGCCGAATGTTTTCAATGGGAATCACCGCGCCGGTCAAATCAAAATTCACGCTGGCATCAGAGAATCGATACGCAACATTTCCGGTCACGACACTTGGCGCGCGTCCTTGTGCTGCATCAGGTGCAGCAAGGCGCACCTCGCCATTCGCGATGCGCACTTCGTTATGGTCGAGAGTCAGTTGTCCGCGTGCTCGATCAATCGGCCAACCCCACGCATTTAATTCCGCAAGATCAAACAGTCCAGTAATTAGCGGATCCGCGCGCGTGCCGCGTCCGTGAAATTCTCCGCTGAGCAGGCCCTTCACCGGATACGACCACCCGAACATTTGCTCAATGCCCTCGGTCGGCGTGCGCACAACGTCAGCGTCGAAGTGCCACTCGGCATCGTCGTAAAAACTCCACTCATCCAGACTGAGTGCAACATCAAATTGCGCCGTCGAACTTCCGCGGCGGGCGTGAGCGCGCACCAATTGAAATTCTGTCGGCGAATAAGTTAGGTCGCCTTCCGCTTCGTCCCAGTAGAGCGTGCCGTAAGCGGCGTTAAACAAATGAACGTGTCCTGAAAATGTTGGCGCGCCAATTTCGCCGGATAGTTTTCCGGTCCACGTGGCGCGGCCGGTAATTTGAACTGGGTCCGCATCAGGGCCGCGTAGTTTATTGATGAAATCATTCCACGGCCGCAGGTCTTGCGCGTCAAGATTCACATCAAGCGCGGAATTGTCCGCGCCGAGCGTGCCGGAAATTGTCAGGCGGCTCGAAGGCGTCACGATTTCACTCGCGCGAAGAACCACACTGCGGCGGTCCATGATGTAGTCGTACTCGAAATGCGCGGTGACAGGGATTTTTCCGGGCGCAATTTGTCTTGGCGCGACCGCATCAGGAATCGTCCAGTCGGTCACGCCGCGCGATTCCAAATGTTTAAAGTCTTCCGACCAAGTTGAAATATCATCCACATGCATCGCGCCATCCCAGTGAAATGTTTGCACTGGAAAACTCGGATTCGATACCGCCGCGAGCACTTCTGCCAGATCGAAACCAATGGCGTGAGATTCAACTCGAAATTGTAGTCCGTGGAAAATAAGACTTACGCGGCCATGCAGCGTTCCGCCAAACGCCTTCGCTTCGAAATCCGGAACAATTAGCTGGCCCTTCGCGATTTGATATGTTCCGCGGCTCGCGATGCCGGGATCGTGAAACCATTGGTACGGCAAAGTAAGATCGTGCGCCGCGTAATGGCCGCCCACCGACCAGATTCCCTTCGCAAACTTTCCCTCGCCGGAATATTCCACCCGGCCGCTGGGCACATTTGGTTTGCGCAGAATATCTGCGATGTCTACAAGGTCGAGCGAGCCACGATACTTGAAACTCACGACCGGCGCAGCAAGCTGATCCACGTAAATTTGCGCGTCAACATTTGAGTGCGGCAACTTCAACTGCAGTTGTTCCACGTGGAACGATTCGGCGGCGAACGTGAATTTCACTGACAAATCGGCCTTCGTCGGCAAATAGCGCCGCGCGGCAAATGTGAATTGCTTCCAGCTAATCTGGCCAAGATAGACCGGCGCTCCGTTGGCCGCGCCCCAATCCATCGCGAAATTGAAATTACTGCCTTCGGCCACCAACGGGGTGCGCACGTCGTTGTAAATCATCGTTCCATCATCGAGTTCCAAATGACAAATCGTAAATTCAAATAAGCGCACTCGAAACGGTTTCCCATTTGTTTGTGGCGTGCTTCGAGTCGGAAGATTTGAAGTACCGTCAGCATTGAAACGCACGTGAACTTCAGGTTTCAGTACGCGCAAATCTTTCAGTGAGACTTTCTTTTGCCAGAACGAATCGACCTGAATGCTCGCGACCAAATAATCCGTGTGAAAAAGCGGCGGCGTGCCATCCGGTTCAGTGCCGTGCACCGTCAGGCCCTGCAGTTCGACGCGCAGAGAAAATGGCGCGAAATGAAAATGGTTTAGCTCCACTTGCCCACCGGTAACACGCTGAATCTGTGCGACGACGGCATTGCGCATCGGAACGTCAAACCAGCCGATTCCCAGCGCGATTACGAGCGCCACAACGAACAGCACCAGCAGGAATCCGAGCGCCAATAATGTCCGCACGATTCTGCGCGGCCAACTTCGTTTGCGTTTGGCCTTCGGCTCGGATGCGGGATTCGGGTTTTGTTTCTCGGTCATTCGTTTTCCAACTGTTTTACTTTCGGCGTGCTCCCGCCCGTCGCTGGTACCAGTTCCACTTTCAATCGCGAACGACTTTCCGTAAGCCATTCCGCGGCGCGCTTGGAAATGTCTTCCTGCACCAACAATTCATGAATGTCCGCGCGAACGGAATCGATCGGCGGAAGCTTCTCTCCGCGTGCTTTCACTTGAGCCGCAAATTCGGTGTTGTAATATTTTTCTTCGGCGGCCGAATCAATTTGCGCGGCGGTGCGGAATTTGTAATCCAGATACCGGCTGTAAAACAGTATCCGCGCCAGAATTCTTCGCACAGATGCAATTGAAAGCCCGCTTTCCTTTAGGCGTTTGTCAAAAATATCTTCGCCACCGAGATTCTTCTTCAGTTGGTCCACTGCAACGGTCACATCGGCGTCCGATGGCTGCGGAAACTGAGCCGCCTGCCCTTCGTGCGCTATCACCCACTGATCAATCAACTCATCCATCCGCGTCGCTTCCGGCTCGACCTTCGTGCCCTGCAGTTGTTGAAATTCGCCAAGCTCGCGTAGATCGCTCTGCAAAAGGACATCGGTGTCGATTCTCGCGATAATTCGATCGACCACCTGCTGTGCGCGCGCGACAGTTCCAAAAATTAGTGCGGCCACGAAAAACATCAACAAGGCAGCGTGAGCGCATCCTCGTAGCATCTTTTTCGGATATGTGCTGAACTTCCGCATCAGAAAACATCTCCCAAATTAAAAAATAACTGGAAGTGCGGCAGCCGTGTAAGCAGCGTGCCCGTTATAGAACAGCCCGCCGAGCCAACCGTGCACGTACTAATGAATTGCGCGGGATTAATTTGATACGCAAGGTCCACGCGCACCGGACCGACCGGAGTGTTGTATCGAAATCCGAATCCGACCGTGTGCGACAAATACGAAAGTTGGCCCGTCGCCTGAGAAGTAATCGATGGCGCTGAATGCAGCGTAATTGTTCCCACCGAACTGAAAACGTTTCCGGTATCATAAAAAATCGCGCCGCCCAGTTTCGTTCCCACTCGCGGAAGCCTCAGCGGGAAGCGCACCTCTTGATTGAAAATCACCATCGCCAGACCGCCGACAGGAAATCCCGTCACCGGATCGCGCGGCCCGGCTTGATTAAATCCAAATCCGCGCAAAGATGTTCCGCCTCCTGCAAAAAAACGTTCGGGCAACGGTACATCCGCCGCGAGCGTACTACCGAACGTTTTTTGCACGCCAAATCGCGTCCCTCTCGCCAGCACAAGCCATTTCGTGAGCCTGTAGTAACTTGAATTCTGCAGAAAAAGCCGCGACGAAATTCGCCGACGAACCAATCTCTGTCCCCGCAAGCGAAAAATCCGCGCTGTTGTAATTCCCCGCGCGTCGCGTCCGCCGGATTGTCGCGATGCTCCCGCGTCCAGGAAACTCCGAACTCCGAAACAAGATCCGGCTGGCTGAAAAGTGGAATCTGCTCAGGATCGATCTTCAGTGTCGCGGCATCCACCAGCACTTTGCGAAATGTATAGCGATAAAACAATTCGCTCGTGCGGGAAATTTTGTGCTCAAGCTGCACGGTGCTCTCATAGCGAGTGGAAGTAAACGTCGTCACGTCGCGCGATTTCTCCGCGAAGAACGACGTTTGAAAAATCAGGTTGGGTTTGGCAAGCACATTCGGCGCCGTGTAACTCACTAGTCCGCGGCCTTGCAACGTGCTCGCGCGTATCTTGAATGACAAAGTGTCCGCGCGACCGGTTAGATTTGCTTTGGAAAATTCGAAGGTCACCAGCGGGGCGAACTCAAACGCAGTGGAATCCGGCCCCGAGCCGCCCAGCCGCTGAACTTCAAATCCGCCTCCATACGCAATCGTGTAGCGCTTTGCCTCTTCGACAATTACATCCACGGCTTTTTCTGAATCGGTTCCCGCTGGATTTTGTGGCGCCAGGGTAACGCGCGTAAATATTCCCAGGTTATACAGCCGCCGCTGCGTTTCGATCACGTCGCCCTCGCGCAGCGGCTCGCCTTGCTTCACTTTCATTTCGCGCGCGATCACTCCGCGGCGCGTCTTCTCGTAGCCACCGATAAATAATCCGCTCACTTTCACCTGCGGCCCTTCTTCAATTTTGTATGTGAGCGCCACACGCGGATGCGCAGCCACACGCGCGCTCGACCTCCCGTCTGATTTCGTGTCGAGCTTCGCATCTGACTTCGCTTCAGGCGCCGACTTCACATCCGAATCCGGTTTCGCATCCGCCGCGCCTGCCGCGGGGACATTCACCAGCGCCGCCGTGAATTTCACATCAGGAAATCCTTCGTTGTAGTAAAGCGCCAGAATATTGTCGCGGTCGGACACAACGTTGAAATCCGAATAAGGCTCCCCAGCCGACGACGCAATCTTGGAAAGTATCGTCTGCTTGCTGATCGTCTTCGCTCCGTCCACCGTCAAACTGTCCACGAGCGTTTGTGGCCCTTCCTTAATATGAAATTGCACAAACAGATCGCCCTTTTTCCCGTGATAGTCCTGTTCAATGTCATCCGTAATCGCCGCTTCAAGAAATCCGTTCGCGCCGTAAAGATTCTTCAGCGCGTTTATGTCCGATTCCAGCAATCGGCGGCTGTAACGTCCCGGCGAATCAAATGACGCAGGCACAATTCCCAGCTGCGACTGCAATTGGCTCGAGCTAAAATATTGATGACCATCAAAGCTCACGCCCGCCATCCGCAAATGCGGTCCACGATCAATCGTGTAGGTAATCACCTGCTCGACAGGCGTCACAGAGTCCTTTTTACTTTCGTCTTTCTTCTCGGCTTTGCTTTCATCCGGTGACGGAGGATCGCTCGTCTTGTAATCCACTTCCGCCTCAAAATATCCCTGTCGCTCGTAGTAATCGCGCAAATTCCGCCCGCCCTCAGCAAGTAAATCCGGATCGACGGCGCCTTCTGCGAATACCGGCACGCGTTTTCTAAGTTCCTTCGCGGAAATTTTCGCTCCGGCAACCTCCACACGCACCCGCGAACCAGTTACAGTTTCAATCTTCAACGGAAGCAAATTCGTCGCCGCGTCGTATGTGCCTCGCCGCAAAATTGCGCGCGCCCCCAGATAATCATTCTTTTTCAGAAAAGCCCTCAGGCGATCGCCGCCGTGCTCCAGCGTCTTGGAAAGCACCACTTGTCCGGGTTTCAGTTTCGCGCGCGACAATATTTCAGAATCGGGATACGCCGTCAGATTCTTCAGCGTTATCGCGCCAATTCGTGCCCGCTTTCCCGGCGTCACGTGAAAGGCAAGATTCATCCGATGCGTAGTTGCATCCGGCAAACGCTCCGCCGTAACGGTCGCCTGATAAAATCCCTCCAGCCCGAGCGCTTCCTCCAAACGTGTCACCGCATCGCTCAAATCGCTTTCGCGAAACTCTGTGCCCACCGCCAAACGCAAAGCCGAATACGCTGCAGAATCGCTGGGCGGATCAATCAGCCCCGTCACCCGCACCACGCCGATGAAATAATTCTGCGTGGCCACAAAATCTACGCGGATGCCGCCACTCAAATTCGCAACTTCTGCGCGCAAATCTGAATAATTCCCCATCGCATACAATTTCCGCAGGCTTGCACGCACCATGTCGGAATCGTATGGATGTCCCGCAATCAGCGGCAACTCCGGCATATCCTTCAACAAAACTTCGCCCGATCCGCTGACCACGCGCACTTCCACAACATTCTGCCCTTCCAGTTGACTGACCTGCTGGCCCGCTTGCTGCGAATTCGTACTCGTGCTCTGCGCCCGCGCGCAAAGCGCCGCGAATAAAATCATCGCTGCGGCCATCAAACAAGTTTTCGTCAGAATTCGCTTAAGCGTCATGAGAAAAAGTAAATTTAAGGTTAGCACAGGCCTTTCGCGGCCTTCGCTCCACATAAGAAAAGCGTTCTTATCTCAAATATCTCTCTGCCGGGCCGGGCGGCTCCGCAGTCGTCGTTCACCTCTACAACGTCGCCGAACCTCTATAATGAACCTCCATAATATAGATGCACCTTTCGCGGCCGTCGCGCCGTTCGTCCTCAAACCAATTCGGCGTATCATTAATGTCGGCCTCACTCATGGACCAGCATTTCGATGAACGCTACTCCCGCCAAATACTTTTCGCCCGAATCGGCGAAGCCGGACAGCGCCGTCTGCTCGCATCCCGCGTCGCAATCGTTGGATGCGGTGCGCTCGGCACCGTTCTCACAAATCTTTTGGTTCGCGCCGGCGTCGGCCGCATTCGCATCATCGACCGCGATTTCGTGGAGCCTTCCAATCTTCAGCGCCAAACTTTATTTGACGAATCCGACGCGCGCGATTCCCTTCCCAAAGCAATTGCCGCCGAGCGCCGCCTCCGCGCCATCAACAGCAGCATCGCCATTGAAGGAATCGTGGCCGACATCGGCCCGCGTAACGCCGAAGAGTTGCTCTCCGCCCACGATCTAATTCTCGACGGCACAGACAATTTTGAAACGCGCCATCTATTGAACGACGCCGCCGTGAAACTTTGCATCCCCTGGATTTACGCCGCCGCCGTCGGAAGTTACGGCGTCAGCATGACAATTCGTCCCGGCGTCACCGCGTGCCTCGCCTGTCTCCTTACACCGGAAAAACGCGCCGATAACAATGACTCCGCCGATCCACAATCAGCTGCACAATCGGCTCCGCAATCAGAAGACACCTGCGACACCGTCGGCATAATCGCTCCCGCAGCCGGAGTCATCGCATCCATCGAAGCCGGAGAAGCCATCAAGTTGCTCGTTGAAAAAATCGAAGAACGCGATCGCACGCAATCCATCGAAACTCGCCTCGTCTCTTTCGACGTCTGGTCCGGCCAGCATCATTCCATCCGAGTCGCGCGCGATTCCGAATGTCGCGTTTGCGTTCATCACAAATTTCGCTACCTCGACGGCAAAGCTCAGCCGCACGTCACCATGTGTGGACGCGACTCCGTGCAAATTCACGAACGCAGCCGCAATCTTGATCTCGCATTAACCGCGCAACGTCTCACCGCCGTCGCTTCCAATGTGCGCCACAATGATTTTCTTTTGCGATTCACAGTTGCTCCGCATGAAGTCACAGTATTCACAGACGGCCGCGCCATTATCAAAGGCACGCGTGACGCCGCTATCGCGCGTTCTCTCTATGCGCGCTATCTAGGCGCATGAATGCGCGCCCAATAAAATAATTTGTCCGTGGAAGTTTTAGCCCAGGAAATTTAACTTTGACGTAAAACAGTTCGTCCCGCCGGCATTCGCAACGCCGCGCGATCCAAACTTTCCCGCAAATTCATCAACGTAAGAAATGTGCTCAACACACGCGCTTTCAGTTCATCCGCCATGTGCATTCCGCTTGTGGAAACGCGCGCCAGCAATTCGCCTTGATCGCTGATGAAGTGAATTATTTCCGCGCTGCGTTCCGCCGTGGAATGTCCGGAAACTGTTTCGCGCCGCAGCTCCGCGCATTTCTGTTCCAGCTTCAATGTGAAATGTAATAGACAGTGCTCCTCGGATTCTATTTGCGAGGGCACGGGCATCTTACATCCGGTCATTCGGCAGGTCTTAATCAACTGAGGGGCACCACCCCAGAGGAACAATTCTTCCACTGGAGTGCGCCAAAATCCAGTCCCATACAGTTCAATTTCTCAAAACGCAAACTGTCCCTAAGTACAGGTAGCCGCAAACACTATTTTCCGCCCGCCACAAAAATATGATCCGGCGCGATCAATTCCACCTCTCCAGCCTCAACCGACACTTGCAACCGCGCGAACCGCCCTTTGTCACCCGGCGTCGCAAGGAACGTCAGCAAATATTGTTGACCGAGAAGTTTTCCAATGTCTTCCAAAAACGGCTTGAAGGAAATTGGCGTTTGCGTTCCCTGAAAAAATGCGTCGCCGCCGGTTTCTGAAGCCAGCCTCGCGAGCGATCCCTGCCCGTTGTTCACCAGAAATTGATTTTGCACCGCGCGTCCGGCGCCATTCGCAAAGATTGTGTATACCACCACTCCCGCGCGCTCGGCCGCATCAATCGCGCGTTGCAGCACCATGCTCTGGCCCGGCAAAGAATCATCCACTCCATTCGTCACGTCAATTCCATCGCTCACAAAAAGAATCACTTTGCGATTTTGCGATGCAGGCCATTTCTTCACCAGCTCGCCAAATGAATCGTAGACGCCGTTAGCCGTGCCCGGAAACGCGCTGGGAATCCGAATCGCCTTCGCCGCGCCCTCATGGTCCGTGGAAAATTCCTTCTCGAATTTCACCCCGCCATAACTCGCGTACGCAACCGCCACACGAGCATCCGGCGAAAGCGCGCGCAGAAAATCTCCAATCTCCCTCAACTGAGTCGTCGCCCTCTGCGCCACCGAATCATCAATTAGTACCGCCAAATCCAATCCAGCTTTGCCGCCATTCGCGGGTTCCCACGAAACTATCTTCGCCACTTTTCCATCTTGTTTCACAATCACGGAATTCGCCTGAACTGCGGGCGGCGCTGACTGCTCCTTGCCCGTCGCCGTCACCGTAACGGTAACCGCAACTCCGCCGCTCGATTGTGCCGCGCTCCGCGCAAATACCGCCGGCGTGCTTACCGCAAACGCTGCCACCAAAATCAAAAACTTCCGTGTCGCTCGCATCTAATCCTCCCCGTAAATAGGCAGCATTCGTACCTATTTACTTAGATGCCAAAAACAGGCTTGGCGACTGAAAGCTATTTAGTAAATGGTTTTTATCCGAGATGGTTTGTAACAGGGCACGACTTCAGTCGTGCCGTACCGCGCAGAAAAAAGAGGGTTTTAACCCCTGCCGCCCGTGCACACAAATCAAACTTCCCGCCCATTCCCAATCGCCCAACTCCCCGGCCCCAATGCCGCCACCATCAACAACCCGCCAATCAATCCTAAATTCTTCTGAAAATGCATGAACATCGTCGCCCGCGCCATCTCGTTCGTGATCGTCCAAAAACTGTGGAAGATCAATGTCACCGTGGTCAGATAAATCGCCATCACAAACGCCGCAATCCGCGCCTGAAATCCACTAATCAAACACAGCGCCCCACCAAACTCAATCACCAGCGCGCCGCCCAGCATCACGCTCACCACAATTGGATTTGTGAAATGCCGCGTGCCCGCGTACTGCACGTTACTCGCCCAGCCAAACATTTTGCTGTACGCGCTCGTCAGAAAAATCAAGCTCATACAAAGTCTGCCGAGTAGCGCCAGAATTCCGCTCGCCGATTTCACGGATAATCCTTCACTGAAGTTTCCGCCGGCAACTCCGTATGCTTGGAATATTCTTCCCACGATCCGTCAAACAGCCGCACATTAATTCCCAAATATCGCGCCGCAAAATAAACCGCCGTTGCCTGCTGCCCGATGTGGCAATACGCGATCACACGATCCTCCGGCTTGATTCCCGCGTCACGAAATTTCGCAGCAAGCTCGTCGGCAGATTTCCATTTCCCCTGCGCATCCAAAAGCGACGTATAAGGAATACTCGCCGCGCCCGGAATATGCCCGCGCCGCTGATCGCCCGGCTTCGTCTGGCCGGTGTAGTATTCAGTGTTGCGCGCATCAATGATATCCACGCCCGCGTGCCTCACATTCGCCTTCACATCGTCCAGATTCGTAATCACATCGCTCTGCGCGCACGTCGTCACCTTTCCAGGCGTCACTGCGCGCACCTCCTTCGTCACCGGCCGCCCTTCCGTAGTCCAAACCGGAAGCCCACCGTCCAGCAACGCCGCCTCGCGTCCCAGACCCATCGCATCAAGAGTCAAGTAAATTCGAGTCGCCCACGAAAAAGTATCCTTCAGTGGATATAAAATAATTCGCGAATTGTTGGTCACACCAAATTTTCCGAATAGCGCTTCCAGATCCGCCATCGGTGGCAACTCCACCGACAATCCGTTCGGCGCTTCCATCAAATGCGTGTGGTGATAAGTAATATAAAGTGATCCAGGAATGTGCCCCTTGTCGTAATCCTCTTTATTTCCCACGCCTAACACGACAAGATTCGCGTCCTTCAAATGTTCCGCAAGCCATGCCGTCGTGACCAGCATCGTATTCTTATCCCCGTGTCCGCCGCACGGCACAGGCGCCGCAAACGTTGGCACAACGACAATCGCCGCAATTCCGAACAAGAGTGTGCAAAATGCTGTCCGAATCTTTCTCATATAAACCCTCCCAATGTTTCCGGTAACAGTGGCATAGCCATTCTTGGCTGTGTTCTTGTTTTTGACGTCATCCTGAGCGCAGCGAAGGATATCCGGCGGCGCTTTCTGACGCCGGGGTCCTCCGCACAAATTTAAATCCGACCCGTGGCACAGCCATTCCTGGCTCTGGCCTCTATAAAATTTCTATTCCGATCTCAGCGCCGTCAGCGGATCCACCGAAGTCGCCCTCCGCGCCGGCCCATAACACGCCAACGCCGCAACCACCATCAACAAAAGTGTCACTCCGCAAAGCGTCCAAGGATCGCTCGGCTCAATTCCAAATAACAATCCTTGCATCAACCGCGTTCCGCTCAACGCAATCGCGATTCCCAGCGCCAACCCAATAACAATCAACGTCATCCCTTGTTTCAGCACCATCCACAGCACCGAATTTGGTGACGCGCCCAACGCCATCCGAATTCCAATTTCCTTTGTCCGTTGACTAACCGAAAGCCCCATCACTCCGCCGATTCCCGCCGCCGTAATCACCAGTGCCAGCAGCGCGAAAAGCCCCAGCAGAAAACTCGTCAGCCGCGGAGACGCCAATGATTTTTCGCGAAGTTGATCCAGCGTTCGTATTTGCGCCACAGGCTGCTCCGGATCAATCGCGTGCACATCGTTCACCAGTGCGCGAACCAGCGTCGAAGGATTTTGCCGCGTTCGCACCAGCAGGCTCGTCGTAATCGTCGGCCGCTGGATTTCCGACAGATACAGTTCGTCCGCCGACGGCTTGTCAAATCCGTATTGCTTCACATTGCCGACAATTCCCACGATCGTTGCCCAGGATTTTCCACCGTCGCCGGTAATTCGGTGCCCAATCGGATTTTCCATTCCCCAATAATGCTGCGCCATCGCTTGATTGATCACCGCCACCGTCGCCGCGTCCGGTCCATCCTGCGCCGAAAGAAAACGTCCGCGCTCCAACGGAATTCCCATCATCTCGAAGTATTCCGGTGATACCGACCGGAAATCGAATGTCGGTTTCGGTTGACCCGGAACGTTCTGCCGCCCTTCAATTTCAAAATTGTTCGTAACTGGCGCGCTTTCATTTAACGGAAACGTCCATGCCAGCGCCGCTGAAATCACGCCAGGCTCCGCCTTCACGCGCTCCAGCAAATGATCGTGAAACGCCATCACTTTCGGTTTCGCGCCGTTGCCATAGTGCGTGAAATTCAACTGAATCAGCATGGACACAACATTTTCAGAATTAAATCCCGGATCCACCATCACCAACTTGTAGAAACTCCGCAGCATCAGCCCCGCGCCTGCCAGCAACGCAAATGAAAGCGCCACCTGCGCCACCACCAGTGCGCTCCGCACACGCTCGCGCGTTCCAACCGAGCTGCTTTGCGCCACACCTTCTTTAAGCGGCGTCGCCAAACTGGTTGAGGTTCCCAGCGCCGGAATCGAACCAAAAAGAATTCCCGTCAATAAAGACACGCCGAAGCAAAATAAAAGCACGTGCGAATCCAGCGCGATCTCCGGCGCTCGCGCCGTAAATCGCCCCGCAAATTCCGTCAGCATCCGCATCGATCCCGCTGCGATCAGCAATCCAAATGCACCGCCAAGCAGCGCCAGAATCGTGCTCTCCGTCACAACCTGCCTCAGCAATCGGCTCCGGCTCGCTCCAAGCGCTCCGCGCACCGCCATCTCGCGCCCGCGCCGCAGTTGCCGCGACAAAGTTAAATTCGCAACATTCGCGCACACGATCAACAGAACAAGTCCCGCTGTGCCCAACAAAATCAAAAATGTCGGCCGCGCTTTCTCCGTCAGCTGCGTCTTCAGCAGCCCCGCTTCAATCGTCCAATCCAATTCCTTCGGATAAGCGTCGGGAAAATCGTGTTGAAAATGAGTTTCCATCGCCGTTAATTCACTCCGAGCCTGATCGATCGTCTTTCCCGCGCGCAGTCTTCCGAATACCGTCATCATTCGCTGATCGCGGCTCGCGATAAATTGCGGACTGGATCGGAACGGGCACGCCGACGTCGACATGTACACATCGTTTTCATCGGGATACTGCGGCAACGCCGGCAGGATTCCCACCAGCGTATGTAACTTGTCGTTCATCCGAAACGTGGACCCTACAATTTTCGGATCCCCGCCATACACGCGCATCCAGTATTCGTAACTGAATACCAGCACTGCAGGCGCGCCCAATGTGTCATCCGCCGGCACAAATGTGCGTCCGTACAACGGCTTCACGCCCAGCACGTCAAAGAAATTCGCGGAAACCACTCCAGTGTTAATTCTCTGCGGCTCTCCAACGCCCAGCAAATCAAACTGCATGTTGTGATATTCCACCACCGATTCCAGCGCCGTGCTCTGCTCGCGAATATCCTCAACTTCATGAACGGAAAAAGTCTGGCTGCCCTGTCCCGATTTCGGCGCCGTCTGATCAATCGTCACCAGACGGCTGCCATCCGTATAAGGCAGCGGACGCAACAGCACCCCATTAATCACACTAAAAATCGCCGTATTCGCGCCAATCCCCAGCGCCAGAATACACACCACCAGCGCCGTAAATCCTTTATTCTTCCGCATCATGCGCAACGCGAATCCACCATCCTGACGAAACATCTCAATGTGTTCGCCCGGAGCCGTCCGGAAAATTCCCGCAATCGTTTCGCCCCACAACCGGAACAATCCCACTTTGCGGTCCTCAGATTCACGCCGCTGCTGACGGAATACATCCTCCATCTCGCGCCCATAGTCCCCGCGAAACTCCGCCGGAAAAAATCGCAGCAAAAATCGAAACACACGATCCGCAAATGTATTTCGTTCTCTCTTCTCTGTCTTTTCCGGCTTCATAGCATTGCCCTCCCGTGAATCTTCACGCAATTTCTCGGGTCCGTCGTAGGGGCGCTGCTTGCTGCGCCCTCGCCCGAGATTTTGATTTTGCCGTCATCCTGAGCGCAGCGAAGGATATCCGGCGGCGCACTTTGACGCCGGGGTTTCCCCCACAAAACTCAAATCAGCTCCGCCTTCCCCAACAAATTCTTCGCCCGCGCCAACGTCAACATGTCCTGCAATCTTTCTGCTTCCGCTTGCGCCACACGAAGCCCAAATTCCGTAAGGTGGTAATACCGCCGCCGCTCGTCATCCAGTTCCGGCGCCGGACGATCTTCTCTTTCCACCACCAATCCTTCGCTAACCAGCCGCCGCAAAATCGCGTAAAGCGTCCCCGCACTCAGCGAAACGGCGCCACTCGTAAGCCGCCCCACTTCCTTCAAGATTCCGTATCCGTGTATATCTCCCTCCGCCAACGCCAACAGCACATGAAACATCGCCGGAGTTAGCGGCAACAGAGATTCAATTCTTTGTTGATCAGCCATTTTTGCTCCCTCCCATACAGACGCACGAGAATCTATATCGTTACACACTATATCGCGTCACGGTATAGTTTTATTTCCTACACACCGACCCAATCCGAAAGCCACCCGCCCGCACTCAGCCTTCTATCCATAGTGATTTCAGCCACTTACGGGGAATTTCAAGACCAATTTACAAAGCAGGTCAAGCGCAGTTTCAAGTAATAATGTGAATTTCGATCGACACGTATACCCCCCACCCCCACCCTCGTCAACGATGTATATGCTAATAAAGGACTTACAACGATCTGGGGTGTAAGTGTGGCTAATAAAGGACTTAGGGGAGATTGGCGCCGCAGAATCTGTAGCTCAGGGCGCGACGCGTCCTGCGCGGCGGCCCTGAGGTCTCAAGGTTTCGACGTATCTGATTAGCAAATCTACCGCACCGCCGCCCTAAAATCTCGTCCCCACATGCAAAAATCTGCATATCCACGCAAACCAAATAAACGCCCCGCACCCGAGCAGCGTCAACAGATCTCCAAATTTGCTAAGCACCCAACGATTCGGCGAGCGCCAGGAACGAATCGTATTCACTAAAACAAATATTGTAGCGATCGCCGCGATCCATCCAGCAATCTGCAGCAGCTTTAGAAAACTATCCAGGCTGGCATCCGTTCGCATCGGCGTCGACGCGTCAAAATAAAGTGTCCACCCAAACGCTACCGCAAGATCGAACATACAAACGACGCGCGTTAGATTTTGCCACCGCCGGTCCGAAGCGCTCGATTCCAATCGCCTTCCGTAGTGCCAACGAATTAGCACCCCCAGCGGCCAAAACACAACCGTCAATCCAAGAATGATCAACGCGAAATTCCGTAGAAAATTTACAAACGCCGCGCTCTCCGTATACGAAACTTGCTGATATCCGGAAGCCGCGCCGGAAGTGAAAATGTAATATCTCCCGTCGCTCTGCTTCACAAATCCTAATTTCGCTTCGCCATCCTCCGCGCGAAATACCAGCGGCGCAATTTCACGATAATGCCGCGGCTGTCCGTTCGGCCCGCGAATCTGATTCGTCACAATTGTTCCATCGGACTGCGCGACAAATTGCACCTCATTCAAAATTCCGCCCATCCGCAAGAAGTTTGTCTCTCCCCGCCGGCTGGAAATGTAATTTCCCGCAACCATTTGCGCATCATTCGACGCCGTCGCAATTGCCGCAGGAAGCGCAGGCGTTGGCGGAAAATAGCGGTCAATGAATTTCTTGAAAACAGTTCCCCGTATATCCACATCGCCGCGTCCCGCGCTGTTCAACGAAATAAATAAGCCCACATTCGCATCCAGAATTAAATGTAAGTGACTATGGAAAAATCGCGTGTCGCCGCCGTGTCCGATAATCGTGTGGCCATTTTGATTTTCTTGAAAAAATGCCAGCGCCATCCCATTTAAATCAGACACAGGGCCAAACGCGCGCGAGTGCATCAGCTTCGCCGTTTCCGGTTTCAGAATTTGTACGTCGCCAAAGCGTCCGTCCTGCAAATGCGCAATCATAAATTTCGCAATATCCCCCGCCGATGTGGACATGCTTCCCGCGGGTGCGCTATTCACAAATTCAAATTCCTTCGATCCACCCGATGCCAACTGGTAGCCGCTCGACATCAGCGGCTTCAAATCCGCCGGCAGCGGCTGCACAAATGTTGAATGAATTATTCCCAGCGGTTTGTAAATGTGATTCGCAACATAGTCCTCGAATTTCTCACCCGAGACTCGCTGCACAATATATCCAGCAATCGTCATCGCGTAGTTGGAATACGCGGGCATTTCGCCGGGCGCGAAAATACGCACTGGAAGATGATTCGGCAACACTTCCTGAATCGGTTCCAAATCCACTGCGTTCGGCACGAACAGATCTTTTCCCCACTCCTCGAACCCCGCCGTATGCGTCATGATTCTTCGCAGCGTCACAGGCTGCGAATACGTCGCCGGGATTTTGAAGTCCAAATAATCATTTACATCGCGATCCAAATCCAATTTGCCTTGTTCGACAAGCTGCATCACCGCAGTGCATGTAAATAATTTTGAGATTGATCCCGGCCGAAATAATGTGTCGTCCACAGAAACCGGCTTCTTACTTTTCACATCCGAGTATCCGTAGCCATGCGAATACAAAACTTTTCCATCTTTCACAATCATCACAACCGCACCGGCTACATCGTTATGTTCCAGCAGCGCGGGAATTAATCCATCCAGAAAAACTTGTGCATCCGCTGCAGTCAATACATTTGGCACCGTCGACGGAAGACTGTTCGCCGCAGGCGCAGATAATTTCGCAGCCGACGAATCAGGTTTTTGCGCGCCCAGCGGCGCAAGCGCTACGGACAAAATCACCGACACAAAGAATAGTTTCTTCATCAGAACCATCCTTACCCAAATAGAATTAGCGCTCACAACTACCGTTGCATATGAAATGTCCGCGGATCCCCATCACCCACGCGAGCGCCGGAAAGTGGAGCTCCGTATCCAGATCCGTCCATTGTCATTGACGTTGCATGCGACATCGAAGTCCCGTGCCCATCCTTTATCACAAATGTGATGTGCGCGCGTGGCGAAGTGCGCATCGCAAAACTTCCGTCCTCTGCTTTGAATAATCGCTCCGGCACTCCGCCAAGCGCTTCAATCATCAATCGTCCATTTTCATCGAAAACGCGATACGTCCTCCGGTATTGCGCAAACGAATCATGCAATTGCGGAGTGAGCCGCTCTAATTTCAAAACATAAGTTCCTGAAATTTGCGCGCGTTCAGCGGACGTCATCGATATATCGGCCAAACTTTTTTCTGCGGAATTTCCGCCACCATCCGCCGCCGGCAAATCCGGCAATCCGAGCACCGCGCGCGCAAGCGCACGAGTGATCGCGTAAGCGTTTTGTCCTTCTGTGTTCGTCAACACAACAATCGTCAATCCATCCGCGGGAAAATCATAGAGACTGCCGCTGTATCCCATCAGCGAACCGTGTTGTCCGATGCGTTTGTGATCCTCTTCCTGATTCAGCGAAAGCGCGAATCCATAATGCGCATTCGCGTCGGTCGGACTCATTTGCATCGCAACGCCTTCCGGCGAGGACATCTGCTTAAATGTTTCCGCGCTCACAAGTTTCTTTTCCGAAATCGCGCGCCACAATTGCAGCAAGTCTCCGGCCGTGCTGCAAAATCGCAAATCGGAGTTGTAAGCCATGTCATCTTCATTCGCCGGTTCGTAACCCGCGCCGAATCTGCGGTACGCATGCGAAAGTCCGTGCACCACGGAAAAGTCGTCGCAATATGTTGTGGACTTCACTCCCGCCGGCGTAAAAATATTTTGTTGCACGTAATCTGGAAAACTTTCTCCGGCCACGCGCTCAACAACCGTTACCAGTAATGAGAATCCGGAAATCGACCAGTCCCATTTCTTTCCCGGTTCATTCACCCAATCTTTTCCAGCGTAAAGCGCCATCACTTCGTCCAGCGCTTTCGGCTCGCGGCTTGTGGCTTCAATCGGATCGCCCAAATAGTGATAGTCCACAATTCCAGAAGTGTGATTCAGCAATTGACGAATGCTAACGCGGTGGCCTTGCATCGGAAATTCCGGAATAAATTTCGACAGGTCATCGTCCAGAGATAATTTTCCGCGCTCGACAAGTTGCATCACCGCGATTCCAGTGAGCGGTAACATCGGCCCGACAATGTGATAAACCGTTTCGTCTTTCGTCGGCGCTTCCAATCCCAAATCAGCAAATCCATATCCAGCGTGAAGCAAAACTTTGCCGTTCTGCGAAACAAGCACTGACGCGCCCACTACGTGTTGCTCTGTGATCAAGCGCTTCGCGAGCGCGTCCAGTTCCGCGCTCGATTTTTTCGCGGACGACGCAGTTTGTCCAAACGCAGCTCCGCCAAAACAAAATGCAATGCAGAGCGCCAGAAGCGCTGCCACTTTCAATTGAAGGGTTCGCATAGGCCGCGAGTGTAATCCCGGAACTCACGCAATGGAAGCACAGGCGTGCACTTGAAAACATTTCGGCGCGTTTGCTAAACTTGGTTTCGCAAAACAGGTTGCAACCCGTCCGCGGGAAGGGATTATCCCACCTGGCTTTTTTGGTTGTTATGACGATTAGCCTCTCTTCTGCCCGTCATAGCGGACACCGGGCGCGAAAGAAGGAGGCGTTATGCCGCAAGAATTACCGAAACATCCCAACCTTGAACATTTAAAGAAACAAGCAAAAGTATTGCTGCTTGAATTTCAGAGGAAGAAATCCGCAGCCATCGAACAATTCAGTTCACTCAGTTTGAAAGGCCGTCCAAAACTTTCTGACGCGCAGCATTTAATCGCGCGTGAATATGGCTTTGAGAATTGGGCAAAACTGAAGGAGCACGTCGAATCAATTCCCCCTGAAGCAGAAGATCCGATTGCACTCGTCCAAAAAGCGTGGCGCGAAGATGACGCACTAGGATTGCGCAATCTGTTCACGCGATTTCCGGATCTAAAAGCAAGAATCAACGAACCCGTTGCCGCTTTTAATTCTCCTGCGATCATTTACGTTCGCAGCCGCGCGATGTTGGACGTGATGCTCGAAGCCGGCGCAGACATCAACGCCAAAAGCACTTGGTGGGCCGGCGGTTTCGGCCTTCTGGATCAGGCCGATCCAGATCTTGCGGCGTATGCGGTGGAACGCGGCGCGAAAGTGACCGTACACTCCGCCGCGCGAATGGGAATGTTCCCAAAACTTCGCGAACTTGTGGAAGCAAATCCGGAATTAGTTCACGCACGCGGAGGCGACGGGCAAATGCCTTTGCATTTCACCAGCACCGTCGAAATTGCGGAATATTTGCTCGATCACGGCGCTGAAATTGACGCGCGCGATGTGGATCACGAATCTACTGCAGCGCAATACATGGTGAAATCCCGTCCAGATGTTTGTCGTTTCCTGATTCAGCGCGGTTGCCACACTGATATTTTGATGGCTGCCGCACTCGGCGATATGAATCTCGCGCGCAAACTTCTCGACGCCGATCCGGAATGCATTCGCATGCGCGTGAGTGACGAATATTTTCCGATGATCAGCCCGAAAAACGGCGGAACGATTTATCAGTGGGTATTAGGTTGGTACGTTTCTGCGCCACAAATTGCGAAACCCTTCGGCCACACGGAAATATTTAATTTCTTGATGGAAAAATGCCCCACCGACGAAAAACTCTTGAACGCTTGCTGGTTGGGCGATGAGGCGCTTGTGAAATCCTTGCTCGCGGCGCATCCGAATCTTGCGTCCACGCTTTCTGCGGCCGGCCGGAGGCAAATCGCGCATGCCGCCAGGAATGGCGACATGGCTGCAGTTCGGCTGATGATCGGCGCGGGATTACCGGTCGTTGGCGTATTCAGTCAACACCATTCGACGCCACTGCACTGGGCGGCCTGGCACGGAAATGTTGAAATGATTCGCATGATTCTTGCCCAGCATCCGCAGATCGAAAACACCGATAACCAGTACGAGACTACGCCTTTGCACTGGGCGATATACGGATCAGAACACGGTTGGGCGCCGGACAAAGGAGATTACGCCGGCGCGGTCGAAACGTTGCTCGAAGCCGGCGCGGCACTTCCGGAAAAACTCAGCGGCACCGCAGCCGTTAGAAAAGTTCTACGGAAGCATGGGATGCGTTGAACGCGAAGAATTCCTGCGAAACTTTTTCACAGGCGGATTCGGATTCCGCTTAAGCATTCCTTAATGCAGAGCGGGTGTACACTTCATCGAAGCCGGAGCAAGGATTTCCGGATGGGATTATTGGAGGAAGAATTTAATGCGACGATATTCAGTAGTATTCGTGGCAGCACTCGCGATGCTGGCGTCAATCGCCATCGCGCAAACATCAGGCCCATATTCTGTGATCAAGACGGTGAAGGCCGGCGGCGCCGGCAATTTTGATTACGTCTATGCCGATTCCGATGGACGCCGTTTGTATATTCCGCGTACCGGACCAACTGGCCCCAACGCACCTGCAGGTGCGCCGACTCCGCGAATTTCTGTTTTTAATTTGGATACGCTTGAACCAGTCGGCGAAATTTCCGGATACAACGCGCGCGGCGCAGCCGTGGATCCGAAATCAGGACACGGATTTGCGAGCAGCAAACCGGTCGTAATGTGGGACACGAAAACTTTGGCCGTGATCAAAACGATTGATGTGCAGGGCGGGCCGGACGGAATTATGTTTGACCCATTCAACGCGCGGATTTGGGTTTTCAGCCACAGCCAACCCAACGCTACTATTATTAATGCAGCAGATGGCTCCATTGCTGGCACGATGGATTTGGGCGGACAACCGGAGCAAGCCGCCACCGATGGCAAAGGACATATCTACGTTGACCTGGAAGATAAAGATCAGGTTGCCTCGGTAGACGCCAAGACTCTTACCGTCACAGCGCACTGGGATATTTCGTCGAAGGGCAAAGGCCCAGGCGGTCTTGGCTTCGATGCAAAGAATCACGTTCTTTTCGCGTCCTGCCACGAACCGGCTGTGATGGTGATGCTGAGTTCTGACGACGGAAAAATTCTGGACGCGCTACCGATCGGCCCGGGCACCGACGGCGCCACATTCAATCCCGCAACGATGGAAGCGTTCAGCTCCAATGGAGGCGACGGCACGCTCACCGTCATCAAGGAAAATAGCCCGACGAGTTTTGCTGTGGAACAAAACTTGAAGACAATGAACCGCGCAAAAACGCTCACGCTCGATAGCAAAACGAATCACATTTTGCTGATCGCGGCAGAGTACGGTCCTCCTCCGACCCCGCCCGCAGGCGCTCCTCCGCCGGAACCCGGACGCGGCGGTCGTGGCCGCGGCGGTCCGATGATTCCGGACTCGTTCACGATTCTTGTGACGGGGAAATAATTCAAAACACGCTTGGTAACTTCTCCGCATGCGTCGCGAAGCTCAGTTAAACGACCCCGCCCTTAGGCAATGAGGGCGGGGTTCTTCTTTCCTACTCCTCGGTAATCTAAGGCAATGGTATTCTCGGATCACGCCGTGCCGTTATCTGCCCGCCATCGACTAAACTGGTATCGGGCACCGCCAGGATGTGGCAGGAATAAACAAATGCTCGCGCACACTCGCTATCCGAACCGAAAAAGATTCGCTACAGCAACAAACATTGCTGTCCACGCCGTTCTGATTTGCATAGTTTTACTTGCGACGTCGTCAAACTCCGGCGCTGATTTCTGGATGGTTTGCTCTTCGGTGAATGCCAGAGCTGTTGGCCTAGACGACCGGCACGCGCTGATGCGAGAAGATGGCACAGTCTTGACGACAAAACCGTATTGTACCAGCGGCGAATTCTCGGAAGGGATTATTCCGTTCGGACTCTGCGTTGCGGGCCACGCAAATCAATTCGATTATCTAACGCCAGAAGGCAGGTTAGTACTCACTATCAGCGCGAAGGATGCGGGATCGTTCTCAGAAGGACTTGCTGTAATTCAAGATGATAAAGGGAAATGGGGCTACATCAACAGGTTAGGAGAAACTGTAATTCCGCATCAGTTCTATGACGCGCAACCTTTCAGCGAAGGTGTTGCGCTCGTTCGAGAAGTCGAAGACGGCGTTCGGGAGTTCATCGACGAGCGCGGAAGCATAGTGCTAACTCCAGACTTCGAGGGCAGAGAAATTTTGTCGGTGGGAGATTTTAAGTGGGGCCTTTCATTCGTCATGGTACGCAATCCGAAAACCGATGAATATTTGAAGGGGATGATGGATCACCATGGTAAGTGGGTCGTAAATCCGACGGGAAATCTTGTGGGCGACATGGAAAATGGATTGGCTCCTATGTGGTCTTTAGCTAACGACAAATTGGGATTCATTGATCAAACCGGCCACATGGTGATCGAGCCGCAATTTACAGGAAACGGCTCGCAGTCTTTCCAAGATGGACTTGCGGCGGTAAGCGTTCAAGAGAACGGAAAGTTCAAGGTCGGATACATCGATGAGCACGGTAAGTGGATCATCCCGCCGAAGTTCGATCACGGGATCCACTTTTGTGGAGGCCTGGCGCCAGTAGAAATTAGCGAGCTGTGGGGTTATGTGAACACGGCCGGCAAACTTGTGATTCCGGCAAAATATGAGGATGCAGAAGCGTTTGACGCCGGAATCGCAGAGGTTGTGGAAAAAGATGAAAAAGGAGTACTGCGCTACGAGATGATCAACCGGCAAGGAAAAGTTCTGTATCGATCGTCCCGTGTAGCGCAGATTGTACGCATCATCCAGTAGCCGGTAGCCTGCTCACCGGCGCAAAGCTCTTCTCTGCCGGGGCCGCTGTTTTTTGCTACCATCGCCCGCCTACTACTAATGAAAACGCCTGCTCAACGAATGGAATTTGGGAAGAGTCGCCGGCGCGTTGTGAGCCGTGGCGCGCAGAGTGAGCTTCATGCGAAGCACCGGAAATTTAATCCGATTGACGTGCTGATTTCTTCCACTGCTGGGCGCCGCGAAAATCTTCTTCCGATTAAATATTTTCGGATGTCGCATTCGCCTTTTGCTTTTTTTCGCGGAGCGGTTTCGATCATGGCGGCGGATTTAGCGCGCTTGCCGCAGTCCGGTCTGCACGTGCAATTGTGTGGAGACGCCCATGTTCAGAACATGGGATCGTTTGCTTCGCCGGCTGGGAATTTAATTTTCGACTTGAATGATTTTGACGAAACAATTCGTGGGCCGTGGGAGTGGGACGTGAAGCGCATGGCCACGAGCATTATTTTGGCTGGGCGCGAAGCCGGACAGAAGCGCGCGGTGTGTCGCGCGGCGGCGGAAATTTTTGCGGGCGCGTACTGCGTTTCGATGGAAGAATTTTCGCGTGCACCGATCCTGCAAGTTGCGCGGCATTTTATTGAACGTGCGAAAAACAATCGTACGATTCAAGCGGTGATGATGGAATCCAAACGCGTGAAGCCATTGGGACTGCTGAAAAAATATACATACGTGGATGGACGAGGCCAGCGGCAGTGCCAGCATCGTCCGCCTGGTTTATGGCGCGTGACGGGGAGCGAAGCAAAAACGGTTTTATCGTCACTGAAGTTGTATCGAGAAAGATTGGCGCCGGAACGCAGACACTTGTTCGATCTTTTTCGCCCTATCGGAGTTGGATTTAAGGTTGTGGGCGTGGGCAGCGTCGGACTGCGCGATTATGTTGTGCTGCTGGAGGGTAACGGCCCGAAAGATCCGCTATTTCTGCAAATCAAACAGGAAGCGAAATCTGCTTACGCTTCATACGTTGACGATGCGCGATACAAACACGCGGGACGTCGAGTGGCGGAAGGACAGCGCGCGATACAACCGCTTTCGGATCCGCTGCTTGGCTGGACAGAATTTGGCGGACACGAATATTTGGTGCGGCAGTTGAATGACCGCAAAGGAAGCATCAATTTGGAAATGCTGAAAGGTGACGGGCTGGCGAGTTTGGCGGCCGTCGCAGGAGAATTGCTGGCGCGCGGACATGCGCGCACCGGAGACATGTGCGCGATTCACGGATATTGCGGAAGCGGAATGAAACTTGTGAAAGCGATTACGGATTTTGCGTCGGCATATGCCGATCAAACTGAAATTGATTACGCGGAATTTATGACGGCTGTGAAGCACAAGAAAATAAAAATAACTAAAGAACCTGCGCACTGACGTACGCTAAATATTTCCAAACAATTAGAACATTGCGATGAGTTCAGCGTGAACGCGCTAGCAGTGCGTCAACTTCCGCGCGTGTCGGCATGGATGGCGCTGTGCCGGGACGAGTGACGGAAATTCCGGCGACAGCGCATCCGAATCGAGTTGCTGCGACGACGTCTTTTCCTTCGGAGAGGGCAACGGCGAAACCGCCGTTAAATGCGTCACCGGCGCCGGTAGTTTCTACTACACGGCCTGCGTCAATCGCTGGGACGTGGGCCATCGTATGCGAATTTTTTACGAGCGCGCCTTGCGCGCCGAGAGTGATTACGGCGTTGCCCGCGCCGCGAGCAAGAAGCGCGTCAGCGGCGCGTTCGGCATCCGCAATATTCGCGACAGGAATTCCGGTGAGCGTGGCGGCCTCGGATTCGTTTGGAGTTACATAATCGCAATGCGCGAAAATAGTTTGTGGCAGAGCCAAGCCCGGCGCGGGATTTAGAATTGTGATGACGCCGAGCTGATGCGCGATTCGCAAACCATATTCGACGGCGGGAATTTGCAATTCGAGTTGCGTGAGGAAAACAGAAGATTCCGAAATTCGCGAGCGGGCTTGATCAATTTCCGCGGGCGTGACGTGAAAACATGCGCCTGGAAAAACGATGATGGCGTTTTCGCCGGTTTTTTCGTCCAGGATAATTGCGGCGCCGCCGGTGGCATGCTCGGCTGATTCAAAAACGAAGCGCGTATCAATTCCCTCCTGCGCGTAAGTTTTCCGCGCTAAATCTCCGAATGGATCACGGCCCAACTTGCTGATGAAACTTACTTTGCCGCCGAGCCGCGCGGCAGCTACCGCTTGATTTGATCCCTTGCCGCCGGGGCCGAGTTGGAAATCGGAACCGAGAACGGTTTCGCCCCACGCGGGAATTTTAGGCGTGCGGAAAGCTAAGTCGGCGACGAAACTTCCGAGGACGGTGATCCATTTTTCGGGCATACGGAAATCTCCGAGAGAGTTTGCAGCGTTCAGGAAACCTGATACGCATGCGCAATCAAAGCCAGCGCCAACAAATAACAGACAAACATTCCGACGAGATACATTCGCGCGCGGGAACTTGCTCCGCGAAATTCATGCCACACGAAAACGCCCCACAGCGCTGCGATCATCGGAGACGCTTGGCCGATGGCGTAAGAAATCGGCACGCCAACTAAACTGGCGGCGACAAGATTGAAAACTGTGCCGACGCCCCAAACCGCGCCGCCGAGTAATCCGAGCGCGTGATAGGAACCGGAGGCGCTCCAATATCCCGCGAAGCCCACGGGAGTTCCGATGAGCGGATGCTTCATTAAGTAAATATTGAAGAAGAAACAGCAGACCAGCGCGCCGAAAGTAAACAAAACGGAAACAGTGTAGGGCGTCAAGGGTTGAGAGGCAGTCATTGATTTTGTGACGAACGGCGCCCAAACGCCCATCAGCAAACCGGAAATGATGCAGACGATGACGCCCTTTCGCGGAGCTTTTTTATTTCCAGATTGAAGCGCGCCATATGCTTTGCCAATCAGAATAACGGCGAGAAGCGCCATGCCAACTCCGAGCGCCAAAAAGAACGAGCTGCCTTTCGGCTGAATTAAATAACTGAGCACGACGCCTTCGACGAGCGCGATGCCGATGGAAATTGGAAACGCAACTGCGAGACCGACCATTTCGATTCCCGCGATCAACAACACGTTCGCGATATTGAAAATGAATCCGCCGATTGCGGCCTCCAGTAAATTCATGGGCGCGGAGGAATGCAGATTCGCAAGAAAGCTCAAGTTCCCGCCCGTTGATCCCATCGTGAAAGCGAGTACAAGTGAGATCAGAAAAATTCCGAGGGCGTAATCCCAATAGTAAAGCTCGAAGCGATAATTCTTTGTGACTTTGAAAGTGTTGGCGAACGAGCCCCAGCAAATTGTGCTGAGAACCGTCATCAGAAGCGCGGTTGTGAATGTGGCGGGCGCGAACATTGTTGCTGACCTCCGGGCTGGCAGAGAGCGCAGCTACTATTACTACTTCCGAGCGAATTCGTCGAGGGCGGAGGAGAGGCGTTCGAGTCCGGCGCGGAGCATTTCGGTATCGCCGCCGATGCCGAGGCGGAAGTGATCCGGCATTTCAAAGAAGCGGCCGGGCACAACTTCGGTTTCGTATTTGGCGCGAAGGAGCTCGATGAACTTTCCAGTGTTGCCTGTGGTAACGCGAGGAAAAATCACTGTGCCTGCCGGCGGGCGAAGTAATTCGAGATCGGTGCGGGAATTCAGAAATTGATCCAGCAAGGCGCGATTTGTGTTTAACAAATTTCGGGAGCGTTGCGCGATGGCTGGAAGGTTTTCGAGAGCGACGATGGACATCAGCTCGGCGGAATGCGGAGGAATATTTCCGAAGAGATCATTGATGTGCCAGATGCGCTCGGCGAGATCGGGCGCGGCGAGGATCCAACCGCAACGCAGACCGCTGAGTCCATAAACTTTTGTGAGGCTGCTGGTGATTATGAAAGTTTCGCCGAGATGAAACGCGGAAGGTACAGGATTATCGAAAAACATTTCCAGATAAACTTCGTCGACCATTACGCGAGCTCCATTTTGTTCGGCGATTTTTCCGATGGCGCGCAAAGTTTCTGTGGAGACGAATGCACAGCTGGGATTGTGGAGATTAGTGAGAACGATCAGACGCGTTTTTGGACTGATGGCGCGTTCAACTTCGGAGGGATCGATTGCGAAGCCGTCCTCAAAACGGCGTTGAAATCGAACGACATTTGCGCCTGCGAGTTGCGCGGCGAGAAACATTGATTCGTAGGCGGGCTGTTCGACGAGAACATCGTCGCCGGGTTCGAGCGTGCCGGCGTAGGCCAAATAATTTGCCATTGAGGTGCCGATGGCAGCGACTACACATTCCTTCGGGGCTTTTGTGTGGCGTGATAAGGATTCCTGCAACGGTGCGTAACCGTAGCCGGGAGTTTGTCCGCTGATTTCGAGATTTTCCAGACGCACGGGAAGTTGCGCGAGCGGAAAATTCATGACGCCGCTGGTGGCGAGATTATATTTCGCGTGCGGCTGAGTTTTTACCCAAACGAGATACGGCGAATGCGCGTACGTGTGACGAAACGGCATTTTGTGCGTCATCCTTTGCGTTGCTGAATATTTCGCGCGCCCCAAATAAAATATATCGGCATTCCTGCGAACGCAATGCCGAGGCCGATGAATGAATCCTTCGGATAGTGATAAAAAGTTGCGGCCACTACCATCCAGCAGCACGCGATGTATGCGGCGGTGGTGAATGGATGACCGGGAATGTGATAGACCGCGTTTTCGTCGAGCGATGGGGGTTGCCGCGCTGCGCGATACCTGAAAATAAAAATGCAGAGGCCTGACAGGCCGAAGAAAATCAAATCCATCGAGCTGACGAAATTCAATATTTGATCGTAGCGGCCTGAGAGCGCGATGACGATTGCCCAAACACCTTGCAGCGCAATCGCTACAACGGGCACGCGGGTGCGTGGACTGAGCCACGCGATGCCGCGGAAGAAAACGCCGTCTTCGGCCATTGCGAAATAAACGCGCGGCGCGGTGAGAATAGATTGGCTGAGAAAACCAAGCGCGGAAATTGCGATGCCGAGTGCGATCCATGTGGCGCCGCGTTGACCGAGCGCCATGCGCATCACGGCGGAAGCGGGAGTGGTCGTGTTGGCGAGTCCGGCGGCGCCGAGAGCGCGAACGCAAATGTAATTCACGCTGAGGTAAAGCGCGATTACACCTGCGACGCCGAGCATTAATCCGCGCGGAAGATTTTTGCGCGGTTCACGAACTTCTCCAGCGATGAAATTCGCGGTCTGGTAGCCGCCGTAGGAAAAAGTGACGGGCACCATTGCCGCGCCGAATGCGACGATCAGTGAAAATGAAAATGGCCGGTCAAGCACAGAAGAAATAATCGCGTGCGATTCAGCGGCGGGGCGCTTCAGAAATATTGCGCCGCAAATTACGAGCGCAGAGATAATCGCGATTTTCATTACCATCAAAGAACTTTGCACAGTGCTGCCGGCGCGAACTCCCAGACAGTTGACGAGCGTGAGAATTCCCAGCGCGAGCGCGGCGAGTGCGCCACTGGAAATGGGAACGTGAGTTAACTCCACAAAATATTTTCCAAATGTGATGGCCACCGCGGCCATTCCGCCGGTTTGAATTACGAGCAGCAGCGCCCATCCGTAAAGAAATGCGACGCCGGGGTGATAAGCCTCGCGCATGTAAGCGTATTGGCCGCCGACGGCGGGCATGCGTGAAGCGAGTTCGGCGTAAACGAATGCGCCGGCCATGGCGATGAGTCCACCGAAAATCCACGCCGCGAGAATTAATGTGGGAGTGTGAACTTGTTGCGCGACGACGTAAGGATTAATGAAGATGCCGGCGCCGACGATGCCGCCCATCACGATCATGGTGGCGTCGAAAAGGCCGAGACGACGCGCGAGTCCTTTGGCGGCGGGATCGCCTGATGAAGGCGTGGATGCGGGTGTTGAGGACATGCTTAACGGCGCTTCTTCCGCAGAACATAGTGCGTTCTTGACGGAAAGCCTCGCGCGGCTCGTACTGTACCACTTCCGGGTGGGCGGACTGGTGATTAGTGGACGCTTGAAAAAGTTGGAAATGGTGCGTAACATTTTCGACTGTAGGGCGTCTACTGTAGAGAGGCTACGTTGCCTTAGATGTGAGGAGCCGGAATGACGGAACGATATAAGAATCGCATCGAACTGCTGCAAGGGACGCTGGACTTCATGATTTTACAGGCGTTGCGATGGGGACCTCAGCACGGCTACGGAATCAGCACGGTGATTCGCACAAATTCGCGTGAGGCATTTCAGGTGCCCACGGGTTCGCTCTATCCGGCGCTGCATCGATTGGAGCGCCAAGGATGGGTTACGTCAAGTTGGGAAATGGCGAAGGCCAAGAATCGCGAATTTAAGTTTTACCGGCTTACGGCGACGGGAAAAAAACAACTTGCGACGGAAGAATCGAAATGGAATCAATTGGTGACGGCGGTTGCGAGGATGATGCGTCCAGCGGAGGAAAACTGACATGAGTGACCAACGCGAAAAACGAGACAAAGAGTTGGAACGCGAGTTGCGGGATCATTTGGAATTGGATGCGGAAGCGAAAATGGATCGCGGACTGGGCGCGGATGAAGCCCGCTACGCGGCGCGGCGCGATTTTGGAAACACAACGCTGGTGAAAGAGGTGACGCGCGAGATGTGGGCGTGGAATTTCCTGGAGCGATTCGCGCAGAACGTTAATTATGGCCTGCGAATGATCCGGAGAAATCCGGGATTTACGGCGGTGGCGATTTTGACGTTGGCATTGGGGATTGGGGCGAATACGGCGATTTTTTCCGTGGTGAATACAATATTTTTGAAGCCGCTGCCATTTCCTGAATCGGACCGAATGTTTTTGGTGGCGCGGACAAATAACCGGATAGGCGGCACAAATATTTCGATGCCGATTTTTCTTGCGTGGAAGGAACATCAAGGATTGTTCGATGCGTTGGGGATTGCACGGCCCGGCGGCATGACTACTCTTACCGGACGCGGCGATGCCGAACAAATACCTGCTTACGTTATATCTTCGGAAGTTTTGTCAGTGCTCGGAGTGAGTCCTGAACTTGGACGAGGGTTTCAGCCGGACGAAGCGAAAGTGGGTGGCCCGCGCGCCATTCTGATCAGCAATGCATTGTGGCGGCGGAAATTTTCTGCGGATCCAAATATCATTGGACAAACAATCATGCTGAGCGGAACGCCGCGGATTGTGGAAGGCGTGATGGCGCCCGGATTTGAAATTCCGATTCCAGTTGGACGAGAGGCGCAGATATGGTTTTTGGCGCAGGTTCCCAGCAGCAGCAATGATCCGAGCAATTTCACATTTTGCATTGGGCGCTTGAGCCACGGTGTAACAACCGCTCAGGCTGAGGCGGCACTTACGACGCCGATTGCGGGACTGCATGATTTATTTCCGAAAATGATTGCAGCGGACGAGCGGGTGCATCTGACAATGCTGCGAACTTTTACAACCGAGCGCGCGGGGACGGCTCCACTGCTACTACTCGGCGCGGCGGGATTTGTTTTGCTGATCGCGTGCGCGAACGTCGCGAATTTATTTCTTTCGAGAGCGACATCGCGGCAACGTGAAATCGCAGTTCGCACAGCGATGGGAGCTACGCGTTCGCAAATTATTTGGCAGCTTTTGACGGAAAGCCTGTTGCTTGGTTTGGCGGGCGGATTGGCCGGATTGCTTGTGTGTTATATGAGTTTTGACTTCATTCTATCGCTGGTGCCCTCAGATTTGGCGCACTTCGGTGAGATTCAATTGGACGGCAGAGTTTTAGTTTTTTCGCTGATCCTGGGAATTTTGACGGGAGTACTTTCTGGATTGGCTCCGGCTCTGCAGTCTTCCACGGTGGACTTGAATACGGCGTTGAAGGAGGGAAAAGCAGGCGGCGGATTCGGACGAAAGCGCGGACGGCTGAGCGCCGCGTTGGTTGTGAGTGAAGTTGGATTGTCATTGGTGTTGCTGGTCGGCGCGGCGCTGATGTTCCAAACTCTGACGGGATTACTGCGCACTAAGCCCGGATTTGATTCGCATAACCTGCTTACGTTTGCGATCGGCTTGCCGCACAACGCTGTGTTTGGTACGAAAGCAAAAGCGATTGCGTTCTACGATAATTTCGACGCCAAACTTTCTGCGTTACCGGGCGTGCAACAAGTTTCGTACACGAGCATTCTTCCACTTAATCTGCAAGCTCCGGATACGCTTCTGAGCGTTGAAGGGAATAGCAAATTTGATGGGAAAACTTATGACGCCGGCTACCGATTTTTGAGTCCGGAATATTTCCACGCATTTCATATTCCGCTAGTCCGCGGCCGGGAGCTTACGAACGCCGATAGCGCCGATTCCGAACCGGTGGTACTGATCAACCAAACGATGGCGCGAAATATTTGGGGCGACGAAGATCCAATCGGCCAGCACATTTGGTTTGGCAAACCGATGGGTCCGGCGAGCATGGAGCCGGCACCGCGGAGAGTGGTTGGAATTGTGAGCGACGTGATCGAAACTGCGCTGGAGCAAACGGAAACAAGTTCCACGATGTACATTCCTTATGCGCAAACGCACGGGCCCGCCGATGAGGCGACTTTCGCGATTCGCACTTCGCAAGACCCACACACTCTAACTCCGGCGGTGCGCGAGATTCTTCGTAGTCTGGCGCCGGACTTGCCGCTTCGTGCGCCGAAAACGATGGACGAATTGGTGTCAGAGTCGGTTGTGGGACACCGGTTCCCGACAATCCTAATTTCACTTTTCGGCGGGATCGCGCTGCTGATTGCGGCGGTCGGAGTGTACGGAGTGATTTCATATTCGGTGGCGCAGCGGACGCATGAAATTGGAATTCGAGTAGCACTTGGCGCATCGCGCGGGAAAATTCTGCGAATGGTGCTTACGCGCGGGCTGCGGCTGGCGGCGATTGGCGCGATTGTTGGGCTGATTGCTTCGCATTGGCTGACAGCGTTATTGCGCGATCAACTTTACGGAATTACGCCATCGGATCCGGCAACACTTGTGGGGGCGACAATCGTGTTGCTGCTCGTGGCGCTTGTGGCGTGCTGGATTCCTGCACGGCGTGCGACACGCGTGGATCCACTAGTGGCGCTTAGATACGAGTGAACGCTCGACGGGCGGGTCGCAGACCCGCCCCTACGAAATTTGCGAACTTGCACGGAAGACAATTTGACCGCGGCAAACTGTCGGCTACTGCGCAGTACATTTCACATCCGCTTGCGTGGCACGCTAGAATGTTTCTTTGTAGTTTGCCATGGCAAAGAAAGATTCAACTGAGTTAGCGGAAGCAGCGGCGCTGGAGGCGGCGGAAACTTCTCCGCAAGTTGGCGGAATGCCCGCGCGCGCAGGCCGGTTACCGGTAACACTTCGCGCGCTACGTCACCGCAATTTCCAATTATTTTTCGGCGGACAATTAATTTCGCTAATCGGCACGTGGATGCAGAGCGTTGCGCAGGCATGGCTGGTCTATCGATTGACGGGATCTTCCTTGCTGTTGGGTATCGTAGCGTTCGCTTCGCAAATTCCAATATTTTTACTTTCACCTGTCGGGGGAACCGTGGCGGACCGCTACAACCGTCATCGCGTGGTGATCGCCACGCAAACAACTTCGATGGTGCTGGCAGCGATTCTTGCGGCGCTTACTTTGGGCCACTGGATCAATGTGTGGGAGCTGATTGTGCTGGCATCCTCGCTTGGCGTGGTGAACGCATTTGATATTCCGGCTCGGCAATCATTTCTGGTGGAAATGGTGGGCCGCGAGGATTTGATGAATGCCATCGCGCTGAATTCATCCATGTTTAATGGAGCGCGCGTGGTGGGGCCGGCCATCGCAGGAATTTTGGTGGCGAGCATCGGCGAAGGCTGGTGTTTTTTCGCGAACGCGGTGAGCTTTATCGCGGTGATCGCCGGCTTATTAATGATGAAGATTGCTCCGCGGAAACCTGAAAAACATTCAGGCATGGCCGCGCACATTGTTGAGGGATTTCAATTTGCGCAACGAACTACGCCGGTGCGGAATTTGCTGTACCTGGTGGGACTAATCAGTTTGGCGGGAGTGCCTTACACCGTGCTAATGCCGATTTTTGCGGATCGAATTCTTCACGGCGGAGCGTGGGGATTGGGAGTGTTGATGGGCGCTACGGGCGTGGGCGCAATGGTGGGCGCATTGACGCTTGCATCCCGCACCGGCGTACGCGGACTGGGACGCATTGCGGCATTTTCGGCCGCGGGATTCGGCGCGTCACTTGTGATTTTTGCGTTCTCGAAACATTTTATTTTTTCGATGATTATTCTGGTGCCCACCGGATTTACTTTAATGACGCAGATGGCCTGCGCGAACACTTTAATTCAGGCGATGGTTCCCGACCGTTTGCGCGGACGCATGATGGCGCTTTATTCCATGATGTTTATGGGAATGTCTCCGCTGGGCGGACTGTTCAGCGGGATTTCCGCCGACTCGATTGGCGCGCCGTGGACGGTGGCCATCGGCGGAATGGCTTGCGTGGTGGCGGCGGGGATATTTTATCTAAAATTGCCCGCGGTGCGCATGGAAGCGGAACGGTTGATCCTCGCGCAGGGCATGGCTGGTGGCGGCGAGCCTTCGGAATAAAGTTTTCCCACGCAAAAATAAATTATTTTATCGGCGGAGGTGGCACCAGCGGCAAGCGGCGCATTTCTCCGCGAGCTTCGCGGCCTTCCACGTCATTAAATAAAATGGAAGGCGCGGTGATTGTGCTGGGTACGCCGTCTGTGGCCGAGCCGAATGTGCCGAGCGCGGTTCCGGCAATGGTTTGCGCCTGACTTTGCGTGTAGGAATATAGTGTGGCGTCATTTCCGAAGCCGGAAGCGTCGCGCAGCACGCGCAAATTCATTCCGAGCAAGTGACCGGGGCGCAAAAGTTCTTCGCTGCCGTCGGAAACATTCACGCGATAGAGAACGAGCGGAACGCGCTCGCCGCTGGAAGCTCCCGCCGCCAATTCCTGAACCTCTCCGGACAATTCTTCCTGGCTGCTGATTCCGATGGAAGGGTTATCCATTTCACGAATCATCAAACACCATTGACGCGCAGCGTCTTTGCACGACGCCAGAAATTTCTTTTTCAATTCGTCGGGAGTGACGCCCTTCGACGAACGGAAAACCAAATTGCTGCTGGCGGCGCGAGGATCGCTTAAAAATAATGCGCGCGCATGACCGTTGGACTGGCCGAAGTCAGGACCGGGGCGGCGCGACATTAGAAAATCTTTCAGCATTCCATTGTCGACAATCGCTACACGCTGCGCGGGAACGCCTTCTTCGTCGACAACATAAGAGCCGGCGAGCGGATGGCCGTGCGCGTCTGTGGCCATCGGATCATCTGAGAGCGAAGCTTCAACAGGAAGCACGCGCGAATTTATGCGGCCGCTCCATTCGCTGCGACCGCCGAGACGCTCCATCAATTGATCCACCATGGGCAGCATCGAAAGCGGCGAGCGCGAGCCGGTAATTGAAGGCGTGAGCATTTGCGCCAAAAGAGACGCGGCCGCACGCGATTCCACTAGCACCGGGCCGGAATATTCCGGCATGGGGTTTGCACTGCGCATGGCGACTAATTCTTTTCCGCGCATGTCGAGCTGCTGCGAAACTTCCGCAGCGGCGGGAAGATCCGCGGGGCGCGCAACGTAAGTCGCATAAAAATGATGCATGGGCACGCCATCGGGCGCCTGCGTTTCGATGCTGGCTTCAATCGCGGCAAGCGAACGGCTGGTGCGAACCTGCGTGCCTTCGGTGTTCATCACGTAATACGTTTCGTAAACCAACGTGTATGTGACGCGATTGCTGTAGAGGTCCGGGTACGCGCGAAGAACCGCGCTGGCTTGTTTCGCTTCCTGCTCCCAAGTTCGACTCGACCAATCGGGCAGAACGCGAGGGTCCACTTTCACGTACGGCTTTTCCTGCGAGAAATCCGCAATTTCAGGCGGCTTGGAAAGGCTGCGAAGAAATCCCTGCTTGTGCGCCATGTTGTCGAGCGCCGATTTGTAGGCCTGATCCGTGGCGAGCCACAAATCCTGCCGTAGCGAATTGTAATCGCCGTCAACTCCGACTTGTCCGGCGGAGCCGAGAAAACCCTGAAAACCGTCGCCGGAAATAAATTGCGAGCTATCGAGCTTGTAGTCGCCGACGTGAATGTTCACGTCCATAAAACGATTGTGCGCGGTGGTGTTGGAAACAAGCGCGCCGAAGGACGCGGTGATGGTGCGCACGTCAAGATCGAGCAAGCGATACTGAATGAAATACGGTTTCGGAAGATTGGGCATCTGCATGTTGCGCGAACGTTCCAGTTCGTCGTGCATCGCCTTCAGAGTTTGATCGGCATCGGCGCTGGGCCATTGCTGGGCGTGCGTGGGCTGAATTGCGACGGCCGAAATAAAAGTTACGCCGAGCGCAAGCGCGATGGTGCGAATGAAAATTGGAATTCGCGGAGAGAAATTTGAGTTGTTCACTGTTTCACTCCTTGCGGTTCCACCGTAGGCTTCGGCAAAGTCGGCGGTTTATCGGTGGACGTTTCTTTCTTTGAGAATTCCATTTCGGAGATGAGCATTGCGGGAGAAGCCGCAGCCACTGGAATTGAGCCCGATTCAGCGCCGCAATAACCGTTGAAAACTTCCGTGGTATCGCCGGTCGCGATGATTTTTGTGAGTGAAATTAAAGGCGTGCCAACAAGATTCACGCCACGCACCATTTCATCCGGCTTGCCGTCGGCGTACACCTTATAAACAATCAGAGGCTCTACTTGCAAAATTTGTGGCTGGCCGCGTCCCGTGAACGTGAAGCCGCCGGCAATGTCGTCAATCAAGAGTCCGAAAGGTTTCCCCTGTTTTTTAAGTTCCGCGATGAACATGCGGCGCAATTCGGCGTTGGTTACTTTGTGGCTGCTTTCGACAATTAAATTTCCCTGACGAGAAACGGGTTGCGCGCCAAGTTGACGGCGTCCGTGTCCATTCGAGACGGGAAATTCTTTCAACGGTTGACGGGACATTTCAAAACCTTTCAGCACGCCTTTATCGACGAGCTGAACACGCTGCGAAGGCACGCCTTCATCGTCAAACGGATAGTAGCCGAGCAACACATCCTTATTCAGGCGCTTCATCGTGGGATCGTCCACGATGCTGATGAAATCCGGCATGATGGGTTCGCCGACTTTGCGTGAAAATGTTTGCCCTTCGTTCGCAGCCTTTTGGCGGAACCCTTCGTCGCGATGGCCAAAAATTTCGTGAAAGAAAACAGCCGAAGCGCGGCCAGTCATCATGATGGGTCCGGCAAACGGTTCGAGCACCGGAGACTTCTCGAGGCTTTCCAGCTCGGCCACCATTGTTTTTGCGGCGGCCATGACGGCTTCGTTCGAGGGAGCTTCTGTTTCTTGGACCCAGTCAAAATTGTAGTAACGATTCAGATCCATTCCATCCGGCGCTTTGCCAACGATAAATAATTCCAAACGAAAGCGCACCTGGCCGTGTTGCAGCTGCGTGCCTTCGGAATTTACTTCATAGGAGTTATCGGCCTGTGCGGTGAACGTGACAATGGAATTAAGAACGTTCGGTGACTGGCGGAAAAAAGCGGTGTAATCGCGAACCTTCTGCTCCCACGGCTTGCGATCGAGTTGATAATTCGCCTCGGGCGCGTAAAACATTTGCGGCTTCTCGCGAGAAAAATCCGGCGCGCCCTCTTCGGAGGATTGTGCTTCTACTTCCTTATTCGTTTGAATTCTGACCAGCGCTTCGGCGGCCGCGCGATATTGCTTATCGGTTTCCAGCCAGATGGCACGTCGCAAGACTACAGCATCATCATCAAGCGGCGCGGGCGTGCCGGGGCTTGGATCGTACGCGGGTTGACCGCCGCTGATTTTGTGCGTGTTGTCCACATTATAGTCGCCGACGCGAACTTGGACTTCCAGCCAGCGCTCCAATTTTTCGGAGCTATCGAGCAACGCTCCATTGGAGCCCATCACGCTTGCGCGTCGTGCTTGCGTCAGCGTGTAATTCATAAAGTACGCGGGCGGCGTGGCCTTTTTCAGAATGGGCATGCTGCGGTCAAGTTCGGCCTGCATTGCGGCGAGCAGCGGCGAAGGCGCGGCTTGCGGAGATTGCGGGTCTCGCGCCGGCACCGGCCCCGGCGCTGGCGTGCGCGGCAATGCGCCGACGGACGCGGCGAGCGCGGCCAACAAGAAAGTTGAGATGAGAATTACGGGGCGCTTCGAGAATTGCGAATGAATCGCGGTCAAGGGTGTCTCTTTCTGCCGGACTGCGCGACGACTTACCATGCCAGATTTCCGCAGCCTAAATAGTGTATGCCCGCCACGCTGGGCGTGACAAATCGAAAGGTACGGCAGGGTGAATTTCTACGTGACGCTCTACGGCTTTGCCGCTGCTGGTTTCGCGAAGAGCGCCACATCCGGATTCGTATTAAATTTTATTTCCTGCACGTTGTATTCGGCAAATTTCTGTCCATTGCGCAGCGTGATTCCGTGACAGGGGAATTTCGCGCCGTCCACTTCGCGATAATCGCTCCAGATCTCAACCGTTTCCACGGCGCCTTGCGGCGTGTCTTGCTGATAACGCGATCCTGCGATCAGATGCGTGGCCTGATCGAAGTAAACGACGGCGTGAACGCTGCCGGAAACAACGGCGACGGCGTCAGTTTTCTGTCCCTGAAAATCGCGTGGGCCAATGGCCTGCACTTGAATGCTTCCAGCCTGCGAGGCTTGATACAGTCCAACACCGCCCGTCAGCAAAATGCGGCGGATGAATTCCCCGAAACTCGCGGGGGGAATATCCTGCGAACCTTGCGGCGAACTCGTCCATCCGGTCTTGCCGTCGTAGCCAACCATCAGCACATTTCCGGCCAGCCCCGGCAAAGCCACCTTCGTTTCCAGTCGATAGCGATTGGGATAGCCGAGATACAGTTTCAATTCGACCGGCAAATCTCCCTGCGGCGACGCTTGAATTCCCGTGCCGGAATATTCCACGCTTTGAATTTTTCCGATTGCCGGGCCGCCTGCTGCCTGCGCGGCGTCTGCAATTTCCGATTTACCCTGCGCAATTGTTTCAGGAGTGGCCGCCGGCACAGATTCAGGCATGCGGTGCATCGCCGGCAAAAGAAGATCCATTTCGGCGGGAGTAAATTCCTCGTAAGAGGCATCCGGAAATTCCCGTTTCAAATTATCGCGGAATAGCGTGGCGTTTCCGGCCAGAACAATTTCCAATGTTGCTGGTTGAAAATACTTAGTGGCCACGGAATTTGCTTGAGGCAAGGTGATGGAGCTGATCCTAC
The DNA here is from genome assembly GCA_963778235.1 of uncultured Acidobacteriota bacterium. Classification (GTDB taxonomy): domain Bacteria; phylum Acidobacteriota; class Terriglobia; order Acidiferrales; family UBA7541; genus DASTCZ01. Next base: position 17,763 of record CAVZTQ010000003.1, on the reverse strand, counting down.
TCTGATACGTCTCGTTGTAATTTGCGGGCAAACCGTAATGCGCGACGGTGAGCACGCGGCTGGCGACTTCGTCTGGCGTTTCGGTTTGAATCGGATAGACGCCAACTAGATAGTCTCGCGCGAAAGTAAGTTCATCTGCCTTCAAATTTCCGCTGGCCATTCCTTTAATTTGATCTACGACCAGCTGCACCGCGGCCACAGTAGTTTCGGTGCGTGTGAAAGTGGATGCGAGAAGGTCGCCCGCTTCCTGCAGCGTATCGAAAACAGAATTTGCGCCGTAGGTGAGCCCCTTCTTGACACGCACTTCGGTATTCAAGCGGCTGTTGTAGCTGCCGCCGAAAATGCGGTCCGCAACATACAGCGGAATAAATTCAGGATCGTTGCGGCGAACACCGGGCTTGCCGATACGGATTTGCGTTTGAACCGTGTCCGGCTTATTCACGACGATGATGTGTACACCGGCGGAAACGCCCGCAGCGGCGTGAGCCGGCGGCGCGGCAGCCTTGGTCGACCATGCGCCAAAATATTTTTCGGCGGCAGCGAAAGCTGCTTCGGGAGAAATATCACCAGAAAACGCGAGCAGCGCGGTTCCGGGCGCGTAGTAGGAATCGCGGAATTGAACAATGTCCTCGCGCGTGATCGCCTGAATCGAAATCGGAGTGCCTTCCGACGGCAGGCCGTAGGGATGCAAACCGTAAACGGCGCGAGAGAAAACAGCGCTTGCGAGATAATCCGCGTCGTCATAATTCACGCGCAAAGTTGAAAGCAATTGTTGTTTCTGGCGGCCTATTTCTTCGTTCGCAAAATTCGCGCGCAATGCAACGTCGGAAAGTAGGTCCATCGCCAAATCGAAATCTTTTTTCACCACGCCCGAACTGATGATCGTGCCGTCGTCCGATGCACTTGCGTTCAGTGAGCCGCCCACAAAATCGATTGACTCGGCAATTTGTTGCGCGGTGCGTTTACCGGCGCCCTGCGTCAGCAGACTGGCAGTCATCGCTGCAACTCCGGGCTTGCCTTGCGGATCATTCACAGAGCCGGCGGAGGTTAGAAGAAGTTGAATGCCGATTGCGGGCTGCGCGGGTGACGTCACCACAAAAACGCGCATGCCGTTCGCCAGAGTTTTCGTGGCCACCGGTGGAAAGTGATATGGCTTGGAAGCTTCCGGCGCGGGCATTTGCGCGACAAGTTGCGCTGCATTTGCGGGCGCTGCGGCCTGCGGAACTGCGGCCGGAGGCGGAGCTGTTTGCGCGGGCGGCTTAGCCGTTTGACCGGGCTGAGTTTGTGCGCTCGCAGATTCAATCGCCGCGCCGGTCGTCATCATTAATGCTACGAGCGCAATCGAAGCAGTACGAATTACGCGCAATACTTTTTCCTGCCGTTTGCCGTTCGCGCTCACTGTTTATTCTCCTGATCCTGTTGTTGTCCTGCTCCCGGCCCTTGCGGCGCACCCTTCGGAGGTTCGACCGTAAGAACAGTGGCGCGCGCAGCGGTGAAATACGTGCGCGCAACGCGCTCGATATCCGCGGCGGTGACTTTCAAATAATTTGCGAGATCGGTGTTGATCAAACCAGGGTTTTTTCCGATTACCGAATAGCGCCCCAGCGCGTCTGCTTTTTCTTTTGACGTTTCGCGCCCGAGAATGAATCCCGCGATCTGCTGATTCTTCGCTTTTTCAAGTTCATCGGCGGGAACCGGCGTGGTTTTCATCGCGTCCAGCACTTCGTGAATTTCTTTTTCACCTTCGGCGGAGGTGCGGCCCTGATTCATGATCGAAATTGCGAAGAAAAGATTCGGATCTTCCGTAAAATTCCCCGCTCCATTCACCTGCACGGCGAGTTGATCTTCATAAACCAATTTGCGGTACAGCCGGCCACTCTCGCCGCCGCTCAAAATATTCGATGCCAAATCCAGCGGGTACGAATCCGGCGAATATTGCGCCGGGATTTTGTAGCCGATTACGACGGCGGGTAGCGGCGAGTTCGGATAGGAGTTTGTGAATCGCTTTTCAGCGGTTTGCGTCGGCTCTTGTGGGATTGAACGCACCAAAGGCTGCGCGGGCTTTGGAATTCCACCGAAATATTTCTGCGCCCACATGGTGGCTTGATCCACGGTGAAATCGCCGACGATCACCATCGTCACGTTATCCGGACGATAAAATGTATGAAAGAAATCGCGCACATCGGAAATCGTGGCCTTGTTCAAATCGTCCAGACTTCCGATTGTCGTGTGATGGTAGGGATGCACGTCAAAAGCTTTGGCGTACAAATCTTCAACCACTTTTCCGTATGGTTGGTTATCCACGCGAACGCGGCGCTCTTCCTTCACCACTTCTCGTTCGGATTCAAAATTTGCCTGGTCAACATTCAGGCTGCCGAGGCGGTCGGCCTCAAGCCAAAGCACGCGCTCCAGATAATTATTGGGAAATGTTTCCCAAAAGACGGTCATATCGTCGGCGGTGAATGCGTTATCGAATCCACCGAACGCTTCAATGATGCGCGAATGCTCTTCCGCGGGAACGTGGGCCGAGCCTTTGTACATCAGGTGCTCAAACAAATGAGCGAAGCCGCTGCGGCCGGTCTTTTCGTCCTTCGAGCCGACGTGATACCACATTTGCAAATTGATGACCGGTGCGGCGTGATCTTCCAGCATGATGATGCGAAGACCATTCGGCAGTTCGCGCGAAATTACGTGCAATTCGGGCGGGCGAATAGTCGGCGTCTGCGGCGCTGCCGGTTTTGGAGCGGCGGGCGCAGTGGAAGCTGGCTTCGGCGCGGTTTGCGGAGGAGCGGTCTGTCCCCGGCCCGTTTGGCACCACGCGGTGGGCCCAAGCACACACGCGGCGAACAAAATTAGAAATGCGTTACGAAGATTCTTCAACACTCACCCCCGAGAATCCCTCTGCCGATAACGACAACTACTAAATCTACCGCACTAATCTATCGCACCCCGCGCACAAAACGTAATTTGCCACAAAACATGCTAGACGGCTGAGTGACCGTCCGCAAGCTTCAGAATGCTTCGGATTGCCTGACAGTGCGTGCCCAAGATTCCCCGGACATTCCCCGAATTAATATGATGCGCACTACGCGGCGAACGCTGGCTGACGTTTACCGGAATTTACCGGCCGTCCGCGTATACCATTCGGCACACCTTTGCGCTGGTACTATTGTCCGCCGGGCCGCGCGCCACAACAATAGGTACATTATGAAACTAATCGGCGGACTCGTAAGTTTGCTGGTGGCAATGGCGATTGGCCTGGGCATCTACTACATTTTTCTGAAACAAGCATCGCCGGCGGGCGGCGGCACGGCCACGACGGTGATCAGCACCACGCGCGTGGAAATGGACTTGAGCACCATCGCGAATGCCGAGCGCTCTTATTACGCGCAGAACAGCTCGTACGGCACGATCGATCAACTCGTTACCGGCGGCGAACTGCCCGTCACGCTGAGCGGACGCGACGGCTACACGTACACGATGGACGCGTCGTCATCCGGTTTCACGGTGAGGGCGAAATGGTCGCCGCAAACGCCGGAACAGCAAATGCTGCATGCGCCCACGGTGATTGTGGACCAGACAAATCAGGTGCGCCTGGTTCAATAGGTCAGACAATTTTTACGGCACGCGATTCTGATCGGCGACCGTCACCCCGGCTTCCGCGTAATCTGTCTTAGGCACATCCAGAAACGCGATATGAATATTTTCCCGTTTCGCGCGGCCTTCCGTTTCCAAAGTTTGCGTAATCTGCGCCGCGATGTTGCGCTTCTGCTCCGGCGATCTTCCTTCGACCCAGGTGATTTGAACGTGAGGCATCTAGCATCCCTTCCGAATGAGATGTGGCACGCACTTGCATGCCTGCAAAACAACGCATGATGTTTTAACCTTTTTCCGCGGCTTTGTCTCCTCGCTGCTTTGCGGTATCCTTTCCACTCACATGCATGACCTGAGTTATTTCCGGGATCACTTGGAATTGTTCGAGCAAATGGCGCGCAATCGCAATGCCACGCTCGACGTTGCCGGATTTCGCGCGCTGGATCACGAGCGGCGCGAATCCATCACTGCCGTCGAACGCCTGAAAGCCGAACGCAACAAAGCCAATGACGAAATTGCGAAGCGCAAACGCGCGGGCGAAGACGCCTCTGCGATTCTGGCCGAGATGAAGCGCGTATCCGCAGAGATTTCCGATCATGATGCGCGTGTGACGGAATTTGACGCGCGGCTCCGCGATTTCATGCTCGCGATTCCGAATCTGCCGCACAACTCAGTGCCCGTCGGATCTGACGCTTCAGCGAATGTGGAAGTTCGCCGCTGGGGCGCGCCTCCGAAATTCGATTTCGCGCCGCGTCCGCACTGGGAGTTGGGCGAAGGTGCGGGATTCTGGATTTAGAGGCCGGCGCAAAAATCGCCGGAGCGCGATCCGCGGTTTACAAAGGCCGCGGAGCGCGGCTGGAACGAGCGCATCGCAAATTTTTTTCTCGACGTGCACACCCGCGAGCACGGCTACACGGAAATTCTGCCGCCGTTCATCGTCAACACGGCTTCGCTGATCGGAGTCGGCCAGCTTCCGAAATTTGCGGCAGACATGTTTCATCTCGAAGGCACGGACCTGTGGCTCACCCCCACGTCCGAAGTGGAACTGACCAGTCTGCATCGCGACGAAACGCTCGACGCCGATGCGCTGCCGATTCAAAGTTGCGCGTGGACGGCGTGCTTCCGCTCCGAAGCCGGAGCGGCAGGAAAAGATACGCGCGGGATCAAGCGCCAGCATCAGTTTCAAAAAGTAGAGATGTTCAAATTCACGCGGCCCGAACACAGTTACGACGAACTCGAATCGCTCGTGCAGCAACGCCGAAGACCATTTTGCAAAAGCTCGGCCTGCACCATCGCACTGATGCAGCTCTCCACCGCGGACATGGGATTTGCCTGCGACAAAAACCTACGACATTGAAGTGTGGCTGCCATCGTCAGGCGAGTTCATGGAGATTTCTTCGTGCTCAAATACCGAAGCGTTCCAGGCGCGCCGCGTCGGGCATCCGCTTCAAACCGAAGGGCGGCGGCAAAAGCGAATTCGTGCACACGCTCAATGGCTCGGGCCTCGCCGGTCGGCCGCACCTGGATCGCGATTATCGAGAACTATCAGCAGTCTGACGGCTCAATTGCCATCCCCGAGGTTTTGCGTCCCTACATGGGCTGAACGGCTGGTTCCGGGCCTCTCGACGCAAGCTAAGCCTGCCCAATTTCTACATAGCCACTTAAATCAATGACGTTGCAGCCCTGCCGTCGCAAACACGGGGTTAAACAAGCAGACAATCGCCTCGAAAACCCTGCCGTGGTTTTGATTGACATCCCTCTGCGGCTTGGCTAAACTTCGAATTTCACAAGGGTTACGAGCTTTTCGATTCACCGAAATCAGGCCCTGCGGTCGTTCGTAGTACGAGTAGTCCCAGGTTCAGGAGGAAGGCAGATGGCCACAGTTCCGAAGGCGGCTCCGCCGCCGATTGCCCGCGCATTGCGCCGCGCGAGGATCTGAATCCCCATCGCATTGCGCAGATTCAGTTTGACCTCGCCGCAGAGTACCTGAAGCTCGACCCGGGACTGCGCCAGATTCTGCGGACGCCGAAGCGCGTGCTCGAAGTCTCCATTCCCGTAAAAATGGACAACGGACAGATCAAAGTTTTCACCGGCTATCGCGTGCAGCACAACGTCGCGCGCGGCCCTTCGAAAGGCGGAATCCGTTACCATCCCGGCGTCACCGCTGGACGAAGTGAAAGCTCTTGCGATGTGGATGACCTGGAAAACCGCCACGGTAAATATTCCGTACGGCGGCGGCAAGGGCGGCGTGATCTGCGATCCGAAGCGCATGAGCAAACCGAGCTCGAGCGCATGACGCGGCGGTACACTTCCGAAATTTTGCCGATCATCGGGCCTGAACAGGATATTCCCGCGCCGGACGTTTACACCGATTCGCAAACGATGGCGTGGATGATGGACACGTATTCGATGACCAAGGGATATTCGTCGCTCGGCGTCGTCACCGGCAAGCCGGTTTCGATCGGCGGATCCGAAGGACGCAACGAAGCGACGGCGCGCGGTTGCGTAGTGGTCGTCGAGGAAGCATGCAAGGTGAAGAAAATGTCGCTGCGCGGAGCAAGCGTCGCGATTCAGGGATTCGGCAACGCGGGATCGATCGCGGCGCGGCTCTTCGCAGAGAAAAAAGCGCGCGTCGTGGCCATCAGCGATTCGCGCGGCGGCGTGTCAATACGCGCGGCATCGATCCGACTGAAAGCGATGCGCTACAAGGAACGCTCCGGCACGGTTGTCGGCATGCCGGGCACGTCGCGAATTTCCAACGACGATCTGCTTGGCGATGAAGTGCGACATCCTGGTGCCCGCGGCGCTTGAAAACGCGATCACGCTGAACAACGCGGATCAGATCAAGGCGAAAATTATTGCCGAAGCAGCGAACGGCCCCACAACTCCGCACGCGGATGAAGTGCTCGCGCGCAAGGGAATTTTCGTGGTGCCGGATATTCTCGCGAATGCCGGCGGCGTCACCGTCAGCTACTTCGAGTGGGTGCAGGACTTGCAAAGTTTCTTCTGGCCGGTCGACGAAGTGAATTCTGAAACTCGAAATGGTGATGCGCCGCGCATTTCAGGAAGTTCATGAGATAGCGCGCAAACATCGCACGCACATGCGCACAGGCGCTTACATTCTGGCGGTCGGACGCGTGGCGGATGCGACTACGGTTCGCGGACTGTTCCCGTAAGAGTTTGCAGTGTATGAGCCCTCTCAGGAAGATTGAAATCAGACGCCGCCTTGATCGTGCGCGTGCGAAACAAATTATTTCTGAAATAGCATCAGGTAAAAAATACGTCGTCGAAGACTATCTTCAGTTATTCGGGCTGTTCTGCAGAAATAACGCCGCCCTCGAAGACATCAAACCGCTGTTTAGAATACCGGGTATAGATGCAGCTGGATCCTTCAGCGTCGATGAATATTTCAACTCGTCAGTGAAATCAATTGCTGCTGAAGTGCTGAAAAAACTTCCCTATTAGCTTTTTGATGAAATTTCCGCTTGCGCGCGGCGAATACCGCGCGTACATTTCCATTTGCCGGCATCGTCCACGCTCTTAGGACGCAGCCGGCAATTTTTGCCTCTTACGGATGAATCGTCGCATCCGGAGAGCGCATACATAATCCGTACAGAGGAAAAAACGAATTGGGCAATAATCCAGCTTCGGCGCCACCGATTGTGCTTGTGATCGCGGGATTTGATCCTTCGGGCGGCGCAGGTATTGCAGCAGATTTGAAAACAATTTCCGCACACAATTTGTACGGCGTAGCAGCGATGACGGCGCTCACCGTGCAATCCACCAAAGGCGTCGTAAGTGTTCATCCGATTCCACCGGCAACTTTGCGCGCGCAGCTTGACGCGCTGGTGGCGGATGTGAAGCCTTGCGCGATCAAAATTGGGATGCTCGCGAATCGCGGGAATGCGCAGGTCGTCGCAGAATTTCTGGACTCCCATAAATACACAAATATTGTGCTCGATCCTGTGATCAAACCTTCTTCCGGCGGAATCGATTTACTGGACGCAGGTGGCGTGAAATTTTTGACGGAAGAATTATTGAAGCGCGCGAATCTGGTGACGCCGAATATTGCAGAGGCTGCGCTGCTGAGCGGATTACCCATAAAAGATCTGGCAGGAATGGAAGCGGCCGCCCGAAAAATTGTGGAACGCGGTGCGAAGGCCGTAATCGTCAAAGGCGGACACATGGACAAACCCGTGGACGTGCTTTTCGACGGCGCGGAAATGTTTACATTCGGCGGCGATCAAGTGAAAACGCTGAACACGCACGGCTCGGGATGCACGTTTGCTTCGGCCATCGCGTCGCAGCTCGCTACGGGACGCGCTCTGCGCGAAGCCGTACTACTCGCAAAAACTTACGTGCAAAAAGCGATTGAGCACGGATACGCGATTGGAAAAGGTGCGGGCCCGCTCGACCATTTTTATCGCTCGCATCAGGAACCGGCGTTGCGCGGAGTTCATGAAGTGCCACAGCACGGAATGCATCCGGCGGCCGAGCCGGGAAATCACTAAGCGTTTTATTTTGATGTGTAACTTCGGCGCATTAAGCTGCGACGTCAATCTCTTTTCGATTTAATCCCATCATGCCCGCCATAAAACTCATTCTCGCCTCCGCTTCGCCGCGTCGCGCGGAAATTCTTGCGGCTGCGGGAATTCCCTTCAAAATCCGAGCTGCGCAGATTGACGAATCGAGCCTGGCACTGGGAGACGCGCCAGAACAAATGGTCGAGCGATTAGCTCGCGCCAAAGCAGAAGACGTAGCGCGCGAGATTGGCTCCTCTGAGCCGCTCATAATTCTGGGCGCAGATACGGTCGTTGTACTGGACGACGAATTCCTCGGCAAGCCCTACTTCGCAGAAACTGCGCGTGAAATGCTGCTGAAACTACGGGGCAGGGAGCACCTTGTAACTACCGGGTTCGCGCTTCTGCGGATTCCGGACGGAGAAATCCGCGTTGGCCATGAAACTACGCGCGTTTGGTTTTCTAATATGTCCGACGAAGAAGTGGACGCATACGCTGTCTCAGAAGAGCCCCTCGATAAAGCCGGCGCGTATGCGATTCAAGGAATCGCGGGCAGATATATTCCACGAATCGAAGGATGTTACTTCAATGTAGTTGGATTGCCGCTGGCGCGTGTCTGGCAAGCGTTGAAGGATCTCGGCTGGCCCAACTTTTGATTTGAAAACGCGGTGTTGTAGTGCCGGCATCCTGTCGGCTCTTCTTTCTAATCTAAAATAAAAACTGCCGGCAAGATGCCGGCGCTACGAAAGTCTTCCATCTGAAAAACAAAACGAGCGGCCATCGCAGCCGCCCGTCATAAATTCCAGGTTTTAACCGAACCGTCCGAAATCGAAAACTACTTCCGGTCCTCAGTAGGCGTGTTCGATGTCGCGCTGGGATTGCTCGGCGTATTGGTGGGAGTATCGCCCTCGCGCATACCTTCTTTAAAGCTTTTCACTCCGGCTCCCAATCCGCGCATCATTTCGGGGATTTTCTTACCGCCGAAAAAGAGCACGATCACTAGAAGAATTACGAGTAAATGCCATGGAGCCAAACCTTCCATAAATCACCTGCTTTCTAAGTTTCCCGGCCCGCGCTGCCGCGCGAGCAACTTCCCAATCTGAGCCTCGATTATAACACGCCCAGCACCCGCTGGAACGGCCGCCCTACAGCGGGCAACTACAGTGCTCTATATCACAATACGCTCGTCGCCGTCGCGGCGCGTAACTCCGGCACGATCCAAATATTCAAGCAAAGGGATGGCGTATTTCCGGCTGACTCCAGCCAATTCTTTGAACGCAGGCACGCTCATGCGCGGAGTATTTTCCCGTTTGCGCTGCACCAGTTTTGCGCGCAGATCCGCCAGCGCGCTGGCGTGGAAAATAATTCCGTCGGCCACCTTTATTAAAACCCCTTCGCGCAGAAGAAGTTGTAGAACGTTTTGCGCGCGCGTTCGATCGAAACCAAGTTTCGCAATCAGTTCCGCGGACGAGGGTGACACAAGTCCAGACTGCGCATATGCCGCTTCTATTCCCGCGCGGATGCGCGTCTCCTCCGCGCTTAGTTGTACGGTGCGCCCGGCGCGTTTCACGGTATCGCCGGTGACTATCAATTTTCCGGCTGCTGCAAGTTGTGCTAACACCGCCTGAAATATTTCCGGACCGGCGTCGCTGGCAGATCGCGCACGCAAATCCTCTTTGGAAATTCCCTCGGCGAGTGGCTTTTCCTTGTGAAATTCAGCGACAGCTTCGTGCAGTCGCGACGCGCAGGCGTCTACGCGGGCCGTTGACGCCAGAAAAACCGGCGCGCGGTTCAAAATCCGAAGTAATTTTCTTTCGGCCAACTCTTCGGCGAGCGCGAGCGCCTCGTCTTCCGGCCAAATCGTCCGTGCAACTACTTCGCGTAACGAAAGCCCCTTCGAAGCGGAATCTACTATCGCCAACAAAACCTCTTCCTCGTCGCCATGCGAAAGCGTCTCCAGAAGCAGCGCGGCTTCCGCATCGCGAATCTTTTTTCGGCGCACGGTCTGAAGCACAATGCCGCCGCCAATCGTCACAACCGGAGAAAATCGCCGCATGATGAATCGATCGCCCGCCAGCAGAAACACTTCGTCCTGAAACACAAAATGCGCAAACGCGGAAGCGCCCGGACCGAGTTGCGCGCCTTCCATCAGAATTACTTGCGCGACGGTTGATGAAGTTCCTTGATGAAAATGTACGCGCGCGCGATTCTTCAGCGGCGGCGCGGAATCGAGCGACGTGATCCGCGCATCCATGTGCTTCGTGGCTCTGAAAAATCCGGGCACTGTAAGCACCATTCCACGCTGCACTTCACTCACTTCGATATTCGCCAGATTAATCGCCGTACGCTGACCTGCTGTCGCATGCTGAACCGAGTGTCCGTCAGAATGCAGCCCACGCACGCGCAGTTTTCGCGCACCCGGATGCAATTCCACTTCATCTTCAACGCTGACTTCGCCGGAAATCAGCGTACCCGTCACCACTGTGCCGAAACCTTTCATTGCGAACGCACGATCAATCGGCAGCCGAAAATAACTCCGCATACCGTGCTGCGGCATTTGCGCCGCGACATTCGCGAGCGCGTCACGAAGTTCATCAAACCCCGCGCCGGTTTTCGCGCTTACGGGAATAATCGGCGCGCCTTCCAGAAATGATCCGCGTACAAATTCCTCGGCATCCAGTCGCGCCGAATCGAGCGCTTCAGCAGAAACCAGATCGGATTTCGTTAGCACGATAATTCCGCGTGGAATTTCAAGCAATCGGCAAATATCAAAATGCTCGCGCGTTTGCGGCTTCACGCCTTCATCAGCGGCAATCACCAGCAAAACCAAATCGATTCCGCCCGCGCCGGCCAGCATATTTCGGACAAATTTTTCGTGACCGGGAACATCCACAAATCCAAATCGAATATTTCCTAAATCGAGAAAGGCAAATCCCAGATCAATCGTGATGCCGCGCCGCTGCTCTTCTTCCAAGCGGTCGGGGTTCGTGCCCGTCAACGCCTGAACTAACGCGGATTTTCCATGATCGATATGTCCAGCAGTTCCGACGATGACGTGCTTCAGATCTTGATCTGCAGGCGGCGCGGAAGATGAGTTGGAAGTTCGCATAGCGATGGAATCGAAGGAAATGCTAGCGAACGAATGCGGGAGCGTCAAACAGTGCAGGGCAGATCCTGCCGCAACGTATTATTTGCCGGAGGCTTTCATCTCCGCTTCGGCCTGAGAAACTTCATCTAGTATTGCTTTAGCCGCCGCAACAGGATCTGGCGCCGCATTCATCGGCCGGCCAACAATTATGTAAGTTGCGCCCGCGCGAATCGCGCCACCCGGAGTTGCAATCCGCGACTGATCATCCTGCTTCCTCTTGGACGCATTTTCCCCGCCGGCCACTTTCGTATCCGGACGAATTCCGCCAAGCGCCAAAATAAAATCCTTCCCCATCGCGCGGCGCAGAGCCTTCACTTCGTGCGCGGACGCCACCAATCCATCCAGTCCAGCTTTCTTCGCCAATTTCGCCAGCGCCATCACGCGAGTGGAAGGTGAACCGGAGATTCCCACGCCGCTCATCTGTTTGCGATCCATGCTCGTTAAAATTGTGACGCCCAAAAGTTTCGGCGCATTCGGAATCGCGGCAATTGTACGCGCCGCCTGCTGCATCATTTCAAATCCGCCCAGCGTGTGAATATTCACCAGCTTAATTCCCGGATGCGAAGCCGCCGCGCGCAACGCTCCGTTCACAGTATTTGGAATGTCGTGATATTTCAAATCAAGGAAAATTCCGGTGCCAAGCGAAGCGATGCGTCGAACAGCCTCTGGGCCGGCGGCCGTAAAAAGTTGTTTGCCAATCTTGAAGAGGCCGACCAGCCCAACTAATTTTTCAGCAAATGCATAAGCCTCGTCGAGCGTTTCAAAGTCCAGGGCGACTATCAGCCGCCGCGAGGCTGGGTGGATCACTGTGTTGGTTGAGCTCCGTGAGGCAATTGTAGCAGTTCCATGCGTAACCGGGCCACTCCGCGATTGATAATTCCCAACCGCTCGGCAACCTGGTAGGAAACGTCCAGTTCCCGGCCCTTCACGAATGGGCCGCGGTCATTAATCCGAACCACGGCGCTTCGGCCAGTCCGGGTATTGATTAGCCGAACCATCGACCCAAATGGCAGGTTCGCATGGGCGGCGGTTGAGGCCGTCATATCGTAAAGCTCTCCGCTTGCTGTCGTCCGACCCTCAAAGGTCGGGCCATACCAGCTTGCTTCCCCAAACCATACCTTAAGAGGACGAACGGTCTGGGTCGGTTTAGCTACCAGTGGAGCCTCCAGCGATGGCGTCAGCGCCATAAATAGACAGGAGGCAGGGCAGTAGTCCGGTAAGTACGATGAGCTGTCGTCTCATAGTGTGTTATTTTAGCAACAGTCGGAGCACTTACTATAGTACGTCCCCTCCCAGGCTAGGACAAGTACTTTCGGGCTGGAACTTACCTCGTATCTCATTGATATTAAATACTTTAATATCAATGAGATAAGAGGTAGAACCCCAGCCCGAAAGTACTTGTCCCTACCTGGGAGGGGACGTACTATAGTCAGTGCTCCGACTGTTGCTAAAATAACACACTATGAGACGACAGCTCATCGGGCTTACCGGACTACTGCCCTGCCTCCTGTTATTTATGGCGCTGACGCCATCGCTGGAGGCTCCACTGGTAGCTAAACCGACCCAGACCGTTCGTCCTCTTAAGGTATGGTTTGGGGAAGCAAGCTGGTATGGCCCGACCTTTGAGGGTCGGACGACAGCAAGCGGAGAGCTTTACGATATGACGGCCTCAACCGCCGCCCATGCGAACCTGCCATTTGGGTCGATGGTTCGGCTAATCAATACCCGGACTGGCCGAAGCGCCGTGGTTGGATTAATGACCGCGGCCCATTCGTGAAGGGCCGGGAACTGGACGTTTCCTACCAGGTTGCCGAGCGGTTGGGAATTATCAATCGCGGAGTGGCCCGGTTACGCATGGAACTGCTACAATTGCCTCACGGAGCTCAACCAACACAGTGATCCACCCAGCCTCGCGGCGGCTGATAGTCGCCCTGGACTTTGAAACGCTCGACGAGGCTTATGCATTTGCTGAAAAATTAGTTGGGCTGGTCGGCCTCTTCAAGATTGGCAAACAACTTTTTACGGCCGCCGGCCCAGAGGCTGTTCGACGCATCGCTTCGCTTGGCACCGGAATTTTCCTTGATTTGAAATATCACGACATTCCAAATACTGTGAACGGAGCGTTGCGCGCGGCGGCTTCGCATCCGGGAATTAAGCTGGTGAATATTCACACGCTGGGCGGATTTGAAATGATGCAGCAGGCGGCGCGTACAATTGCCGCGATTCCGAATGCGCCGAAACTTTTGGGCGTCACAATTTTAACGAGCATGGATCGCAAACAGATGAGCGGCGTGGGAATCTCCGGTTCACCTTCCACTCGCGTGATGGCGCTGGCGAAATTGGCGAAGAAAGCTGGACTGGATGGATTGGTGGCGTCCGCGCACGAAGTGAAGGCTCTGCGCCGCGCGATGGGGAAGGATTTTATTTTGGCGCTTGGCGGAATTCGTCCGGATACGAAAGTGGCCGGCGGGGAAAATGCGTCCAAGAGGAAGCAGGATGATCAGTCGCGGATCGCAACTCCGGGTGGCGCGATTCGCGCGGGCGCAACTTAATAATTGTTGGCCGGCCGATGAATGCGGCGCCAGATCCTGTTGCGGCGGCTAAAGCAATATAGATGAAGTTTCTCAGGCCGAAGCGGAGATTAAAGCCTCCGGCAAATAATACGTTCGGCAGGATCTGCCCTGCACTGTTTGACGCTCCCGCATTCGTTCGCTAGCATTTCCTTCGATTCCATCGCTATGCGAACTTCCAACTCATCTTCCGCGCCGCCTGCAGATCAGATCTGAAGCACGTCATCGTCGGAACTGCTGGACATATCGATCATGGAAAATCCGCGTTAGTTCAGGCGTTGACGGGCACGAACCCCGACCGCTTGGAAGAAGAGCAGCGGCGCGGCATCACGATTGATCTGGGATTTGCCTTTCTCGATTTAGGAAATATTCGATTTGGATTTGTGGATGTTCCCGGTCACGAAAAATTTGTCCGAAATATGCTGGCCGGCGCGGGCGGAATCGATTTGGTTTTGCTGGTGATTGCCGCTGATGAAGGCGTGAAGCCGCAAACGCGCGAGCATTTTGATATTTGCCGATTGCTTGAAATTCCACGCGGAATTATCGTGCTAACGAAATCCGATCTGGTTTCTGCTGAAGTGCTCGATTTGGCGCGACTGGATGCCGAGGAATTTGTACGCGGATCATTTCTGGAAGGCGCGCCGATTATTCCCGTAAGCGCGAAAACCGGCGCGGGGTTTGATGAACTTCGTGACGCGCTCGCGAATGTCGCGGCGCAAATGCCGCAGCACGGTCTGCGGAGTTATTTTCGGCTGCCGATTGATCGTGCGTTCGCAATGAAAGGTTTCGGCACAGTGGTGACGGGTACGCTGATTTCCGGCGAAGTCAGCGTTGAAGATGAAGTGGAATTGCATCCGGGTGCGCGAAAACTGCGCGTGCGTGGGCTGCATTCTGACGGACACTCGGTTCAGCATGCGACAGCAGGTCAGCGTACGGCGATTAATCTGGCGAATATCGAAGTGAGTGAAGTGCAGCGTGGAATGGTGCTTACAGTGCCCGGATTTTTCAGAGCCACGAAGCACATGGATGCGCGGATCACGTCGCTCGATTCCGCGCCGCCGCTGAAGAATCGCGCGCGCGTACATTTTCATCAAGGAACTTCATCAACCGTCGCGCAAGTAATTCTGATGGAAGGCGCGCAACTCGGTCCGGGCGCTTCCGCGTTTGCGCATTTTGTGTTTCAGGACGAAGTGTTTCTGCTGGCGGGCGATCGATTTATCATGCGGCGATTTTCTCCGGTTGTGACGATTGGCGGCGGCATTGTGTTTCAGACCGTGCGCCGAAAAAGATTCGCGATGCGGAAGCCGCGCTGCTTCTGGAGACGCTTTCGCATGGCGACGAGGAAGAGGTTTTGTTGGCGATAGTAGATTCCGCTTCGAAGGGGCTTTCGTTACGTGAAGTAGTTGCACGGACGATTTGGCCGGAAGACGAGGCGCTCGCGCTCGCCGAAGAGTTGGCCGAAAAGAAAATTACTTCGGATTTTGAACCGCGCGCCGGTTTTTCTGGCGTCAACTGCCCGCGTAGACGCCTGCGCGTCGCGACTGCACGAAGCTGTCGCTGAATTTCACAAGGAAAAGCCACTCGCCGAGGGAATTTCCAAAGAGGATTTGCGTGCGCGATCTGCCAGCGACGCCGGTCCGGAAATATTTCAGGCGGTGTTAGCACAACTTGCAGCAGCCGGAAAATTCGATAGTCACCGGCGATACCGTGAAACGCGCCGGGCGCACCGTACAACTAAGCGCGGAGGAGACGCGCATCCGCGCGGGAATAGAAGCGGCATATGCGCAGTCTGGACTTGTGTCACCCTCGTCCGCGGAACTGATTGCGAAATTTCGTTTCGATCGAACGCGCGCAAAAACGTTCTACAACTTCTTCTGCGCGAAAGGGTTTTAATAAAGGTGGCCGACGGAATTATTTTCCACGCCAGCGCGCTGGCGGATCTGCGCGAAAACTGGTGCAGCGCAAACGGGAAAATACTCCGCGCATGAGCGTGCCTGCGTTCAAAGAATTGGCTGGAGTCAGCCGGAAATACGCCATCCCTTTGCTTGAATATTTGGATCGTGCCGGAGTTACGCGCCGCGACGGCGACGAGCGTATTGTGATATAGAGCACTGTAGTTGCCCGCTGTAGGGCGGCCGTTCCAGCGGGTGCTGGGCGTGTTATAATCGAGGCTCAGATTGGGAAGTTGCTCGCGCGGCAGCGCGGGCCGGGAAACTTAGAAAGCAGGTGATTTATGGAAGGTTTGGCTCCATGGCATTTACTCGTAATTCTTCTAGTGATCGTGCTCTTTTTCGGCGGTAAGAAAATCCCCGAAATGATGCGCGGATTGGGAGCCGGAGTGAAAAGCTTTAAAGAAGGTATGCGCGAGGGCGATATCCCACCAATACGCCGAGCAATCCCAGCGCGACATCGAACACGCCTACTGAGGACCGGAAGTAGTTTTGATTTCGGACGGTTCGGTTAAAACCTGGAATTTATGACGGGCGGCTGCGATGGCCGCTCGTTTTGTTTTTCAGATGGAAGACTTTCGTAGCGCCGGCATCTTGCCGGCAGTTTTTATTTTAGATTAGAAAGAAGAGCCGACAGGATGCCGGCACTACAACACCGCGTTTTCAAATCAAAAGTTGGGCCAGCCGAGATCCTTCAACGCTTGCCAGACACGCGCCAGCGGCAATCCAACTACATTGAAGTAACATCCTTCGATTCGTGGAATTATCTGCCCGCGATCCTTGAATCGCATACGCGCCGGCTTTATCGAGGGGCTCTTCTGAGACAGCGTATGCGTCCACTTCTTCGTCGGACATATTAGAAAACCAAACGCGCGTAGTTTCATGGCCAACGCGGATTTCTCCGTCCGGAATCCGCAGAAGCGCGAACCCGGTAGTTACAAGGTGCTCCCTGCCCCGTAGTTTCAGCAGCATTTCACGCGCAGTTTCTGCGAAGTAGGGCTTGCCGAGGAATTCGTCGTCCAGTACAACGACCGTATCTGCGCCCAGAATTATGAGCGGCTGAGGAGCCGATCTCGCGCGCTACGTGTCCTGCTTTGGCGCGAGCTAATCGCTCGACCATGTTCTGGCGCGTCTCCCAGTGCCAGGCTCTATTCTCATTCTGGGCAGCTGGATTTTGAAGGGAATTCCCGCAGCCGCAAGAATTTCCGCGCGACGCGGCGAAGCGGAGGCGAGAATGAGTTCTATGGCGGCATGATGGATAAATCGAAAAGAGATTGACGTCAGCAACTTATGCGCCGAAGTTACACATCAAAATAAAACGCTCAGTGATTTCCCGGCTCGGCCGCCGGAGCATTCCGTGCTGTGGCACTTCATGGACTCCGCGCAACGCCCGTTCCTGATGCGAGCGATAAAAATGGTCGAGCGGGCCCGCACCTTTTCCAATCGCGTATCCGTGCTCAATCGCTTTTTGCACGTAGTTTTTGCCGAGTCGTGCCGCTTCGCGCAGAGCGCGTCCCGTAGCGAGCTGCGACGCGATGGCCGAGCGAACGTGCATCCCGAGCCGTGCGTATCCAGCGTTTTCACTTGATGAGCCACCCAATGGGCACGTTTCCGCGCCGTCGAAAAAGCGCGTCCACAGGGTTTGTCCATGTGTCAGTCTTTGACAATTAAGGCCTTCGCACAGCATTCCACCCTTTTACGGGCGGCCGCTTCCATTCCTGCCAAATCTTTTATGGGTAATCCGCTCAGCAGCGCCGCAGCCTCTGCAATATTCGGCGTCACCAGATTCGCGCACTTCTATAATTCTTCCGTCAAAAAATTTCACGCCAAGGCCTCCAGTAAATCGATTCCCGCCGGAAGAAGGTTAAATCTTCGGCAAGACAAATCCAGCGCGATATTTGTGTTGTTACTGGGGAATCCAGAAATTCTTCGAACAACCTTGCATTCCCGCGATTCCGCGAGCATCCATAATAGAGCGATAC
>CAVZTQ010000002.1:0-118845 GCA_963778235.1 uncultured Acidobacteriota bacterium | reverse complement strand
GGTTCCGTAGCCGTCCAGTGGATTCGCCCACCGCAAAACTCGTCGGCTGGGGACTCTTTGTCTTGGGATTGCCCGCCCTCGTTAGTCTCTGGCACTTCCCTGAAGTTCGCGGAGCGGCACCGCCGGGCGGATTGCTGGGCGACGTGCTCGCCAGCGGCTTAACGGCCGCGTTCAACAGCGTTGGCGGACAACTCGTCACCGTTGCCGCTCTACTCGTGGCGCTATTTCTCACCACGAAATTTTCTTTCCTCGGTGCGCAAGAATGGGCCAAGGGTCCGCTGGCCAAAATTAATTTCATTCCCGCGATGATGGAGCGCTACAACGACTGGCGCGAAGCTCGCGAGCAGAAGCAGCTCCGTAAGCGCGTGGAAGATATTAAGATTTCCGGCCGTCCGGCTGTTGCTTCGCAGAGTGAAAGAGGCCATCAGCAAAGTATTTGCGAAATCCGCCGTAGCGGAAGCGGAGGAAGAAGAGGCGCCGGCGTCTGAGGAATCCGAAGAGAAACCATCGCGCCGCTCGCCTGTAATTCTGCGCTTCAAAGAAAAGCCGGAGCCTGAAGAGAAACCGGAGAAGCCGGCAAAATCTTCCGGCCCGAAAATTTCTACCGGCCCATCAAATTTTAAGCTGCCTCCCACTTCTCTTCTGCATTCTGCTGAGCGCAGCGAAAAAATGCAGGAAGAAGATTTGAAGCAATGCGCTCGCGCTATTGAAGCGAAGTTGAAGGAATTTGACGTCGGCGGCGTGATCACACAAATCAATCCGGGCCCAGTCGTCACCACTTACGAATTCAAGCCCGAAGCCGGAATTAAATACAGCCGCATCACGGGCCTGCAGGACGACCTGTGCCTCGCGTTGAAAGCGGAATCCATTCTGATTGACCGCATCCCGGGTAAATCCACGATTGGAGTTGAAGTTCCCAATCACCATCGCCAAACCATTGCTCTACGGGAGGAAATCGAATCGCCGGAATTTGTGAATTCGGCGTCGAAATTAACTCTCGCCATGGGCAAGGATTTAATCGGACGTAATCGAATCAGCGATTTGGCACAAATGCCTCACTTGCTGATTGCTGGAGCCACCGGCACCGGTAAGAGCGTGTTCCTGAACTCACTCATCATTTCAATGTTGTACAAAGCTACCCCCGACGAACTAAAACCGTGATGGTCGATCCGAAGCGCCTTGAATTGGGCTTGTACGAAGGCATTCCGCACTTGCTGGCTCCAGTCGTAACGGATCCTAAAGTGGCGTCAAACGTTTTGCGTAATGCTACGCGCGAAATGGAACGCCGCTTGAAATTATTGGCGCAGCGCGGCGTGCGAAATATCGACCAGTACAATCGCACCTTCAAACGCGGCGAATCGCTTTCCTTGTTTGACGATGATGAAGTCCAGCTCGATCACAAGCCTCTGCCTTTCATCGTCATCATCATCGACGAGTTGGCCGACTTGATGATGGTCGATACCAGCAACGTCGAAGCGTCCATTACGCGTCTCGCGCAAATGGCCCGCGCGGTGGGCATCCATTTGATTCTCGCCACGCAGCGCCCGTCGGTGGACGTAATCACCGGTTTAATTAAAGCCAACTTCCCTGCCCGCATTTCTTTCCGCGTGGCCAGCAAAGTTGACTCGCGCACCATTCTCGATTCCAACGGTTCCGAATCGCTTCTCGGCCGTGGCGACATGCTTTATCTTCCGGCCTTCTTCGCGGCTGCATCGCATTCACGGCTCGCTGATTGGTGAAGACGAAATCGCCGCCGTCTGCGACTTCTGGCGCGCGCAAGGCACCGCTGTTTACAACGAGAAGCTGCTCGAACCGCCGAAGGAAGAATCTACTGACGGTGAAAGTGGCGAAGGTGGTGGCGACGAAGCCGTGGACGACGCGCTTTATCAAGAAGCCGTGCGCGTGGTTTGCGACGCTGGCCGCGCTTCCACTTCCACTTTGCAACGCCGTCTGCGCATCGGTTACGGTCGCGCTGCCCGTCTGATCGACATCATGGAAAAAGACGGCATCGTAGGCCCTCCCGACGGAACCAAGCCTCGCGAATTGCTGAAGAGCAAAGACTGGATGCGCGAGATCGACACTTCAATGCGCTAAGCAAAAATAAAAACGGCGCGCATCGACTTGATGCGCGCCATTTTTATTTTACGCATCTATTTCCAAGCTACTTCTTCAAATATTCCGCCAAATTATTCTGCTGCAAACTCCGCAACGCAATGCACGAATTCACGCGGTCCTTCGCATTCCGCAACGGACGCTCCGCACCGGGAATATTCTGCGCCGCGAAAAACTCCTGCGATTCATCGCGCATTTTCGCATCGCAGAATTGTCCTGCGATAGACGCCAGCCCGGCGCCGCCAATCTGCGCGCCTTCCTTGGCTTTCAAATCATTGAAATGAAGTTTCAGCAGCTCCCAGGCCGTCACCTGAGTCGTGTCATCTCCAAATAAGCCGTTGATCAGTCCCATATCCTGGTTCCGCACTGCCGGACTGAGCACAAATTCAAACGTGCGCTTCGTCAACTCCGGATCGCGAAACGCAGTAAGCGCAAAGAAATAAGAATAATATTCTTCAGGAGCTTTCGCGGACTTGATGTGCTCCATGTAGCGGTCATAGAGCGCCGCGTCACCCTTGTGCGCGACGATCCTCAAAGCTGCCCGCGCCCGTTGAGTATCCACGGAACTTGGATCCTTCATATACGCATCGACCGTATCGAAAGCCTTCGCGTTCAATTCAGGATCGTCTCCATACGCCGTAAGCATATTCAGAACGTCTGTCCGCAATGCTGCGCGTTCCTCTGCACTAATTTGCAATGGCATTCCAGGCATTGGAGGAATCCGAGTTCCCTGCGGCGGTATCTCCGACCACTCCGGCCGAGCAGGAGTATCTTTTTCCAAATCACTCGCAATCGGCCCTAAAAATTTCCGTACCCAAGCCTCAAACGCCGGACGATCCGCTGGACTGGCAATCGCATCATGTATTCGCGGAATCACGCCAATCACTTCGCCAATCACCGCGCGATTTCTGTCGCCCTGAAAATTCTGCGAAGCAGCCAAATAATCTCCCACCTTCAGCCGTCCGGCGCGTACCATCGCCCACGCATCGCCCAGGAAATGAATCCGCTCTTCGGGACTAAAACTCGTTTCCATCTCTGCGCTCATTTTCACAAACGCATCCGCGCCATATTCCGCGCGGTAGTAACCGCGTCACCGGCATTCGCAAATACCCACGGCGCGCAACCGGGCATGTCAAACGTCTGCTCACGCGCGCTCAGTATTTTGTAAACGGAAGCCTTCGATCCTGCCGCTCGGAGCGCCACCGGAATTTGCCACAGTTGCACTTTGTCTGAAACAGTTGTCGTCGAAACATATCCCGGCCCGCGATCCACAAAAAAGCGATCCTGCGTCAACGTCACCTTCGTCACGCCGCCGCTACACGTCGAACGCACCGTGATCACCGGCGCGCCCGGCTGATCGATAAAACTGGCCATGATTTTATCAATCGGTTTTCCAGTCACGCGCGTCATCGCATTCCAAAAATCTTCTCCCGTAGCGTTCCCATAAGCGTGTGCCTGCAAATATTCGTTTACGCCTTTGCGATACAGATCCTTGCCAACATACGCCTCCACCATCCGCAACACTGACGCCGTTTTCTCGTACGCAATCCCGTCAAACAGCGCGTCTATTTCCGCCGGCGTATTTGCGTTCGATCGTATCGGCCGAATCGACGAAATCGAATCCGTCGCCAGCGCGCCGTCGGTCTCTCCAACCTCATCCTGAGAGTTGTGCCACTCGGGCTTCCACGCTTCCATCGGCTTCCATGCCATCCAGGTGGCAAATCCTTCGTTCAGCCAAATATCGTCCCACCACTTCATGGTCACAAAATCGCCGAACCACTGGTGCGCCATTTCGTGCGCCAGCACAGCCGTCACATTTTCCCGCGCGTCCAACGGTGACGTCTTATCGTCAACGAACAGATCCGTTTCGCGATAAGTGATCGCCGCCACATTTTCCATCGCGCCGGCCGCAAAATCCGGGAAAGCGATAATGTCCAGCTTCTGAAATGGATATTTCGTGTAATAATACGTGTCGTAGAATTTCAGAATATTTTCAGCGGAAGTCACCGCCCAGCCAACCAGATTTTCTTTTCCCGGCACGGTGCAAACGCGGATCGGAATTCCATCCGCCGCGCCCGACTTGCACACGAAATCGCCGACCATCATCGCCACAAGATACGTGGACATCTTCGGCGAAGGCGAAAAAGTTAGCGTGTGTTTCCCATCGCCCGGCCCCGGCGTATCCGAAATAATCTTTCCATTGGAGATCGCCGTGTCACCCTTATCAATCACCAATTTAATGTTGTACACAGCCTTGTATGCAGGCTCGTCAAAGCACGGAAATGCTCTTCGCGCGTCTGTCGACTCAAATTGCGTCACCGCATAGCGCCGCTTCGGGGTCTGACTCAAATAAAATCCGCGTAATTTGTCGTTTAGAATTCCGGCGTATTTGATGTGAATAAAATAATCGCGCGCCGGCAATTCCACCGGCACGTTAAAAGTAGCCTGATCCGATTTCTCATCCAGCGTCACCGGAACCACCATGTGAAAACTGCCCGCGGTGATTTTCACTTCCTGAAATTCAATCTCCGCCGAATTCAGCGTGATCGTATTCGCCGGCTTCAGCAACCGCACATGAATCGTCTCTTCTCCGCTGAACGTCGCCTTCTCCAAATTTGGCGTGAACGTCAGATCGTAACTTTCCGGAATCACGTTCGTCGGCAACCTCTGGGCTGAAGCCGCAAAACCAAAAGTAATCGCGCACAGCGCAACAAAAATCAGACGCTTCATCAAAGAACCTCCAAATTTTTCAACGATCTACGTAGGGGCAACCTTTAGGTGCCCGCTTCCACTGGCAGGAAGGTCAATCTCCAAATCACCCTAGTATATTAAGATATACGCCGCAGGCCGGGAAACCAGTTCAACTATTTTTCAATATTCCGCGCGTTTCGCTTTGCCTCACGCGCAGTTTCGCTTACAATGTTTGCTCCGGTGCCGGGGTAGCTCACCGGTAGAGCGCGGCCCTGAAAAGGCCGGCGTAGGCAGTTCAACTCTGCCCCTCGGCACCATTTTTCTTTTCCTTCACGGTTACCCAATACTCAACGTGTACGCCAACGCGCCCTGCCAACCCAGGGGCTGGTGCGCGCTCAGCCCGCCTACAAATTCAGCTCTCGTGTGATGGAAGTCAGGATCTGCGAGGGACAACCCATTACGCGCTCAGCGCGTTCGCCACTAACATCGCCACACAGAACACCAGGACACCAATCACAACAAACGGAAAATAGTCTTTCCCACGTGGAACTCTATGTCGTCGAGACGCCATAATTTCAGTTCTCCATAGGTCAACATGATTAGGTTCGGGAATAGATCGTCCCGCTACTCGAGCGCCTTCAACTAAATATCGGCTGGGGATCTGATGAGGGTTTGTTGTGCGCGTCAACATCTTGCCAAAATAGCGCATCGGCCGAAAAACAAAATGAGGTGAATCCTGTACTCGAATCGGAGAATTCTCGTAGGGGCGGGTCTGCGACCCGCCGCCTCCAATTTCAAAAACGCGAAACGAATCTCTTGGTTCTTCCGCCCAAAAAACAAACCGGCCGGAAATCCCAAAAGGAATTCCCGGCCGCCGTCTCTTACTTATGTCAGTTAATTAGTTCTGTTGATCCCCCGCCCCGCGTCCCGCTCCAGCCGCCGGAGGCGCCGCTCGTCCCGCATCCAACGCATTCCAATTCAGAATCGCGTTGAATCCCAACGAGTACGTTCCCTGCGACTGCCATCTCCAGAACGGCCGCAGCGCGAACATCACCACATGTCCTTTGCCCACCGGCGCAGTCAATAATCGCCGCGCGATTTGCCAGCCCGTCGCCATTCGCCAGCGTGCCGGAAAGCAGCATGTCTGCGGAGTTCGCCGGGAATCGCATCACAACTCGCGCCGCCGGACCCGCAGGTCCTCCGCCACGTCCGCCGCCTCCGCCTTGACCACCACCCGCCGCAGCTCCTGCTCCCGCCGGTGCACCCGCAGCTCCAGCGCCACCACCACGACCGCCGCGTCCGCCTCCTCCGCGTCCGCCGCGCCCGCCAGTCTGCGCTCCCACCGCAGCAACATCCGCCGCCGAAGGACGCTCTGTGCTCGCCGCCGCATCGCCTTCTTCACTCCACGGCGAAATGTGGACGGGCACTGCGTTCGGCGTCACATTCTGCCCTTCGCCACCATTAATCGCGCCGCCAGCTCCGCCTCGACCACCACCGTCCACCGCCAAATCCGCCGCCCACGTATTCAGCACCGGATCCTGATTGAAGTAGACCGGCAAATCCGTTCCCTCAAATCCGTACGCAATCGGACTCTTCATATCCGAAAATCTTCCGCGAAGAATCGAACCGCGCACAAACAAGTCCGCGGGATGTTCCACTGTCACTCCCGGGGTCAATCCGTAATCCGGGAAAATTGTTGCCGTCGAGCCTTCCGTGATCAGCGTGCCGCCTTCTTCCACAAATTTCGCCAGCGCCACAAGTCCATCAATTCCCATGCCGCCGCGAATGTCCTCACTTTGGTCTACGTAACCCAAGTTCGGAAATTCCGCCGTCTTCTTATACGGCAGCGGACTTCCCGTCACCGGCGTTCCATTCACCTGCGAAATCGCATTTCCACCAACGTGCGGAAATACAATCACGTCATACTTCGCACGCAGATTCCCTTCCTTCAATTTCTGATCCGCGAAATATGTGTAGGGAATTCCGTACGCATCAAACGCCGCACGCCACCAACCTTCGTCCTGCGTACGCGACCAGCTATGCACATAGCCAATTCGCGGCACCGGCAAATCATGCGTCTTCACGGAAGGAGTTGACGACATCGCCCACGCCGAAAGTCCCAAATTCTTCAGCATCGGCCCGAGCTTTGCCGCGTCCGCCTTTTCAATAATGATCGAGCCGGCGCGGAATTTATGTCCGCCCGCCTCGAATTCATCTTCCGCCGCGGACATTTTCACGTCCGCATTCTTAAATCGGAACGTAACAATATTATTGTCTGCCGTCGCGGCAACAACCACCACCGGACCATCGCCTTCAATTCCGCCCGGCGCCTTCACTTCAGCCGTAATCATCGTCATCGGCTGATCCAGCAAACTCTTATCCGTCACCGTCATCAGCTTGATGTCCCGCATGAATTGGAACGTCCATCCCGTATCGTCATAGGGACGCGGATTCTGCGGCGCGTAATTTTGAATCGAGAAATACATGTCCGCCAACGTGCGGAACGGCTGATCGCCGCGAACCACGTAATCTCCGGCCTGCACATTCACGTTTCCAACTTTGAAAGCCGAAGTTGCGCGATTCACTTCCAATCCCTGCGTTCGCAAATCGTTCACGGCATCAGCCGCATCCGCTTTGCGAGTCTGACCGGCAGGAATCACCCAGCCATATGTCGGGCCGTTCTTTCCCTTATCAACGGCGCGCTTATTTTTCAGCCAATAATTTTCAAGAAAAACATGCTTGTCCGTCGCCACGCGATTCAACGCAAACAAAATCGCTGACTCCTGAATGTTCGTGTTGTTTCGCGGTCCCCACTGAATTGTCGGCAGCGGCGGATTCGGACGGAACCATTCTTTGCTCGTCACCGTCGGTCCGGCAGTTGCCGTGCGATTGTCCGGTCCATATCCTTCTACTTCATAGAAACGTCCCGTCGCGTTGTGTTCGTGCGCAATAAAAAACATGTAGTTCGGAACCCATCCATCGTAGAAACCATAAGTCCAAACGCCCGGCACGCCGCGCTTGGCCATTTCCATCACGTCGTTTTCCGCCATCATCCACCACTCATCCACCGTGATGGGATCCAGCGAATCGTTGTAAGGCCCGGTTCCAGTGGACGCGTACAAATAAGTCTGCGCTTCATGCAAATCGTGCAGAAATGTCGGATGCCATTCCAAATCCGTTCGCGTCACCGCCTTCGTCAACTCCAGCAACTGACCCATTCCGTCGCGATTGTTGTCGTGCTGGACGTATTTACCCCAATACATCAACGGCAAAGTTCCCGTCTCGCCCGCCGCGCGCCGCTTCTTGTTGAAATAATATGTGTCCACCTCCGCTTCGCGGCCATCCACTTCAATCACAGGAGTGATCAACGTAATCACATTGTTCCGAATATTCTGAATGAACGGCGTCTCTTCAATCATCAAGCGATACGCCAACTCAATCAGCATTTCCGGCCCGCCGGTTTCCGGCGAATGCATTCCGCTGGTGATGTAATAAATCGGCTTCGCGGTATTCAGCAGCGTCTGCGCCTGCGCTTCCGTCGTCCTCCGCGGATCCGTCAATTGCCCCAACATGTCCTTATATTTGTCCAACGACGCGATCGTCGCCTCATCCGCAATCGCCAGCAGCACAATGTCGCGTCCTTCTTCCGACTTCCCAATCTTGAAGAATTTCGCGCGCTTTGATGCGCCTGCCAAATATTCGTAATAGCGGTTGATGTCCTTCGAGTAGGTCAGCTCGCCCGGCTTCCCCGGAATTCGTCCCAAAAATTTCAGCGGACTCTGCACCGTGTCCGAAGCGGGCATGTGGTCCACCAGCTCCGTCGTAATCCGCTGATCCTGCAAATATTCCTTAATCAGCTTCGTATATTCCTCGTCCTGCTTTTGCGGACCCGCCGCGACCGGCTTCTTCGCGCTCTTCCCCTGCGCCAAAATCCTGGACACATTCGGCCCCGGCGCAAACACCAGCGCGATCATCACACCGCACAAAATCATCGAACGCAATTTCATGGAAACCCCTTTCAAGGAAAACGAATTCGCGACGCAACCCTCGTCACATGTACAACCAGCAGCGCGGGGCCACTCTATCAAATTTCCAATGAGTGGGTATACGAAATCCGCCGCTCAACTATTCAAAATAGTAAAAAGAATCTGCTGGAAGCTGCTTTCATAGACGAGATACATCCCTGCACGGTTTCATCATTGCACGCCGCAATGCAAACGCCGTCATCCCGAGCTCCGAGGGACCTGCTTCTTCCTTACGCTCTTGCTTTCTCCTTGAAATATTTCCACCATCATTTCTGTGAACAATTTCACACCGCACCAACGTCTTAACAAATGCAAAACCTCAACCATCGGAGCCTCAATGCCCACCCACACTCCAAAAATCCTCGCGCTAACCACGCTGACCACACTTTCGCTACTAACCTGCCTAACATTTTCCGCGCGTCCCCTCTCAACATCCGGCACCGCCCCGTTTATCTTTGACGACAACCGCATCTTCGCCGAACTAACATTCCCCCGCCCCGATGGCTCTCCAAGAAAAGCCTACGCCTTCGTTGACCTCGGCACGCCCGCATTAACCCTCAACGAATCGCTCACCAATGATCTTCAATTCGACGAGTCCCGTCCGTTAGTTTTCCAAATCGGCGAATTGAAAATCAGCGTAGACTCTCGCGCCATCCAAACAAATCGCGGCTCCGGCTTCACCGGCCCCGACGGAAAGAAAACAATTCCCGTGGAAGCGATCCTTCCCGGCAGCATCATGAAAAATTATCAAGTAACCTTCGACTACGCCGCCCGCACTCTTACCTTCGCGCCACCAAACACAGTAAAGCCCGAAGGCATCGCCATTCCCTGCCGCGTCAACGAAAAGACCGGACTAATTTCCATCGACGCAAATATCGCCGGCCACACATATCAAGTCGCAATTGACTCCGGCTCCGCGTACACATGGCTCCGCGCTGACGTCACCGATCAATGGCTCGCCACCCATCCCGAATGGAAACGCGGCAAAGGCGCCGTCGGCGAATCCAACATGCAATCCAGACCAGACGGCGCCGAGGCCGCCGCCACAATTCTCCGCATCCCAGAAATCACCATCGGCTCCCTCCATCTCGAACAAATCGGTGCTCTAGGAATTTCTCCGCAAGCCCCGCCATTTCCTCCAGCCCCGGGCGAGCCGCCAGTCCGAGGAAATTTCTTCGATTGGTATTCCAGAAAAACTCCCGAACCAGTAATCGGCTGGCTGGGCGGGAACGTCCTAAAAGGTTTTCGCGTAACAATCGACTTCCCAAATCACACAACCTACTGGCAACGCGAAACCAATCTCGATCCGCACGATCTCGATCAAGTAGGAATCACACTAGAAAATCACAACAACGAAAAAGGATATTTCGTCGCCGCCATCGCCGAACAAAATAACAAGCCCACAGTAGAAGGCCTGCAACCCGGCGACAAATTAATCCAAATCGATAATCTCCAAGTCTCCGATCTAACCCGCGGCGGCATTTTCAACGCTCTCCACGGAAAACCCGACACAACGCGCACACTAATCCTGGAGAGAAACGGCAAGCAATTTACTGTGCCAGCAAAAACGACCGCGTTCTAAACAGCCTTTGACTATGTAGCGGCAACCTTCAGGTTGCCATCTTTCATCTTCCGCCGACATTTTTGCCGGGTGCCCTGCGTATCGTCCTTACGCGCGATTTTTTTCGGCTTTTTCTTTTGATCTGCAACTTGTATGCCGGCGCATGCGTATTGATAATCATGCCAACGCCCAGCATGCGCAAATCCGAAAACAATTCCAGAATCCGCCGCCAACACCCGCTCAGCGCGACCTGCTTATTCACCCTCACAGCGCTTCTAATCGCCGGCTTGCTGCATCCATCGCCGACACGCGCGCAATCCCAAACGCAAGCCGCGCCGTCCACTGCACCCGTTTTTGAATACGAAGTCGCTACAATTAAGCCCAACAAGACAGCCGTACCACCCGCGGTCATGACCACCGACGACGGAATCGACGTCAGGAATATCCCCATTGGGATTCTTCTAGGCGTGGCGTTCGGAGTTAGCAATGATCGCATCACTGGAGGCCCGGAGTGGCTCACCGACAGATACGACGTTAGCGCGAAACTTGAGCCGGCTGTGGCCGACGCGCTGAAAAAAATGAACCCGCTCGATCGCAGGGCTGCGCGCCAGCGCATGTTGCAGGTGCTTCTAACCGACCGCTGCAAGCTCGTCTTTCACCGAGACACAAAGGAACTTCCCGTTTTTTTGCTGGTCGTCGCCAAGGGTGGCCCAAAGTTTCAGGAAGGAAAGCCGGCGGACGCAAGCCCCGAAGGAGTGGGTGGCACAGGCACCATGCAGTTTGGCCAAAATGGATTGCTGACCTTTAAAGCCATACCCCTTTCGGCTTTACTTCAAATCCTTGCGCAGCAAGTCGGTCGTACCGTCTTGGACAAAACCGGTCTCACGGGCCGCTACGATTTCACCTGGCAGTTTGGCCTGAATGCAAATCCCGCAGGTGGCCGCGGCGGACCGGCAGGCGGCGCGCCGGGCGGAGCAAATCCTGCAGCCTCCGCTGATTCAGAACCTACTTCCATTTTCACGATACTTCAGGAAGAACTCGGCTTGAAATTAGACTCCGGCAAGGGCCCCGTCGAAATCATTGTGATTGATCACATCGAACGGCCATCGGAGAATTAGCGGCTCTGCACTACGCATTTCGGGGAACTTCGCGAAAACGGTTTGTAACAGGGCACGAGTTTACTCGTGCCGTACCATCGTTGAACGTGACGGGTTTTAACCCCTGGCACTTGCGTAATTGGCGCCCTCGCCTCTATCTCGCGCGAATCAATTGCAAAAACTCATCAACAGGATCGCTTTTCCAATTAGCTTATGCGCGAAAATTGCGCTTAAGGCTGCGTAAGAAACCGAAGTATCTCCCGCATCAATCGCTCGCCCTGATCTGTCGCGAAAAGGAACTGCGCGTGCGCGGAACCATCCAGAATGATCAACTCTTTTGGATCGAGCGCCTTTTCGTAGTTCGCGCGAACATGCGGCAACCGAAAATCCCCGCCGCCGTCCGAATCGTCACGCGCCACAATAAAAAGTTTGCGCCCCTTAATTTTTTCCGGAGGCTTGTCAGTCCACCCTGCAAGCAACACGAGTCGGTCGATTTCTCCCGGCTCCGAAATGATTGACGCATCGGCCGCAGCGCCACCGCCAAAACTTGCTCCAACAACCGACACCGTTTTCGCGCCCGTCTGATGCATGTAGCGCACAGCGGCCAGCACGTCGTACTCAACTCCATCACCTCTCGACTTGGACGTTGGCCCACGCGACTCCCCAAATCCGCGAAAGTCGAAGGCCACCACGCGAAATCCCGCGTCCGTCAGAATCTGCGCCTGTTTCTCCCAGCTTTCCTTGTTGAATTGGCCTCCGTGCGCGAGCACTACGCCCCGTTCGCCTGTACCGTAAACATCGGCGTAGACAATGCCACCATCCGAACTAGGAAAAGAAACGTGCAGTGGAGTTGCTGCCGCACTCGCCAGCAGAAGAAGTGACGCGACGAAAGTTTTCACGATAAGCATCGGAAAATTGTAGCGCACAAATTAAATAGGCGAACTACTATTCAATACATTGTTTGATTGGCGTCCCCGAATCAATCGCAAAAGCGCCTCCGCCGCATGGCTCGGCGGATCATTCCTGCGATGTACAATATAAAGTCGACGCGGAATATTCAGTTGCTTGATCTTCAACTCGCTCAATAATCCTTCCGCCACTTCGTGCCTCACGCACATTTCCGGAACAATCGCCACACCCATTCCCATTTCCACAAATCGTTTAATGCTTTCAATCGTCGGCATCTCCACATCGCGATTCAGATTCACGCGGTTTTTTTCAAACAGCTGGATCACTTTCCAGCGATGCTCCGAATCCACGATGTGCGCGATAAATATTTCTTTGCTCAGCTCGCTGATATTCACGTTGTGCCGCTTCGCCAGCCGGTGTTTCGGATTCACCACCAGCGTCAGCCGGTCCTTGAAAAATGGAATCGCCACCAGTTTCGGCTCCTGCGGCACATACGAAATCACGCCCAAATCAATTTTGAAATTTAGCAGCGCCGTCGGCACGTCTTGCGACGAAGTTCGCGCCACGGAAATCTTCACACTCGGATGTAGTTTGCGGTACCGCGCAAATAGCGGCAGCAGCGCATGAATCGAACTTTCATTCACGCCCAGCGAAAGCCTTCCGCTTCCCAGTCCGCGCAAATCTCCCAACCCGCGTTGCGCCTGCTCGCGCATGTTCAACATGCGCTCCGCATAGCCCAACAATAATTCCCCAGCATCAGTCAGTCGAGTAGCCCGCGATCCCCGCACAAACAGCGGTTCCCCGGCCCACTGCTCCAATTTCCGAATCGACATGCTGATTGCCGGCTGCGTCCGAAACAAACGCTCCGCCGCCCGCGAAAAACTTTTCTCCGACGCCACCGTAGCAAAAACATGCAATTCATTCAGATCCACTCGGCACCTCCCTTAATGTCTCTCAAGCATTTCTCCGATCTTCCTCTGCGCACTCTGCGTCTCTGCGTTGAGAGCTTTGCTTGTTTTCCCTCTTTATCCTTATAAGCATTTCTTATTCACATGGCAAGTATTATCAATTGGACAGATTTCCCCTCCAAAGGCCTAATCGACGTGGGGGACATCCGTGGAACGAGTCCAAATATTCGACACCACACTTCGCGACGGCGAGCAATCGCCCGGTTTTTCCATGACCGTCGCCGAAAAACTCCGCATGGCGCATCAACTGCAATCCCTTGGCGCCGATATTATCGAAGCCGGATTCCCTATCGCCTCGCCCGGTGACTTTGAAGGCGTTCGCACCGTAGCGAAGCAGATTCGCAGCTGCAAAGTTGCCGCACTCGCACGCGCCAGTCAGCGCGACGTGGATTCCGCGCTCGCCGCGATCGAACCAGCCGCGCATCCGCGCGTGCATGTTTTTCTCGCCACTTCCGATCTTCACCTGAAATACAAATTGCGCATCTCGCGTCAGGACGCCCTGAACGCCGTCGACCAAATGGTTCGCCATGCGCGCAATCACTGCGCCGAAGTGGAATTTTCCGCGGAAGATGCCAGCCGCAGCGACATTGACTTTCTCTGCCAGGTCGTCGAAATCGCAGTCAACGCGGGCGCCACAATTATTAATTTGCCGGACACGGTCGGCTACGCAATTCCATCCGAATACGCGGCAATGTTTACAAAAGTCCGCGAACATTTGAGCGACCGCGAAAACATTACGCTCAGCGCGCACTGTCACAACGATCTAGGATTGGCCGTCGCAAATTCTCTTGCCGCGGTTGCAGCAGGCGCGAGACAAATCGAATGCACAATCAACGGCATCGGCGAACGCGCAGGAAATGCGTCTCTCGAAGAATTGGCCGTCGCATTTGCCGTGCGTCAATCGCATTTTGGAATTTCAACTGGAATTCGTTTGCAGGAAATATTTCCCGACCAGCCAGTTGCTCGCGAAAATTACCGGCACCGGCGTCGCGCCAAATAAAGCAGTCGTCGGAGCAAACGCATTTGCGCATGAAGCTGGAATTCATCAGGACGGAATTATTAAAAATCCGCTCACGTACGAAATTATTTCTCCTGAGGCTGTCGGCGTACCCGCTCGCAAGTTAGTTCTAGGAAAACATTCCGGCCGCAACGCAGTTCGCGCGCGATTGGTGGAACTCGGCCAGCAACCGAGCGATCTGCAACTCGACGAATGCTATCGCCGCGTAACAATTCTCGCGGACATCAATAAAAATGTTTCCGATCGCGAACTGCTGACATGTTTCATGCAGGCAAGAAAACAAAATGAAGTTACGGCGGTCAGCGCCGCGAACTAAAATTTCGCAGACCGCAGCCGTTAACCGATTCTCGTACGACCGCTCAATAATTCATTCGGAGAATTTTAGAAATGCCGGCCAAACCAGTAGAACCACTGAACCAACTCTTGTCTACCGCCGCCAAAAATCTGGCCAAACACGTCGTCGTGCTTTCTGGTGACGGCATCGGCCCCGAAGTAACTTCCGCGGCTGTGACTCTTTTGCAGGATTGCGCCACCGAAAGCGGACACAGATTTGAATTCATCGAAATGCCCTTCGGCGGAATCGCGATCGATAAATGCGGCAAGCCGTTTCCCGCCGAAACTCTCACAGCCTGCCGGGCGGCCGACGCAGTTTTGTTGGGCGCTGTTGGCGGACCGAAGTGGGATTCCCTTCCCCTCGGAAATCGCCCCGAAAGTGGACTTCTCGCTCTCCGTCAGGAACTCGGCCTCTTCGCAAATGTTCGCCCGATAAAAGTTCGCCCAGCCCTTCTGAATATTTCTCCGCTCCGCGCCGAGCGTGCGCGAAATGTGGATTTGGAAATCGTCCGCGAACTTGCGGGCGGAATTTATTTTGGCGAACACAAATCCGAAGGCGTATCAGGATCAGAACGCGCGTGGGATATCGAATCTTATACGGCTACTGAAATTGATCGTATCGTGCGATTCGCATTTGAACGCGCGGCGCGCCGCGGAAATTATTTGACGTCCGTCGATAAAGCAAATGTTCTCGCGTCCTCCGTTTTGTGGCGCACACGCGCGAAAGAAATCGCCCTGAATTATCCGCGCGTAAAAACCGATCACATGTATGTCGACAACGCTTCCCTGCAACTCGTGATCAATCCCGAACAATTTGACGTGATCGTCACTTCAAACATGTTTGGAGATATTTTGAGCGATGGCGCCGCCGGCGTCGAAGGCTCACTCGGACTAATACCTTCAATGAGCTGGGGACTCGGCCCATCGCTGTACGAACCGATTCACGGCTCGGCTCCCTCAATCGCAGGAAAAGACATTGCATGTCCCATCGGAGCAATCGTTAGCGCGACAATGATGCTGCGAGAAAGTTTTGACATGCACGCCGAAGCGCAAGCAATCGAAACCGCCATCGAGCACGTGCTCGAATCCGGAATGCGCACAGCAGATATCGCAGAGCGCGGCACCAAATCCGTAAGCTGTTCGGAATTTGTTTCCTGCACGCGCGAAGCCATGCGCGAACATTTCAGCCAAGTAGAGCGCTACGGATGGGCCGTCTAAGAGTTCAAACATTCTTCGGAGTTGTAATTTCTGCGGGGACTAAATATTAATCGAATCGTATCTGGAAATATTTTTCCGTCCGTCAGCAGATAACCGCGCCCCACCATCCAATGTTTTCCACCGACCCGGAATTTTCGTGCCGCACTTCCCGCACGCGCCATCACGCAAATTATTTTCAATCACGTTATGCCACGACCGCCGAATCACTGCGGTGTTACACGAAGGACAAATTGTATCCTTTGCGCCGCCATGAATATTCCCCTCGTAAACGTAATTCAGTCCGGCTTCGCGCGCGATTTTATGCGCCATGTGCAAAGTTTCTGGAGGAGTTGGCGGCTTATCCCGCAATTTGAAATCCGGATGGAACGCTGTGAAATGTACGGGCACATCTGGCCCAATATTTTCCAAAACCCAGTCCGCTAGTCTACGAATTTCTCCGGGATCGTCATTCAAAGTTGGAATCAGTAGATTCGTCAGCTCAAACCAAACATCAGTATCATTTTTCAGCCATTTAATTACATCCAGTACCGGCTGGAGTTCCGTCAGGGTAATGCGCCCGTAAAAGTTCTCGGTGAACGCTTTCAGATCCACGTTCGCGGCGTCAATGTGATCGTAAATATCGTGGAAGGCTTCGCGCGTGATGTATCCGTTTGTCACCATCACGGTTGCAATTCCCTGCTCGCGCGCTGACTTGCAAATGTCCACAACATATTCGCCCCAAATCGTCGGCTCGTTGTAGGTGAACGCAATCGTCGGACATCCATTTCTTCGCGCCATAGTTGGAACATCTTCCGGCGGCAAGAGTGTCGAATGAACTTGATCCTGATGCGATTTTGAAATGTCCCAATTCTGACAGAAGAAGCAGCCCATGTTGCATCCTGCGGTGCCCATCGAAAAAACCTTTGTGCCGGGAAGAAAATGATTCAGCGGTTTTTTCTCAATCGGATCCACTTGCAGCGCGGCGGGCGAGGCGTATCCCAAACTAAAAAGTTTACCGCCCTGATTCACGCGGATAAAACAAAATCCCCCCTGCCCATCCCCGATGTGACAATGCCTCGGACACAAATAGCAATGCACACGTCCATCCGCTGAAGTTTCCCACCAGCGGGCTTCATGAAGCGATTCAGTCTTTTGTAGGATTTTCAAATCTTGCATGGCGAAAATTCCGGAAGAGGGTCTGGCGTTCCATCAACATTCTAACATGCGTTCATCGCCCGAAGTGATCTCTTCATCAGTGTATGCCGGGGCGAAGAATGGCGCCCCGTAGATAACTATGTAGTTACTCCCCCTGGGTTCAAGTTCAACCGGCTTCGGGTGCGGCGAGCAATGAGAGTGGTACCGGAAAGAAAGGTAAAAAGGGTGACAAAGTGCATTATAATGCATACGGAATGGGTGGTTTTTCAGGAAACTGCATTATAATGCAGTTTTTGGTAGGGATTTGGAAAAAAGGAAAATGGGGCTTTTGGGATTTGGTTGGCGTCTGACGGGCGATTTTTATGCTATTAGTAATGAGTAATAGTTCGAGAGATAGTGGCTAGGGGCGGGTGGTTAGTCGACAGAAAAGAGTTCGGACAAGGCAATGTCGAAGGCGAAATTTTCAACTCTGAAACATCAATCTCCTCTAAGTCCCTTATTAGCATACACTTGCACACCAGATCGCTGAAAGTCCTTTATTAGCATGCACATCGTTAACGAGGGTGGGGGTGGGGGGTACGGGGTTCTTGATGAAATATGGTGTAAGGGCTTGGAAATAATACGGATATGAGAGTGGATTTTTCGTTTTGATTGTTGCAAGGTCGCGCTAAGACGTCAAAAGCCCCACACTTTGCGTGATGCAAAGGATGACCACCCGCCAAACAAAAAGCAGGTCCCTCGAAGCTCGGGGTGACGATCGAGAGCTGGGGCGATGGCGATTTGTTTAGGGTGGTCGACCCGACTCGCGATTGGGTGGAAGGTCAAGAACCCCACACGTAGGTACGACGTGTGGGGCACCCGGCAGAGTCAAAACTCGGTCAAGAACATATTCAACAGAGGGGCAGAAGTGCGGCCACCCGCCAATACTCCTTCTAGCGCCGTGGCCAGCAATTATTGTAGTGTTTCACCAGGCAATTCTTGCGACGCTGCTACAGTCGGCGCGCTTGAAATAAGTTATTGGACCAGGCCGAGGAGGCATCCATGATGACGCCAGTCACTCCGTTTGTCGAATGCGAGCAAGTTCATCCCGCTCTGGTCGTCTCCGATATTCCCGCAGCCGCGGAGTTTTACACGCGCAAACTCGGATTCAAGTTGGGCTTTACCTGGGGCGATCCGCCGACATTCGCAGGGGTCAACCTCGGCAACGTGCAGATGTTCTTGCAGAAGGGCGCGCCCGACCCAAAGGGCTGGACGGTTTCATTCGTTGTCGGAAATGCCGACGAGCTGTACGAATTCCATCGCGACAATGGCGTGGAAATCGCGACACCGATCGACGACCGTGAATACGGAATTCGCGATTACGCCGTCCGCGACTTACATGGATACTACCTTTCCTTTGGGCACCACTTGTTCAATGCCGGGACACCAATCAAGATTCAGCGCGTAGATGTTCCGGTACGCCTCGAAAAGCGCCTCGCTGCTCTGCTGAATGATTTGGCCGCGCACAATCGCATGAGCGTGAATAGTTGCCTGGAAGAAATACTGCTCCATACAAATGACGGCGTCGGGCCCCACAACCAAACAACGCTGAAGTACATTCAAGAGCTGAAGAAAAAGCACGGAATCGACTACGACAGCCACGGCAGCTATCGATTCGTCGAAGAGTAAATGTATTCAGACCGAGGGAGGGCTTTGCGTTTGCGAATAATTTTTTCCGGTCAGGGAGAGGATCAGGCCGATCACGCTGATTGCGAGAAGCGCGAAGGGGACGTAATGTGCTGCGGGGACACCGCTGCGGGCGATGGGTTTAATTATTCCGATTCCCCTGTGCGCGAGCCAGTCGTTGACGAGCAGGACATACATGAGCGGAATCATGGCGCGGTAGCGAATGAACGCTATGAAGAAGATGACGCAGAGCAGGAGTCTGGCGAGTCCGAGGACAGCTACGATTCCGATTACGGCTTGGGCGGCGGACGAGCCATAAGTGTCGAGCGGAATTCCGTCGACGGACTGCAAGGCGCCATCGGCTTTGAAAATGGCGACAAGGGAAATCACGGTGTTCATCAACGTGAGGAGCGCAAAAAGCCAGACGGCAACTTTTTGCCCGCGATAGTGATTGTCGAACTGCTTCGGGAAGATTCGGTTGAGCATGAGTGGCACCTCGGTTTTCCTACTTAGCGCTAGACGCCGCATATATTGTTTAGCGCCGCAGGACTGCCCGCCGGTGAAAACAATTTCAGATTTTATTCCGCGCGAAGGGCTTGGATCACGTCAACACGGGCGGCGCGAATTGCCGGCAGCGCAGAAGCGATTACGGCCGCGGCCAGCAAGAGTAATGCCGAGACGCCGACGACGATTGCGCCGGGCATATGCACGTCCTGGAAATAACTTCCGGCGAGACGAGCCAACGCGTATCCTGCCGCTCCGCCTGCGATAATTCCTAAGCCTGCCATCACGACACCTTCGACAATTACGCCCTTCAATAGCTGATAGGGTTGCGAACCGAGCGCGATGCGAATTCCAAATTCGCGTGTGCGAGCGCTGACCGAAAATGCGAGAACTCCGGCGACTCCGACGACTGCGATGACGAGCGCGACGAGAGCGAATCCGCCAAAGACGAAAGTGTTGAGGCGGTCGGGAGTGAGAACTTCTGCACGGACGTCGGCGAGCGTGGCGGCGCTCTCGAGCGGCTGGTCGGCGGACATATCGCGCACGACGCGCGTGATGGGCTTAACTAGCGAGTAAGGATCGGCGCTGGTGTGCACAAACAATCTGCCGCCGAACATTACCTGCTCGAACGGATAGTAGAGGGTCATGATTTGGCCGGGAACAACGTGCTCGTCGTCCACGTCGGCAGAGACGCCGACGATGCGCGCTGTGGCGGTGTTAAATCCGGGAATAAATTTAATTACGGGATCGGTCAAGATCACGTGGCGGTCGACGGCATCGCGATTCGGGAACGTGCGCTGGGCAACCGTTTGGCTAATGATGACGACAGGCTCGGAAGTGCGGCGATCGGAGTCATTGAAATCGCGGCCAGCGAGGATGGGAACGCCGAGTGAAGCGAAAAATCCCGGAGTAACGGTGCGGAAGTGACCGCGCGGATCTTGCTCCGGAGTGCCGTGAACTTGTCCGTCGGCAGTGAAGTGCACACCGGAACCGAATTGACCAGCGTCGCGCCAGGGAATTTCAGAACCGATGGAGACAGCGTCCACGCCAGGAATTGCCTGAATGCGGCGAAGAGTTTCGCGGTAGAAACTGGCGTTCTGGTCCTCAGTTTTTCCATAGGTGGTTACGGGCATGTTAAACGTGAGCACATGATGCATGTCCAGACCGGTCTGCGCGGATTGCAGAGAAAGAAGCGTCTTTACCAGCATGCTGGCGCCCGCAAGAAGCACAAAGCACGCGGCGATTTGGACCATTGCGAAAATGCGAAGGCGTCGATTGGTTCCGCCCGCTACGCGCGTGCCGCCGGCGGCGTGGGTAATTCCCTGGGAGGCATTTGCCGAGGGCAGGCGCGGAACGAACGCTAGCAGAACCGCCGCAAGCAGCGCGAGTCCCGCGCCGACCCAGAGCATGGTCGAATCCACTTTGAGATCCAAGGCACGAACAGAAAATCGCGAAGCGTAACGCGCGAGAACGGCTACCATCGGCCGCGCGATCAGAACGCCAAGCGCGGCGCCCGCTCCGCACAGCAAAAGATTTTCCGCGAGTAGAGTACGGCGAAGCGAACCAGTGCTGGCGCCGAGAGCGGCGCGAATACCAAGTTCGCCTTCGCGGCGAACGGTGCGCGCAAGAATTAAGTTCGCGACGTTGGAGCAGGCAATGATGAAAATGAGTCCGGATGCAGCGAGGAGAACGAGAAGAACAGTTCGCGCTCTGGAAGTGATTTGTTCGCGCAGAAGTTTGGCGTCAATACCGTTGCGGTCTTGCTTGGGATAATCAGACGGATGATCTTTGGTCATTGTTGCGAAGACGCCGGTGAGTTCGGCGCGGGCTTGCTCGAGAGTTACGCCTGGAGCGAGGCGGCCGAAAAGTTCCGTCATACGATGAACGCGGCCCTGGACCATGGTGGCGGAAAGATGATGCGGGCTGGTGACGACGTTGGACATGATTTCAGTCTCGGCGGGATACGGGATGGACGGCTCAAGGACTCCGACAACGGTGGCAGGGCGCATCCCGAAAATACCGTCAAGACGAACGGTTTTGCCGATGACGGAGGGATCACTTTTGAGGACGTCGGTCCAGAAATGATATGTGAGTACTACCGCGCCTTCGGCTTTGGGGCCGTCGTCGCGCATGTCCAGCAGACGCCCGAGAACGGGATGCAGGCCGACGACTTCAAAATAAGAACCATCAACGATACCGGCGCGAACGACGCGAGGATCGCCGAGGCCGAGCAGAGTGAAATTGTTCTGGGAGAACTCGCCAAATTCGGAAACGGATTTAACGCCGGCGCGGAGATCCTCCACTTCTGGGACGGAGAATGCTATGTCGTCGACATTAAGACCTGCGGCGCTTTGGCGAACGTAGATGAGGCGATTCTCGTCGCGATTCACGAGGGGGCGCAGAAGGACTCCCCGAACGAGGCTGAAGATAGCGGCGTTTGCGCCGATTCCGAGAGCCAGAGTAAGAATGGCGACGAGCGTGAAACTGGGATTTTTGCGCAACATGCGCAGGCTGAAGCGAAGGTCCTTTCCTAATTGCTCAACCCAAACGACGCTCCACACTTCGCGCGTATTTTCTTTTACCACGCCGACATTGCCGAATTTTCGCAGAGCGGCGAAGCGTGCTTCGTCGGGCGCCATGCCGCGATCGATGTTGTCCTGCGTTTCGCGGGCGATGTGCTCGCTGATGTCCTGATCCATGTCATTCAACATGCGTTTGCGAATACTCATACTTCACCTTCCTGTTCCGCCGGACGAAGAATTTGTCCGATGGCGCGAGCGAGTTTGTCCCACTTGCTGGTTTCGACGATCAGCTGGCGGCGGCCCTTTGCGGTGAGCCGATAAAATTTTGCCTGACGATTATTTTCGGAGGTACCGACCTCGAAAGAAATCCATTCGCGCTTGATGAGCCGGTGGAGCGCGGGATAGAGAGAGCCTTGTTCGACCTGGAGGACGTCGTCGGAATTAAATTCAATGGCCTTCGCGATAGCGTGGCCGTGAGTTGGGCCGAGCAGGAGCGTGCGGAGGATGAGAAGGTCGAGAGTGCCTTGGAGCATTTCGATACGGTCGGATTGTTCTTTAGTAGACATTCTAGGCGGAGGATACAAAGACTCCACTCGAATGTCAAGGTGAGAATTTGCGTTTGCGCAACCAATGCAGGGAAGGCATATGGACTGGGGCGTCTGCTAGTTGGGAGGCGGGCGGGTCACGGAACCGCCCCTACGTGAACCGAGCGCGAGAGCGTTTTCGACTTGACGGAGTCTGGTTGAAGCGGCGGGACTCTCGCTGAGGGCTTGAGCGACGGCGTCTTTTGCCGAGACGTCATTGCGGCTGTGATCGGTGATGGAGTCGTAGCGGAGTTGCGTTGGATTTGGATTCAATTCCCTGCCGTATTGTTCGGTGATGTCGGCGCCCATTTGGCGAAGTGTTTTGCTAATTTCGCCGCGCAAATCGGCGCCGGTCACTAGAATTTTCTTTCCGATGTATTCGGAGGCGATTTTCGCGGCGAGTTTGTCGGCCGTTGCGTAAAAATGTTCTGAAATTTCGCGATGGCCTTGTTCATGTTCGATCACGTGATCGGATGCGGCGTTGGGCACCCAAATTGTGATGTCGAGCTCAAGATTTACGTTGACGCCGGTGACGGTGAGGATGGCGTGCGTGGCGTCTGTTTCATGAGCTTCACCGGCGACGTTTGCGTTGGATAGAAAATTTGTATCGCAGACGGCAAGTTCATCACCTGTGAGTTGCGGCATATCGGGTGAAGGATTTGCGGGATCGAATGTGCGGCTCGCGAAATTTTCCGGGTGCTTGATGATCGTCGGAATCGCAGTTACACCGGACGGCTGCTGCGGTGAGGAGCTGCGCCACCATAGCCACGTTCCGACGACGATCGCTGCGAGTACGACGCACAACAGAATTATTCGGCGCACGGATGTGGCTGCCTCCGGTTTTTATTTTGCGGAGTTGGTGACGGCGAAGCTATGGATTTGCTGGTCGGGATGACGGGAAAGACACGGTCAATCGTTATTGGTGATGTACGGGCAGGTGCGCAGTTTGCTGGAGGTCTGTGCAGCACGGACACATTGGTGGCTTGAACTGACTTGCACCGACGAGAGTGTCGGTGCTACTCGCATGGTGATAAGCGCCAGCTAATCGGCTGCAACTTCCACTTCCGGAGCGCCCGGACAGGATGCAGGCGAGCCGGGCCATGCATCTCCGCGATATTTGCCGAGAACGCGGCCAACAAATAAAATTACTGGAAATAAAACTCGCTGAACGAATCGCGGCGGCCGGGTAATCGTTTGCGAGTGACGATGGCGCCACAATACGTGAGCGAGATAAAAGATCGATGGCCGGCCGGACGAGCTGGCATTGAGCACTGCCCATATCGCCTGGAGATAACGATCCAAATCGACGGTCGGGGTTACGTGTCCGCTCAATTCCAGGAGGTCTTCGCCGGCGTTCCACCAGGTGTGGACGACCCCGGCGGGAAATACTGCGCTCCCTCCGGTCGATACCTGGATCTTATTTTTTCCGACGCTGGCTCCGAGAGTTCCAGCTTTCACGGTGAGAGCTTCCGCTTCCAGGAGATGAATGTGCAGCGGAGGGCCACCGGCGTGTGGCGGCAAACTGCCGTCGATGGACAAAATAATTTCGCCGGCGGAGTTGCGGATCCGGCGGAGGCGGAGAATTTCTCCAGTGTGGCGGAGTTCCAACTGCAGAACGTTGTCCAAAGACTCCCTCCAGAAAGCAGGCGATCATCCGAAGATAAATGTGACTTAGGCGGCTTGATTTTATGGATGGTGCATTCGCGAGTCAACGAAAAGCCGCGCGACGCTTGATTGCGTTTTCGCAATGACGGTAAACGTGTAGAATCTGGCGCACAGGAGGGACGGCGATGATCAGCAAAGCGGCGGACGTAAAGGAATATATCGCGGAGGTGCCGGAAGAACGGCGCGCGGCGATTACGAAGTTGTGGACACTTTCCAAAAAACATTTGGTTGGATTTGACGAGTCGATCGAATACGGGATGCCTGTTTACAAACGCAACGGAGCGATGGCGTTCGCGTTTGCGAGTCAGAAACAATACATTTCGATTTACGGGTGCGGATCGCCGGCGGTGAAAGATTTGCGCGCGAAACTTTCTGGCGAGAAAAAGGGGAAAGGTTGCGTGAATTTTACGAAGCCGGAGAAGATTGATTTTGATGTGGTGGAAGAGTTGCTGAAACGGATTGCAAAAGCAAAATAGTTTTGTTGAGTGATAATTTCTAAAATTCACAAAAGGAGAGAAAGCATGAGAATCGCACGGCGAATTGTGATTCTAAGCTTGATGATAAGCACGAGTTGCTTTGCACAGATGAAGAAGATGGACGCGCAAACGGAAGTTGCGTCCGCAAAACTGGAGCGCATGCCGGAGGCGCTGGAGGTGCGATTCGCGCTGAGCGCCGCACCGCCGCATTTGCGTGATGGCGCTACGACTTATGTATTGGATCCGGCGAAGGGATTTGTGCTGCATCACCAAGGCACGAATGGGGTGAGCTGCATCGTGGTGCGCACGGACTGGCAATTTGCGGACGCAGCATTTCGGGACGATATTGCGTGGGCGGTGTGCTTTGACGCGGAAGGATCGAAGACGTTGCTGCAAGATTATATTTACGCGGCGGAGTTGAGGGCGCGCGGAATGGATTCGCCTCACGTGAACGCCGAAGTGACAAAAAGATTTGGGACGGCCGCTGCGCCGAATCCGGCGCGGAACGGAATTGCATATATGATTGCTCCGGTGATGCGGGGATTTACGTCACGACCCGATCCGCAGACGATGAACATGCCGCACTACATGTTTTACGCGCCGGGAGTGAAGAATAAGGATATCGGCGGCGCGGGATTCGGGATGTATCCGTTTATGCTGAGCATGAGTCCGGGGCGCGACGACGTGATTATCATGCTGGTGGGCGAAACGGAGAAAGAGAAAATTATTTCGGAGTCGAAAGATTTGCTGAACGACCTTTGCGCGTACAAAAAATATATGTGCACCACGCCGGAGACGCGTATGCGGACGCCGGTGAATTGACTACGGCCTAGGGAGTGGCGGGTTCCAGCATGGACATACCGCCGATAATCCGCCACTAATTTCCTTCCTTGAGCCACGTGTGGGTCAGACGCGTTTTGTGCGCATCGCCCTTGCCATTCTTGTCTACCCAACTAAATGTCATCCAGTAATACGTCACCGCGTTGTTCCCGGTGACTTTAATCCCTGCCTCCTTGAACTCTCCGGGCTTGAATGACATACCATCGCTCGTTTGCGAGGTGATCCAATCCGTGATGTGAGCTTTGTTCACAGGCGCAACGCTGACGGAGGGCCAGCCGATGAAATTCTCGTGCCATTGCGCGCGGTAAGCACGCAGATCGTTATCCTGAACGTAATGCCAGTATGCGTGTTCCATGTCCCAGAGCATTTTTTCAGTTGCTGATGCCTGTGAATGTGTTTTTTCCTGAGATGAAATGACCTCGGCGCCGGCAAGCAAACAGACCATCACGCCCAACGCGAGCAACGTCTTAAAGCTGCACATTTTCTCCTCCAATATTTCCCCGAATAAAGGTGATGAAAATCCTGGCTCACTCTACAGCGGTTGCAAGTAGGGCGGCAACACTTGAGATGTTATTTAGCAGATCGTCTGGAATGTGGTGGCGGCGCTTCAAATATTCGGAGGCATTGTAGGAGAGCCAAACTTTTCCTTCGGCGTCTTGCCACACGAGCGCTTTCAGCGGCAAATCAATTGCTAGAGTAGGAGAGGCGACCATCATTGGCGTGCCTGCTTTCGGGCTGCCGAAAATAATTAGTTGGGTGGGACGCATGGTGAGTCCGACTTTTGCGGCTTCGCCGCTGTGGTCGATGAGCGCGAAGATGGTGAGAT
This sequence comes from uncultured Acidobacteriota bacterium, assembly GCA_963778235.1. Lineage (GTDB taxonomy): Bacteria > Acidobacteriota > Terriglobia > Acidiferrales > UBA7541 > DASTCZ01. The sequence goes on along the minus strand of CAVZTQ010000002.1, from coordinate 92,697 downwards.
TTTTGGCGCGGAGAATGGACTCGGGACGCTGGACAGTTTCTGGGACTGAGTAAGGAGTGCTGACGTGGATTAGGCCGTTGTCCGGTGAGGGTGTCATGCGCGGGTGCCTCGTGCGAGTGAATTGGAACGCACGGATATTCTAATTCAGAGTTGAGTTGTGAATACAGCGTGGGCGCTTCTATTGCGGAAGACCGATTTTTCGGACGAGTTCGGCGTAGCGCGGATCGGAGCGCAGAGAATCAAGCAGGAAGTCGGTGCGGATGGAACTTACCGCAAAGTCGCGCTCCTGAGACGCAGTGTTAAGCCACTCGAAAGCGTGATCTTTGTCGCCCAATTCAGCATAGAGCTCCGCGATGCTTGTCGGAGATACGTATGCAGTTTTGGCTTTACGCTGAACCAGTGAAACCTCAATTCCCTTGCGCAGCGCGCCTTGCCACCCGTTCGATCGGTAGCCTGAATCTAATCCGGCCGCGAACTCGGCGCCGTTCTTGTCGCCCATCAATTGAGCGGCAGCCTTAAATTCTTGGATCGCCTCTGGATATTTATGCTGGAACCAATACAAACGCGCCAAATACAAATGCGGCGGGCCAAACGTCGGATTTTCAGCGACCGATTTCTGGCCAATCTCGACAGCTTTGTCGAATTGCCCGGCTGATCGGTAGGCTTCCATTTGTGCGACGCCGATGATTGGAGATAACGGATCGAGTAGGCGCGCAAGATTGGCTTCTTTGATCGCTTCCTCTGAATGCCCGCCGAAGGCGGCGAGGTCCTCGGCAAACCATTGATGCGCGGTTGCGTCACTCGGATCCAGCTCCAACGCCTTTCTATACTCAGCTTGGCCGGCGGTGAAGTCCAAGTAATATTCGTTCTTGCTGGCGCCCAGAACCGCATGCGGGTGCCCGAGCGAGGGATCGAGCTCCAGAGCTTTCTTGGCCGCGGCATCTGCCTTGGGTACAACCTCGGTGGCAGCGCTGCCATAAACAATCAGCACGCTATAGGCGTCGGCTAGTCCTGAATATGCGAGTGCGTAACCGGGATCTTTATCGATTGCCTGATTGAAATAGGAAATTGCGGTCTGAATATCGGCGGCGGTGCGTTTATTCCAGTAGTAGCGGCCCTTTACATAGAGCTGATAAGCCTCTGGATTTTGAGTGCCTTGCTTGGTGACCTGACTTTTTTCCGCGCCACTTAATTTCGAGCGAAGTTTTCCGGCGATGTCGCCGGCAATTTGCTCCTGCAGCGCGATGATGTCGGACGCTTTGCGCTCGTAGTGCTGGCCCCAAATTTCCGTATTGTCCTGAACGTTGGTGAGGTCTGCGCTGACTTGAATTGTGTCTCCGTGCTGAACGACACGTCCGGTAAGGAGCGCGTCGACGGTCAATTCCTTCCCCACTTGTTGGGCGTCAACTTCTTTGCCTTTGTAGCGGAAAACGGAGTTGCGGGATTTTACTTTGAGGTCGGGAACATGGGCGAGGCTGTCGATTAATGATTCGGTGATTCCGTCGCTGACGAAATCGGTTTCGGCGGTGCCGCCTGAAGTTGAAAATGGGATTACGGCGATGGAACCGATTTGCGGCGCGCTGGAACGGCTGCGCCAATACCAAAAACCTGCCGCGGCAATTGCGACGAGGACGATTAGTGATGCGGTCATTCTCGCATCACGATAATGAGCTTTATCGGGGCGCACGGTTGCTGCTGAATTTCCGGATTCGGATTCGCGGTTGGGGCGTTGCGAATCTGATTGCACCGCGGAAGCGGATACTTGCGGGCCGGAAGGCGAGGAAGCAGACGTAGTTGAAAATGATGTGGCAGCGGGAACCGCAGACGTCCTTCCGGACTCAATTTCACGCTTCAGGCGCTTGAGGTCCGCGCGCATTTCCGAAGCCACTTGATACCGAAGATCGCGGTCCTTCTCGAGTGCTTTGTTGATGATGCGCTCGAGTTCCGGAGGACAGTCCGGGTTCAGGCGGACGGGCGCGATAGGCGCGCGATTTAAGATAGCGTCAAAAATTACGGCCGAAGTATTGCCGGTGAAAGGTTGCTTGCCGGTGGTGGTTTCATAGATCACTGCGCCGAAAGAAAATAAATCGGTGCGCGCATCAAGATCTTCGCCACGCGCTTGCTCCGGCGACATATACGCGACGGTGCCGAGCGCTGTTCCGGGGCTGGTGAGATTCGCGGGACTGACGGCTTCTGTTGCGAGAGTCGCGCCGTCCTGTTCTGTCTGCTGAGACGACGGTTTGCCGGTAACTTTGGCGAGGCCGAAATCGAGAACTTTTGCGTGGCCGCGTTTGGTGATGAACAGATTCGCGGGCTTCATGTCCCGATGAACAATTCCGGCGGAGTGCGCGGCGTCGAGCGCGTCTGCAATTTGCGAACTGAAATCCACCAATTGATCGAGCGAAAGCGGTTTGCCTTCGATGCGATGCTTCAGCGTGCTGCCTTCGAGAAACTCCATTACGATATGTTGGCGGCCTTGATCTTCACCGATGTCGTGAATGGTGCAGATGTTTGGATGGTTCAGCGCGGATGCGGCTTGCGCTTCGCGGCGGAAACGCTCGAGCGTTTGCGGATCTTTCGCAACGTCATCGGGAAGAAATTTCAGCGCGACGAACCGGTGCAGGCGCGTGTCTTCCGCTTTGTAAACCACGCCCATGCCACCGCCGCCGAGTTTTTCGACGATGCGATAGTGAGAAATAATTTGGTCGATCATTCGGAGATTGAGCGGCTTTAAGCCGCCCCATAGTAAGGGCAGGCCGTCTGCACGTCAACGAATGACGCTCGAGCGTTTCGAGTAGTGCGCGGCCATTGCGCTTGCTATAGAATTCGACGCCAGGGGGAATAACTGATGCACGGTAATTCGTTGAGTCAGAGAAAATTCGCGCCGTTTTTTTGCGCGTGTGCGGCAGTGATTTTGTTTGCGTCGGGATGCGGGCAGCAAGTGCCAGCGGATACGCGCGTGGCGGATGAGAGTGCGGTTCGAGAGCTGGATGTGAAGTGGTCCGCTGCGGCTGCGGCGAAAGATTTGGAAGGGACGGTTTCCTATTACGCAGACGACGCTTCCCTTTTGCCGCCGAACACAGCAATTCAATCGGGCAAGACGGCGATTCACACGGCGTGGGCGGGGCTTCTCGGCTCCGTCGATTCAATTGCCTGGCAGCCGACTAAGATTGAAGTTTCAAAGTCGAGCGATTTGGCTTACGTGATTGGCGTATATCAAATGGCGTCGAAGGATTCGCAGGGAAAAACTGTGTTGGACCACGGAAAATATGTGGAGGTTTGGAAGAAGCAGACCAACGGAAGTTGGAAGACGGTGACGGATATTTTCAATACTGATTTATTGCCGGAAACGCCGGGGCCTGCTGCAAAAACAAAATCGAAATAAAAACATTGCGCAAAAATAGGGCGCCGCTGGCTAGTTACAGCGGCGTCCATTGTTTTTCTTCCAACTTTATTGTTTGACTAATTCGACGCGGCGATTGGCGGTGCGTCCATCTTCAGTGTCGTTTGACACGAGTGGCGCGTACGGGCCGTCGCCGTACGGTGACAGTCTGTCGGCTGCAATGCCGTATTTAGTGATGAGCAATTGAACGACGGCTGCGGCGCGGCGTTTGGAGAGATCCATATTCGACGCGAGTACGCCGACGTTGTCCGTGTGGCCAACAACGTAGAGTTTTAGTTTCGCGTCGCCCTTCAGTAAACTTGCAACTTCGTCGAGCGCTGCTGAGGATTCTGGCTTTACGTCGGCTTTTCCAGTGTCGAATAAAATTCCATTCACGACAGTGTGGCCGCTGCTGGCAAGGCTGCCTCCAAGCGCCGCGGCATTGGCCACGACGTCCTGAGTGAGTTGCGTTTCAATAACAATTGTTTCCTTAATTCCGCCGCCACCGCCAATTTCGATCTGAATCCAGGTCTTTCCCATGTGTCCTGTGAAATCGCCGTAATCGCCGGAGTCATAAACCATCGTATAGCCGGCTTTCCGGATGGCGGTATTCAAATTGCGAACAACTTGCGCCTTGGATGCGGTGCTCGGAAATTGATAAACGATCTCATGGAATTCACCTTCGACTGTCTTCGGGCCGCCCTTGTCGAGAGTGAATTTGAAGCTGTCGTCCTCTTTGTCCTTGCAGCTTGTCAGTACGCTGCCCGGAAAACGGCTGATGAGCGGAGAATCTTTGCAGCCCTCAGCGTCCTTGGCTTGCGCTAAGCACACCTGCGCTGACATTAATGCTGCGAAACACATAAGAATGCGCGGAAACATTTTCACGGCTGGGCTCCTTGATTGGATCACGTGGGCGCCATATTACATCAAGCCTAACTTCTATAGAAGATAGGAAGCGGATTTATTGTGGAACGCTTCAGGGATTAGACGGGGCGCTTACGGCGCATTTCTTCGCGGCGAATTTCAGCCCAGCGAAAAAATTTTAGTAGGCGCGCGTGTTCGCGCCAGGTCAGGCGGAAAAAAGTGCGAGCGTCGGTGGGAGCGGCCTCGGGGCCGAAGAAAGTTTCCATGCGCCAGCGGATGTACGGGCTGCGCCAGGGTCGAAGGCGGTAGCCTTTGCAGGAGAGCCAGTAGAATTTTAGGACGCTGAGCATTTTTTGCCGGCACGGTCACGGAAAACAGCAATCATTCTTCCTCCGCCGCGGACGATGATACCTGTTGCGCCGATGAAAAGAAAAATCCGGCGCCGCATGATGGAAAAATATCTTCATCGCGCGACGCCGGATTTCAGATTACCGGAATTACAGTTTGCAGCAGACTGACTTTGTTTCCGTGTAGTGGTCCACTACGCCGTGGCCGCTTTCGCGTCCCCAGCCCGATTGTTTGTATCCACCAAACGGCATGGTGGGATCAAATACGTTGTAACAGTTGACCCACACCGTGCCGGCACGGAGTTTCGCGGCGAGGCCGTGCGCTTTCTTGATGTCGCGCGTCCAGACGCCGGCGGCTAGACCGTAGACGGAATCGTTGGCGCGCGCAGCGATTTCGTTCAGGTCGCTGAATGGAGTTGCCACCAAGACCGGCCCAAAAATTTCTTCCTGCACCACTTTCATTTTGTCATTCGTGTTCACGAGCACGGTGGGCTTCACAAAATAGCCCTTATCGCCGTGACGTGAACCGCCCGTGGTAGCTTTAGCGCCTTCTTGAACGCCGGACTCGAGGAAGCCACAAACGCGGTTCAGTTGCTCCTCGGACACCAGCGGACCCATTTGGCTTTCCGGATCGAATCCCTGCTTGACCTGGATTTTTTCCGCGATTTGCGATATGCCATCGACAACTTTGTCGAAGCTCTTTTTCTCTATGAACAGACGTGAACCCGCGCAGCAGGTTTGGCCCTGATTGAAGAAGATTGCGCTGGCGGCGCCGGGAATTGCGGCGTCAATATCGGCGTCGTCGAAAACCACATTTGGAGATTTTCCGCCGAGTTCGAGCGACACGCGCTTTAAATTTCCGGTGGCAGCATTCACGATTAGTTTGCCGACTTCCGTCGAACCGGTGAACGCGACTTTGTCCACGTCCATATGCGCGGAAAGAGCGGCGCCTGCTTCGCCAAAACCTGTAACGATATTGACGACGCCGTCCGGAAATCCGGCTTCCTGAACGAGTTCACCGAGACGAAGCGCGGTAAGCGGAGTTTGTTCCGCCGGCTTCAGAATCACCGTGCATCCGGCTGCGAGCGCGGGGCTAAGTTTCCATGCTGCCATCAACAACGGAAAATTCCAGGGAATAATTTGACCGACAACGCCGACCGGCTCGCGTGAGCTGTATACGTGAAACTTCGCGGGATCTTGCAGGGCGAGGCGAATCGAATTACCTTCGATTTTCGTGGCCCATCCGGCATGATAACGCAGATGCTCGATCGAGAGCGGAACGTCAGCGGCGCGGGCAACGGTGAGCGGCTTGCCGTTATCGAGTGATTCCAATTGCGCGAATTCTTCCGCGTGCTTTTCGAGAAGGTCGGCGAGCTTCCAGATTAATCTTGCGCGTCCGGCGGGCGGTATTTTAGACCACGGGCCTGTTTCAAATGCGGCGCGGGCTGCGATGACAGCGCGGTTGATATCTTCGCGATCGCCTTCGGCGATGGTGGCGAGCACTTCGCCGGTTGCGGGGTTATAGCTCGAAAAAGTTTTGCCGGATGCGGCTTCAACCCATTTTCCGTTGATAAGAAGTTTTTGTTTGCGATCAATGAAACTTGATACTGCTGAATCCATGGACGGTGCCGTGACTGCTGTAGCCATCGTGGGCTCCCTTCGATTTGCAGCGGTGGGTCGTGCCGAGGCTTAGGACGTTACACCCGCTGGGAGGGAAATTTCAAGCGGGGGCGACGCCCGGCGGGCGGAGACTTTGAAGATTGGTCGATTGGAGGCGGGCGGGTCGCGGACCCGCCCCCACGAAACCAAAGGCGGATTACGATGGCAATTTGCGGACCCAGATGCGACTGGTGGCTGGGGCGCCGAGATGGATTTTCTTTCCGTTTACGGCGAGCAACATTGTTTGATCGTATTCGCGGCGCGAAACGCGGAGGCGAACACCAGGCTTTAGTTTTAGTCCTGCTAGGAAGAGCAGGAATTTCGGATCGCGTTCGTAGACGCAGAGAATTTCTACTGTCGAGCCTGCGGTGATTCCGCTGAGCTGGACGGCGCCGTCGCGTCGGCGAAGTTTTGCTAGTCCGCCGAAGAGTGGAACGCCATGAGGACAAGTTCCGTCTGCTCCGAAACGCGCGAGCAGCAGCGCTTCCACTTCCGGAGAGATGGCGTGCTCGAGGCGCTCAGCTTCGTCATGAGCCTTGGCCCAATCGAGGCCAATAATTTCGGTGAGAAGTTTTTCGGCGAGTTGGTGACGCAACGCAAGATGCTGCGCAATACCGCGTCCCTTGGCGGTGAGGCGGATGTGTCCGTTGCGATCGATGCGCAAGTAATCGTCGCGTGTCATGCGTTTGAGCGCAGCAGTTACGGCGGGCGGAGTAACACCAAGCTGCTCGGCGACACGAGCGCTGATGGGAATTTCTTCCTCTTCGAGCATCTCCCAGATTGCCTTCAGGTAATCTTCCTGAGAAACGCTGGTGGTTTCGCGCCGCAAAAGATCTCCTTTATTTTCCGCGTACCGGTGCTTCGGCAGATGAGGTTCGACGCGCCCGAAGACGCGCGGCAAATTCCGTCATGCGCGCTTCAATTTCATCATAAGTATCGCGATAAGCTTCGACGCGCTCGCCGTACGGGTCGGTGACGAGCCAATCTTCCGTTTTCGATTCTTCTGCGGAGAAAACGCGCTTTGCGGGACTACCTGTCATATTAATGATGATCTCCGCATTGGCGCGAGTTTCGCGAGTGATTGGTTTGGAGCTGAGGCCTTCGATTTTCATGCCGCGTTCTTCAAGCACGCGAAGAGTTGGCGGAGCAACGAAGCCTAGCGCCATTGTTCCTGCGCTGGCGGCGACGATTACGTCCGACGCGGTTTGACGCGCAATAGCTTCGGCCATGGGGCTGCGGCAGGAATTTCCCAGGCAGACGAAGAGGACTCGATATCGTTTTGCAGGATTCAATTTATTTTCCGTCCTATTTTCCGTTCCGGGCTACACGAAGAAGATACTCGTGGACAGTGGGGTCGGAAGTCAACTCCGGATGAAATGTTGCGGCCAGGATACGGCCCTGTTGAACGAGAACTGGATGGCCTTCGGATTTCGCGAGGACTTCTACTTTGCGTCCCATTTTTTCGATAATTGGCGCGCGGATGAAAACCATTTCCAGCGGACGATCACTTATTGTGGAATTTTCTTCGGTGACGTGACTGGCGAGCTGTCGGCCGTAGGCGTTGCGCTCGATTATGACGTCCAAAAGTCCAAGTGATTTTTGATCGGGGCCATGAACCCTGCGCGCCAGAAGAATTGCTCCGGCACATGTGCCGAGTATTGCGCCGCCATTGCGCGCGAAATCGGCGATGGCTCTATCGAGTTTTTCTTCCTGCAGGAATTGGAGCTGCGTGCTGCTTTCGCCGCCGGGAAGGATTAACGCGTCAATTCCCTTCATGTCGGCGACGGTGCGGACGAACGTCGCTTCCGCGCCAGCGCGTTTTAGCGCGGACGCGTGCGCTTCGTAATCTCCCTGCACTGCGAGCACGCCGACTTTCATTGGACACCAATTTTATTTGCGAAGTGTAGTGATGCGTTTGCAAACGTCCTACCAGCCGCGGGTTTGCAGCATGTCTTTTTCATCCATCTGGCGGATGTCCAAACCCTTCATCGCTTCGCCAAGTTCTTCACTGGCTTCAAGCACGGCCTTCGGATCGTCGAAGTGTGTGGCCGCTTTCACGATTGCTTTTGCGCGAACTTCAGGATCGGACGACTTGAAAATTCCAGAGCCAACGAAAACTGCTTCGGCGCCGAGTTGGCGGACGAGCGCGGCGTCGGCCGGAGTTGCAATTCCGCCCGCTGAAAAATTCGGGACGGGCAGCTTTCCTGTTTCGGCAATTTGGCGAATCAATTCGAGAGGAGCGCCCAAATCTTTTGATACGCGGACGAGTTCATCGCCGCGAAGAGTTGTGATGCGGCGCATTTCACTGACGATCGCGCGAATGTGGCGCACAGCCTCAACAATATTTCCGGAGCCGGCCTCGCCTTTGGTGCGAATCATTGCGGCACCTTCGGCAATGCGCCGCAACGCTTCGCCCAAGTTGCGCGCGCCGCAAACAAAGGGCACGCGGAAATCGTGTTTCCAAACGTGATTTTCTTCGTCGGCCGGCGTGAGCACTTCGCTCTCGTCAATGAAATCCACTTCGAGCGCTTGGAGAACCTGCGCTTCGGCGAAATGTCCGATGCGAACTTTGGCCATCACCGGAATGCTGACGGTATCCATAATTTCGCGAATAATTTTGGTGGACGCCATGCGCGCCACGCCGCCTTCTTTGCGAATGTCGGAGGGGACGCGTTCGAGCGCCATCACCGCGCAGGCTCCGGCTTTTTCGGCGATTTTCGCCTGCTCGACGTTGGTGACGTCCATGATGACGCCGCCCTTCAGCATTTCGGCGAGGCCGACTTTCACGCGCCAGAGATTCGCGTCATTATTCACGATGCGCGAAACTTCCACGACTTCACCGAGAGCGCGCGGTTCCGCTTTCACGCTGGGCTTGCCGTTCGACTTGCCATTATTTTTTCCGTTGCTCCGTCCATTGAGCTTTGCCATTTCATTCTCCTTCGCCTTTTAATAATGAATGCCTTACAAAATGTGTAGCAGTTTGATGTAACGACTACGAATCCCGCTTCGCAAAATCGGCTGGATTGATCACTACGAACCGGCCTGTGCCGCGCGCGAGCACTTTGCCACGCACGTCTGAAATCGTGCTTTCATGATACATGTCTCGCCCTTGGCGCTTCACTTGAAAGGCTTCGACGACAATTTCCTGTTCCACTTGGATCGGCCGCAAATATTTCACGGAAAGTTCCGCGGTGACGGCGCGCACGTCGCCTAGGCGGCAAACTTTTCCCATGGCCTCGTCCATCAGCAGCGCGATAATTCCGCCGTGCAGCATTCCCATGCTGCCCTGAAAATCTTTTGCAATTTTGAAGCGTCCGGTCACGTGCCCCGTTTCGGTGTTCGCTTCAAATTCCAATTTCATTCCGGCGGCATTTGCGCCACCGCAACCGAAACAGACGTTATCGGCCTTCGCCGGGAATTTCCGGGTTGTCTCGCTCACAGAGTCGCTCATACGAGGGCCACGCGCGCGCCTTCCACTCTGCGCGATCCCCTTTGACGCTTGCGCATTTCTTGCTTCAGCACGTCGGCAAGAGTTGCGATGCCGCGTGCGATTTCTTTTTCATCCACATTGCTGAAGCTCAGGCGCAACGTGTTCGGCTGCGGATTTTGCAAATAAAAATAACGGCCGGGCGCGAACAAAACGCCTCGTTCGCGAATGTGAATCAGCAATTCGCTGGAGTCGAATCCGGGCGGCAGCTCAACCCACATGCACATTCCACCTGTAGGACGCGTCCAACGAGTTTCTTCCGGCATGTGTTTGGTGAGTGCAGATTGCATTGCATTCAGGCGCTTTGCATACGCTTTGCGCATTTTCGTGATGTGCTTTGCGAGCGATCCGCGGCGCATAAATTCCGCGAGAATTGCCTGCGCGAGCTGATCGGTGTGAAGGTCCGTGGTTTGCTTTACGAGACGCAGACGCTCGATGACACTTGGCGGCGCGATGCACCATCCGACGCGAAGACCCGGAAAACCTAATTTGGAAAAACTGTCGACTTGAATGACTAGATTCGCGCGATCCAATTGTTTCAGCGGCGGCATGCGTTCGCCTTCGGCATGCAGACGCGCGTAAATATGATCTTCGACGATAGGCACCTGATAGCGCGCGGCGATTTCGAGCAAACGTCTTCGCGCGGCGATCGGCAAAGTTGTGCCGGTGGGATTGTGAAAATCCGGCGTAAGGATCATCAACTTAATTCGATTCGAGAGAAGTGTGGCTTCGAGCGCGGCGAGATCGACGCCCGGAGTAGAGCCGGGTTGAACTTCGGTGTGTACAGGAACGCCGAGGCAGCGGACGCGCGCGGCGGCGAAAATTGCAATTGCGCCGGGATATGTTGGATTTTCCAACAGAACGGAATCGCCGGGCCGTAGAAATGCTTTGCAAAGTAGATCGAGCGCTTGCTGGCAGCCGCCGGTGATTAATAAATTTTCATCCTTAATACCGAGGCCTTCGGTGCGCAGCAGTTCCACGAGCGCGGTTTTCAATTGCGGATAGCCGTCGGATGGACCGAGTTGCAGGATTTCCGCGCCTTCGCGCTTCATCACCGTCTGGCAGCATTGAGCAAGTTCCGCAACAGGAAAAAGTCTGCTGTCAGGACGCGCGGCAACGAAAGAAATACTGTCCGCGGTTGCGGGCTGAGTCAGACGGCTGAGTAATTCTTCACCGCGCTCGTCCGCAAAAAGCGATTCCCAGCGAACGCCACCGCCGCCATTCAGTGACGGAGGGGCAGGAGTTATTTTTGTGATGTTGGATTCGCCGCAGATAAAAGTTCCGCGACCGACGTGTCCGCGAATGAGGCCTTCGGATTCCAGTTCCGCGTACGCGTTCGCAACCGTGGTGCGATGCACGCCCAACTGGACGGCGAGTTCGCGCGTGGCGGGAATGCGGTCACCGACGCGCAGATTTCCGCCATGCACCAACGCGCGGACCTGATCGCGCAGTTGTACGTAAAGCGGAATGTGGCTTTCGAGCTGTAATTGTAGTGGCAGCATTGGCTCTTTCGACTGGGCCAATTTACACCACTATTATGGCCTGTAAAGAGCCAATTTGTCTATGGCGTATTGGACTGCTCAGAAGAGCCACTGCGTAGGCGGAATCGCTGAATTTTTCCCGTAGCGGTTTTCGGCAGCGCGTCGAGAAATTTTATTTCCGCGGGACACTTGTACCCTGCCAACTTGCCGCGCACGAATTGGCGGAGATCTTCGGCGAGCGCGTCTGTCGGAGTAACGTCCGGCGGGATGACGACGAACGCGAGCGGGCGCGTCAGTCCGCTTGATTCAATCACTCCGACGACGGCGGCTTCCGCGACGCTGGGATGGCCGAGCAGCGTGTTCTCGACTTCAGTGGGCGCGACCCACATTCCGGAAACTTTCATCATGTCGTCGCCGCGGCCGCAGTAGTGATAGTAGCCGTCAGCGTCGGTGAAAAACTTGTCTCCCGTTACCACCCAATCGCCGACTTTTGTGCGCGCAGTTAATTCCGGAATGTTCCAATATTCGGAAAATGCGCTGGCACCTTTCACCCACAAATTTCCAATTTCCCCTTGCGGCACGGGCGCGCCTTCATCGTCCACAATTTTTGCTTCGTAGCCCGGTACGGGAAATCCGCAACTGCCGGGGCGGCCGCGTCCGGGCTCTGGCGAAAGAAACATGTGCAGCATTTCAGTGGAGCCGATGGCGTCCAATATTTCCAGACCGAAACGCGCTTTGAATTTTTCCAGAATTTCCGGCGGCAGTCGTTCGCCGGCTGAGACTGCGAGACGCACCGATGAAAAATCGATGAGTAGGCCTTGCTCGGCAGCGTGAAGCAGAGCGGAATAAAACGTGGGCACGGCGAAGAAAATTGTTGGTCGATATGTGATTAAGATCGCGGCGGTGCGCTCCGGCTTGGGGCGCTCAGGATCGAGAATAGTTGCAGCGCCGGCGGAAAACGGGAAATACATTCCGTTGCCAAGTCCGTAGGCGAAAAATAATTTGGAAACGGAATAGGTGCGATCTTCCGCGCTGATGCCGAGAATTCTGCGTGCGAAACTGTGCGTCGTGGCGAGCATGTCCTTATGCTGATGGACGGCGGCCTTCGGCGTGCCGCCGCTGCCGGAGGTGTAGAGGAAAAACGCGGTGTCCGTCGCAAGAGTGTTGCGTGTGGCTTTGTGCTCCGCACTTGCGGGCAGCCATTTCTGCCAGCGAAGACTTCCCGCGGGTGCGGCGCTTTTCTCCCCTGCGACATTTTCGCCGACGACAACAATCGAACTCGCGCGAAATCCTTTCGCGGCCGGAATAAATTCCGCGAGTGCGAATTCATGCACGATGGCGAGACGCGCGCCGGAATCGCCCAGATAATGTGCGTAATCCGATTCGCGCGCCATTGGATTTACGGGCACGGCCACGGCGCCGATTGCGACTACTCCCATAAATGCAGCGATAAATTCCACTGAGTCGGGCAGAACGATTAGCACCCGCTCGGCCGGCGCAATTCCCTCTCGTGAAAGCGCCAGAGAAACGCGCTTCGTCAAACTAGCCAGCTCGCCATAGGTTACCGACGCGGGTTCGCCGAGAATTGCGGCGCGGCCCGGATGCGCGAGCGCGGGAACGTAGAGAAAATAATCGGTGATATTAAATGACGCGGGAATTTTCAGATGTGCTGCGACTTCGTGGCGGCCTGCAACTTCGTGCTGCGCAGGATGTACTGCACGTGGCTCGTCAGACATGCCGACATTCTACGCTTTCAGGAAGCTGCTGTCTTTCAGGTACCCACTGCGACGCGCAAATGAATTTTTATTTTGCGGGTGTTTGTCCGAGTTTGCGCAACCGATCCTGCAGTTTGCCGCGCAACGGTCCCGGAGTATTCGGATTGAACGCCACCAAATACCACAGCGGCTGGCTGCGATCTTTGGATAACGCGGTGAGCGTCGCGGCGTCCGAATTCGGGTGACGCGCAACATTCTCTCGAATCGCGGCATACGGATGCTTCGCGAGCTTGCTTAGAGTTTTCGCGGTCACGCGCGGATGTTCGCTAATCAGGCGCAGTAAATAATAGTCATGCTCGGGAGCTTCGCGAGCCAATTTCTCAAGAAGTTCGGGCTTGGCGTCGGCGCTCAGCAACATGCCGACTTTCAAATCCCAATCGTCGTTCACGGAATTCAACTCCTGGGTGCGCCCGTGAATTAATTGTTCGAGAGTGCGGCGCTCCTGCTCAAAGCGAGGGCGCGATACGTTGGTGTTCTCGATCGAATCAAGCACGCGCAACAAATGCTGCCGCTCACCAAAAACAATTTGCGTAGTGCGGCCGGTATGATGCTTTTCGGAATGCTGCAATAAATCGGAGCGTCTCATTGACCCCTCACAGAAACTGATAGCACGCGAACGCGACTTCGAATGCTATGCGCCCATTATCCAGCGCGAATGCGGCGAACGTCCATAACGTGTGGCGAGAAGCGTTCCTCCGCTGCAATACGGCTTACGGCACATGCAGAGTGGGGGCGTTGCTTGCGTGAGCGCAAACAGTTGCGCGAGTTGCGATGGCCGCGCGAAAGCGGTAGCGTGGAATTGAGGAAATAATTCGCGAGTTGGGAGAGTGCGAATGTCGGCATTCGAGAAACATAAAGATGAACTAGAACATTACGAACAAATGTTGGGGCGGCATCGCGGACGATTGGCCGTGTCACTGGACCGCGTGACGAACGCGATGGTATTTGTCGGACAACACGGCGTCTACTGCCACAGCAACCGAGATCCGGAAAAGCCCACGATGGATATTCAGATTATTCAGGAAGAATTGCAGAAGGCGAAAGAGTTAATTCAGAGTGTGATGGAAGAATTGCGGGTTGAGCGTGAGCAGCGTTTGCGCGCACAGTAAATTTTCTCGGGCTATAAACTCTTAAGTTACACCCGCTGCAAGAATGGATTTGTTTCGCGCTCGACGCCTATCGTAGTTATGCCGCCGTGCCCTGGGAACACAATCGTCTCGTCGGGCAGCGCCATTAATTTCGTCTTCAACGAGCGCAGAATTTCTTTCATCGAGCCGCCCCACAGGTCGGTTCGTCCGATGCTTCCCTCGAAAAGTGTGTCGCCGGCGAAAAGTAGGCCCGGCTCTTGCATCACTTCCGGATTGCTGGCTGCGCTCGTCGAATGAATAATATTTTCTTCACGCGGAAGATACAGACAGACGCTGCCCTTGGTGTGCCCAGGCGTATGCATCACGCGAAGTTCGTAGCTTCCCCACTTCACGGATTTTCCTTCGGTCAGAAAATCGTCAACTTCGGCGAGTTCCGGCGTGGCCCACTGAATCCATTCGGCCTGCTTTTCCATGTCCTTGTAGAGCGCGACGTCGTCCTGATGCATCATCACTGGCGCGCCGGTTGCTTCGCGCATCTTCTTTAATCCAATAATGTGGTCGATGTGGCTGTGCGTAATCAGAATGGCGCAGACTTTCAGTTTGTGGCGCGCGATTACTTCAAGAATTGTGTCGACATCATCGCCGGGATCGATGACGACGGCTTGGCGCGTGACGGGATCGCCGACGACGTGGCAATTGCATTGCAACATGCCGACAGGAAGAATTTCGTGGATTAGTTGTGCCGCGCTGCTCATTTTGAAATCACTAGACTCGCTTTTCTCGCGTCGAAGTATAACATTCGACGTACGAGTTATTTTGCGCAAGCTGGTAAGATGTTGAACGGAATAAATTCACTCATGCCAATTCAAACTCCATTGCGGGCGCTTCACGAATCAGCAGGCGCCACATTCGCCGAATATTTTGGGTGCGAGCTGCCCGCGCGATTCACAAATTCGCGCGAGGAATATTCTTTTGCGCGGAAAACCGCAGCCGTCGCGGACAAAAACTACCGCGCGTTTTTCAGTTTCACCGGGCCTGACCGCGCGCGTTATTTAAATGCAATTCTCACCAATAATATTCGAGATGTGCAGCCAGGTCAGGGTGTTCCTTCCCTGCTGCTGAATCCTCAGGGGCACATCATGGCGGAACTTGTAGTGTACGGACTGGCCGACAAATTACTCGTCGTTACCCATGCAATGATTCGCGAACGCACCGCGGCGACGCTCGACAAATTCATCATCATGGACGACGTGGTTATGGAAGACGTGACGGAGCAATTGGGCGTTGTTTCAATTGAAGGACCGGCGGCAGTCGAAAATTATTTCGTCGCTAGGCGGACCTGCGCTGGATTTTCTTTCTGAACTCAGTCACATGGAAACCCAAATCGGCGGAGTCTGTTGCCGCATCGTTCGCAGGTCACCCGGTGGAATTCCTGGTGCGGAGTTCATTGCATCACGCGAATCTCTGCCGAAACTTTGGCAGACGCTTGTGGACGCTGCGCGAGAAAATCGGCGGCGGGCCAATTGGATATGACGCGCTGAGCACGTTGCGTCTTGAAGCGGGCATTCCGTGGTTCGGATACGATTTTGACGACACGACACTTCCGCACGAAGCCGGACTGGAAAATTCGCACATCAGTTATACGAAGGGCTGCTACACCGGACAGGAAATTGTGGAGCGCGTGCGCTCGCGCGGACACGTGAATCGCAAGCGCGTGGGAATTTCGTTTTCCGGCGAAACAATTCCTGCGGCAAGAACCCTGCTGAAAGTTGGCGCCGCTGACGTGGGTTTTGTTACGCGCGCGGCATTTTCTTACGCGCTTGAACGCCCGATCGGAATGGCGTATGTGCGGCGCGAACATAATTCCGTTGGCAGCAAACTTACTTGGGCCGGGGGCGACGCTGAAGTGATTGCGTTGCCGATTGAATTGAGCGCTAACGCCTGATTGAATTTCTAGCATTCGCGATTTAGGAGGAACGATGGCCTGGCTATTACTTTTTGTCGCAGGGCTTTGCGAAATTGCGTGGGCAATCACGCTGAAATATTCCAACGGATTCACGCGACTGTGGCCGACGGTCGGAGTATTCGCGGGCGGAATCGTCAGCGTTTATTTATTGGGCTTGGCGGCAAAACAACTTCCTATCGGAACGGCCTATGCGGTTTGGACAGGCATCGGCGCGGTGGGTACGGCGCTGCTCGGCATCGCGCTATTTGACGAACCGCGAACGGCGCTTCGGCTTGGCTGCATGGCGTTGATCGTTGCGGGAATTGCGGGACTAAAGCTGCTTTCTCCACGATAAATTACAATTCAACAAAATATTTTGGAAAGAGTTAGCGCGGGTTAAGCGATATTCAGCGCGCGCTTGAAACTTCCGCGTTCGCCCTGAATTTTTTTCTGAAGTTGAAGAATGGAATAGAGCAGCGCTTCCGGACGCGGCGGACATCCCGGCACATAAACGTCCACCGGAATCACCTGATTCACGCCCTGCACAATCGCGTAATTATTGAACACGCCGCCGGACGTGGCGCACGCACCCATCGAAATCACCCACTTCGGTTCCGGCATTTGTTCGTAAAGTTGTTTGATCACCGGCGCCATCTTCACGGAGACGCGTCCCGCGATGATCATCAAGTCGGCTTGACGCGGCGAGGGACGGAATACTTCGGAGCCAAATCGCGCAACGTCAAACCGCGCGGCGGCCATGGACATCATTTCAATCGCGCAGCACGCCAAACCAAATCCGAGCGGCCAGATGGAACTTTTGCGCGCCCAGTTGATGGCTTTATCGAGCTGAGTGAAAATAACGCCTTCGTCCGCGAGGAATTTGCCGACGTCCTCGGGAGTTTCCAGCGTTACGTTGTGTCCAAGAGTTGTGGCCATCGTTCTTCCAAGCTCTATTCTCGCATACGCGCATCGCGCATACAATCTCGCTCCGTAAATTGCCATTCAGAAGTGCAAATGCTCCCCAGCATTCGAGGAGCATTGGCACAAATCAAGGGGAAAATCTTTGAGCAGTAATTACTTCGGGTGCTGCGTGCGGTTGTTGTGCTTGTCACGGTAGATTTTATTTGATACACGATTCTGCTGGCGATTCACTTTCGCTTTTTCGGCGTCAGTTAATTTGCCGCCGTTCGCGGCGCGGTCCGCGCGGGTTTCGCGGTTGATTCGCGCTTCTTTGTGCTCGAGATTCGCCGTTTCGCCCGCAGTCAGTTGACCGCTTTTCACGCCCTGCGCGATTCGATCCTGCTGATTTTCTTTGCGGTCGGCAATTTTTCCAGCTGGCTGCGCCGACGTGGAGGAAGTTTGTCCGGTGGATTGAGTTTGCTGCGCAGACAATTGCGTCACCGTGAAAGCTCCCACCAATACAAATGCCACAACCAATGATTTCCAATTCATCCACTCGCGTTTCATGATCGTACCTCGTTCGCACTAGATTTGACTGCTTACTTCTCTCTCATCCCATTCCTTCAAACACACTGGCATCAGCGAAGTTTCCGAATGTTTTGTGTTTTATTGGAGTTTATTTGCGGGCGTGCGCGAAACTTTTCTTGAGAGTGAGGGTTGCGTTAAAGCTGAACTTTTCGCAGGCGAAGAGCGTTGGAAATTATCGAGACAGAACTAAAACTCATCGCGGCGCTGGCAATCATCGGGCTAAGCAGCCATCCGAAAAATGGATACAGTACGCCTGCGGCCAGTGGAATGCCCAACACGTTATAAACGAACGCGAAAAACAAATTCTGGCGAATATTCCGCATTGTTGCACGGCTCAACCGGCTGGCGCGAACGATGGCGCGCAAGTCTCCTCCGACAAGCGTGATACTGGCGCTTTCCATGGCCACGTCCGTGCCGCAACCCATCGCGATTCCGACGTCCGCAGCCGCGAGCGCCGGCGCGTCATTAATTCCGTCTCCTGCCATGGCGACTTTGCGACCCTGCGCGATCAGCTCGCGAATAATTTCGCCTTTTCTTTCGGGTCGAACTTCGGCGTGCACTTCGTCAATGCCTAGACTTCGTGCGACGGCTTCGGCGGTGGTCTTGTTGTCGCCGGTCAGCATCACGATCTTCAGCCCTTCGGCACGCAAATCTCGCAATGCTTCGATGGTCGTTTTTTTGATTGGATCTGCCACGCCGATCATTCCGATTAATTCGCTGCCGGCCGCCACGAACACAACGGTGTCACCGTTCTGCCGGAGCTTTTCCGCTTGCGCTGAAAGTGAATCCGTCGGAATTCCCTGCTCAATCAGAAACGCTGAGCTTCCTAGGCTGATGCGCTGTACCGGAAAATTTCCATCTCGTGCAATTTCGGCGGTAACTCCGCCGCCAGCGATAGCGTTGAAATTGGAAACCGCGGAAGCTTCTACAGATTTTTCTCTCGCCGCGGCTAAAATTGCCGCGGCCAATGGATGTTCGCTGGCGCGCTCGACACTCGCAGCAAAACCTAATAGCTCTTTTTCAGCGTGCGCGGCCGCCGGAACAATCGCGGTCACGCGCGGATTTCCTTCGGTCAGCGTGCCCGTTTTGTCCACCACCAGCGTGTCAACCTTTTCCAGAATTTCGAGAGCCTCCGCGTTTTTAATCAGGACGCCGGCGCGCGTGCCTCGTCCGGTGCCGACCATAATCGACATCGGCGTAGCCAATCCCAGCGCGCAAGGACAGGCGATAATCAGAACCGCGACGGAATTCACGATCGCATGCGCCAATCGCGGTTGCGGGCCTGCAAACGTCCAGACTACAAACGTAATAGCCGCGCAAACTAATACCGCCGGAACAAAATATGACGCAACCACGTCAGCCAACCGCTGAATTGGCGCGCGGCTTCGTTGGGCATCGCTGACCATTTTCACGATTTGCGCCAGCAACATATCGCGTCCAACTTTTTCCGCGCGCATCACAAAACTTCCCGTCGAATTTATGGTGCCTCCGGTTACTCGCACGCCCTCCATCTTTTCCACGGGAATCGCTTCGCCGGTAATCATGGACTCGTCCACGGTGCTGCGCCCTTCGAGCACAATTCCGTCGACTGGAATTTTTTCTCCGGGACGTACGCGAAGTTTGTCTCCCGGATGCACCGCGTCCATCGGGACTTCCTCATCGCGTCCGTCCGCGGATACACGCAGAGCTGTGGAAGGTTGCAGGCCGAGCAGCGCGCGAATCGCTCCACTCGTCTGACTTCGCGCGCGAAGTTCCAGCACTTGTCCGAGAAGCACGAGAGTTGTGATTACCGCGGCTGCCTCGAAATATGTGGCCACACTCCCGTCCATCTCCCGAAATGACGCCGGAAATATTCCGGGAGCAATCGCCGCAACCACGCTGAATCCGTAGGCGGCGCTTGTGCCAATCGCAATCAGCGTGAACATATTTAGTTTGAGCCGAACGATCGAAGCGACGCCGCGCTCAAAAAACGGCCATCCGCCCCAAAGCACCACCGGAGTGGCGAGCAGAAATTCAATCCAGGTGATTGCGCGCATGCCGAGCAAATTCTGCATCGGCATACCCGGAATTAAATCCGACATGGACAGCAGAAAAACTGGCGCGGTAAGCACGGCGCATATCCAGAGTCGGCGCGTCATTGAAATAAGTTCAGCGTTCGGCGGCTCCGCGAGAGTTACAGTGCGCGGTTCGAGCGCCATTCCGCAGATGGGGCAAGTCCCCGGTGCGTCACGAACAATTTCGGGGTGCATCGGGCAAACGTATTCGGTTTTCGCCGAGGATTGGTTTGCTTCGACATTAACTGGATCCAGTGCCATCCCACAATCTGGACAGGGTGGCGGATTCGCACCGGCGCGAACGATTTCGCGGATTTCCGGATGCATCGGACAGGTGTACTCGACAGAACCCCTTTGCGGAGCTCTTACTTCGTGCGGCGCATGCACTGGCTTCGCACCGCCGATGGTCACAAAGCCGCCGGACGCAGGCATCATTTCACGTGGATCAATCGTCTTCGCCGACAAGTATTTCTCTGGCGTCTCCGTAAATTTCTTTCCGCATCCCGCCGAACAAAAATAAAATATTTTTCCGCCGTGTTCCACTTTCGCGGCGGCGCGCGCAGGGTCGACCTGCATACCGCAAACGGGATCTCGCTCGGAATTCACTCTGTCTGTCATTGGGTCGTCATCAGAATATCACGGCGCATGACGTGCAATTCAAAACGCTCGTCTGCGGAATCCTGCATTCGCCGCGGCACTCCTGATATAATCGCGGCATATGACACTGGTTGAAGTGAAGTTTCGCCTGCAATCGCCGATTACGTCCACGCAACTGCAGGCTCTCGCGGAATTTTCAAACACGTACGGGCTCCGGCGTTTTCACATTGATGAAGCGGGAAACGTGGTGCGATTTGAATATGACGCGTCGCGTTTGCGTGCGACTCAAGTGGCGCACGTGCTGCGCGCGGCGAATATTCCTGTTGCCGAGGGAATGATTTAGAGACAACACAGCCAGGAATGGCTGTGCCACGCAAACCGAACCTCCGAATAATTTTTCCCAATTTTTGTTGTTGGTGGACTTGTGTAGGCGGTCGGAAATCTGCACCGACAAGAGTGTCGGTGCTACGAAATCTTTACTACTAAAATAGATCGAGGCCCCAGCTTGGGACTGGAGCCTCGAAAAGTGCATTTCGTTTCCCGGCACAGAGACCGGGGCGTGGGGTCATCCAACATGCTTCCCTCTCAGAGGCAGGTAGGAACGATCCATTCCTTTCAACGAGCAAGCCCCTTCCCCCTCACTCGTCGTCGGGCTTTGGATCGCTTTCGAAATGCACCCGTCTCTGTCATAGCAATAAGTGGGCCAATTTTTTGGAGCAAGCACGCGCGAAAACTTTTCAATCTTTCCTATCACTTGCGAGTTTGCGATTCGGTTTTCGCGGAATAATTCCCACGCGCGCAGTTCCATTTCGGGCGGACGTTCCTATTAAGGAACTGATTCGCTGAGATTCATCTCAGATAGGTCCCTTTCTAAAAAAGTGTTCGCTAAAGCGTTCAAGTTTTCCTTGCTGCTCTCTCAAGCCAAAAATGCCCCGAAATAAGGCAGTACCATCGCGGTACTGTGTCTTTAAGTCCCCTATTTTCAATCACTTGAAAATTGTGGTTATAGAACCCCGGTACGCGGCGAACTATCCTACAGCGCCATACAGGCTGTGCACTTCCGCAGCGCAATATTGCGTCATGTCAATGAGAGCACACATCACGACAACCACCCGGCGAGCGATATGGCAAACCGCAGCACTGATTGCGCTGATCACCTGCGCTGCAGTTCCGATGTTTGCTGACGGACGCACGCCGCAACCGGCCGCCGCGAAACAATTCAAATGCTATTGCCAGTGCGAAGGTCATGACGGCATGGCGTCATGTCCGAAAAAAATGTGCGAGATCCCGAAGTACGAAACGCGTTGGTGGGCAACGTCCTGCCATAAGCGCGCCGCGATGCCGTCAGTATCGAAAGAACCGGCCGCACAACCTTCCGGACGCCACACGAAAAATATTATGAACGCGAGCGATGCGCCGGCGACGCCGACAACGCAAGCGCATAACTAACTGAAGTCCATCTGTCCGAAATTGTGATTTGGATGTAAAGTCCGGCTCGTGCCGGTGCTACGAAACTCGCGCAACTCCTCCGGTGAATTTCCACCCGTCAACTTCCCTGTTTTGAAATGGATCGCGCTTGCGTGGCTCGCCATCTGGATTCCCGCGTACTGGCGCGCGTGGGGCTGGCAGAATTTTCTTCACTTGTGCGATATCGCCGTGATTCTTGCGTGCCTCGGAATTATTTTCGGGAATCGTTTGCTGATTTCTTCGCAGGCGCTTGCCACGGTTGTGACAGGCATTCTTTGGGGATTGGACGCCTGTTGGCGAGTTGTGTTTCACCACAACTTACTCGGCGGCACGGAATATCTTTGGGACGCAACGATTCCATTGTGGGTACGGATGCTCTCGCTATTTCATATCGGATTGCCGATTCTGCTGGTCGTCCTGTGCGCGCGGATTGGATACGATCGCCGCGCACTGGCGCTGCAATCAGGGATTACCGTATGCGTGTTGGCTGTTTCTCGTTGGATGGGGCCGTCAGGAAATTTGAATTACGCAGTTCTCGATCCGGTATTTCATCGCGCGCTGGGGCCGGCGCCAGTTCATTTGGCGATTATTTTCACGGGCACGGTCCTGCTGTTTTATTTGCCCGTACACTTGATTCTGTTGCGTAAATATTCTTACTTTCCTGACGGCGGCTGATACGACGCCAACGGAATTGACACCGATCCGATCGCGCTGCTCTTGTCGTCGCACGCAATCACCTTCAATTCAACGGCGCCGGGTTTCAGCGGCAAATTCCGTCCGAACTGAAGGCCTTCTTTCCGAACTTTCGCGTAGGTATCTTTCACCAGACGCATTTTCACTTTGCTGGTTTCGCCCCAAATCTGATTTCCTTCGGCGTCGTACTGCACCAGCATCACTTCAATTAGTCCGGTGTTGCGCTCGTCGTCAAACTTGAAGCTGACATCGTTTTCCTCGAGATTAATTCGCAGCGCGACCGTCGGAGTCGTGGCGCCGTGTACGGACGAAGCGTGCACGGTCATCCCCAGGCCCGTAGCGTCCAGCGGACTTGCAACTGCTTCGCGCAGAATGGCGCTGTTATCAATGATGCCCGTAAAGTTCAGCGGCTTCGGCGTATATCCGTTGCGGTAACGAAGTTCAATGCCGGGCCGGTCTACCCGCACCTTAAGGTTGTGAAATCTTCCTTTACCGTCATCCACCGACGGATAGAACGCGAGCATATAACTTACACGCGAATCTTCGATCGCTTTCCGCACTTCTGATCCGATGTCATTGTTGTTATAGAACGCGAGTCCGCCGGTTTGACTCGCGAGCATATTCATCGTGTCAAAATTAGGCGCAATATCGTAAAGCGCACCGGGCTGCTCATACATTAGCGGAGAAGAGATCGGCATGGATCCTGTCATAGCAGGCGCCGGTGCCAGTGTTCCGGAATTGCCAATCAGACCGCGCGGGTCCACGGGATAAATCGCGATGTTTGCGCTCGCAAGCGAGCGGACGGCTCGCGCCACCTGATCGTCGAAAGTCCTGCGATCGGACATGTACAACCCTTCCGAGTGGTTACTCGGGCCGGGCTTCACTCCATATGTGGCAGGACTGAGCATCGGCGTTGAGGGAGTCTCATAAGCATCGTTCGTAGAATTTTCGATCTTGTCCAAATTCATGCTTATCGGAAATGACCCCGATACCCAAATGAGATTCTTGCGCCCCGGCAATCTGATCATATGTTGCGCGATGATTTCAAAAACATTTGTCGTCGTGAACACGCGATCAATATTTGCGTAATCCGACATATCTTGAGACGCTTGGTTCAAGAACTGACTGTCCGCGATCACCGGTCCGAAGTCCGGAGTGTACGAGGATGAGTTCGCAACATCCGCAGAGTCAACCGTGTCGTACTTCTTCACGGACTGCGTCAGCGCGGTCATGTCGCTCGTGAAATCGTGCAGCACATAAAGCCGTCCGCTCAACACGTAAACCGCAACGCGATCGTCCGGTTTCATGTCGCGAAGTAGTTTGATTACTTTGTCTTTCGCGAATGCAATATCTGAATGCTTCGTGTTCAGAAAATCCAGCAACAGAATCGTCAGATTCCCCGGCACGCCTTGCTTCTGTTCAATCAAATTGGAATAAGTTCCCGGCGCCAACTGAGGCCGCGGCAGATTTCGCGTCTTATCCGTCTCCAACGAAAAGAACGAAATGTCCTGCTTCCGGCCGTTGTCGTACACGGTGAAATCGCTCTGTCTCAAATTTTGGACAGGCTTGCCGTCGCGGTCTTTCGCGATAATGTCCACTTGCACCATTTGCTGGACCACGCGCAGCGCGGGCCGAGCAGCTTCGGTCGCCGAACTATCTGTGGGTGCTTGAGTCTTCTGCGCCGGAGGAGGCGGGGGCGGAGTCTGCGATTGCGGAGCGGCGCGAAGCATAGGCGCCAAAGAAATTAGTACAAGCGCGCCCAAGGTGGCGAGAATCGCCAGCGGACGCTTCAGCACCTTCGGAAATTTTCCGGAAACAAGTCCGTTCGTTATGGACGGTTGGGAAGGCATTGGCCACCTACCTCTTCAAATTGCTGCCGATGTAGTGTGCTAATCCAAGGACGGCAATCTAGTTTCGCCAAGCCCGAACTGGCTCTGCATGCGCCCGCCAATTCAAAGCTCGACTATCAGGCCATTCTACCCGAATCCCAGCCCAGCGGCTCAATCTTTTAGAAAATCAATAATTTGCTTTACCGTTAACTACCATCTTATCCAGCTTGAATTGAATCAGGACTCGTTCTTCCCCGAAAACATCGATCGAAGGATTCGTTGGATTGGTCGTATTGATTTGCGTTTGATTCCCAATCGCCGGATGCGTGAACTGCAGGCTCAGAACCTTATCGCCGTCATGCACAATTGGCTCGCGATTTTTCATACGCGGAAAAATCAAATCAAATGAGTAAGCGCCACTCTGCGATGTATTGAATCTGATAGGCGGCACGCGATCGCCGTTTTCGGTAATCAGGTACATGTCGACGGGAGGCGCTTCGGGTGGAATCGTTTTCCAATACGTGGCCATCTCCCGTTCAAAAGCTTGCAGATTCGAGCCAAAAGTAATGTGAACCAAAATCACGTCGTCGTAGCTGCGATTCAGAAAGGCGCCCGCTTTCGAGTCGAACTCCTTCTTCTGCGCTTCGGTCATCTTGTCGTATTTTTGATCGATTTGGGCTTTGCGAATTACCGCTTCGCGAATCGGCAGGGCGGATTGCAGTTCAATGTCGTAGTGCATCTCCGGAGTTTTCTCTCCAGAAGCGCCTTCTGCATTGGCACCGGAAACGCCCGGCATTTGAGGACTGCCCATTTGGCTCTTGGCCCACTTACGGGACCACGGCGAGTCCTGCAAAATCTTCGTACACTCCTCTTTCGACCACTGCTTCCAGTCTTTCTTAACCCAGAAGTCCTCGGCTTGCGCCGTGAACGCCGCCAAAAGCAATACCGCTAGAATTCCTGCAAACTTCCCTCGTGAAATCGACATTATCCAGAAGCCTCCGACGTGTTCTATTACTGCTTAGACGCCGGAGACTTCCGTTAGTTTGCCTGATTCTTATTTTTGGTCGCGCGTTGGTAACTTCATGCGCGCACGTGCCTCAATTTCGGGCTGACCAATCCCTCAAAATGACAGTTTGCCGTTCACCATCATTTTGTCCGGCTTAAATTGGATCAAGACGCGCTCCCGGCCGAACACGCCAATGGAAGGATCAAGCGACCCAGCGGAAGCGCCACCGGTCGATTGGCTCTGATTCCCCACCGCAGGATTTACGAATTGAATCTGCAAGGTCTTATCGCCTTCGCGGACGACTGGCTCATTGTTCTTCAAGCGCGGAAATATCAGATCAAATGCGTAGGTGCCGTTCTTGGGAGAAACGAACCTTGCTGGTGTGATGCGATCGCCGCGTTCGTTAATCAGATAGAAATCCACCGGCACTGAGTCCTCGCGAATGTTCTTCCAATAGACGGCCATCTCGCGCTCGAATGTTTGAACGTTTGAACCATAGTCCACGTGGACTAGAATTACGTCCTCGTATGACGTGTTGAAGAACGCCTCGGCTTTGGCGTCAAACGCTTTCTTCTCCGCATCGCTAAGCTTGCTGTATCCCTGAATTTGCTGCTGCCGCACGACCGCCTCTCGAACGGGAAGAGACGACCTGAGCTGGACCACGTAGAAAACTTCAGGAGATTTTTCACCGCCCGCGCCTTCCGAAGACTGGCCGGAATTTCCGGGGAGCGCGGCGCTCACCGTCACTGATCCTTTCGACCACCTCTTGGACCACGGCGAATCCGTCAAAATTTTGTTGCATTCATCTTTCGACCACTGATTCCACGTTTTCTTGACCCAGAAGTCTTCAGCGCGTGCAGTCAACACGGCAACCGCCAGCACTGCGAGCACACCTGCAAAATAGCGGCGTTTCAAGTTCATTCTTCCCTCCGGAAGTTGGATACACGCAAATGGCCTGACGCCACAAAATTGTGACTTCAGGCCACTGCGCTCACGTAACGACGATATAATATAGCCTTGCTACTGGTCGTGGCCTAGCTTGTCTGTAAATAATCAGTAGAGCGGTTTCCCGCCCACCACCATCTTGTTCAACTGATAGGTCACCAGCACGCGTTCCCTGCCGAGGCTGGTTGTGGCCGGAGTGCTTCCTGTACCTTCGGCATTCGGATTACTTGGGTCCGTTGGAATATTCTGCCCTTTTTTCTGCGAGCCAATCGCCGGATGCGGAAACTGTACGCTGAACGATTTGTCCGTCGTGCGAATCACCGGCTCATTGTTTTGCATGCGCGGAAAAATCAAATCAAATGAATAATCCGCGCCCTTGGGAGAAAGGAATTTCGCCGGCGGGATGTGGTCGCCCTTCTCATTGATTAGATAAACGTCAACTGGAAGTGAGTTCTCTGGAATTGACTTCCAGTACGTCGCAAGTTGGCGTTCCAAATATTGCTGTGCTGACCCGTACGAAACGCGGACATCAATCGCGTCATCATAGGTCGCGTCCAGAAGGCCTTTTACCTGCGCATCAAACGCCTTCTTGTGCTCCGCGTCCAGCTTGTCGTAGTTGTTGTTGAATTGCGCTCGGCGAATCAGCGCCTGACGCACCGGTAGCGCCGATTGCAACTCGATGTAGTAATGAATCTCGATATTGTTGTCCCCGCCCGCGCCTTCCTGCCCGGCGCCGGTCGTTCCTGTGGCGGACGAGCCCAGCGTGCCGCCCCCGCCCATCGATTTGTCATTCGCTGGATTGACCTGCTGTTGTGAAGGCAGTGCCGCGCTGAGCGCTACTTCGCCCTTGCCCCACTTCTTGCTCCACGGCGAATCAGTCAAAATTTTATTGCATTCGTCTTTCGACCACTTCGTCCAGTCCTTCTTGACCCAAAAATCCTCGGCTTGCACGGTTAGAACCGCCAGTGCAAGAACTCCCATTACCGCGATTGCATATCGGCGACGATTCATAAAATTTCCCCCTTTTCGTTCCAATCACCATCTTCACGAAACTCGATTCCCACATTCAAATCTCAAAATGCCGGTTTCCCTTTCCACATCATGCTAGCTACATTGAATTGAACCAGTACTCGCTCCGCCTTAAAACTCGCGACGGTGTGACTGGTAGGATTTGTTGAATTTGCGCCCGTCGGAGGCAAGGGATTCCTGTTCGCTGCGGTAGTACCCCGACTGGCTTCCCGCGCCGCGCCCGATTGCGCGAGTCCAGCGCTGTTCGGCGCACGACTTCCGGTAGATTGTGTGTCACCCACAGGAGGATTGGTGAATTGTATGCTGAACTCTTTATCGTCTGGATGAATCAAAGGCTCGCCATTTACTGTGCGCGGGAAATTCAATTCAAATTCATATGAGCCTGTGCGTGACGACACAAACCGGTTTGGCGCGATGCGGTCGCCGCGCTCAGTGATCAGATAAACCCTATCTTTAATTGAATCCTGCGTCAGGCTCTGCCAGTACGTCGCCAAATCTCTCTCGAATGCCTGAATATTTGAGCTGTAGAGGACGTGCACGACGATTGAATCGTCATACCGGCGATTTATGATCTGCGCGGCTTTTTCGTCGAAGGATTTTTTTTCGCTGGCCGACATACTCGTGTCGTATGACTGGTCGAACTGGAACTGGCGAACAATTGCATCGCGCACCGGCTCCGCCGATCGAATCTGGAAGTAGTAGTCAATCCGCGGCGCGCCTTCGCCAGCCGCGCCTTCCTGACCGGCTCCGGAGATACCAGGCAATGCCGCGCTGGTATTCACTTGGCCTTTCGCCCAACGCTTGCTCCACGGTGAATCGTGCAGCACGACGTTTACTTCGTCCTTCGACCATTGATGCCAATCCTTATCCGCCCACGCTTCATCTGCCATTGTCACGAGCACAGCAAGACCGAGCGTCATTAGCGCACCTGCCACGAATCGACGAAACATAATTCCTCCCATATATGTCAACCCGACAGCGCAAAAATACTCTCTCGGAAAATAACAGTCAATGGCGGGAGTGGGAAAACTACTTCAGCTTGTAGTGGGAAAAATCAAACGACGGCTTCGGATATTTCATGTGGAAGCCTTCCAGCGTGCGCGCAATTATTCTTGAAACCGCCAGATTCCGGAACCATTTATGATTCGCGGGAATGATGTGCCACGGCGCGTCCCCAGTATTGCACTTCGTCAACGCCGCTTCGTACGCTTCAACATAATCATCCCAATATTTCCGCTCCGCCAAATCCGCCGGAGATAACTTCCATTGGTGACTGGGGTCCTTGAGCCGTTCCTCGAAGCGCCGCTTCTGCTCGTCTTTGCTGATGTGCAGAAAAAATTTCAGCAGCGTGACATTATTTTCGGCGAGCATCGCTTCAAAATTGTTGATTTGCTCGTACCGCTTCTTCCACACCTCTTCCGGAACGAGCTTGTGAACGCGCACGACCAGCACATCTTCATAGTAGGAGCGATTGAAGATTCCAATTTGACCGCGACCCGGCACGGCCACGTGCGCGCGCCACAGAAAATCGTGCTGCGCTTCAACATGCGATGGAACCTTGAACGCTGTGACGGAACATCCTTGCGGATTCACGCCGGACATCACGTGACGGATTGTGCCGTCCTTACCCGCCGCGTCCATCCCCTGCAAAACGATTAATACCGCGCGCTTGTTTTCGGCATACAGCAAGTCCTGCGCCGCATCCATATGGGCCAGCGATTTTTCCGTCAGCCTTTTACAATCAGCGTCCTTCTCGTATCCAAATGTTTCGGCGGCATCGTAATGCGAAAGCTTCACGCGCTTTCCCGGCCGGACTTTCAATTCCTTCGCGAAATTCATTTCAGCGATCTCCAATTCCTCTTAGCGCGCCAAGTTTCGTAGCGCCGGCATCCTGCCGGCTCGTTATCTTTCCGCCGAAACATACTAATTCGACGATCCAGCCTTCCATCCCGGCCCGCGCAACGGAACGCCCGCTGTCACGCCGGTAATTTTCCCCGCCTCAAACGCAACCTGCCCATTCACCAGCACGAAAGCCACGCCATCGGAAAGCTGGCCGGGTTTCGTGTACGTCGCGTGATCGATAATTTTCTCCGGATCGAAAATTGTGATGTCCGCAAAATATCCCGCCCTCAACATTCCGCGCTCGGTTAGATGCTCGCGCTCAGCAGGCAGCGTAGTAATTTTCCGTACCGCCTGCTCCATCGGCATCATTTTCAAATCACGCGAATAGTGGCCCAGAAATCGCGGCATCGCGCCCCACGTTCGCGGATGGTCGTGCGGATTGAATAGTGGTCCGTCGAGCGACTCCTCATTCGCGTCCAGACCGATGCTCGTCCACGATTGCGAAAGGCCGGTACGAAGGTCCGGTTCGCTGGCAATAAAATAAAGTGCGCCGGTCTGTAAATTATCCTCAATTACAAAATCCATCAGCGCGTCAATCGGTGTCTTGTGTTCGGATGCCGCCATTTCCGCAACCGTTTTGCCTTCGTATTTCTTCAGCTCCGGACTGAAAACCGACGCGATCATCACTCCTCCCGCGCCGCCTGACGCCAAATATAAATTTTCCCAGTCCGCGTGACTTACCGCCATTTCCAATTTAATTCGAGCGCGCATTTTCGGATCGTGCAGTCGCTCGATTTCCTTCGCCGGCCCGCCCGCTGCAACCCACGGAGGCAGTGCCGAAGAGAGTGCCGTCGCACCGGCCAAATAGGGATACATGTCCGCCGCGATATCGATGCCGGACTGCCGCGCGGCTTCAATTTTCTTCACGACCAGCGGCATTTGTCCCCAGCGATCCTTGCCCGCAACTTTCAGATGAAATATCTCGACGGGAAGTCTCGCTTCACGGCCGATGCGAATTGCTTCGTCGAGCGCCGCCATTTGCGCGCGGCCCTCGCTGCGCATATGCGACGCGTAGATTCCGCCGTAAGTTCCCGCCACGCTCGCGAGTGCGATCAGCTCGTCCGTTTTTGCAAAATGTCCCGGAGGATAAATCAGCGCGGTAGAAACTCCCATCGCGCCTTGTTGCATCGCCGTCGCGACAAGCGCTTTCATTTTCGCGAGTTCATCCGCCGTCGGCGCACGGTCAGCGTCGCCCAGCACAGCTTCGCGGACTTGCGCCGCGCCGACATATGTTCCGAAATTAATCGGCGTGCCCGATTTTTCCAATCGGCGGAAATATCCGTCCAAATCCGTCCAATCGACCATCAGCTTGTAGTGATCCAGGAAGGGCTTCAGCGGCTCGAGCGTTAATGCGTCCTGTGGCGCGATGCTTCCACCCTCGCCTGTAATTTCGGAAGTAATTCCCTGCGAAAGCTTGCTCAGAGAGCGGCTGTCAATCAGCAAAGAGGTTTCCGATTGGCCGAGCATGTCGATAAATCCCGGCGCGACGGCCATTCCCTTCGCGTCAATCACCCGCTTCGCGTGTGCATCCTTCAGATTCCCAATCTTCACAATACGATTTCCGCTTATCGCAACATCCCCCGCGTACCACGGATTTCCGCTGCCATCCACGATGTGCCCGTTGCGAATCAAAATATCGTATTCGGCGGATGGTGCCTGCGGTGAAGCTACTTCTTTGGTCGGGGCGGTTGAACGCCCGTCATATGCCGCCGCGGCAATTTCACCCAGCGCCTGACCAACAATTTTCGACGCAGCATCCGGCAAATCTCTCGGCACCGTCACATGATTCGCATAAATCGCGAACGCCAAATGCTCACCGCTGGCGGTCGTCATATATCCTGCAAGACCCTTGCCCGTGACCATCAAAGTTTTTGTAAGCGCATTACCGGCGCTGAACGTTCCCGTCTTCGCGTGAACGCTCCCAGCCGCCGGCGAATCCGGCTGGATATTCCACAGCGTTCCGTCGCGCCCCAGAATCGGCAGTGCGTCGTAAAAAATCTTGAAGTCCGGACGCTTCGACCAGTACGTGAGATACGACACCATAAATTCCGGCGTGAAATATGCCGACTGCGCGCCGCCAGCTCCGTCGCCCTGCGAAGCGCCGCCTAAATCCAGTCCCGCCTTCGTTAAGAATTTGTTTTCCTTGTCGAAACCAGCCTGTTCGGATGCGTTCCCCGTCAGCGACGGCACGACCAGCGCACCAACAATCGAAGGTGTCATGCTGGCATGCAAATTCTGGCTCACTTTCAACGTAACTTTTATTTCTTCAGAAAGCGGTGGCGACACGTGCTCCGCCACAATGGCATCATCCTTATATTGAGGAGCAACCGCCGCGAAATCCGGCTTCGTCGTCGCTGAACGAAGCTCCGCCGCAACTCCCTTTTCCTTCAACGCCTCCACAAAAGCAATTTCCGCAAACCGGCTGGGCTCCGGCACTTTGTACGTCCACAAAATTGGCGGCCCGCCCAGCGGCACACTGCCGGCCAGAATTACGGTGTGCTTCCCTTCGGCGTCCGTATCGTCCGAGTTGTAACGCATCATCGGCTGCGTATCTTTGTCACCGGTATTCATGCGCACCAGAAATCGCACATAGCTCGTCTGCGGAGAAACTGTCACGGCAACCGCATCGCCGACCTTCTCGCCCGGCGCCACGGTGATGTCCACACAATTGTCATTCACCGAGATCGGCGAAATCACCGCGCCGGTTCCCAGCTCGCGCGCGCCTTCGCGGAATAATGACGCGTCCACAATCACATGTCCTTCAACGCGCTTCACTCCGCGCGCCGCCACCTGCGCCGCCAGTTCGCGAATCACCATCAGCGGATCGCCCGGCACCGCCTTCGTGTCGGGACTCCCTGCATACGAGTGGTCCTCGTTGGTATATCCCATCGTGCCGTCAGACTGAATCCGCCCACTCAAATTCGGGTCGCCGCTGGCCACCAAAATCAAATCGCCCTTCAACGTGCCATCCGCATCAATCAGTCCCGTCCGATACACCTTCGTGTGAAATCGATAATCCGCGCCCAACAAAGCCAGCGCAGTACCTTCCGTCAGCAATTTCGTAGTGGAACCCGGCGTGAAAAGCTTCCCAGCATCCAGCTTGTAAATCGCCTTGCCCTTATCCAGCGAATAAAACTCAATCCCGAAACTTGTATATTTAAATTCCGGCCGCTCCATGATCGCCGCAATTCGCGTTTCGAGTGAGTTCGTCTGCTGCGCCATCGCCGCCCCAGCCACCACCGCGAATATCATTGCGCACGCGCAAATACGCCAAAATCCCCGCGTAATTTTCTCAGCCACAAAACTCATCCTGTCACCTCGGCAAAAAACCGTTCGTGTAGCTTGGGGCGTCTCATAAGCCCCGAGGCCTCTCTGCGCAAACTATCCCAATTCCACCAATTACGCGCCGCAAATTGCGCGCTCAATTTCCTCCTGCCCATATGCATAATCCGCCCACCCCTTCTACGTTGCCCCATCAAACAAGTCAATCCCGGCTTGATTTTTCTGCATGCAAAATAGTGGAAATACTTTTCCCACATTTTCGACTGTCCCAAGACTGTACACGCGTCCAGTAGTTTTTGGGGCTCCCGCAAAATAAAATGCTTTCACTGTCGCTGTAAGTTTTGGGGGCGGGTTCCGGCCGGTACTCGCCCTAGCTTCCAATTCCCGCGGAGGCATCATGATCGACACAGAAGCATTCGCCGAGTTCCGAAAAGCACTTGGATACTTGCGCGATGATTATTCCGAAAAAGCTCTGTCACATATTCGCCGTGCCAGTGAACTCGAAGAAGAAAATCCTTTTTACCGTTCCTATCTCGGACTCACCCTCGCCCGCGCACACCAGAAGTGGGACGAAGCCGAAGAACTTTGTAACGCCGCGCTGAAGGGTAAGCGCGACCAACCTCAACTCTATCTGAATCTCGCGGAAGTTTACGTCTCCGCAGGACGTAAACAAGATGCCGTCGAAACTCTCTTGATGGCCACCAAATATGCGCAACGTGACGGACGCATCTACCGAATGCTGAATCAACTCTCCAGTCGGCGTCAGCCAGTGCTGCCGTTTCTGCATCGCAGTCATTTCTTGAATCGCAGCCTCGGGATATGGCGGCATCGCACGCTGAAAGTAATCGAAGGCCACACCGGTCCGGCCGTCGCCGAAACCGTTCGCTAACAAAAACTGTAGCCCAACTTTCCCCCTGAGGGTTTCTGTACCAACAAGGCGAGCCGGCACGAGCCTCCACTCTCGTGCAAGGCTCGCCTTGTTGTTTTTATTCCTGTCGATCATTCGAGCGGCGGCCTTCACTCTCCGCCCTCGGCAACTTTCACCTTCCTGTCATTATTCCGTATTGTTTTCTTTCTCAAAAATAATGTACCCTCGAACACAGATCGTATTTTTCACTCGGCCGCCCCCAATAGCGACGGAGTTTCATCTAACCAAAACCATGCAAATCCGTTCTACGCCGGCGTTGATTGTCTTAGCTATCGTATCCGCCACTTTGCTTGGCACCCCCGCCCGTCGCGCCACGGCTTCCGCCATTCCCGCGGCCCCGCAAGATGACGCCATTCGCATCGGAGTGCCGCTGGTAAATATTTACGCCACGGTCGTCGACAAACATAACGTCAACGTGCCGAATCTCGATCAATCGGATTTCAGAATTTTTGAAGATAAAATCGAACAAAAAATTGCGTTCTTCTCGCACGAAAAAACTATGCCGCTTTCCCTTGGACTATTGATTGACACCAGCGGCAGTGAACAAGACATGATTGGCGCTGAACAGATGGCCGCCACTCAATTCCTTCACCGGGTGCTTCAGGAAGGCGATAAAGCGTTCGTGGTTGCATTCGATGCTGATGCCGTGATGCTTTCCAATTGGACGAGCGACTTTGCGGCTCTCGATCGCAGCGTTCGGCGAGCCGATATCGGGATGGGCGGCGCCAATCATCTCAGGCCCGGCCAGTATTCTCCGTATCAAGGCGGCACGCGTTTGTACGACACGATCTATACCGCATGCTTGAAGAAAATGGCGGGCGAAGCAGGACGCAAAGCGCTCATCATCCTCACCGACGCAAGCGATCAGGGCAGTTACATCACCATCAAGCAGGCAGTTGAGGCCGCGCAACGCGCCGACACCCTCGTCCAGTTGCTGGTCGTCTATGGCAAGAAGGATTACGCGGATTTCGACGCAGCAAAACACCTTACCGAAGATACCGGAGGCCGCGCGATTGACGTCGCGAACCAGTCGCGCCTTCAGAAAGCTTTCGATCAAATTTCTGACGAGCTTCGCACCGAATATTCCATCGGCTATTACCCTACGAACAGCGACCCCGACGGAAAATACAGACAATTGAAGCTGGAACTAACCGGCAAGAAATACAAAATCTTCGCGCGCAAAGGCTATTACGCGAAAAAATCTGGAAAATGAATTGTAGCCCGGGTTCGCCGAATCGGGTCCCTCACACATCGACCTCACGTGTACGGATCCTGACTCCCAATTCTCCCGTTCTATTTCTGCGAAAGAATTATCGAGATTTGATTCGTCACGTTATTGACGGTGACGAAATCCGGCAGCCCATCTCCGCTAAAATCTCCCACTGCAATTGCGGCAACTCCGGCGATCAGATTGAATGTGTACGATGTATTTGCAGGCGGCGGAAAAACTCCCAGCGCGTTATTCAGAACTAACGTTTCTGTTCCGCTTCCAGAGTTGGTCGCAATAACGTCTGGTTTGCCGTCCACATCGAAGTCGGCGGTTGCAAGTTCCACGAAATTTGTCGCGGTGCTTCCCGAAGGATTCACCACCAGCACTGATTTGCCGAATGTCCCATCGCCATTTCCGGGCAGAAGCAACGCTGAGACTGCCGTTCCGACCACCACGTCTTGTTTTCCATCGCCACTAAAATCTCCGGCGACGATCGAAACTAACTCACCGAGTCCTAAGGGCGTTGACGTGCCGATCTTGAAAGTCCCGTCACCATTGCCGGCGAAAAATAACAGATTTCCCTGAGTAAAGTTGTTGCCAACCACTGTCGTAGGTTGCACGGCCACAACATCCAGTTTTCCGTCTCCGTTGAAATCCTTCACGACCAGCCCCTGCACCGGGCCGGCGGTGTTGGGACTGAGCGTCAAATCCACACTGGCGCTGAACGTGCCATCGCCCTTCCCCAATGAAACGGACACGAACGCGTTGCCGCAGCGGACCAAATCCAAATGTCCATCGCCATTCAAATCCACGGCAACCGCTTGAAAAAAGCCGAACGAGTTTGGAATTGGCGCCTGCTGGGCAAACGTCCCGTTGCCCGTGTTCAGCAGCACGATATCCGCTTGCGGCCCAGAAATTGTTCCCACCACGAGATCAGGTTTCCCGTCTTCATTAAAATCGCCGACGGCAATCGCGCCAATGCTGTCCGTAATAGTCACGGGCACCAAAATTGGACTATTAAATATTCCGGTACCCCTGTTGATGAAAATCGAGATGGTGTTTGAAAAAAAGTTTGAGACAGCGATATCCAGTTTTCCGTCGCCATTAAAATCAGCAATCGCGATGGACGCCGGATTCGATCCGTTCGTGCCGAGCAGAACCGGCAGTGCGAACGTCAGCATCGTCGAAGGAGGCACAACAGGATTGCCGCCCACTAACTTCAAACCGGAACCGCATCCGCTAAGTAGCGCGCATAGCAGAATCAAAGAAGTCACTTGCCGGAAACTAATTCGCTGCGTAAACCTAAGAGAGCACATGGCATGATCACCCCGTGGAAGAGAACTGCTTATTAGTTCACAAAGTGCTTATTCTACTTAAACCGATTTAAAAGTCGATAGGCTGGGGTCTCTGCCCGGCGAATCCAACAACCACAACAAACCCACATTCCTCTCGTCATCAGGGTGTCCCACACATCGTCCCGATTCTTCGGGATTACGCGTAGGGATTTTGACTTGCTTTCTGTCCTGGGAATAAAGTGAACTCGCAAAACCGGAGGCCATCATGCAGTGGTACACCTACATCGCCTACTTCTTCGCAGGCGCATTCCTGGTCAACGCGATTCCTCATTTCGTAAGCGGAGTCACCGGTCGTCCATTCCCCAGTCCATTCGCATCACCTCCCGGCAAAGGTCTCTCCTCTCCAGTCGTCAACGTCCTGTAGGGCGCATTTAATTTTGCAATCGCCTATCTGCTAATTTTCCGCGTCGGTGACTTCGACATGCGCAACACCATCGACATTCTGCTCGTCGCAGCCGGCGGCGTACTCATGGCAGTCCAACTCGCGTCATGGTTCGGCGGCCCGCACAACAAGTAAAGGAATCCCTCATACCAATGTCACGTGCGGAAAGTTTGAACTCCCATGCGCTCTAAGAAACCCACCCGCCACATCTCTTCCGAATCTTCCATTTATTTCCGGATTTCTTGAGCAACAACGTGTTTCCGTTACCGCACAGCCTTCCACATGCGAATCCATACTGCACGACGGCGTTCCGGTGTTGCTTATCAAAACGAATCTCTGAAAAGCTGAACAGTCCCGTCTCAAAAGCTCGCTTGATTGAATCTTCTAGCTGCTTATCCGTGACCTCTGCGTGTTCATCGATCGCGCTCTTCATGACGATTTGTGGATCGTTCATCTCAATCTTCTTTTCCTGCTCATCTGCGTTGACCAACTTCATCTTCGGACTTAGGGGAACAGCGGATGAAAGGCGGTGAACTGTTTCCGTCGAACTGACCACGGGATCGAGCTTGATCCCTTGCAAACACCGACCGTCCACACCGAAAACGCCAGCGAAATCGAGAACCTATGTGGTGTCCGCCAGATTCAGCGCGCCTTCAGATTTACCGACGTAGGCTTGCAGAACCTCTCTGTAGACCGCTACCTGCTCAGACGTGAGTGTTTCATCGCTAACCTGGGGCTTCTCTTCGCTCGCTCGGAAAGGATTCCCTGCAATCCGGCTTCCCGTTGAATCCGCCACCAGTCCTACGAGAGCTAACATCGTCGCTAGCAGACGCATCGCGTTTCCCTCCCACCGTTTCGAGTGTCGACTCGCCCGAGTTGGGTGCCTTGAATAGTCAAGACACCAACTGACAGTCTTTGGTTCCGCATTTTTCTCAACTGGACCACGTATTCGAATTCTATTCGAATCACCTTCCACAACTTTTCCACCATTTATTTTCAAATTGAATCACGATTTCAATTGACTCCCATATACTAATATGCTAACATCCATAGCCGACTCGGATAAGCGATCCGCCTTACCGAATCCAGAAACAGTATTCGCCCATCCTGCCGGCAGCAAAATCACCAATCAGAAAGCGCCTTTCAGAAGGGTCAAACCAAGCCGTGGCTAAACCCTTTAGATTGAGCATGATATGTATATGAAGGAGTAATACCGCTAAGTCCTTTAGAATGATATTCTTAACATGGATCGCGTCCGTAAGTCCTTTGTTTTGATATTGATGACAAAAACGGGGGGAGGGGGGGCGCGCACGTGGAGTGCGCGAACGACGGAGCAGCCGATGTCAGTTCCGATTTGGAATTGGCCCGGCCTTTACATGCCGCGGCCGTAACGATATAAACGCTACTCGCACTTCGGCGCAATTATCCGCCACCGCGAACAGTTTATTTTATGAATCGAGGGATTCGATGAAGCGCACGAATTCAGTAGCACCGACACTCCTGTCGGTGCCAGATTCGCAATCGCAACAAATCGCCCAAAAGGCTATCCATCCGTTCGCTGGAAAATTCGAATCTCCCGCTTCTCACCCTTGTCTTCATAACAACAATCTTTTCCGCAAGCGCACTTCGCGCCCAGTCCAACGAAACCGCTCCAGTCCGCGATCCCAAAGTCGCCGTCGATGCCGCGTACACCGCCAAAATCAAGGAATACACCACCGAAACTTATTTCGGTTCCTCGCTGGTGGACTACTTGCCCGCGTCAAAAACCGTGCCTACTCCAAAAGAAGTTCTCGGAGACATCGCCGGCGCGCCCGGAATTCTTCCCTACTCCAAGGACGTTTACAAATATATGGACATGCTGGCCGCCGCCAGCCCTCGCGTGAAAGTTTTCCGCATCGGAAAAACTGAAGAAGGCCGCGACATGCTCGCCGTCGCAATTTCTTCCGAAGAAAATCTGAAGCACCTGGACGAAAATCGCGCGAAGCTCGCGAAGTTGGCTGATCCGCGCACAATAAAATTCAATGACGACGAAGCCGATAAAATTGTCGATCAAGTCGTTCCCGTTTATTACATCACCGGCACAATTCATTCCACCGAAACCGGCGCGCCCACGGCGCTAATGGAATTGGCTTATCGCATCGCTGTTGACGAAAGCCCCTACATCAAAGAAATTCGCGAACGCGTCATTACGCTCATCACTCCCATCGTGGAAGTCGATGGACGCGACAGAATGGTCGATCTCTACAACTGGCATCTCGCGCATCCGAAAGATAATTGGCCGGGACTAATTTATTGGGGCAAATACGTCGCGCACGATAACAATCGCGACGCGATGGGTGTCACGCTGAAGCTCACCGAAAATGTTCTGAACACTTTTGTCGATTGGGACGCACAGGTTTTGCACGACTTGCACGAATCAGTTCCCTACCTTTATGACAACACCGCCGGCGACGGCCCGTTCAACGCCTGGGTTGATCCAATTCTCACCAACGAATGGGAAATGCTTGGCTGGCGAAACGTTGCGGACATGACCAAGATGGGCATGCCCGGAGTTTTCACTCACGGAACTTTTGATACCTGGTCGCCCGGATATTTAATGTTCATCGCCGCGATGCACAACGGCATCAGCCGCCTTTACGAAACTTTCGGAAATGGCGGCGCGGATACTTTGGTTCGCACGCTCACTCCGAATGAATATGACCGCACCTGGTATCGCCAGGATCCTCCAATGCCGCGCACGTTGTGGTCGCAGCGCGACAATAATAATTACGAAGAAACCGGATTGCTCACGGCGCTCCACTATTTCGGCGACAGCCGCAAATTTTTCCTGAAGAATTTTTATTTGAAGGCAAAACGCTCCATTCAAAAGCCCTCGCAGGAAGGTCCGTCCGCATATGTTTTGCCCGGAGACGATCCGCGTCTCGGGAGTCAGGCCGATTTGCTCCGCGTGATGATGAAGCAGCGCGTGGAAATTTCCCGCGCTACCGCGGCATTTAGCGTCACGATGCCAGCTCCCGCGCGCGGACAAGGTGCAGGCCGCGGCACAGGTGCTGCCGGACAAAATAATGGCGGCGCAGAAGGCGATCAGGCAAACGCTGGCGGAGCAAGCGGCCGCGGAAATCGCGAAGCGCGTCCCGCGACAATCACAAAAGAGTTTCCAGCGGGCAGTTACATCATCCGCATGGATCAACCCTATTCGCGAATCGCTGATTCCCTGCTCGATTATCAATATTGGGCGCCCGATGATCCGCAGCGAACTCCGTACGACGATACCGGCTGGACGTTCGGCGAACTTTTCAACGTGCAAGTCGTTCGCGTC
Source organism: uncultured Acidobacteriota bacterium (assembly GCA_963778235.1). Classification (GTDB taxonomy): domain Bacteria; phylum Acidobacteriota; class Terriglobia; order Acidiferrales; family UBA7541; genus DASTCZ01. The sequence goes on along the minus strand of CAVZTQ010000002.1, from coordinate 53,183 downwards.
GCCGACGTGAAAGTTTTGGACGCGCCGGTTGAAAAAGTTACCAACGTTCGCGCACCCGGCGGAGTTACCGGCACCGGAACAATTATCGCCATCAATCACAACGCCGATCCTGCGCTGGCAACTTTGCGTTATCGATTCAAGAACGCAGATATTCAATCTGCTGAAGATTCCTTTGAAGCCGGTGGACGCAAATTTAATCGTGGAAGTTTGCTGGTGCGCGGTGTCAGCGGATCCGATTTGCAAAGCGCCCTAACGGAACTCGGAATTCGCGGCTATGGAATTGATTCAATTCCGTCCGAAGTGAAAACACATCCGCTGCGAGCCGCGCGTGTCGCCTTGCTGCACACGTGGCAAAGCACGCAGACCGAAGGCTGGTGGCGTGAAGCGCTGGACGGTTTGAAAATTCCTTACGACTACATCAGCACGCAAACCGTTTCGCGCACACCGAATCTGAACGCGAAGTATGACGTGATCTTATTCCCGCCAACCGGCGGAGGCGGCAATCCCACCAGCATCATAAAAGGCGCATACACGGACGCGGGCAATCCGCTGCCGTGGAAAAATACGCCGCTCACTCCGAACCTGGTTGTTTCTGGCGACGATCAAACTGACGACACGCGGCCCGGCCTCGGCTGGGATGGGCTGGAACATTTGCAAGCGTTCGTCCGCAAAGGCGGAGTGCTGGTGACCGTTGCGGACACCGCGAATTTCGCGGCCACCTTCGGAATGCTCGATGGAGTTTCCGTTTCACAAGGTCAGCGCGAACGCATCGTCGGCAGCGTAGTGAAAACGCGCATTGTGGACGGCGCAAGTCCTATCGCGTACGGATACGGCGACACGCTTTCCGCATATTGCAATGAAGGCCTCGTCTTCGGCGTAAGCAATGTTGCCGGACGAGGAGGTCGTGGCGGAGGCGGAGGTGGTGGAGGTCGTGGTGGCGCCGGAGCCGCGCGTCCGACAGGACGCGGCACCGCTACGGATTTGGATTCAACGCCGGGCCGCCAGCCGATCACAATTCCCGAACGTCCCACAGTTCAAACTTGGGAGGCCGCGCCGGTCACCGAAGAACAAATGCGAAATAATGTTGGACTAATTCCTCCAGCGCTGCGACCGCGCGTAATTTTCCGATATTCAGAGACCCGCGATCTGCTCGTGTCGGGCCTCGTGGAAAATGGAAATGAAATTGCCGAGCATCCGGCGGTCGTCGATTCGCCGGAAGGCAGCGGACATATAATTCTTTTTTCGACGAATCCGATGTATCGCGGCGAGACGGTAGGAAATTATTCGCTGGTGCTGAATACGATTCTAAATTTTGACAATCTGAATGCCGGGCGCAAAAACGCCGATCGATAAATCGATAAAAATTATTCGTGGCGCAGAGCGACCATCGGATCAACGCGCATCGCTCTGCGCGCCGGAACGTAGCACGCTAAGCACGCAACGACGATCACAAGCACGCCCGCAACAACATATGTTGTGACGTCATTCGTGTTGGCGACGGTAAAATTATTTTGCAAAACCTGTTTCAGCGCGACTGCTCCGGCCGTTCCAATCGCCACGCCGACTAGCGACAAAATTAGTCCCTGTCGAATCACCATGCGCAGCACGCTGAGCGGATTTGCACCGAGCGCCATGCGTATTCCAATTTCGCGCGTCCGCCGCGAAACGGAATACGCAACAACGCCATAAACGCCAAGCAGCGCAAGGCCAAGTCCGATTGCACCAAAAAAGTTCAGCAGCGCAGTTTGCATTCTGGAATTGCCAGTCTGTTCTTTGATGAGTTGATCCATCGTCTCGACGTTGCTGATGGGTTGATCTTTATCGACCATCCAAACCTGCCGCGAAACGGTGGACGCGAGCGCGCCGGGATCTTGCGCGGTACGAACAATCATATGCACGGAGTTCGGTCCGCCCTGAAGGATCGGAAAATAGAATTCCGGTTCCGGTTTGTTTCCAAGTCCGGCTTCACGAACGTTGGCGACAACACCCGCAACAGCGATCCAGTCCTTGTCGTTGCTCGGTCCGGTATTGAATCGCTTTCCAACGACGTCCACTGTGCCCCAAATTTTCTGCGCCATTGCTTCGTTCACGATTCCAACTTTTTCGGAATTAGGGAGATCGTGATCGGTAAAAAATCTTCCACGAATCAGATGAACGCCCAGCATTTGAAAGTAAGAAGGCGAAACGTACCGAACTTGCGCGCTGCGCTCTGCCTGTGAATGAGCTTGGATCCCCTCGACAGTGAATCCCGACATTATATTTATGTTGCCGCTCAAAACACTGTGATCCGTTGCGGTAACATCCAAAACTCCGGGCAATGCGTGAACTCGCCCGACAATGTCTTGGATCTTTGCATGCAGAGCGTCAACGTTTGCGCCCGGTCTTTGCGACAATGGAAGATCAAATGTGAGCAGATGATCTGTTCTCATTCCGGTGTCAGTCTTCAGCAACTGCGCAAGCCCTTGCATCGTCAACACGGCGCCAATCAGAAGCATGAATGCGAGAGCGACTTCGGCGATCACGAGCACATTTCGCAGGCGTGGTTGACGCGTTCCGCTCGCTCCGGAAATACTTCCGCGGTTCAACACGAAGTTTGGATCGGAACGAGAGGCGCGCAACGCGGGTGCAAGTCCAAACAGAATTCCCGCGACGAGTGAACTTCCCAGTGCGAACCAGAACATTGTGGAATCAGCGGAGATTTCCGAGAGACGCGGCGTTCCTGCCGGAGCAATTTGCCGAAACGCGTCAATTCCAATGGAAGCCAGAAACGCACCAGCGACGCCGCCCAATAATCCAAGAAGACAGCTTTCCACCAGCGCCTGCCGAATAATTCTGCCACGCGACGCGCCAAGCGCCGCCCGCATCGCCATTTCTCGTTGCCTTCCCCATCCACGAGCAAGCAATAAGCTCGCCAGATTGGCACACGCAATCAGAAGAACAAATCCTGCTGCGCCAAATAACATCAGATATGTCGAACGAATGTTGCCGACTCTGCGATCTAACATCGTCGCGACGCGCAGAGAATATCCTTCCTTAAGCGCAGGATTTGCGTTGATGATGTCCTGCGCGATGACGGCTAGTTGCGTCCGAGCCTGATCAACAGATACGCCGCGACGCAGTTTTGCAACAATCTGATTATTGAACGAGGTGACGTTTGTGCGTTCGTCGTCAGCCAGAATCAGGGGCACCCAAACATCGGCGCGAGATGGATAGTCGAATCCACGCGAAGCGACGCCCAGGACGACGTGTTCCTGATTGTTCAGCCTGATTGTGCGGCCGACGATGCCTGAATCGCCACCGTAATGGCTGCGCCAAAACCCGTCGCTCAGAACAACCACAAGTCCCTGATTTTCTGATTGGTCCGATGGAACGAGCAATCGCCCCAGCTGTGGCGCAACGCCAAACAGTTCAAAAAATCCATCGCTAACACGAGCGGAGGAAAGTCGCGCGGGATCACCGGAGGCAGTCAAAGTCATTCTGGATGAGCGATACGCCGTCAGTTCCTCAAATGCAGATACGTTCTTGTGCATCTGTTCATAAGCCACCCACGAATTACCGAGGGAAAATTGCGGAAACATCGCGGTGGACGTGGTGATCTCCACGAGACGCGAAGAATCCTTGTAAGGCAGAGGACGGAGCACAACGGCGTTCACCACGCTGAACACAGCGGTGTTAGCGCCAATGCCAAGGGCGAGAGTGAGAATAGCGACTGCGGTGAAGCCTGGATTTTTGCGAAGAAGGCGCGCGGCGTAACGCACGTCCTGCCAAAGTGTTTCGATCCACGCTCCGGCGCGACCGCTGCGAATTTCTTCTTTGAGTTGTTCGGGACCACCGATATTCATACGCGCGTCGCGTTTTGCTTCGTCGGCATTCATGCCACTAGACATCTTTTCCTCCTGAAGAAGATCGGCGTAGCTACGGACTTCGGCGTCGAGATCGCGCTCGATATTTTTGCGATGGAGAAGATTGCGAATTGTTGTGATGATTCTGCGCATTTTTATTCCTCGCAAAAATCTTGAGCGACCTGACCTTCGAGCGTCTTCCTGCTAAAAAGATTGCCCCTACAACATTCTCGCCAATCGTACAGCGGCCGGTTCATCGACCATGTCTACGCATCGCTACTCGTATCGAAGGGCGACCATTGGATCTACTTTCATGGCGCGACGCGCTGGGACGTAACAGGCAATCCATGCGACGGCGACGATGACGGCGGTCACGACAGCGATTGTGATGCCGTCAGTGGGCTCGACGCGGTAGAGCAATGTGCGCATGAGCCTGCCGAGAATTAGAGCTGATGCTAGTCCAACTACGGCACCACCGGCGACGAGTGCTGCGCCGTAGCCGAAAATTAATTTGCGAATGTCACGCGGATGCGCGCCGAGCGCCATGCGAATTCCGATTTCGTTGGTGCGCTGCCCGACAAGATAGGACATGACTCCGTAAAGACCGAGCGCGGCGAGGAGTAACGCAGCGATGGAAAAAGAAATCAGGAGCCACATGGCCTGCGTTCTGGATTTCTGCGACGCGCCAATTGATTCATTCATGGTAGCGACATTGAAAACGGGAACGTTGCGATCAAGTGTACGGAGTTGGTCTTGAATGGCGCGTTCGACGGATTGCGGCGCGGCGGCGGAGCGCACGACGAATGTCCACGCGGTCGGCAACTGCTGCATCAAAACGTAAACGCGCGGCGGCGGAATTTCGTCGAGGCTTGCGGCGCGCACGGCGCCCGAAACTCCTACAACGACATACGAAGTCTGCGAAGCGTCTGCAAAATTCTGCGTGAATAGCTTGATGGATTTTCCGATGGGATTTTCGTTGCGGAAATAACTTTCCGCAAGGCCGCGATCGATTACAACGGAGCGGATGTTCGGTTGTGTATCCTGCTCGACAAATCCGCGGCCTTGGAGAATTGGAATTTTCATCGTGTCCAAATATTTCCACGACACGACGGAAACGAAAGTGCTTTGCTCGACTCCGACTTTCGGGATGCGTCCTTCGATGGCCAGCAGCACTTGATAAATTTGCGGAGAAAATGGAACGGGAAAAACGGCCGACGCGGACGTTACACCAGGAATTGTGGCGATTCGGTCGATTCCGCGCTGAATGAATGCGGCCTGGGCGGGGCCGTCTGGATAAGGCGCCGGGGGAATTGAAACTGTCGCAGTGACCAAATGATTGGGATCGAATCCGAGATCGGTTGAGAGTAACGAGCGCATGGTGCGAACGAGCAGCCCGGTGCCGACAAGAACAGCCATCGCCAAACCAATTTCGCAGACGATAAGCCCGCCGTGAAAACGTTTGTGGCCTCCGCGAATTTGATGGGAAGTAGCGCGCAATACAGTTTGAGGATCGGAGCGCATTGCAAAACGAGCGGGCGCGCATCCAACGATCAAACTGGTGAGCATGGTGACCCCGAAACAGAATGCGAAGGCGTGGAGGTCGACTCCCAACGACGCTGTGAGCGGAAGATTTCTGGGAAGCACGTCCGCAGCGACGCGCACTGCGGCCCAGGCAATCAGGAATCCGAAGAATCCGCCGATGGAAGCGAGGAGAAATCCTTCGGTGAGGATCTGGCGGAAAACTCTGGTTCGACGCGCGCCAAGCGCGAGGCGTAGCGAGAATTCCTTTCTGCGAGCACTCGTTTTCACGAGTAGAAGACTCGCGATGTTTGCAAGAGTAATTAAAAGCAGCAAGCTCACGGCGGACGAAACGAGAATTAGAACGGCGCGGTTATCGCCGAGCATGTGGCGATCTAAATCTTTCATCATGGGACGTGAATTGGAATCAATCGAAGGATATTGTTGCGCGAGAAGATCGCCCACGCGAGCCATGTCGCGCTGCGCTTGTTCAAACGAAACGCCGGGAGCGCGCCGGGCGACAATGTACAAAAGCCAGGCGACGTCGCGTCCGGTGAGATAAAGCTTGGGAACATTCTGCTCAAACGGCAACCAGAACGAGGTGTGAGTGACGGCGCCGAAACCTTCGGGCATAACTCCGATGATGGTGAATGATGCGCCGCGAAGACGAATCACCCTCCCTAAAACATCGGGAGATTCCGCATAGCGGCTGCGCCAGTACTGGTGACTCAAAATTGCGAGTTGCGGTCCGCCGGGAGTATTTTCTCCTGCTTGAAATGTGCGGCCGAGCAGCGGGCGGATTCCCATTAGCTCGAAATAATTCGCGGTGACGTAACGGCCGGAGGCGAGTCCTGAAAATCCTTCTTCGGCAACTGGAAATCCGGCGTCACGATATCCCGCCATTCCCGTGAATGCGCGATTCATCTGTTTCCAGTCTTGATAATTCGGCCAAGAAACGCCGGTGGAATCGTTGGCGGTGGTTTGCTCCGTCATCCAAACGAGTTGGGCGGAGTTTTGATATGGAAGAGGCTGCAGGAGAACGCGATCAACAAGCGTAAAAATTGCCGTGGCTGCTCCCATTCCCAACGCGAGCGACAAGACGGCGATTGCGGTGAACGCTGGTTTCTTTCGCAGTGTACGGAAACTGAAACGTAAGTCTTGCCAAAGAGTTTCGAGCCATGATCCGGTGCGAGCGCTGCGGATTTCTTCTTTGAGTTGCTCCGGGCCGCCGATAGTCATACGTGCGGCGCGCTTTGCCTCGTTTGCGTTCATGCCGTTGGACATTTTTTCTTCTTCGAGGAGATCGGAATAGCTGCGGACTTCGGCGTCGAGATCGCGCTCGACATGTTCGCGGCGGATGAGATTGCGAAGTGTGGTCAGGATTCTGCGCATTGCTGTTCCCTCCTAAAAACAGCGGCCCACCTGAAGGTGGCCCCTACGAAATTCGGCGAATCGAACAGCGGGCGGGTCGCAGACCCACCCTACCAACCAATCATTCGTGGCGCAGCGCAACCATGGGATCCACTCTCATGGCGCGGCGTGCGGGGATATAGCTGGCGAGCGTGATGACTATCACTATCAACAACGACGCGATCGAAAGCGAAACTGGATCGTAGATGCTGACGCCATAAAGCATTCCGGTGTGTTCGTGCGGCGCCAGATAAAGCGCGTGGCGAAGGAGCCGCCCAAGGATTAGCGAGACGGCAACACCTGCGGCGAGACCGGCGAATCCAGTGGCGAGTGATTGAGCGATTACCTGGCGCAAAATCCAGCCGGGAGTGGCGCCGAGGGCTAGACGAATGCCAAATTCCTGCGTGCGTTGCTGCGCGAAGTAAGAAACGGTTCCGAAAATTCCAACTGAGACGAGTAGCACGCCGATGACGGCGAGTCCGGCTATTAAGAAAAGATTGAAACGCGCACCCGACGTGGAGTTCTCGATTCGCTCGTCCATGGTCTTCAAGTCGTAGATTGGCTGGTCTTTATCGAGCGCAAACGTTGCAGTGCGAATCGCATCAGCGAGTTCGGCACGAGGCAAGCGCGACGATACCACCGCGTAGGCCGAAGCGACGGGATGCTGCGAGAACGGGACGTAGAGGTCCGGCATCGGGATTTCGCTGGCGCCGAATTCTTGCGCGTTTTCTGTGAGGCCGATAATTTGCACAGGAGGTTGCGCTGGAACTCCACGGCGCTCGTCAGGAACGAACTCGAGCATTTTTCCGACTGGATCTTCTGAGCCGAATAATTCGTGCGCGGCATTTCGATTCATGATGGCGACGCGCGGCGAGCCTGCACTATTGTCCTGCGGATTGAACGTGTGTCCGTCGAGAAGTTGGATGTGTAGAGCGTCAAAATAACTTGGCGAAATGGCGTGCACAGTTACGACCACACCGTGAGTCTGAACGAGAGGACGGCCAGCGACATTAACGGCAGCAAATACTTCGGTCGAACCCGTTAACGGAAGGCCGCTGCCGAGAGCTACTTCGCGAACGCCCGGGAGCGAATTGAGTTGTTCCGAAAGACGGTTGAAATAGCGGAGCGTTTGTTCGGGCTTGGAGTAGTCGGTCCCGCGCAGAGAAACGCGGAAAGTGAGCGCGCCCGGTGCGTCGAATCCGCGAGGGGCTTGCTGGAGGCGCACAAAACTTGAAAGAAAAAGCCCAGCGCCAAAAAGCAAAACCAATCCGAGCGCTACTTCGGTGGACACGAGAATTCGGCGCAGACGATGCTGATGTCGGCCGGCGGAGAGTCCGCGAGGACTCTGTCGCAGAACGTCGTTTAAGTCTGTGCGAGACGCGAAAATAGCCGGAGCGACACCGAGCAGGATCGCCGAGAATATCGAGACGACGACAGTGAAAACAAGAACTCGGGCATCCAGAGCAACCGTTGCGCGGAGCGGCAATGTACCGGCCGGAATGAAAGCGGCGAACAACTGCGCCAGCCAGAGACCTAGAAATGTCCCACCGATGCCGCCGCCAAACGCGAGCATCAGACTTTCCACCAGCAACTGGCGGAGAAGTGCGATTCGACTGGCGCCGAGCGCCGCGCGAAGAGCAAATTCGTGGCGGCGTACAAGGCCTCGTGCGAGCAAGAGTCCCGCTGTGTTGAAGCAGGCGATCAATAGGATGAGACTTACGGCGCCAGCGAAGAAGTACAGAGATCGAGCGGCAAACTCTGTCCAAGTTTGCCGCAAATTCGTGACGGCTACCGTATCCTCCGGCTGGATGCCTTCGGATTTGAGCTCCCGATTCAGAATAGTGGCGAGCTCTACGCTCGCGCGTTCCGTGGTCATATCGGGAGGGAGTCTACCGACCACGTAAGTATCCCGTGCCAGCGGCGCAGACGGATCCATTGGGAGTGGAACATAGACGGCAGGCTCATCCATGTACTCCATACGAAGAGTTGGAGAGCCAATGCCGACAATCGTGTATGGCTCGCCGTCCAGTGTGATTGGCTTGCCGACTAGGGCTGGATCAGCGTCAAAGCGATCCTTCCAAAGTGAATTGCTGACGATTGCAACGTGCTGACGTCCCAACGATTCCTCATCGGTCGAAAATGCGCGGCCGCGTGCGACCGGAACTTTGAACGTATCGAAAAAATTGGCTGAGATGGGCATTACCAAAACGCGCTCAGATGTGCCGTTCGCGGTCAGATTTCGCGCGCCCGGATAAAAGTAAGCAGCCAGATTCACAAACGAGCGAGATTGCTCACGCCAAGCTTTGTAACCGCGACTTGAAAGGACATCCCATTGCTTCGGGTTGTTGACCAACACGGGATGTGCGTCCACGAGACGCTCAGAATCCGGAAATGGGAGTGGCCGCCACAGTTGAGATTCCACGACGCTGAAAATTGCGGTGTTTGCGCCAATGCCGAGGGTAAGAGTCAAGATCGCGACCGCAGTGAACCCAGGATTCTTGCGTAACGCGCGTGCGCCGAAGCGGATGTCACGGAGAATTGTTTCCAGGTGCGCGCCGGCGCGATTTGCGCGAACTTCCTCTTTAAGTTGTTCAGGGCCGACTAAATCGATTCGCGCGATTCGCTTTGCTTCCGCGGGGCTCATGCCGCTCGAAAGTTTTTCGTGTTCGAGTAAGTCGGAGTAGCTGCGGACTTCCGCGTCGAGATCGCGGTCAACTTTTTTGTGACGGAAGAGATTGCGAAGTGCCGTCAGGATTTTGCGCATTGCTGTTCCCTCCTAAAAACAGCGGCCCACCTGAAGGTGGCCCCTACGAAATCGAAAACTTCACTCGTGGCGCAGCGCGACCATGGGATCTACGTGTGCGGCGCGACGCGCTGGAATGTAACACGCCAGAAACATGTCAGCGGCGATCACAGCGATGGAAATCACGTAGGCGATGGGCTCGGTTGGCCTTACGTGATAGAGCTGGCTGGTGAGATAGCGTGTGATCCCGAAGGCCAGCACCACGCCGAAGAGTGATCCCACGATTGCGACACGCAGGCCATCATTTGCCACGATTCCGAGAATCGACTTCGGGGTGGCGCCCAGAGCCATGCGAATTCCGATTTCACCGGTGCGCTGGCCAACGTGATAGGCCATTACGCCGTAAATTCCGATTCCTGCAAGCAGCAACGCGAGCAAACCAAATCCGCCGACAAGCGAAGCTACGAATCTGCGCTGGCTGAGCGTCTTGGCGAGCAGGTCTTCCATCGTGGCGTCGTCATACACTGGAACATTTTTATCGAGGCTCGCGAGCTGATTGCCGATGGCGCGAGTGAGCGCGGCCTTCGCGAGCGAAGTCCTTATGACGAAGCTGCTGGGACGGTACATCGAAAGCCAATAAGCTTCGGCTGTTGCGTCGGAGTCTAAACCGTACTGACGGATGTCCGGAACAATTCCGACGATCGTTGCCCAGGGATTTTTTTCATCCCGCGCGCCGAGTTGGATTTTTTTGCCGAGCGGATCTTCCGATGGCCACATCTGTTTGGCCGTTGTTTCACTGATGATGGCGACCGGAGAGGTTGCGGAGACGGCTTCATCAGCAGCGGTAAACAATCGTCCGCGGACTAATGGGATTTGCATTGTCCTAAAATAATCATAGGTGACCCAATAGGAATCAACGGAAGGCGCATCGGAATCCTTCACGACGCGATCCTGAATGATGAAGCCGTCGCGGTCAGAATTGCCACTGAGCGGCAGAGTTGTGGTTAACGCGACGCTTTCGACGCCCGGAATATTGCGAATGCGATTTACGGCCTGACGGTCGAATTCAATGACCGCGTCATTTTGCGCGTACTTCTTACCTATCAGCGCGAAGTCGGCGGTGTAGAGATTGTGCGTTTGAAATCCGGGATTTACTTTGAGTACGCGAACGAGGCTCAACCCAAGGAGTGATGTGCCAACGGTGAGAACGAATGCGAGCGCGATCTCGCTAACAATAAGAATGTTGCGGAGGCGTCCGCGACGCGAACCGATTGAGCCACGACTTCCCTCTTGCAGCGCTTCACGCTGATCCACTCGCGCAGCTTGAAATGCCGGCAATAGGCCCGCCAGAATTCCCGTCATCAAACTGACGGCAAAAGTGAACGCAAGCACGACGCCATCCAGCGTCACCGAATTCAATCGCGGAATATCGGAGGGCCCCCACGCGATCAGTGCGCGGACACCTGCCATCGCGAGAATAACGCCCGCCGCACCACCGACGAAGGTCAGCAAAATACTTTCGGTCAAAACCTGCCGGACCAATCGTTTTCGTCCAGCGCCCAACGCGGCGCGGAGAGTAAGTTCGCGGCGACGTCCGGACGCGAGAGATAGCAACAGGCTGGCGACGTTGGCGCATGCGATAAGCAATACAAATCCGGTGGCGCCCAAGACCATCAACATCAGGCTGCGGACATTTTTTACCTGCGATTCGAGCAGCGGCGTGATCATTGCCGAAAAACTGGGTGGATAATCGTTTGAGAATTCGTGCGCGAGTCTTCCGGCTAAGGCGTTCATTTCTAGGCGCGCCTGCGCGAGCGTGACGCCATCGCGAAGCCGCGCGACAGTTTGTAGATGCTGACAACTGCGACAAGCGTACGGAAGCGAAGAGTCGTATCCGAGGGGCGCAAATATCTGCGGAGTTCCTTGTCCTCCGCTTCTTGCAACCGGAACGAAATCTCGTGGCAACACGCCGACGATCTCAAATGTCGTGGTATTCAGCGGCAGCTTTTGACCGACCACGTCGGGACGTCCGCCAAAATAGGATTGCCAGAATCCGTAACTCAGAAGAAGTACGTGCCAACGGTCGGGCCGATCGTCGTCTCGCGTGAAACTCCGGCCGAGAATCGGATGAGCACCGAGAGCTTCGTAATAGTCAACCGAAGCGCGAAGGCCGATCACCATTTGCGGCTTGTCCTGTCCGGTGATCGCCGGTTGAAAATCACGGTACGTTCCGATGGCGCTGAAGACGTTGGTGCGCTGTTTCCAGTCCTGAACTAATCCGTAAGATACGGTTGTGGGATTCAGAGTGCCGCTATCGTTCGCCGCCAGTTTTACGAGACGATCCGATTGTGGATACGGAAGCGAATTGAGAAGAACGCTTTTCACGACGCTGAAAATGGCGGTGTTTGCACCGATGCCGAGAGCGAGCGTGAGAATTGCAATCGCAGTAACGCCGAAATTCTTACGTAGCATTCGTGCACCGAACTTCACGTCCTGCAAAAGCGACTCGAGCCAGGCACCGGTGCGTACGCTACGAATTTCTTCTTTGAGTTGCTCTGGGCCAACTAAATCGATGCGGGTTTTTCGCCTCGCTTCGATTGCGCTCATGCCGCTGGAAAGTTTTTCGTCTTCGAGCATAGAGGAGTAGCTACGCACTTCAGCGTCGAGATCGCGTTCGACTTTTTCGCGATGGAACAGATTGCGTGCTAGGCGGCGGATTTTTTGAAAAAGAGCCATGCGATTATCCTTCGGCCTGTAGTGCGCGGGCGATTGCTACGGAGATGCGTCCCCATTTTTCCGTTTCGGATTCGAGATGGCGGCGGCCCGGTGCGCGTCAGTTCGTAATATTTTGCTTTGCGATTATTTGCGGATTCGCCCCAATAGGATTTCACCCAGCCTTCTTCTTCCATGCGATGCAGCGCGGGAAAAAGCGAGCCGGGCTTGACCTGAAATGTGCCGCGGGTTACTTGCTCGATGCGGCGAGCTACGCCCAGTCCGTGCAATGGCTCGAGGGCAAGAGATTTCAGGATTAGCATGTCGAGTGTGCCTTGGAGGAGTTCGGTTTGTTGTGTGGTCATGAGTGCACCTACCGTATAGACGCTCGATAGGAGAAAACGTTACCTACAGAATGGCGATAGGAGAGAATATTTTTGTGGGGATGGACGGGCGTGGCCGTATAGGAAAGATGCAGGATGATTGGGTAATTGGAGGCGGGCGGGTCGCGGACCCGCCTCTACGAGATTAGGCGCTGCCGATTAGGAGTCCGGCGATGAACACGAGCGCGCCGCCTAACATTACTTGCATCGTGGCGGAGAAGACTGGCGTGTCCATGTATCGATGGCGGACCCACGAGATTACGGATAGCTCCAACAAAACTACGATGGCCGAGATCATCATGGCGGTGCGGAAGTTAGGGAATAGGAATGGGAGCGTGTGGCCAACGCCGCCGAGGGCGGTCATGAGTCCGCAGATGCCACCGCGAAGCCATGGGTGGCCGCGGCCGGTGAGGCTGCCATCATCAGAAAGTGCTTCGGCGAAACCCATGCTAATTCCCGCGCCAACGCTTGCGGCCATGCCGACGAGAAATGCGTCCCAACTTTTTTGTGTGGCGACGGCTGCGGCGAAAAGAGGTGCGAGCGTGGAGACAGAACCGTCCATTAATCCCGCAAGGCCCGGCTGAACAATTTGCAAAAGGAAGAGCCGGCGCTCGGATTCGGCTTCCTGCTCGCGAACGCTTTCAGGGAGATTCTTGTTTGTTAGCTCCTCCGATTGCGTGACGTGCGCTTGTTCTTCATTTGCTAGATCGTCGAGCAACTGGCGGATGCTGGCGTCTTGTGAACGCGCGGCGGCTTTTTGATAGAAGCGGCCGGATTCTAATTCCATCACGCCGACTTGTTTTCGGATTCTTTCCAGGTTGATGGGCTGAAGCATCCACAAAGATTTGCGTTGAATGAATCCGCGAACTTCCTGACGACGAATGTGAGGAATGTGCTCGCCAAATTTCTGTTGGTAAAGTTCGATGAGACGGCGGCGATGATTGGATTCCTCTTCGCGCATGCCTTCAAAAACTTTTGCGGACGCGGGGAAATTCTGGCGGACGGATTCGGCCACGTCGGCGTAAAAGCGCTCGTCTTCTTCCTCGGCGGTGATGGCGAGGGCCAGGACTTCTTGTTCGGTTAGGTGCTCGAAATCTTTCATAGCGAAAAAACCTCCGGCTTGGGGCGATTCCCGGTGGAGTGAACACGCGCGGGGACTCGCGGGAATAAGATATAGGCTTCGCGGCGCTTGCGCTAGTCCCTGCGTTACATATATATGTTGGCGAGTGATGAGGCATCGCGAGGAGAACCGATGAAGAAATCCAAAGGCATTACGCGACGGCAACTTTTGGGTGCAGCGGCTGTGACTGCCGGAGCTTCGCTCGTCGGCGGAGCGCGCGTTGTGTCGGCGGCGATCGCGCCTGCCGCGGCGTCGGCTCATCCTTTATTACAAGATCCGATCGTAAACGCCGTGAAAGGCGCGGCATCGCGCGAAAAAATTGTGTGGAAGCTGCAGCCGTTTCCGATGACGCAGGTGCGTCTGCGTCCCGGGCCGATACAGGATATGTTTGAAGTGAATCGGAAATATGTTGATTCCCTGCCGAATGATCGGCTGCTGCATTCGTTCCGGCTGACGGCGGGATTGCAGTCCTCCGCTGAGCCGCTGGGCGGATGGGAAGCGCCTGACATCGAATTGCGCGGACATTTGGCCGGTGGACACTATCTCTCTGCGTGCGCGCTGACGTATGCGGCGTGCGGCGATGAGGATTTGAAACGCAAAGGTGATGCATTGGTCAGCGAACTATCGCGATGCCAGGAAGCGTATGGCGACGGATATTTAAGCGCGTTTCCGACAGAGTGGTTCGATCGGTTGAAGAGCGGCACGAAAGTTTGGGCGCCGTTTTATACGATTCACAAAATTATGGCCGGACATTTGGATATGTATTCGTATTGCGCCAATGAACAGGCACTGACGACTGTGGAAAATATGGCCGGCTGGGTGGAGAATTACTTGAAGCCCGTTGACGACGCGCAATGGGCGCGTATGCAATTGACCGAGCACGGCGGAATGAACGAGACGTTATTTAATTCGTACGCGGTGACTGGCAAAGAAAGGTATTTGGCGTTGGCGCGGCGATTCGATCACAAGAAATTCTTCGATCCTCTGGCCGAGCAGCGTGACGAATTGAAAGGGTTGCACACGAACACGAATATTCCCAAAGTGATTGGCGCAGCGCGTGGATATGAACTGACCGGCGACGCGCGCTATCACACCATTGCGGATTATTTCTGGCGCGAAGTTGTCGGACAACGATCGTATGCAACAGGAGGCACCAGCAACGGCGAAGGCTGGTATTCAGATGCTGGGCATCTTGAGGAACAGCTTGGAAATTCGGCCGAGGAATGCTGCTGTAGTTACAACATGATGAAACTTTCGCGGCATTTGTTTGGATGGACGGGCAACGCCGCGCAAATGGATTATTACGAGCGGTTACTTTTCAACGTGCGCATGGGAACGCAGGATAAAGATGGCATGTTGATGTACTACGTGCCGCTATCGCCGCGTTCTTGGAAAACTTTCGGGACGCAATTTAATTCGATGTGGTGCTGCACCGGATCCGGTATTGAAGAGTATGCGAAGACAAACGACACAATTTATTTTCACGACGCGAATGGAATTTACGTGAATTTATTCATCGCGTCGGAAGTATCGTGGCCGGAAAAGGGATTGAAGTTGTTGCAGGATACGGCGTTCCCGGAAGAGGAATCGACGACACTGACTGTGGAAGCGAAGAAACCGGTGATGATGAGCGTGCACATTCGCGTGCCGTATTGGGCGACGCACGGATTCGCCGTGAAAGTGAATGGCGCGGCGCAAACAATTCAGAGCGCGCCGGGGACGTACGTGACGATCACGCATGAATGGAAAAATGGAGACAAGATTCACGTGGCGATGCCGATGCGTTTGCACGAGGCACCACTTCTCGGCGGTCCAAATCTGCGCGCGGCGATGTATGGGCCGCTGGTGTTGGCTGGACGATTCGGAAATGAAGGTCTGACGCACAATATGATTTACGGACCATCGGGACCTAGGTTGCGACCGGGCGCGTCACCGGAAGTCCGCAGCGCCGGGAAGGCAGGGCTGGACTGGGTTGAACCGGCAGCGAGCGGGAAATTGGCGTTTCAACTTGCAGGACAAACTGAGAAGACGCAGCTGCGTCCGATGTATCAGATATTGGATGAGAGATACGCGGTGTATTGGAAAGTGAATTCGTAGGCGCAGTAAAGCAGTAAAAATGTTTCAGTTTGAAACTGCGAAAAATATTTAAGTTCGCGGACATTTCTGTATCGAACAGTACAGCATCGACAGGTTTCGAGGTGCAATCTGTCTCCCCATGTTTACGCACAGCTACCATCTACTGGAACGGGAGTACAACGAAACGACGATGCTGCTTGCCGGCCCCCTGAATGTGGACGACCGCAATCAACTTACGCAGCGACAATTGACAATCATCCTGGAGGCTCGTGAGATGGTAAAGATCATGAACTATCCAGCGCCGCGATGGTGTGCGGCAACGAAGTAAATTATTTCCGGCGAACCCCTTCCGCCACATGCTTCTCGCTTTTCAAGCGCCGAAACGAGACTGTACCACCTGCTTCTAGATCGTCGAAACTTCAAGAAAGAACAGCACGCACATCCAAGCACACACGGCTAGCGCTAATACCGAAAACCACCGCGCCGGTCGAAACGTTTTCAAGCCCAGCACAACGCCCGAAATCGAAAACAGCAAACCCAAATCCTCGACGATAGTGATCTTGGACGGTATCGGTGCGACAAACGCCACGTGCCACAACGCTCCAAAAGCCATTAGCGCGGCTGCGGTTCCCAGCAAAACTCCAATTGGGCGGGAAGGAAAGTGATCATCGTCGCGCCAGTGGAGGCACATCCCAAAACAAGCCACGAGGGCGCCTGCCAACGGAATCCCGTACATAACCCACGGCACACTTGAGGCCACAGTCTCACCCCCGCCACGGCCATTCCCGCCGCATTCTAACGTCGCATCTTACGCGAAACAATTCCAGGACAAAATTAGCGCATCATGTTCCCCGCCGGTTTCTTGACACACTTCTGCACGCATGCTAGTTTCGTTTTTCACCATTTGTCAGGAAATTTCGTGACGCTTCCAGAATCGGAACTCCGCAAAACCGCGCTCAACTCACTCCATCGCCGGATGGGGGCCAAGATGGTCGACTTCGGCGGATGGGATATGCCCGTGGAATATCCGGCAACCGGCGGATTAATCGCGGAGCACATGGCGGTGCGCACGGGTGTTGGCGTGTTTGACGTCAGCCACATGGGCGACATCACGATCGATAGCACTGAACCCGGCGGCGCGCTCGCGGCAGTGCAGCACATCAGCATGAATGACGCTGCGAAGCTGGCCATCGGGCAGGCGCATTATTCGGCGCTGCTTTATCCGCAGGGCACATTTGTGGACGATGTGATTGTGCATCGCATGGGCGATGAGAATTATTTGCTGGTGATTAATGCCGGCACGCGGGAAAAAGATTTTGGATGGGTGCGCGATAACGTCAAGGGATTTAAGTGCGTGGCGAAAGATGTTGGAGATAATTACACGCAGCTTGCGATTCAAGGGCCGCGCGCAGTGGAAGTGATGGCGAAATTGACGGACGCGAATCTTGCGGTGGTGAAAAATTATTGGTTCACGCATGGAACGGTTTGCGGACTGCCGAATATTTTGATTGCGCGCACCGGATACACCGGCGAAGACGGCTTTGAAATTTACGTTCCGCCGGACGCGAAGACCAGCGAGATGGTTTGGGCGAAAGTGTTTGAGGCCGGCAAGGAATTTGGAATTATGCCCTGCGGATTGGGCGCGCGGAATACTTTGCGCCTGGAAAGTAAAATGGCGCTTTACGGTCACGAGATTTCGGACACGATTAATGTGCTGGAAGCGGGGCTGGATCGCTACTGTAAAATGGAAAAGGGCGATTTCGTTGGACGCGCTGCTTTGGAAACAGCGAAGGCGGCGGGAATCAAACGCGTGCTAGTTGGATTGGAAATGGTTGACCGCGGAATTGCGCGCGACGGATATAAAGTTTTGAACACGAAGGAACACGCGATTGGTTATGTGACCAGCGGATCGCCTGCGCCATTTCTGAAAAAGAATATCGCGCTGGCCTATGTGCCGCCGGAGCATTCTGAAATCGGAAGTACAGTGCTGATTGAAGTGCGGACGCAGAAACTGAAGGCGCAGGTTGTGCCGACGCCATTTTACAAGCGGCCCAAGAAATAATTTCGAGCGAACGGGAGAGTTCAGATGGCTTATCCAGCGAATTTTCGCTACACCAAAGAACATGAGTGGATTGATTTGCAGGGCGATACCGGCACAATCGGAATCACCGATTACGCGCAACACGAATTGGGCGACGTGGTGTTCGTGGAGCTGCCGAAGATTGGCACGAAGCTGACGGCCGGAAAACCGCTGGGCACGGTCGAGTCTGTAAAAGCGGTGAGCGAAATTTATTCGCCGGTGAGCGGCGAAGTGACGGCGATCAATGACGCGCTGGCCGATTCGCCGGAAAAAATTAATACCGATCCGCACGCATCGGCGTGGCTGATTAAGTTGAAGGTCGCGAATACGGCTGACGTTTTGTCGCTGATGGACGCGGCGGCATATCAATCGTATGTGGATGCAAAGGATAAGGAAGCTCACGCCTGATGCGCTATCTCCCGAAAAGTCCATCCGAACGCCAGGAAATGCTTTCGGCGATTGGCGTGCGGTCGGCGGAAGAATTATTCGCGTCGATTCCGCAGCAATTCCGGCTGAAAGAGTTATTGGAATTGCCGGGGCCGCTTTCCGAAGCTGAAATTATTAAATTTTTCACAGAACGCGCGGCGGAAAATTCCGTTGGCTACACAAGCTTCTTGGGCGCGGGAGTTTACAACCATCTGCGATCAGTGGTGACCGACGCAATTATTCAGCGCGGCGAATTTCTTACTTCCTACACGCCGTATCAGGCGGAAATCAGCCAGGGCACGCTGCAGGCGATTTTTGAATTCCAAACATTAATGTGCCAGTTGACGGGGCAGGAAGTGGCGAACGCTTCGATGTACGACGGTTCGACCGCACTGACCGAAGCGGTGTTGATGGCCGACCGGATTACCGGAAAGCGGCGCGTCGTGATGTCCCGCGCGGTGCATCCGGAATACCGGCAAGTGCTGGCGACATACGCGCGAAATTTGGATATTGAAGTTGTGGAAGTTGGCTACACGGCTTCCGGGCAAATGGATTTGGAAGCGTTGCGTGGACTTGTGCATGACGATACGTCGTGCGTGGTGACGCAATCGCCGAATTTTTTTGGCGTGATTGAGCCTGTTGCGGAGATTACGGAAATTGCGCACAAGACTGAGGCGCTTTCTGTCGTCGCGATCACCGAAGCAGTTTCGCTTGGCGCGGTGAAGCCGCCGAGTGAAGCAGACATCGTGGCGATGGAAGGACAAAGTTTTGGGCTGGCGCCGAGTTATGGCGGGCCATTTGTCGGAGTGATTGCCACGCGCGATAAATTCGTGCGACAAATTCCGGGAAGGCTTGCGGGACAAACTGTGGACGGCGCGGGACGGCGCGGATTTTGTTTGACGTTGGCCACACGGGAGCAACATATTCGTCGCGAAAAGGCGACGTCGAATATTTGCACGAATCAGGCGTTGTGCGCGCTGGCGGCAACGGTGCATCTCTGCCTACTGGGCAAAGAGGGACTTAAAGAAATGGCCGCGCAGAATGTGGCCAAGGCGCGATTCGCGGCGGACTTGTTGACCAAGGTGCCCGGCGTGAAATTGGCGTTTACCGGACCGGTGTTCAATGAATTTGTAATTGAACTGCCGCGCGCGGTGAAAATTGTGAATGCGTCGCTGAAGCGAGAGAAAATTATCGGGCCGCTGCCGATTGGCGGCTGGTACACGGAATTGAGCAAGCGCGGATTGGTTTGCGTGACCGAAACAACTTCGCGTGCGGAAATTGAGAAGTTCGCAGCGGCGCTGGGACGCGCGCTGGCTGAGCCGCTTTAACAAAGGGATTATACGGACGAAAAGGAATTCAGTGAGCAACCAGAAACCACAATCTGACGGACACATGTATCGCCCTGAAGGGCTGGTGTTTGAAAAATCGGCCAAGGGCAAACGCGGATTTGAATTGCCTCCGCTGGACGTGCCCGCCGTGGACGTAAAGCAAGCGCTCGGCGCTGCATTTGCGCGTGATGAAGTAACCGGTTTTCCGGAAGTGAGCGAATTTGAAGTAATCCGCCATTTCACGCGGCTTTCCACGTGGAATTACGCGATCGATTTGGGAATGTATCCGCTGGGTTCATGCACGATGAAATACAATCCGCGCGTGAATGAATTTGTGGCGCGCCTTGGCGGCGTGGCAACGGAACATCCGTATCAACCGCTCGAACTTTCGCAAGGCTGTCTGAGAATTCTGCAGGTGTTGCAGGATTGTTTGCTGAACATTACCGGCATGGATGCCGTGACGTTGCAACCCTCCGCCGGCGCGCAAGGTGAATTGACGGGCTTACTGCTGATTCGCGCGTACATGGAAAGCAAAGGCAATGCGCGCAAGAAAGTTTTGATTCCGGATTCCGCGCACGGCACAAATCCTGCGACGGCGGTGATTGCCGGATACGAAGTGGAAAATATTCGCTCGGATGCGCAGGGACAAATTGATATCGAGCAATTGAAGCGCATCGTGAATGAAGACGTTGCCGCGCTGATGGTGACGAATCCTTCGACGCTGGGAGTCTTCGAGCAGCGCATCTCCGAAGCCGCCGACATTCTGCACAAGGCTGGCGCGCTGCTTTATATGGACGGCGCAAACATGAACGCTCTGGCAGGAATTGCGCGGCCGGGCGATTTCGGCGTTGACGTGATGCACTTGAATTTGCACAAGACATTTTCCACTCCGCACGGCGGAGGCGGACCGGGCGCGGGGCCTGTGGTCGTAAAGAAAATTCTGGAACCATTCCTACCTGTGCCGGTCGTAATTAAGAAACCGGACGGAACATTGTCACTCGATTTGAATCGTCCGCAGTCCATCGGTCGAGTTCGCGCCTTTGTCGGGAATTTTGGCGTGCTGGTGCGCGCCCTGGCGTATACGCTGGCTTATGGCCCAGGAATTCGTCAGGCGACGGAAGATGCCGTCGTGAATGCAAATTACATTCGCAAGAATCTTGAGGGCGTGTTCGACCTTCCCTACTCGTCTCCTTCTATGCATGAAGTGGTGTTCAGCGACGCGAAGCAAAAGAAATTCGGCGTGAACACGATGGATATCGCCAAGCGTTTAATCGATTACGGATTCCATCCCTACACGACGGCGTTTCCGTTAATTGTGCCGGGCGCGTTAATGATTGAGCCGACGGAATCGGAATCGAAAGAAGAGTGCGATTTGTTTATCGCCGCGATGCGCGCGATCGCGGACGAGTCGGCGGAAAATCCCGAGTTAGTGAAGACTGCGCCGCATTCTACGCGTGTGGGAAGATTGGATGAAGTGGGCGCCGCGCGAAAACCGATTTTGCGATGGAAGCCGAACTCGACTGACAAGAACTGCTAACGAGCTTCACGAAGTTAATTCGTAGTTCCCTACTGGCTCAAGCGCACCGAAGAAATAAATTTCTGAAATGTGGCCTCGTAGTCCGTGAATTCTCCCGCCGGAGCGGCGCAAACGAAGTAAAGAATTCCCTGCGGCCGCAAAACTGCCACTAGCCAATCCGTTTCAAGCCCGCCAAGCGGCGATTCACTGGTCATCCGAATAGAAACGGCGGATTGGCCATCCACTTCCATTTGTTCGCGCGGCGCTGAAATCTTCAAGTTCGGACTTGACTGCTTCAGGACCGCGAGTAACTGATCGGTAGCGGCGTTCAGCGTGACGGCCGGGGGAGTCGATTGCGATGCCGCGATGATTTTGTCAGAAAGATTGGGCGCGTCAGACGGCCCTGAACTTCGCGCTGGCTTTGCCAATGGTTGCGACTGAAACACATTCACGAGCACTCCGCGCGCAAATGCGGGATCGTCCTCGGAAACATTTTCGGCGTCGGCGGGTGGAACAAAACTTACGGAATCGCCGCGTCCGAGGGCTTCCCAGTCGGCAGGATATTTCGCGGTGAATGTGTCACCGGTGTAGTTCTTCAGGCTACCGTCGTCCGCAGGAGCGTGACGCAGAGTCGGAGGCGCGTCCTTCGGATCAAGTTTCACATCTGGCGGTGCTGCGCCGATATCAGTGGTCGTGGCGCGCAGATTTCTTTCCGGCACGATCGGCAGCGAAAGAATGTAGCGCCGAATATCACGAAATTCTGGCGAGTCCGTCTTGGAGTCTTTGAGCGGGCCGCCGAGCTTGTCAATTTCTTCGTCCACGCGTTCAATGCGCCGCTCCGGAACCGGATGATCCGCGAACAGCGCGGCAACGCGTCCCTTTTTCTTGCTGTCATTTTCCGCATTCTCAAAAAATTGCGCCATGGCGCGCGGATCGTACCCGGCGTCGTAGAGAATCTGCGTACCAAGAATATCGGCCTGAGTTTCAGAAGTGCGCGTATATTTCACCAGCACGGATCCGGCAATCACGCCGCCACCGAGTTGCGAAGTAATCGCGCTCACCGAACCGCCGCCAACCATGCCGCCAAGAATGCCGAAAAGTCCCGAGGACATTTCCTGCCGCGTGGCCTGATTTGTTCCATGCCGCAAAGCGACGTGAGAAATTTCGTGCGCCATCACCCCGGCGAGCTGCGCTTCGTCATCGGCTTCTTCAATCACGCCGCGGTAGATGTATACCTGGCCGCCGGGCAGCGCGAAAGAATTCACTTGCTTGGAATTCACGCAGTGAAATTCGTAGGGATATCGCGTGCCCGGAGCATTTTCGGCGATCTTCCGGCCCAGGCGATTCAGATAGCCATTGATCCGTAAGTCTTCAAGCATCGGCAATTGCGATTCAGCCGTTGACGAAAGACGCTTGCCCATTTCCACATCTTGTTCGGGAGAAAAAATATTCCAGCCAGGCTTCAGTTTTGTGCGATCGGCGCCGGAAAGAGGCGACATCAACGCCAAAATGAAGACACCACACCAAGCCGTGGCGCGTCGCACGGATTTTCGAGGACGGCTTTCTGGGACTCGGCCGGGTTGCATTCCGTCTCCCACGGACTTGGAAGTCATTGCGCGGTATAGGGATGCCTGCCTATATCGTAATTCCTATACCCAAGTTCTTAGATGTCCGGCAGGGCGCGTTGGTTAAGAAGATTCGCCAGCATGCTTCGCCGCGCGGCGCCTACATTAAATATACAGAAATTATGGCCAACGAGGAACGAAAGAACGCGGCGTAGGGTCGGGGAGGAACATTCAACCGTTCCGCGCAATAAAAAACGGGCCCGCTCAACTTTCGCTGGCGGGCCCGCATTTCGGAAAACTTCAGCTAATCACTATTCGCGTTCGGCGTTATTGCTTACGCCGGTTGGTTGTCATCGGTCCGAGCGCTTGCGTGTGTGCGGACGAAGGAGCTTTCGCTTCGCGCGCCGAAACCGCAGACGGCGCTTCTTCCGCGCGGCCTCCGTGCGCAACTGCTGCGGCGCTTGAGACGCTTGGCATCAGCGTGAGCGGAGTCGGAATTACGGCGCCTTCGCCTTCGCGCTCGAAAGTTAATCCACCGCGTTCGGCACTCCAATCCACGCAAAGCACATCGCCAAACTTCACTTGTTCCGTGGCCAGCAAATTCGCCAGCGGATAAACAAGGTGACGTTCAATCGCGCGCTTCAGGTGACGTGCGCCATACCGCGTGTCCGTTCCCTCTTTCAGCAAGAAGGTGTTGGCGGCGGTGGTCAGGCGGAACAAGAACTGTCCGCGCGCGGTTTCCAGTACCCGGCGCTGCACTTGTTCCAACTCGATTTGCAAAATCTTCTCGAGCTGTTCGTCGCGCAGCGGATGGAACACAACAACTTTGTCCAACCGGTTCAGGAATTCCGGCGAAAACTTCTTTCGCGCGGCTTCCACGGCGGTGCGTTCCACTTTCAAGTCCAGGCCATCGTTCGGTTTGTGATGCGGCTGCACAAAGCCCATGCCGCCGGTCATTAATTCCGTGATTTCGCCGCCGCCGAGATTCGACGTCAGAAAGATTACGGTTTGCGACAGGTCCACTCGGCGGTTATCGCCGAGCGTGAGCGTCGCTTTGTCCAGCATGCCGAGCAGCAATTGCCACAGCGCGTCGCTGGCCTTTTCAATTTCGTCGAACAGCAAGAAGCTGAGCTTCATGTCGTCGCGATGATATTGCGACAACGCTTCCTGCGTGATGAGCGGGTGCGTCTCGCGGTGACCGAGGTATCCCGGAGGCGAACCAATCAGCTTCGCGATTTCGTGCGAGTGTTGGAACTCGGCGCAGTCAACCTTAATTACCGCGCGCGGATCGCCGAACAAAATTTCGGCGGTCGCTTCCACGATGCGCGTCTTTCCCGAGCCGGTCGGCCCGAGGAAAAGGAAATTCCCAACTGGGCGTCCCGGTGAGTTCATTCCGGCCGAGAAGACCTGATAGAGGTCTGTGACGGCGCGGACGGCTTCTTCTTGTCCAACAATTCGCGAACGCAACGCGGCATCGAATTCCTGCGATTCGAGGCTGCGAAGTTGAGGATCGAGCACCTGTACGCGGCTGGTCATATTGTTACCCTCTCATCCGAAAATTCCGATCGCCCGGCAGATCGCGAAATTTGGCTTCACGAAATTGATCCAATTTCACGCCGACGGTCGATTGAAGCAATCGAAGCTGTAAAAGTATTTCTCCGGTAACGTCGTCCGACGGCTTCGGATTCGGATTTGACGTGCCGGACAAAATAAGTCCGGACGGAAAAAGATCTGCCAGATCAAGATTCAGCGAGCGCAGAGAATCCAAGAGTTTCTGCACCGATGCGGAACGCGCATCAAATAGCTCAACCCGGCTGTTGACCTGCTCGCGAAGCGCGCGCCAGTTCAAATTCAGGAAAGGATGCTGGCGTGTTACCTGACGCACCACTTCATCCGTGATACGCGGGCGGTCGCCGAGCTTGGCCAAATGAATCTGCCTGACCTTTCCGCGTTGGCGGACGTTGTGCACCAGATAGTACGAGTTGCCTTTGCGTCGCAAGAAAGCCATAGAACGCTCCCCTTTTTGTGAGCGTCGAGCCGTAGTGTACGCACCGTGCACTACGGTCACAACTGGCCTGGAGTACAGGTTTTGGTTTTCGCGGCGAATTGGTTAACTGACCCGGCGGGACCGACCGTCGGGCAAATAGGCCGGCGAGTTGTGACGTTCATTGACGCTCATCACTGAACTGCTTCTCCTCTTCTTGCTGCACTTTCCCAACTACATTGTCACTTGCCTTTCTACTCTGCTATACACATTGGATGCGAACTAGTTGCGAAAATATGCCTGAGTTGCTTTTCGCGGAAAAAAATTATTTATACTTTTCGCAAATTGCATAACAGAAGTGGTGGATTTCAACACAGCAGTGGTGGATTTCAACCAGTCCTCCGCGGAAGTGAGAAGAAAATAAACAACATGAGCGCCAAGACTCTACGGTTTGCCGAGATGATTGACAATGTTTCCGCGCAATCTCCGAAGAAAAAATATCGAAAAGCTGCCGGTTCGTGGAATGAGATTTACAAATTCGTGAGGCAGATTCCGCGCGGCTCCGTAATTACGTATGGCGGCGTTGCGAAAAGAATCCGCCTGCGCGGTGGCGCTCGCGTAGTTGGATACGCGATGGCCGCATGCCCGAACGGAAGCGGAATTCCGTGGCACCGCGTGATTGGCGCGGGCGGGCATTTGCGGCTGAGCGAACCGTTGGTCAGTTTGCAAAGGAAACTATTGGAAAGCGAAGGAGTGCAATTTATCGGGCGGCGAGCCGATATCGAAACGCACCTGTGGCGAAAATCGAAAGCCCTCCGGGCGTAGAAGAAAAAGCGCTAGACGGGCTTTCGTGATAAGCAAATGTGGCACGGGCTTCAGCCTGTGTTGAATTGCTCAAGCTGAGATCCGCAGGCTGAAGCCTGTGCCACTTTTCCGAATAGCTGTTGACTACGCGAGTGGGCCGTAGAACTTCCAGTTGGTTTGCCAGTCGCGCGTAAGCGGAATTTTGCCCACCGCAGCTCGCACCATTTCAACTGGAATATCGCCCTCCATATATATTGCGTCATGAAACGCGCGGTTGGTCATCTTGCCGGAATCCACCAGTTCCTTGTGCAGCGAATGGAATTGCAGAGCGCCGAGCATGTACGCGCACTGATAAATCGGCTCGTAGGATCCATTGAATGAGCGGCGAACTTCCCCTTCGGCATTGGCGCGTTCATGTCCCACGCGATCAATCAGGAAATCGACGCACTGTTTCGCCGTCCACTGGCCGAGATGGAAGCTCAGCGAGAAAATAATTCGCGCGCAACGGTGCATGCGCCAGAAAAGCGCGCCGACGCGTTGCTCCGGCGTATGCGTGAAGCCCAAATCCCACATCAGCATTTCCCAATAGAAGGCCATGCCTTCACTCCAGAATGCAGTGCGAGACGCGCCGCGATAAGTGCGATACCGCTGGGACATATATCCCTGCATATGGTGGCCGGGGATCAGCTCATGGAAAACTGTATCGCGAGAGAAGAAGGCGTTATTGCCGCGCATCACTTCCAGTCGTTCTTCGTAGGTCTGCGTGCTGGCGGGTGACGAGACTTGAATTGTGTCGCCGCCGGTGAAGAACGGATTCACCAGTTGCATCTGCGGCGTCATCGCTTCCTCCCACCAATCTTCTTTCAGCAGCGGGGGAACCGTGACGAGTTGATGCTCTTCAATAAACTTCATCGCCTCAGCCTGCAAATCGCGCACCAGATAAATCATTTTTCCGGGATCGGCGTATTCGTTCTTTACTTTTTCGAGCGCTTTCTTCCACTCGTTTCCAAATCCCATTTCGTTTGAAGCGCGTAGCATTTCTTTGTCGCACCAGGCGAATTCCGAATTCGCAAGTTTGATCAACTCCTCCGGCGTGTAAGGAATCATGTTGTAGCGCAATGATTCGACCAGCGCATCGCGTCCGGCAGGCCCGATGCCGGTGAGCGTGTCACCCGTCGCTGCGGGAACTGTGAAACCACCGCCGCCTCCGCGTCCGCCACGTCCTCCGCCACCTCCGCGGCCACCAAAGCCTCCGGCGTCGCCACCTTCCGGAGGAGTGATTCCTGCGGCCTTCAGCAAGTCGGCCAGATGCGCGCCGAGCGCAGTGTCAGCCTGCTTATAGGGTGCATCGCACCACCATGAAAATTGCGGATCATATATATCGTAGAAGTTGAACCACACCCGCAGCGTGTTGCGAAGCTGATTCACGCGTGTGGCGGCATGAGCGCAAATCGTGGCAGTTGGCTTAGTGCCCTTCGCGAGCGCTGCTTGCGCGGTGGCAATGTCCGCGACAATCTGCGTGAGCGTTCCCGCCGATTTCTGCGCGTTCAAAGTTTCCATGCGGCGGCGCGCTTCTTCCAGTCCGATAATTTCCGCTTGATAGGCCACGAGCGGCGCGGTTTCGGCGTCCTGCTTGTCATCCACTTCCAACTGTTTGTGGCTGTGCTGCAGATTGTTCCGGAATAAAAGATAGTCCACCTTGGCGCTCTGGCTCAGCGCATCAAAGTTCGTGGCTTCGAGCAATTTAAATTGTTCGGCATAAAAAGTTTCGAGCTTCTTGCGGCGCATGGCCGCGCCCGGCTGCGAATAAACGCGCGTGATGTCGCGCAGGTCCACCTCGTAACGTTCCATCATCGGGCGCAACTCGCTGGCGCCCACGTCAAACAGCGTTCCGTCGGCGGCATGCTCGCAATTGCACGATCCATTCGACCCCGGCACCGCTGCTTTCGACGGTGTCGCGCCTGTCTTCGGCTTTTGCAACGCTGCGAGTGAACTGACGTCCGTGAACACTCCTGCGCCCAGAACAACTAGTCCGCTTTTCAAAATATTTCGACGATCCGAAATTCCCATGATTCCCCCTGGCTGAAGGTTCTTACTTCTATCCGCGCAATTGCCGCGGCAGTGCAAAATCCCCGCGCATCGTATTCCGAAACGCTTGCCGCAACAAGGGGCCGAGCATTTCAAAGTCACTGGACTACTACCAGACTGCGTTGCCCGATTGCCTGGAAGGGAACGCATTCGCGTGAGCGCCGCCGACTGTGCAATAATCCAACACTCACAACTGTGACAAACCACACTATTGAAGTAGAAAATCTGAAGAAGAGCTACGAAGCCGTCGAGGCGATTCGCGGCATCAGCTTTCATGTCGACGAAGGCGAAGTGTTCGGACTGCTCGGGCCGAATGGCGCCGGCAAAACCAGTTGCGTAGAAATCCTCGAAGGATTGCGCACTCCCGATGCCGGAAATGTTTCCGTTTGCGGAATGAATCCGCAAAGCGGCGGCAACGATTACAAACAACTGATTGGCGGCGTGCTACAGGCAACCGCTCTGCCGGAAAAAATCCGCGTGCGTGAAGCGCTGGAATTGTTTTCCAGTTTCTATAGTAAGCGCCGCTCCGTGGACGATCTGCTCAATCGCTTCGGCCTGAAAGAAAAACAATCCGCGTTTTATTCCACACTCTCGGGCGGACAAAAACAGAGACTGGCGCTGGCGATGGCCCTGCTGAATGAACCGCGTGTCGTATTTCTTGACGAGCCGACCGCTGGCCTCGATCCGCAAGTGCGCCGCGAAATTTACGACATCATCGAAGAACTGAAACGCGAGAAGAAAACGATTTTAATCACCACTCATTACATTGAAGAGGCCGAACGGCTTTGCGATCGCGTGGCCATCGTGGACGGCGGCCTGGTAATCGCGGCCGGTACTCCGCGCGAATTAAAGCAGGCATCAGCCGGAACAACGCGAATCGAATTGCGTGTGGCGCGCCCGGACGACGCCGCCGTTCTGAAGCAGCTTGACGGCGTAACGGATTGCCGCGCGTTCGAGGAATATTTCGTCGTTCATTCCAAGCATGTGCCGAGCACTATCGTGGCGATCGTGAAACATTTGGAAGCTACCGGCAATGAGTTGGCGGGACTTGAAATTGCCACACCCTCTCTGGAAGATGTTTTCATTGAGCTAACCGGAAGGAGGCTACGAGATTGAAGAACGCAATCGCTCTGACAATCAATCGGATGCAGTTGGCACTCCGAAACCGTCTCTTCCTGTTTTTCAGCTTGATGATGCCCCTGGTATTCCTTTTTCTGTTTCTCGGAATCTTCTCGCGCGGTGTTCAAGCCGCGATGCCTACGTTGCTGGCGCAGGTCGTGTGCATTACGGTAATGGGCAATTTTTGGGGTCTCAGCGTCCAGCTGGTAACATTCCGCGAACAAGGAATTCTTCGCCGCTTCCGTCTTGCGCCGGTCGGCGCCGCGGCGATGCTCGCTTCCAGCATCGTAGCGAACTATATGCTTACGATTCCGACGATAGTTCTTGAATTTGTACTCGCGCGATTTATTTTCCACATGACCAATTTCGGAAATGTCTGGGGCGTGTTTCTACTCTGCACATTGGGAGTAATCAGTTTCGCGTCGCTTGGACTGATTATCGCCAGCGTGATGAATACAATGCAGGAAACACAGATCCTCAACCAACTGATTTGGTTTGCGTTTCTTTTTCTGTCGGGCGCAACATTTCCTTTGGTGCTACTGTCGAAATACGTTCAGGACGCGGCGCTATTTCTACCAGCAACATACTTGGTTGACGCCACTGAGCGAACGATGAATCAGTCCGTGAGTTTGACGAGCCTGGTTCCCCACCTGATATCTCTTGTCGTTACCACGGTGATTGCATTTACTTTGTCCGTGAAGCTATTTCGTTGGGACGCCACTGAAAAAGCCACGCGTAACGCAAAACTTTGGGCGCTGGCCACGGTGATCCCCTTCATTCTGTTGGGAATGTACGAAATGACATACGGTCAATTGCGGCGTGACGCGCAAGTTTCTTTTCAGTTGATGGAGCAACGATCCGCGCCGCCCGCGAAAGACGCGCACTGACCATCCAATTTGTGCGGCAACCAATATGGCGGCGAACACCCCTGTACCCGGGCAAATCACATCGCTGCCCGCGAAACTCCCTATGCTATAATTCGCCTCGGATTGATTGAGTTGTTTTCTTCCGTCGTACGCGGCCCGGTAATTTGCAATTCTATGTCTTGAAATTCTTTCGCGGAGCGACCCGATGAGCATCAAAGCGACCGAAACTATTTGGCACAATGGAAAATTCATTCGCTGGGACGACGCGAAGATTCACGTCCTGTCGCACGTCGTCAGTTATGGCTCCGGTGTGTTTGAAGGCATCCGCTGCTACAAAACCAAACAAGGCCCCGCGATTTTTCGCGTGAAGGAACACATGCAGCGCTTGATTCATTCGGCGCACATTTACCGCATGGACCTTCCTTACACGCTGGAAGAATTGTGCAACGTCGGCGCCGAAGTAATTCGCGCGAACCACATGCAGGAATGCTATTTGAAGCCCATCGCCATGCGCGGATACGGCGAAGTCGGCGTGAATCCGTTTCCCTGCCCCGTGGAAATTTATATGGCCTGCTGGGAATGGGGAAAATATCTCGGGCCGGAAGCCCTTGAAGCAGGCGTAGACGTTTGCGTCAGCTCTTGGCAACGAATGGCTCCGAACACTTTGCCCGCAATGGCGAAGGCCGCTGGAAATTATTTGAATTCGCAGCTCATTCGCATGGAAGCAATGGCGAATGGATATGTGGAAGGCATCGCGCTCGATACCAGCGGATGCGTTAGCGAAGGTTCCGGCGAAAATATTTTTCTAGTGCTCGAAGGAAAAATAGTTACGCCGCCGCTTTCCGCCAGCATTCTGGATGGCATCACGCGCAAAACAATTCTTACGCTTTGCGACGACCTGGGCATTCCGTGCGTCGAACAGCAGATTCCTCGCGAAATGTTGTACACCGCAGACGAAGTTTTCTTCGCAGGCACGGCCGTGGAAATCACTCCGCTGCGTTCGATCGACCGAATCACTGTCGGCAAAGGCGCGCGCGGTCCGATCACCAAACGTTTGCAGGACGAATATTTCGCAATCGTCTCCGGCGAAAAAGCGGATCGTCATAACTGGCTCACGCCGGTCAATGCGCCGGTAGCCGCCGCTCGATAACGTCCGGCATCGCCAAACATATTTCTTTCGTGATTTGCAAACCGTCCTTGAACCTCGTCCCGGCATACGTATAATGCATCTGCACATCCGAACCCGCCTCAGGAGGGCGAATCATGTATAGCAAGCCGCAGAAAATGGTGGCTGAATTTTTTGGCACATTCGCTTTGATTTTTATGGGCGTCGGTTCCATCTGCGCCGATAAATTTATTATCGCCGGCGGAAATCCCGGCGGGCTGGGACTGCTGGGCATTGCGGCAGCACACGGACTCGCCATCGCCATCATGGTTACAGCGGTGGGACACATTTCCGGCGGCCATCTGAATCCGGCAGTCACCGCCGGCATTTGGGTCACGCGCCGCATCAGCACGTTTGACGCGCTTCTCTATTGGATTTCGCAGCTCGCTGGCGGAGCCGCTGCCGCGTACACAATTAAGTTTGTCGTACCCGAAGAAATCTGGACGGCCGTTCATCTCGGCACTCCCGGACTGGCCGCGAATTTGACGCGCACATCGGGCATGGCCATCGAGGCAGTGCTGACATTTTTTCTAGTGTTCGTCGTCTTCGCAACCGCGGTCGACGAGCGCGGCGCATTCAACAAAATTGGCGGCTTCGCCATCGGACTGACCGTCACGATGGACGCACTGATGGGCGGACCACTTACCGGCGCGGCCATGAATCCCGCGCGCGCATTTGGGCCCGCGCTGGCCGGACATTTCTGGGCGAATCACGGCGTTTATTGGGCGGGCCCGCTGATTGGCGGAGTCGTTGCAGGCACGCTCTACGATTGGGTATTTCTGAAGAAATCGTAACGGAGTTTTAAAGAGCGGCACTTCGCGCTCGGGCGGTCGCCTCCTCGGGTTTTAACCCCTGCCCACGTACTGTCCGATTGTCCCGTTACTACACCGCAACCGCGCGTACCACACTCATTGCCGTCCCCTTCCGCGAATGCTAGTTTCGTTCGAGAGCATTTCGTGCGGAGTTTGATGACATGTCCCTGAGTATTGACGATCTTCTGCGCCGCGCTGTTGAAAATAAAAGCTCCGACTTGCATTTGAAAGTCGGCAACCATCCTTATTTGCGCATGGATGGCGTGCTCTACCCGCAGTCCGACGTGCCGCGCATCACTCCCGAAGAAATGCTTTCTATGGCGTTCAGCATGATGACGAACCGCCAGAAACAAAAATTCAAAGAGACCGCCGAATTGGATATGGCTTACGGCGTCGCCGGCCTGGGCAGATTCCGTGTGAACGTATTTCAGCAGCGCGGAAACGTCGGCATGGTGTTGCGCGTAATTCCCACAAAAATCCGCACCGTTGACGAATTGAATCTGCCGTCCGTAATCGAAAGAATTTGCGAAGAGCAACGCGGGCTGGTGCTCGTCACCGGAACAACCGGCTCGGGTAAATCCACTTCCCTTGCAGCGATGATTGACCGCATCAACGCAAATCGTTCCGATCACGTAATCACAATTGAAGACCCCATTGAATTTTTGCACCGCGATAAAAAGAGTTTTATTAATCAGCGCGAAGTGGAAGTGGATACGGCAAACTTTTCAACCGCATTGCGCGCCGCGCTTCGTCAAGATCCCGACGTAATTCTGGTCGGCGAAATGCGCGACCTGGAAACAATTTCCACCGCGCTGCTGGCCGCTGAAACGGGCCACCTGGTTTTCTCAACACTGCATACTCTTGATGCCGCGGAAACGATTCAGCGCATCATCGCCGTTTTTCCGCCGCCCGAGCAAAAACAAATTCGGTTGCAGCTTGCTTCCACGCTGAAGGCAGTTGTTAGCCAGCGCTTGGTGCGCCGCGCCGACGGAAAAGGCCGCGTCCCCGCGGTTGAAGTGATGATCGCCACCGCTTACATTCGCGATTGCATCATCAATCCTGATAAGACGCGCCTGATTCACGACGCGATTGCCGCCGGCACCAGTCAGTACGGCATGCAAACGTTCGATCAGTCGCTCTACGATTTGTACGGACGCAACCTCATATCATTTGAGGAAGCGTTGCTGCGCGCATCGAATCCAGACGACTTCCGTCTGCGCGTGCAAGGCATCCGTTCAACTGCGGATACGGCGCGCGAAGAAATGGAACGTCAGATGAACGAGTACGAGCGCACGGTGAAGCGGTAAGTCCGACACCAACGAAATTTATTTCCTAACTGGATTGACGCTGAGGATTTTCTGCGTCCGAATTACTTGAACAAACTTGGCGGGCCTTTTGGATCGGGGCGATCAAGAAAACAGTCCCACAAATACGCAAACCTTTGCAGTAATAAACCTCCGATAACCAGAAAAATTGTTACGCCAATGACGATTTGATGCCAGAGTTTGGACAGGGCCGCGTATTTCAGGACGCCCATAAATAAGAATCCAAGCGCGACCATTATCAAGGATAGCCTCCATCTTTTGTAATTGTCGCGTACAAGATCGGCATCGACGCCTTGCTGGAGATCGACATACCTTTGACGCCTGCGCTCTAAAAAACCCCACATCGACGGAACCTCATGCGAGTCGTGACATTCACTCCGCCAAACCGCCGCCATAATGACGCATTCGGTATGCTCTTGAATGAGAATTGGTAACTTGCATCCGCGGCTTCCCGCTTCTATGCTTCCACCGTGCGCAAATTCCGAAAATCTGAACCACGAAAATTAGATACGGAAGAGGAATTGTACGCGGCGGCGATTCGCGCGCTGATGCGGCGCGCGTTTTCCGTTTCGGAAATGCGGAAGAAACTTGAAGGCAAGGCGGCAGATGTTGCGCTTGTTGGTCCAGTGTTGGCGAAGTTGAGAGAGAAAAAATATCTGGACGATACGCGCTATGCAAAAGAGTTTGCCCGGACGCGCAGTTCTCAGAGGACGCAGGGGAAATTCCGGATTGTGCGCGAGTTGCGCGGGCGCGGAATTTCGGATGTGAATATTGAGGCGGCCTGCGAAGAAGCGTTCGCGGAAAATAGTGAAGCCGATTTGGTGAAGAAACGTTTGGCGCGAAAATTGAAATTGATCCGCGGGCCGTTGGATGAGAAGAAGCGGGCGTCAATTTATGGGAGTTTGCTGCGCAGCGGATTTTCGTCGGATTTGATACGGAAGGCCATGCGGGAGGCGGCGGTTGAGGCCGTCGCCGGGGATGAGGAGCCGGCGGAATTTTCGGGAAGCGAAGACTGATTTGAGTGCACAGAAACCGCTAGGCTTCGTTGCTCGCTATTCCTCGCATCAGTTCCGCGCGCGATCGCTTTCTGATTTTGTCGATCGTTTTCCAATATCGGTCCATCGCACTTCTGCCCGACTTGGCTAAAGAAACTGTCGTGTGTGTTTTTCTATTTTCGATGGCCTTCTCGACCGTAACGAGTTCAGCTTCTTCGAGGCGAGAAATCTGAACGGATAGATTCCCTTTTGAAAGTCCTGTGACCTTGTGCAGGAAAACGAAGTCGGCGCTCTGGCACGACGACAGTACCGTGAGGATCGCGAGACGCGCAGGCTCATGGATCAGTCGATCTAAATCAAGAAGGCGCGGCGCCGTGTCAGGCATTGACGCTCTCCTTCGGATGTTCAAACATCCGAACCAACTGGAAATGATCCAGCAGCGAGACAGCGGTAAGTACGAGCCCGACAAAAACCATTCCGGAAGGATGACTGGCGGACAGAAGTTGATTTGCGGCGATCCACCCCGTCGATGGCATCAATGCGAGAATCGTAACGCAAACTGCCGCGATGCTGTAGTAGTAGCGCCGGACGGGAATACCGCCGATCGCCACTGCCTGGATGACCAGACAGAATGCCCAGAAAAGCGCGACAAAACTTACTGGCGAGTTCTTGTCATCGGCAAGCGTGCATAAGAAATAACCGGCTCCGTAAGCCAGCCCAAAAATATATGCCCACCCAGATTGCGGCTTCGATTCCACGCGTCCAAAACGCCGACGGTAATATCTGCCGGCGAGCCACATCCAGGAGCCGCAGAAAAGAAATGTCGCAATTGCAAGACAATAGCAAATGTAGATTGGAAGATGGTCTGGAAGCGAACCGATCCAAGGCATCAGAGCCAGGAGGAGCCCTAAAGGCGCCCACCGCAGGCCCTGAAGAGAATAGTAGGACTTGGTGATGAGTCTGATTCTCTCTGGACATTCCATAAACCAGTTCATATCATGAACCGTATTGAGGTTGCAAAGGGATAAAGAAGGGCACACAGCCAGGAGTGGCTGTGCTACGAAAGGCCCGGACCTTGACAGAATTCGGAGTGAGTCTAGTAAACTTAGGACAAATTTCATTCAAGGAGGACGCGGTGCGATCCCACGCTACGCTGGTAATTATTCTTGGAGCATTACTTTCAGTTTTCGCAGGCAGCTCGGTACATGCCGCTCAAGCGCCCCACGACGCGTGTACACTTCTAACACAAACGCAAGTTAGCAGCATTCTCGGAGTTCCGGTCAATGCCGGAGTGCGCCCTGCCGCGGGACTCCCGAATACCCAACTGCACTGTGAGTGGTCGCAGTCATCGCAGGGCGCCTCGAATTCCAAACGCGTAATTCTGGATATCTTTGAAGCGGTTCAAAATCGTTCTCCGGCGGATCGATTCGAGAACGCGAAAAAGGCTGTTCGAGGCGTTACCCACACACCCGTCAGCGGCGTTGGTGATGAAGCTTTTTACAGCGAGTCGAGAGTTAACACGATTCTCTACGTGAAAAAAGGAAGCTTCGTTTTCCAAATTATTGTCG
This sequence comes from uncultured Acidobacteriota bacterium, assembly GCA_963778235.1. Lineage (GTDB taxonomy): Bacteria > Acidobacteriota > Terriglobia > Acidiferrales > UBA7541 > DASTCZ01. Next base: position 17,738 of record CAVZTQ010000002.1, on the reverse strand, counting down.
CCGGCTTTTCAGCTGAACAGATCAAGGATATGGAAAAGGCCCTCGCGCAAGCTGTGGTCGCAAAGCAGTAACACGCATACTGACTCATAGGTTCTAAGGGAGCGCTCGCACGGCCCGGGAGTGAGTCAACCACGCTCGGCAATCGGTCCGCGTTGCAGCACGTACTCGCCGTCTGCCATAATCAAACATCACCTTTGAATTGAACTGAGGGAATAGTGACCGGCAACGAAATTCGCGAAACATTTCTGCGCTTCTTTGAGGAAAAAGGACACAAGCGCGTGCGCAGTTCCTCGCTCGTGCCTGTGAACGACCCTACTTTGCTTTTCACCAACGCGGGGATGAATCAGTTTAAGGATGTTTTCCTCGGCTTGGAGCAGCGGGATTATAAGCGCGCCACTACTTCGCAGAAGTGCGTCCGCGCCGGCGGGAAGCATAATGATCTTGAGAACGTGGGCTTCACGAATCGCCACCACACTTTTTTTGAGATGCTTGGAAATTTTTCTTTCGGCGATTATTTCAAAAAAGACGCGTTGCCTTCGCGTGGGAACTGATTACCTCGCCAAAGTGGTATGGCGTGCCTGTCGAAAAACTTTATTTCACAGTTTTTGGTGGCGCGGAAGTGTCTCCGGGTAAATTACTTGGTACGGACGAAGAAGCCGCCGAACTTTGGAAGAAAATTGGTGCGCCGCAGGATCGTATTTTTGCCATTCCCGGACTGAAAGAAAATTTCTGGGCAATGGGAGATACCGGCCCGTGCGGTCCTTGCAGCGAACTTCATTATGATATGGGCGCGACCGCCAGCGATGCTGGCCACGCCGACTGCAAATTCCCCTGCGATTGCGGACGGTATGTTGAAATTTGGAATTTGGTTTTTATGCAATTTAACCGCGATTCCAGCGGCGAATTGAATCCCCTGCCTAAGCCTTCTGTGGATACGGGAATGGGACTCGAACGAATTGCGGCTGTCCTGCTGAACATGCAGGATCCCAGCAAATTTTCCAATTACGACACGGATCTATTTCAGCCGCTGATGCAGGCCGCCGCAAAGCGCGCGAAACGTTGACGCCAACAAGTCTGAAGTCCAGCCCTCGCTGCGAATCGTCGCTGACCATTCTCGCGCTGCAACATTTCTGATTTCCGACGGCGTGACGCCAGCTAACGATGGCCGCGGCTATGTGCTACGCAAGATTATTCGGCGTGCGTTGCGTCACGTGGAAAAATTGAATCCCGATTCGCCGCGTCCGTTTCTTTCGGTTATGGCTGGAGAATGTTCGCGCGAACATGCGCGTCGCTTATCCGGAACTTGAAGAACACTTCTCGCCGTGTCGATCGCCGTACTGAACGCTGAAGAAAGCCGCTTCTCGCATACGGTGCAAGTTGGACTGAAACATTTACTGGACGATATTGCTCCACTTGGAAAGCCGAAACCGGGCGAGCCTGCTTCGATTTATTCCGGCGAAAAAGCATTTCGTTTTTACGACACTTTCGGACTTGCCGCGCGATTTCATTGAAGATGTCTGCCGCGACGCGGGAATCAACTTGACTGGGCAACATTCGATAGCGCCATGAAAGAGCAGCGCACGCGCGCGCGCGCGTCATGGAAAGGCGCGCACAAAGACGTTGCGAATCCGGTATTCGCGAAACTTGCTGAAACATTTAAGACCGAGCCGGATTTCTATTTCGGCGCAACCACGCGCGATTGCCGCGTGGAAGCCATCATCACAAAGAATGGCTCCGTCAAGGAAATTGCGGCCGGCACGGAAGCTGAAATTGTGCTGGATCGCTCTTCCATCTATTCCGAATCCGGCGGACAAGTTGCCGACATCGGCAAACTTTACGACAACGCCGAGAGCATCGAGCTGGCCACAGTTCGCGGCGCCTATTATCCCGTCGCAGGACTGATCGCGCATCGCGTCATCGCCAATTGACACGATTCGCGTGGGCGATCGCGTTGCCACCGTTGCCGATGGCGCGCGCCGCGAGCACATCAAGCGCAATCACACCGCCACTCATTTGATGAATGCCGCGCTGCGCAATATTTTGGGCACGCATGTGAAGCAAGCAGGCTCGCTCGTTGAGCCCGGCCGGCTGCGTTTTGATTTTTCGCATTTCGCGCCGGTGGATGCCGCGGAACTGAAAGATATCGAGCAGCAAGTGAACGAAGAAATTCTGCTCAACAATGAACTCGAAACCAACATCATGGCTATGACGAAGCGCTCGCTTCCGGCGCGCTGGCTTTCTTCGGCGATCGCTACCCGGAAAGCAACGTCCGCGTGGTCACCATTCCAGACGCAACTTCTCCGCGCGGATTTTTCAGCAAGGAACTTTGCGGCGGCACGCACGTGAAACGTTCCGGCGACATCGGCATTTTCAAAATTATTGGCGAGAGTTCTGTGGCCGCCGGAGTGCGCCGCATTGAAGCAATTTCCGGCGTGCGCGCTCTGGAAGAATATCAGCGCGCCGCTGACTCGCTTCGTTCCATCGCCGCCGGTCTGAATGTGGCCCGGAAGAAATCGAAGCCACGACGCAGAAATTGATCGAAGGCCGCCGCGAACTGGAAAAGCAACTGAACACCGTTCAGAAGAAATCCGCGCAAGGCAGCGCCGACGAATTTATCGCCCAGGCTCGCGAAGTGAAAGGCGTCAAAGTAGTTGCCGCCCGAGTGCCGGATATGAGCCGGGAAGCCCTTCGCGGCCTGGTGGATACCCTGAAGCAGAAGCTCGGCTCCGGCGTAATCGCGCTTGGGAATGGTCGAAGACGAAAAAGTAGCCCTGATTGTTGGTGTCACCAAAGACCTCACCGCTAAGTGCAATGCTGGCAAGATCATACAGGCCATCGCCAAGGAAGTAGGCGGCTCCGGCGGCGGAAGGCCCGATCTTGGCCGAGGCTGGCGGAAAAGACACAGCTGCCCTAAATATGGCCCTCGACACCGTTCCAGCCATCCTAGACCGGATGCTATAGTTCCCCTGCGTCCAGAAACCGCCTTGCCGGGTGCCTTATCCGTCGGGCCATTGTCGCGGCATGCAAAAGTCGTGGATTGCTAAACGTATGCGACTCTGCCCCTAATTCGGTCGGTTCCCCCAGAAAGATGAACGTACGCGCCAAATCGCTGATGGCTATCTTACTGACAGGACTGGTGTTGGGCTCGGGACTTGCGCTGATTTGCGCTCCGGCCTCCGCGCAGATTGTTTCTGTGCTGGACGAGCACGGCCAGCGGGTTTACATCAATACGGCGCCGCTCTCCACCTCGCATACACTGCTTCAGCCAAGAACGGCACGCGGAAGTTCAAACGCAACCAAAGGCAATCTTTCAGCGTCTGGATTAAATGGGGCGTCGGCATCAGCACCGTTGGCGATGCTACTCAAATTGCGGCGAATGGCGCATCGCACGGACTGTCTTCAGCGCGGCTTGAAGAACTTGTGCAGAGCACCGCAGCGCGGCATGGAGTGGATCCCAATTTGGTGCGCGCGGTGATCGAAACGGAATCCGGCGGAAATCCCAGCGCGGTTTCACGTAAAGGCGCCGTCGGCTTGATGCAGCTTATGCCGACAACCGCTTTGGAGCTTGGCGTCAAGAATATGTATAGTGCGGCGGAAAATCTGGAAGCGGGGTCCGGTATCTGCACACGTTGCTTGATCGGTACAACGGTGATCTGGATAGGGCCCTAGCGGCGTACAATGCAGGAGCAGGCGCTGTGGATCGCGCCGGTGGCGTGCCGAAGTATCGCGAGACGCGCGAGTACGTTAAGAAAGTTACAAACAATTATTTTGCGGCCGATGCGGGTATGCCGATGAGCGCAAGTGGCGCTCCGCACTCGGGTTTGACGGGAGCTGCGTCGTCGAACACGGCGCTGAAACCAAACGCGCAAGCCGCGCCGAAAGCGCCGGTAGTTGTGCCGCCAGCGCATAAGATTTTTCAGACGACGGACGCGCAAGGCCACGTCGTTTGGGTAAACTGATTTTTGGGGGGAGCGTGGAGGAGATTTGGCGGCGAAAATCGCTGCACTCCGCGCAGCAGTATGAAAGAAGTGAGTTGGCCCAGTCATAGTGAATATTGAACGCAAAATCGTGATACACAGAAGTCGCTGGCTTGGCTGCGCCATTGGTGCAGTGCTATTGCTTACTTCCCTGCCCGCGCATTCCGCCGAAACGAACAATCCGCAAAGTGCGCGCGACGCAGCCGAAGCTCAATTTGAACGCGCACAAGCACAACGCGCTTCGGTAGAAGCCACGCCGGAATCGAATCGCACACTGGTTCAGTATCAGGAACTCGCAAAGTCCTACCGTAAAGTCTTTTTGCTTTCGGCCAGCGCAAAAGATGTGCCGCAGGCAATCATGATTGTCGGCGACTTGAACCGGAAAATGGGCGATCTTTTCGATGCGAAGTATTATCAGATCGCGATTCAGACTTACGAATATTTGCAGCGCGAATATCCCACCAGCCGTTACCGTGAGGACGCGCTTCTCGCTGTCGGCGAAATTCAGAATGATAAATTGCATGACGCTGCAGCCGCAGAGAAATCTTTCGAGCAATTCCAGCAACTTCATCCGCACTCAGCGCATGCCGCCGAAGTCCGCGCATCGCTTGAGCAAATTAACTCCGGCAATCAGTCCGCGAAGAATGTTGTAGCGCCGACTCCCGTCAGCGCTCCGCCGACTGCGCCTGCATTCGTATCGCCGGCAGCTTCATCCACCACGCAGAAGCCTGCGCGAAATGTTCCGGTCGCCAATGATTCCGCGCCGCCAACGCAATTAATTTCCAATCAAATCACCACGCAGGTGATGGAAGCGCCGATTCCCGGCCACGTTGCCGAGTTACGCGAAATTAAAACTTTTACGACGCCGGATTACACGCGCGTTGTGATTAGCCTTGATGGGCCGGTGAAATATCGGGCCGATCGGCTGGCAAATCCGGAACGAATTTATTTCGACCTGAGTCAGGCTCGCGCTGAGCCGCTCGGCCAATACCTCCAGCGGACAGGCCCACGGCGATCTAATCAAAAATATGCGTGCCGGCCAAAATAAGGACGGAACAGTTCGCGTCGTAATGGAAATCGGCCACATAAAAGATTATTCCGTTTTTCTGCTGCGCGATCCGTATCGCATGGTCATTGACGTTTACGCGCCGGCAGATCCTTCTGCCATCACCACGACCGCGAAGAATTCCGCGCCGCCGCAAGAACTCAAAGTGGCGAGTGCGTCGTCGAAGAAATCCGCGAGCCCGAAAGATTCCGCCGCGAAAACCCCGGCGACGAAAGAAACCCCGATTATTGTTCAGCCGGCCGCTCCACTTTCGGGCCGTCATGAATCGGCACAAGAGCAAGCCGCTGACGAAGCACTCGCGGCGGACATCGCCAAACGTGAATCACTTGCCGGACAGCCGCGTTTCCCGAGCACTCCCGCAAGCGACGCGAAAATTCCGAATGGCTCATTTGCGTACGGACCGACCACGGCCCCTCCAGCGCCGGCGCCTGCCGATACCAAATCGACTGCACCAGCGCCCAGCAAAGCGAATTATCTGAAAGCCGGACGCGGTGGCGGCGCGAAGATGTCGCCTGCGCCAACGCCTTCACTTCCCCGCGACGGACAACAATCGCTGAGCCGCGCACTTGGATTGAAAGTTGGCCGCATCGTGATCGACGCAGGCCACGGCGGACATGACACTGGCACGATCGGACCGAACGGATTGATGGAAAAAGATTTGTGTCTGGACGTCGCGCTTCGCCTCGGCAAAATGATTGAAGCAGGCTTGCCCGGCGCGGAAGTTGTGTATACGCGCAGCGACGACACTTTCATTCCGCTGGAAGAGCGCACGAACATCGCGAATCAAGCGAAGGCCGACCTATTTATTTCCATTCACGCGAATTCCAGTCCTGATTCCAGCGCCCGCGGGGTGGAAACGTATTACCTGAATTTTTCGCCCTCTTCGGAAGCAATGGCTGTGGCCGCGCGCGAAAATGCTACCGCGCAGAGCAGCGTGCACGATCTGGAAAGTCTTGTGCAACGGATCGCGCGCAACGAAAAAATTGAAGAATCCCGCGAACTCGCGTCTGACATTCAGGACTCTCTTGCCGCGCGCCTCCAGCGCGTGAACAAGAGCATTCGCAACCGTGGCGTTCGCAAAGCTCCATTCGTCGTTCTGATTGGCGCGAATATGCCGTCCGTGCTTGCCGAGATTTCCTTCATCAGCAATCCGGCCGACGAAGGTACCCTCGCAAAACCGGATGGCCGCGAACACGTTGCCGAGGGCCTCTACAAAGGCATCGAAGCTTATCTGCAAAGTACGAACAGCCTTGCCTCGAACCAAACCAAGCCGATCCCCAACGGAACTACCACCGCACTGGCACATTCCGGGAACCAAAGATAAGATTCCTGTGTCTAATGTAGAGAGAGGTGCCCCGTGCTCAGAATTGGGTATGTGTGTTTGCTGGCTGTTGCGGCGCTGATTCCGCTCCAGAGCGCTTCGGCGCAATCGGTACTTCCTCAATCCTTTGCCGACTGGTCTGCTCCGCCGCTAGCCGAAAAATTTCACTTGCCCAAGCTAGTCCGAGAAGTAGATGCTCCCGTGATACAGGAATTCGGTTACAAGGCCGGTGAGAGCCAGATGTATTTGCGCGGCAAGGACAGTTTGGAAGTCAACCTGTACCAAATGACGGACCCTACCGCGGCCTATGGCGCCTATACATATTTTCGCCCGGAGAATATGCCGTCGTCAAAGCTGACGCAATACGCTGCCGTATCTCCAACTCACGCGCTAATTGTGGTTGGAAATTTTCTCATTGAAGTATCCGGCCAGCGCCTGGATCACTCCGCCGAAGCGCTTCAAGCGCTAATTGCCAGCGTGAAACCAAAAGCCGACCCGCGCCCGTATCCGACAATCGCTGAACATCTTCCGATTGAAGGCGAAATTCCCGGCTCCGAGCGTTACGCCATTGGCCCACTCGCGCTCCAAAAATATTTGCCCGTCGGCAGCGGTGACTGGCTCGGATTCTCGCAGGGCGCCGAAGCGGTTCTCGCGCGCTTTCATAAAGGCAAAGACGAAGTCACCATCCTGATCGCGGAATATCCCACGCAGCAAATCGCGGCTAAGCGATATGACGGAATGACGCCAATCATTCATCCGATTCCCGATCCGCCACCAAGTGCAACGCGCGTGGCAACTTCGTTGCGTGAAGCCGACCTCGTCGTAATCGCCTTTGCGCCGAAGTCCGGCGACTATCCGGAAAGTTTGTTGAAGCAAGTCACCTTCGGCCACAACGTCACGTCCAACGAAGGAAAGTTCAAAGCCATCGAGCCGAGCATGCCCGTTTACATCGTCGGCGCATTCGTCGGCGCGGGCGCCATCATGTTGATCGCGATCGTCAGCGGACTTGGCTTCGCTGTGCTGCGCATCGTAGTGAAAAAGTTTTATCCCGGAAAAGTTTTCGACCGGCGAAAAACAATGGAAGTTATTCAGTTGGGACTCTCTAAGCGTCCCGTTGACATGAAGGATTTTTACTAATTCGGCGCGATTGGCAGTGTGGGAAACCGGTGCAAAACCCCTGTAAATCTGTGGATTTCCTCGTAAGCCATTGGAAATAAACAGGTTTAAGTCCAATGGTTTCAATGCGTTATTCGCTTGACGCTCAAACTTGCGCTCTTTTACACTCGCCTCGAGGAAATTGGTTCTGTGCCTTCCGCGCATAGGCCCGGAACGATTCTCCCCTCCCGAGAGCCTGCTCTAACGAGCGGGCTCTCTGCTTTTTGCAAAGTTCTCTCCAGCAATATCGATCTCTCCGCAATGGCTTCATGTAAATAAACGAATCTCTCCGATGGAAGTCTTAATTCGGTTTTGGCGTGTAACAGGACACGAGTTCACTCGTGCTGTTCCGCCGAACTAGCGTCGGCTTTAGCCGCTGCGGAAATCATCCCAACTAACTAAATCCAATTTCAAACGTCTTACCTGTTGACATACAACAGAACCAGCCGTACTCTCCTGTTGAATTTCAACATGTAATGACTTTCGCAAGGAGGCACGCCATTTCCGACCCACGCACTGAAGTCTTGCAAGGCACTCTGGACCTGATGATCCTGAAAACGCTCGACACTATGGGCGCGCAGCACGGTTACGGCATCGCGCGACGCATCGAGCAACTTTCCAATGACCTGCTGCGCATGAATCAGGGCACGCTCTACCCTGCCGTCCTGCGGCTTGAACAACGCGGGTGGATCAGCTCCAAGTGGGGCCTTTCCGAAAATAATCGCCGCGCGAAATTTTATTCCATCACCCGCGCCGGCCAGCGCCAACTCGCCGCCGAAACGGAAAACTGGGAACGCGTCGCAGGAATTATCGCGCGCATGTTGGGCCAAACGCAGGGAGCTTGAACTCGATGGCGCAATTCACCTCAACTCTTCGCGAAATCGCCGCCCGCATCCGCGGTGTATTTGCGAAGCAACATCGCGACGCAGACCTCGACGATGAAATGGCCGCGCACATCGACTTGCTCGCGCAAGAAAACATTCGTCGCGGCATGACGCCCAAAGAAGCGAGATACGCCGCACGCCGCGAATTTGGCGGCGTTGAACAAATCAAAGAAACCTATCGCGATCGGAGGGGTTTACCAATGCTCGAAACTTTCCTGCAAGACCTGTGCTACGGCGCGCGCATGATGCGCAAGAATCCGGGGTTCACGGCCCTCGCTGTACTTACGCTCGCGCTTGGAATCGGCGCAACTAGCGCAATCTTTAGCGTTGTGAATACTTTGCTGCTCAGTCCGCTTCCCTTCGCAGATTCCGATCGAATCGTGCTCGTACAAGAATCAATTCCCAAACTTGTATCTGGAAGCATGCCGGTTTCTGCGCCAGACGTCGCCGACATTCGCCGGCTGAATCACGTGTTTGAAGATGTGGGAGCATACTCCAGCCCATCAGTAGATCTTTCCGGTAACGGATTACCCGCGCTCGTAATCGGTACGCGTGCGTCGGCATCGATATTCCGCATTCTTGGGGCGAAGCCACTGATTGGCCGCACATTCACGGACGACGAGGATGCGACGGGCCACAATGTGGCGATACTGGAATTCGGTCTCTGGCAAAGCCGGTATGGCGGAGACTCTAGTATTCTAGGCCGCACAATTCTGCTGGATCGCCAGCCATTCACCGTGATCGGCGTGATGCCGGCCGACTTTCAGTTTCCCACTCAGGGCATGCCAAATTCTCGTCCGTCGCGGCTGTGGGCGCCAATTTCATTCACCCGTAGCGAGCTCGCATTGCGCGGAGATAATTTCAACTTCGGCGTTCTAGCAAAATTAAAGCGGGGCGTGGGAATCGCCGCGGCGAACGCCGACGTTGCGCTTGTGGCGCATCAGATTTCCGCCCAATATTATCCGGCGGCCTTTAACGGTACGGCCACCCTTACTGCGAGCGTCACCCAGTTGCGCGACATTGTAGTTGGTCCGGCGAAAACTCTTCTGTACCTGCTTCTCGGAGCGGTAGGTCTGCTTCTGCTCATCGCGTGCGCAAATGTCGCCAATCTTCTGTTGGCCAGAGGCGCCGAACGCCAAAAGGAGATCGCCGTGCGCATCGCGATGGGTGCGGGACGTTCGAGATTGGTGAGACAGCTCCTCGTTGAAAGCGCCCTGCTGGGCATTTGGGGCGGCGGCATCGGAATCGCAGCCGCGTATGCATTTCTGAAAACTTTATTGTTCTTTGCTGGACAGACATTACCTCGCACGAGCGAAGTAACAATCGACGCGCGCGTCCTATTGTTCGCGTTCGGAACTTCGGTTCTGTGCAGTCTGATATTTGGAATGGTGCCCGCATTGGTAGCGACGAATACTTCGTTGAGCGAAACATTGAAAGAAGGAGGCCGCAACTCGTCATCGACTAGCGGACATCGCCGGATTCGCAGTGCATTCGTAGTTCTCCAGATGGCCCTAGCGTTGTTGCTGGTCACAGGGTCTGGCTTGCTGATTCGCAGCTTCGTCCGAGCGCGAGAAACCGATCCGGGATTCCAGTCTGAAAATGTAATTGCAACAGCAATTTCTCTACCACGCGCACGATACTCGCACGCATCGGACGTGCAAACATTTTATGGCACTTTGGCGGATCAAGCCCGAGCATTGCCCGGAGTTATTTCTGTGGGATTCTCGAGTGATCTGCCTTTAAATTCCACCTGGACGCACTTGTTCATCGCCGAAGGCCACCAAGCGGAAAATGAAACTCGCGGAAATCCAAACGCACACACGCTTGTTGATGAGAATTACTTCACGGTTCTGGGAATCCCACTGGTTCGCGGACGCTTTTTCAACGAGGACGAAGTTCGCGGAAAATCTCATGTCGTGATCATTAGCGATGGAATGGCCCGCCGTTTCTGGCCGGACGAAGATCCCGTTGGGAAGCGGCTGAAATGGGGCGGCTCGGGTTCCGACAATATCTGGCTGACCATCGTGGGCGTAGTCGGAAATGTTAAGCAAGGTCCGCTGGACGAGGCCACGTCACCGCACACCTACGAACCTTTCGAGCAGCTTTGCCAAGGCACATCAAGATGTGGGGGACGAGATCTGCTAATGCGATCCGTAATTCCGCCAACGAAGCTAATCGCAGCAGTGCGCGGAATCGCTCAGCATCTTGATTCAGATCAACCGGTTGGAAACGTAATTCCGATGACGGACATAATTTCAAAATCGCTCGGGCCGCGCCGCTTCAATACTTTTCTTCTCGGCACCGCAATCACCATGTCCGCTTTCCCCCCGATACCGGACACTATAGAAAAGCAAACGGTCACTCATATTCTGAGTTGAATAGATGGAGTTTGTGATGCGCAGGATTGCACTGGTGATTGTGTTCTTGGCCGTATTGGCGCACCGGCCGTCGCTCAGAAAGCCAAGATCGACGCGGTGAACGCAAAATGGGTGGAATTGTTTGGCAAAGGCGATTTTGAAGGGATTGCGCAGCTCTACACCGTTGACGCGACCGCATTTCCGCCCGGCTCCCCGATGGTGAAAGGTCGGGCTGCGATCGGCGCAATGTGGAAGGGCCTGGCGGAACACGTAAGCAATCCGAAACTTGCTACCCTCGATGTCAAGCGATTGAGCCCCCACGCAGCACGTGAAATCGGGACGTTTACCTTGATGACCAAGGATCCGACGCCGAAGGAAATTTCAGGGAAATATCTTGTCGTGTGGGAAAAGGTCCGGGGCGAATGGAAACTCGCCGCTGATATTTGGAATGACGGCAAATAACAATCTCCGCTTTGGGTCAAAACAGACATTTGCAATGCAAAACGTCATGTCCGCTTTGCCCCCAAGAGCAGACATACGCGTTGCAAAAAGAAATGCCGCTAAGTGCCAATGCCGACATTGCCAGTACGCGTTTCCGTCGCTTGGTGTCCACACTTCGGGCAGGTGATTGTTGAAGTTTCGATCAATGGTGTTCCCCGGACACGGCACCACCTCAATGGTTACGTTCGATATAGGATGCATACTGCTATTTCTTCAATGTCCGCTTTGGGTCATTAGCGGACATTCTGCGATGCGACATCAATGACCGCTTTACCCCCATAAGCGGACATTACGTTGACATGGATTGCCGATGCAGTTCCGGAAGGGAACCGCTCGGCCACATTCCTGTCCAACTCAAATGGGAGTATAGTATCGCGCAGTGTTGTTGATAACGCGCATAAATATGACGTGGCCTTTTGTTGGATGCCACGGGTTTGTAGATATAGGAGTCGAGCTAGTCATTGGCCGACTTTTTTTATTGAAATCTTCAGTTCGTGTGTGCGCCGCGCCCACCACTCAAAAGGTGTTGCATGCGAAAAGATCAAATACTTCCCCAGCAACGGATCATAGGTCGTCCGTTCTGTGAACTCTGCAAGTCACAGATGTGGCTCGCCTGCATTGAGCCGGATGAGCCAAACCACGACAAACGAACTTTTGAATGCCCGGTATGCCCGAACGTCACAGTAAGGATTGTAAGGTATCGGTCGGAAGCGAATCACGGCACATCGGCGTGAAATACGCCTAACTCATTCAGCGACCGATGCTCGATGTCCGCTTTGGGTCAAAAGCGGACATGTGCAGTGCACTAGGCGATGTCCGCTTTGTGCCAGAAGCGGACATAAGCTTTGGGGCTACGCCGCTGTGGCGGTCTTTATCTTCGCCGGAGCCCCACCCGACGACGGCTCACGTATCGATGCGTCCTCGCCCATCTGACACCGTTCCTTTGGGCTTCGTCTTTGGGCTGAAGTTTGTCCTATCGACTGAGGCCGATTGCGTTCAGCCCTCAAATACGCAGCGCACGAAATACACCTAGTTGCAATCGGCAGTGCCTTTAGGCGTTTGGGGTCAATATCTCCGCCGCATTGCGAGCAGATGCCGTAGGTACCTTCGGCGATCCGCTTTAGCGCTTCGCCAATCTGTTGGATTTCCCGAATTTCAGAAATCTCTATGCCTTCGAGCGCATCCTGATTTTCGAGGTCGGTTGCCCGGTCTTCGGAATCAGCAGACAGCGGTTTGCGGAGTTCGTTATCGATCTGCGCAACGCGGCTCGTCAGCTCAGAAAGGCGGATCTTGAGTGCTTTCGCGATATCCTCGTGCTTATGCATGTCTGGTGGCATCCGCTGACGGTCAAGGGGGTCATTTAGACGAGAGCCCGGCCTATTCTAACCGTTCGCTATCGCACCATTCACTCGATCACCTCGTCGGCGCGACCTAGCAACGGAAGAGAGAAAGCAAGACCCTGCAACTTCGCTGTTTTCAGGTTAATTACGAATTCGACTCTTGTGTGTTGTTCGACCGGCAATTCAGCCGGATTCGCACCTCTGAGAATTTTTCCGCTGTAAATTCCGATTAGCCGGCTGGCCTCCAATAAGCTGGGACCATAGCTCATCAACCCGCCAGCAGTTACATATTCGCGCCATGGATAAATGGGCGGCAGCGCATGCGAATTTACCAAGGAAACGAGCTTTTCGCGCTGGCTGTAAAGGAATAAGTCGGCGCTGACGAGAAACCCTTCCGTCCGGAGATCCTTGACTTCTTTAAAGGCTGCGTCGAATTCAGTAGCCGAAGTAGCACGCACTACATGCAGTTCCAAATCTAAGGACCGAGCCCCTCCATAAAGAATTTCTGTTTCCGTATCGGTATAACGATTGCTCGGATTGACGAGCAATGTGATGATTTTAGCTTTATGGACTGTTTCACTTAGCAGCTCGATTCGCTTTGCGATCAATTGAGCTTGCAGAGCTGCAATGCCCGTCAAATTTCCACCTGGTCGGTTCAAACTGGCAACCAGGCCAGATCTAACAACATCGACACCGCTGTAAAAAACAATTGGAATTGTCGATGTCATAGCCTTAGCCGCAAGTGCTGGCGGCGTGCCACCGATTGTGGCTATGACGTTGACCTGCCGACAAATCAGATCGGCCGCTAGCTCCTGCAGCTGTTCATTTTTAAATTCAGCCCAGCGATATTCGATGGCGACATTTCGATCCTCGGTGTAACCGAGTGTGTTCAGCCCTTGGCGAAAGGGAATCAAATACGGCTCGGCATCAGTTTGAGCCGTACCGGTTGAAAGATAACCGACGACAGGCATCGCCGACCGCTGCGCGTGCGCAGTGTACGGCCAAGCAGCCGCGCCTCCCATTAAGGTGATGAACTCGCGTCGTCTCATGACCCCGCCCGAGAAATAAGATTATCCTACATAGAAAAACTGTGCCGCCGGAAGGGGGGCTCAAAATGTCCGCTTTGGGTCAAAAGCAGACATTTGCAGCGCAAAACGGCATGTCCGCTTTACCCCCGACAGCGACCGCGAAAGCGGATTTCCGCACATGTGCGGTGCAACTAGTCATGTCCGCTTTGTGCCAATAGCGGACATAAAGCCGTGGCCGCTGGTGCGTTGGCCGGGCGCAGGGGGGCCATGACCACGGCGCATACCCAACAGCAAACCATCGCTAGCCAAGATCGGGTCTTGGTCGGCACACTAAAGCTCTTCCAAGGGAGAGCAATCATGATTGTCACTATTACAACATTCAATCTCGCCCAGCCGACCAAGCTCGATGAGATCACCAAGACCTTTCAAGTCACCGCGCCGAAATATCAGGGCGTCGCTGGCCTGCTGAGCAAGAACTATTGGATGAGCGAGGACGGTCGCCGCGTCGGCGGCATCTATGTCTGGGAAAGCGCGCCGACGCCGACCGGCTTCACACCGCCGAGTGGAAGAAATTCGTCGAAGGCAAATACGGCACGGCGCCCCAGATGAATATCTGCACTCGCCGGTTATGGTGGACAACCGCGACGGCTCGATCAAAGTCGCAGCCTAGCCGGACGCTGTCGACCTCCTTTTTCACAAGCAGGATCGCCGGCTATTCTGCGGAACGCGCAACCGAGGCGCCTGGGTCGTACTCGTGCCATAGTTTTTCCGCGAAGATATTTTTTTGGTTCACAAAAGACCCGGGTGGGTGCCCGCCACCCCCGCGATTGCGCTTGCAATAGAAATTTTCTGGAAGATAATTTTTTCGCGGCGCGTTTCAAGAGTTGGTCGGCGAATGGCATGAGACCTAGAGGTAGCGATGTCTGCTCTTATCCAAAAGCAAACATCCGCCGAGCGCAAAAGCATGTCCGCTTTGTGCCATAAGTGGACATTCTTGGCCGCTCGCCGCTCGCACGCAGCAGCCGAAGAAGTCCTACCTCGTCGGTTTTCTGTGGGACGGAATATTTTCAGCAGAACAGGGAATTTCGTCTGTCAAAACCGAAATCATCGTTGGATGAAGTTTTCGGTACACACAGGAGTGGCGTGGTGGCGGGGGGCGTACAGGTGACCAGCCCGAACTTCAGCAATGGTATTGGGGCAAGCGTTACGACGTTCGCGGCCACAGCAATCGTCATCGCCGACATGGTTGGCGTCGGCGTTTTCACCAGCCTCGGCTTTCAAGTCCAGACTATCGATTTCGGTTTCTCTTTGATCTTCTCTGGGTGGTCGGGGGCATCGTGGCGTTTTGCGGGGCGACTTGTTACGCCGAACTGGCCGCGATGTTTCCGCGCTCGAGCGGCGAATACAATTTTCTGCTGCGCACATATCATCGGGTATTCGGATTTCTCGCCGGCTGGCTATCGGCGACAGTCGGGTTCGCAGCACCGGTCGCGCTTGCGGCGATGGCCTTCGGTCAATACGCGAAACCGCTTTTGCCCGGCATATCGCCGCTGGCGCTCGGCCTTGGTGTGACTTGGCTGGTGACGATATTCCACTTGTCCGGAATTAAATACGGCTCGGCATTCCAGAACATATCGACCGTCGTCAAGCTCATCCTTATCGTCATTTTTATAGCCGCCGGCTTTGCGGTCGGTAATCCCCAGCCAATCTCGTTTGCGCCTGCTGCCAGCGATTTTGGCCAGATAATCAGTGCCGCGTTTGCCGTCAATCTGGCCTTCGTGATGTACGCCTATTCCGGCTGGAACGCGTCAACCTACATTATCGAGGAAATTCGTGAGCCGAACCGCACGTTGCCGCGCGCGTTGTTCGCCGGCGTCTTTATCGTGCTGGTGTTGTACGTGGCATTGAATGCTGCGTTCCTCTACACAACTCCGATCGAAAAACTTGCCGGACAGGTTCAAGTCGCTATGATCGTCGGGGATCATATTTTCGGCGTACGCGGTGCTAGCATCGTCAGCGCGTTGATCTGCCTTGGACTGATTTCTTCGATCAGCGCCATGATGTGGATCGGCCCTCGGGTCACCATGGTTATGGGCGAGGATTTCCGGATGCTGCGGATCTTCGCGCACAAATCGAAATACGGTGTGCCTTCGTTCGCGATCGGTTTTCAACTCGTTGTCGCAAATCTGCTCCTATTAGCGCAAAGTTTCGAGGCGGTACTTGAATTCATTCAATTCAGCCTCACCCTCTGTTCGTTTTTCACGGTGCTGGGCGTTATTGTGCTCCGCTTCACCAAGCCGGCGCATCCACGGCCATATCGCACTTGGGGCTATCCGGCGACGCCGATTGTCTTCTTATCGGTGACGTTCTTCATGATGGGCTACTTGCTCATCAACCGTCCAGTGCAATCGCTGGCGGGCGTTTTAGTGATGCTCGCCGGTCTCATCATTTACGCTATCGCCCGGTACTACCCGGCCGGGCCTGCGGCGCAAAAAGCGACACCATAAAATGAATAAGTTGAGCTCAAAGATCCGGCCGACGAAGCGAGCCCCCGCAGTCCTGCTCCACAGGAGCTGTGCTCCTGTCGGCATTCAATCCCGCGACCGGGTAAAGGGCACAAAGCGTACGAGGATAACGGAGCGCGTCTTCGTCTCACCCGGTGCGATCTTTTCGACGACTGTGAGTTGCTGTGTGGCGGACGCGGGTCCCAGTGGCATGACGAGCCGGCCACCCACTTTGAGCTGCTCGATCAGCGGCGGCGGTACATGCCCCAGTGCGGCTGTCACGACAATTGCATCGAACGGGCCACACTCCGGCCAGCCCTGGTAACCGTCGCCAACCTTCACGCTCACATTGTCATAACCGAGTTCTCCCAACACTTTCGCGGCGACTTCGCCAAGTGCAGGTACAATCTCAATGGTACAGACCTTTCGTACCAGCCGCGCTAGTATTGCGGCCTGGTAACCTGAGCCCGTGCCAACTTCCAGGACTGCATGGTCGAACTTGACCGCAGCGAGATGGGTCATTAGGGCGACTATGAACGGCTGCGATATCGTCTGGCCCTGGCCAATGGGAACCGGCATGTCCGCGTATGCGACCGAGCAAGAACCCGCGGGGATGAACCGATGGCGTTCCGTTTGCCCCACGGCCTTCAGGACGCTCTCCGATATGCCTTGCGGTCCCAAAACACCGGCGGAACGCGCGTAGGCCCGAATGGTTTCGACCATCGCGGCGCGTTCGCGGACGCATTGTGCGTCCTCTGCCATTGCTTCACGTGCGACAGCAATCAACACGAGCAGCAGCAATTTCTTCATCATCGTGTGGCCTCCGGCACGTCCACACAACGCAAAGGCGTTCAACTGAAATCGTTACTAGAACCGTACATTTTTTCTAGTTTAGCCTAAACCATCGATATATCCGGATTTGATTTTCCCAAATAGTCAGCTGCAGCCCGCCATACAGGACCACAACGCGCTGATTCACTCAGGGGAACGAGTCATCCCGCTGTTGCAGACAGATGGTTGGCAAAGCTGCGTCTTTTGATGCTGAAACCGTAACCCTCTTGAGGGATTTTACCAACCAAAATCGAAATCATTCCCCGTCCGGCGTCTTGCTGGGGTGTGTACCGAACACCTAAACCTGCACGTAATGGTGATGAAGTCGGAACCGCGACTTGAACATGCCGGCGACCAACATTCCAAACGCGCACAGGATGGCAATCATCGTCTGAAATAATGCGACGATTTTACCTCACGACGCTAATCTACGCCGGATGGAATTTTCCGAAAGGACAGGATAAGGGTAGGAGGAGCTAGCAATGGTTAGGCATATCATTCTTATTTGTAGCTCTTGAGACCTTATTGCGGCATGGTTTTTATTGCGGCATGATCCGCTTATGGGCAACAATCCATCAATAAAAGCCGATTTGTTTTCGGAGCAGCAATCGCCAGACACCTCTTCGTCTTCGGCAAGCGAAGCTAAATCATCGTCATTGCGAATCGACGAAACTGCAGCGACTTCATCGCAATCATATGCGCTACCGAAAAACCTACAAAGCGCAATCAGATACCTAGATGATGATCAGCTTGACCGATTGCTTGCAGCAGTGC
>CAVZTQ010000001.1:0-975396 GCA_963778235.1 uncultured Acidobacteriota bacterium | reverse complement strand
ATCTCGTGCGCGTCCGCAAATTCCCGCGCTGCTTCCTCATTCCGCCCTTTCACCAGCAGCGCTTTCCCATAATAATAATGTGATTTCGCATGATACGGATTCATCCGCAGCGCCAATTCATATTCCACAATCGCGCCATCCACATCCAACTTATCAAATAGCGCCACCCCCAAATTAAAATGCGCCATCGCGTAATCCGGTTTCAGTTTGATTGCCTGCCGGTATTCGATGATCGCCTCATCCAAATCGTGTTTGTTGTAAAGCGCGGTCGCCAGATTGTTGTGTGGTATCGGCAATTCAGGACTAATTCGCAGCACTTCGCGATATTGCACGATCGCTCCGTCGCGATCGCCTTGCTCCTCCAGCAGCGCGCCCAAATTGCTCCGCGCTTCAAGCAGTTCAGGATTCAGTTGCACCGCTTTGTTGTATTCCGAAATGGCGGTGGCGGTGTCGCCTTTCGCGCGAAACGCAACTCCCAAATTAAAATGAACCACAGCCTCGCCCGTAGCGTCGCCCGCCGTACAGCGCATCGCCTCTTGAAATTCCGCAATCGCGCCGTCCAAATTCTTAAGCTTCTGCAGCGCCAGTCCAAGATTGTTGTGCGCCGCCGCAAAATCCGGATTTATTTTCAGCGCCTTCCGATACTCCGCAATCGCCCCATTCAGATCGCCGTTTTCCGCCGCCACCATCCCTTTGCTCAAGTGATCCTGTGCCTTATCGCCAGCAAACGCGCACGGAACCACCCTAGCAAAAAACACCATCATTAATATGTAGGGAATAACACGCGGATATTTCCCGATGCGAAATCTCATGCGCACCTCCAAATCGGCCACCCGCCGATCCGTTGCCCAACCACCCATTCTTCGCAGATTCTACTCCCGCCCACAACCCGCGCCAAGCCCCTTACGCCCTCATTTCCGTTTTGAATCTCGCCGCGCACAGTGTATAAGAATGCTCCACACTATGAATGATACGAATCAAGATTCGCGTTCCACTTTCAGCGCATCGCGCTATCTCCCGCTACTTTTCCTCCTCTTCGCAGCCAGCGGATGCTCCGCACTCATCTACGAAATTGTTTGGTATCAGCTTCTCCAACTGACTATCGGCTCCACAACCGTTTCGCTAGCATTTTTACTCGCCACCTTCATGGGCGGACTCTGCATCGGTAGCATCTGGCTACCTCGCCTAAAATCGCGCAAACATCCGCTACGCATTTACGCCTATTTGGAATTGGGAATCGCCGCCTTCGGAATTCTAGTTCAACTTTGCATCCCGCTCATCGAACGCATCTACTTCGCCGGCGCAGGTTCCGGCCTCACAAACATGATCATGCGCGCGCTCGTTTCCGCGCTCATTCTGCTTCCGCCAACAATATTAATGGGCGCGTCGCTTCCGGCCATCGTCGGATGGATTGAATCCACGCCACGCGGAGTCTCCTGGTGGGGACTGCTTTACGGAGGCAACACCGTCGGCGCCGTCTTCGGCTGCCTGCTCGCCGGATTTTATTTGCTCCGCGTATTCAACATGGCCACCGCGACTTTCGTGGCCGCTGGAATCAACGTCATCGTCGCGCTCATCAGCTTGTTGCTCGCTGGACTCACACCCAATCGAGCCGTAGTTGGTGACTCGCCCGACGCGCCACAACAATCCGCGTCCGACATTAAGATGGCAGATAGTGCCGACGCAGACACGCAATCGCGCTGGCCAATTTACGTAACCATCGCGCTCTCCGGCGCCTCCGCTCTCGGCGCAGAAGTTGTTTGGACGCGCCTGCTCGGCATGTTGCTCGGCGCAACCGTTTACGTTTTCTCCATCATCCTCGCCGTTTTCCTAATCGGCCTCGCCATCGGCAGCGCGGGCGGCGCATGGCTCGTCCGCGCAATTCGTCCGCGCGTCGCGCTCGGCTGGAGCCAAATTCTCCTCACCTTCGGCATCGCGTGGACGGCCTACATGATCGCCGACTCGCTCCCGTACTGGCCCGTCAATCCGCTGCTCACCACCAGCCCTTGGTACATTTTTCAACTCGATATGGTTCGCTGCCTCTGGGCCATTTTGCCGCCAACAATTTTGTGGGGCGCAAGTTTTCCGTTGGCTCTCGCAGCCGCAGCTTCATCTGACGAAGACTCCACGCGAGTAGTCGGCAGCGTTTATGCCGCAAATACTTTTGGCGCAATCATCGGCGCGCTCGTCGTCAGCCTGATTTTGATTCCGCAAATCGGCACGCAGGATTCGCAGCGCGTTCTTCTGGCGCTAGCAGCCATCAGTTCGCTTTTCGTTTTGGTGCCGCACATCCTGAAATATAAATCTCCAACTGTCGTCGCACTGCTCACCGCCTCGCTGATTTTCTCCGGCTATCTCATCAGGGAACTCGATCCAATCCCTGGCGAACTAATCGCTTACGGACGCCGCATGGCCATCTCGTCCGGGAAATCCACCGTCCTCTACACGCGAGAGGGAATTAATTCCTCCGTCGCAATCACTCAATGGAATGACGGCGCAATTGAAGTTGACGTCAACGGCCACGTCGAAGCTACCACCGAACCGTATGACATGAAATTGCAGCGAATGGTCGGCCATCTTGCGGCGCTGTTGCATCCCAATCCAAAATCCGTTCTCGGTATCGGATTCGGCGCCGGAGTTTCCGCCGGAACTTTCACGACGTATCCCGGCATTCAGAAAATTACCGTCGACGAAATTGAACCTGTAATTCCGCCCACATCCACAAAATATTTTTACAAACAGGATTACGACGTCCTGCACAATCCGCGCACCACCATTCATTTCGATGACGCGCGTCATTACATGCTCACGACCAAGGATAAATACGATATTATCGCCAGCGATCCGCTCGACGTTTTCGTAAAAGGAACCGCCGCGCTCTACACCAAAGAATATTTCCAGGCCGTGAAGGATCACCTGAATCCCGGCGGCATTTTTACGCTCTACGTTCCTCTATATGAGAGTGACGTTCGCACCGTGAAAAGCGAACTCGCCACTTTCTTTGAAGTTTTTCCGTACGGCACAGTCTGGGCCAACACAATTGAAGGCCAGGGCTACGACATGGTTTTCATGGGACAAGCCGAGCCGCTGAAAATTAATCTCGACGAAATTCAGGCGCGCCTCGATCGTCCTGACTATGCGCCCGTCGTGCAATCTCTCCGCGAAATCGGCGTCAATTCCGCCACCGAACTTTTCGCCACCTACGCCGGACAAAAATCTGATCTAGGCCCCTGGCTCGAAGGCGCGGAAATTAATCGCGACGCCGACCTGCGCCTCTCCTATCTCGGAGGCTGGGGAATTAATTCCACTCTCGAAGACGTGATCTACCGCCAGATGATTGCCTATCGCCGCGCTCCCGTAAATATTTTCACCGGCAGCCCGCAATCCATCAACGCCCTGATTTTCGCCATGTCCCAAACCGGCGGCGCTCCACGCCAACCGTAATCTGTCTTTTGTAGGGACGGGTCCGCGACCCGCCCGCCGCGCGTGCATCCAACTCCTTCAAACTATTTTGTTTCAAATTCCCAATTGGAGTAAAATCCCGCTCATGAAACGAACCACACTAGCTCTCTTCGCTTTTCTGTTCTGTCTCGCGCCCGTCTTCGCTCAGGACTGGGCTAAACAAACACTCGCGAAATCCACCCGCCATCAGGAATGGGTTGCCGTCAAGTACGGAAACCGCACCGTCAACTGTTTCATTGTCTATCCCGAAGTGAAAACGAAAGCTCCGTCTGTCCTCGTCATATCCGAGATCTTCGGCCTCAGCGATTGGGTTGAAACCGTCGCCGATAAGCTCGCTGCGAATGGTTACATCGCCATCGCACCCGACGTTCTTTCCGGCCTGGGTCCAAATGGAAAGGGTACTCCCGATTTTTCCGGCGCGGATGTAACTCGTGCTGTTAGCAGCCTGCCTCCTGATCAAGTCACTGCCGATCTCAACGCAGTCGCCGACTACGTCATCAAATTGCCTGCGGCAAATGGCAAGCTCGCGGTCACCGGATTCTGCTGGGGCGGCGGACAATCCTTCCGCTTTGCCACCAATCGCAAGGATCTCTCCGTAGCCTTCGTGTTTTACGGCCCGGGCCCTGCGGACGTGACGCCCATTAACGCGCCCGTCTATGGTTTCTACGCAGGCAATGACGCGCGCATTGGCGCCACTGTCCCCGCCACCAAAGACGCCATGAAAGCCGCCGGCAAGAAATACGAAGACGTCACCTACGATGGCGCAGGCCACGGTTTCATGCGCGCTGGTGAAGATCCGGCCAATACAGTCCCCGCTAACGTAACCGCTCATGATCAAGGCTGGGCGCGTATGTTAGCCATTCTGAAAACGATCTAAGTAGCACCGACACTCCTGTCGGTGCACCTTTGACGTTGATTCCGAATGAGCATCACCAAACAAAAACAAAGCAGGGCGGGGAACAACCCGCCCTGCTTTTATCTTCTGAAGAAGTTAATCTATTTCCTCCGCTCCTCCATAATCGCCAAGAGATTCTCCTCCGAGTCCCTAAACCACATTAGCCAAAGTTCTTGACCGGGAAGATTCGCGATCACATGCGGTTCTCGATGAATAGAAACATTCCGCTTCTTCAAAGTTTCAAATTGTTTACCGATATCGCTCGTCCGAAAGTAAATCGCCGGCGCTCCGTGCGATTCAGTTCCTTCACCACTCGCGAGATAGAGTCTCACGCCGCCGCAATCGAAAAACGCCATGTTCGGCCCGTTCATCAACATTTTCAGTTCCAGAACGTCCCGATAAAACGCCGTGGCCTTTTCAATGTCCCGGACAGGTATCGCAATTTGCAAAATTCCAGTTAACTGCATGTCAGCGCGCCTCCTTCTTTAGCACGCTTAGCACTTCATTATTCTGTTTCTGTTGGACGGCGACGTCCCACGGCGTTTTTCCGTCATCGCCTTTTGCCGAAATTTCGCCGCCGTATTTGATTAGCAGGCGCATCAATTCAATTTGACCCGTTCCGGCCGCCTCATGAAGCGGAGTATACCCATCTTCGCCTTTGCAGTTCGGATCCGCGCCGTGCTCCAGAAGAATTCGCGCTGCGCTCAGTTGTCTCGCAGCTGCAGCGGATTGCAACGGCGTTGCACGAAGACTGTTTTTTGAATACGCGCCAATATTTGCGCCCGCCAAAATTAGAATTTCCTCCGAAGAAGGACGCCCGAAGAATGCAGCAAGGTGCAGGGCGCTAAATCCGTCGGACGCAAATGCCGTGAGCAGGGCAGGAGTTTGTGAAATAAGTGAGCGAAGCTTTTCGTCTTTTCCAAGCGCGGCGGCTTCGAAAATATCCAGTTCATTCTTTCGGTAGACGAGAATCGCATTCGCAATCGGAGCCTGATTCATATACAGCGCAAACAGGAGCGCCGAGTTTCCATTCTTATCTTTCGCGAACGCCCTTTTCGGATCGGCCGCCAGCATCGCCCGGACGTCCTGTTCACGTCCGGTGGAAATTGCTTTGAATATTTCAGGGTCGCCACCGGCAATCGTCCCCTGCAACAAAGCGGGCGATGCGGAGACCGGTGCCTGTGCATTTACTCCGGCGGCGCACCAGAACAACGCCATCACGAAAAGGCCCAGAACGCCAACTACCAAGTTCTTTTTCATGGTATCCTCCAAGTGTCTACGCTAATAATTAGCATAGCTAACATATAGTGCTCCTAAGGAGATTCCATGTCAAGTAAAATTAACGCGAAAGAAGCCATCGCCGACTCGCTTCATTCTGCGTCCATCCGGTTGCTCAGAATTGTCCGTGCCGAAGACGCCCACGCCGGAGTCGGCCCCGCGCAACTTTCCGCGCTCTCCGTCCTTGTATTTGTCGGCGCAAAGACGCTCGGCGAGCTTGCCTCCATTGAGCAAGTGCGTCCGCCGACAATGAGCCGCATTGTGGATGGTTTGGTGAAGCAAAAATTGGCGGACCGAATTACGGAAGCAAGCGATCGCAGGGCCGTACGAATTACTCCCACGAACAAAGGGCGAAAACTTCTTCTCGAAGGAAAAGCGCGACGAGTTCGTGCTCTCGCTAAACGGTTGGACAGCTTAACTCACGAAGAATTAAATGTGATGCAAAAAGCGGGGCAAATCCTGACGCGAATTTAATCCGCACTCCGAACTCAGAAATAAAGAGACAGCGGCCAATCCCGCAGGATAATGTGGTCCAAACTAGGAGGAACTGATATGCACAAAAAACTATATTCAATGGTGATGATGGCGGTTGCTCTCGCGCTTCTACCCGCCGCGCGCATCGAATCCTCGCCGCGCCAAACTCCCGCGACATCCGCCACCGCCCATGAACTAACGACTATGCTGAATCAGTTTCTTCAAGACGCCGCCACCAACAACGTCCCCGGCTTCGATCGCTTCTTCGCCGATGACGTCATCTACACTCACTCTGCCGGAACCGTCACCACCAAAGACGCCATCATGCGAAGCGTCACCGCCGGCGCTGCTCGCGGCCCGCGCCTCGAAACCACTACAAAATATTCCGCGGAGGACGTCACCATCCACGAATATCCGGACGTCGCCATCGTCGCCTTCCGCCTCGTTTCCGACGAAGAGCACAGCGCAGGAAAGCCGCCCACCATCACCAACTATCGCAACACCGGCACATTTCTCCGCCGCAACGGAAAGTGGCAAGTAATCGCGTGGCAATCCACAAAAATGCCGGATGCCACCACGCCCACAAAATAATTAGCAGGCGGGTTCGGTTTGTAACAGGGCACGAGTTTACTCGTGCCGTATCTAATTTTAGGGCGAAGAGGTTTTAACCCCTGCTGCGCGACGCGTCACAGATCCCGATTCTGGAAATGGTAAATCGCACCGGCAAGCATCGCAACGAGGAACACTCCGCCATAAATCACCGCCACTCCGCTCGGAATCGAAACATTTGCGAACGGTGAGAACGAAAGCGACGCCGCTAATGGCGTTTGCATTTCAAAGGCCGCGCGCCGCCACAACGATTCGCCCGGCATAATTAAACTTGTCACAACTCCCAGCGTCACAATGTGCGCGCTCTGCGAAAATCCGCTCACCTGTTCCAGCCATCCGCCCATGAACGCGAGTCCCTGAAGACCCAGCACCAAAACTCCATTGGTCAAAGTTGAAAACCATGTGCCTAACAAAAATGTCACGCTCAGAGCCACTGCGCATTCCAAAATAATCAGCAGTACTCCGCGCACGGCGTGTTGCGGCACCACTCCCACCGCCCAGTAGCTCACCGCCACCGTTCCGGCGAACAGCACCACCACATAGGCCGCGATCATCGCGATAAATCCCGAAAATTTTCCAACTAATATTTGCCAACGCGAAACAGGTTTCGTGGCAATCGCGTGAATCGTTCCTGAAGTAATCTCACCGGCCAGCGTGTCAATCGACGTGAGAATCGTCATCACCACAGCCAGCAAATCCACGGTGTACAGGCCCACCATCAGCATTCCGCTTTCAACTTGATACCGCAAAAACGGTGACATCGCGCGCGAATTAAATTCATCCACTTGCAAACGCAGCGCCACCGCGAAAATTGCCAGCAACAGTCCGCCGGCAATCATCGCCGTCCATAATATTTTCCGCCGCGCCGCTTCACGAAAAGTGATCCCGGCCATGATCCAAATTCCGTTCATAGCCCGCGGTCCTCTCCCATAATTTTCACGAATAAATCTTCCAGTGACATTTTTTCCGGCGTGTATCCAAAAATATCCGCGCCGCTCGTCACAAGATGCCGCAGCGCATCCGGCAGCACATCCTTCGACTGAGCCGTAAATATCAAACGCTCGTTTTCATAAGTCGCAGACGTACTCCACTCCGCCAGCCCTTCAATCGCCTTCTGCGAAACGTTTCGCGCGCTCACCACCACGCGCACTTGCTCCTCGGCCGCGGAGTGCAAATCCTGGCTTGCCACCACTTCGCCATCCTTAATAAACACCACGCGGTCGCACGTCACTTCAATCTCGCCCAATAAATGTGAATTCAGGAACACTGTCGCGCCGCGCTCTCGTTGCGCCCGCAAAATATCGCGCACCATGCGACGCCCCATCGGATCCAATCCCGATGTCGGCTCATCCAGAAAAATAATCTGCGGTTCGTGCACCAAGGCCTGCGCCAGTCCCAATCGTTGCAACATTCCTTTGGAAAATCCGCGTACTCGGCGGTCAATGTGCAGACCCAGTCCGACCAGTTCGAGCACCTCCGGCACTCGCCGCTTCAGTTTGTCCGATTCCATTCCGCATAATCGTCCGTGAAGACGGACCAATTCCGCCGCGCTAAGCCAATCGTAAAATCGAAAATCTTCCGGCAGAAATCCAATCTGCCGCCGAATTTCCACATCATTCGCGGGCGCGCCCAGCACAAACGCTTTTCCGCCGGTCGGCTTCACCAGTCCCAGCAGCATTTTTATGGACGTGCTCTTGCCTGCCCCATTCGGCCCCAGAAATCCAAATATTTCTCCACGCCGCACAGTCAGCGACAAATTCCGCACGGCAACCTTCGCGCCAAATACTTTGCGCAGGCCCTGCGTTTCAATTGCGAAATTATTTTCGGCGTTCAGAATTTTTCCTTAGTAAAGTTATCGTAGCGAACTCGCCAGCGCCGTCCCGTCAGTTGCACTTGCATATCCCGTCAACGAATACGCCATTCCGTCGCGCACCCAGATCAACATGTAAGTCGGCCCGCGCCGCCCAAGCGTATTCACCAGCACGCCCTGCGCTCCATTAACTTGCACAGTTTCAAACGACCGCATGAATCGCGGCATCGCCAAACTCAAAGTAGATTTCCAGTCGACACTCTTCAAAAACTGTTGCGTCTGGTTTGGACTCATCCCCGAAAGTTCCAGTCCAATTTCCACCAGTTGTTGAACATCCAATCCAGCCGGCGAATTCACAATGCTCGTCGGCCCTTCCGTCAGCACCAGACAATCGCTGTTGTCTGCGGAAGGCGGCGGAGGCCCGTTGATCTGTCCTGAAATTGTGCTCGGCGGTGCCGGACAATTTCCGTATTGCGCTCGCACCGATCGTGGCGTTTTCAATGTCACCGCCGCGCTATCCAAATTCGGAGCCAAAACCAAATCGCGCCGCCCCGCCTCCTCAAAAATCGTCTGAAGTTTCGCGCGGTCCACGGACATATCCACCGCATGTCCGCCCTGGACAACTATTTTCGCCGAATCTTTTCGCAATGCCGGTAACCGCACTGCAAATCCCGCCAGCTTCGTGGCCGCATCCACATCAACGGCCGTCGCATCCGCCTCATTTTCTGTAACATTTGTTTTGCTTGAAATCATCTGGCTGATCATCTGCTGCAAAGTCCTGTTTCCATTCGCTCCGGAAAATGCCGACACATCCACGCTCACTGCCTGTGGTTTCGGAATTCGCAGCGAAGCAAAAAACTTCGCCGCCAGTCCTCGCACCGGCGAAATAAAACAGAGAATGGCAATCACCACGAGCGCACCAATCGCGCCCATCAGCGTCCCGTTTCCCCGTTCCTGATTTTCTACTGTCACCGACGCACCTTCATTCGCGCCCACCGTATCCGCTCAATCCTTAACTCCTGCTTAATCCCATGATTCAAAAATCCACCGCGCGCAAAAAAAACGCGGGAGCAACATCGCTCCCGCGTCTCAATTTTCTTCAGCCAGCTAATTAATTCTACTGATGCTCCTTAGGCTTCGGCCCGCCTCCACCTTTACCACTCTTCGGTGGCGGAGGATTTTTCAGTGGCTTCCCACCTTTGTTCCCTTGTCCATTCGCTTTCCCACCTCCACCCGCATTTCCATTCGCGCCGTTCGCATTTTTCCCATTCGGATTCTTCGGCGTACCGGCCCCAGAATTCCCCGCATTTGCTTTCCCACCACTTCCGCCATTCGCACCAGAACCCTTCGCTCCCACAACTCCACTGCCGCTCATCACGCCAGCTTTTGGAGATGCAGCCACTCCCGGCGTTCCGTGATTGGCTGATGCGAACTGAGCCTTGTTCGTCGAAGCCGCATGTTCGTGTTGCGTCTGTTCCGAAGTTGCAGCCGTGTGACGTTCATTCGCCGCAGCTTTTTCCTGCTCATTTG
Source organism: uncultured Acidobacteriota bacterium (assembly GCA_963778235.1). Classification (GTDB taxonomy): domain Bacteria; phylum Acidobacteriota; class Terriglobia; order Acidiferrales; family UBA7541; genus DASTCZ01. The sequence goes on along the minus strand of CAVZTQ010000001.1, from coordinate 965,338 downwards.
GTTGCGCTGATGTTCCGCCCGTCCCGCCGTTAAAACTCGTGCGGCTCGTGTTCGTATTCGTCACCGACTGGTTGTAAGTATTGTGAATCACCGTCACATTCACATTCGTCACCGATCGGTTGTACGCGAAAACTCCGCCGCGCCATGCTCCGCCAACAAATCCAACGCCGCCGTACCCGAATCCGTAATTCACTCCGCCATAAAATCCAATGTGACGTCCCCAATATCCCGGATGCCACAAGTAAAGTCCGCCGCCCCATCCCCAATATCCGGGCGTCCACAATCCACCAACAAACGGCGCGCGCACCCACGTTCCTGGCACCCAATAATAATCGTCGTTTGCATAACCCCAGTATCCCGGCGTCCACATGTATCCATCACCGGGGCAAATCGGCTGCACGTAAACGGGAATCGCCGGCGGCGCAACTCTCACCGAAATTCCCACCGCAACTTGCGCCGAAGCAACGCTCGGCATAGTCAGCATCACCAACGCAATCACCAATAATCCGATCACTCGCATCGCCCGCATATAATTTGCCTCCAGTAGCACCGACACTCCTGTCGGTGCAGTTTCCGTATGTGGCACAGCCACTCTTGGCTATGTCGAATTGCCTTCAGCGCAGCAACTCCCACTCGTGTGTCTTCACCCCCATTAAACCCCGCCCACTTCCGAAAGTCGCACCCCTTGTTCCAATCAACAAACACTGCCAAGGTGCAATCATTCCGCACATCGTATCTACGATATATGGTAGTACTACGCACCATCCGATACTTTACTTCCCGCCATGACAAAAAAACTCAGCTCTCTAACTCTGTTTATCTTCGCGTTTTCCATTCTCCTTCTTCCGGTCGGCGCGTCCGCGCAAACTCGCGACCTCGGCCTCGTTAAAGGTCACGTTGTTGACGCACAAAACAAAGCCGTCGCCGGTGCCGACGTCAAACTCGAAGATAAGTCCACCAAATTTGAACGCACCACCAAGACCAATATCGACGGCGACTTTTCCTTCGGCGGTCTTCCCCTCGGCGGCAAATATAGCCTCACCATCAATGCTGCAAATTTCAGTCCTGCCGAGCAATCTGATATCGAACTCCGCGCCGATATCGCCGCCGTTCTGAATTTCACAATGAATGTCGCCGGAACTTCCGCACAAATCACCGTCTACGGGACCACCACCGGCTTGAATACGGACTCCATCATTGTTTCCGATCGCCTCGATCTCCAAAAGATTGAAAACACTCCCGTCCTCGGAAATAAACTCAGCAACCTCGTTCTGCTCGATTCTTCCATCAAGCCGTCTTACACCACCGGCGATCTTTTCCAGGACGAAATGCTTTTCATCGCGAACGGTTCAGGCCGTCGCCAAACGACATATTCAATCGACAACACCACCGCTGACGATAGCTGGGGCCGTCAGGATATGTTCACCGCGCTTCCGTTCGCCGCGGTTCAGGAATTCACAATTATCACCAACGCCGCCAGCGCAGAATACGGCCGCACCGCAGGCGCCGCGCTTAATGTCGTTACCAAATCCGGCACCAATCGTTATCACGGTGATTTCAGTTTTATGGGCCGTCCGGATGGCTCTCAGGCAACTATCAAACTCGCGCCGCCCGCATCAAAGCGCGCCGTCAATTCCATGACGCAAGAAAGCGGCGCATTCGGTGGCCCGCTCTTTAATGACAAAACTCAGTTCTTTGTCGCCGGTGAATATAGTCACCAGAATCGCGACGCCGTGATCACTTCACCTTTGGATCCTTCGATTTTCCCCGGCAACTACAAGCAGGGACTTTTCCTCGCTCGCATCGACCATCAGCTCACCAGAAATAATCACCTCGCCGTGCGCACAAATTTTGACCGTTTCTCAGACACCAATCCGCAGGACGTCGTTGCCGGTGCCAGCCTGCCCAGCACCGACCGCGTCTTCACAAAAAATACTTATTCCACGGCGTTGACTGACACACACACGTTCAGTCCCAATCTCATCAACGAAGCGCGATTCCAATGGCAGGTAGCTTCGCCCATCACGCAATTTGTTCCGCAGAATCCCGGCCCGCAGCTCGCGCAATCCGGCGTCTTCACCTCCGGCGATTCCCGTTTTGCATTCCTCTTGAATCATCAATATCAGGAAGCAGACACCGTCAGCTGGGTTCACGGACATCACGTCATCCGCGGCGGCATCGATCTCGTAGAAAATACTTCCGGCGGATTCGGTCAGGAATTCGGCACAGGTTTTCTCGATGGCCAGTTCACGCTGAACACCACCATCTGCGTAACGCTCACTGCCACTTCGCCCTTGCCGAATGACACGCAATGCAACACGCCCGGCAACACTCCAATTCCAATCTCGAATCTCACCGTCGCGAACGCCACAAAATATACGCAGACCTTCGGCAATCAGGCCTACAACATTAAAGAAGTTCTCTGGGGAATGTTCGTTCAGGATAACTGGAACGTTCGTCCCGGCCTCACGCTGAATCTTGGCGCGCGCTACGAAGGCCAAACATTTGTGAATGACAATAACAACATCGCTCCGCGTGTCGGCTTCGCGTGGCAAGTGCCGCACCTGCGCTCCACAGTTCTTCGCGCTGGCTACGGCATCTACTATTCTGAAATTCGCACCGACGAAGGCGCCGGCTATCTCCTCGGCGGCCCCACGGGACTCTTCACTTTCTCCGCCGCTCCCGGCCAGTGCGGATTCCCAACTGCCATTGCGCCTTTCTCATCGCTCGCCGCGCTTCTCGCAAGCCCCAACTGCACCAGCGGCGGCACAACGACCGTGCCGGAGCGCAATATCGTCATCAACGTCGGTTCAGCGCCGTCTCTCGCTCCGTTCCTGAACACCTCGGCGCTTCACTTTTATCCGACCGCGCTTCTCAATCCCTACACGCAACAGTGGACCATCGGTATCGAACATGAAATCGCGCGCGGCTGGGTCGCCTCACTCGACTTCGTCGGCTCGCACACTGTGAAACTCGATCGCGGCGTTGACTTGAACGCTCCCACTTCCTGCAGCTTCACCTCGAATGCGGCGCTCGTCACAACCGCGGGAGGAAATTGCGTTCTGCTCGCTCCCGGTCCCACAACCGCCGCCGGCACACGTTCAACAACAATCGCGAACGCCACTCGCCCGATTCAACCGGCCGGCGGCACTTGCACCACCACCAGTCCCCCGTTCAACGCAGCGATCGCAAATTGCTTCAACAATTACGCCAGCATCACTTCGATCGTGAACGACGGCAGCGCCACCTACAACGGACTCCAAGCCAAACTTTCAAAACAGTTCTCACGTCATTTCTCGATGTTGCTCACCTACACCTACTCGCACGCGATTGATAACGTCGAGCCCGACGCTGCCAATCAAAACGCCGCCGACTTCAATTCGCTCGGCAAGCAGGAAAAGGGCAGTAGCCTACTCGACCAGCGTCATCGCGCAGCACTCAGCGGGTGGTACGATTTCCCCTTGGGCTTCCGCTTCGGCGCAGTCGCCTATCTCTCTTCGGGATTTCCGTTCAATGCGCTAACGGGCGTGGATAACAACGGTGATGGCGTAAACGCGGACCGACCATTCCTCAACGGCGCAATGATCTCTCGCAACTTCGGTCAGGGCTCTCCGCTCTACAACGTGGACACATCCTTGCAGAAGGCGTTCAGCATCGGCGAAAAATTCCACATTAATCTGCGCGCCGAAGCGTTCAACATCTTCAACCACGGAAACTATTTCACTCGCAACGCCACCTTCGGCAACACGGCAACGGCCGTTGCGGCATTCGGAACTCTAACCGGAGTCGGCGGCATCGCGCAGGTCGGTCCGGCCCGCATGATGCAATTTTCCGCCCGCGTAGTGTTCTAGAATTTAACTCCGGAAAAATCAAAACCCCCAAGCGCGAATCCAGCGTTTGGGGTTCTTGCTTCTAGCAGCACCGACACTCTTGTCGGTGCGCGCTTTCCTCACCTCAGCACGCACTACATTATTCCGTCACCCCTCGCCCATCCGCAAACGATGTCATTCTGAGGCCCGAAGGCCGAAGAATCTACTTTTTATTTTGATTCTTTCTTTTGATTTTGCTTCTGTTTTGATTTTAGCTTTTGATCTTGCTTTGGCTGGGTGCCCCAGACGCCGCACTCGCGTCTGGGGTTCTTGAATTTCTTCCACCGCCACTCCCTCACTCCGCCGGTGGCATCCCCATCTCCTCCAACAATTTTCTAAACTCCTTTTCCTTATACAATCCCACGAACGCCGTATCTCCCCGAATCTCCAACATCGCGCCCTCGTGTTTTTCATATCCAATCTGCAAATATCTCAACGCGTCCTGTTTTTCGCCCAGTCGCGCGTATGTCCAAGCCAGATCGTGCGCAGAAAATTTGCCATCCGCGTACAGATTCTTCTGCACGCCAAGCATTTCCGTTAGCATTCCGTGATATCCGCCCGCCGCCAATCCCTGTTCTGCCGCCGCAACAATTTTCAATCTTGGCTCATCATGCTGCAACGTCGCCGCTGTTTTCGATTCCGCCAGAAAATTGTGATAGTCCCGCTCGTCAAAATAAATTCCCGCCAGATAATTGTGCGGCGAAAGGAAATTCGGCTGTGACGTTTCCAGTTGCTTTAATTGCGCCACTGCTTTTTCCTTCATTCCCGCGTTGAACATGATCAATCCCTGATCCGCCAGAATTGCCGACGACTGTGGATCCAGCTCCTCCGCCTTCCCAATCTCCGCCAATGCTTCCTTATTTTTTCCCATCGTCATCAGCATCGTTGCGTACCAGTGATACGCATTCACGGACTTCGGGTCCAGCTCCAGCGCGCGCTGAAATTCTTTTTGCGCGCCCGCCGCGTCCCACTGCCAGTAATACTCCGCAAATCCCAGTGAGCTGTGCGCCCCTGCAAGACTGTCATCCAGCACAATCGCCCGCTTCGCTGCCGCAATCGCCCGCGGATACGCTTCGCTTTCCGGCATCGTCGAATATTCCCGCAGCAGGTTGTAGCAATTCGCCAGTCCCACGTATGCTTCCGCGTTGTTCGGATCGCGCACAATCGCCTGCGTAAAATAATCCACCGCCTGATTCAAACTTTCCGGCGTCCGGTTGTGCCAGTAATAAATTCCTTTCAGATAAAGTTCTTGCGATTCCGGCGCCACTCTATGGCCGTTCGTTTTCGCCTGTGTCCCGCTATCGGACGTCAGCCAATCTCGCGATTTGTAAATGAGCAGTCCCGCTCCAATCGCAAGAATCACCACACCCACCATGATCAACGCGCTTCCGCCCCATGACCGCGGCGCCGGATCAGCGCCTGTTTCGCTGCTCGCGCGTTCCTCTGCCGCGTTCCCATCCTCCGCCGATCCCGCCTCAATAGCAGTCGCGCTTCCCGAATCGCCAGCCGCGGCCTCATCACGCTCTGTGTCCACCTGCTGATCATTACTTCTCAGCCACTCCGCCAGCTCACCCTCGTACGCATACACATTTGCCCGGCCGCCGCCCGGAACACGGTGCACCGGCAACTTCCGCGTCATTTCCCAACGCTTCACGGTCCGCTCGTCACGCCCGAAAAACCCGCCAATCTCCTTCCAGGTGTCCAGGCGTTTGCCGTTTCGCGGATTGTCGCTCGTGCCGTTCATTTCCCTAATTGCCCCGTATTGTCCCTAAGTGTCGATTGCGCCCCCGCAATCGAGGCGCGATTATAACCCGAACTTCAGCCATGAGTTCACGATTCGCATTCTCACAGGTTCGTGAGGCGTTTTTGCGCGCTCCGGCTCTCAAGTCCGCACCAGGGCGGCCTATAAATTAGACTTTGGATGCGATAAGGAAAAATCGAAAGTAGGAAATGAATGACGGAATCAAAAATGGCAGCCAATCACTCAAACTCGTGTAGTTGCCGATGTAGCGGCAGCCTTCAGGCTGCCATCTAGTTCTACTTTTGGCATCATCGCCACCGTCTCAGCGGATCGAACCATGACGCAAAACGCCAAACGCGGCCTAATCCTCCCCGCGCTGATCCTATTTGCTCTCGTAGTCTTCGCCGTCCTCTACATCTGCCATCGAAGCGCCAGTGCCCATATTCCTACTCAATCCCAGGTCGAAGCCCTAAATGACGCCCTAAAAAACGGCCTCCTAACCAAATCCCAATACGACGCGGAACTCAAAAGACTAAAAGACCAACCCAAATCAAATCCCCGACCCGCACCCCAATCAAATCCGTAACTCCACGCAGCATAGACATTCCTGTCTGTGTGCCTTTGACGTTCGCACCATAACCACTCCGGCTTGCCCTCAGTAACGAAGCGTCCGCGTCCTTCTGACTTCCATGATCCCACCTCATTTCACCGTGAACTGCAATTGCATCGTCTGTACCGGCTCAGCAGTATTTGAAGACGTCCCCGTAACCGCAATCGTATACGTTCCCGCGGGCGTACCAGACGGCGGTGGCGGCGTTTGCACGACTGTTCCCCCTCCTCCACATGAAACAACTCCGAGCGCCATTAGCAATACGATCCCCGCGAAAAACATCCCGCGAATCGCTCGAGAATTTCCGCGACGCACACCGTAGCTCCACGCAAATATCCCCGACACAATTCCCAAAATCATCAAACTCACAATCTGGCGAACTGGCAGCGCCGGCAAATGTTTCACTGGCCGTGGCGTCTCCCAATCTCCCGGCACAAGCAGCGTCCCTGCCGGCCGCGCCGTCGTAGTTACCGCAACTGTGAACGCTTGGTTCAAGCTGGTCAACGGAATCGATGATGGCGTCACCTGACAAGTCGCTTGGCTCGGCGCTCCCGAACAATTCAATGTGACCGTCTCGTTCAGTCCTTGAATCGCGCCAACGTTACCCGAAAAACTCGCCGTCTGTCCGGACGAGATTGTCTGCCCGGTTCCACTCACCTGCGTCAGATTGTAGTTGCTTGCGGACGCCGTCAGTTGCACCACTCGCGGACTCCCAGGCGCATCGTCCGTAATCGTCATCGTCGCATTCACTGGACCCGGCGTTGTGGCTTTCAGCGTCACCGTGATCACGCAATTGCCGCCGGCCGCGACGGCACCTCCCGGACATGTATTCAGCTGCGTAAAAATCGGCGACGAAAACGCAATAGTTTGAATGTTGACTGTGCTTCCGGCAACGTTCACTGTCACGTTTTGCGCAGCCACCGTAGCGCTCACCAAGACATTTCCGAAACTTAGGCTTTGCGCTGAGAGCGTCACCGAACCTGCGCTTGTTCCGCTTCCAACTAATGTAATTGACTCAGGCCCGTCTCCCGCGTTTTCGGTGATAGTGACGGATCCATTTCTGGTTCCCGTTGCCGTCGGCTTGAACGTCACGTTGATCGTGCATGTTCCTCCAATCTGCAGTCCTCCACAGTTATTCGTCTGAGAGAAATCTCCGCTCGCCACAATCGACGAAATACTCACAATCACGCTCAGCCGATTCGTCACCGTGACGGTTTGTGGAGGGCTTGCCACTCCAACTGTTTGGTTACTGAAATTTAAACTCGGCGACGACAGACCCAGTGCGGGCCCGGTACCCGTTCCTTGCAACGCCACTGTTTGCGGACTTCCCGCAGCGCTATCAGTCAGTTGAAGCATCGCCGTCGCCGGTTGAATCAGTGTCGGCGTAAAAAATACCTGAACTGTGCACGTGGCGCCTGCCGCGATTGAACCGCCGCAATTGTTTGTTTGCGTGAATGGCACCGCAAAGGGGCCGGCGAATACGATCGACTGTATCGTCACCGCCGTTCCAGAAGTGTTGGTGACGGTTACCGGCATCGCCGCGCTTGTGGTTCCAACCGCCTGGGTATTGAAGTTTAATGACGTCGGCGAAGCGCTCAGCCCTGTGCCGATTCCGTTTCCGATCAGCGGTATCTGGTGCGGTGTTGGCGAATCCGACGCCGTCACCGTAACCATTCCATTCCGAATTCCTACTGCTGTCGGCGTAAACGTAAGCTGAATCGCCAGTCCGAAAAATCCTTTCAGTTGGAATGGCAACACCGGCAGACCTTCGGCAATCTGAAAATCGCCTGAGATCGTAATACTCTGCAGTGTCACGGGTGTGTTGAAGTTGTTTCCGATGCTTAGAAAATGCTCCGCACTCGTGTTGTTCAACTGTTGGTCGCCAAAGTTTTCTGGATTCGGCGTAAACAAAAGCTGCGTTACTCCCGTTCCCATCACGGAAAGCATCTGCGGGTTTCCCACGCCGCTGTGAACGATCGTCAGTTCGCCATTCGCCACGCCTTCGGCCGTCGGCGAAAATGTCACACTTACCGTACACGTCGCTTGAGGTGCCAGTGATGCCGGACAAGTATTTCCGCTGACCGTAAAGACAGGCGGTGTCACGGTCACAGCTCCAACCGTGATTGTTTGAGTCGAGGTATTTTGCAGCGTTACTGGCATGGGTGACGTCTGCTGCCCGATAATCGTATTTCCCGGGAATATTACCTGAAGTGGCGCAGCAGATAAATCCGAAAGAAGCAGTCCGGTACCATCAAGCTGAACCGTCTGCGAAATCCCGGCTGAACTGTGCATCATTGTAATAGTTCCCGCAACTTCGCCGTTTGCTGTCGGATTGAACAACACAAAAACTCTGCAATTTCCTCCAACAGGCAGCGTCGCCGGACAATTGTTCGTCTGCGAATACGGACCCGTCAGCGAATATCCCGAAATTGTCACCGGCACGGAATCCAGGTTTGTCAAAACCACCGTGCGCGCCAAATACGTCGTGCCGAGCAGTTGGGTTCCAAATCGAATCGACGTCGTCGAGATCGCCAGTCCGTTCTGTGAGCCATTTGCTCCTGCGAACAAATCGAACCGTTGGCCGCCGTTATCGTGAATGATTCCGAGATCGCCACCCACAGGGCCCGAAGCATTCGGCCGGGCTGTTACCGTCAGCGTACAACTCGCCCCCACGGCCAGCACTCCGGGACATCCGTTCGTCAGTGTAAACGGCCCCGAAAAGAATTGAATATTTGAGATCGTCGAAGGCAATGTACCGATATTCGTCAGCGTCAACGTTTTCGGCTGACTGGTCGTGCCAACCAGTTGTTCCGGAAAGCTAAGGCTGTTCTCCGACGCGATCAGCAGCGGTCCCGGAAGCGCCTGCTGTGTCAGGTTCACCAGGAATGACTGCGGCGATCCAATCGCGTTGCTCGTAATCGTCAGCACGGTTGCATTCACCACAAGAAAGCACGCGCTTCCCGCAGGCAGTGTCATCGATGACTTACAATTTCCTCCCAACAGGCTCGAAGCGCTCGACGCAATGTTGCTGATATTCAGCGCCGACGATCCCACATTCCTGATCACCACGATGGGCGCGAACGGCGACCCCACGCTGATTTGCGGCCCGGTCGAATTCACTCGGATGGTGCTGACGAATGTCCCGCGAAGTCCGCAGCATCCCAGAAACGTCTCGCCCGGATTAATCAGCGGAAAATCTCCCACAGGAAACCCGTTTGACGCAATACTCGATGTTCCGGTCACGTAAATTCCGCCCGTCCCATCCACGGCAATTGCAACTCCCGCATCGTCCGATCCTGCCCCTCCCAGAAATGTTGAAAAGAATGGCATGCCTGTGGCATCGAGTGCGGTAACAAACGCGTCCGTATTGGTATTTCCGGAAGCTTGCAACGTTGATTCAATCGGGTTCACAACTGGAAACTCAGCTAGGCCGGTCGAGCCGGTAATGTATGCCCGGCCCGCCGAATCCACGGCGATTCCCGCTGAAAACCCTTGGCCGATCAATGTCGAATATATGAGCGAGGCACCATCCACGGAAACTGCAAGCGCAAATACCTGCGTTTCAGTGCAGAATGGCGTTCCGACCGGAATGCACGCCGCCACGAACGCGTTTGGTGTTACCGGAAAGTCCGTCGAGCCCGCAGTCCCCACAACATAGGCGTTTCCTGATGGATCCAACGCGACACCGGTCGGTGAGTCGTTGCCGCTTCCACCGATTCCGGCCGCGTAGACAAGGTCCGATCCATCCGGTTTGAATTTCACAAGAAAGATTCCGTGATCGTTATCGAGCGTCGGCGAATTATTCTGCGTCGGAAATCTGGTTCCGTTTGTCGAACCCGTAACGTACGCGCTTCCGCTCCCATCTACCGCAATTCCCACTCCAAGGGTTTCCTGGTTTCCGCCTGCCACAATTGGCGCCAAATAAGTTGAATACACCAGAGCACTTCCGTCGGGACTCAGCTTCTGTACAAACGCATCGCCAGTGGAAGTGCTTGTCAGTCCCAGGTATTGCGGCTGAAACGCATTCACCACGTCCAGGCTGTTGCTGCCCACTCCGCCCGTTACGTAGACGCTGCCCAGCGCGTCAACTGTCATGCCTCTCAGATTCTCTCCAGCGCTCAAGTACGTTGAATAAATTAGATTTCCCGTCGGTCCGAACTTTGCCGCGAATCCAGCATTGCAGGAAACGCTGCTGTTCGGACACGTCGTATGGAACGCGCCGGGTGTTGCTGGAAGGTTCGTCGAGCCCGCGTTTCCGGCCAGATATGCATTTCCCAGAGAATCGATCGCCACCCCGGCGGCCGAATCGAAGTTGTTTCCTCCGAAGAACGTTGAGTAGACAAGCGTCGTTCCCGACGTGCTGATTTTAGAGATAAATGCATCGGTGCTTCCTCCAAAAATGGGCTGAACTGGAAACTGCACGGGAAAATCGGCGGCGAACGTAGTGCCGGAAACAAATATCTCACCAGCTGAATCCACGGCAATGCCCGAGGGCGTCGTGTCGTTGCTGCCATCGAGGAACGTGCCGTACGTCAACACGGGATCGATCACCAGCGGCGCGGAGTGGTCGTAACGTCCTACGCGAAATCCCACTCGTTCCGCGCTCAGCAAAACAAACTCTCCTTGAACTGAAGTTCGCTTGCCATTCCGGTCCTGATACAACTCCGGCGCGCCAAATTTCACCACTCCGCTTGCCGTTTTAATCAGCAGCGCTCCGTGTGAAATATGCGCGGACCCAGCGTCACTCAAATCCATCTGAATTAGCTTCGCATCAGCGCCCGGTGCGACAATAAAATCGTATTCAAGGCGCCCCTGCTTCCCGTGAAATAGGAGGTCAATGCCGGAATACAATTCGTGATAGCGAACTTCGCGATAATTCTCAACGTTCGTCCGCCATTTGGAGGGATCGCTGCCGATGTAGTAGTTGGTCTTGGTCGGCAGTAGTTCGGATGAATTCATCTGCGGCTGTGCATTCGCGCCCATGAATCCGAAGCGCAAAGTCGTCGCTGTTCGGCTCCGCTTCTGTTTACCCGATTCCTCTGCGCTGCTTGTCACGGTCACGTACATCTCTTTCGATCCCAGTGAGACAACCGCATTCGACGTGCGCGAGAAAAACAGAACCTTCTGGTCCGCTTGTCCCTCGTTCCGCTCGAATGCGATCGGCAGCCGGCTCAATAGCGAGGGAGTGCCTTGCAAGACAGTAGCGGTCACTTTGGACTCAAACGACCCTGACGCCGGTGAAATGGCCGCGTTCGATTTCCCCGTATCGTGGGGTTTAGGTCCAGCAGACACGGGCATGCAGCAAAGCACTGCCAGCGCCGTGAAGAAAGGGAATGAACACAACCGCCTAAAATTCCGAGCATTGAAAATCATGATAAGGTCCCCGGTGAAGTCCCAAGTGGATTGTCCGATCGTGCGCGCCCTGAAACGCGGTCAGATTCGGCGCTCGGTAATATCACATAAACTGTTAGTTTTCTAGGAAAGATTCATTACGTCCTATATGTTCATTTGGCTATCTCAAATCCTGCGTCTTGACGACAATCTCTCTCCCAATACAAGCAAACGAGTCGGGTGGCGCAGCCTTTGACTTCGGTGGCATAGGCATTCATCCCTGTCCTTAGGAACGAAGCGTCTGGGCGTCTTCGACTTGCATGCATAACGACACAGTCTTTCGCCCGTTTCTGTCCTCAAGAATCCTAATCTCCCTAAATCTCTAAATTATCATTTGCCTCGTCCACACCCGCAGCGTAAACTCACCCAGTTGAAAGTCATCGGCAAACTCGCAACCGTATTTCTGTTGCTCTGGATATTCGCCGCTCCGGCGATGGCCTGCCTTCTGCCGAACGCGCAACTGACTCCCGACGAACAAGCCTGCTGCCGCGAAATGGCGGGAATGTGCGACGAAATGGCGACGAACACTTCGCATTCCTGTTGCGTGAAAGTGAAGCCTCCTAGCACTACGTACGTTGTCGCGAAGACGAGCGCCTCATCTCTCCCGCAATTGCAGCCAATTCCAGCAACCCTCGCGCCAGCCCATCCGATCTTTGCATCACCCGCAGCATCGGTATCAGTGCGCAATCGAGATGGATATCCACCCGGCCACTCGCCTCCGAGTCTTCCAGAACTCATCGCTTTCAGAGTCTGACTCTCCTTCCGGTCCCGCGCGTCGCGCGTGTGTATACGTGTGTCTTCCAAAGGAGAATAGATGCTGAAGCGATTGACGATTTTATTTTTTCTATTTCCCGCAGCGGCGTTTGCGCAGGGTCACGGCCCCGTCTTTGGCTACGCGACGCCCACAAATTCACAGGGCGAATATAGTTTCGACGCCGGATTACTCGCCAGAACCTCCGCCGACGGAGCGCCAGCTTTCCGCGCGGGGAATTGTCACCTATGGATTCACCTCGTTCTTGCAAATCGCCGTCACCACTCCCGCGTCTCTTGACGTAACACTCTGCTTCCGCCCACGCGAATGACGGGTGGCGATGATTTCGAGGCCAAACTCGGTTGGCGATTTCATCACCACATTAGCGGTGTCGGCAAACGCTTTGAAAGTACGCTCTTCACTGGACTCGTCGTCCCCGGCCCGCAGAGCATTGCTAATGTTCCCACCAGCGTACGAAGCGCTCCTGGCGGAATGATTGCTTTCACCACTGGCGTTGCCTCACGCAGCCATTATTTTTGGGCTGGCGCGGGATTCACGTCATTCGCATCACGAAGTGGCGACAAGAATCCGAACGTCTTTTCGTACAGCCTCGTCTACGCCTACCGGCCTCGCTCATGGCGCACCGAGCCAAACAAATGGGACTGGCGAGTGCTTGCGGAAATGACGGGTGAAGTGTCCAGAGATTTTCAAAAAGGCGGTTTGGACATTGCCGGAACTCAGTCAAATCAGATTTTTCTTGGCCCTTCCACGCTCGGCGTTTACAAACAGTTCGCCATTCAGGGCGGCGTGCAGTTCGCCGTCTATCACTCCGTCGGCCCGCTGCTGCCTAAAGAAAATATTCGCGTAGCAATAAACTTCACATACTTCTTATTTCCGGCGCACCAACACTAAAGGAGAAATGAAATGAAGCTCACTAAGTTGACAGGCACTTTGATTTTCACATTGCTGTTATCTGCCGCTTCCGCGAACGCCGAACTGAAGCGCGTAGAGCTATCAGTCTTCGGCATGGATTGAGAGATTTGCGCCCACGCCGTGCGCGTGGCACTGAAAAGCGTAAGCGGAGTCGAAGCGGTGGACGTGAGCCTCAACAAGGGACTGGCAACGGTCATGCTCAAAGGACGGAAATACCGTGACGATGAAGCAATTGCAGGCGGCGATCACCAGAAATGGATATTCCACGAAGCAATCGGTCGTAACCGCTATCGGACAGCTCTCGCTGAAAGACAGCCGCTGGCTACTGCGCGTTTCCGGATCCAACGAAGAATTCGCGCTCACTCCCGCCGGCAACGCAAACCCGCCGGAAAGTAATCTCGCCGGAAAAGTTGTAACGGTTGTAGGAACAATATCGGAACCAGTTTCCGGAAAGGCTCAGACGGAATTGCATTTCCAATCCGTGTCAGAAAAGAAATGAACCAGCCAACAGCAAAAGCGGATTCGCCCCAGCAAGCGGTCATGGGTGTTCAGCTACCTTTCTCTTTTCACGTCGCTGAGCACCCTGCTCTGCTGTGCGTTACCTTCACTCCTCGTCCTGTTCGGACTCGGAGCGTCAGTCGCGTCGTTCCTCTCCTTCATGCCATGGCTGGTGTCGCTCTCTCATCACAAAACGTGGGTGTTCGCGATTTCCGGCACGCTGATTTTCCTCAGCTTTGTGCAAACCTACGCAATCGCGCCCCGCCTAAGCGCACGCGAAGATGTATGTGCTCCGGACAATCCCACTTGCGATCGCGCCACAAGAATCGGCAGAATCATCCTCTGGATTTCAGCAGCAATTTACGTGATTGGATTTTTTACTGCTTTCCTTCTCGGTCCAATTCTCTCGCGAATGGACAGAGGTTGAGTTCGCGATGCGATTGGTGAACCGTCAATCCTTTCTATCGTCTTACGACACCGTGTGAATTAGCAACAATCAATCTCGCCGAACCACTCCCGTATCCGTCCTATTTTCATACCCTTACACCATATTTCACCAAAATACCCGTACCCCCCCACCCCCACCCCCACCCTCGTTAACGATGTGTATGCTAATAAAGGGCTTACAGCGATCTGGTGTTTATGTGTGTGCTAATAAAGGGCTTAGCGAAAAAATTGGAGTCCTGGCGACCACGTCTTCAGGTGAGTGGGGCTGGCCCTAACTTGCCGATGCTCTTGTCATTGTTTCAAAAATTAAAATGACGGTCGTCTCACGTCTTTGCATTCCTCCGCTCTTTCTCTGCGACCTCAGCGTTAAGAGCACTTTTCTCTTTTTCCTAGGCCCGACCAAAAACTGCACTATAATGCACTTTCCTCCCAAAACACCCTTTTCGTATGCATTATAATGCACGTTTATAGTCTAATAACCCTACCGCCAGCCCCAAAACTCTCGACCGTCGACTATTAACTCTCAACTCTCGACATCTTCCCCAACCATCTATAAACTTCCCACCAGATTTCTCGGGAGGAACTTTGCACTCGACAAATAAAATTTCACGCTGCACTCGCTTCCTGATTCTTGCAATCCTTATTTCACTCGCTCCAACAATTTCACGCGCGCAAGGCACCGCCGCCGACTATCAACGCGCCCAAAGTCTGCGCGAAAAATTTCAAGGTCTCGCCGTCAACGTTCCCGGCAATCCAACCTGGATCGAAGGCGATAATCATTTCTGGTACAGAAAATCTGTCCCCGGTGGATACGAATTCATCGTCGTTGACGCCGAAACGCTCACCAAAAAACCCGCATTTGATCACGAAAAATTAGCCGCCGCTCTTTCCACCGTCAGCGGCACAAAATATACCGCCATAACTTTGCCTTTCACTGAGCCCCCCGCCGCCGGTGGACGCGGAGGCCCGGGAGCAGGCGCAGGCTCTCTCACTTTTATTGATTTTGGTTCCGCAATTACTTTTGCCGCCGCGGGTTTCATGTGGAATTGCAATCTCACTTCGTATCAATGCACACGAGGCGCCGTATTTCCACTTTTTCCCGGCGGACGCGGAGGCCGTGGCCCGGTCGATGACACACTCTCTCCGGAACAAAATCCGTTCGTCAGTCCGGAAATGATCGACGAAAATATTCAGGACGGAATTGAAGTTCAATCGCCACAAGAGAATTCGCAGCAACTAAATCCGCAGCAAGGTGCCGGACGTGGAGGCCGCGGCGGAACCGCCGCCGAAAACACCAGAACTTCGCCCGATGGAAATTGGGAAGCGCTCATCGAAAACTACAATGTTTTCCTGCGAAAATCAGGAGAAACAAAAACCACTCCGCTTAGTTTCGATGGCTCCGAAGGAAATTACTACACGCTGCGCTCCATCGTTTGGTCGTACGATTCCAAGCGCCTCGTCGCATTTCGCACTTCTCCCGGATATCAACGGGAGGTGTATTACGTTGAATCCTCACCCGTCGATCAAATCCAGCCGAAACACTCCACACTCGTTTACGCAAAGCCCGGTGACACTCTTGACGTTGCCCGCCCGGCACTCTTCGAGATCGCCACGAAAAAAGAAATCACCATCGATGACGCACTTTTTCCAAACGCGTTCAACCTCACGCCGGCAGTTTGGCGGAAAGATTCCCGTGCTTTTACTTTTGAATATAACCAGCGTGGCCATCAGCTCTATCGCGTGATTGAAGTCGATGCGCAATCCGGAAAAGCGCGCTCTCTCGTCACCGAAGAAAGCAAAACCATGATTGATTATCGCGCGCTCGCCGAAGGCCGTGCCGATACCGGAAAGAAATATCGTGCGACGGGCGATCTCGATGACGGTAAAGAAATTATCTGGGCTTCCGAACGCGACGGCTGGGAACATCTTTATCTTTATGACGGCGCCACCGGTAAAGTGAAAAATCAAATCACAAAAGGGAATTGGGTCGTTCGTTACGTAGATTTTGTGGACGAAACCAAACGCCAAATTTGGTTTCGCGCCAGCGGCATGAATCCCAATCAGGATCCATATTTCACGCATTATTACCGGATCAACTTTGACGGTACCGGCCTCGTGCCGCTTACCGACGCCGACGGCGATCACACCGTGCGTTTTTCAGCGGATCGAAAATTTTACGTGGACACATGGTCGCGCGTTGACCTGGCACCGGTATCGCAGCTTCGCCGCACCGAAGACCGGAAAGTTTTAATGGATCTGGAACACGGTGATATTTCCGCGCTCGAATCCGCCGGGTGGAAAGCTCCAGAAGTTTTCAAAGCGAAGGGACGCGACGGCACAACTGATATTTGGGGCGTAATTTATCGGCCGACAAATTTTGACGCTGCGAAAAAATATCCGGTCGTCGAAACAATTTACGCAGGCCCGCAAGGTTCTTTCGTTCCCAAAACTTTTTCCGCCACAGCGCAACCTCTTGCCGATCTCGGTTTCATCGTGGTGCAGATTGACGGAATGGGAACAAATAATCGCTCGCGCGCATTTCACGATGTCGCTTGGCAGAATCTTGCCGACGCGGGATTTCCCGATCGCATCTTGTGGCACAAAGCAGTCGCGGCCAAGTATCCTTGGTATGACGTATCGCGCGTTGGTGTTTACGGAACTTCCGCCGGCGGACAAAACGCTCTCGGCGCGTTGCTATTTCATCCCGAGTTCTATCAGGTGGCCGTTTCCAACAGTGGCTGCCACGATAATCGCATGGATAAGATCTGGTGGAATGAGCAGTGGATGGGTTGGCCAATCGGTCCGCAATACGCTGCTTCATCCAACGTTGATAACGCCTACCGGCTACAAGGAAAAGTCCTGCTCGTCCTCGGTGAATTGGATAACAACGTCGATCCATCCTCAACTTTGCAAGTCGTAAATCAATTCATCATCCACAACAAGAAATTTGATCTGCTGGAAGTCCCCGGCGGAGGTCATGGCGCAGGCGGCGCATATTATCAACATCTATTGCAGGATTTTTTTGTGCATAACTTACTAGGCGTTGAACCGCCTGAGTGGAATCACGCTGCGGAAACAAATTCCGCTAATCCCGCGCGAAATTAAGCGAGAGATCTTCAACCACGATTACTGAAATCATTCGGAACGCGCGACCGAGAATATTCTCGGCGGAGCGGTAAAGATTTCACGCCCGTCTTTCAACATCGCCGCGTAAGTCTGTATTTTGTAATTACTTACAACCCTACCGTTTGGCCCTTTCTTTGCTCAAATCAAAGTGGGGGAGAAACCGAAAACCAAAATTTAGTGACCTCCTGCGTGCCACAAGAAGTTGCTACATTTCTTCAATTGAGAGCATCGAAAAAACAAAGGCGGACAAATGAAGCTGAGCTTGCGCTTGATCGCATGCCTTGTTGTCAGCATCAGTTTGGTTACCTTTGTTGTCGCACGCACTCAAGTGCGCGGTGAAAAGCGTGGTCTGCGTGCGGATCTCGCACGACGCGCCGAAGTTCTCACCGAAAGTCTGCAAGAAACAGTTGAGCCGAGTCTTCAGCGCGGCTCTGCAATCCAACTCCAGAGAATCGTAGATCGTTTTGGCGATCGCGAACATCTAGCCGGCATCGCCGTCTATGATCAGAACGGCGACCTGCTTGCGGCAAGCGCAAAACTTACGCACAGCGCGGATAATCCTCCGAATGTTTTTGCAGAAGCGAAATCCACAAATGAAGGAACGGGCGCATTCGCGAATCTGAATTCGTCGACGATGTATGAGTACGCTGCTCCGCTGCATCGTGGCGCCGAATTCGCTGGAGTTGTCGTCACATTTCATGATGCTTCGTATATCGAAGCTCAAAGCTCGCAGATTTGGCGCGACGCCTTGTGGCACGTGATCGCGCAAGTGCTGCTGATTGTGTTGATCACTTACGCCGTGATGCGATGGACGGTGGTGGGACCAATCACAAGAATTTCCGAGTGGATGAAAGATGTGCGCGCAGGAAAGACTGTGCCATTACCAAAATCATCCCCAGCCCAATTTCTCGGACCGCTGGCATCGGAAGCAGCACAGCTTGGTCAAACGCTTGTTGAAGCGCGCCAGTCCGCAAGACAAGAGGCGCATTTGCGGGAAGCTGCGGATTCGCTGTGGACTGCGGAGCGTTTGCGCGCAGGCGTGCGGAAACGTCTGCATGGAAATCCGTTATTCGTAGTTTCCAATCGCGAACCTTATCTCCATGTGCACGGCAAACAGGGAATTGAAGTGCAGATTCCGGCAAGCGGACTTGTGACCGCGCTCGAACCTATCTTGAATGCGTGCGATGGAACCTGGATCGCTCACGGTTCAGCGAATGCGGACCGCGAAACCGTAGACGCGAATGATCGCTTGCGCGTGCCTCCCGATCAACAGCACTACACGTTGCGCCGGGTATGGCTTACGAAGGAAGAAGAGGACGGTTATTACTTTGGATTTGCAAATGAAGGAATTTGGCCGCTGTGCCACATCGCGCACACGCGTCCAACATTTCGAGCGAGCGACTGGGAATGCTATCGACAGGTAAATGAAAAATTTGCACAGGCCGTGTTGAAGGAAATTGGAGACGCGGAAGCGCCAATGATTTTGATTCAGGATTATCATTTCACTTTACTGCCACGTCTGATTAAGAACGCGAGACCGGATGCACGCGTCGCGATTTTCTGGCACATTCCGTGGCCAAATCCGGAGGCGTTTGGAATTTGTCCGTGGCAAAAGGAATTGTTAGACGGATTGTTGGGCGCGGATTTAATCGGCTTTCACATTCAAGCGCACTGCAACAATTTCCTGGAGACCGTGGACCAGGCGATTGAGTGCCGAATCGAATGGGAACGATTCGCGGTAAATCGAAATAATCATTTTACCGTTGTGCGGCCACATCCAATTAGCGTGGCGTTTCCTGAGTCAACGAATATCCCTGAGAACGAGACGCCGGATTGGGAACGCCGTGGAGAAATCCTGAAAGAGCTCGGACCAGAAACACTTTTTGTCGGTGTCGGAGTGGATCGAATTGATTACACCAAAGGACTGATCGAGCGCTTCCGGGGCATCGAACGATTCTTCGAGAAATATCCGCACTACATAAAGCGATTTTCATTTGTGCAGTTCGGGGCGCCGAGCCGCACGAATATCAAACGCTATAAAGATTTCTTCGACAAAGTGGGAGACGAAGCGAAGCGCATTAACGAGCGGCTTCAGGCTGATAAGTGGAAGCCGATCGTGTTGCACAACCAACATCACAGTCATACCGAAATTGATCCTTATTATAGGGCCTCGGATTTGTGCCTCGTAACTTCACTGCATGACGGAATGAATCTTGTGGCCAAGGAATACGTGGCTTCGCGAAATGACGAGGACGGAGTTCTGATTCTTAGTCAGTTCACCGGAGCTTCGCGCGAATTGCGGGACGCGTTGATGGTGAATCCGTACGACATCGAGCAAATCGCAGAGATGATTCGGCGCGCGCTGGAAATGACGCCGGAAGAACGGCAAGCGCGAATGCAGCGCATGCGCCGCACGGTAAAGGAACACAACGTATATCGCTGGGCGGCGGATTTAATCGCGGAGCTGGCGGAAATTCGGTTGGACACACCGGAACTTACGCATACGCGGTGATCAATGTTTGCGGCGGAAAACGATTTGCGAAAGAGGAATGAAACTCAATGCGGTATCTGTTCGATTGTTGGGACCAAGTTGCCCCGCGCATTCGGGCGGCAAAAAATATTCGGCTGTATCTGGATTTTGACGGGACTCTCGTCGCGTTCCAACCGAATCCGGATCAGGTGAGGTTGAGAGAAAAGACACGCTCGGCATTACGCAGATTGGCCAAGCACCGGCGAGTGCGCGTCGCAATTGTGAGCGGCCGAAGAAGATCATCGCTTGCGAAATTGTTGAATGTTCGGAGCGTGGAATTTATGGGGTTGTACGGGTGGGAAGACAAATCGAGAGAGCCTTTGCCCGCGCGGACGATTGCGAGTCTCTCAAGTGTGCGCAAAATTCTCGGCGGACTCGTAAAAGAAATACCGGGAATTTTTCTTGAGGACAAGGGCATCAGTCTCGCGGTGCATTTCCGAAATTCTTCCGCTGCAATGCAGCGGCGTGCAAAGGTGCGCGTCCGTAAAGTTGTTACTCAGTTTCGGCAGGACTTGCATGTTTTGGGATCCAGCAGCGCGTGGGATGTTGTACCGGTTCAAGTTCGTGGGAAGGGAATCGCGTTGCGGAATGTACTTTCGCGAATCAGAAAACCATTTCTAGCAATTTATGCGGGAGACGACATAACCGACGAGCCGGCGTTCAAGGAATTATCGAAAGGAATCACGGTGCTAGTCGGGCCGCCGCGAAAAACTCGGGCGCAATTCAGGCTGAGCGATTCGCTGGAAGTCTATACATTTTTAAGAATGCTGGAGGCGGAACTTTCATGAAACGCGCAAATCATCCATTTCAATTTGTGGCTGTTTCCTATTTGACTCGAATCGGCAATCAGGTGGCGACAACACCGGCGGAATTGCGCGACGGACTTGAGAAATGCAGTGACGCTTCGATTTTTTATCACACCTTCCAGAGTTTGGGCCGCCATCACTTTTTGACGGAAGGTTTTTCAAATGATTTTGCGCAGTGGGCGTTTGCGGCGTTGAACCGTGCGGAATTGGCGGAACGAATGGCCGCGCTGGATATTCGCGGTTATCTTGAGCTGAGCGATTTGAGGAATGATTTGCTGCGAATTACGGACGAATTCTGCACGGCGTATCCTCACGAAGTGGATCGGAAAGCATTTGAGCCGTTTTATTTTTGCGAATCAATTGAAGTGACCGTGCCAAAGGGGTTAGACGCGTGGACACTCGAGGAATTTCGGTCGGGGCTTGAGCATCTCGGTCACGGTTCATTTAACTATCATCTGCTCATGTCCCGACTGCGGTTGCAGTTGCGTACGAATGATTTTTCCGTTTGGTTTGCGAAAGAACTAGATATGGAATCTCTTGCTCGTCGCACAAACAGTATTGATATCTACACGAATACGCTGGATAGCGCGCGATCAAAACTTCTGCAATTTATTGACAAGGAGATGGCGGCATGACTCCTGAAGCCAAAGTGGAAGCAGCTCCGGTCCAGTTGGATGACTACGTCTCACTTCTGGGGCAAGCAGAGGTGGATGAAATTCGCACGCTCGCATCGAAGCTAACCGGACGCACCGTTCAGATGGTGAATTCCACCGCGATGGGCGGTGGCGTGGCGGAAATTCTGAATCGCCTGATACCGCTGATGCAGGAGCTGCAATTAAATGTTCGCTGGGACGTGATCACCGGCGGCGAAGCATTCTTTGAAATTACAAAATCTTTTCATAACGCGCTGCACGGCGGTCCATATCAGGCGAGGAAAGAGGATTTCGATTTATTTCTGGCGACGAATGAACAGAACCGTCAGCGCATGCAGTTTGATTGCGAGTTCACGGTAATTCACGATCCGCAGCCGATTGCTTTGATTGAAGCGCGGCAAGGCCACGAGGGACATTGGATATGGCGCTGCCACATTGATCTTTCGCATCCGAATCATGACGTGTGGGGATTTCTGCGGCCATTTGTTTTCCGATATGACGGCGCGCTTTTTTCATCGCCGTCATTTGCGCGGCAGCTTCCCATTCCGCAGTATCTCGCTTATCCGTCCATTGATCCGCTATCGGATAAAAATAAAGAGCTTGAACCAAAATATGTTAGCAGCGTTCTGGAGCGCTTCAAGATTGATCCGTCACGTCCGATACTGACGCAAATTTCCCGATTCGACCGCCTGAAAGATCCCGTCGGAGTGGTGCGTGCTTATCAAATTGTGAAACGCTATGCGGATTGCCAATTGGTTTTGGCCGGTGGCGGAGCGGCGGACGATCCTGAAGGGGGCGTGGTGCTGGAGGAAGTTAAGAAAGTTGCGGGTAACGATCCGGATATTTTTATTCTCGATTTACCGCCGTGGAGCGCGCTGGAAATTAACGCGCTACAACGCGCGTCGACGATCATCATGCAAAAAAGTTTGCGCGAGGGATTCGGTCTGACAGTTACGGAAGCTCTGTGGAAGAAAAAACCTACGGTTGCTTCCGCGGTCGGCGGAATTCCGGCGCAGGTAATTCACAAACACACGGGAATGCTCGCGCATTCGATTGAAGGTGCCGCGTATCAGATTCGATTTTTGCTTTCCAATCCGGCGCTCGCGCAAAAGCTTGGAGAGCAAGGCCACGAGCATGTGCGCGAACATTTCCTGATCACGAGTAATGTGAAAAGGTATTTGACGTTGTTTCTTCACACCGCAGGGATTTCTTGAGCTGGCGTTTTTTGGCTCTGTGAAACTGCGCGCAACGAGGGCGACCGAAAGGTTGTCCATACATCCCATTTCAACACTCTATGCACTGATGGTATCCTCACGTCGCAACGTAACCAGGCGCTGAGGAGAACCGATAATGGAGAAGTGTGCCCGAAGTGGCGCTCAACGGAAATTGCGGCTGGGCTGGATTGTTTTGACGATCGCGTTCGGTCTTTGCGTGGGCATTCTCACGTCCGGAAGAGTTGTGGCGCAAGAAACCGCGAAGGAAGAATACATTAGAACGCACTACACGAAATACGAATACAGAATTCCGATGCGCGACGGAAAGAAATTGTTTACCGCGGTTTATGTGCCGAAAGATTCTTCGCAACTACATCCCTTCATGATGAACCGCACGCCGTATAGCGTCGCTCCGTATGGCGAAGATAAATTTAGGCCGACGCTTGGCCCGTCTGATGAATTCGAGAAGGCGGCATACATTTTTGTTTATCAGGATGTGCGCGGCCGTTACATGTCCGAAGGCGAATTTGTGGAGATGCATCCGCATATTGACGTTCACAAATCGGCGAACGATGTGGACGACAGCACTGACACTTACGACACGATTGAATTTTTGCTGAAGAATGTGCCGAACAACAACGGAAAAGTGGGCATCTGGGGAATTTCGTATCCCGGATTTTACACTTCGGCCAGCATCATCGATTCGCATCCGGCATTGAAGGCGGCGTCACCACAAGCTCCGATGACGGATTTATTTTTCACGGATGATGGTTACCACGGCGGTGCTTTCATGCTGGCATCAAATTTTGAGTTCTACACTTTTTTTAAGCCATTTCCGCAGCCATCATCGCTGAACACGGCCTACGTACCGTTCGATCTTGGTACGCCCGACGGATATGATTTTTTTCTGAAGATAGGGTCCACGCGCAACTTAGAAACAAAGTACCAGAAAGATTTAAGTTTTCTTTTTCACGATCAACTCTCGAACACGATTTATGACGATTATTGGAAAGCGCGCGATCTTTCCCGTCACATGAAAAATATTAAGTGCGCTGTGATGGTAGTTGGCGGATGGTTTGACGCTGAAGACCTCTCCGGTCCGTTTAAAACTTTTCACGCGATTGACCAATCCAATCCCGGAATTCAAAACTCGATCGTGATTGGGCCGTGGGTTCACGGCGGATGGGCGCGCAACGACGGTGATCATTTGGGCGATGTAGATTTTGCCGCGAAGACGTCGCTATTTTTCCGCGCGAATATTGAATTTCCTTTCTTTGAACATTATTTAAGAGGGCAGGGGGCTGAACTTCCGAAAGCTTACATGTTTGAGACGGGGACGAACGTGTGGAAGAAATATGAGTCGTGGCCGCCGGCAAACGCGCAAGCCAAAACACTTTATCTGCATGCGGGCGGAAAATTATCATTTGATCCGCCGTCGGTGAATGAGGGCTTCGACGAATACGTGAGCGATCCCGCGCATCCCGTTCCGTTCATTGACTACACTGCGACGGATGTTCCACAGCGCTACATGACGGACGATCAGCGCTTCGCTGCGCGACGCCCCGATGTGCTCGTCTACGAAACCGATCCGCTCGAAGATGACGTGACCATCGCCGGGCCTGTGTTGCCGAAATTAAGAATCGCATCCAGCGGAACCGATTCGGATTTTGTGGTGAAGTTGATTGACGTTTATCCGGAAGATTATCCCGATCCAGTTCCCGGAGACGCGAACAAGCGCGTGATCAGCGCGCCGGCAATCCGTATGGGTGGATACGAACAACTTTTGCGCGGAGAGCCGATGCGGGCGAAATTCCGCAACAGTTGGGAAAAGCCCGAAGCGTTGACGCCGGGAAAAGTTTCTGAACTAAACTTTTCCATGCCGGATGTGAATCACACTTTCCGCAAGGGACACCGCATCATGGTGCAGATCCAGAGTTCGTGGTTTCCGCTAGCGGATCGCAATCCGCAGACGTTTGTGGAAATCCCCGACGCGAAGCCTGAAGATTTCAAGAAAGCAACGGAGCAGGTGTTTCATCGTAAGGACGCGGCATCGGGAATCGAGCTATTGTTTTTGCCGAAATAAAACGAAGTGAAGTGATGGCTAAAAACGCCAGCAATCATCCGCCGAAAACACGACTGGTAATTCGTGTCGGTGTTACAGGGCACCGTCCGAATCATTTGAAGAATTCGGACATCCCATTGTTGCGCCGGAAAATTCATCACGCGCTTCAGTCCGTGCGAAACGCTGGAGCGGAAATCGCGGGTGATAGTCTGGCGGGATACGATTCGCACGAGCCGCAATTCCGAATTATTTCTCCGTTGGCCGAAGGTTCCGACCGTTTGGTTGCAGAAGAAGGGTTGGCGCTCGGCTACGAACTTCAGGCGCCACTGCCTTTTCCCGCCGACGATTACGAAAATGATTTCAAAGCGCCGGAATCGAAAAAACATTTTCGTGAATTGTTGGAGCTGGCGACGGCCGTTCTCGAGCTAGACGGTTCGCGCGAAGATCAGGATTCAGAAAATCGCGCGTACGAAAGTGTCGGGCGCACAGTGCTGCGGCACTGCGATCTGCTTATCGCAATTTGGGATGGCGCGGAAGCGCGCAGTCAGGGCGGCACCGCGCAAATTGTTGCCGAAGCTGCGCAGTTGCGAATTCCCACCGTGTGGGTCAAGTCGTTTCCTCCGCACGACAGTTGCATTCTGATTGCCACGGAAGCGGGTGGCCGCTGCCAACTGAATATCGAGGAGCTGGAGAAACAACTCATCACGCAGATGAGTTTCCAACTGGCGGACGACGGCGCTTCCGCTGGCGCGAAAAGTGCTGACCGGAGAAAAACTTATTTTCAAGAAAAACCGCACACATGGACGCTGGGCGTTTTGTTCCGAATATTTTCAAGGCTGATTGCGGGATCGAGTCCGTGGCCGCTGCGAATTTTGCAGCGCGATTATAGGAGAGAGACTCACGAAGAATGGAAATCAGCGTGGGCCGTTTCCCACGGACTTCCCACGGACGCAAAGCATCAGGTGGAAACAAAATTCCTGCTGCATTATGCGTGGGCCGACAAGCTGGCCAACCACTTTGCGAATCTTTACCGCAGTTCGTTTGTTACAAACTACCTGCTGGCGGCCGGCGCAGTGCTTTTCGCGCTGCGCGGATTTTTCGATGACAAACATGCGGACCTGTGGATCGGGCTGGAATTAAGTTCCATCATTTTAATTATCCTGATTACCATGCTGGGCAGACGCAAACATTGGCACGAGCGTTGGATTGACTATCGCTCGCTGGCCGAAAAACTCCGGCAAATGCGTTTTTTATTTTTAATTGGCAGATTCAGCAGAACGGATCACGCCTCCGAACATTCAGTGCGCGGCGCTCCGCGAAAAACGTGGGTGGATTGGCATTTTCAAGCTGCTGTCCGCGAAGCGGGAATGTTGCGGGGAAAACTGGATCATGCATATTGCCTGGCATATCGAAAATTGTTGATCGAGTATGAAATTACGTCACAGATTCAATACCACGCGCGCAATTCGCAAGCGAACGGGCGCGTCGATCGGAATCTTCAATGGCTAGCGACGGGATTATTCTTCGGAACACTAATTGTTTGCTCGGCGCACCTGGTTGATAGAAGCCTGTATCACAAAATTTACCTCGTGCAGATGGCCGCAATTCTTCCGGCGCTTGGCGCGGCGATTCACGGCATCAATAGCCAGGGCGATTTTCGCAACGTGGCGCGGCGTTCGGCGGACATGAATAAGTGGCTGTCGAATATTTTGACGCGACTGCGAATGGCGGGCGACGAAATCTCGAGCGATGAACTTGCCGCGTTCGCAGAAGAGGCCGCCGGAGTGATGGGTGCGGACCTGCTTGACTGGCGCGTGGACTTCCAGGAAAAGCCGCTGGTGTTTCCCAGCTAAAATGGTTTGCCGCTTCGTTTTCCCGTTCTGGAACAGGCTTTGCGCGGCGTTGCGAATGAATGTTTTGCAGCGAAATTCATTTCGTTCGCATCGTGACAAGGTTTGCTACTTTTGTTAAAGTCGGGCCGATGATTCCCTCGCCAGAAGATTTCTGGGATGACCTGCTTCCGCTTATCGATGACGGGCAAGTTGTGCCCATCGTGGGCCGCGATGTGCTGCAGGTTGCCTCGGGCAGAATGTTTCACCGTATGCTGGCCGAGCAACTCGCGGTGGAATTGGGAATTCCGAAAGAACATTTGCCAGAAAATTTCGGAACGAATGAGGTCGTGTGCGCTTGTTCCGATTTTCACGGCGATTCGCTGGCGGTTAAGCCGCAATTAATTCTGCGAATTTTAAATACGCTGAAGACCCAGAATCAAAACGCAGTTCCCGAGGCGTTGCGTCTGCTGGTGGAAATTCCGGATTTTCATTTATTTATCAGCACAACTTTTGACACTCTGCTTGAAGAAGCGATCGAGTCCGTCCGCCAGCGCAAACCAGCGGTGGTCGCTTATCCGCCGGCATCCAGCAACATTGATTACGATGACGCGCTTGTAGATCAGCGCGGCAGTTTAGTTTTTCAAATTCTTGGACGCGCCTCGGTTTCTTCCACGTTCGCTGTGACCGAAGGCCAGATGCTGGAGCAAATGCACGCGTTCATGGCGGATGAAGGGCGTCCGAAAAAATTAATCGCGAAATTACAGCAGAGCCATCTGTTAATTCTTGGCGTTGATTTTCCGGACTGGCTGGCGCGTTTTCTACTGCGCCTTACGCGAAATAAACCGCTGTGGGATTCGCGCAATTTTATGGAGTTTATCGCGGATAGTCATTGTGCTCAGCCGGAGTTCGCGCAATTTCTGGAACGCTTCAGCCCGCTCCGCTCGCATCTTTACACCGCGGGATCGCCGTTGGATTGCATCCGCGAATTAAACAAGCGCTATTTTGAACGGCATCCGAAGAACGCCGCGCCCAGCGCCGGTACGGATGGAAACGCGGAACGGCCTTCGGTGATGGCGCCGGGATCGATTTTTGTAAGTTACGCGAGCGAAGATCGAAAAGCGGCATTCCGAATTGCCGACGAGCTTTCCAATTCCGGACTGGAAGTGTGGATCGATCGCCGCTTGAAACCGGGCGACGATTTCCGTGATGTGATCGAAGGAAATATCCGTTTGTGCTCGGCGTTTGTGGGAATTATTTCGCGCAACACGCAGGACGATTCGGGGCAGGGCCGCTGGTTCCGCAAGGAACGGGAACAAGCCGCGCAGCGTGCCGGATTTTTCTACGGCACGGACCGCAATTTCCTTTTTCCCGTTGTGGTGGACGACGTGCCGAATAGCGAAATGATGGAATATCGCAAAAAAACTTTTGGCGATCGCAGCGCGATCCGCGCGGTGGACGGAGCGGTGCCGCCTGAACTTAGTGCAGGAACTCGACGTTGCTCAGAAGACGTATCGAAAGAATCCGCCAGCCTCATGAGTCCCGAAACGATAGCTTCAACCGAGCTTTCAAAACAAAATCCGTGGCCCGGACTTCGCGCGTTTGGCGAAAATGACCGCGATTATTTCTTCGGCAGGGATCGCGAAGCAGCGGAATTATTCAGTCTGGTGCAACGTTCGCCGGTCGTCGTTTTGTACGGACAATCGGGCCTTGGCAAGACTTCGCTGCTGCAGGCGGGATTATTTCCGCGGCTGAAAACGCTGGACTTTTTCCCGGTGCGCGTGCGGTTCGATCATGGCGACGATGCGCCGCCGCTGGCGCAACAAATCACGGCCGCGGTTGCCGAGGAGTTGGATCGTTTACAGATTAAGTGTCCGCGGCCCGCGCCGAAAGAAACGCTGTGGGAATATTTTCACCGGCGCGATGTGGATTTCTGGGGCCCGCGCAATCGTCTGCTGACTCCTGTTGTGGTACTGGATCAATTTGAAGAAATATTCACGCTCGGCCATCGCAGTGAAAAATCCAACGCGCGCGTAGCGGAATTCCAAAAAGAATTGGAATCCGTGCTTGAACACCGGCCGCCTGACGCCGTTCGTGAGCGGCTGGAAGCAAATCCGGACGATGCGCTACGTTTCGATCTGAAAAAACAATCCGTAAAATTTGTAATTACTTTACGTGAAGATTTTCTGGCGGATTTGGATCCGTGGCGCGAACGCATGCCGTCATTGCTGCCGAATCGTTTCCGTTTGGAGCGCATGACGGGTCAACAAGCGCTGGAAGTTGTGCAGCGCGCCGGATCGGACGTTGTTGATCCGTCGGTGGCGCGAGACATTGTTGATTTCGTTTCCACTTCGCGATTGAAGCGATCGTCAAGCGCGCTGGAGCAGCGCGATGTTGATCCGGCGCTTTTGAGCGTTGTTTGCGACGGACTGAATTACAGCCGTATTTCGCGCGGCAAACCACGCATCACCGCCGACCTGCTGACCGCCGAACGCGAAGAAATAATGAAGGATTTTTACGAGCGCACGTTCGAGGGCGTGGACCCACGAGTGCGCGATTGGGTGGAAGATCGCCTGCTGACCAGCTCTGGATATCGCGATCGCGCGGCGCTGGAGGATGCGAAAAAACTGGGATTGCCCGAAGCGGATTTTGATGTGCTGGTGAACCGGCGTTTGCTGCATCGCGAAGAACGCGCGGGCGTGATCTGGCTGGAGCTGACGCACGACTCGCTGACCGATCCTGCATCGCGCAGCCGCGCTGTGCGCGAGCAACGCATTCAGGCGCAAGCGGCGCAGGATCGCGAGAAAGCCGCAGCGGAACGCGAAGCGCAAGTCAGAAGACAACTTCGGAAGTCGCAATTGATGGGTAAGTATTTTTGGCTTGGTGTCTTTGATTGCGCTATTCGCATTTTATGTTTCCTATCGTTATTACCGACAGGCGAAGAGCAACGAGCTACAAGCGAAAACGAACGCGGAGCGGCTGGAAGCCGAGCACACGCACGATGATGGAAGAGAAGAGCCGCGCGGACGCAAAAGACACGGAGCTGCATTCCGTTCGTGAAAAGAACGAAGAAAATTTTAAGGAGCAAGTGTCGGCGGCAGGTTCGCTGTTTGATATGCGCGTGCCGACGGCAACGGTAATAAATATTATTCAGATTACGGACAATTCCTTCATCACACTTTCGAGCGAACACACTTCGCAAAACGATATTGATTTGCCGCACGCGCGATTCTTGGCGCAGGCCGCGGAAGCGTTGTATCAAGTGGGACACTATGACGAAGGGCTGAAATACGCGAACCGCGCAATGGATTTGGTGACGGGCAATGTGAAGCCCGGCGATTCGCAGACTGGTTTGAAGGTTACGCGCGCCGAAGCGCTGTATGCGCGCGGAGTTGGATTGCTGGCGAACGGAAGCATCGTCGAAGCGCGAAAATGTTTTGATGAAGCGGTGCTGATCGCGTCGACGTCGACTGATCCGGACGCGAAACAGGAATTGGCGCGCGTTTTTGTTCTCTCGCATATCGGGCTGGGAGAAATTGCCTCGGACGTCTACCAGCAGAATGAGGCGCGCAATCATTATCAGACGGCGATTAAATTCCTGAAGCAAAGCGGATCGAGCGCTGACGAATATCTTTACTGGCAAGTGCTGGCGCTGCGCGGAATGTGGCTGACGGAATACGATGACGTGAAGTCGCAGCCTTTCATTGCACAGGCGAATGATGTGGTCAGCAAATTAGTGGGGCACGATCCCGGAAATATTCGCTGGAAAACACTTTCGACGGAAATTAGTTATTCGCAGGGATTCACGGAGCTGAGGCTGGAGCAATACGACGCGGCGCGAAGCCTTTTCGAGCAAGCGGAAGCGACAGGCGTGGATTTGTGCGGGCGCGACGCAGAAAATCGAGAGTGGTATTTGAACCTGGCGCGAATACAACGCGCGTTGGGACTGGTGCATTACAACCAAGGCGAGTTGATCGCGGCGGAAAAATATTTGAAGCAGGCGGCGGCTTCCGCGAAGGAACTGAATGAACAGCAAAAATTATGGACACGCGCTGCGATGGTGCGCGGGCTTGTGCTGCTGTCACTCGGCGATGTGGAAGCGGCAAAACATTCGCAGTCGGCCGATGCGTCGAATGAACTGAATTCTATTTTTGAGACTTACACACAGGCGCGAGCGCTTTTTCAGGAGACGCGTGTTTCCGCGCCGGCGTTGCTTGTTTTCCAAGATGAAGTCGTACAGGCCGCCGCGCGACAAGGATATCTGCGAGGGGTGCAGGCCGATGAGTCGCGGCAGAAGGGCGATAAAGATAAACAAGCGCAGGAGCTGGCGATGCAACGCGACACGGAAGCGCTAGATTTTTATTCGCAGGCATTCAAAGCGCTGGAGCCGTTGGATGTAGTCGCGAAAGATGATGTGCCGATCATTGTGGAAAAAGCGGACATGCACCAGCGCATGGCAACCATCGAACGCGCGATGAAGGATTCTGCAAAGGCGATCGCGGCATACGAGAAGGCGATTGCTGAAACCACCGGGCTGGTGAAAATGGCGCCGACCGCGGAAAACTACGGGCGCCTGGATGTCGCAATAAGTTCTTTGGGAGACGAGTACGAAGAGACGCACGAGTATGACAAAGCTGCCGCGCAATATGCGCTGGCGACGGATGCGCTGACGAAGGCGCTGGCACTTCGTCCCGACGATATCGAGTTAATTCGTAAACGCTCGGTGGTGCAGAGTCGAATTTCGGACTTGTGGTATGACCGCGGCGATCTTGTGAAAGCTCTGGATGAGTTGGAGAAGGCGCTCGACACGGTTTGGAAGGCACTGCAATACGATTATTCCGGCAGCACGCTGAACAGCAACCTGAAATTTTATCGGGACAGGCTGAAGCGAATCCGGACAGCGGTGACAGATAAACCAGCGACGGCTTCGCCGCAAACCGCTTTAACGCCGGCGGCTTCGCAGGCCTTGTTGAAACGCATTGACAATCTGACGGAGCGGACAGACGCGACGAAACTGTTGGATCGTAATCAAAAGAATTCCACCTGGACTATGCGATCAATGGTTGCCGGCGATTGGAGAATTCTGACGGCCGCGGAAATGGCCGCGGTGCTGCAACATTTGCCGGCCATCGACAAGAACATCAATGCGGATCAAGTCCGCGGAATTCGCAAGATTCGGCTGGATTTTTACGACGATGCCGCTTTGTACGAAGCGGACGTGAAGTTGGAACATGAAAGTGGAATTGTTTCGTTCGTGCAACGCGGATCGGATTGGGTCCTGCTGACGGGTAGTCGCGACGCGATTTTGAACGGGCTGAATAGAACGTCAGCGCCGAAATTGGATCAACCTGATCTGGCGCTGGCGTATCTTCGTTTTTCTGTGAATTCGATTGACGTGCCGGACGTCGGGCGTCTTCGTTTGATTGATCATCCGGAAGATGTGGATTGGGTCGCGTCGGCGCCGGGCGATGTGCGCTCAAGCGTTGTCGGGAAATTTAAGCCGCTTCTGCTGGAATCAAGTTCTGACAGAGAATGGCAAGCAATTGGAACACTACAAATCGGAAATACTTTTTGGGAAACCAGCTTTCACCTCGCTAGAAACGGCGACGTGAACATGCAACAGTCGCGGCAAATCGAAAATGAGTGGCCGATTTTTCTGGACGCTATCCTGGACGGAGTTCGAGTGGAGCAAACCACGGCGCAGATGAACGCCGCGAAGCCGCTGAACGATCTGGCAAAAGCGCAGGCCATGCTGAAAACGCATCCGAAAGACGAAGTTGTGTTGAAAGATCTTCCGGACCTTTATTCCGGAATGGGTCGTTGGAAGGAAGCGGTCGAAGCGCAAAAGGATTGGCTGGCTTACGTGAAGGATGAACCGGACGCGGTTCCGACGAAGGCGGCGACATTGGTTGATGGGTACGCGAGGCTCGCGTGGTTCCAACTTCTTGTGCCGGATTTTTCTGGTGCGCTGGCTTCAAGCGATGAAGCGATCAAGCTGGATCCGAATCACATGACGGCGAAGAGGATCGCGCGCTGGCTTTGATGTTGCTGGGCCGGACGAAAGAAGCGGAAGTGATTTTCCTGGCGCATTTCGGCGAGAAAATGAGTTCCACCTCGAAGGTGATTTGGGAGGACGGAGTTTCAGAGGATTTAGCTACTCTACGGAAGGAACGCATCACCAGCCCGGACTCCGCGCGAATCGGAAACCTGATGGCGGCCAAGCAGGATCAACGGAACATGGCTGCCGACGAGCAAGCGCTAAGTAAGAATCCCAACGATGAAAAAGCATTGCGGCAACTGCCGTATCTTTATTCCAGGGCGAGGCGTTGGGCGGACGCAGTGGAAGGCGAAAAGCGCTTGGTTGCATTCCTGAAAACGAAACCGGATTCTGATTCCACCAAGAATGCGAGCCTGGTTGACGCTTACGATGCTCTCTCCTGGTATCAACTTTTCATTCGGGATTTTGCCGGCGCGCTGGCGTCCGCTGACGAGGCAAGAAAATTAGATGCGGATCACATGTTCACCGAATCGCAGCGCGCGCACGCGTTGATGTTCCTTGGCAGAAATCGGGAAGCAGAAGAAATCTATATTGGGAACATCGGCCGGAAAATGAACGGGTCGGAGAATCAAACGTGGGAAGAGTCGATCGTCGGAGATTTTGGGACGCTCGAAGATGAGGGAATATCCAACCGCGAACTTACCCGCATGCGCGGATTATTGCGCCGGCCGGAATACGAGCGACTGCTCGGAAAATATCTGCAGGATCTGAAAACAAATCCTGATGACGAGAGAGCGCTGCGTTATCTGCCCAACGCGTTCTACAACTTGCAACGCTATAAGGAAGCAGCAACGGCGGGGAAAAATCGGATTACACATCTTTTAGGCGCGAAGAATCAAGATGACGGCGTGAAGGAGGATTTGATTTCGGCTTATGGTTCGGTTTCCTGGTATCAATTATTGTCTGGAGATTTTGCGGGCGCGCTTGCATCCGATGATGCGGCGCTGAAGCTGAACTCCGCTGACCTTGTGGCCACGATGAATCGCGCGCACGCGCTGCTCTTACTGAATCGCGAAAAAGAAGCGGAAGCAGTTTACGTTGCGAACATTGGAAAGAAAATGGATGGCGACCAACCGTGGGACGAAGGCGTGCTGGATGATTTGTCGACACTGGAGAACCAAGGATTTACGAATCCAGATGTGGCGCGAATCCGCACGTTGATGCGAAGGGCAGGGTATGAGCGTCAACTGGCGCGTTATACGGGAGAGTTGAAGACGAATCCGAATGACGAGAACGCATTAAACCGAATTGGGGATGTGTATCTGCGCCTGGAACGATACAAAGAAGCTGTGGACGCGCAGAAAAATTATATTGCATGGCTGCAACGTCAGTCGAACCATGACTCTGAATGGTCGAAGGCGCTTGCGGGCGCGGATGTCGGGCTGGCGTGGTTTGAAATTTTCACGCACGACTACGCTGGTTCACTCGCGGCGAGCGACGAAGCCATTAAGCTGGATCCGAATGATTTGGCGGCGCAAACGAATCGCGCGCATGCTTTGGCTCTTTTGGGCCGAACCAGAGAGGCTGAAGCGATTTATCTTGGACACCGCGGCGAAAAAGTTTTCGCCAACTCCGACGAAAAATGGGAAGACGCAATTCTGGGTGACTTTAACGATCTGGATCGTGCGGGAATTACGAATCCCGAATTTGCGCGGATCCGCGCGTTGCTGAAACCGGCGGCAAATTAGACCGAAACCGCGCTGGATGCGCATTTCGCGCTAAGTCAGGCCTGTTTATCCACCAAAGTTTTCATTGTCATGCGGCAAGTCTGTCTATAGAATGCGCGTCTACGGAAAATCCATGAAAAACAAAATAGATTATAGTTCCGATGCTCGGAAAATCAGCGCCCGTTCGTCACGAATGAAGACCCCGGCGTCCGGCTTGCTCGCGCTCCTCTGCGCTTCAATCTTCTTGCTTTCCGGATGCGCGGCAAAAAATCTGCGAGTCGACTACAAGAAATACGAAGACGCCTACGCGCAGAGTTCCAATCACCAAATGTTGTTGAATCTGGCGCGGTTGAATCAGCACCATCCCACATATTTTTTTA
Source organism: uncultured Acidobacteriota bacterium (assembly GCA_963778235.1). GTDB lineage: Bacteria > Acidobacteriota > Terriglobia > Acidiferrales > UBA7541 > DASTCZ01. The sequence goes on along the minus strand of CAVZTQ010000001.1, from coordinate 930,773 downwards.
AGATGGGGCAGATTCAAACACAGTATCGAATGCAAGCCGCCATCAATGGCAACGGTACGTATAGCCCTCAGGGATATCCAGCAGGCGCCGGCGGCGGTGGCACGCCTTCCGTACTCTACGAAAAAGATCCGACGTTCACGTTTATTCCAGTGAACGACGACGCGACCGCGCAGCAATTGTTAAAGCCGATGCCAGCGGAACTTTTCTACGCGCTGTTTCAGCAGGGATGGCGAGTAGACCAATTGATGCGCTTGATGGTGGACCACATAGAATACCGACCGGAGTCGAACAGCGATCAGGTGATGGTGATTCGCAATGTCGCGTCGGCCGCCAACAAGGATAGCTACTTAACATTTTTGCGAGTGAGCGCGCTTTGTTACCACTTGCAACGACGCGGGCATCTTATTTTCACCGCCACGCAAAATTTTGTGCCGTCCACTTCGCCCGTCAAGCTCGAAGATGGCAAGGGCGCTCCTCAAGCAAAAGATATTGCCGACGCGCTGGCCAAGAATTTGATCTGGCAACAGGACCCGGCCACGCCGGATAAATGGGTGTTCGGGCAGTATGGTGACGATGCCGAAATTTTTACTGACTCCGAGATACGTGAAGCCGGACAAGGATCATCCAGGCAACACGAAGGACTACGGAATTGAAATTGATATGCCCGAGCTGACCAAAGTGAGGTCGCTTGATCCGACACTTCAAATTCTGGATTCCAACGGAGCGGGATTTGGAATTCTGGAAAATCCCAGCCAAACTGTGCAGGGTTCCGCGCAATTGGTGATGCGATCATTGATCGGCATGATGGCCGCCGCAGCGCAGGAACAAGACACATTTGCTGGATTGATGGCGCTGGCCAAAGCCGATCCCGCGCAAGATCCGATCCCGTCGATGGAATTGCAACCGCTGCTCACGATGAACTGGAATAAGCAGGACGAGAAAGATCTGACGCCGGTGCTTGTGAAGCTGGACTACATGGGGAAAACGTATTCGATTGCCGACCCGAGGGCCGAAAATCCGTTGAGCGCGTCATCGTGGAATCGCGACAATTTCCGAATCATCACGCAACTTGTGTCCATGATTACCGTCGACATTTCCAAGTTCCCGGTGCAACAAGTTTTGCAACTGCGAACGCAATAAGCAGGCATGTCCGGCTTGACGCAAGCTGCAAACGCAGAATTCATCAGCGGGAAGTTCCGCCCACGCGATTATTTTGCCGTCGACGGTGGCCATTGGATTTACTGGCCACCGCAATTTGCCGGACGAATCGAGATCGCACGCGAGCATTCTGAAATTTCTGCAGGACTTCAAATCAAAAACTGAAAAAACAATTTACGGTGTGTCGTCCGGGGCCGCGGGTGGAGATTTGCTGTTCGCGGAATCGTGCATTCAGCTCGGATTGCCCATTCGCATACTTTTGCCCGCGCCGAAAGAACAATTTCGCGAAGATTTTGACGAGGCTACTGGAGCCGCGCGGAATCGGTGATGCAGCACGCGATGTCCGTTGAAGTGATCGGCAATGGCGAAACGAAAGAGGAGCGCTACTACGAATGCGGCGCGGAAACGGTTCAGCAAAGCCAGATGCTGCTGGCGTTGTGGGATGGAAAGCCTTCGCAGGGACTGGGCGGAACGGAAGAAATATTCACGTATGCGAAAAATCAGGGCCGGCCAGTGGTATGGATTCACAGCGTCACTGGTGAAGTGCAACATTTTAATCAGGAGAAGGAATCATTCAGCGATCCGGAATTGGATTTTCTGAATGGGCTGCCGGATTCCGGCGCGAAGCCGGAAATAAAGACTCCGTTTGACTTGGCGCAGGCATGGTTTTGGAAAATTGACGACAATGCCAGTCACGCCGCGCCGCAACTTCGCCGGCTGGCGGCGATTCCGATTCTTGTGCACGGCAGGCGCGGCGATTTGTACCGCTGCATTTTCATTCTCGGACAACAGCGGAGCGTTGGTGGGAATCGGCGCCGGATTGGGATTGATGACCAGCGCGCTGCCGAGTGCGATGAGATTGCACAGCCGGCAAATTATCTGGACGAGAATCCGCACCGCAGCGGAAATTTGCAGGTCCGTGTTGGCGCTGTGGAGAACGCCGGGGCCTTACGATGCGATTGGGCCGGAAATTATTCCCGAGCTTGGCGGGAATGCTGGGTTCGCTGAATTTTCTGAAAATATCAGACGGCGCCGATCGCCAGACGAGTCTGGAAGATTTTCGTAAGGAGTATCGGGAAGAACGAATTCAGAATCAGATTGAATATTTCTCGAAGAATGCCGCGCAATCGGACCGAAAGGCGCGCCAATACAAGTTCGCCGTGGCGGCCGCTATCGTTGTGCGGCTTGTGCATGAACCTCTGGATGCTGCTCGGTTCTTATTGGTTGAAAGTACATGTTTGGCGGCTGGCTGACGGGCATCGCGTTTGGCGGAACAGTTTTTTTTCAATTCGCGACGATTGCGGGCGCGCTCTTAATTGTGAATGACTGGCAGCGCCGTCGCGAACGTTACCGGGAATTGCATGACCTGCTTGTAGTGTGGGATAAACAAATCGCCTCGGCGGGAACGTGGCCAGTTTTGCTGCGCACGGCGACGCGCGTGGAGAGAGCGTTGCTTGCGGAAGTGATCGAGTGGCGTTCGCTGATTCGGAATCGCAAGATGCCTCGGAAATAAATTTATGAAAAGAATTTTGAGCACTGGACGGCGGAGGAATCCGAGGCGTTTTCAGTCTTGAGATTCTGCTGCGTATTCAGGAAATGCTGCGCGAGCACACGGGAAATTCCGCGATGGTGCTTTCCGATCACTTCGATTTTTTCGCGGGCACCAGCACCGGCGCGATTATTGCGACCTGCCTGAGCTGGGGCATGGACGTGGAAGAAGTAATGGAACTTTATGTGGAACACGGCAAGACAATGTTCATGCGTGTGCCGTGGTACCGGCCGCTCAGAAGAATGTTTGTGTCGCGATATGAAGCGAAGCCGCTTTCGGACATGCTGCAGCGCATTTTTTCGGAAGACGGCGAAGGAAAAATTCCCGCGTTGCTGAGTACGACGAAATTAAAGGGCTTGCTGCTGGTGGTCGTGCGGAATCAGACGACGGGTTCTGCGTGGCCAATCACAAATAATCCTCACGCGATATACAACAATTCCAAATTGGCGGATTGCAATTTGAATGTGCCGCTGTGGAAAGTTGTGAGGGCCAGCACCGCCGCGCCGGTTTATTTTGATCCCGAAGAGATTACGCTGGGCGGAAAACTTCATATTTTTGTGGATGGCGCGATTACGCCTTACAACAATCCGGCGCTGATTGCAGCGCTGACCGCGGTGCTGCCTTCGTACAAAGTGAATTGGGAAACGGGCGCGGACAAAATTCGCGTTGTTTCGATTGGAACGATCCGCGTTTCCTCCGCTGCATTTCACACCAAGGCAAAGCAAATGTGGCTGGGTTATCAACTGCCGCGCATTCCCGCTGCGCTGATGCAGGGAGTCGCGCTGGAACAGGATTATCTTTGCCGGTGCCTAGGCGAATGTTTATTCGGCGAAGAAATCGATTCGGAAATTGGCGATATGGTTGGCATGCCGCTGCCGGGACGAAAATGGTTCAGCTACGTGCGATACAACCGGTCATACATGGGCACGGAAGCGGAAAAACTTTTGAGCACTGGTTCTCAGTTGGCGAAACTTGACGCGGTAAACGCGATTCCGATCTTGCGTGACGTGGGCCGCGAGTATGCAGCGCAAAATGTGAAGCTCGAGCATTTGATTTAGGAATTACGTTCGAAATTATTCGAGGAAAAATGACTCGAACTGTGCCTTGTGATAGCCGCGTTGTTCTTGAGTGGCATCGGTTTCGGCGCAGGAACCGGATCCGGAAATTGTTCGCTACGTGAATTCGATTAAGGCGATCGATAATCATTCGCACATCACTGCGCTCGATCGCGATCACGACAAAGGCTATGATCAGTTCGCTGCGATGTTCTTCCTCCCGCCGACCGGACTTTCTCCGGCGAATTTTCGCTTCAATGCAGATCAACAGTGGGCATACAAGACGCTATTTGGATTTGACGCGAAAACCGGCAGCGACGCCGAAATAAAAAAGATCATCGAGTTGGAACTTGCCGCGCGCGAAGAACACGGCGCCGGATTTTACGCGTGGGTGATGGAGAAGGCGTTGTTAGGAACCGCATTCGCCAACCGGACTTCCATGCCGCCCGAAATGCGCGCGCCGCAAATTCGCTGGGTTCCGTACGAAGACGCGCTGCTATTCCCGCTGAACAACTCCGCTGCAAAGGCTGTGAATCCGGATCGCCGCGCGCTTTTCGGAATGGCAGAGGATCTGCTCGCACACATATTTACAGGACGCGGGAGTTTCGCGCGTGCCGGCGACTCTCGACCTCTATGTGGATAAAGTTGTTCGCGCCACTTTGCAGAAACAAAAATCCGCCGGCGCGGTGGCGGTGAAATTTGAGGCAGCGTATCTGCGGCATCTAGATTTTGCTCCGGCGTCGCAAGTCGGAAGCGACACGAGTTTATGCGAAATATGCCGCCGGCGGGAAGTCCGACTGCGGCGGAATACAAAACGCTTCAGGATTATTTATTCAAGCAAATTGCGCTGGAAGCCGGAAAGCTTGGTCTGGCGGTGCACATTCACACCGGCAGCGGATGCGGTGAGTTCTTCGATGATTCCGGCGCGGACGCGATGCTGCTTTCGCAAATGTTCAACGATCCGGATCTGCGCAAAACAAATTTCGTGGTGCTGCACGGGAATCCCCCGAAAGAGCGCACTGTTTCGGCGCTGATTGTGAAACCTAATGTGTTCGTTGATATGTCCGTGCTGGAATTTTATTGGTCGCCGGCCGAACTCGCGAGGATTCTACGGCCGTGGCTGGAGATGATGCCAGAGCACGTGATGTTCGGATCGGATGCGGGACCGTTCGGCGCCGGACTCGATTGGGAAGAAACAATTCTAATTGCATCGCGGAATGCGCGGCGCGCGCTGGCGATCGTTTTGTCGGAAATGGTGCGCGACGGAACAATTACGCAGGATCGCGCGAAAGAAATTGCGCAACGCGTTTTGAGAGGAAATGCCGCACAGTTGTACGGAATGAATTAACTTCGTTCGGTTGCGCTGCGAAAGTCCGGCATCTTCGCGAATTGTCACGAATTGACGCCATCCAACTTTATGAAAATCTTGTCGCCTGTGTGTTGATTTACGTACGAGAAATTCTCCCGGTGCTTTAGCGGCAATTTGCCGCACTCGTGATTTCGCTTCTTCCAGACCGGCGGCGGCTTCCAGCCAGCGAACGCCGCTATTTTCAACGCGGAAAATATCAAACGAAGTGGTCATGATTTCTCTGCACTCCCGTCTGCGGCAGATGCCCGAATCCCTTGGCCTTCCTAGCGAATGATTTCGCTGTTGTAATCGCGTATCAGTCCGTAACATTCGCAGGAGCATTCTTCGAGCGCTTTGCGATTCAGCACTCTGACGGTCCCTCTGGTGTATTCGATGATCTTTTGCTTTTGCAAAACGCCGGCCGCGGTTGTCACGCTGCCGCGGTCTGTGCCCAGCATCGTCGCCAAGAAATCGTGCGTCATTGGAATCAGGCCTGACTGAACGCGATTTTGCGTCATCAGAAGCCAGCGCGCCAGTCGCTTTTCCACTTCGTGCAGACGATTGCACGCGGCGGTCTGAGATACTTGCATTCGATTGATGATTGCGAAGCGGCTGAAGCGGAGAAGAATTTCCGGGTCGGATTGAAATATTTTCTGAAGTTTGTCCGCAGCCATTCGATAGGCCGTGCCGGAGATCTGGACGATTTCGCGAATCGGACTTCGCTTTAATCCGAATGCGCCTTCCAGTCCGGCTACTCCTTCATTCCCGACTACTCCGGCCTCGGCTGTCTTTCCGTTCGCCATCACGATCACGAGAGAAATTAATCCGTCATTGGGAAAATAGATCCACTCTACTTTTCGTTGGCTCTCATGAAGAATATCGTGGTGGGAAAGCGTTGAACGCGCGGAGCCGCGGCCGAACCAATCGAAATTGCCTTGGCGTAAGCGACAGCAAAACTTTATTGGCTACAGCTTTTCCGTCGGGACCAGTACGTTCGCCCGGCAGCGTCTGTTCGGACATCCATGCTCCTCATGAGAATGAGAAAATTCGCGCGAACCCGGCGAGCGGCGGATCGCTACATTCTGAGTTTGAATGGCTCGCAAAGGACGCGTAGAGAATTATCCCTATTTGAGGAGGAAAGCAAGGATATGTAGGAAAAGCCGCAAAAGAAATTCTTAACCGGTTTACGCTAATCGGGCTCGACTGCAGGGTCCGGAGGGGAATCATCATCAATGGCGGCTCCGTTGGATACTGCCGCTGACGTACCGGGTTTTTCGCTGGAGGCTGCGATAGACGTATTTGGCAAATTTGCGGACTGTGAGGCAGCCAGAAGCCGTTCCACCGTGTCGGTCAGTAAATTTTGATCCGCAGATTTTGAAACTAATTCCCATACGCCATATTTTTTTGCCTCGACTTCAAGTTCCGGCACGAGGTGCAGGCTATAGATAACGATCGGAATCGTCGGAGCAGTTTTCGCAATTTCGGCGGACGCTCGAAGACCATCGAGCATCGGCATGACCAAATCCATGATTACAAGATCTGGTTTTAATTCGTGCGCCTTTAGGATGGCGCTGACTCCGTTCACAGCCTCCCCGCAAACGGTCAAATTGGCGCGGCTCGTCAGCGCAAGCCTGAGCTGGTTGCGCATTACTTCGGAATCGTCGGCAATTAGAATTCGCGCCATGATTTGTTCATTGGGCCGCAATGTTGGATATCCAACACAGCATGAAAGTTTAGCTTGAGCGGGTTTTCATGTGCATACAGGGATTCCTGTATTTTTATATGCAGGGCGGCACCTAAATACAGGATTCTCCGGATTACCGCACGCTCGCAACGATGATTAACGGCCCACAGCTTTGCGGATGCGCGCCAAGTGATGCCAACTGTGTCGAAGCGCGTGATCTTCAATCACGAACTGAGCGGTTACGGGCGCGCCGAAGCTTAGAGAAAATGGCGCCGCGGAATCCAATTCTTCGTCAGTAAGCGCGCGGACAGCGGCAGCCGCATCTCGACTGTTGCGACGCAAAAGTTCGAGCGCGGCCGCTTTTGTTGTCTTGGAATTCTCATGGGAATGATTTGCGTTCATTGTGGCAACAGCTTCCCAAGTGACGTCTGTAATTGCTTTGCCACTGGCAACGGCTCGCGCGATATCAACTTCGATGGGGTACACGCTCGCAACGTGGTGCACGATCACGCCGACCGCACGACGATCCGTGGCCGAGACCGGTGTGCTCCATTCCGCTTCGGAAAGACCTTCCGCAAAAGCTGCCAGGCCTGCAGCGCCTTCTTCGATGCGAGCGGCCAGTAATTCGGCGCGACGACCGGCGGAGCATTTGGTTTTGTGAGTCGCGGTAGTTTCTTGTGCCATGTTTCGTCTCCTTTTGTGCGTAAGTTTTGGTTGACCGTCATTTCAGGGTTTCAGCTGCGTTATCGCTTTTAGTATGGGGCATTTCAATGTGTGAAACTTGCCTTGGCGTCTGATTCTCTTGCTCGTGCGCAACAAATTTCTGTTCACTCGTCCCTACGCACGAGTTTCGGAGAAAACGCCGGCAAGCAAACGGCAACGTACTCGGCGTCATTATTTTCCAAAGTGCTATAACGTACCCATTCGCCCTTGCGGGCGAGAATTGCCTGGCCCGCGTTTACGTCAATAATTCCCGCACGAGTTTCTACTCGAAGGACGCCACGCAACACCACAGTGTACTCATCGAATTCCGGAGTTTGTCCCGGCTCGACCCAACCTGCCGGACTTTTCATGTGCGCAATGCTCACGTCTTCCGTTTTGGTGTTGACGAGCCCAACGAACTCGGCAATCTCCTTCGGTTTATTTCCCGCCGCTTTGACGATCGACGGTTTCGCAATGAGATTTGCCATGGCAATCCTCCGGCGGAAATTTTAAGCTCGAACGCCGATCACTTCCAAATATTCCGCGAACACGATTGTGCTGCCTTCGCCCCCGCGGTTGTGCGTCGTCCACAACGCGGTCAGCTCTGCACGAAGATTCTCACAAGTGGTCACGTCAAGGGAAGCGAACGCTTTATTGGTCGGCCCATAATACGCGCGGAAGAATTCCACGACGTCCGACGGGGGAAATGGATAGCTGAACGTGTAATCTCGTTTCACCAAAGAAAGTTCCGAGAGTCCCTTGCCGAACCTTTCGCGCACAATAGCTTCGTCACCCCACAAAACCGGTGACGGCATTCCTGAAGGCGCTATAAATTTCGCAACGGCCTTGAACATTTGTCCGATGAATCCCTGCGCAGTCCAATTCACCATCGCAATTGTTCCGCCGGGGGTGCAAACGCGCAGCATTTCTTTCGCAACGAGCTCTGGCCGTGGCGCAAACATCGCTCCCACCAGGCTGGCGACCACATCGAAGCTCGCATCGGCGAAGGGAATCGTTTCCGCATCGCCTTCCACAAATCGTGCGCGCAAACATTCTGCTTCCGCGCGGGCATTCGCGCGTTCAACCCAATTGGATGCGATGTCCACGCCGGTGGCGTCAATGCCGTCGCGCGAGGCAATCAAAGCAAGCTGGCCCGAGCCGCAGCCCACGTCAAGAAATTGCGAACCCGGAGCGACGTTCAGGCGTTCGTAAAAATCTCGCGCGCCACCTTCCATGTAGCGCGAAAAGCGATCGTAATCTCCTGCCGTCCAGGTATTCTTCAAACGGCCTTTCAAGCTTTCCATTTCAGATGTAACTGCAATGGCGTTCATTTGTTTGTCTCCTCGACCCTCAATTGTATTTCGTCCGGAATCGCTAAAAAGATTCGCGAACGTATTGTCGAGTCTCACTATGCGCGCCACTCGTGGCGGATACTTACCCGCGCGTCTGGGATTCTTGCCATGGACAACAAACGATTTACTTTACTTGCTTCATCGTCCGATGTAGTTTGCTAGGAATCCCAGAGTGGCCGTCGGAGAACGCATGGACGTATTGTCGGAAGTTCTGAAAGCCGTCAAACTCGACGGCGCGGTATTCTACAACGCAGAGTTTTCAGCGCCGTGGTGCAATCGCTCGCCTGCGTCGAGCGTCGTCGCTCCTTATCTTTCTAGTGAATCCCGGCACGTGATCATGTATCACCTGATGACGGAAGGCCGTGGCTACGCTTACGTCGAAGGAGAAGATGTAAGAATTGCGGTGAGCGCCGGAGACATCGTGATTTTTCCGCACGGCGATCCGCACGTTCTGGGAAACGGTTCACCCGTCAGGCCGGTCGATAACGAACTTGAATTGCAGCGGATTATGTCGCATGGCCTCAAGCCGGCGCGCAGCGGTGGTGGCGGAGAACTGACGAAATACATTTGCGGATACATGATTTGCGATCCGCAACTGAGCCAGATGTTTCTTGGTGGCTTGCCGAAAATATTTACGGTCAATATCCGCAATGACGCCGCCGGCCAGTGGCTGGAAAATTCAATTCGCTATTCCGTGGGGAATGCGAGCATGTCCATGCCGGGCGGCGAAGCGGTGCTCGCGAAATTGTCCGAAGTCTTATTTGTGGAAACTTTGCGGCGCTACATGAATCTGCTGCCGCCGGAACAAAAAGGATGGCTGGCCGGCGCGCGCGATCCGGAAGTTGGAAAAGCGCTGGCGCTGCTGCATCGCAAGCCTGCACGTCCGTGGACGATTGCCGCGCTGGCAAATGAAGCAGGAGTTTCGCGTTCCGTGCTGGCGGAACGCTTTAGGAAGTATCTTTCTGAGACGCCCATCGCTTACTTAACGCGGTGGCGCCTGCAACTCGGCGCGCAAATGCTGAAAACTACGAGCAGCAGCGTGGCGCAAATCGCGGCGGAAGTTGGTTACGAGTCGGAGCCGGCGTTCAATCGCGCATTCAAACGCGAATTTGGGCTTCCTCCGGCGCGTTACCGCACGCAGGCGAAATCAGCGCGCAATAAAATTGTTTCTTTGCCGGCGCCGAATAGCCGGAGCGCGAAACGTGGCGCAAAAAGCTACGCCGCACACTAGTCGGCGCTTCAGCGTGCAGCAAGCGCTTCGTACTGATCCTTTGTAAGAGGCACGACGGAGAGTCGGCCTTCACGTATCAAAGGTGATCCCGCAAAAATTTTGTTCGACTTTATTTCTGCGAGCGTAGTGGTTTTGCTGAGCGGTTTTCCGGCTTCTATTTCAAGTATGGGAATTTTCGGATCTGAAGGATCGACGGAAATCGCCGTAGCGGTGCCGACGGTGCGTTTTTCGCTTCCCGTATGGTAGATGATCAGGCGCGCTGGGGTTTTCATTTCGCGCATGTGCTTCACGGCTGCAGGACTTGTGACGCCGTCCCAAACAGTCTTCTTGTCCTTCTGCAAATCGGCAAACGAATATACGGAAGGTTCGGTCTTCAATAGGTAGTAGGTCATGGCGCTCGATAGTTTAATCCAATTTCCGAAGTCCCGGCAAAGTTAGCCGGACTCCCGGTCAAATGAATCGCGCCGCTTCGCGCGAAGGGCAAAAGAGCCGGACGCTCGGACAATTGCGCGCGCGCAATCTCCTGCATAGTAAAACCCGTCACAGAGTTCACAGATGCGAATCGCAGGTCAATTTAAATCGGATGCAGGGGGAGAAAAGATGTTCAGCCGAATTACAGTTTTTGCTTACGGTGTCGCGTGCTATGCGGTAACTCTCGCAACGTTTATTTACATGGCCGGATTTCTGGGAAATTTTGGAGTACCGACGTCGATCGATTCCAGCCGGCAGTCGCCATTGGTGCTGGCCTTGCTGATTAATTTTGCGTTGCTCGCAGTATTCGCAATTCAGCACAGCGTGATGGCGCGGCCGTGGTTCAAAGCTGCGTGGACGCGACTTGTGCCGCAAGCCGCCGAGCGCAGCACCTATCTGCTTTTTTCCTGTGCAGCGATGGCTCTTCTAATTTGGAAATGGCAACCGACGAGCGGAGTGATTTGGAATGTGCAAAGTCAGGCGGGGCGCATCGCGCTGAACATTCTGTACGCCGCCGGATGGATCATCGTTCTCGCGGCAACTTTCCTGATCAACCATATTGATCTGTTCGGGCTGCGGCAGATTTGGCTGAATTTGGTCGGAAAGACTTACACGTCGCTAAAGTTCCGTACCCCCGGAATGTATCGCCACGTTCGGCATCCATTGTATTTCGGATGGCTAATGGTGTTCTGGGCGGCGCCGCTAATGACGTCCGCACATTTATTTTTCGCGGTGGTCACGAGCGCATACATTTTCGTGGCGATCCAACTCGAGGAAAGGGACCTTGTTGCAGCGCACCGCGAATATGCGGAGTATCGCGAACAAGTGCCGATGATTATTCCGATTGGCGGATTACAGCGACGAACGGACGCTGGTTTAGCGGCGAATGGAGATTAACCAAAGGTTTTTCAGAAGTGAAAAAGTAAATTTCGGATAAGGCGGTGAGTATGTCGCAATCTACTGTAACAATTCGTGCAAGAATCCAGGCGCAAGGGTTCTGCGATCTGAACGACTCAATGTATTCACAGATTAATTTTCCGTTGCGCCTGGCCCCCGCCCTTTGCATGTTGTGGGCGGCGACGGGAACGGCGCTCGGTTCGGCAACAATTCTGTGGTTCCTGGCGCCATTCGCGGCGTTCGGCGCGATTTTTCCGAGACATCCGTTCGATATTTTTTACAATTACGGACTGCGCCATCTATTTGGCACGCCCGCACTTCCGCGCTACGGAGTTCGGCGCCGATTTGCATGTGCGGCCGCGACGATGTTGATCGTCACGGCGGCGTGGGGATTTCAATCGGGCCGGCCGATTCTCGGCGAAATCGCCGGATGGTGGGTCACGGCGGGCACGTTGGTAAACGTGACCACGGGAATATGTATGCCGGCGCTAGTCGCGCGCATATTTTTCGGAGAGACTAAATGCCTGAAGGTTAGCCACAGAAATGTGGCTAACATCCCGCAATAGTTTTCGTGTTAACGGGAGACGTTATTGCGTTAGCGTTCTGACAACGCCAGCGCCTGCGCCGCCCAGTTTGTACCGGCGGCGGAAACGAACTGATCGCGGCCGTAGGGAAACCCGCTCTCGAAGAACGGCTGAATCCGCATCGCGCGGCTCTTCACGTACCAAGAGCCATCAGCAAGCTGCGTGCTCATCAAGAATTGCACGCCGCGTTTGTAAACTGGATCGGACGCTGTCATCGCGCCGCTTTCGCGCAACGCTACCAGCGCCTGGCCAGTCGCGTAAGCATCACTCGGCAGGGAAGCGATCTGCGACCAACCACCGTCTGTTCGCTGTTGCGCAATAATCGCCTGCGCGGCCGCGCGAATCACTCGTTGATCTTTTTTCGCCCATGCCAAGCCTAAAAGTTGAAACGCACGGTCTTCGTTGTTGCGCGGCTTAGCCGTGGCAATCCAATCGGCTGCAAGACGCGAAGCGCGTTCATATTCCACGCGTTGTGTAGGCGGCGCGTACAGTTGCATCGCGCGCATTGAGTTCACGGTCACTTCAATGTCACTCGATTCGATTGGCGGACGATGCGCAAGGATGATCCAACTCCCGTCAGGCCGTTGATGATTCTTAAGGAAGCGCACCATCGCGTCGGTTGCCGGGTCGGAAGGATAATGTTCGGCCGCCATGGCCACAAGAACGTAACTCATGGTGTCGGCATCGCCGGGAATTCCAACGCCCTGCAAAACGCGCTCGCGCCAACTTTCGATGTAGGAGCCAAATACCTTCATCTGACTCTGGACGACAGGTTCATCCACCGGAATTCGTATCTGTCGGGCGTTGGAGACGGTTACCGCGGTGAAGGTGTTGTTATGGCATGAGATGCATCCCGACTTTTGCGCGAACACCACATCTGTGTGCTGCAGCAGTGGAATAGTTCGCTGTACCGCTTCACGTGCCGAGCCGGCGGGTTTGTACGTCAACTGTTGCACCGTGGATGTGCCGGAGTCTTTTGCCCCGGATGCGATCAGCAAATCGACGACCGCGTTTTTTCCGCGCGCTCTGGCGAAATCGAGCGCCGCTTGCCCATGTGGATTCTTCGCATTAACGTCGGCGCCGCCTGCGATCAAACGCTTTACTGTGTCAACCGATGCGTCATCGCACGCCGAGACCAGCATCAGCAACGTGTTTCCATCCGGATCTTTCGCATTCACGTCGGCGCCGTGATCCAGCAAGGTATCGACGGCGTGCGTATTTCCCAGCGGCGGAGAATTGCCCAGAGCTTGCATGCTCAGGCCGTCTTTGTCGGCTGAACTCATCAACAGGTCGGCACACGCGGAACATCGCGCAAGAATTGCGAACGCCAACGGATTTGGTCCCGCGGTTTTCATGTCGGCTCCGCGTGCCAGTAACATTCGCAAAATTGTTTCGTCGCCCATGTATGCCGCTTCGGCAAGTGGCGTCATCGAGTCGAATAACGCAGGGGAATGCGCCGAAGGATTTGCGCCGTGATCCAAAAGAAACTTCACAACCGGCGCCGCGCCATATCGGCCGGAGGCAACCAGCAGCGGTGTCCGCGAATCGCTGGACTTCGCGTTTACGTCCGCGCCGTTTTCCACCAACAGGCTCACGATTTCCAAATTGTCCGTTGCCCACATCAGAGAAGTGGCGCCGGCGTCATTTTGAATATTGGGATTCGCGCCCAATTTCAATAATTGCCGGGTGGAATCCACATAGCCGTAAAGCGCCGCGTACATCAGGGGAGTTGAGCCGGCGGGACCCTTCTTATTAATGTTGTCGGGATTATCGCGAATTAATTTTTGAAACGCCGGACGATCGCCTCGGCGCAGCGCATCCATCATTTGACCGGCAACGGCATCCGGCGGCGGTGGTGGAGTTTCGCCGGAAAGTGCATCCGGCCATTCCGCGCCCTGATCGATCCAATCCTTAATAATGTTAATCTCGGCCGCACTCAGCGGACCAGTCGGCGGCATTTGTATACCGTACTCACTGCCGGTCAGCCGATTGTAAAGGCGGCTTCCCGTGCTATTACTGCGGCCGATTACAGCGATTGTGCCGCCGCGCATCGCGTCGCTGCGGCGGTCCAAACGGAATCCATTCTTTTGCTGCACTGGACCGTGGCAACCGATGCATTTCGATTTGAAAATTGGCTGCACTTCGCTAGCGAAATCAACTTTGTGGGGTGCTTGCGCGCGGCTGATTCCCCAGAAGACGCACACGGACAGAACGGCAGATGCAATTATTCTTCTCAAGTCATTTTCCTTTGAGATGCCTGGAAAAAATGTGACCAGATACGAAATCCGCTCCGCAAGGTGTTGCTGAACATAGGACAGCGCGCTGCCACTGTCAAGCGGAGTCAGTCCCGCTCGTTTCGGAGTAAACAAAGCCTATCTGCGCTGTGGGCCTGTCGATGACGGATTGAACATAGGTACCACAGTGGCTAGTATTCGCCGGCCCTTCAGAGTATGTATCTAAAGAGTGGAATTCTGGGTTCCCGAGTGATGTGAACGCCGTGCGCATTCATCGGAAACCGTTACCGCACGATCGATCCTTCCCCTCTCTGAGCAAAGCTTAACCATATCGGCATTTCGATTCAGCCAAACGCTGACTCCGAGAATTTAACCAGAATGTCCAGGCTGCCTTATCTCTGGAAAGCTGTGATCGCGGGAATCGTCGCGCTCATTTTTACGTTCGCGTATGAGGCGATTAAGCAGGAATATTATCCCGGAATCACGCCCTGGCTTTCACACGCGGTCACGATCATCTTCTGTGGCCTTTTGGTGTTCTCTCTGAGCGCAATGTTTCTGCGCCGCGAAGGGGTGAAGCTTTCGGCGTCAACTTCTTTTTCCGAATCATTGATGGACCATCTTCCGGGAATCGTATGCGTATTCGATGCCGCGGGAAATATTCGCCAATGGAACAAGAACTTTCTTGGCTACTCCGAGACAGAAATCGTGGAAATCGGAATCATGCCAACCGTCGCATCTGAAAGCCGTGATGCCGTGCAGCAAACAATGAAGACCGTTTTTGAAAATGGAGCAGCGGAGACCGAAGCGCTTCTGCTCGCGAAAAATGGCGAAAAGATTCCGTGCTACCTGACTGGCTCGCGTATCACGTTTCAAAATGGACCCTGCATCCTCGGGATGGCAATTGACATCAGCAAGAGCAAGCTCGCCGATAGGGTCATTCAGCAGGAAAAAGATTTCAACCAGGCCGTCATCGATGGGGTGCCCGGACTATTTTATGTCGTCGACGACACCGCGCACAGCGTGCGATGGAACAAGACATTCGAGGATGTGTCCGGATATTCATCTGAAGAAATTTCAAAGATGCAGGTATTTGATTTGTTCAACGAACCAGACAGGACCCGGATCGCTCAGGCCATGCAGAAGGGCTTCTCGCAAGGTGATGTCCTCGTCGAAGCGTCCTTTGTCGCGAAAGATAGCACCGAGACGCCCTACCTCTTTTTCCGGCCGACGGCTGATGTTCGACGGCAAGCCCAGCTTGGTCGGGGTTGGTGTGGATATTTCACAACGCAAAAGCGCGGAGCGCGAGACGGCGAAGTTCTTTGCGCTAGTTGAAAATAGCATCGAGTTTATTTCGATGGCGGATACGGAAGGAAAAGTTTTCTACCTCAATCCGGCAGGCCGAAAGATGGCGGGAATCGCGCCAGACGTTGAAATCACTTCTGTGAATTGGCGCGAGTTATTTGACGCCGAGAATTGGCATCTCCGGAACGAAATTGCCATTCCGGTGCTCCTTGCGACAGGGCGCTGGGACGGCGAGGTGCGCATGCGGAATCTTCAAACGCTGGAGACAATCGATCTTCGCGTTCTGGCATTTCGCGTGGAAGATCCGATAACGAAATTGCCGCTTTGCGTCGCGACCGTTCAACTGGACATCACCGCACAGAAGACGGCTGAACGGGAACGCGACCGGGTCGAACAGGAATTGCTGAAGGCGCGCGACGCGGCGGAATCAGCGAATCGTGCGAAGAGTGAATTCCTGGCCAACATGAGCCACGAAATCCGCACGCCGATGAACGGCATTATTGGAATGACGGATCTTTTGCTCGATACGAATCTGAACTCCGAACAGGCCGACTATTTGAACATGGTCAAGGGGTCTGCCAGCGCGCTTCTAACCCTTATCAATGACATTCTGGATTTTTCCAAAATTGAAGCGGGCAAGCTGGAGCTGGACTATCTGACCTTTAACTTGAGAAAAAGTTTGAGCGAAGTCACAAAGACTCTTGCCGTAAGGGCGCATCAGAAAGGTTTGGAATTTATTTTTGACGTGGCGCCGGAAGTTCCGGCCAATGTAATTGGCGATCCGACCCGGCTTCGCCAGGTGCTGATGAATCTTGTCGGGAACTCAATCAAATTTACCGAAAGCGGCGAAATCGATGTGAAAGTCGAGATGGAAGCGCAAACCTTTTTGAAAACAACCCTGCGCTTCAGCGTTCGCGACACCGGAATCGGAATTCCTGCGGATAAACAGAAGTCGATATTCGGCGCGTTTTCACAAGCGGATTCCTCCACGACTCGAAAATATGGCGGCACCGGGCTTGGCCTGACGATCTCAGCTCAACTCGTGGACCTGATGGGCGGAAAGATTTGGCTGGAAAGCGAAGTCGGTACAGGTTCAAATTTCCATTTCACCGTGGAGTTCGATCCGGCGCTCTCGGTATTACCCATCGAATTGCTGGACAGTGTTCAGCTCGTCGATGTACCCATTCTAATTGTGGACGACAATCTAACCAATCGGCGAATTCTGGAAGATTCAGTTACAGGATGGGGAATGAGGTCAACTGTTGTTGCGAATGCAGAAGCTGCCCTAATCGCACTCCAGTTCTGCCTAACTTCGAATTCTCGCCTTCCGCTGCTGCTGACGGATGCGCACATGCCTGGTATTGATGGATTTGGACTGGTAGACCGCGTTCGCCAGAATCCGAGATTGGCAGAGCTCAGAATCGTGATTCTCACATCGGGCGGAGATCGCGGGGACTCGGCTCGTTGCCAGGCGCTTGGCGTCGCTGCGTATCTCAGCAAACCGTTCGATCGACTAGAACTGCGTGACGTATTGTTACATGTTCTCTTGGGTGTTCCTGTTGGTCCCGACAAGCGGCCTTTGGTCACCCGGCATTCTCTGCTGGAACAACAACGAGTGCTGTCTTTTCTTGTTGCCGAAGATAATCTAGTCAATCAACGGCTTATCGCCCGGCTGCTGGAAAAAAAAAGCCATCGTGTGCTAGTGGTTCCGAATGGAAGGGTAGCGGTTGAGGCCTTGCGGAAACAGGCCTTCGATCTTGTGTTGATGGATGGACAAATGCCAGAGATGGATGGATTTGAGGCGACCAAATTGATTCGTGAAAGAGAGAAACTCACCGGCGGACACGTGCCGATCATTGCGCTCACCGCTCTCGCGATGCAAGATGACGAACAGCGCTGCCTCTCCGCGGGAATGGATGGCTATGTAACGAAACCGATTCAAGTGGAAGAACTTTTTGCCGCTATCGAAGCGGTGGCGCCTGGAATTGCAGGCCGATTGGTTCCCGCGGTGATCCGCACCACCAACTGACGAGGTTTTACTGTCATCCGGCTTCTGCTGGTTGACGCGACGATCTTTAGACTGCGTACTGTCGTGCTCTACCTCCAGGAATTCAGCGAATCGCTTCTGCGTAGTCCCTCAACAGATTCTCTATCACGGACGGGCACGCCTTCTGCATTTGCAAATTGCCTGTATTGCTCTTAGAATTTCGGATTCGACACATCAAACAGGTCGTACGCAGAAAATTAAAGACGAAAACCGAGAATAATCTATCCCGGAATTCGGTCACTTTTCAGGAGGACACACCATGCTGCGCATCAATGACGAGGCTCCGAATTTCACAGCCGAAACTTCTCAGGGCACGATCAATTTTCACGAATGGATTGGTGACGGATGGGCGATTTTGTTTTCGCATCCGAAAGATTTCACCCCCGTGTGCACTACCGAGCTTGGCTACATGGCGGGACTGAAGCCGGAATTTGAAAAGCGCAACGTCAAGATTATCGGGCTGAGCGTTGATCCGGTAACAAGTCACGCCAAGTGGGCCGTGGACATTGAAGAAACGCAGGGTCACAAAGTAACTTATCCAATGATCGGCGACCCTGAATTGAAAGTCGCGAAACTGTATGACATGTTGCCCGCCGACGCGGGAACCACGTCGGAAGGCCGCACCGCCGCGACCAACGCTACGGTACGCACTGTGTTTGTCGTTGGCCCCGACAAAAAGGTTAAGTTGATGCTGGCTTATCCGATGAGCACTGGCCGCAATTTCGACGAAGTGCTGCGTGTTGTCGATTCGATTCAGCTCACCGCCAAGCACAAAGTGTCCACGCCGGTGAACTGGAAAAATGGCGAGGACGTGATCATCTCCGGGAATGTTTCGGACGATGAAGCGAAGCAGAAATATCCGAACGGCTGGAAAGCACCTCGGCCGTATCTGCGAATTGTTCCGCAGCCCAAGTAACACGTATAGAGATTTTCACGGACGTCCGCTCACCGGTGTGAGGCCAGCGGACGTCCGAGTTTTTTCACCCGAATCTGCTCCCAACTTTCACGCCAATGCCAACTCCGCCTGACCACGACGAAGTAATCAATCGATGGGCTAATTCCGCTCGATTCTGGGAAAAGCATCACGAAGTTATTCGCCACTTGTTTGGTCCAGTTGCACAAGCTCTCGTCGATGACGCGAAGATTGGCATGGGCCAAACCGTTCTAGACGTTGCCACAGGCCCCGGCGAGCCGGCACTAACGGTCGCTGCATTGATCGGCCCGGATGGGAAAATCTTTGGCGTAGATCCAATTCCCGAAATGATTGCAGGCGCGCGCCGTGCAGCAGGCCGCCTTGGATTGAAGAACGCAAAATTTGAAGTTGGTTCCGCAGACCAGCTTCCATTTCCAGATTCAACTTTTGACGCGGCAATTAGCCGGTTCGGAGTAATGTTTTTTCCGTCTCCGGTCGACGGTATTCGCGAAATGTTGAGAGTGTTGAAGCCGGAAGGAGGTTAGCCCTGGCCGCCTGGTCCAGCGCTGAAAGAAACCCGTTCTTCCATGTTCTCTCGAATATCATCGACCGATTTGTCGATCCGACTCCGCTTGAGCCGGACGCGCCCGACGCCTTACGCTTTGCAAGCCCCGGAAAATTGCTGGCGATTCTTTCTCAAGCCGGTGTCGCGGCTCCAACCGAGCGCATGCTGAAATTCAAAATTGAAGCGCCGGTCTCCGTAGAAGAATTTTGGGCTTTGCGATGTGAAATGTCTGAGGCAATTCCCAAGAAGCTCGCCACGCTTTCCCTTCAGCAGAACGCGGAAGTAAAGTGTCTAGCGCTCGAATCCTTTCGTGATTTCTCCACTGATCGCGGAATGAGTTTTCCGGCGGAAGTTCTAATACTAAGCGGTGCCAAAAACCTTGTCGCTTAGCGGCACTTAAGTTGACTCCAGTTCGGCAATATCCGAAATCAATTGCCTCACTGGGATTGGTTCTCGTAGAATCTGTCTGCTTCGGAACATGGACGGCGAATGTGCTGCGAAACGAAAACCACATGCCTAAGTTCAGAATATTTCTTCTAACACTATATGTGGCCGCACAAGTCGCCCAAGCTGATCCCATTCATCTTCGGACAAACGCAATTGAAAATCCGCTCGGCATTGACACTCCTCATCCCACATTCTCCTGGCAGAGCAACGCGAAGACTCCGAACTGGATGCAGTCCGCATTTGAAATCCTCGTCGCCACCGACGCGAAAAATCTTCTCCCTGGCAAAGCTGACGCCTGGGACTCCGGGCGAATTAATTCTTCCGAATCCGTAGACATTTCCTATGCCGGCGCTGCAATGACATCACAGCAACGCTATTTTTGGAATGTAATCACATGGGATAACAAGAGCGCTAAGACTATTTCTGCACCCGCTTGGTTTGAAACTGGTCTCTGAATGCCGCCGACTGGAAAGCTCAATGGATCACGCGCAGAGATCCAGCCGCCGAAAAAGAACTCGACGCAGTCCGCTGGATTTGGCTTCCGAATGCAGACGCGATGCATGTGCCGTCATCCACTCCAGCGAATTTTTTCATTCATTTGCATCTCACTGGCGCGCCAATCGCCACAAGTCTTCACGTTCTGGTACGTGGACAGTTTACTGCGCGTGTGAATGGCCACATCACCGGGCATCACAACGAGTGGGGCGCGTTTGACCGCGAAGAAATCGTATATCTTCTTCATCCCGGTGATAACGAAATTGAAGTGGCGGTTGTTTCACATCGTGCCGGCGCGTCGCCGGCCACGTCGCCTTCAGCATTCGCCGCCTCGATTCGCGTCACTCATGCAGATGGCAAAGAAGATCGCATCGTCACAAACGAGCAATGGCAGGCGCGCGCGACATCAGATAGCGCTTGGCAAACTGCGCAAGTCGGTCGGCCCGCTCTCCAGCACTTCGGTATCGGCACGGATCGGCAACAAGCCATTCCCGGCCCGGATCGCGTCACGACCGACGCGTCGCTTCTGCGCAAAAATTTCAGCATCGACTCGCTCAATTCGTACAGCCCGATTAAGCATCACCGCGCTCGGCGCGTATCAAGCCTTCATCAACGGAAAACCCGTCGCGCCTAACGCGCTACTCGCGCCAGGCTGGACAGATTTTCATAAGCGTGTGCTCTATCAAACTTATGACGTCACCAAGCTCCTCAGCGGCGGCGCAAATGCAATCGGCGTTTTGCTCGGCGGAGGATGGTACAGCTCTCCCATGACTTGGGCCGGCGTTCGCATAATGCCCGGACCAAATCTTTTGCGCGCGCAACTCGAGCTGACATTCGCAAACGGCACGCATCAGGCAATTGTCACGGATCCGAGTTGGTCCACCTCGCCAGCACCGATTACTTTTTCCGAAATTTATGGAGGTGAGTCCTACGACGCTCGCCTCGCGCAGCGCGATTGGAGCAAGCCGAAGTTTCGACCCCTCACGCTGGACGCAGCCGTCACCGGAACGCGCCCGATGAAAGCTTGGCGCTCACCGCACAGCCGGATTGCCAATCATTCCACAATCACGCTTCATCCCATCAATTTCGACCCCGGCAAACGAAAAACATCCAGCCATTTTCGACATGGGCCAGAACATGGTCGGAAATATTCGCATTCATGTTCACGGCCCGCGCGGTGCAGTTGTGCGTCTGCGTTACGCGGAACGAATTAATCCTGACGGCAGCATCTACACGGAAAATCTTCGCAACGCCGACGCGACTGATACGTACGCGCTTACCGGCGAAGGCGAAGAGACGTGGACGCCGGCCTTTACCTTCCACGGTTTTCGTTATGTGGAATTTTCCTACGTCGGCATAGTCGCGCCCATTCCTCCTGCTCTCGCTACCGTCGATGGCCTCATATTTAACAGTCTTCCAGCCGAAGCATCCGTGCGTTTATCCAGCTCCAGCGAGACTCTCAACAAAATGAATCAACTCGGCGCGTGGGGACAGCGTGGAAATTTCGTCTCAATTCCCACGGACTGCCCACAACGCGATGAGCGGCTCGGCTGGATGGGCGATGCCGGCGCTTTCTGGCGCACCGGAACATTTAATTTTGATATTGCCGCGTTCACGCGCAAATTCATGCTCGATGTTACCGACGCGCAAACTTCTGCTGGCGCGTTCACCAATGTTTCGCCAAACGTGTTGGGACCAAGTCCCGGCGCGCCCGGCTGGGGCGATGCCGGCGTTTTCATTCCGTACGCCGCATGGTTGCAGTACGGCGACGCGACTGTCGTGGAACGCTCTTGGCCCGCAATGGAGCGCTGGATGGATTTTATTCTTAAAAATAACCCTGACTACGTTCGCCGCAACGCCCTTGGAAACAATTATGCGGATTGGCTTGCGCCAGATCAGAACACTCCGAAGATTCTGATCGACACTGCATACTGGGCGCTCATTGCGCGCGAAATGGCGGAGATGGCCACCGCGCTTCGTCGCACCGCGGACGCCGAAAAGTATCAGCATCAATTTGACAGCATCGCCGCCGCGTATCGCGCGGCGTTCGTGAAAGAAGACGGCACCGTCGCAGGAAATACGCAGACAGGTTATCTCGCCACAATTTTCACCGGAATCGCGACGTCGTCGCTTCGTACAAATCTAGTCG
The DNA here is from genome assembly GCA_963778235.1 of uncultured Acidobacteriota bacterium. Taxonomy (GTDB): domain Bacteria; phylum Acidobacteriota; class Terriglobia; order Acidiferrales; family UBA7541; genus DASTCZ01. Next base: position 908,590 of record CAVZTQ010000001.1, on the reverse strand, counting down.
ATCGCCTAGTGAAAAATATCGACGAGCACGGCGATCATCTCACCACAGGATTTTTAGGCACTCCATTTCTACTTTCCGTGCTCGATGAAAACGGCCATTCCGATCTAGCGTTCAAACTTCTTCTTTCCGACACATATCCTTCGTGGGGCTACATGGTGAAGATGGGCGCCACCACTTGGTGGGAACGCTGGAATGGCGACACCGGAGATCCTTCCATGAATTCATACAATCACTACGCGTTCGGCTCCGTGATGGCGTGGGTCTATCGCCGAGCCGCCGGAATTGATACGGACGCGACAGGCCCCGGCTTTCATCACCTTACGATTCATCCGCATTTTAATAGCGCGCTTCCACAACTTCACACCGAGTACGACTCGGCCTACGGCACAGTAATTTCGGACTGGAAACAGAGTGCGCACCGATTCACCGTCACGATTCCTGCGAACACAACAGCGACGGTCACGTTGCCAAATAACAAGACTGAGATGATTGGAAGTGGTGCGCATACATATATTATCGATTGACGCCGCCCCTCGGTCGCAAATTGTTTTGACAGAAAAGCAGCGCGTCCCTAAACTGATGCCTATGGAAGTACGTCTCAAGCCTGATACCGAATCGCGTCTCAACGAATTGGCCTCTCAGAGTGGTCGTCCGACCGATGAACTTGTCGAAGACGCGATGGCCGGATACCTTGCTGAAGTAGTTGAAGTGAGGAGCCTGCTCAGTAGCCGCTACGATGATATTAAGAGCGGCACGGTGACGCCCCTCGATGGCGAGACCTTCTTTAAGAACCTGCGCCAGCGCGAAGACGACCTGCAGAAGTAGCGCCCGCCTAAATGACCGCCGACAAGGGTTTTCAACTTCACCCTGGCGCTGCGTTGGACATCACAGAAATCTGGGAATTTATCGCCGAGGGTAATCTTCGTGCTGCTGGGCGAGTGCGCGAAGAAATCCTTGATGCTATCCGGAGACTCGTGGCTTTCCCCAATCAAGGTCACTTGCGCACCGATCTCGCCTCGCAGCCCTTACGCTTTCAACCGATACGCGACTACTTGATCGTCTACGCGCCCGATGAAAGGCCACTTGTTGTAATCGCTGTCCTTCACGGCCGCCGCAATCCTCGAATTCTCGCCGCGATTCTTCGCGAAAGAAAATAGTCCGGCGAACCCAGCGTGATAAGAAAGTGAAGGCACGCCCTGGAATTCATTTTGCCGAACACCTCTTGCCTGCACATAATCTGCCTGCCGAATTCCGCTGAATCACGGAATCAAATTCACCCTGATTGAAATACTCGTAACCTCCGGCTCGGCGCGTTCGTCTCTTGGTGTACTATGCGCGCTAGTCGATCGGCCGTGCGTGCCTTCGACACTTTGGAGGAAATGGAATGATTCGCATTAACTTGCGTTCTACTCGTCTTTGGGTTTCTCTGGCGGTTGCGCTCTGCTTCGCGCTCGTCTCGGCGGCGCAGCTGAACCCTGATTTATTTTCCGGATTGCAGTGGCGCATGGTCGGCCCGTTTCACGGGGGACGCATCGCGTCCGTCACCGGCGCGGTCGGCGAGCCTGGAACTTTTTATGCGGGCATGCCGCAAGGCGGCATCTGGAAAACCACCAGCGGCGGTATGACCTGGTTTCCAATTTTTGACGACGTGACCTCAGTTGACAGCATCGGCGCAATTCAAGTCGCGCCATCCGATCCCAACATTATTTATGCCGGCAGCGGTGACGCCGTAGCGAACGCAACCACCGGCACGGCCGGCGACGGAATGTACAAGTCGACGGACGCTGGTAAGACTTGGAAGAAAATTGGACTGGAAGGCACCACAAGAATCCCGAAAATTATTGTCGATCCGAAGGATCCGAACATCGTGATTGCCGCCGTAATGGCCGGCAGCACCGGTACCCAGCGCGGAATTTTCCGCACGGATAATGGTGGTCAATCTTGGACGAACGTTTTGCACGTCGATGACGAAACCGGTGGCCGCGATCTTTCCTCTCCGTTTGATACGCCCAGCGTAATTTTCGCAACCACGATCGCGGATGCGGTACTGCCTCCCGGCGCCAACGTAGGCGGCGGCAGGGCGGAACCGGCGCAGGGTGCGCTCAATCATACCAAGCTGTTCAAGTCCGTCGACGAAGGCAAGACATGGACGGAAATCGCCAATAACCCTTCGACAAATGGACGCATCGGCGTAGCTGTGGCGGGGCGCACCAACGGCCAGCGAATCTACGTTGTCGGTGGCGCGCAACAAAATGGCTCAGGACTTTTCCGTTCCGACGATCAGGGCGCCACGTGGAAGCACATGGCCACCGACGACACGCGGATCAGCGGCAGCGGATATATCTGCGGAGTGTGGGTCGATCCAAAGAATCCCGACGTGGTTTACAGCCTCGGCACCGCCGCGTATAAATCAACCGACGGCGGCGTTACTTTCACCCCGTTCAAAGGAGCTCCCGGCGGCGAGGATATGCACGATATTTGGATTGATCCCACCGACGGCAAGCGCATGCTATTCGGCGTCGATCAAGGCGCGGCGATAACTTTTAATGGGGGAGCTTCTTGGAGTAGTTATTACGTCCTGCCGATCGGCCAGTTCTACCACATCTCCACGGACAACCGGTATCCCTACTGGATCATGGCTTCGCAGCAGGACACAGGCGCCGTCATGACGCGCACTCGCGGCGACATCGGCGACATTTCAAGCGTTGATTGGATGCCGCTGCCTTCTTCCGAATTCGGCACGGTCACAGCCGACCCGCTCGATCCCAATATTGTCTACGGCGTCGGATATGGTGCTGCCGGCGGCGGCAGCGGCTTGGTAAAAATTAATTTGACGACTGGACAGTGGGAAAATGTTGCGCCGAATTTCGGCGCGGATGCAACCAAGTATCGTTCCAGCCGGGATTCCTGGCGGCGCGCCGATCCCTTCGATCCGCACGCAATTTATCTGGACTTGCAGTGCCTGCTCGTCTCACGCGACACAGGACATTCGTGGAAATCGTTTAGTCCCGACCTCACTGTGGAAAAAGGGAAGCCGGAAATTCCGTGCGGCACTCCAGTGCCAACAGCTCCGGGCGCGCCTGTCGCTGGCCGCGGTGGTCGCGGTCGTGGTGCAGCAGTTGCCGCTCCTGCCGCGGGCGCAGCTACAACTCCACCGGCCGCAGCTCCAGCTGCAGGAACTGCAGCAGCCGCAGCACAAGGTGCAGGACGCGGAGGTTTCGCACCTCCTCCGCCATCCATCAACGACTTTGCGATTTCAACTCTCAAGAAGGGCGTGTTCTGGACCGTCAGCAGCAACGGACAGATTTACAACACGATGGACAACGGCGCTCACTGGAATAACGTCAGCAATATTCCGGACGTCGCCAACGTTTCCTTTAACACAATGGAAGCGAGTCACACCGACGTCAACACCGCGTATCTTTCAGGCAAAGCTACAGCCGCCGGACGCGGCGGCACCGCTCCGAACATCCCGTTAATTTGGCGCACGCATGACGCCGGCAAAACGTGGACGAAGATCGTCAACGGATTGCCAAGTGATCAGCCGACGGGAAGTTGGGTCAACGTGATGCGCGAAGATCCGAAACAAAAGGGCCTGATCTTTGCCGGTACGGAGACGACCGTCTTCGTGTCGTTCGATGACGGCGATCATTGGCAATCGCTGCGCCAAAATTTGCCGAGTACTTCGATTCGCGACATGGTTTTCCACACCAACGACCACATGAGCGATCTAGTGATCGGAACTTACGGCCGAAGTTTTTATGTTCTGGATGACACTACTCCGCTCCGCGAAATCGCCGCGAAGTCTCAGGCCATCGCATCAGCGCCAGTTTATTTCTTCAAACCCGGAGACGCTATTCGCGCGCGCGTCAGCGATAACTGGGACCAGCCTATGAATCCCGAATTGCCGCACGCGCTCAACCCGCCCTACGGCGCGATTCTTTATTACCATTTGAGCCATCCGCCGTCGGGCGAAATAAAATTGCAGGTATTGGACGCAGCAGGGAAGCTCGTCCGCACGATGTCGAGTATTCCGCCGGCCCTTCCGGATCGCTGGCCGTATCCAGAATATTGGGTAGCCAAGGGCGCAGACCTCGCGCTCCCAACGAAAGTCGGAACCAACCGGGCCAATTGGGATCTGCGTTACGACGATCCGCCCGCATTCAATCTTGACCTCGAAAATCAAATGAACGTCGCGCCCGGCGGTTTCGTCACTCCCGGTCCGCACGGACCGCAAGCGCTCCCCGGCGTCTACACGCTGAAACTCATCGTCGATGGACAGACGTACGCGCAGACGGTCACCGTTCACAACGATCCGCGTGTCGGCGAAAACGCAAAAGTCATGGCCGATCTACGCGCCAAAAATAAACTCATGATGTTGGCTTACGAAGGTTCCAAATCTAGTAACAACGGAAACTCCGAAGTGTTGGGCGTCCGTAATCAAGTTACATCGCTAAGCGCGGGTCAACTTCCCGCCGATGTCGCAAAAGCAGCTACAGATCTCAGCACCAAACTCGCAACCTTCGGTGGAGTCGTCGCCGGCCGCGGCGGTCGTGGTGGAGGCGGCGGAGGAGGTCGTGGCCGTGGCGGCGCACCCGTACCCGGCGCGATCATTCCGTTCAACACATTGAACGGCAGCTTCGACTCGCTCGTCAGCACGTCTCAAGTTGGTCTGGACGAAGCGCCATCGCAAGCGCAAATCGACACGTGGCAAGCCAACTGCAAGGATTACAACTTCACAGTAGCGGCGTGGAAAACGATGCAGTCCAAAGACTTGGCTGACTTCAACGCGCTACTCAGCAAAAATAATTTGAAGTCGCTACAGATTACGCCGACCGCGCTGACCGCTGCGGCGTGCCCATTCACGGTACCGACCGCCTTAGCACCGGCAAAGGCGGCAGCTAAGAAGTAGCAAAGACTTATGTAGCGCAGACAATCCTCGCTTTGCGCTTTTGAATTGCTCGTTTGAATCGAAGCGATGAAAGACGCGCAACCAGGGTTGTCGGCGCTACAAGTTCGCCGGCTTAATTAGCCGTTGGCATTTCTTCAACATGATCAACAACCAGCACGTTAAATGGCAGCACACGCTTTTCTAATCGAAGTCCCAGTTTTGTTTCCACTGCCATTATGATCGCCGGATCCACGTAATTCGGCGGATCGCTCGGTAACCACTTCAGATCGAAGCTGTACTTACCCGTCAAACCGGTCATGTCGACTACGGGTCTGTCCAGCCCGGCACGGTACCGCAGGTTTTTCCCGAACAGATCCAAAGTAGTCCCTGCGGCGAAGTATTCTCCCGGCCCGCCCTGCATACTCACACCCATGGTTTTTCCTGTGGGAGTTGTAGTTGCCCTCAGCTTCGGATGTTCGGGATCGGTATCTGGCTGGATCTTCACGCCATTTTTACCCAATACCAGCGCATATACAGGGGTGTCGCGCTTCTCCCAATGGGCCTTCAGTCCGAATCGCTCCGCCAGCGCCTGCTGCAACATGAGCCGCGCGGTTTCTTTCGTTGTGCCGGGCGGCATTATGGCTTCAATTACGAAGCAATGGTCCGAATCGTAGGTGAACTTCGGAATGTCCACCTCGATATCATCAATCTGATATCCCTCCTCCACCATCGAACGTATTGATAAGCCGCAACGTACTCGATCCGGCTGGTATTGGCACGGAAAGGTTTTCGGTGCAAAGGTAAGTGAAGACCCTCCTGAACTCTCGGTATGCGAATAAATCTGTTTAATCGACAGCGCATCAAAAGCTTCTCTTATCGCCGGCGCGGACTGTTGCGCCGCATTCGGCAAAGCAATCAACAACTCGCACATCGCGATGCCCACCGCTAAACATTTGAGCCCTGACTTGATTTCTCTCATCGCTTACCGCTCCCGAATGGCAAGTCGTCTTATCGTACTAAACAATTCCTATGTAAAGCGAAAAAACGATAAAATATGGTTCATCGCATATCTTTCCTCCGGCCACCATTCAGCGAACAACTACGCTGGTGTCAAGACTCACTTCGTGGTATCAAAGAAAACAAATCACGAACCGAGGCCAACGGATGAGCCGCCCGCCAAAAAAAGTGAGCGCACGAAAAAAAAGCATCAGCAAATCTAAGAGGTCAAAAAAATCCGAATCGCTGGCCAAGAAATTTCCCGCCCCAAAGCTCTATCCTCCGTGGAGCGAAAAAGCAAAAGGCTCAGTCACTCTCCACTTGGAAGCTCAGCATGGAAGGGAATTCACCGAAGCAGAGTTGATTGACGGACTCGACGAGGATCTTCGTGATGCTTGGCACAAACTTCGCGATTTTGCCGCCAGTCTCGGCCCCCAGCGCATCTATGCTTCCGCGCTTTCGATTATGTTCGCAAGGAAGGTCTGCTATTTCTATGTAAGACCCAAGAAAACATTTCTCGAGGTATGGATTTTCCTTCCACACGAAATTGAAGGGCTCTCAAACATACGTGGCGTCGCCAAGAAAGTGAAATATTGCAACCTGTTCAAGCTTGTTCACGCGGACCAAGTAGAAGAGCCGCTCACCGACTGGATACGCGAGGCGTTTGATTACGCTCCAGGGCTGGAGCGAACCTAGCTTTCGACGTTTTGGCGAGGGCGGGGGGACCGGAATAAGTTCCCGTCGTGAAAACAAACGACTTAATCCGGATCAGCGCTTTTAGAGGGCTTGCGGAAACCGGTTGTCCTGTGGGACAGTCTGGCCATGAGCACCATCGGCCCAGCGCTGGCTATACCGGCCATCGTCGCTCTTCTCTATTTTTTGATTCCAGGCGTTCGCTCTGAGACTTGGACAACTCTGCGGGTTTCAGGGTTGGGTGTGGCGACGATTGGCTACGTACTGGTGGTCACGGCACGTGTTCAATTGGGCCGTTCTTTTTCCGTGCAGCCCAAGGCTAGTGAACTTGTGTCGCATGGATTGTATTCTCGCATCCGCAACCCCATGTATGTCTTCTTAGACCTTATGCTCGTTGGTGTATGTTTCCTGCTGAATCTTCCCTGGGCATTGCTGGTGGTGCCTATCCTCACCATCATGCAATCTGCACAAGCTCACCGCGAAAGCAAAGTGCTGGAAGCAAAGTTTGGGCAGGTTTACCGGGACTATCGACGTCAAACTTGGTTTTAGAAATCAACAAGCTTGCCTCAGTTTGCCTGTCCCGAGCGAAGCCGAGGGGAACCCCCGATCAGTGATTCTTTCTTGGTGTGACTCCAACGTTTTAACTGATTTTCGAGTTTGCGTGCGGATGATAGCGAATCGTGATTCTCCGTTCATACCAGAATTACCGGTCGGCGTCGGGCCGTCCAGTCGGCACCTTTGCGGAGATTATGTTCGGCGCACCGACGTGGCGGATCTTCGGCTACGCCAACGTAGAAGGAATCGTCGGCGCAGCGCAGAATGTAGCAGGAATGCATATTGATGTAGGTGCCCTTCCGCTCGCCCCGACAAAAATCGTCGGTACTCGCTCGGGACAAAATTTTCAGAACGGGAAAACTATGGAGGCGGGGGGAGTCGAACCCCCGTCCGAAAAGCGCTACGACACGAAGACTACATGCTTAGCTCTGTTCAGGTGTGCGGCCGAACCCTTGCGGGCCCGCCGCCCGTTCGCCTTCCGCGCTCAGAACGAGCAAGAAATGCGGCCGGCTAGTCCGATTGATCTCGCCTGGCGCTCCGGACCGAAGCGCTTTGGCCAGCCTACTGTGTGACGTCTCGGTTCAAGCCCGCAGGCGAAGCTCAAGGAGACGGGTGCTTAATTAATTAAGCAGCCAGTGCCATTTGTGTATTGGCAGTTCTAGTTTTCCACCTGGTTGCGGGTAGGTGGTGCCCGGCATGCCTTCGAGCCGCGACAGCTTCCGTCGAAACCGTGTCGCCCCCGTGGTCAATTCCATTTTACCACTTCTGGTGACGCAATGTTTGCGGGTGATTTGCTTGTGAGGGAAGCAGCTAGGCCGGAACGTGATGGGCGTGTTCTTCCGCCGCTTTGCGCCGGCCTTCAATTTTCCTGCGGCGCAGCAACGCGAACAGCCGTTCCTCGAATACAGTATCGGATTTTCCCGCGCGGTAATTACGAATCGTCCGCAACACGCGCATCGGGCGCAGCAAATAAGATATCGCGTAGAAGGATGACATTCCAATCAAACGATAGATTGAAATTTCCGTCTCCCCAACGTTCTCGCAGTAATTCGACGATTGCTTCAAATCCATGAATGTCATCAACGACGTAAAATAATCGCGGTCCATTTTTCCAATGGAGCCTGTGCTGCGCAGATAGTTGTAAAGTTCTGATCCGGGATACGGGGAATAAGCGTAAATTCCCGCATCTTCTACGCCAACCACTGCAAAACGAATCGCCACCCAAATCGTTTGGATCATGTCCCAGCGAGTTTCACGCGGGAATCCGATAATCAAATTACATTTCACGAAAATCCCGTTGCGCTTCGCGTGGCGGATGGACTCAAACAGCCGCGGCAGTTTCACTTTTTTCTTGATCGCTTGCAGCGTGCGTGGCGATCCGCTTTCCGGCGCATACGTAACATTCGTACAGCCGGCGGATGACATTGCCTTCATCACTTCCGCGTCCATTACTTCAGACCGCGTACCGCTCGGCAGTTGCCACGTGAGCTTCAGTCCGCGACTTTCAATTTCTGAACAGAAACTCAGAATCCAATCCTTGCGGATAATCGCCGTCAGATCATAAAAATCAATATTGTCGGCGCCGTATTTATTCATATAGACGACAATTTCGTCGACCACATCAGGAATCGAGCGCATCACGTAACGTGTGGTCCACATCGAAGGGCTCGAACAAAACGTGCATGAATAAGGACAGCCGCGCGTCGCGACCAATGGCATGCTGCGTCCGCGCTCGACTCCATGGCCTTCGCCAACCGCAAAATACGGTTCCAGATTGAACAGATGCCACGCCGGCCACGGCAAATCGTCAATATTGCGAATCCGCTCCCGCGCCGGGTTTGTCCTTACATTTCCAAACAGGTCCAGATACTGAATTCCGCCCACGTCTTCGAGTAGCCGCTTGCCGTCGAGCCATTCAGCCCATTCGACAATCGTAGCTTCACCTTCGCCAACCGCCACGTGTTTCACTGCCGGGCAAGTCCGCAAAACATATTCGCCAGCCGCCGTGGGGTGTTCGCCGCCCGCAAGTATCGGCACATCCGGAAACTTAGCGTGAATTGCGTTCATCATGTCCTCGATGTGCGGCCAATCCTGAGAAAACATCACGGATATGCCGATTCCGTCGGGCCGCTCAGTGATCCGTTCCAGAATCCGTTCGGTGGACATGCCGCGGTAACGCACATGCGGATGATACGAAACGTCGATGTGGTTGATGTCTTCGCCCAACGCGTCGATGTTGGATACCTGATGTCCATGCTTCAGTAGGTTTGCGCTCAAATACGCATTCGCCAGCGGCATCGTGACCGGGGCGCTGTACGTAGAAGCCGAAAATACCGAAGGCGGCCGAATTAGCAGGATCTTACTCACATAAAAAGGCTACCCTACGTTGGTCATCGCGCGCAGATAAAGCGCCAGCCTCGTACGTGAACTAGTAACCGCCCAAACGTACACCGTCACACCTGTAAGTTTTTCCTGTGCCCGGGAAGCTAGCTTGCAAGTCGCAACCAAACAGTGTTCCTGTAGCAAACACGTACTTACAGCATATTGACAACCCCAACCGCCCCTCCGAGAATCAAACTAGAGGTCTCTCCTTTCATTTGGAGAGAAAGCCAAAATGACGCCCGAATCCAGCTCGATGGATCAAGCCGTATCGCGAGCGATACGCTCGAATCTCGAAAGCCTGCAGCGGCAGTCTGAAGAATTGCATCAGGCCGTTGCGGATTTAATTTCCGCGTGCGGCTCCAGCCGCCCCGCGAATGCGCTTTCCGCAACATTGCGCGCGCAATCCACCGCCGCCGCGCTCGGCGCATCACTTGAAGTTCTGGGAAGATTTATCGCGTCCGCAGGACAATCATCGCGCCGTGGGGACGATTACGCTCCGCGCGAAATGGAAACTGTTCGCGCGATTCCCGTGCAGGAATCTCGCAGCCGCGCCTTCCGCGCCGATTCCGATGAGCGCAGCAAGCGCGCCTATTTCCGAAGCTGAAGATATTTCTGCCGGCGAATCTGTTTCTTCCGCGCCTCCGCCAACAACGATTGACGGTTCGGAATACAACAGCGCGGCCGTCCAAGATGAACAATATTTCTGAACCAATGTCCGAGCCGCCGCAGGAATTTCCCGTTCAAGAATCCAGCGTGGAATCGCACGCGGAAACATTTGCAGAGGCTTCATCGAACGGCGCATCAACTACAGACACCGGCACGTTCGACGTAGCATCGCTGCCGCAGGATCAGCAGGAAATGCATCGCCGCGCGAATCGCGTCGCAAAAGTTTCAATGCAGGATATCCAGTTGCTCAAGCCCAAGCAGGTGCAAGAAGGGCGTGAGCAGCACGACATCTGCATTCGTCTAAAAGATGAAATCGGGAAGGCACGTAAAGAATATGAACGCAGGTTTCAACCTATACTCGGTCACGGTGTCGATTATTTTTATCATTGGATGGTGGAAGTGCTCGGCAAGGGCGATCCTGAAACCCTTGGCGAATATCCCTACTCGTCCCAACCAGTTCAGCAGTAGAATCCCGCACATGGATTCTAATTCTGACGCGTCGATGCTGCCGCGTGCCGCTGCGCGTTTTTCGACGCGCCTTTCGTTGATTGCCGTCGCGCTGATTTGCACTAGCTCATTCGCGCCCATCACACGCGCGCAAACGAAAAATCCACCCGCGAAGAAACCTGCGTCGACAACGAAAGCGCCTGCAACCACGAAATCGTCCGCGTCTGCGAAAACATCCGCAGCGAAAAAAACAGCCGCTCCATCCGCGCCGGCCACTGGAAAAGTAGATCAGCAACTTAACGTTTTAGCTCTGGCGTTGCGCGACAAGCCCTCCGCCGCAGCCGAACAGCATCTCGCCGACTTTGCGCAAGCTCACGCGAAAGATGAATACGGTCTCTACGCAAATCTCGCGCTTGGTCACTACAATTTGGATCACAACCATCTAGCCGACGCGCTGAAATATTTTGCCGCCGCCGAGCAGCGCCCGTCGCGCTTGGAAGAATATGCAATGTTCTGGCACGCGCAAACGCTGCGCCAGTCCGGACGCAATGAAGAGGGAATCGCCGAGCTTTCCGCGTTCCGCAAGAAATTTCCCGATAGCGTCATGAGCGATCTCGCCATGCAATCCTTCGCGGAAGGAACTATCGCGCAGGGAAATGCGCAAGGCGCCGCCGCTGCGCTGGATGCTTATTCGCGTTCGTCGCAAAAATCTATTTTGCTTTTGTTGCGTGCACAAGCTCGTGAAAAATCCGGCAGTAACATCGCCGCCGCAAAAGATTATCTCGCGCTCTATTACGGTTTCCCGCTCACCGACGAAGCTCGCGCCGCGGGCCAGCGCATTCCGGAGTTAAGCCGTCAGCTTGGCGACGCATTCCCCAGCGTTCCACTCGCGCAACAACAATCGCGCGGCGAAGCGCTTTTCGGTGCGCACCGTTGGCGTGAAGCGCGTCAGGAATTTGAAGCCGAGTTGCCGCAAGCTGGTGGCGCGGACCACGATCACGCCGAGCTGCGCATCCAGCAATGCAAGTCGTCGCAAGGTGGCGGAGCGTCGTCGCTCACTTCGCCGAAGTTCAACGATCCCGACGCGGAAGCCGAGCGTCTCTATTCTCTTTCGCAAGCGTATCGCAACGAAAAGCACGAAAAAGAAATGCTCGACGCGATCACGGAAGTCGCCAATCGATTTCCGCAGAATCAGTGGACCGCCGAGAGTCTGTTCGTAGCAGGGAATTACTATTGGGTTTTGCTGGATCGTCCGCGCGCCGCCGATTATTACCGCCGCGCGGTTGACGCCGCTCCGAATGGCAAAGAAGCGCCCATCGCCGCGTGGCGCTTTGCCTGGGCCGCGTACATGAATCGCAACCCCGAAACAGTTTCGCTTCTCGAAGCGTTCATCAGAAAATATCCCACATACAACGCCGTGCCTGACGCGCTCTACTGGCTCGGCCGCTCCGCAGAACGCGCGGGAAATCTTCCGCGCGCGCGAAGTTTTTATGTGAAAGGCGCACAGCGTTTCCCGCAAACATTTTTTGGTTTGCGCGCCGCCGATAAAGTCGCCGCCATTGGTTCTCAACCGCTCGAACCCGCCGATATTCTTGCTGTGGTGCCAGACGCCCCGCCAATCATCGCACTTGACGCACCGGTTCCGCCGGAAGTCGAATCCCGTTGGTTCCGCGCCACCGCGTTGCGCTTGATTGGATTCGACGCCAGCGCTGAACTGGAATTACGCACCGCGTATGGAATTTCTCCAGCGCCTCGTTTGCTTCTCGAAGCGGCGCAGGCAGCCACTGCCGCCGATCATTACGGTGTGGGTATCACCCTCGCGAGACAAGCCTATCCGCAGCCCGATGCGCGTCGCGTTGAAGACATGCCCGTGTCCGTCGCTCGCGTGCTTTATCCGCTCCCGTTTTACTCCAGCGTCTCGACCGCCGCCTCGCGCGAAAAGGTTGATCCCATGATTGTCGCCGGCGTAATGCGTCAGGAATCCGCATTTTTGCCTGACGCAGTTTCACACGCTGGAGCCGTTGGCCTGATGCAGGTACTGCCGAAAACCGCGCCGCATCTTTCCAAGCGCCTGAATCTTCGCTACTCGCGCGCAAAATTATTTGATCCCGATTACAATGTGCAACTCGGCACGCTTTATCTGGCCGACTTAATCGCGCAGTTCGGTGTGGAAGGCGCGCTCGCCGCATATAATGCCGGCGAAGATCGCTCAAAATTGTGGAAGTCCGAAAAGAATTATGATGACGTCGCGGAATTTGTGGAATCAATTCCATTCACGGAAACGCGTGACTACGTGCAAATCGTAATGCGCAACGCGCAAATTTATCGCATCCTGAATCCGGTGCCGGCCGTCGCGGCCAATTCTCCGGTGACGGCCGTGCCGGCGAAATCCACGACGATAAAGTCTAACGGCGCAAAATCAAAAACTCGGGGTGCATCCTGAACGCCGCAACGCCCAGCAATTCCGCACCGAATATTCAATCCGCCGCGCGCAACGCGCTCAGCCACAAGGCCGCGCTTTTCACTGAATCTGTAATTCGGGAAATGACTCGTCTCGCCACGAAGCATGGTGCCGTAAATCTCGCGCAAGGTTTCCCGGATTTCCCCGCACCCGCCGAAATTAAACAAGCCGCGAAAGAAGCCATCGACCGCGATGTGAATCAATACGCAATTACCTGGGGCGCAAGATCTTTGCGCGACGCCATCGCGAAAAAATTCCATCGCACGCAAGGAGTTGAAGTCGATCCGGAACGCGAAATCACAGTTTGCTGCGGCTCAACTGAAGCGATGATGTCCGCCATGATGGCTGTCATAAATCCGGGCGACGAAGTCATCATCTTCGAGCCCTTCTACGAGAATTATGGCCCCGACGCAATTCTGAGCGGCGCTACGGCGCGGTTCGTGAAACTGCAAGCGCCGGATTGGACATTCGACCGCGAAGAATTGGCGCGCGCGTTCACTCCACAAACCAAAGCGATTATCCTGAACACTCCGAATAATCCCACTGGAAAGGTTTTTACGCGCGAAGAATTGGAATTCGTTCGCGATCTTGCCATTCGCGCGAATGCTTACGTCATCACAGACGAAATTTACGAACACATTTTGTATGACGGCGCCACGCACATTTCCATGGCCAGCCTCGAAGGCATGCGCGATCGCACCATCACCATCAATGGCATGTCCAAAACCTATAGCGTCACCGGATGGCGCGTCGGATGGGCAATTGCGTCGCCGCAAGTAACCGCGAGCATTCGCAAAGTTCACGATTTTCTTACCGTAGGTGCGGCCGCTCCGCTGCAAGAAGCAGGCGCGATCGCCTTGGCGCTGCCCGAAGAATATTACAATCGCCTCGCTGCAACATATTTAACGAAACGCGATTTCACCGTGGAAATGTTGACGAAAGCGGGTCTCCGCTGCTTCGTTCCGCGCGGTGCGTACTACATAATGACGGACATTTCCGCGTTCCATTATCCCGACGACGTTTCTTTCTCGCGTTATCTAGTCGAAGAAATCGGCGTCGCCGTTGTCCCCGGCTCCAGCTTCTTCAACAAAGCCGTCGACGGGCACAGCATCGTCCGCTTCACATTCTGCAAAAAAGAAACCACACTGCAAGCCGCCGCCGACCGACTCGCAAAGCTCCGCCCTCGCTAGAATTTGGTTCGCCCCTGTAGCTCAGGGCGTTCCGTAGCCCTGAGGCTTCTTCAGCCCGCCGCACCAAATCCACCGAACGCATCGCAGATCCGTTTTCGTAGCGCCGGCATCCTGCCGGCTCTTTTCGCCAATTCAAAATTTAATCGGAAACCCAACGGCGGGAATTCAACAACACAAAACAACTCAACGCTCAACACGCAAAAATTCTACGCCAATCGCGCCGCAATTCTCTCCAACTGCCCCAAATGATTCATGTCATGCCCGGCCATCGTCTCCACCACAGTCTTAAAAGTCATCTCGCCGCGCTCCGGATGCGTCACGTGTTTCGCCATCGTTTCCGGAGAAACATTTTTAATAAATAAAATATTCCAATTCCTCAACGACGAAAACACCGCGAGCGCCGCAACTCCATCATAAGCAGCGTAACTCGCCGCCCATTTATCCTGATCAAACGGCTGGATCACGTGATGATCCTCAGCCGCTGTCTGCCGCAATCGATACGCAAAAACAATTTCGCAATCCGCCAGATGACAAAGTATCTCCCGGGCGCTCCATTTTCCCGGCGCGGGCGCCTGACCCAGACGGCGCGAGCCAAACACATCCGCGTACTGCCGCAATTTTTTCGCGGTGCCGGCAATTACTTCGTTCGGATCTCGTTCCCCCAAATAAGAAGCGTATGGATTCATGGTGGCCGACATCTTATTACACCCGCACGCGAACCCCAAAATAATCCGCACGCCTGTGATAAAATCCCGGCGTTACTCGGGAGGCAGTCGGCATGGCGATGGATCTGGAATTAATTCCGCGCGGAACGCGCGTTGAAAAAAATGGCGATGGCGAATCGTTTGACGTCTCCGCTTCCGCCACGCGCACTTTTATTTGCACGCAGGAAATCATCGATCAAATCGAACAGGAATCGCTGGACCTTTCCGTGTGGGGCTCCGCGGACGGCCAAGCCTGGGGCACGCACCCCATCATTAAGCTTCCGCAAGCATTTTACAAAGGGGAAGAGCGCATGATTCTCGACCTCACCATGCGCCCCGACGTGAAATTTATCCGCGCTCACTGGGACGTCGTCCGCTGGGGTCGCGTCGCTCCATTTCCAATGTTCGTGATCGCGTTGGTCGCAACGGAAATTCCCGCAATGCCAACAACGCGCGCAACTCCGCACATCACTGTGACGCCTTAAGTTCTGAATCAATTAAAAAATGGAATTGCAAACAAGAGGATGGGATAGGGAGCTGACGGTCGGTTGCCCTATGGAGGTAGCTCCCTACCCCGCGAGTGGTCTTACTCCAATAGACGTAACATCCTCGAAAAAGGTTTCTACGATCCAAAGAAATATCACGAAATCCACAGGCCATTGTAAGCGTCCACTTTCAACAAGTTTCATCGGGGCCGAAAAAGCTTATAGAAGCTCGTTCGGCGTAGGAGGCCGGCCGAGGGCCTTTTCCGTCTGTTCTTTCATGGCCTTGGCCTGCCCAGCATACGGCCCGTTTGGAAACATCTTCAAGTAGGTATTCAAATCTTCCAGCACCGCCTCATTCCGGTGCAATTGCTGATGAATATTGGCCAGCAGCAAATAGGTTCGCGGAAAATCCGGCTTCACTTTTTTCACCGCGAGGGCGCTTTGCTCCGCTTCCGCAAACCGGCCCGTTGCCAGTAGCACTCGCGCTAATTCCAATTGTCCGTTCCACGCGTCGGGCTGCATCGCTAGTCCGGCCCGTACCAGTTTTTCCGCTTCGGCGAATTGCTTTTGATCGGTCAGCAGATTCGCCAGCGCAAAGTCTGCGTCCGGAAATTTGTCGTCGCTAAGCGAAGCGGAGCTGCGGAACGCATCTTCTGCTTCTTTCTTGCGTCCAAGCTCCATCAACGCCACGCCTTGATAATAAGCGGCTTCGTAAAAATCCGGCGCCATCACTAAGACTTTTTGGAAAAACGGCAAGCTCGCTGAGGGGTTATGCTTTTGAAAAAGCGCGTCCGTTCCCTGATGCAGCGCTTCTTGCGCATCTTGTGGCAATCCTAATTCACGTGCCGATACAGCGGGTCCTGCAGCCGCGGGTAGCGGCTTTTCTCCCGGTATCGCATCCAGCGCGATGTACATGCGGACGCCAGGATAACCCAGCAGCTCTTCTTCTCGCCGGTACGGTTTATATCCTTCCGACTCCACAGTGATCACATATTGTCCGTTAGGGATGGACGCAGAGCTGAACCTGCCATCCGATTCGGTGAAATAGGTATCAATTAACTGGCCGCTGTTCGTTCGGATCTCCACTTTTACGTGCGCAGCGGGTTTGTTGCTGTCATGGAGTGTAACGGTTCCGCTGATGTTCCCCGGTTCATTTGAACCAGGGATGCCTTTATTCTGCGAGAACGCCGCCGTGGCAGAAATCAGCAGACAAATCAGAACTGCTGTGGAAAATAAACTCGATCGCACAAATCGCTGCATGGATCACTCCCAAACTTATAATCAATAATATCACGCCAATCTTGCAGACTACTTCTCCGGTGTCGTTGGAGTATGCCCCAGCGCTTTTTCCATCTGACCTCTAATTAGGCGCGCCTGTCCGCTGGCAGGTCCATCCGGCTCAAGATTCAAATAAGCATTCACATCTTCCAGCACGTCCTCGTTCTTGTGCAGTTGCATGTGAATGTTCGCGAGAATCAAATAGAGACCCGGAAAATCCGTTTTGCGTTTTCGCGCTGCGATGCCGTTCGTTTCCGCCTCGGCGAACCGGCCTTCGCCCAGCAACACTCGCGCCATTTCGTAGTATCCGCGCCAAGCTTCCGGATCCAGCGTCATGCCTTCGTGCGCCAGAAGCTCCGCATCTTCAAATTGTTTCTTGTCCGTCAGCAGGGAAGCGAGGGCAAAACACGGTTCGGCAAAATGATGATCGCTTCCGTCAATCGCCTTGCGAAAGGTCTCTTCGGCGGCGCTCAACTGACCCATCTGCGTGTAGGCAATTCCTTCCAAATAATATGCGTCGTAGAACGCCGGCGAGATTTCCAGCAACTTGCGGAAAAATGGCAAGCTCCCCGCCGGATCGTGCTTCTGATACAGCCGTTCCCGGCCTTTCGCCAGTTGTTCCTGTGCTTTGGAAGGCAAACTTAATTCCCGCGCCGAAATCGCATCACCTTTGACGATGCCATTATCGCCAAATTCCGGCCGCGCTCCGGCAACCTTATGTAAGCCAATATTTACAGTAAGCGAGGGAATTGTGGTCAGCCGCGCTTCGCGCTCGACTCTTTCATATCCCTGAAGTTCAATGGTTAGAACGAAGGTTCCGGCGGCAAGATCCTCAAAATTGAAATTACCGCTCGGACTTGAATATACCGTGCTGATTACCTGCCCTGCGCCGGTTTTGAGTTGAATCGGCACGTTCTGCATCGGAGAATTGTCCACGTCATAAGTGATGCGCCCGGAGATTTCATGGCGCAGTCCCACAGGCCCATTGCGCTGGGCGGAAACTAATGACGCCATGAAAAGGATGACCGCGGAAAGGGCGGCGAAACGTGCGAATGCGCGCACAGATTTCTCCTCCAGTTGCGCACAGTTTAACATGAACAACAGGCAACGGATCTTACTCGTCAATTACAAACCGGGAACTGCCTTCATCCGTTCAAATCGACGGTCTGCCGATAGACTGCCACGTCAGCTTTCCATCCCGGCCGTGCGTTCAGGATTTTCTGAAATGCCAACGCGGCCTGTGGCTCTCCATGAACAAGATAAGTTTGCCGCGGCGGCACGACAAACCCGGAGATCCATTTCACCAGTTCACTTTGACCGGCGTGCGCCGAAAATTGTTTCATGTCCACAATTTCCGCCGCTACCGGGACGCTTTGCCCCATCACGCGAAAAGTCTTCACACCGTCCTGCAGCGCGCGACCGCCGGTTCCTTCGGCCTGAAATCCGCAAAGCAGCACTGCGTTTTTCGGATCGGGTAGACGCTGTGCCAAGTGATGCAAGACTCGTCCACCGGTTGCCATGCCGCTGGCGGAAATAATTATGCACGGATCTTTGATGTTGTTGATGGCCTTCGATTCTTCCGACGTGCGCGTCATATGCACGGTGTGAACGGCTAGCGGATCGTCGGCAGACACTTCCGCATTAAATTCTTTACTGTTCTCCTCAGGATGCTTCAAATAAAAACTCGTCACGTTAATCGCCATCGGACTATCGACATAGACTGGCAGCTTGGGAATCCTTCCGGCCACTGCTAGTTTATGAAGCACGTACATTATTAATTGCGTCCGGTCCACGGCGAACGCGGGAATCACAATCACGCCGCCGCGCTTAACCACGCGATTCACCACTTCCGCCATTTCGTCGTAAGGCGAATCCAGCGGGTGATCCCGATCGCCATACGTTGTTTCGCACAACAGAATGTCCGCGGGTGTCGGCGGCGCTGGGCTATTCAAGATCGGTCCGCCATAACGGCCGATATCGCCCGAAAAAAGCACGACAGTTTTCTTGCCGCCTTCGGTAATGGTTAGCTCCAAACTCGCCGAGCCTAGAATATGTCCCGCATCATGTTGACGCACAGAAAATTCCGGGCTGATCGTGAATGAGTCAGTGCGCGAATTCTCCACAAATCGCGTCAAACACTGCTGGGCTTCTGCCTCGGTATAAAGGGGTAGCGCCGGATTGTGACGGCTGTAGCCTTTACGCTGTGCGTTTCGCGAGTCCTCTTCCTGCAAGTATCCGGAATCGGGCAGGAGCACTCCGCAAAGTTCGCGGGTGGCGGCATTGGCAAAAATCGGGCCCTTAAATCCATCCTTCAAAAATCGAGGAATCCATCCGGTATGATCCAGATGCGCGTGCGTCAGTACCAACCAATCTACTGAGGCCGCTTCGGGCATCGGTTCCCAATTTCGCTGCTTCAATTCCGTGGTACCTTGGAAAAGTCCGCAGTCGACCATCAACCGCTTGCCGTTCGCTTCCACCAAATATTTTGATCCGGTAACAGTTCCTGCTGCACCCAAAAAGGTTAGTTTGGCCATAGGGGTGGCATTGTATTTCATCGCGCGGGTTCGCGCCAACTGCTCTGCTATACGTTGATGACGCATAGATTCTGTTTGCGCGTTCTTGCTCGTTGCGAAGTGCACCGACAAGAGTGTCGGTGCTACTAACTCTTCGCGCTGGCGCGGGCAATAAGCGAGGCCGCCAGGACGCGCTTGGACAGTACCACTTGATTACCCCACCCCCTCCCCCCCGTTATGGGCATCAATATCAAATCAAAGGAGTTAGGTTCTGCAATCGTGCAATCAGTGTGAAAACAAAGGACTTATAAGTCGTTTGTTTTGATATTGATATACGCTCTTCTGAAATCTAGTGATTTCTCGTTCCGGCAGGTGGGACGATGCTCGTCTTAAGGGCGATGACTGAAAGGATCGTCCAAGTCTGCGGTCCAGGGTAGCGTGGGTGGGCATTTGATGTCAAGTAAACTATGGTACTCAGTACTAAATATGTGGCGGAAGGTTGTGGAAAGTTGTTCGAATTGAATTCGAAGGGGTTTGCAGGGGCTGAAGCCCTGGTTTGGATCTGTCGTTACGGCACGAGTAAACTCGTGCCCTGTTACAAATCTTAATTTCTCACCCTGTTTCCTAATTCCGTTGACAGCACCATCTACGTGAATGCGGCGCGCCAAGTACACGATTCCACTGATGGTTGAAATATCCGTGATGAAGTTCAATGGTTCGCGGAGGCAGACTAAAATGCTGATCATCTTGTTGGTGGTTCTTCTTGTGCTGAGTCTTGGTAGCTTGCCGAGCTGGCCGCACAGCCGAAATTGGGGTTACTACCCGAGTGGGGGACTCGGACTCGTGGTGGTAATCCTGCTGATACTTTTATTGCTCGGCAGAATCTAGCTCGCGGAAAGCTCTCCGTTTTCGGCACTCCTGAGTTGGTCTGCGCCTAATGACGCAGACCAACTCCTGCGCAATTAGGTCTCCATCTGACTGATCGTCACTGACCGCGATTTCTTGCGTTATCCAAGTTGAAAGAACCGAGTGACTAGACGATATCTAAGGCAACCTGTGCGCCTGCCAACGGTTCTATACTCTTGTAAATAAACTCATGTCCTTAGCGCTCCAAAAGATTGGGACGAAATTGCGGGCTGTTCACGTGAACAGGCGAAGCATGAAAACAGCGATGCGAATTACTTCGAGCGTGCTATCTCTACTTAGCATTGTCGCGGCGACCGCCAATGGAATGTGCACTACGCAAGGGCCGGTGTGCGCGGTCTACGTGCACACGCCAGCGGTGTTTTTCGGGAGAGCCGTCAGCAGAACCTTGGGCGAGGAAATAATCCCCGTGACTACGGACGGCAAAACAGAATATTTGCCTGACCAATACGAGAAAGTTCGGTTCGCCGTAACCGATGGATTCAAGGGAGTAGACGGCGCAAACGCCGAAATCCGCATGTCGCTGAACTGTGATGGCGAGTGTTATTTCCCGTTTGAAGTTGGCAGCAGCTATCTTGTATTTGCGGAGATTCGGAAGGACACAGGTTCCTTCACCACGAGTGGATGTTCGCTCACGCGCCTCGTGACGAGCGACGTCGACCCCGATCTGGTTTTTCTTCGCGGTCTGAAGACGGCGCCGCCGACGGCGAGGATTCTGGGCGGCGTCTACTTGCCTCGTGACAATTCGTCCAGACAGAGCAGATTTCCGAATGGAATCGCAAATGTACTTGTGACCTTGCAGGGGCCAGCGGGCGGGCAAGCAACGCAAACAAACGCACGGGGAGAATTTGAATTTCCCGAAATTCCGGCAGGGGATTACACAGTGACAGCGGAAATTCCCGCCGGACTCGTCGTGCAGTATCCGCCGCGCAAGATGCACGTCGTAGAGCGGAGTTGTGCCGAAGCGAATTTTTTCACGGCGCGAGAGGCTAAGGATCCGAGAAACAATTTTTGGCCGTGACGTGGCTTCGGTAGCACCGACACTCCTGTTGGTGCAGGTGTTTTTGACCGCGAAGAAACCTCGCACCGACAAGAGTGTCGGTGCTACCTACGTGCCGACGCGGGCGGCTTGAAATTGGACGGTGTGTTATCTTTTCAGAATGAAGAAAGCGCAGAACGATCGAGCGTTAAGAATCCTTGCGGCAATTGTTTTTGTTGCGCTGGTCCCGTGCGTTGCGGACGCGCAACAGTGCACCGTAAAGCCAGCAACGATTCCGCTTGGTGAAACAGTACGACTTCGGTGCGAAGGCGCTGGCGGCATCGCCAGCGCGCGATTGAAAGATCGTACGGTAAAAATGTTTAAGCAGGCGGATGGCACGTCGCAGGCGCTGATGCCCGTCGCTGTTTTGGATATTCCCGGGACATATTCGGTTGAGTTTCTTTCTGCGGATGGAAGTTCGATTGATTCCGCGAAGCTCGTCATTCTTCCGACAGTTTTTCCAACGCAAAATGTGAATCTGGCGCCGCAGATTGAGGAGTTGAAATCGTCGCCGGAAGAAATTCAAACGCTGGCGGCGTTTCGAGGCACTGTGTCGAATGAAAAATTCTGGGACGATCCGTTTGTCACGCCTGTTACTGGATGCATGCTCTCTCCCTTTGGCGTGAAGCGTCTCCACAATGGAAAACCGACTGGTGAATTTCATGGCGGAGTGGATCAGCGGGCAGCGGCGGGAAGTCCGATTCGCGCTGCTGCTGCGGGCGAGGTGAAAATTGCGAAACCATTTACAGTTCTAGGAGGCACTGTTGCAATCGACCACGGGCAGGGACTGGAGACGATGTATTTGCACATGTCAAAAATAGCGGTGCAGCCCGGCGCGCACGTGAATAAGGGCGACGTGATCGGGTACGTCGGCGCAACGGGACGCGCGAATGGGCCGCATCTTCATTGGCTAATTGACGTGGACGCGGTTCCGGTGAATCCGCGGCAGTGGGTGACGCTGGCGGCGTGTGGAGCTGCGCCGAAGAAACCTGCCACAACGAAGAGGGCGGCGGCTCCGAAAAATTAAATTTTTCGCCGCACGAGTTCAATTTGAAACTTTTCATCCGAGGTGGGAGAATCGACATTATGCGAAAACTTACAATCATTTCTGTATGCGTATTGGGAATCGGAGTCGCATTGCAAGTTCCAGTCGCATCCGCGCAGACCGGCACGGCGGCGAAACCGCCTGCGACACAATCCTCGGGCACAACGGCAAAGCCGCCAGCCGCGAAACCGCCCGCTACGGGTGCTGCGACCGCGAATAAATCTGTTGTCGCACTGGATAATGAAAAAGAAAAAACCAGTTACGCGCTTGGAATGAATATCGCCCACACGGTGAAGGCGCAGCCGCTGGATCTGGATCAAAATGCATTTGTGCAGGGCGTGCGGGATGTGTTGTTTGGTGGAAAAACTTTAATGACCGAAGACGAAATGGCCGCGGCGTTGGGCGTTCTGCAAAATGAAATGGCGGCGAAGGCAGCGGAGGCTGCAAAGCAAATGGGCGAGATCAACAAAAAAGAAGGCGCAGATTTTCTGGCGGCGAATAAAACTAAAGATGGAGTCGTGACGCTGCCGAGCGGAATGCAGTACAAAATCATTACAGCGGGAACTGGGCAGAAACCAACCGCCGCTGACACGGTGATTTGCAATTATCGCGGCACACTTTTGAACGGAACGGAATTTGATAGTTCCTACAAGCGCGGCCAGCCCGCAAGTTTTCCAGTTGGCCGCGTAATTAAAGGCTGGCAGGAAGCTTTGCAATTGATGCCCGTCGGATCCAAGTGGCAATTATTTGTTCCTTCGGATCTTGCGTATGGCGAGCGCG
The DNA here is from genome assembly GCA_963778235.1 of uncultured Acidobacteriota bacterium. Lineage (GTDB taxonomy): Bacteria > Acidobacteriota > Terriglobia > Acidiferrales > UBA7541 > DASTCZ01. The sequence goes on along the minus strand of CAVZTQ010000001.1, from coordinate 885,541 downwards.
GCGCAGGAGCGGATATTGCGCCGAATGCCACGCTGATTTTTGAAGTGGAATTAATTTCGATACAAGGCAAGTAGAGCGGACTATTTCGACTTCGTGGCCAGAAGGCGCTTCGGCGCTTTTCTGCGCCACGCGGTGCGCAAAGCTGCTTCCAAAATGTCACGCGGAACTTTCGCGAGCGACACGCGCGTTGAGCCTTTGCGGCCCCATCCGCCGGGTACGGGCGAAAATATTTTTGGCTCGTCATCAATCATTCCGGCTTGCTGTTCCGGGGTAAGCAGCAGGACGCCGAAGCCTTCTTTCGCGAGCGAAAGTGTCGCGAATATTTTTCCGTCCACGCGAAAATCAGCATTGCCGAAGTGCTGGCCTTCCGCTGTTTCCGGCAGACTTAGTGCGATCCGCTGAAAGTCTTTCGTCGTCATGATGATATTCTCCGCTTGATTGGCTGACTCTCGCAAATCTATCAGCATGAATTGCAAATTGGCAATCGAGGTACACTCGACTTGGAGTGCTGGAAATGAAACGTCCAAAACTTCCGCGCATCTCCGAAGAAATGCGACGTATGTGCGTGATGCTCGGCGATGAAATGCTTCGCTGGCCTGACGTGCGCACGAATCCAATGTTCGGAATGCGCGCGTTCTATCGCGGCAAAATCGTTTTCGCGATGATTCCTGACAAGCGCGCATTCGAGAACGCTGAGTCGATCATGTACAAGTTCGCGGACGCAAGTGAGAAGCAGGAAGGGAAGAAGTGGACGCTGTTTAAATTGACCACCGCGGAGGAATTAAGCACGGCATTGGAAATCCTGGACAAAGCTTATCGGAAAGCAAAACCGCCGAAGGGCAAGAAGTGATGGGCGAATTATTCGGGCAAGAAATCTAGACTACAATCCTGCTCCAACTTGCGCCATCGGACCTGTTGGCGCGGTGCCTCCGCCAGCGGGTTCGATGGTTACGGCGAATGCTTTTGCGGAAACGCCTGCGGGAATTTTCGGCAGAACGACTTCTCCATTGCCGTTGGGATCTACTGAGAAAACGCCTGCGGCAATTGGATTTCCGGTTTGTGGAATCACCCAGAGTTCGTAGGATTTGCCCGCGGCGAGCGGCGGCAATACACCCGAGTAGATCAGAGCGCCTTGCTGAGAATTATAAAGGACGCGGCCGGAGCCTGTCGTGATTGGCGCCTTCGCAGCGAGATCCACTGTAGCGGTTTGCGGCGAATTGATTAACGCTACGAGCGCACGGGCGCGCTGGGTCAGTTCCATTTGCTGCTTCATCGCAGCTTCCTGGCGAGTCAATTCGTCTTGCAGAATCTTGTTCGAGTTCCACAAGTAGATGGCGAAAATCGCGAGCGCCATCGCTACCGCGCCCCAAACGAAATTCCAGATATGTGAAGGCGCGCGTTCTTGACGCGCACCGGCCATGGGGCGCGCGAGGCCTGCTTCCGCGCGAATGCGTGTCATCAGGCGCTGGCGCACTTCGAGCGAAGGTTCCTGCGGCGGCGCGGATAATGCGAGCACGGCGATTCGTCCGCGCGCTTCCGCGGCTTTCTGCGCACAGTCAGCGCAAGAATTTACGTGGGTTTCGATTCCGCGCAGCTCGTCGCCTTCCAGCACGCCGAGCGCGTAGAGATCGAAATCTTCTTCGCGATATGGATGTTCGTTGGTCACGTTAATTTGCTATCCAACCTCTTTTGTCATTCCGCTTGGATTTGTAAATCCAACTGCGCGCCGCAAAACTTCCAGCGCAGAGCGAATGCGCGTCTTCACAGTTCCGAGCGCCTCACCTGTCTTAGACGCAATTTCGCTGTGCGTCATTCCTTCAAAATACGCCAACTCAATTGCTTCGCGTTGGCCTTGCGGCAAACTTTCCATCGCGCCGCGCACGCGTCCCAGTAACTGATTCTGCGAAGCCGCCGATTCCAAATTGAACGGGCACGCCACCACATTTTCGTTCAGCTCATCGTCGCCGCTGGTGCTACGCTTGCGCAACTTGGAAATTGCGCGATTGCGTGCAACCACAAGCAGCCATCCTGGCAACGAACCGCGTTGCGGATCGAATTTTTCCGCGGTTCGCCAAACTTGATAGAAAATATCCTGCAAAATTTCTTCTGCCGCGCCCTTGTCACGAAGAATCCGCGAAGCTTCCGCGTACACCAATCCCGAATACCGGTCGTAAAGCGCCGCGAGCGCAGATTCGTCCTTCTGGACGACGCGCGCCAGCAGCGACCAATCGGATTGATCCGGCCCGGCGTTACTTCGTTCGGTGCTAGGTGCTGCGGACACTAAGCCTCAGTGGCGCTACCAGAAGTACGCATCTGGCAGGGTAAGTGGATGTACTGAGGGGATTGTATATTCAGAACGCTTGCAGACCAAGTGCGGCGGCGGTGATTTGGGGCGTTAGTCCGGAGATAGGGACACGAGTGCACGAGATACGGGCGCGCATACGGGAACCCGACGGACCCGCTCGGTGGCTTCCAACGCGAAGACCAGTTCGCTGGCTTCTGCGACAATTTCCATGCGGCGCTGCGCGAGTTGATCGCGCAGTTCAACTTTAGGAGAGCGAGCGAGAAGCTCGGATATCTCCGAAAATTCGACCTGGAGACGGTAAACCCGGTCCACGTACATGCTGTGAATATGCGATAGGGAGGAGGTGGCGCGCTGTCACGTTTTGTACATTCTTTAAATGGGATTTACGAAGACGATCGCGTTTCAATCTGAAACGCCGGGTGCCGTTACAGTCCTCGTGACGGGAAACGCAGGATGTCGTCGGCGAGAGAACCGCTGTGCAGGTCGGGTCGTTCCGCTTGAATAATTTCAACTGAGATCGATTCGAGAATGTGCGCGGCAATGTCCTGCTGAAATACCTGGATGTCGGCCAGTTTGTGTTCAAACGTGCCAGTCCAAATACTCTTGTGGTCGGAAACCCGGAACAATTCTGCGTCGATATCCACATTGTCAGACGAGCGGCGGACGGTTCCTTCGAGGACGTAATCCACGCCACCCAGTTCCTTTGAAATATTGTCCAAAGTTTTGTGGGTGTGCTTGAAGGGAAGAGCGGAACCATTCGCGAGCACCGACATTCTTCCGGTCAACTGTTGTTGGAGCGCGTCCGTCATTTGTTTGGTGATGCCGTCGCTCAGCGACTCCGTAGAGGCGTCCCCCGAGAGATTTTCGAATGGGATGATGACCATCACCCGCCCGGATTTGTCGTGATTGTTTGCCGAAGGCTGCCCGCGAAACGCCACGAAAATCGTAATGGCGGTAATCATCACAACCACCGACGCCAAAAGGATGCGTCTCCAGTCGCTTTCTTCGAGCGAACCGCCAGGAATTCTCAGGAATTTCGGGTCAACGTGCTCCGTGCCATTTGAAGCGGGAAATGGAGAACTGGGATCTTCATTCTCCGCGTGCGAAGAGTTTTCAGACTCAATTGCTGTCTGCGGCTTAGTTTTGGAAACGGGCTGCAAGAAGCGGTAGCCGACGCCCTGCACAGTTTCGACAAAGCGCGGATAGTCAGCGGAATCGCCGAGCACGCGGCGAAGGTTGCTGAGCGCAGTTTTCAGATTGGAGTCAAAATCAACAAAGGTATTTGAAGACCAAAGTGATTCGATGAGTTGTTGGCGCGTAACAACTTCTCCTGGTTTCCGCAAAAGCGTCACGAGAATCTGGCATGGTTTTCCGCGGAGACGCACGCGCACGCCCTGCCTGCGAATTTCTCCATTGTCGAGATCGACGTCGAAATCCTCGAAGTAAACATGATCCGGCACAGTGCACCTCCTTCTCAGAACCCGCCACACTTTTTCAAACTCGACAGCTTGTTGAAGCCCGACACAAAGAACGCACAACCGCTACGTACTTAGACGTTCAAAGAAAGAGAGTGTTACGTTTTACGCCGTAAATACGTAAAGAAAGATTAGAGTACGTAAATTCGAGAAAGTTTCGGGGTAGGATTCGATTCGCGGTGAAAAGTTTTACAGAGTTATGCTAACTCCACACGCGTTCCGGGCCTCAAATTCTTCAAAGGAATGAACGAGCAAACAAATCCTCTGAAGTAAGCGCGGTTCGCGTTGATTCCGGAAGCAACAAACGCCGACCGGAAGATTCTCGACGAAAATTTCCGCGCAGATTGAGTCCACTACACACCCCGCAACCTGCCGTTGTTCATTCCGATGACGGAAACTTTCAAAAGGTTGGCTGAATATCGATTTTTGCGACGTATTTTCTTACAGGTAGTTCAGCGTAATTTCTGACAGCGGTTTCAATTTGTCTAATGAATCACTGAATCGACATCGATTTACTGTTTTCGATATTCTGTGAACGTAATTTCATATTCCGAATCTCATAGCGAAGTTGATATGAATTTGCGGAAACTCCTCGCCAGTCCGCGTCTATTCGAGCAGTAAATTTCCGATTTGCGTTTACCACTGCCAATCTCGCGGTAAATCCCCTGAAAAGTATGCATGGCGCCGGCATTTCTGCGCTTACCGGCATTTACCACGATTTTCCCTGCGAAATCCGGCGTTTAACTGCATTTGCCCGACGCGTGCATCTTTCCTCCGCATAGCAACAGATCGTTCCCGAGAGCGACGCGACAGCGAAGTCTGAGCAGGCTCGGGAGAAAAAAGCACCAGATCATTCAAGAAGTATCGGGGCAGATTCAAAAGGAGGAACACCAGTGAAGAGAATTGTTTCCTTGTTATGCCTGGTCGCACTCTGCGCATTCATGGGCTTTAGTACCATGGCGCAGTCTACGACAGGATCTCTCATCGGGACTGTACTTGACCCTGACGGCAAGGCGGTAGTGGGCGCCACGGTCACGGTCACAGACTCGAATACCAATGCGTCGTTGCCGTCGGTGAAGACCGGCGAAAACGGCCACTTCGCCGTGAATGAACTTCCGCCGGGACATTATAAGGTCACCGTGTCCATGCCGAATTTCAAGACGACGATCAACAACGACGTGGAAATCATCACGGCGCGAACATACGACTTGCCAATTAAGCTTGAAGTCGGTGGCGCAAATATTGAAGTAAACGTCACCGTCGGGCAACAGCTGTTGGAAACTGTGAACACCTCAACGCAGGCGACCGTCAGCGGGCGTTCTATCACCAACCTTCCGCTGGTATCGCGCAGCGCGTTAATGCTGGCGACGCTCGATCCCGGAGCGCAGACCGTAGGTGGTCCGCGTAACTCGGCGTTCGAGGGTTTGCCGAAGGGAACGATCAACGTCACGTTTGACGGAATCAACGCTCAGGATAACGTTCTGAAATCGAACGACGGATTCTTCGCGAATAACGATCCGCGAATTGACGACGTCGAAGAGTTCGGAATCACGACGAGCGGAAACGATCCGTCAAAGACGGGCCAAGGCGCAGTGCAGATGTCGTATGTTAGCAAGCGCGGCGGCAATGCGTTCCACGGCGGCGTGTGGGAATACAACCGCAACACCGCGTTTAATTCCAACTACTACTTTAACAACGCACAGGGTTTGCCGCGCCAGACCGTTCAGTTGAACGATTTCGGCTACAAAGTCGGCGGACCAATCCTGAAGGACAAATTGTTCTTCTTCACTGACTTCGACTTTTTCCAATTTCCGCAGTCAGTGACGCGTTCGCGTACCATCTACACTCCCGGTGCAGCAGCGGGTAATTTCAACTACGTTCCGGTGGTTACCGTGGGCGGCACCTCCGTTCCCACGTTGCCGACCGCAGCGCAACTCGCGGCAGCACCGTGGATCACTTGCAACGGCAACGCGACAAATCCTCTTTGCACCGCGAAGCTGCTAGGCGCAGGTGGACTTGCTGCGAGTGGCGGTGTGGCTGGTCTTCCGACGGCGACAAACACCACGATTCTTCCGTTCCTGAATGCGGTTGAGGGTTCAGCGACGGCTCCGGGTGTGACCGTTTCATCCGCTCTGGTTTCGCCGTATCAAGAGTCCATCGGATACAACGCAAGGACGAGCAATTCGCGTAAATATCCGGATGTTCGCTTGGACTACAATTTGAGCAAGCACCACTCGCTTGAATTTGACTATCATTACGCGCATTTCTTTGCTGGGCCAGACCTGTTGAATAATCGCGACGCTACGTTCCCGGTCGCGCCATTCAGCACCAGCATCGGAGCGCAGGTCTCAAACCGCAACCTATTCGTCATCGCGGAACGATGGACAATCGGTTCCAACATGAGCAACGAAATCCGGTTCGGTATCGCGTCGGCTCCGGTTAACTTCGGACTCGGCATCAACAACAATTTCTTCCCGACGGTCAGCACGAACTTCGGCTCAAATATTCCGGTCACCTTTTTGCTTTCCGGTGTGAGCACTCTGTTCCAGCCGATCGCCGCAGTTCAAGGCCGGAATACTCCGGTCGGGGAACTGCACGACACGTTCGGTTGGACAAAGGGATCGCACCAATGGTCCTTCGGCGGTGACGCAACGTACATCGAAGAGAACGACTTCTTCGGTACCAATGGTACCGTTGGATTGGGCATCGACACAAACAACGATCCGGCTGCGGGCGCATTTAGTTCGACGAATCTGCCGAACATGGCCTCGACTGACGTGGCAAACTCGGAAGGTCTATACGGTTCGCTCGTCGGACGCGTTACCTCGTTCAATGCAAACGTTTTCTTGAACCAAGCGACGAAACAATTTCAAGTTGGCCAGAAGCAGCAAGATGCTTTGCGTCAGTTTGAAATGGGTGTTTACGCCGGTGATAGCTGGCGTTTCCGTCCGAACATCACGTTCAACTACGGACTGCGCTGGGAATACAGCGGTCCGCCTTCGGATCACCTGAACCAGTACTCGATGCTTCAGAATACCAACGACGTATTTGGTATTTCAGGCGCGGGTAACTTGTTCCATCCCGGAACCACAGCGGGCAATGCGAACGCGTTCTTCGTGAACGATGCCGGCAGGTCCTGGTACAACAGGTACCTTAAGGCATTTGCGCCTAGCGTCGGTATTGCTTATCAGCCGAACTGGGACAACGGCATGGCGCATCACCTGTTCGGTGCAGCCGGTAAGACGGTTCTCCGCGCTGGCTTCGCCATCGCGTATAGCCGTGAAGGGTTGAATTCCTTCACCGGTATCGCGCAGGGTAATCCATTCACCGGAGCGCAAAGCTCAGTTTCGGCGAATGCAAACAATGCGACGAATGGTCAGTTCCAAGCCGGCACTGTTGCACTCGGCCAAGCTGCGCCATTGAACTTTGTTGCGCAGAATCCGGGAGCTGCGAGCAACTTCTTCCCGCTCAGCCCGACAGGCGGACAAAGTGTGAACGCATTTGATCCAAACCTGCGACCGCCGATGGTGGAATCCTGGAACGCCGGAATTCAACGTGAACTCACGTCGAATTTGGCGCTGGAAATCCGCTATCAAGCGAACCATGGCGTTGGCTTGACCGATCAGTTCAACCTGAACGAAGTGAACATCTTCGAGAACGGGTTCCTGACCGAGTTCAACCACGCTCGTAGCAACGAGTTGATCTGCCAAGCGAATGCAGCAGCTTGCACCACTGCGCAAACGAATGCGGAGTTGGCGGCTGGCGTATTAGCGGCGAACGTTTCCACCAGTTCGAGCAGCTTTGCGGATTGGAATCTGGCAGGACAAGTGCCAGTTACGGTCAACACAGCAGCGTTCGGAAACACCGCAACGTTCAAGAACGGCCAGGTAGTCACACTTGGACCGGTGATTACGCCGGGCCAACTTGCGACTGCTTCGGCAGCGGGTTCAGCCTACCAGACGAACCCGTTGTTCTTTAACAGCACGTTGCTCACAGAACTCGGAGCTGGCGGTGCAGGCTCCTTTGCGAACAGCATTGGAGTCGGCAGCGCGAACTTCACGTCGTTCCTAGCGAACATGCAAACAGCTGGTTTCCCGTCGAACTACTTCGTCGTGAACCCAACGGCTACCGGCGGATCGTTCATCACCGCCAACGCCGCTCAGTCAACCTACAACGCGTTGGTGGTTGACCTTCGTCACCGGCCAACCCACGGCTTGCAGTTCGACGTTTCGTACGTCTTCTCCAAGTCACTTACCAACTACCAGGCCAACAGCGCACTGAATTTCTTTACGTTCACGACGCTGCGAAACCCGGGCTACGACAAAGGTCCAGCACCGTTCAATGCTGCACATGCGATTAAGGGTCAGGTGGTATACGCGCTGCCGTTCGGCTCGGGCCACCGCATTAGCTCCCAAAATGGCTTTGTGAACCGCATTATCGGTGGATGGGAAGTTGACTCGATCGTGCGTTTCCAGACCGGCCAGCCCGTACTTGTTACCAGCGGCGTGACCGGTGGGAACACGTTCAACAACAACGGTCCTGGCATCAATCTCGTCGGGCTCACTCGCCAGCAGATTCAGAGCATGCTGACGACGAACAAGACGGAGATTGCAGGAGCGGTGACTTACGTGCCGACAAACTTGCTCGCCTCGAACTTGCAAAAGGCGAACTCAGCGGTTTTCCAGCCATGCAACGTGTCCGGATCGCTGTGCAGCAAGCCTTTCTTCACAGGCCCGTCGTTCTTCCGTGCGGATATCTCGTTGGTGAAAACCACGAAGATTACCGAACGGGTGAACTTCGAGATGCGAATGGAAGCGTTGAACGCGTTTAACGACGCCGACTTCTACTGGGCAACCGGCCCCGGCGTTTCACCTGCCAGCATCAGCACCCAATCCACACGGTTTGGGCAGATGGGCAGCTCCAACACGAACGGCGCGTACTCGGACATCAACACGACACAAGATCCGGGAGGACGTATTGTTCAGTTGGTGGGCAGAATTAACTTCTAACCCGGGAGGCTCCGCGTAATGCGGAGTTGAACGGAATGTCGGGGCGGCCTGAAAAGGCCGCCCCATTTTTTTTGCTTGGAAGTTTTTTGGAATTAATAATCACGCGCTGAATTCAGTTGGGGGAAACAGCTTAAATCTCAACGAAAACTGTGGAAGAAATTTGGTGGAGCCGATGGGATTCGAACCCACGGCCTCCTCGATGCCATCGAGGCGCGCTCCCAACTGCGCCACGGCCCCACCGTCGTGCAACATTTCATCGACGTGCGATGTTGTAGCTGATTCTATAGCACACGTGTAACACGGTCAATCGTGCGCGTCGCACGCTTCCTTAGTGACAATCCATCCCAGCTTTACGTCTAACACATCGCTATGCAGAATCTTGCCGGAAATCTTCGTTACGCGCTGCGCCAGTTCCGGCTTGCGCCAGTATTTACGGCCACTGCGATTCTCACTCTCGCGCTCGGCATCGGCGGCACCACTGCTATCTTCACTTTGATCAACGCGGTAATGCTGCGCTCGTTGCCGGTCACAAATCCGGCCACTCTGTATCGCATCGGTGACGGAGGCAATTGTTGCGTGCAATCCGGCACGCAAGATAACTGGGGAATGTTTTCGTATCCTTTGTACGAGCGGCTGAAAGCGGCAGCGCCGGAATTTGAGCAGATGGCTGCGTTTCAGGCCGGACTTAGACGTCTCGCCGTGCGACGGCAAGGAATTGAAATTGCATCGCGTCCACTGCGCTCGGAGTATGTGACTGGAAATTATTTCTCCACGCTGGGCGTCGGGTCATTCGGCGGACGCGTTTTTTCGGACGGAGATGACACGCCCGGATCCCCGCCCGTTGCTGTCATCAGTCATCGTGTTTGGCAGAATTCGTATGCGAGCGACACATCTGTAATCGGATCGACATTCGTTATTGAAGGTCATCCGTTCACAGTAATCGGCGTCGCGCCGCCGGGATTTTTCGGCGAGACTTTGCGCGGTGATCCTCCTGACATTTGGATTCCAACGCAACAAGAGCCTCTACTCGACGGCGAAAGCGGACTTTTGCGCCAGTCACAGGGCGCATGGTTGCGCATCATCGGACGCTTGCGTCCGGGCGCTTCGATCACCGGAATGGCTCCGCGCCTGACTGGAGTGCTGCGCGTTTGGCTTCAGAACGATGCCGGATATCCTGCCAACTGGATGCCGGGCGTAATTCACGGTCTTCCGAAGCAAGTAGTCAACGTAGTTCCCGCAGGGGCGGGCGTTGGCGTGATGAAAGATCAATACGCGCGCAGCCTGAAGATTTTACTTTCCGTTTGCGGATTAGTTTTGCTGATTGCGTGTGCCAACGTCGCGAATCTGTTGCTCGCGCGCGCTGTTGCGCGTCGCGGGCAGACCGCGATACGACTGGCGATCGGCGCAACGCGAAATCAAATCATCGCGCAAGCTTTGACGGAAAGTATTTTGCTTGCAATTGGTGGAAGCATCGCGGGACTTCTCGTTGCCATGGCGGCCGCGCGTTTGCTGCTGAATCTTGCGTTTCAAGGATCGCATTTTCTTCCGATTCAGACTACGCCTTCACTCATTGTGCTGGCTTTCTCATTCGCTTTGGCTCTGCTGACCGGAATTATTTTCGGTGCGGCTCCCGCCTGGCTTGAAACGCGCACGGATCCTGCTGAAGCACTGCGCGGCTCAGGACGGGCTACGCGGGATCGATCTTCGGTCGCGCGGAAAGCCTTGCTCGTCGTGCAAGCAACTTTGTCGGTTGTGCTCGTGGCCGGCGCTACGATGCTTGGACGAAGTTTGAATAATCTGGAACATCAAAATTTCGGATTCCAAGTTCCCGGCCGCGTGCTCGTTGCGTTGCATAATCCGCCGGCCACTTATCCGCCGGCAAAATTAGCTTCGCTCTATCGCGAAATAGAACAAAAACTGATTCAAATTCCCGGAGTGCAGGGTGCCGGACTCGCACTCTACAATCCGCTCACAGACAATTGGGGCGAAATGGTTCTAGTCGACGGATACGCGGCACCGAGCGTTGGTGAGGATGCTGGCGCGTCATGGGATCGTGTGAGCACCGACTATCTAAAGAATCTCGGCATGGAAATTACACAGGGGCGGGCCTTCACCGCCGCGGACAACGAGAATTCCGCACCGGTGGCCATCGTGAACGAATCATTCGCGAAACGGTTTTTCAAGAATGGCGAAGATCCACTCAATCAGCATTTCGGTCTCGACCTGCCGCAAAATTCGCGCACGTTCCGGATCGTCGGAGTAGTGCGCGACGCGAAGTTTGCAAGCTGGGCGTTAACGCGCCCAGCGTTTCCGATGTTTTACGTTCCACTCGCGCAAAATGTGGATTACAAAGATCCCCTGATGACGCGCGTCGAGCTGCAATCTCATTTCATCGGTGGGATCTTGATGGTTACAAACATTCCGCCCGGCACGCTCGAGCCTACGCTAACGAAAATGCTATCAGACTTGGATCCCGACTTAACGATCACGAGCGTTCGTACATTACAGCAGCAAGTTGATTTGTCGTTCGATCAAGAGCGCGCCGTGGCCGGCCTTGCGGGACTTTTCGGGATTGTCGCGCTGGTGCTCGCGGTCATCGGACTTTACGGCGTGACCGCGTACACCGTTGCACAGCGCACAAACGAAATAGGAATTCGCATGGCGCTGGGCGCGAATAAACTGAAGGTGGCCCAACTAATTCTGCAAGGCGCGTTTCTGCGAGTAGCAATTGGACTAGCAATCGGCTTGCCGCTGGCTATCGGCGCGGGACGCCTTATTGCATCTGAGCTTTACGGTGTCGCTAGCTGGGATCCCGTTGCGCTGATTGTGGCCTCAGGATCACTCGCGATTGCTGCATTCTTCGCGGCGATAATTCCGGCGATGCGCGCGGCATCCATTTCGCCTATGACGGCGCTAAGAACCGACTAGAAACCGCTAGAGGGTGGCTATTTGGCCCAAATACGCTGAAAGCCGGTACCAGCCCGACGGTACCACCCCTGTACTATTGCGAAATTTTCCCGACAGGAACACAATCATACGGGGAACTATTTTCTCCCGGCCGGTGTCAAAGTATTCAGAGAGCGCTGCTACGGCGGGGAACCGCTAAGAGAGCAACGCGGGTAATCGGCCTGAAAGACCCTGAAGTGCAGGGTTGGAAAGGTGGGTAGCGTGTCTGACGTGGCGCGCGTGCTCCCATGGGGCCGGGACGAAGCTGATCTGGTCGCAGAGCTGCAGAGCGGCTCTGACGAAGCATTTGACTGGCTTGTCACCCACTACCACGGCCCGGTATTCAGCCTTCTTTACGGCATGCTCGCAGACTCTGCGGACGCTGCTGACTGCACGCAGGAAGTTTTCCTAAAGGCGTTTCGCGGCATTCGCGGATTCCGCCGAGGCAGTTCACTGAAAACCTGGCTCTATCGCATTGGTGTGCGCGAAGCACTGAATCACAAGCGGTGGAGATGGCGTCATTCGCGCCAGCAAATTTCGCTGGAAGCGGAACGCGAAGCAGACGCGGGATTTGTGGAGCCTGAAGCGCAAACGGAGTCGCCTTACGAAACCTTGGCGGCGCAGGAAATGCGGGAAGTTGTGCAGCACGCGCTGATGCAAGTGCCGGAAGCGTATCGGGCGACAGTTATCTTGCGGGATCTGGAAGGGTTTTCGTACGAAGAGGTCAGCGAGGTATTGGATATTTCTGTGGGCACAGTGAAGTCAAGAGTGCTCCGCGGACGGCGAGCATTGAGAGAAATTCTCGAGCCGGTTCTTCATGAGATGACGCATGAGCACGAAGTTGTGGCGACGGTTTCAAGCGCGTCGCATGAAGTGACTGAAATTCGTGCTGCGAGATATGTGACTGGCGAGTTGGAATCAGCGAATCGCGGGCACGAAGCTAAATCGAACGGGATTTCAAGTTGGACGCCGGAAGGACGCCGCATGGCGGGTTTTTCGGCGGGAGGCGCAAAATGAGTGCAACCGCAGTTCGGGACCCGAACGTGAAGACAAAAAGTTTAAGCTGCGAAAAAGTTCGTGTGTTTTTGCCGGGTTACTTTGACGGCGCCTTGCCCGCCGATGGCGGACGTTTCACTCGTGCGTCGATTCACGCTCACATCGAAGGCTGCGGCCCGTGCCGCTTGGAACTTTCGCGCTATCAGAAATTGCAGCAATTGCTCGCAAACACTGAACGCGTTTCTGCTCCCAGCGCGCTGAGCGTTGAAATTCGCATGGCGCTTGCGCGTGCGAAAGAGAATTCAAATCCGGTCACATGGCTGCGCCGCTTCCTGGATCGCGCAGACCTTATGCGCCAAAACATTCTGGCTCCACTGGCACTTCCGGCAACCGGTGGATTGGTTTCAGCCGTCATGGTATTCATGCTGGTGTTGCCGTCGTATGCAGGCGGCCCGCTGCGGAATTTGATGGGCGTGATTGATGAAATGCCGTCAATGTCATTTCAACCTGCTCGCATTGATACTCTCGCCGGATTTTCAGTTTCCGGACTGGGCGATTCCGCCTCCAAAAAGGGAGTGGTCGTTGAAGCAACTGTCGGCGTTGACGGAGACGTAGTCGACTACCGCATTCTTGCCGGCCCAGACAATGCCGCTGTTCGCCGCTCGCTGGATCAGATTTTGCTGATGTCTCGCTTCCATCCGGAAGTAAGCTTCGGCCGCCGCATTGCTGGTGGAAGAGTGATCATGAGCTTCAGTTCTGTGGATGTGAAGGGATAGGCAGCCTAGTCAGGTCGCATGGGAACCTTGCGATTTTTCAACGTTTGAATTGCGCGGCGCGCGTGTGTGTTCTTGACGAGCGCCCGACACACCTGTAAATTGTTCAAGTTTGCGTAGACGTCTCCCAGCCGAAACGCATCATAGTAGAAGCTTCCGAACTGGGGCGGGGCCTGTCTTGTCACAAATGAAATTGGCGCCAATGAATTCTCCAACCACCGTCACGCCGACCCGGCGCAAGCGCGTCTCGTTGCGCGTTTCGCGGTGATGGCCGCACTTTTGCTCAGCAACGCCGGTTTTGCACAAAAGAAAAAAGCGCCGCCCGAGCCGATTGTTCCACCGAAACCTTACGTGAAGCAGGTCGCTGTTCCGAAAGTCGGCATCGAAACAAGTCCTCAACTTTTTGATGTGATGTGCGCCCTCTGGGCCTCCGGTTACAACACCGAAGCAAATCTGGGGTCGCTGCCTCCGGAATGGGAAGCCGTCGCCGAGAAAATGGTGAAGATGCACGGCCCTGCCACTGACGCACTTCGCGCGTATTACAAAGATCACGAGCACAACAATCGCGCGACCACTCTCTCGAGATACATTTCATTCGCGATGGTCGTAGAACCGGCGCCTAATTTTGCCTATGCCGTGCGGCAGGAAGAAATTCCTCCCGACGTGATGACTCTCGAAGACTTCAACGAGGTTCTGGCGAAGTTTTACGTTGAAGCGCAGTTGGATCTGTTGTGGGGGCAAATTCAGAGCGCCTACAATCCCGTCGTTGCGCGTTTGCAAGCCCCGATGACGAAGATTGTTTTCGAGACGACTGGTTACTTGCGCGAGGTATTGCGCTCCGACAGCCCGCAAACGTTTACTGTTTACGTCGAGCCTCTCGCCGGCGGGAGTTTGAATTTTCGAACTGTCTCGGATCACTACGTAGCGGTAACGAACGGCGCAGAGAATCTGAAGCTGGAGCAATTGCGTCACGCGTTTCTACATTTCTTGCTGGATCCGCTTCCGTTGCATTTTGACGCCGCCATCGTGCCTTCGCGCTCGCTTCTGAAAATCGCCGCAGTCGCGCCGCGGCTTCCGAATGAATACAAGAATGACTACGCCGGACTCTACGCAGAGTGTTTGATTCGTGCGGTGGAAATCGAACTGGATCGACTGACCGCTGATCACCGCGAGATCGCGATAAATGCCGCGGAAGCCAATGGCTACATTCTGGTGCGCCCGCTTGTAACTCAACTCGATAAATTCCAGCAGATCGAGCCTTCCATGCAATTGTATTTTCCGGAAATGGCCGCGGCCATCAACGCTGGCGACGAAGCTCGCCGACTGAAGGACGTGAAATTCGCGCCGGAAGTTGTGGAGTCGGATAGCGAAACTGCGGTCGATGTAGCTGTGCTCGCCGCCAGAACTGAAGCCATCGAAAAAGAACGCACGCTGGAACAGGGCGAAAGTTTGATCGTCGCCAAAGACCCGAAGGGCGCTCAAGCGGTGTTTGAGAAAGCGAATCAGCGCTGGCCGGGAACGCCTCGCGCAGTGTACGGACTTGCCGTGACGGCGATGATGCAACAGGATCCGGATCGCGCGAAGGCATTGTTTCAAACGGTCACAAAGTCGGTGAAGGTCGACGCTCCTCTTGCTCCCGGTGACGCAGGTGTCGTCGCGTGGGCGCACGTTTATTTAGGCCGCTTTGACGATTTGGACGATAATCGCCCGCAGGCATTGGCTGAATATCGATTGGCCTTGGCTGTGCCTGGCGCTCCGGCGTCGGCGCGCCAGGCGGCGCAGGGCGGCGTGCAAAAGGCATTTCAGCAACCGGTTGATCCCAATGCGTGGCATTAAGAACAAGGTTGGGATTTGGACGGGATTTGGAAACGTAACAGAACGCAGAGCACGTCTTATGGCGTATAATCGAAGGACCTCTTCGGAGAAGGAAAGGACAAAGTAATATGAAGAATCTAACAGTGAAGGCATCGGGCTTGGCGATCGCAATGTTGCTCGCGATGCCGGCAATTTCCATGGCGCAGAGCATGGGACAATCTTCTGGCATGGGCTCGGGCATGAGCACGCCGCCGAACCAGCAGACCCAGCAAACCCCACCGCCGGACTCCAAACAGGCTGCACCAGCAACACCAGCGGCGCCGGTTCTGGATCCGAAGGAAGAGGCCGATTTCAAGAAAGTTTCGAGCATGCAAATGTCGAAACCGGAAGACGTGGCAAAAGCCGGTGAAGGTTTCGCCAAGGCGTATCCGAAGAGCAATCACCTCGAGACTGTTTACTCGATTTTGGCCGCTGCCTACATGCAATTGGGCGACGACACCAATATGTTTAAGTACGGCCGCTTGACGCTGCAAATGAACAAAGACAATATCGACGCACTGGCTGTGATGTCCGTAGCCACCGCGCGAAAGATTGACCCCGACAATCGCGCCGATGCTGCAGCGAAAGAAAAGACGGTCGAAGATTACAGCGCGAGATGCATCTCCTTGCTCAACGGTCTCGTCAAGCCGGACGGTGTTACCGACGCAGACTTCGCGCGTTCCAGAGACGGCAAGCTCGCGATGTGCTACAGCGGCTTAGGCCAAACCGATCTGTTTGAAGGCAAGAACGCAGACGCGGCGAAGGTTTTGGCAATGGCGACCAAGCTCGAAGGTTCTGTGCCGGACCCGGTTGACCTATATCTGCTAGGTATGGCGTATCAGGCGAATCGCCAGTTTAACGAAGCGGTGACAACGTTCCAACAATGCGTGAAGGACACCGATCAGCGAATGGTTCCGATGTGCACGGAACAAATGAACAACGCCAAGAAGGAAGCAGCTAAGGCAGGAAAGTAACAAAGGCATTTACCGATGGCCGGAACCGGGCGGGAGCAGCTTGAAGATCTGCTCGGGCATAAGTTTCAAAGTCCGGAGCGGCTGGAACGCGCGCTAACGCACAGTTCCTGGCCATCGGAAAAATCCGCAAATTCCGCTGAAGAAATTTCCAGCAACATCGTCTCAAAATACATCGGCGAAACTGAAAAAAATCTCGGCAGTGGTGTCGGCAGACGTGTTGAAAATGGCGCAGGAGGAAACTCGAGTGATGATAATGAAAAACTCGAATTCCTGGGCGATGCAATTCTTACAATGATCGTGAGCGAAGCGCTTCTTCACAGTTTTCCGGAATGGCAGGAAGGCCAACTTTCCAAGGCGCGCGCAAGTTTAGTGAATGCGGGCGCGCTCGCCGAGGCTGCTCGTCGCATGGGATTGGGTGCGCACCTGCGGCTGGGACGCGGCGAAGAAAAAACCGGTGGCCGGGAAAAATCCGCGATACTTGCTGACGCGTACGAAGCTGTGATTGCCGCGGTATATCTTGACGGCGGATTACAAGCGGCGCGCAATGTGATCGAGAGAACTCTTCTGAATGAAGCGTTTCAGCAGGACGCGCTGGCCGGCGGAATTCTCGGCGGCCCGGACGACAAATCAAAATTGCAGGAACTTTTGCAGGCGCGCGCATGGCCCGCAGCGAAATATCGAGTACTGAAAGAAACCGGCCCCGACCACAGAAAAGTTTTCAAAGTGGAAGCGTCGGTCGAAGGTCACGGTTCGGCCAGCGGCACAGGATTTACCAAGAAAGAAGCCGAGCAGACCGCCGCCCGGAAAGTTACGGCGAAGCTCTTGGAATCCGCCGAAGCGCCGGCGCGGAAGGTCAAGAAAACAAATGCCTGACGCAACGGAAACCGTCGATATTTTGCCGCCCTCTCTGCCACCAGAAGCTCCGCCTGCGGCAACTGCGTCCAGCCACGGCGAAGAGCGCGAACACGTTTCCGCGTGGGAATATCTGGAATCGCTGCTGGTTACGATCGTGCTGGCGCTCTTCGGCACAAGTTTCGTCGTTCAATCATTCAAAATTCCTTCGCAATCCATGGAGCCGACTTTATTGGTTGGCGATCACCTGCTTGTAAATAAATTTATTTTTGGCGGCACCGGAGCCTGGTACGAAAAACTGATGCCGTATCGCGCGGTACAACACGGTGACATTATTGTTTTCAAATATCCGTTCGACGATCATCCGTATTATGTGAAACGTGTAATCGGAGTTCCGGGCGACCGCATTCGCATCGTGGACCAGCAAGTCTACGTAAATGGCGTGCTCCAGAATGAGCCGTACGTTGTGCACGATCCGAGTGTGCCGTACGATCCCTTCGGCGATACTTTTCCGCCGACCACGCAAAGATATTTACGGACCGAGGTTCGTCCCGAATGGTCACGCGAACTTCTGAGTCACGTCGAAGACGGTGAACTTGTCGTGCCGCCGAATAAATATTTTGCGATGGGCGACAATCGCGATCGCAGTTCCGATAGCCGCTACTGGGGGTTTGTCGACCGGCAAGCTATTTTGGGCGGCCCGGTTATGATTTACTGGTCGGTGGAAACGGATGCCGACAACGGGGAAGATTTGGGAATTCGCGCGCGCCTTCACGAATTCGCGGACACTCTGATACATTTGCCCGCGCGAACTCGATGGAAGCGAATGTTTCATCAGGTGCACTGAATCCCGGTCATTCTGGTAAATTAGTTCCGCCTGGTACCTCTTATCCAAAATGTCCAAGCCGCGTTCACGCAAACTTTTTACCGCCCTGCTCGCGCTGGCGCTTATTTTCATTGCACTCGCCGCGGTTCTCTCGCGTGTCGTCGCGTCAAATAGTGCCCGCCGGTATCTAACCACGCGCCTCGAACAGGCCTTCGGACGTCCGGTGTACGTAAGTAAGTTTTCGATTCGCTGGATTCCAACGCCCGGAGTTGTTGCCGAGCGCGTGACCATAAGCGAAGATCCGCGCTTCGGCCAGGAATATTTTTTGCGCGCTGACAGCATCGTTGCAAGTCCGCGCTGGCGTTCGCTTTTCCTCGCAAAACTGGAGCTCGGCACTCTGGAACTTTCTCATCCGAGTTTGAATCTGGTGCGCAATGATGACGGCCGCTGGAATGTGGAAAGCTGGCTGCCTCCTCCAACGAATCCGAAAACCGCATCTGATTCTGCCGCTGGGCCATCGCGTCGTACCGCCGCGCAACTTTCTCGAATCGAAATTGACTCGGGCCGAATCAATTTTAGCCGCGGAATCGATCGCCGCCCATTCGCGCTGGAGGATCTTAACGGCTCCATCGAACAGGAAAGCGCTGGACAGTGGCGCCTGGCGCTCACCGCACATCCGTTGCGCGCCACGGTGCACTTGCAACAGTCCGGCACGCTCAGCGTTTCGGGAATTATCGCCGGCACTTCCGCGCGTTTGCATCCGGCAAATATTGCGCTCACCTGGAGCGATGCATCGCTCGCCGACGCGCTTCGCCTCGCGCTCGGAAATGATCCCGGCATTCGCGGCGATTTTGGATTGCAGGTTGTCGCGCAAACGGAGCCCGAATCCGCGCAGACAAACGTGAGCGCCGCGCGCTCTCCCGTCCGCTGGAATATTTCTGTTAGCGCGCGAATCTCCGGCCTACATCGCTGGGACATGCCCGCGCGCTCCGATAATCCCGTCGCGAATTTGAGCGCCGAAGCCGAATGGAGTGCCGCCTCGCCGCAAGTCACACTTCAGAAATTGTCCGTCGAAGCGCCCCACTCAAAAATTGAAGGAACCGGAACTGTTGACTGGGCTCACGGAATCGCGCCGGAAGTCGATTTGAAATCGTCGGGAATTTCGTTTGAAGATATTTTCGCGTGGTATCGATCGTTCCAACCCGGCGTCGCTGAAGGACTCACTGCCGAAGGATTTCTCACGACTGACATGAAATTAGCCGGCTGGCCGCTCCGCGCCCGTGCCGGAAAAATACAATCTGATGGCGCGACGATTCGCTCCGGCGGACTAACTCTCTCGAAATCCGGCCCGATCGAAACTCGCTTCGATCCTGACTCTGCGGAACTTCTGCCGATTGTTTGGACAATTGCAAATTCCACAAAACTTCAGGACGTGGTGGCCGCGAATGCAGGCGCGGTACGCGCGCCAGCCGGAACGATTAGTTTTCGCGCAAAACTTTCTCAAGAGACCGCGGCGGCGGAAAAGTCAGCAAAGAAGCCGCGTGGAATACTGCATGCAAAACCGCCCGAAAATAAATTGGCAGCATGGAATTACGACATGGCCGTGCGCGGTGATTTCGCTCACTTCGAGGATTTCTTGAATGCCGCCCGGCTCATCGGCCGTCCGCTCAATTCAAATTGGCAAGTTGAGGGTGGCCTCGAAGCGGACCTGCGATGGCAGGGAATTCTGCGCGAAAAATTTGCCCGGCCCACGGGACAAGTGTCTCCGCATAACTTGACGCTGAGACTTCCGCTACTGAATCAATCGGTGGAAATTGAAGACGCAAAAATCGAATTGAAGCCGAATGAGCCGCGCGTCACTATCGTAAAAGCCGCAGCACTCGGCGCGCACTGGCAGGGAACCATTTGGCGCAACGACCTCGCATCGCCGGCAGTAAATGGATCGACTCCTGAATGGCAATTCGATCTTGCCGCGGATCATCTTGACGCCACCGAACTCGATCGCTGGATTGGTCCTCGCGCCAGGCCGAATTGGCTCGCGCGCATTTTTACTTCAGCTGGGAATGCTGCGCCGCAAATTTCCACGCCCGGTCCACTTTCGCAACTCCACGCGCGCGGCACTTTGCATGCAGACACATTCATTCTTGCGCCGATTGAAGTGCAATCGCTTCGCGCGCAAATTGAAATGCTCGGCCGTAACGTGAATTTCTCGGAATTTGAAGCCAAACTAAATGGCGGCACAATTTCCGGCGGCTTGCGCACAAGTCTGGACGCCGATCCGACATACTGGCTGCACGCTACCGTGAAAAATGTGGACGTCGCCGATCTCTCCGGAACCAACGCTGATTTGCGTAATCGTCTTACCGGCCAACTCTCTGGCGATGTGAAACTTTCTTTCCACGGCATCGGCCGCGAACAATTGTTGGACACGCTAAAGGGCGACGCACGTCTTTCCGCCACGCGATTCGCAATTCGCGGCGTTGATTTGTCCTCGCCATCAACGCAAGACGCCGCGTCTTCCATGCCGGGCGAACAATTTTCTCTTGTGAACGCGGAAATTGCCGTGGATGCCCGCAAATTTCATTTCCAGAAAATTGCGCTCGTCGCCGCCAATGGATTGTTCGACGGCAAAGGCTCTTCGGATTTTTCCCGCGCAATTCAAATTGATTTTTGGCGCCCGCCGCAATCCGTCGCCAACGCGCGTGTTGATTCGCACGCCGCGAACCGGTTTATTCGCGTTTCAGGCTTGCTCGAAGCGCCACACGTTTCTTTTGAGCTTTTTCCAACGGGTGCCACTCTTCCAGAGCCCGCCGCCGTTCGCCACTAAGTTCGCATCACTTTCCATGTTGCATCCGAATCGCACCGGACATAATATCCACTCGCCATTTTGTAAGGGGGCATCGCCATGCGAAATATGAATCGCAAAATTGTTTCGACCATTTCCGTAATCTGTATCTCCGCATCCGTTATGCTGATGACGTCCGCAGCTAATGCGCAGACGCCAAACAAATCAGCGCCAGCGCAATCGCCCGCGCCGGCCATGAAGCAAGCGCCGGTTACGAAAGCTCCGGCCGCGCCCGCCGCAACTCCGAAATCATCCGCGAACGCAATGAACGAACCATTCAGCATCGAACAATTCCTGAGTTTTTCTTTCCCCGAAACAACTTCCATGATCGCCGCGCCGAAAGGTGATCGTGTGGCTTGGGTTTCCAACACGCTTGGCCGCAGAAATATCTGGGGCGCGGAAGCGCCGGATTGGAACGCGAAACAAATCACGCACTACGGCGCCGATGACGGCCAGGAAATCACCGACCTCGATTTTTCCAGCGACGGCGCCCTAATCGGATACGTCCGCGGCGGCGACAAAAATCGCGAAGGCGAACTGCCTGATCCGGCAAGCGATCCCGCTGGCGTCGATCAATCCGTCTGGACCATCAGTTGGGCCGGATCCGCTCCGCATAAAATAGACGCCGGAAATCATCCGCACATTTCCCCGCACAGTACGCCGGTTTCAGGCTACGTCGCGTATGAAAAAGAAAACAAAATCTGGATCGCATCAATCGGCGGCGCCAAGCCTACAGAAATTTACATGCGCGGCGAAAATAGTGGCATCGAATGGGCGCCCGACGGCAAGAAATTCGCATTCACCACAAATCGCGCCAGCCATTCGCTAATTGCGATTTATGATGTGGCGAAAAAAGAAATCAGTTATGTCGTGCCGACCACCGATAGCGATAGCAATCCGCGCTGGTCACCGGACGGAAAATATATCGCGTTCATGCGGTCCGGCGGATTTGGTGGATTCGGCCGGGGCGGCGGTGGTGGCGGTTCTGGCCGCGGGGGGCGCGGCGGCCGCGGCGGTGCAGGCGGCGGCCCGGCAATCACTCTATATAATGTTGCAACAAACGACGTGCAGCGCGTATATCAAACGAACGGCGGCACCGGCAGCCTGGCCGTTCAACATGACGTTCTAAATTGGGGCGCCGACAATCGCATTGTTTTCGTATCTGAAATTGACGGCTGGCAGCATCTCTATTCCGTAGCAAGCACCGGCGGTCAGGCCGAACTCCTCACTCCCGGCGAATGCGAATACGAAACAATGTCATTCACTGCCGACCGCAAAATCATTTTATTTAATTCCAATTGTGGCGATATTGATCGCCGACACCTGTGGCAAGTTTCCGTCGGCGGGGGCGCACCCGTGGCCCTTACAAGCGGCGAGGCAATTGAATGGATGCCCGTAACAACCGCCAGCGGAAAGTGGGTCGTCTATTTCGGTTCCGACGCCCAGCATCCCGCCACTCCGTTCGCCCGCGCGTGGAGCGTTTCGCAGCCCGCGTCCGGAAAAGCGCATGCCATGATGCCGTGGCCCAAAGATTTTCCAGCCGATAAACTCGTCACACCGAAACAAGTTATTTTCTCAGCGGCCGACGGCACGGAAATTCACGGCCAATTATTTCTCCCGAAAGATTTGAAGCCCGGAGAAAAACGCCCGACAATTATTTTTATGCACGGTGGCCCTTCTCGCGAAATGCTTCTCGGCTGGCATTACATGTACTACTACTCAAATTCCTACGGCATGAATCAATATTTGACGAGTCACGGATACATCGTGCTCTCCGTAAATTATCGCGGCGGTATCGGATACGGCCGCGCATTTCGCACTGCGCCGAATCGTGGCGGTCAGGGTGCTTCCGAGTATCAAGACATCCTAGCCGGCGCAAATTTTCTACGCAGTCGCGATGATGTGGACATCGCGCGCCTCGGCCTGTGGGGCGGAAGTTACGGCGGATATTTAACCGCGATGGGTCTTGCGCGAAATTCCGATCTTTTCGCCGCTGGCGTCGACTTCCACGGCGTTCACGACTGGTCCCAGCAAGTCGCAAATAATCCGCTGCCGCCGGGTGTCACCCAGCAGCCCGCGCAAAACACGGAAGCCTCGCGTCTGGCGCGTGATTCTTCGCCGGTAGCATCCGTCTCCACGTGGAAGTCCCCGGTGTTGTTGATGCAAGGCGACGATGATCGCAACGTCTACTTCGGTCAAATGACGGAGTTAGTGCCAATGCTTCGTCAACAGGGCGTGCAATTCGAGCAAATCGTTTTCCCCGACGAAGTCCACGACTTCCTGATGTGGCACAGTTGGGTCCACGCCTATCACGCAGAACTGGATTTCTTCGATCGCAAACTAAAACGCGCCGGCGCGAACGCACCAACCACGGCCGAACAATAGGGTGTGGCACAGCCATTCCTGGCTGTGAGCGGTTTACGTTGTTTTGTAGGGGCGGGTCCGTTCTTGCGAATGACGACCCGCCCGCCGCGCGATTAATTCTTCCGTGCAAACAAATACATAATCGCGCCACAGGAAATCATGTCGTCAAAGACCCATCACCGCCCCCTCCTCACGATGACGATCACCACCATTCTGCTTCTTGCTCTTTCCGCCACTCTAAGCCACGCCCAAAATCAACCCACTCTCCGCACTTTCCGAATAAACAACGTTTCCACGTTCCGCACAACTCTCCGCATCCGCACAGAAATCGAAGGACAACGACCAACTTTCATCGGCACAAAAACTTTTCTTCAACCCATCTCCAGTTGGCTGGAACAAAATATTTCCTGGCAAACCACGCGAAAAATAATCTCCATCAATCCAGACGCTTCAGCCGAAATTGAGGAACAACTTTCCAACTTCGGATCTACGACCACAGCCTCGGATGAAAGCGAAAACTTAAAAACAAGAAAACTAGCCACCGACGCAGAATCGGCTCTTACAAAATGGGCCACGCCAAACACTCTCCACTACCGCGAATCTCGTTCCGGCCAAATCTCAGGTGTCTCTGCGGACGCGATTCCACCAGTCGACGAGTCTGCCCCGCGCGTCCTGACCGCATGGCTTCTTCGCGCGCTTCGCCCAACAGTCGCGTTGCCCGTGCGTCCTCTCAATTTCGGCGAGCACTGGCAAGAACCGCGCACAGTTCAGTTCGCCGAATGGACCGCAATCACCGCGTCTGAATCCGGCGAATGGTTAGCGCCACCATCGGGAATTCGCCAACGCGGCGAGCCAACCGTTAAATTGCAAACAACTCAGGAAATCACCGGCACGGTAACGAGCGGCGGGGAAAAATCAGCCGAAGGCAACGCTACCGCGCATTTTCATGCGGAATCATTGAGCACTCTAGCTCTCAACGATTTACGCTTGATGTCCGCCAGTCGCTCCGCAACTCGCGATATACTTTGGACTCTTGCTCCAGTTGAAGGATTGGAAAAATCGCCACAATATCGAGGACGCCTTTTTGTCGAAATCAGCATCCAAGTTTGCGATGAGACTCCGTGCACAGTTGCTCCCGGTAATTCTGGTAATGGCAGCCGTTAGCGCAATCTGCGCGCAATCACCGTCCGCGAAATTATTCGCGCAGAAATCCGCAACCGCGCCGCAGAAAGTCACCCTCACTCCGCAATATGTTCAAGGACAAGTCATCCGCTATCAAATGCAAGCCACCACAATCACAGACGCACGCCATGGCGGCGCAATTCGTGACCCGCAGGGATCAACAAAATTAACCGTGGTGTGGAACGCGATCACGCGTCTCGAAGTTCTCTCTATCGAAAAAAATGTGCAAGGAAATCCGACCGGCACGATGCGTTTGCGCTCGACGTATGAAAAATCTGAGGCTACCGCCGAAAGCGGCTCCTACGATCCGGAATCCGTCAGCATCGAAGAAAAATATCGCGCGCTGGAAGGGAAGTCATTCGAGTACACCGTGGACGCCGCCGGACAAATTTCCAAAATAGAAGGCTTCGAGGGCGGCGACGGGCCCGGCACTCCAGCGGATGCAATTCGCAATTCTCTCGGACAAGTTTCTTCCGGCGCGAATGGCCCTCGCGCAGGGATTATTATCGGCCAAACTTGGACGACCGATTTGCCCGTGCCGTCCGCCCCGCTCGCAGGATTGACTTGGCGCAGCCACTCAACTTACGAACGCAACGAGCCATGCCAGTTGGCCGCGAATGCGTCTTCACCCGCCCCAGCGAACGGCGAAACCTGTGCCGTAATTCTCACCAAGCTTTCGCTGGTCGGTTCGCGTTCCGGAAAAGACGCCACGCCCGAAAGCTATCGCAAAATGGGCCTGACCACAGCCGGCACATGGACGGGCGAAGGCGACACGCTAAGTTATGTCTCGATAATTTCCGGCCGGCTAGTTTCCGTCACGCAATCCTCAACCGAGAAAATGGATTTCACGCTAACGCACGAAGATGGCGAACACATGACATATCAAGGCTCAGTGCAAAGCCACTCGCATCTGGCGCTTCTTCCGCCCGCGCCATAGATTCTAAACCAAAGGTATAATGATTGATTGCGCTCTGACCATCGGACGCGCCGGGGAATCGTTGCTCTGAATCTGCGACCAACATCATGAAATTTAAACTATCTAGCACCTACGAACCACGCGGTGATCAGCCAACCGCCATCGCGCAACTTGTGAACGGCATCAACGCCGGCGACAAGCATCAGGTGTTGCTCGGCGTCACTGGATCCGGCAAAACATTCACGATGGCGAAAGTGATCGAAGCGCTGGACCGCCCTGCGCTCATCATGGCGCACAATAAAACTCTCGCGGCGCAACTCTTCCACGAATTTCGCAGTTTTTTTCCGAACAACGCCGTCGAATATTTTGTCAGCTACTACGATTACTATTTGCCCGAAGCATATTTGCCGTCGTCGGACACATACATCGAAAAAGAATCGACGATCAACGATGAGCTGGATAAGCTTCGCATGAGCGCCACGCGCTCGCTCTTCGAGCGTAAGGACGTGATCATCGTCGCGTCCGTCTCCTGCATTTACGGACTCGGCTCGCCCGAAGCGTATTACGGAATGATGGTCCTTCTAGAAAAAGGAATGAGCACGGCGCGCGAAGCGATTCTGCGCAAGCTCGTGGACATTCAGTACGAACGCTCGGAAGATTTGCGACGCGGAACTTTTCGCGTGCGCGGCGACCGCATCGAAATTTATCCGCCCTACGAGGATTGGGCCTATCGCATCGAGATGTGGGGCGATCAAATCGACGCCATCCGAAAAATGGACCCGCTCACCGGCGAACTTCGCGAAACGCCCGAGCCGATCACGCGTCTTCCCATTTATCCGAAAACGCATTACGTGATGCAGCCCGAGCAACGCGAACGCGCCATCAAAAGCATTCACGAAGAACTCGATTGGTGGAAACCGGAACTGGAAAAGCAGGGCCGCTACGTGGAAGCGCAGCGCGTCTGGCAGCGCACTTTGTTTGACATAGAGATGATGCGCACCATCGGCTATTGCCACGGGATTGAAAACTATTCGCGTCACATGGCGGGGCGTTTGCCCGGCGAAGCGCCGCCAACACTATTCGATTACATCCCCAATAATTTTGTTCTGTTTGCCGACGAAGCGCACCAGACAATTCCGCAAGTCCGCGGAATGTTTCACGGTGATCGTTCACGTAAGCAAACTCTGGTCGACTACGGTTTCCGTATGCCCAGCGCGCTCGATAATCGCCCGCTCACATTTGAAGAATTTGAGAATCGTGTGAATCAAGTGGTCTATGTTTCCGCCACGCCCGGCCCGTACGAATTAACAAAATCCGCGGGTGTGGTGGTTGAACAGTTAATTCGTCCGACAGGATTGGTCGATCCCGAAGTAGAGATTCGCCCAGTAAAAGGGCAAGTCGACGACTTAGTGGAAGAAATCCGAAAACGCGCAGAACAAAATCAGCGAGTGCTGGTAACAACGCTGACGAAGCGTATGTCGGAAGATTTGGCTGAATATTTCACTGAAGTCGGAATCCGCTGCCGCTACATGCACAGCGAAATTGAAACGCTCGAACGCATACGCATTTTGCGGGATCTTGCGCCGAGGAGAATTTGACGCGCTCATCGGCATCAACTTGCTGCGCGAGGGATTGGATCTGCCCGAAGTTTCGCTCGTAGCCATTCTCGACGCCGATAAGGAAGGCTATCTGCGCAGCGCGACCGCTCTAATCCAAACCATCGGCCGCTGCGCGCGCCATTTGGAAGGCCGCGCAATTCTTTATGCCGACGTGATCACCGATTCCATGCGCAAAGCAATGGACGAAACTTCGCGCCGCCGCGCCACGCAAACTGCGTATAACGCGCAGCACGGGATTACTCCGCTCAGCATCACCAAGTCGGTGGATATGCAGCTCGCCGCAATTTCCGGCGCCGATTATCTGACGGTTCCCACCGACGATTATGTTTTGGAAGATATCAAGACCGAACAGCAGCTCCACAACGCAATCGAACAAATGGAAATTCAGATGCGCGAAGCAGCAAAGAAATTTGAATTCGAGCGCGCCGCCGCGTTGCGCGATCGCATCCGAGG
Organism: uncultured Acidobacteriota bacterium; assembly: GCA_963778235.1. Classification (GTDB taxonomy): domain Bacteria; phylum Acidobacteriota; class Terriglobia; order Acidiferrales; family UBA7541; genus DASTCZ01. Next base: position 858,152 of record CAVZTQ010000001.1, on the reverse strand, counting down.
ATTGAAGCAACGCGATTTGGGCGAACTATTCGCTCCGCCACCGGAAAAAACGGAGAATCAATCGTAGCTTGAAAAGCTGCACGACAACCTAATTTCTAAAAGATTTAGACCATTCCGCGACGCAAATCAGCGAGCGGATAAAATGTATCGCGCCACACAATTCCTCCGCGCGATAACGTAATAATCGTCGAGCGAGTCAGCATCCACATAAAAATCAACGCACCAATCGGATGCGTCAATCCGTAGAGCGGCGAAGCCTTTGCGCCGAATGACAACGCAACGTGAACGCACAGCGCAATTCCAACCGCGATCGCGGCAAACAAAAGTGGAAGTCCGAAGCTTTTTGTAATCAGCAGCCAGGGCAATGCGATCCACGGAAAAACGCTCATCAGAAAAATTCCGAATACCTGTGTGCAAACGAGCGGGAGATTAAAATACGCGGCGGCAAAAAAATTCTTCGTCGTGCCGCGCACCAGATTTCCCAAGCCAGCCTGCCACCTCACGCGAATGTGCTGAGCAGCGTATCCGGCCTGCGAACGGAAGCCGGCCTTTTTCACCAGCTTTCCCATTTTCATATCTTCGATCACTTCCATCGCAAGTTCGCGATGGCCGCCGACAGCGTCGTAAACTTCGCGTCGCATTAATTGAAATGCGCCGATCCCAGTAAATTTCGATGACTTCGGATTGCTTGCTTGCCACGGCTCGGTGCCCAAAGTAAATCCAAGCCCGAAGTACGTCATCACCACGCGCTCCCAGAATCCAACCATCGTCATCTGCGTCATCAGCGCGAGATGATCGATTCGTTGTTCGGCGGCAAGTCTCATGATTCGACTCAAAGAATCCGGCGCGAAAATAACATCGGCATCCGTGAACACCAGCCACTGCGCGGTTGCCAACTGATACGCGGCGTTCAGCGCGTGCGGTTTTCCCAGCCAACCGGCAGGGAGTTCGCTGATGTGAATCACGCGCAACCGCGAATCACGCGCTGCAAGCTCGTCCATTATTTTTCCAGTGGCGTCGGCAGAGCGATCATCCACCGCAATCACTTCGTAATCCGGATAGTCGAGAGATAATAAGGATGTGAGCGCCGGCGAAAGTTTCTCCGCTTCATCGCGCGCCGCAAACATGATCGTCACGCGCGGACACTTTGACGTCTCTAGCAGTGCAAATCGTTCAACGCGCGGAAGCTTCGTCATTCCAATTCCGGCGCGCACGGACTGAATCGCCCACAATACCGCGGGAATTCCCAGAGCAATGGTCAGAAAAATGTGCAATTTTATTTTCTCGCGCGAGAATTTGCCAAACACGATATTCTAGCATCCAAAAGTCGTCGGACTGGAATTCGCCGGAGAGATTGTGAGTTTGAAAGTAACGCCGACAACAATTGCAATTGTTGGCGCGGGCCGTGTGGGCCGCGCGCTGGGAAAACAGCTTCGCGAATCGGGATGGCACATCACGGCGGTCGTCACGCGTTCTCAGCCAACGGCGCGGCGCGCCTCGAGATACATTGGCGCCGGACGTCCGTTCGGAAAACTTTCGCGATTAATTTTGGAAACGCGCATTGTGCTGATAGCCGCGCCGGATGACGTAATCGCGGGCTTGGCGCAACAGCTCGCGCAAATCGGCGGGGAAGAGTGGCGCGGGAAAATAATTCTGCACACCAGCGGCGCGCTTGATAGCCGCGCACTCGCACCGCTGCAACGCTTGGGCGCATTTGTCGGTTCACTGCATCCGCTGCAAAGTTTTTCTTCGCGCGTTGCGCCACCGCTGGAGGGCGTGTGGATGGTCGTCGAAGGAATGTCGAAAGCGTTGAAAGTTGCGCGGCGAATCGTTCACGATCTCGGCGGAATTCCCGTGCACGTGCGCATTCAGGATAAAAGCGCTTATCATTCCGCGGGAGTGTTTTCCGCTGCGCATGTTTTGGCGCTGATTGAATCCGGCACGCGAATTCTTACCAGCGTGGGATTTTCGCGGCGTCAGGCAAGCCTTGCGTTACTGCAACTTTCGCGCCAGGTGCTTTCCAATTTTGAAAAATTTGGCGCCAATGTTGCGTGGAGCGGCCCGGCCGCGCGCGGCGATTTTGGTACCATAGCTGGGCACATGAAAGCGCTGAAGAAATTCCCGGTTGAATATCGCGAAGCCTACGCTGCCATGCACCGGCTTGGCGCCAGAGTGCTGGCGCGGCGTCCCGACGCGGTTCTTGCTAAACTAAAACCTGCGCTTGCGACATCTAAACGTCGCGAACGGTAGTCGCTGCATATTTCCAGAATTAGTTCACCATTATTTTTACGAGGGGGCACTCTTGTCAGGACTTCATATCGAAGTGGAAAGCCGAAAACTTGCGAACGGATTGCGCGTAGTGGTTTCACCCGAGCGCACCGCGCCGCTCGTCACCGTCGGCGTTTATTACAATATTGGATTTCGTCTGGAACCGCACGGACGCAGCGGTTTCGCGCATCTTTTCGAGCACATGATGTTTCAAGGCTCGGAAAACGCCGGCAAAATGGTGCATATCAAGCTGGTAAATTCTTCCGGCGGCGTGCTGAACGGCTCCACGCATTATGACCTGACAAATTATTTTGAAACAGTTCCTTCCAACGCGTTGGAGCGCATGCTCTGGCTCGAATCCGATCGCATGCGCGCGCTGAAAGTGGACGACGAGAATCTTCGCAATCAGCGCGACGTCGTAAAAGAAGAAGTTCGCGTGAACGTGCTGAATCAGCCCTACGGCGGCTTTCCATGGCTGGATTTGCCGCCCGTCGCATTTCGCAACTGGGCAAACGCGCATAATTTCTACGGAGAATTTGCAGATTTGGACGCAGCGACTCTTGTCGATGTACGCGAATTCTTCAACACATATTACGTACCATCAAACGCGGTGCTGTTAATTATTGGCGACGTTGAAATGGAAGAAGCCTTCACGCTCGCGAAGCGCTACTTTGAAGATATCCCTTCGATTCCGACTCCGGTGCAGGCCGATACAACCGAGCCTGTGCAAACGGAAGAGCGCCGCGGAAACGTCGAAGAAAAATTCGGCACGCTTCCGGCGGTCGCGATTGGATACCGTTTTCCTGCGCGACGAACTCCCGATTGGTACGCAATGAGTTTGCTCGATCACGCGTTGCATGGTGGACGCGCCGGTCGTTTTTATCGGCGTCTAGTGCTGGAACAGCAACTCGCCGTCGAAGCTGCGGGCGATACCGGCGATCCATTCGACTACAACGGCCCTTCGCAACTAGTGACGCGGGTGATTTACAAGCCGGAAGTTTCGGCCGATCAAATCATGGCGGCGTATGACGCGATTGTGGACGACGTGCGCAAAAAGGGGATTGAAGCCGACGAACTGGAACACGTGAAAGTGAAGTTCCGCGCCGAATATTATTCTTCTCTCGAAGGCGGTCATGGTTCCAGTTTTCCGCGATTCGGACTGATGCACTATCTCGCGTGCTTCACACTCTTCGATAACGATCCCACGCTGATCAATTCAATTCTGGACGGATTCATGAAGGTCACTCCCGCGCAGGTGCAGGCCGCCGCAGAAAAATATCTCTCGCCATCTCAACGGGCAATTGTGTTTCGCGTGCCTTCGCAGAAAGAGGCCGCATAATGGTTTCTCCCACATCCAAACTGAATCGTGCGGAAATTCCGGCGCTCGGACCAGAGCGTCCGGTTGTATGGCCGCGCCAGTTCCGCCGCAAATTATCCAACGGCCTTGAAGTTGCCCTCGTCGAATCGCACACGATTCCGAAATTCACCGCGGAATTATTTTTTCGCAGCGGAAATTCTGTGGCCGCCACGCCCGGACTTGCCGAAATGTCCGCTACCGTTGCGCGCACCGGCACCGCGCATCGCACCAGCCGCCAAATTGAAGAAGACCTGCGGCGATGGGGATCGGATCTTTCCACCGGTGCCGGTGCAGATACAAGCGCTGTTGCGTTTGGCGGACTGAGCGAATTTTCACGGCCTCTCATGGAATTGGCGTCGGAAATAGCGCGCGAAGCAGCATTTCCCGTTGAGCAATTCGAGCGCGAGAAAAGACAGAAGCTCGAAGAATTGAAAATTGCGCGGACAACTCCGGATTTTCTTGCCTCGGAACGTTTGCGCAAAGTGCTCTTCGGCGCGCATCCGTACGCGACCATTGCGCCTTCGGAATCGCAGGTGGAAGGGTACACGCTCGATTCGCTTACGTCTTACTATCGCGAACATTATCGGCCGTCCGGCGCGCTGCTCGTAGCCGTGGGAGACTTCTCGGCCGAAAAAATGTTTGCCGATATCGAAAGTGTTTTCGGAAATTGGACAGGCGCTCCGCCCGCAGTGGCCGCGCAACCTGCGCCGCCTGCCGCTCAAAGCCGACGCGTCTATCTCGTGCACGTTCCCGGCGCGGTGCAATCGGAAATTCTGATTGGCAATATGGCGATCACTCGGAAAAGCCCGGACTGGCTTCGGCTGGCGCTCGCCAATAATATCTACGGTGGCGCATTTAATTCGCGGCTTGTAATGAATATTCGCGAGCAGAAGGGTTACACGTATAGCCCGCGAAGTGGAACTCATTCGCTCCGGCAGCATGGATATTTCAGTGTCAACGCCGCGGTGCGCAATGACGTGGTCGCCGCGACGCTCACCGAAGTTTTCTACGAAATCGATCGCATGCGGTCGCTGCCGGTGGAAGCGATGGAACTTGCCGACGCCCTGCACTATATGACCGGCGTTTTCTCGCTCGGACTCGGCACGCAGGGCGGCATCGCCGGCCAACTCGCAACCGTTTTGATGAACGATTTGCCGGACGATTACCTAGAAACGTATCGCGAACGCGTCCGCGCCCTCACTTCCGGTGATGTGTTGCTTGCCGCGCGGAAATATTTCGATTCCGCGCACTCGCAAATCGTGATTGCCGGAGATCGCACACAAATCGGTGAACAGGCGGCATTGTTCGGCGACGTGGAAACTTTTGACGCACAGGGGAATAGAATCTGATTTGCGGCTGCAAGATTAATGTGGCGGCTCGCGGTGCGGCCGGGCTGGTGAGCTAAAGCCACTTGCTTCTTTTGTTACCATTAGCGTATAGTGCCTCTGATATTACTCCAGCCACTTGGGTCCTCTATCCGGCTGCAGTCCCGGCATTTCTTGGCTCTTTGACCTACTTCAACTTGCTGCGAGATTCCTCTCACGATCACGTTTTCTCGCGGCGTTAGCCGAAGTTCATCCTGGACAACAAGATTTGCCGCAAAGGAGGAACGTATGGAGAGCTACGCGAATGTGAATTTGCGCCGGCGCTTTTGGCTGCGCAGATTGTGCGGCCTGGCGTTGGTGATGACGCTTTGTCCGGTTTCCGCAGTTGTGGACGCGCAGGAAAAAGCCAAAAAATTACCCCCGCCTGCGAAGCCGTTTGATTTGAACACAGCAACGTACGATCAGTTTCACAGTTTGCCGGGTGTTGGTCCCGTGACGGCGCAGCGTATTTTAGACTACCGGAAAAAGAGCGGGCCGTTCTTGCGCGTAGAAGATTTGTTGGCGGTGCGCGGGATTAGCGCTGGACGGCTGGAAAAAATTAAGCAGTATGTGATGGTGAAGCCGATTGTTGCGGCTTCTACGGAGACGCCAGCGAAGACGCCTGCGGCTAAGAAGGCACAGACACCGACGACACCGCCTGCGAAGAAGAGTGCGCCAGCGAAAGACCCGGGCGGCGCGGAGAGTCTGGTCTTTGTCATGCAATAAATTGTAGCCGGGAAGAGAAGAAGCGCGCAGGCTGAAGCCTATGCCACTAACGCAGCCTCACCTCCGAAGAGGCGAGCTACAAAACTTGATGGGTTGATTTTGTCGCGTGCGCGTCGAGCGGCACTTGCTCCGCGATGGTGATGCCGTAGCCTGCCAACGCCACTACTTTGCGCGGATGATTTGTCAGCACGCGAATATCTGTTAATCCGAGATCCCTCAAAATTTGCGCGCCGATTCCACTTTCGTGTTGCACCATGCGCTGGCGCGCCGCGTCCCCATCCAGATCGCCGCGCTTGTGGTAGCGAATTCCCGGCAGTTGGCCTGCAAGCGTCGGCGCAGAATCAATAGCGAATCCACGTCCAGTGTGGTGCAGATGGACGAACACGCCTCGGCCTTCTGCGACAATTGCCTGAAGTGAACGTGCAATAATTTCGCGGCAGTCGCAGCTCGTGGAATTGAAAACGTCGCCCGTCAAACAATGTGAATGCACGCGGACCAGCGGCGGCACCTTCACCGTAGCGTCCGTCAAATCTCCGCGCACCAGAGCGATGTGCTGCTCGTTATCCACTTCACTCGAATAAACAATCATTTTGAAATCGCCGTATGCGGTCGCCAGCGGAGCTTCCGCCACCCGATGAACGTAACGCTCGTGCTGCATGCGGTAGCGAATTAATTCCGCCACGGTGAGCATTTTCAAATTATGCGTGCGGCAAAATTCAATCAGCTGCGGCACGCGCGCCATCGTGCCGTCGTCGTTCATGATTTCGCAAATCACGCCGGCGGACGTCATGCCCGCGATGCGCGCTAAATCCACTGAAGCTTCAGTTTGTCCGGCGCGGACGAGCACGCCGCCGCGTTTTGCACGCAAAGGAAAAATGTGTCCGGGCCGCGCGAGATCAGCAGGACGAGTAAGCGGGTCAATCGCGGCAAGAATTGTAAGCGCGCGATCCGCCGCGCTAATTCCAGTCGTGGTTCCGTGCCTCGCGTCAATGGATTCCGTAAATGGCGTGCCATGTGCCGCGGTATTAATGGGCGTCATCAGCGGCAAACTCAATTCGTCGCAACGTTCTTCGGTGAGCGTCAGGCAGATAAGTCCGCGGCCAAATTTCGCCATGAAGTTGATAGCTTCCGGCGTAACCTTTTCCGCGGCCATGGTGATATCGCCTTCGTTCTCGCGGTCTTCATCATCTACAAGGACGATCGGCCGCCCCTGTCGGAATTCTTCAGCGGCTTCGTCAACTGTAGCGAATTGGAAATCGTTATTTGGCATAGAGCTGTCCGCTTTCCCGTTGAATCACAATCATACCTCAAAACAAAAGACGCGGCCGAATCTCGCCGGCCCCTGCACGCTCAATTCACGATGAATTTATTCCGCGCGCAGGGCTTGAATCACGTCAACGCGGGCAGCGCGGATTGCTGGCAGCGCGGACGCAATGATTGCGGCGGCCAAAAGCAAGAATGCCGAAACGATGACGACGGCAGCTCCGGGCAACTGCGCACCCTGGAAATAACTTCCGGCGATACGAGCGAGCGCGAAACCGGCCGCTGCTCCGACGATAATTCCTGCGCCAGCCATTACGGCTCCTTCGCGAATTACGGCAGCAAGAAGGTCTCGAGGTTGCGCGCCAATAGCCAGACGAATGCCGAATTCTCGGGTGCGTGCGCTCACAGAAAATGCCAGAACGCCGGCGACGCCGACAACCGCAATCGCCAACGCCACAACCGCAAAACCGCCAAATACGAAAGTATTTAGGCGGTCGGGAGTTAAGACTTCGGCGCGCACATCAGCAAGCGAAGTAGGTCGCTCGAGCGGCTGATCCGCGGACATCTCGCGAACCACGCGCGTGATCGGCGCAACCAAGGTGTACGGATCGACGCTGCTATGAACAAACAGTCGACCAGCGCTCGTTACCTGCTCGAATGGATAGTAGATGGTCAGAGTAGCGCCCGGAATGATGTGTTCGTCGTCGATGTCTGCTGTGACGCCGATAATGCGCATGCTTCCCGGGACCATGGACTTCATCATCGCATCGGCCCAGCTTACCCGGTGGCCAATGGCTTCCTGATTTGGGAACATGCGCTGCGCTACGCTTTGGCTGATGATGACCACCGGCTCTGAGCTGCGACGATCGGAATCGGTGAAATCGCGTCCGGCAATGATCGGAACGCCGAGCGCTGCAAAGAATCCGGGCGAAACCGTGCGCAGTTGCGCGCGCGGATATACTCCGCCAGAAGCCGGAACGTAACCATCGACCGTGAATTCCGATGCTGAGCCAAAAGTTCCTGTCTCGCGCCACGGGATGACCATTCCCATGGCGACAGTATCAACGCCGGGCACATCCTGAATATGACGGAGAGTTTCGCGATAGAAAGCAGCCACCTGGTCAGCAGATTTTCCGTAGACCATCAGGGGCATGTTGAACGTAAGAACCCTGTGCGTATCGAATGGCGTCTTTGCTGACTGCAATGAGATCAGGCTCTTGACCAACATACTTGCACCGGCCAGCAGCACGAAGGACGCGGCGATCTGAATCATCGCGAAGATGCGTAGCCTTCGATTCGTCCCGCCAGTGACGCGCGGGCTGCCCGTCGCGTGCATACTCCCGTGCGAGGCGTTCGCCGCCGGAAGGCGTGGGACGAGAGCTAAGAGTACCGCTGCTACGAGTGCAAGGCCAGCGCTGACCCACAGCATCGTGGAGTCAACTGTAAGTTCGAGCGCGCGAATTGAATAACGAGAAGCGTAGCGGGCAAGAATGGCAACCATGGGCCGCGCGATGAGTATGCCCAGCAAAGCGCCGGCACCGCAGAGTAAAAGGTTTTCCGCGAGAAGTGTTCGGCGGAGAGCGCCGCGGGTTGCTCCCAGAGCAGCACGAATGCCGAGTTCGCCTTCTCGACGAACCGTTCGCGCGAGAATTAAGTTGGCGACATTTGAGCACGCGATGATGAAGATCAGCCCGGACGCAGCGAGAAGAACGAGCAGGATAGTTCTGGCGCCCGAAGTAATCTGATCGCGCAGTAGTCTTGCGTCCAAGCGAACATTCGCGTTTCTGCGATAGGCCTCAGGATGATCTTTGGCCATCGCGGAATAGATTCCATTCAGTTCGGCGCTGGCCTGTGCAAGCGTTGCTCCGGGAGCAAGACGGCCGAAAAGTTGCGTCATGCGATGCGCGCGGCTTGTGACCATCGTCGCGGAAAGGTGATGCGGGCTACACACGACGTTCGCAATGATTTCAGTTTCCGAAGGATATGGCACCGAAGGCTCCAGCACGCCGACGATGGTAGCGGAGCGGGTGCCGAGACCTTCCAGGCGCACAGTTTTGCCGATGACGGAGGGATCCCGGTTCAGAACGCCCGACCAGAAACGATAAGTAAGCACAACCGCGGGCTCGGCTTTCGGGCCATCATCGTGCGCGTCGAGCAGCCGGCCGAGAACGGGATGTAATCCCATGACCTCAAAGTAGGAACCGTCAACAACGCCGGAAAGGACAACGCGGGGCTCGCCGAGTCCGATCATAGTGAAGCCGATCGTCGAGAACTCACCAACCTGAGTCAATGTTTTGGCGGTGGCGCGAATGTCCTGGGCTTCAGGCACAGAGAAGATTGAGCTCGGGACAGCCACGCCGTTGACGGTCTGATGGATATAGATAAGATGGCTCTCGTCGCGATTGACGAGCGGACGAAGTAGAACGCCCCGAACCAAAGTGAAAATAGCGGCATTGGCGCCGATGCCGAGAGCGAGCGTCAGCAACGCAATTGCGGTGAAGCCCGGATTTTTGCGTAACATTCGCGCGCCGAATTTGGTGTCGCGGACTAAGTCCGAAATCAAATTTACTCGTCGCATGTCCTTGCATTCTTCTCTGACGGACTCGACTCCACCGAATTCCAGCGTCGCTGCGCGGCGCGCTTCCTGAGGATTCATTCCTGCGGCAATTTTTGCTTGGATTTCACGCTCGAGATGGAATTTGAGTTCGTCGTTCAGTTCGTGGTCAACAGCTTCCTTACGGAACAACGAACGGATGCGATGAGAAAGTTTGGTCAGACGCCGCATTTGCCACCTCGCTATTTCAGGATGTCTTCAACACCAGACCGATTGCCGTGGAAAGGCGCTCCCAATTGGCTTGCTCGCGCTGCAAATACTTGCGCCCATCCTTCGTCAACGAATAAAACTTTGCTTTGCGATTATTTTCCGATTCGCCCCACTCGGCCGTGATCCAGCCTTGTTGTTCCAGCCGGTGCAGCGCGGGATAAAGGGCGCCCTGATTCACTTGCAGAACTTCTTTCGAAATTTGACGAATGCGTTGCGCGATCGCCCATCCGTGCGCGGGTTCGAGAGTGATCGTTTTGAGGATCAAAAGATCCAATGTTCCCTGCACCAAATCAGTCGGCTTACTCATGAATCGGCAGCTCCCCTAAGTCAATGACAGGGAGAATACGCCTTCTCCTGTCAATAAGCAAGGGGAAGGTTTGGAATTAAGTGGAGGATCTGCAGAATAGGTGCACGGGCCGGAATTTCAATCGGAAATAAAGGATTGCGCATCAAAACAAAAGGGGCGACCGAATCTCGGCCGCCCCTGATTTGTCTCTGTTAAGGGAGTGAAGAGGTTTAGTACATTCCGCCGCCGCCCATGCCGCCGGGGCCGCCGCCGTGACCGCCGGCTGCTGCACCCTTCTTTTCGTCTTCGCGGATGTCCGCCACCAGCGCTTCGGTGGTGAGCATCAGCGCGGCAACCGACGCTGCATTCTGCAGCGCGAGCCGTGTAACTTTCGCCGGGTCGATGACGCCTGATTTTACGAGGTCGCCATATTCACCGGAGTCGGCGTTGAAGCCGAAATTTTCGTCTTTGGACTCACGAACGCGGCCGATGATAACGGCAGCTTCAAAGCCTGCGTTGTGCGCGATTTGCCGCATTGGCTCTTCCAGCGCGCGCTTGACGATGTTGACGCCGATCGCGTCATCACCTTCGAGCTTGAGCTTTTCGAGCGCCGGGATGCAGCGAACCAGGGCTGTGCCGCCGCCCGGAACGATACCTTCCTCGACTGCGGCGCGTGTGGCGTGCATAGCGTCTTCAACGCGAGCCTTCTTTTCCTTAAGCTCGGTTTCCGTTGCCGCGCCCACTTTGATTACCGCAACTCCGCCGACCAGCTTCGCCAACCGCTCCTGCAATTTCTCGCGGTCGTAATCCGAAGTGGTGTCTTCGATTTGCGCGCGCATCTGTTTCACGCGGCCTTCGATGTGCGCCGGCTTGCCTGCGCCTTCCACGAGCGTGGTGTTGTCCTTATCAATCGTAACTTTCTTGACGCGGCCCAGATCCTCGATCTTCACATTCTCCAGCTTGATGCCGAGGTCTTCTGTGAGCGCCTTGCCACCGGTAAGGATGGCGATGTCTTCCAGCATCGCTTTGCGGCGATCGCCGAAGCCCGGAGCCTTAACGGCAGCGCAATTCAGCGTGCCGCGGAGCTTGTTCACAACCAGAGTAGCAAGTGCTTCGCCTTCGACGTCTTCTGCGATGATCAAGAGCGGCTTGCCTGCGCGCGCAACTTGTTCGAGCAACGGCAGAAGATCCTTCATGGAGCTGATCTTCTTCTCGTTGATGAGGATATAGGGATCTTCCAGGTTGCATTCCATGCGCTCTGGATCGGTGACGAAGTAAGGGGAAAGGTAGCCGCGGTCGAATTGCATACCTTCGACCACTTCAAGCGTGGTTTCCATCGTGCGGGATTCCTCGACGGTGATTACGCCATCCTTGCCGACCTTCTTCATTGCCTCGGCGATGATGCTGCCGATTTGCTTGTCGTTGTTGGCGGAAATTGTGCCGACCTGGGCAATCATGTCACCCTTTACGTCGCGGTGCAGCTTGCGGATTTCTTCGACGGCGGTATCAACCGCCTTCTGAATGCCGCGCTTCAACGCCGTGGGGCTTGCGCCTGCCGCCACCGTCTTCACGCCTTCGCGGAAGATGGCCTGCGCCAGAACGGTTGCTGTGGTGGTGCCGTCGCCTGCTACGTCAGAGGTCTTCGACGCCACTTCGCGCACCATCTGTGCGCCCATGTTTTCGAGCGGATCTGCCAGCTCGATTTCCTTCGCGACGGTCACGCCGTCTTTGGTAATCACTGGTGCGCCGAATTTCTTTTCGATCACCGCATTGCGGCCCTTGGGGCCCAAGGTGATCTTTACGGCGTCAGCCAGTGCGTTCACACCGCGCAGGATAGCCTGGCGGGATGCCTCGCCTGTTACGATCTGCTTTGCCATGAGACTTCTTCCTCCTAGAGATTAGTGATCCGATTCGCTTCGCGAACTTTGGAAAATGTTGGATTGAACTGGCTAAACTTTATTGGCGAATTGCGACGATAGCGTTTTGCTGACGGAAGTTACTTCTTGCCGCCGGCTGCTTTTGACGCGCCGCTGAGCTTCGCCAGGATTTCGTCCTCGCGAAGGATGAGGTATTCTTCGTTTTCAATCTTGATTTCAGAACCGCTGTACTTGCCGAAAAGAATGCGGTCGCCGGCTTTTACGTCAAGGGGAATGCGTGTGCCCTTTTCCATTTTGCCTGCGCCAACCGCCACCACTTCGCCTTCCTGTGGCTTTTCTTTTGCCGAATCAGGGATGATGATGCCGCCCCGAACGGTTTCTTTATCTTCTATCCGCTTGACCAGAACTCGGTCGTGCAGGGGGGTGATATTCACTGCCATGTGTGCTTGTCCTCCCTAAATGTTTGGTCGGAATGACCTTCTAAGCTGCTCTTTGATGCTTTGAGGAGCCAAAAGAGTGCGTTAGCACTCCTCTGACGCGACTGCTAATATAGTCGGAAGAGTGCGACATGTCAAGTGAGCGGGTGACACTCAACCTGTGGATTTCAGAGTCATAGCTTATCTAAGCTGCTTATTATCAATGGCTTGCAGGTGCAAGGAAAATATTGCACTTGGTTGTTGATTTGCTGTTTGTGGAGTGGCTAGAATCGGGGCCGGATTTCGATGAATTTTCTTGGGAACCTCCAACTTGTCGCGACAACAGCGGGGACGCTCCTCTCGCTGTTCTTGATGATTCTGATTGTGGGCTATCGCAGGCGGCGAACATTCGAGCGCGTGCTGTTCTTCTTGGCGCTTGCGCTGTTCTTATATTATTCGGGAATTTTACTTGCCGAAAACGCGTTACGCTATTACGCCAAATCATTTCCCAATCCAACCAATCTCTTGATTAGAGGACTTGTTTCGATCGCGCTTATCGCGATTCCCGGCCTTCTCGTCCATACGCATTTTGCATACGGCTGGGGTCAAGAAAGATTACGCCGTCGTTGGTGGCAGTTTGTGTTAATCACCGCTGCCTACGTTCCGGGAATCTACTTTGGCTTGGCGGACCTACACGTCTTCGCAAATAGCCACCTATACGCGTTTCCGATTTCTGAGAACGATGGTAACTTGCGCGTCTATCTGTTCTGGCTTTTGGCGGCGTTGGTGTCATCGACGGCCACCCAGCTTACGTTCTCCAACCGGGGCTCCACACCCGGGCAACGTGCACTTCACGGATTCCTCGCTGTCTACTTCGCAGTATTCGGATTGTTCGCCGTGAACATGTTGCGCATCAACACTGACGTTCTGTACGGATGGAGCGGCGGACACCACCATCCAGCGTTCAGTGACTATGTAACTGTCGTCGGGCTAACTGTTGGGTGGGTTCTGCCACTGGCAGCTCTCGTGTACGCCATCGTTCGGTATCGAGGCGCTTGGAATTGGCTCGCAAAAGAGTTTGGTTTATTCGGTTTCGATCGCGTTTCTGGCGGTACTTTATTTGAGCGTGGTGAGGCGCGTTAGCGGATGGTTGGAGCCGTATTTTCCGCCGGAAGCCACTGCGGGATTCTTACTCGTTTTTGTTATTGGCGTTTTTTGAGCCGTTGCAAAGATTGGCTAGCGGATTGTTGCGGCGTGGATTTCAGGAACAAGTAGATCGCTTGCAGAAGCTGAGCGCGGAATTGCAGCGCGAGGCTTTGCGCGGCGAGTCGGGGCGATTGATTGAGTTTGCCGAGGAACATATCCGACAGGAATTTGGATTGGAGTTCGTGCGGATACATTTGAATTCCGCCAGCGCGGATCGCGCGCTGACCGATGAGGAGCATCGACGAAGCGAGACTGCCGCAGCACGTCCGGCTTGGGCGGGCCAACCGGTGCGGCTGCGCCTTGGAAAACCGGGCGCGGCAATGGGCGAACTGGAAGTCGTTCCGGTCGGCTCGGCGATTTCCGGAGAGGCATCAGCGGCGCTGGATTTCTTGGCGGAACAATTACCCGCAGTAATTGAACTGTGTCGAGTGATCGAACAGAAAGTTGCGCTCGAAAGGGAATTGGACGAGCGCGAACGCATGGCGCTGGTCGGTCAGATGGCCGCAAGCATTTCGCACAATTTGAAAAACCCACTGGGCTCAATGAAAACAATTTTGCAGGTGCAGCTTGAAAATTCGTCGCTGCCGGCCGACGCGCGACGCGATTTGTCGATGGTGCTAGGCGAATTGGATCGCCTGAGCGCGAAACTAAATCAATTGCTGCAATATGCGCGGCCCGCGGTGCGAGCTTCGAGTGCCGCGCCGAGTCGAAGTTGATGTCGGCGCCGTAGCGCGAGCAAGTGATTTCACTCTTACGACACGATGCCGAGCGGCGGCATGTGCGACTCACTCTGAACGATGATTCCGGTGGCGCGTCCATCGGCGGACCGCAAGAAGCGCTGGCGGATATTTTCTCGAACCTTGTGGTGAATGCGATTGAAGCGATGGCCGACGGCGGCGCTGTTTCTGTCCGTGTGGCGCGCGAAGCCGAAAATATCGTGCTGACTGTTGCTGATGATGGGCCGGGAATTTCCGCCGAAAATCGTGCGAATGTTTTTCGTCCGTTTTTTACAACGAAGCCGAGCGGAACGGGGCTTGGGTTGGCAATTGTAGAGCGGCGCGTGACGGAGTTGGGCGGACGCGTCGCATACGAAAGTCCGGTCGCTAACGGTCGCGGTACGAAATTTGTTGTGCGATTGCCGATGATCGATATTGGAAAGTAGTGCGTATGAAAGGGAGTAACGGCCATGTCAGTGCGAACAATCTTGATCGTGGATGACGAAACCGCCTCGCGATACGCGCTGCGGCGCGCACTGGAACACGCGTATCGAATTGCGGAAGCGGATAGCGCCGCGGCGGCGCGCGAAGCATTGATCCGCGAGCGCGCGGATCTCGTTTTGTTGGACATTGTTATGTGCGGTGAGGACGGCATGTCATTTCTGCGCTGGATGCGCGAAGCAGGACACGCTCAGCCGGTGATTGTTGTTTCCGCGCTCGATACGGCACACACGGCCGTAGAAGCCTTGAAACTTGGCGCCGCAGATTATTTGGCAAAAGGATTTGACGTTGAAGAATTGCGCAAGCGCGTCGGCAATTTGTTGCGGCTTTCAACACTCGAGCAGGAAAACGCGCGTCTTCGCGAGCGGCTTGTCACCGAAGGAGAATTCGGCCCGATGTTGGGCGCCACTCCCGAAATGCGGAAACTATTTGAAATGGCCGCGCGCGTGGCGGAAACGGATACGACGGTCTTAATTTTGGGCGAAAGCGGAACGGGTAAGGATTTACTCGCGCAGGAAATTCACGCGCGGTCCGCGCGCGCCGCAAAACCCTTCATTGCTTTGAACTGCGCGGCGCTCCCAGAAAATTTAATTGAGTCGGAATTGTTTGGCTACGAAAAAGGCGCATTCACCGGCGCAGCGCAACAGAAGAAAGGAAAATTCGAGTTAGCGAACAGCGGAACAATTTTTCTGGACGAAATTGGCGACATGAATCCCGTAACGCAGGCGAAAGTTTTGCGCGCCTTGGAAAATCGAGTAATCGAGCGGCTAGGCGGCGCGCAAACAATTCCCGTGGATGTGCGAGTAATCAGCGCGACGCATCGCGATTTACCCGCTGAAATTGCCGCCGGACGATTCCGCGAGGATTTATTTTATCGATTGCATGTCGTGTCGCTCCAAGTTCCTCCATTGCGCGCGCGGAAAGAAGATGTTCCGTTACTGGCCGCCGCATTTCTGAAATTACATTCAGCGAACATGGCACGTAGCGGGCAACCGGCGCGCTTGAGCCGCGACGCCATGGACGCGCTGATGCATTACGATTGGCCGGGTAACGTCCGTGAGTTGAAGAATGCGCTAGAACGCAGCTTGGTTTTTGCGCGCGAAGAAGAAATTACGCGTGAGGATCTGCCTGCGGAAATTACCAGTGGAAAAGGGGGCGCGCGCGCATCACGAGCCGGCGCGGAAGATACCTCACTTGCCGAGCCGGACTTTCGCGACGCAAAAAGAAAATTTGAAGTTGCCTACATCACGCGTCAATTGGAACGGCACAAGTGGAATGTTTCGCGAACAGCCGCAACGATCGGATTGCATCGCCAAAGCTTGCAGGAAAAACTGCGAGAGTTAGGAATTCACCGCCCTGGACGCGTGGCGCCCGATGATTCCGAAGAGTGACGCGTACCACACAAGGAATCGTTTGCTTCCGGCGCGCGGCTAATTGAGAATGGTGCGAGCAAGTTTTACGCTGTCCTGATGGAGATGTGAATCAGTGGCCGAACACTACATCGAATTCGTCGGCGTCACCAAAGCGTTCGACGATCGCGTCGTGCTGGACAACGTGAGCTTTCACGTTGACCAAGGCCAAACCGCCGTAATCATGGGCCGCAGCGGCGTCGGAAAATCCGTTTCGCTGAAACACATTATGGGATTCTTGAAGCCGGATGAAGGGCGCGTGCTCGTCGCCGGGCAGGACATTACGGATTGGGAAGAAGATCAGTTGGCGGCAATTCGCAAACGAGTGACGATGGTTTTCCAGTCCGGCGCGCTTTTCGATTCACTAACCGTCGGCGAAAATATCGCGTTTCCGCTGTACGAGCGCGATGGAATTACCGAGGAAGAAGTAGGAGCCCGTGTTCGCGAGCTTGCCGAGATGCTGGAGGTCGCAGGCGATCTTGACCGCGTGCCTTCGGAGCTGAGCACCGGCGCGAAGCGCAATATTGCAATCGCACGTGCACTAGCGCAGGATCCCGAAGCAATTTTGTACGACGAGCCGACTACGATGGTCGATCCGCTGATGGCCACGCACACTGGCGATTTAATTTTGAAGCTGAAAGAAAAATTTCACAAAACGTCCGTAGTGGTGACGCATGACACGCACCTCGCGCGGAAATTAGCGGACGTGGTAATTTTTCTGCAAGATGGCAAAGTATCCTTTTTCGGAACGTGGAAAGATTTTGAAGCCTCCACAGATCAATTCCTTCGCAATTTCCGGATGCTCGATGAACTCATCCCTCAACTTGACGTGACTGCGTGAAAATATTCTGCGCGCGTCACGGTCTTTGCCTGTGAATAAATGAGCGGCCCAGTCTCATCGACTAATTCCTCGTCCGCAAATGTCCCAGAACTCCGCCGCGTAATGGGATTTTGGGACGTTCTGCTCTTCAACATCGCAACCGTACTCGGTCCGCGATGGATCGCCGCCGCTGCGCACAACGGGCAATCGTCAATCAGCTTGTGGATCATCGCCGCGGTGCTTTTCTTCGTGCCGACCGCGCTTGTAATCACAGAACTTTCTACGCGCTTTCCTCACGAAGGCGGACTTTACGTTTGGACCAAAGATGCGTTCGGCGATTTCCACGGATTCATTGCGGGCTGGACGTATTGGATCTACACCATATTTTATTTTCCGGGATTGTTACTCGCCAGCGCGGCGATGGGCGCATATGTGGCAGGCGGTAGCGCCGCATCACTAACGCAGAACCGCACTTTCTTGTTGAGTGTATCGCTCGCACTGCTTGTCGTAGCCGTCGGAATGAACATCATCGGATTAAATATCGGCAAGTGGTTGCAAAACGCCGGCGGCGTGGCGACGTATGTTCCTCTATTAATGTTGGTGGCCATTGCGGCGATGTTGTGGCACGCGCGTGGGTCGGCAACGCAGTTCACTCTGGCCGGCATGATGCCGCACTGGAATTTGGACACGGTAAATTTCTGGTCACAGATTGCGTTCGCGTTCACGGGACTGGAATTAGTCTCCGCGATGAGCGGAGAAATCCGTGATCCGCGTAAAACATTCCCGCGCGCGATTCTCGGATCCGGCGTGATGATCGCCGCCATCTATATTATTGGCACGATCGCCGTGCTGATCATGGTTCCGGCCGCCGCTGTGGATCCGAAGAGCGGAGTGTTTCAAGCGATTGCGTTCGGCGCGACGGCACTGCGATTCGCTGCAGTGGGCGTGCTCGCAGCGGCGCTCGTCACAGTTGGAAATGCAGGCGGCGTTGGATCAACAGTTGCAGGCGTGGCGCGCGTTCCGTTCATGGTGGGAATCGACCGCTATCTTCCAGCGGCATTTGGAAAAATTCATCCGCGATGGAAAACACCTTACGTTTCCATTCTTGTGCAGGCAATTATCTCCGCGATTGTCTTGCTGTTGATTCAGGTCAATGAGTCAGCGAACAGCGCATATCAAATTCTGGTAGACGCTGCGATTATTCTTTATTTTATTCCGTTCGTTTACATGTATGCTTCCGCGATCAAACTGGCCTATCGCGCGGATCGAAAAGAAAACACATCCGCAGCACTGATTCCCGGCGGCGTGTTCGGAGTTTGGCTGGCGGCGGGATTAGGACTGCTGGTCGTGGCCGCGGGAATTGTTTTGTCATTCATTCCGCCGGGCGATAGCACCAGCAAATTTACATTTGAATTGAAGTTGATTGCGTGCACGGCGCTAAGCATCGGGCTTGGACTTGCCCTTTATTTTCGCGGCGTCCGATCGAAAGTGCGCGAGGGAATCCAGCGGTAAGCTACAAACCTTCCTTTAGCAATTCCCCAAACGATGGCCGCGGAGTTCCCGGCGCTCGTCGAGCATCCAGAATTCTCTCCACATATTTCGCGAAAATATCCGCTTCCAGATTTACCGCATCCCCAATTTTCGCGTTGCGTAAATTTGTATGCGCGAAAGTGTAAGGAATAATTGCGAAGCCGGCGATGTTGTCGCTCCACGATGCGACGGTAAGACTAATCCCATCGACTGTGAGCGATCCTTTTTCTGCGACGTACGCTGCGATTTCCGCAGGAACGTTCACCGCGAGCCACCAGTTATTTTCCTCCGGCGCTAAATTCGCGCTAGCGCCATCGGGTGCCCACTTCGCGATTCTGCCAACCGCGTCAACGTGTCCCTGCACAATGTGGCCGCCGAGTTCTTGCCCCGCGGTAAGCGGCTTTTCCAAATTCACGCGCGAACCGGATTTTATTTCCGCAAACGTCGTCCGCCGAAGCGTCTCTGGCGAAAGATCAGCGCTGAAAGTTTCTGCATCGCGTTGCACCACAGTGAGGCAGCAACCATTCACAGCGATGCTCGCAGAAATTTCAAGCGTCGGGGCGAGTTGAGGTGCGCGCACACGAATTCGCCCGCCCGAACCGCTGTGCTCGATCGCGTCGATCACGCCCTGATGTTCAATGATTCCCGTAAACATCGCGCAAATACCCCGTGTAGCAATAATCCGGCCCAATATGCTGAATCCTCAACGAAGAAAGCTTCTTAACTTTTTCCGCGACGCGTTTTTCCGCCCAGGGTTTTCCGCCCGCGCCGGCAATTTTGTCCGTGCCGAAGATTACCAGCTTATCCACGACGCGCGCCAGAAGCGCCGCCGAATTCAGTTTCGTTCCTGCTTCGATCATCACATTCTGAATTTCGCGGCGCCCAAGTTCGCGAAGGATCGCCCGAATGTCCAAGCCACCACTTGCACGTGTTACTTTCATTAATTCGACGCCGGCTTTTTGAATCTCGATCGCTTTTGGCGAATTCAGATTTGCGGATGTGAAGACGAGCACATCGTTCTTCGCTGATTGAACCAATTTCGAGCGCGCCCGCAATTGCAGCTGGGTGTCAAGAATCACGCGCAGCAATGGACGCCGCCGCGGAAGCTTCGTACGATCCGTAAGCAGCGGATCATCCGCCAGAACAGTGCCGATTCCCGTGAGAATCGCATCACACGCATGCCGCATTTTCTGAACTTCATTTCGTGATTCGACGGACGTAATCCAGCGCCGCGATTTCTGGTGCGAATGTCGCGGCCACGCGATTGCGCCGTCAAGAGTTACCGCCGATTTGAGCGTTACGAGCGGCAACCGGGCGGTGATCCATCGCGCGAATCCCTCATTCAATTCCTGTGCTTCGCGTTGACGCAGCCCGACTTCGACTTTCACGCCTGCCGCGCGTAGCAACTTGAATCCGCGGCCGGCGACTCTTGGATTAGGATCGTGCATAGCGGCGACGACGCGCCGCACGCCCGCAGCAATCAAAGATTTCGCGCACGGCGGAGTACGTCCATGATGCGAGCAAGGCTCAAGATTAATGTAGAGAGTCGCACCACGCGATTTAGTGCCAGCCGATTCGAGCGCAATTACTTCCGCGTGCCTTACTTTCTGATAAGTGTGAAAACCTTCGCCGACCACTCGTCCATTTTTTACGAGAACCGCGCCCACCATTGGATTCGGACCCGCCAGCGCAACGCCGCGACGTGCAAGGTCCAGGGCCCGATCCATCCACTTTGCATCGGCCATCGCTAGTTTCGTATCTGTGAAGGAGCGCACGAGGATCAGTCGAAAAGGGAATTAACGAATGCTTCGGCGTCGAACGGAACGAGATCGTCCATTTGTTCGCCCACGCCAACAAATCGCACCGGCAAATTCAATTCGCGCGTAATTGCTACGACAATGCCGCCCTTCGCGGTGCCGTCAAGTTTTGTTAGCACGATTCCTGTGACGCCAACGGCAGAAGTAAATTCGCGCGCCTGAACTAGACCGTTCTGACCGGTCGTCGCGTCCATCACTAACAAAATTTCATGCGGCGCGCCGGGAACAACTTTCGCGGCGGTGCGCTTCATTTTTTCCAGTTCGGCCATCAAATTTGATTTTGTGTGCAGCCGGCCGGCTGTGTCGACAATCACAGCGTCAATTCCGCGCGTGGCCGCGGCGGAAACCGCGTCGTAAACAACCGCGGCAGGATCCGATCCGGATTTTTGTTTCACGATTTCCACGTTCGCGCGTTTCGCCCAAACCTCAAGCTGTTCGATTGCCGCGGCGCGGAAAGTGTCAGCAGCGCAAAGCAAAACACTGTGGCCTTCCTGTCGCAGACGATTCGCGAGCTTGCCCATCGTGGTTGTCTTGCCCACACCATTTACGCCGACCATAAAAATTACTCGCGGGCGCGGATCAGGTTGGGGTTCCACGGCGGGCGCGGCGATTTCACCGGCGCTCGCGCCATTCGTCGCAGCGGGCGCAATCGCCATCCTCGCGAGAATTTGGCGCTTCAGCTCCGCTTTCAATTCGCCGGAATCGGAAAGCGTATTTCGGTCCACTTTTTCACGAACAGCTTCCAGAACTTCTTTCGTAGTACGAACGCCAATGTCGGCTGCGAGCAGCGCCGTCTCAAGCTGCTTCAAAACTTGCGGATCAATTTTCTTACCGCCGAGGAAAAGTCCCTCAACTTTCGCGGCGATTTGCGAACGCGTTTTACTGACGGATTCTTTCAGCCGGTCGAGCAGCGAGGCGGACGGTTTTTCGTCGGCGGATTTCTTTTTTCCGAAAATTGAGAACATTCGATCGCTTACCTGTTTGGACTGAGTGTTGATTGTAGCAGAACGCGTTATTTTGTATGGAATTCAGGGGCGAAATCAGGAAGCGACGGAGAAGTGGCGCGAATCAGAATCGAATCCGAAGACCAGAATTATTGCAGCACTGGAGCTTCCAGCGTAACTTCCACCGGGGCCAGGCGGATTTTTCCATTTTGAACAGCGGCTTCGAGCGCGTCGACGACCAACGGATCGAATTTTGTTCCAGCAAGTTTGCGAATCAAGGACATCGAGAAATCCAAATCTTTTCCGGATTGATACGGACGGTTTGTCGTCATCGCGTCAAGCGTATCGGCCGCAGCGATGATGCGCGCCATCAGCGGAATTTTGTCGCCGCTCAAACCGTAAGGATATCCGCGGCCGTCCACGTGTTCGTGATGCAATTCAATGCCCGGCAGCATATCGGCAAGCTGCGCTACGGGACGCATGATATTCGCGCCCTTCGATGGATGCTGCTTCATCAAATCAAATTCTTCAGGCGTCAACGCGCCGGGCTTCTTCAGAACACGATCGTCCACGCCAATTTTTCCTACATCGTGCAGCAGCGCGGAAATTCGGATCTTGTCCAGATCGTCTTCGCCCAGCCCCATTTCGCGCGCGATGATAAGTGAATATTTTGCGACGCGATCGGAATGGCCGCGCGTGTAGGGATCTTTTTCATCGATGGCCGCGGCCAGCATCCGGATCGAGCCGAGAAACAAATCGCGGTTTTCTTGCGCGGCCTGTTTCAAGCGCTCAATGTACTGCTCAATGTCGTCAGCCATTTTATTGAACGTGCCGGCCAGCTCGCTGATTTCCGCCGCGCCGCGAACTGGACTGCGTTCGTGAAATTCTCCGCGGCTGATGGCGCGCGTGGATTGCGCCAGCGCGCGAATCGGGGAACTAATGGCGACGGCAAACAAATATCCGAGAATGAGCGCAAGTAATCCGACAACAAGAACGAAAATCAAAGCTTGTTGATTCAGAACATTCACGCCCGCATCTTCACGCGCTTTTTCCAGGCTGCGTTGCGAAATCACCGCCCAATTTAATTCGGCCATCGTGGTGTACGCGCCCATCATGGGAACGTCACGCCCGTTTTGCTTCAAAGTGAAGCGCATTGTTTCCGTGTAGGAAAAATCGCGTGGCAGCGTGCGAATCTGCGCGACCACCGGAGATTCTTTACTCAGATCCGTTCCGGGGAAAAATGCTTTTGTGTCGGGATACGCGACGATGTGTCCTGCAAGATCCACGACGAATACGACGCGGTCGTGCGCGCTGGCTTCTTTCAGGCGCTGCAAAACTCGATCCAGAGAAACAACCGCCGCGAGCATTCCCGTGAAATGTCCATCGACTTCAAGAGGGACCGCAATCACAAAAGCTGGACGATTTCCCGGATCGAGCGCGAGAGGATCGCTGTGATATTCGGAAAGTTGCTCAGTGGTCATGAAAGCGCTTTTCAGCGCATTGCCGACAAACGGATCTTGATCCGCGCGGAAATCTCCGGCGCCGCTTCCTTTCAGATCCGTACCAACCGCCGTAACGTAAAGTATGTTTGGATTGCCGGCAGCAAAATTCTCAAGCAAGTGCGTAACTTTCGGCGCGTTTACAGGAGCGTTGACGTTGTCGATCAATCCGGTAAGCGCAAGAATTTGGCGCTCGCTGGTGAGCTGCTGCTGAATTGTGGATTTGAAAAGTAAAATTTGATCGGCCACGGAGTGCGTCAGTTCCGTTTGCTGAACTTGTTCAGTGTCTTCTAATTTTTGTTTGCTGAGTTTCAGAACTTGCTGATGGTAAAGCCAAATCGGCAGCAAGCTGACGAGCAGCATTGCGCCCATCACCATCCACAAAATTCGCAGACGTTTCGGTAGCAGCGAGTTCAAATCAAACGGTTGCATAGCGCCTGTTCTATTGTACGAAGCTGTGGCTGTGCGAGGACTGTCCTAAGGTACAGGCGTGGCGGATTTGATACGGTCGAGGGCATTTAACGGGGAAAAAGGCGCAGAAAATATGCCGCCGGATGTTGATTATTCGCTTTTCAGTCGCCGTTCCATCAATTCGCGGATAGCTTCACGCGGTGGGCGTTTTTCGTAAAGCGTCGCGTACATTTGTTCGGTGATGGGCATTTCAATATTTGCTCGGCGCGCCAGCTCACGAGTTGCCGCCGTGGTGCCGACGCCTTCCGCGACCATTCGGGTGGTGGAAAGAATTTCCTCAAGCGCTCGGCCTTTGCCAAGTTCAACGCCAACGGTCCGATTCCGGCTTAGCGCTCCAGTTGACGTAAGCACGAGATCGCCCATGCCGGTAAGTCCGGCAAGAGTGTCGCGCCGTCCGCCGAGCGCGACAGCAAGGCGAGTCATCTCCGCCAGTCCACGCGTAAGAAGCGCAGCGGTCGTGTTAGCGCCTAAATCAAGTCCCGCGCAAACTCCAGCCGCTATTGCGATCACATTTTTTACGGCACCGCCAATCTCCACGCCGATCACATCGTCGTTCGTGTAAAGACGAAACGTTGCGCCCGCGAATTCTTCCTGAAGTTCGGAGGCGACCGCGGCTTCATGCGACGCGATCACCACTGCAGTTGGATCTCCGCGCGCAACTTCACGCGCAAAGGACGGACCGGAAAGCACCGCGATTCCTTTGCCGGAATGTCGCCCGCAAACTTCGGCGATCACTTCAGACATTCTGAAATGGCTATCGTGCTCAATTCCTTTTGTGGCGCTGGCGATAATCGCGCCGGGCTTCAAATGTTCGCGCATCGCGGTGTAAACAATTCGCGCGTGCGGAGCGGGAACAACACCAAGCACGATATCGGCATTTGCGAGGGCCGTCGTGATGTCCGATGTGATTTCGACTTCGGGCGGAACGGCAAATCCCGGAAGATAAATATTGTTCTCGCGGGACTCGCGCAGCGTCGCGCCAAGTTTCGCGTCATGCACCCACATCGAAAGCGTGTGAGGACGCCGGCTCCGGTTCAGAACAATCGCCAGCGCCGTTCCCCAGCTTCCTCCACCGATGATTGCGATTTTCTTCATAAATTAGTTTTGCTGCCCTCGCGGTGAACGATGAAATGTGAAACGGTTTTCCGTACCGTTCATCAGTCGCGCAATATTCGCCCGATGCTTCAATATAATGATAAGCGACGCCAGCGTAGTGCCGCCAATCACCACGTACGAAGGCGCGTGCCCGGGTGCGTAAAGAAAACGCATCAGTAGCGGCAACGAGGCTGCCGCCATAATCGACGCCAGCGAAACGTAGCGCGAAACCGCAATTACCACCAGCCAAATTAATATTGCGCCTGCGACGGCCGGCCAACAGATCAAAAGAAATGCGCCAACGCCGGTAGAAACACCACGCCCGCCGCGTCCTGAAAGCCACACTGGATAAATATGTCCGAGCATCGCGCCGAGCGCTGCCGCGATCATCCATGTAACGGAATCGCCGGTGATTTGCGCAGCAAGCCAAACTGCCAGCGCGCCCTTCGCTGCGTCCAGAATAAATGTTAGCGCGCCGGCGCTAATTCCCGCCGCCCGCGCAACATTAGTCGCGCCCACATTGCCGCTGCCGACGCTGCGAATGTCACCTTGTCCGGCCCGGCGCATGATCAAATAGCCGAAGGGAATCGAGCCGATCGTGTACGCAGCCAGCGGAATCCACCAGTAGGTATTGAGCGCTTCGGGAGTCACTTGCGTATCGTGCGCCTCAATTAAAATTAGTTAATGCGCCTTCGCGAAAGCAAAAGTTTTCAACCGCGTGTATTTTGCGCCGCCGCGCCCAAGTTCGCTTCGATACAAATGCATTTCGTTTGTGCAAACACTTCCGAACTCGATCGGCCCCATTCTGCGCAAAGCGTCGCGCAGTTTCTCGATCCCGTGTGATTCTGAAATGCGCGCCAATGTCAGGTGCGGTTTGAATTCACGGGATTCGCGCGCAATACCCAACGGCTCAAGATGCGCTTCAATTTGCTCGGCGATCTCCGCAAGATTCGGCGTGCCATCAATTCCAATCCAGAACACCCGTGGTCGACGCTCATCCGGAAAAAAGCCCGCACGACGAAAATTCATCTCCACCGGTGTCGCGGCATTCACCATGCTCAGCGAGTTGTCAATTTGCGGTATACGCTCGTCCTGAACCTCGCCGATAAATTTCAGCGTCACATGAATTCCTTCGTTTCGCGCCCATCGCGCTGACGGAAATTCCACGCGCAACTCTTCAGAAAACTTAACAATCGCAGCGCGCACGGAATCACTTAAATCCAGCGCAACGAAGAGCCGCACTCACTAACTCTTCCCGCCGGAATGTTTTCCGCCGCCATAAATAAAATATCGACGCACCATATCCAGCGCGGTTTGCGTAGCCTGCCAGCGCACGTGCTCGCGATCTCCCGGAAAATTCATGCCGCGCTCCGCAGGAGTTTTTCCGTCCGCAAGCGCGATGTGCACAAGCCCAACAGGTTTTTCCGGCGTGCCGCCGCCCGGCCCGGCCACACCGGTGATCCCAATTCCCAGCGTGCTTCCCGTGCGCCGTCGAATTCCATCGGCGAGCGCCTGCGCAACTTCCGCGCTCACCGCGCCGTGCGATTCGATCATCGTTGCGGGCACGTCAACCCATGCCGACTTCAGCGCGTTGCTGTAGCTCACCACGCCACCAAGAAAATAATTCGAGCTGCCGGGAACGCGCGTTAGCCGCTCGGCAAGAAGTCCGCCCGTACAACTTTCGGCGGTCGAAATCGTCGCATGGTTTAATGTCAGCGCGTCAGCCGCCACATATTCAAGAGTTTGTGCCCGGTGCGTGAAAACATTTTCACCAAGCGCCAGCGTAATTCGCTCGACCATCTCGTCCAGAATTTTATCGGTGGCCGCTTTTTCGGATGACCATGCACGCAGATGAATCTGAATTTCTCCGGGCGATGCCAGGATTGTGGTGTTCACGTCACTGTATTTTGTGTAGATAGGCGAAATACGCTGGTCCACATCCGATTCCGGCATGCCCGCAACCCGCAGTTCGCGTGTGAATTGACGCGTGCCTCCCGTTCGCGTCATCAGTCGCTCAGCAACTTGCCGCGCGAACATCGTTTGCATTTCCGTCGGAGGCCCAGGCAGAAGTATCACGATGCGCCCATCCGATTCCATCCACAAACCCGGCGCAGTGCCGCGCGAATTTTCCAGCACAGTGGCGCCTTCGGGCACCATCGCCTGCCGCGCGTTGATGTCCACCATTTTTCTGCCGATTTTCTGGAAGCGTTGTTCAATTGCGTGAAGGACTGCGAGATCCGATTCCAGTTTTCTTCCGAGAAGATCGGCCACAACTTCGCGCGTCAGATCGTCCTCAGTGGGACCAAGGCCGCCAGTGGAAATTGTCACGTCGGAGCGCGAAAGTCCGTGCGCGAACGCTTCGCGAACATCTTCGCGCTTATCGCCAACAACGCATTTACGCGTCACTTCAATTCCGAGCTTATTTAATTCGGCGGTAAGAAAAAGGGAATTGGTGTCCAGCCGGTCAGGCGTGAGGAGTTCCGAGCCAACCGCGATAATCTCGGCTTTCATCTGAAGGATTATTACACGAATCGCGCGTCAAACTGGAAGCGGCAGGCCTTCCACATCCCAATCCAAACTAAAGAGCGATCCGGTCGTCGCGATATATGCGCGCCGCGTCGGCAGCAACGCCATGCCAACAATTCCACTTCCGCCGAGCACAAGTTCCGCTTTCGCATCAGGGGTAACGCGAACAATTCCGCGCCGTCCGCCAAATGACGCCGCAACATAAAGATTTCCCGCGCGGTCAAATGCCAGTCCCTGAGGCCGGCCGAGTCCGCGATAAAATGACTTTACTTCACCGCCTTGCGTGATGCGATAAATCCGCTCAAAACTCGAAGTCGTTGGGCCGGTCACATAAAGTTCGCCCGCTGGACTGAACGCAAGATGATAAAACGCGAACGAAGGTTCCAGCGTGGCGAAAACATAGATTTCTTTTTTCGGCGTGATTCTGAAAATTGTTCCGCTTCGGTCGCCGACGTACAAATCGCCGTTATGATCGAATGCAATTCCGCAGGCGATTCCCATTCCTTCCACCCAAAGATCGGCTCGGCCATCCGGAGACACTCGGTAGATAGTTCCGTCGTGCCGGCAGGAAACGTAAAGCAGACCATTTCGATCGAGCGCCAGTCCGCTCGGATTCGTAAGCTGCGTCACAAAAGGCTTCACCGTGTAATTCGCAGTGATTTTGTAAAGCGGCACAGGTACGCGCACCGTGCGCTGTCCGCTGAACGTGACATAAATATTTCCGTCGCCATCAACGGCGGGGCTGGCGACCGGATGAAGATTGTCGGCGATTTGAAGTCCGATCGCGACGGGAAACGGCAGGCTTTCCGAAGCGCCGGTGGAAACGCGAACAGCTCCTCCAGCGGCGCCTTCCGGAACTTGCGCGATCGCGTAGTTCGCTGTGTGAAAAAGCACTCGCCCTTCGGTTTCGCCAAAGCGAATTTGCGGACGCGCAAAACTTCCCGCTGCAAATCCCGTGCCGTGAATCACAATTTCACCGCCCGGAATTGCAGCAGCCGGAATGACGCGTTCAATTCTTGGAATGCCGTTGTGTACTAAAGTAGTCTGCAAAATAATTCCTGATTCCTTATTTATTTATGATTCATGAAGACGCTAGTTGGATTCGTGATTATTTCAGTATGCCTGTCGCCTGCACGCCCCACAACACCAGGCCTGCGTAAATTCCGGCGATCCAATCGTCGGCCATGATGCCCCAGCCTCCGTGGAGCGATTCGGCACGTCGCGCGGGAAACGGCTTCCAAATGTCGAACACTCTAAAAAGTATAAAGCCGAGCAGCCAACTTTTCCAGTTGAGCAACGTGAACGGAAAAGAAAGCGCGATGAGTTGGCCGGAAACTTCGTCGATCACTACGAATTGCGGATCGGATTTTCCGTAGTGGCGCTCTACTTTGCTAGAGACGTAAACGCCGACGGTGGCGACGATCAGCACCGCGATGTAATCCAAGTAGTAAGGCCGCCACTGAATTCTCCAGAACGTCAGTTGCCAGCCAAGTTCCAAAGGCGTCGATAAAAAACTTCGATAGGCTACGAGAATCGAAATCCCCACGCCTGCCAGCGATCCCCAAGTCCCCGGCCCCGGCTTCAAATATCCCAATCCACACGCAGTCGCGAAAAAATATGATATGCGAGGTTTGCGTGCAGAGGGAACCGCGTCGGGAGTGTCGCTCATTTTCTGCTGTCGGAATCGTCTGAATTGGAAGGCGCTTCTTCGTTTTCTTCTTCGGGTTCCAACAACATCAATTTTTCCAGGGCTTCTTCGTCGAATGCCGGCTCGGAAATCACGTAGCGTTCCGTGGCCCAATTTCCCAGGTCAATATCTTTGCAACGTTCGCTGCAGAAAGGAAATTCCTTATTTACTTCGGAATCCACTGCTGCACTGCAGATGGGGCAGTTATGTTTCATCGCGCTTTCTCCGCGTTGAAATTTCTACTGCAAAATTCGCAGCGCCGCGCCGGTCGAAATTCGTTGCACGGCAATTGATGGCGGCATCGCCGATGCATCCGCAGAAACATTGGGCGTTTGCGCACGGCGGACAATTTCCGTCACGCGGCCAACCAGATCGTAGTCATGCGCTTCGGTAATTTCCAAACGTACCAGATCGCCCGCCTTCGGCAAATCCTCTTCATGGAAAACTCCGCCGCCGGACGACATTATATCGTTCACATAAACTTTTCCGTCGATGTCCGGTGCCATGCCTTCCAGCCGCGCCTGCCACAACATTTCACTTTCCGCGGCCACGCCTTCCAGTAGCGCAATTTCATTTCGTCCAACACGCGTTTTCAACTTACGCGCTGAAATTTTCTTTTGCAGTGCCATCAATTCATCGCGCCGCTCAACTTTTGTCTCTTCGTCCACTTTCTTGCCCAGCGCGAAACTGCCCGCCGTATCCACATCGGAATATGTGAATACGCCCATCCAATCAAATTCCGCGGCTCGGACGAAATCGCGCAGCTCGCGGAAATCCGCGGCGGTTTCGCCGGGAAATCCCACGATAAAAGAAGTGCGCAACGAAACTCCGGGAATTGTTTTGCGCACGCGCTCCAACAATTTCAGGAATGCATCGCCATTCGATCCGCGCTTCATGCTCGCCAGAACATTTCGCGAAGCGTGCTGCAGCGGCATATCCAGATATTTCACCAATCGCGGATGCGCTGCCAGCGCGTCCAGCAATCCCTGCGTCACGCGATTCGGATACGCGTAAAGAAATCGCACCCAGGCCAATTCCGGAATTTGCGCAAGGCGCGATAGCAGCACCGCAAGTCCGTCGCGCAGATTCAAATCTTCGCCGTAGCTCGTCGTGTCCTGTCCAATCAAAGTTATTTCGCTAACGCCCGCGCGTGCCAGATTTTCCGCTTCGCGCACCACCGATTCAAATCTTCGACTGCGGAATTTTCCGCGCAACTGCGGAATTATGCAGAACGAGCAAGGATGATCGCAGCCTTCCGCTATCTTTATATATGCGGCGTGGCGCGGCGTGGCCAACATCCGCGGCGTCAATTCGTGATAAAGGAAATCAGAAGGAGCGGCGCGCTCCGTAGTATTGGACGGCGTCCCGCGAACCGCATCCAGAATCTTTTCCACTTCACCGGTGCCAACCACGGCATCCACTTCCGGAATTTGCGCCAGAATATCGTTGCGATACCGTTCCACCAAACATCCGGCGACAATTATTTTCTTCGCCGAACCGAATTTCTTGTACTCCACCATTTCCAAAATCGCGTCCACCGATTCTTTTTGCGCCGACTCGATAAAGCTGCACGTATTCACGATCAGAACTTCGGCGTCGTCCGCGCGCGGAGTCAATTCGTAGCCCTCACGCGCGAGAATACCCATCATGACCTCGCTATCGACGAGGTTTTTTGGGCATCCGAGGCTTACGAAGCCTACTTTGGGCAGAATGGCAGATTTGGTCATGTCGCGTTGGAACAACAATCTTAACACAGGCTGATGCGGGAACCGCTGCTGCCGCACGTTTCAAAGGATTGAAGTTAACGCAGGGGTTTGAACGACGTAACGCACGCGCGAATCTCGCGCAACAACTCAACCGACTGGCGCGGCTCGATGGCAACATCTCCAAATCGCGCGGCCTGATAAATCTCCGTCAGCCGTCCAACGGGAGTTGCAAGCTCCGGCTGCGGAATTGACGCAGCAAATTCCATCGGAGTAATCGATTCAGCTTTTCCAAATCCGTGGCGCGCCAGCAACCGCAACATTTCTGAATAATGCGCACTAGCGCGTTGCGGTGAAAGATTGTGTTTACCCGCCGCGCTTAGCGTCCATCTTCTGCGTAAATATTTTGTAAGTGGTTTTCCTGCAAAGATTCCGATGACGCCAGCAATCGCCAGTCCGATAATTTCCGGCGCCCACCGCGAACCGGCAGCATCTGTTTGCCAGTGCGTCATGCGTTTCACGATTGCGTCGTAAGTGTGCGAAGCGCGTTCCCGCGCGCCGTTTGCCCACTGACGCGAAGCTCGGCCCACGCCCTG
Organism: uncultured Acidobacteriota bacterium; assembly: GCA_963778235.1. Lineage (GTDB taxonomy): Bacteria > Acidobacteriota > Terriglobia > Acidiferrales > UBA7541 > DASTCZ01. Next base: position 827,251 of record CAVZTQ010000001.1, on the reverse strand, counting down.
CCCCAGCGAAACTTGGTGAAGAAAATCGTAATTGATTACCCACTCGCCCCACTGATACTGAATCCAGTCCATGTACTTCGCGAAGCTGGCGAACCATCCGTGTGACGTCGATACTCCCGCCGGAGTCGGATCAAACGTAATCCATCCACGCCCCGGAAAATATGCTTCCACCCAACTGTGCGCATCGCTCGCGCGCACAATGAAGTCGCCACCAACGTCATTGTATTCGCCAATTTGAAAACCATTAATGTACCGCGCCGGAATTCCAAGCGTGCGCAGCATCACCGTCATGGCCGTCGCAAAATATTCGCAGTGTCCTGCCTTGCGCACGAAAAGAAAATTCGCCAGCGGATCAGCCGCGCTGATGCTGCCCTGATCCAGCGTGTAGGCGTAGCGCGTTTGTAAATAACTCTGCAGCGCGATGGCTTTGTCATACGGATTTCCCGCCGCCGACGTTGCTTGGCGCGCCAGTTCGGGCACAAGTGGATCCAGCACAGGCAGTTGCAAGTATTTCGTGCGAATGTCCGCCGAATAATTACTCCCTGCGGCGCGCAATTCATCCGGCGTCGCTGATGGCGGCATCGATGACGCTTCGTAACTTACCTCGTTGTAATTCGGAACTGGATTAAAGATTGAGCCGGAAGCGTCGGTGAGCAAATAATTGCGGCGATTCGCATCGCCCAATCCGGAGTTCGCGGAAAATCGGCCGCGAATTGCGGAAGCGCCGCCTGCCACAAATATCGCGTCACTGGCCACTGGTTCAAGCAGGATTTTGTAATTTAGAATTTGCGAGCGCTTGGGCGGGCGGCCATCCGGAAAAATAAACCAGCCGTTCATGTCTTGATACAGTCGCTGGCGATCCAGCGCAAGGCTCGACCATCGACGGCCGTCGAATCGGACGAGCGCAATTCCGCGCCAATGTTGATTTGCAAAGCGTGCAGGGTCCCCTTCCACTTTCACACGCATCACTACTTCGCTGCTTTTTTGAATTTGCCCGATTTGTCCGAGTTCCACATTTTCAGTGAAGCCTGTCATCAGCTGCGGACGCATCGAATATGAACCGAGATAGCCGGCTGTAAAACGCGGCAGCGTGAAAAATAAAAGTCCGCCAAGCAGCAGCGCCACAAATGCGACAGATCCTGAAACTGCGCCAAGCGCGCGAACCAGCGTGCGCGCTTGCGGACTGCCGGAAACAATTGGCGTGGCGGATGCATTCTCCGCGCCGCGTTCCATTTCAAGCGCGATGAAAGTGGAAACGCCCAGCGTGAGAAAAACCAGAAAAAATGCGAGGTATGCAGTGTCAACCGTAAGCACCGCGGCCGCGAGCATGCACCCAAATGCGATCATTGCAAGAAAAAGGGAATCGCGCCGAGTCCGCGCGCTGTACAGGCGGACCAGCATCGCGAAAAGCAGCATGTGCACCGTGGAAAGAAGCGCCGCGTAGAGCGCAGGATTCGGCGCGTCGCTGGCGCGATTGCGCGCGAGAATATAGTCCACCGGCGCGAACAGAAAATATCCGGCAATAAAATATGTTGCGGTCCGCGAGGAAAATTCCGGCGCCCGCCCGCGCCATCTGCGAAATCCTTTCCACACCAGTACCGTAGGCGCGACGACTGTAGTGAAAAGATCCAGCTTCCCGGTGGCCACAAGCGTAAGCACCGCCGTGTAAAGCATCAGATACAGCGACGCCTCAAAATATCGCGAAAGCACAGACGCGAGCGGCCCATGATTTTCCGGCGCGAGCGACATTGTGCCGTTCGACGAAGTTGGTGCGTTTGCCGAAATTGTTTTCGCGCGCATGATGACCCTTTAATTCTAACAGTGGCATGCCGCGCGGAGCGGACGCCCGCGCGAACAAGTAACGGTGAGTAGCACCGACACTCCTGTCGGTGCATCTCCCCAGCGAGATAGTCAACTTTCCGATTGGCGCGGTCAGTGTGTACGTGATTTCGTGGAATTCGCAATTGCTTTTGAGGCGAGCGCGGCGATTTTCCGAGTAGCCGAAGAAACAGCAAGTTTTGCCACGGCACTGAGCACGATCTGTTTTTCCGCAGCATCATTTGCAGACGGCAATTTCGCAACGCGAATCAAATATGGCGCGAGTGTGATCTTGCGAAACGTTACGGTGTGACGTCCTTCGTCGAGTGGCTGCATGCGTAAGTCTCGCGCGAGCGTTTTCGATTTGAAAAGTCCGCGCAGCTCTTCCGAAATGTCCTTCTCAGCGTTTTCGCGAACTACAACCGCCGGAAATTGCCACAAGTTAGCAAACAGAGCGGCAGATTCGTTGGATGCATTCTTTTTTGCCGATCGGACCAGCATCGTCCGATTTTCGGAATCAAGCAACACCGCCGCCGCGAGAGTAATTTGCTCGGTAGTGCGCTTCACTCTTTTCGCGGGCAAGTCGTTCTGTATTCCAAGCGCACGCGCGCGGCAGAATTTCGCAACCGGACACGCTTCGCATTGCGGCGCGCGCGGCGTACAAATCATCGCGCCCAGTTCCATCATGGTTTCGTTCCAGTCGCTCGCGTTTCTTGCGTCCAGCAAAGTATCGGCGGCGTCGCGCAACATGCTCCAGCGTGCCGGCTCGCGTAGGTCTCCTTCCACGGCTCCCAGCCGTGCCAGTACTCGCGCAACATTTCCATCAAGCACAGCCGCACGAAATCCGTAAGCGATACTCAGAATTGCAGCGGACGTATACGCCCCGATTCCCGGAAGCGTCAGCGCAGCATCCATCGCACGTGGAAATTCGCCTCCGTGCTCCCTCGACAATTTCTTTCGCAGCTTGATGTAAATTTCTCGCGCGGCTGTAATATCCAAGTCCCGCCCAGAATTGCAGTACGGTTTCGATTTGCGCGCCCGCCAGCGACTGAACGGTAGGGAAGCGCTTCATGAATCGCTCGTAGTAGGGAATCACAGCGGCCACGCGCGTTTGCTGCAACATTATTTCTGAAATCCAAATGCGATAAGGATCGCGCCGCTCGCGCCAAGGCAGCACGCGTTTTTCTCGGCGAAACCATTTCAACAGAATGGTGCGAAAAAGTTTTAGCCGCGGCGCGGCGACCGTCCACGGAGCAGTAGTAATATTTGCGACGCGAGGCACGCCGCATTCTCGCACAGACTTGGACTTCAGAACGTTTGGACGTCAGAAAAATTACAGCGAATCGAAGAAGACCATGTACGACGAATTCCACAGCGCCGTTGGAAATGAACCGCGCGGCTGGCTGGTCAGCACAATCTTGAACACCTGTGTCTCACGCGCCAGATCCTTCAGAAAATTCTGCCCCGGTTCCGGCGCTTGCGGTTGAATTGCGGCCAGATGGTGAAGTACGTCATAAATATTTTCAGCAGCCGGCCCCAACGAAACTTCGCCGCCAGCCGTCCGGAATCCAAGCACAGATTCCAACTCCCGGAAATGCCATGCCAGGCAGGCACAGAAAGAAACTGCCCGCTCAAATGTTTCCGCGGCACGCGCCGGATCATTTTCTTCCGCCGGGTCACTCTTCGCCGCAATAAATGGATCAAACGCAATCAGTACGCGCCGTTCGTCCTCGCGCGCAAACTCCTTCACTTTCATCGAGCCTGATTTCGCCGACGCTTTCCAATCCACAAATCGCACGCCGTCCGTGGAAACGAAATCGCGAATCGCGTAGAGGTCATGGCCGCGTCCGCGCTGATAGCTTTCCAACTCGCCGCTCAGCAACGGGAGGATCTCGTAAAAAGTATCCGTCGGTTCAATGCTCGGATACACGCTGATCTCCGCGCGCGCCGGAAGTTTCCGCGTCTTCTCCAGAAAGCCGAAAGGGAATCGCGAACGCAACGCCAAAGTTTCCTGCCGATAAACTCCGCGTTTCGGAAATAACAACTCCACGCGATTGCGCACCGCTTGTCCTCGCGGCAAATAAGGAAAATATACTGGACGATCCAAAAGAGCCGCGCCATTCGCGGAAGTCTGCGTCTCCGCGGCGCTCGACTTACCGTCAATCTTTTGTCCCGTCACGCGCAACGCAAATGACGGCATCACGCGCTTCAAGTTCGTCAGTTCAACCATCGCCGGCGCCGGTTCTCCTGCGAAAACGTGCTCAGGCAGTTCAAGATGAAGTTCAATTCCTGTCAAAGTGATGCGCGAAAGAATTCCCGACAGAATAATCCCCGCCAGCATGCATCCCAACACAAGAAAAAGTAAATTATTTCCAGTGTTCAGCGCCGCCAGCGCCACAATAAATATTCCCGCCAGATAGACAATTCCTTCGCGGGTCAGCCGATAACTTACGCGATACGTCAACCAGCGGATCGACGTTCGCCGCGCAAGCGCCGGAACAATTGTGATCGCAACCCATCCCGCCAGCGCCAGCGCCGCCAGCGCCGTGAATCCCGCAACCCATCGCGCCCCGGTTTGAGCCGCCGCGCCGGAATAAATTGCCAGTCCGAATGCCAGCGCCAGAGCGAACATCGCAATAATAAAATTGCGCCAGCCCGACGCATCGGGTTTCCGACCAGTTTCACCAGCATGTTTGGAATTTAATTTTCGCTTCGCGATGCGTGGAATCGGCAGTTTCTGAAATGTGTTCGCTGCGGAACGTTCTTTCGACGAGACGGCCATTACAGCGGCACGCGAACCGAGTCCACAATTTCGCGTAGAATAATTTCCGCCTGCTCTGATTTCTTTTGCGTGGAAACGTACCGTGTATTCACCACTACGCGATGCGCGAAAGCCGGAATTATCAGCCGCTTGAAATCGTCGGGCACGCAGAAGTCGCGTCCGTGCAGAAATGCATGCGCTTGCGCCGCGCGATGCAGCATGATCGCTCCGCGCGTGCTGACTCCCAAACTTAATTGTTCCGTCTGACGCGTGCGCTCCACAATTTCCAGCGCGTAATCCAATAAGCTTTCTTCCACGCGAACTTTTTCCGTGGCTTCTTGCAACGCCACCACGTCCGCCGCTTCCATCGTCGGTTCAAGCAAATCCACGGCCGCTCGTCCGTTCGCGCGCAAAATATCTTTTTCGCTCGCGCGCGCGGGATATCCCATCCTCACGCGCAACAAAAATCGATCCAATTGCGATTCAGGCAGCGGATATGTGCCGTGATGCTCCACAGGATTTTGCGTGGCCAGCACCATGAAAGGTTGCAGCAGCGGATGTGTGTGATTATCCACCGTCACCTGCGATTCGCTCATCGCTTCCAGCAGCGCCGACTGCGTTTTCGGCGTCGTGCGATTAATTTCATCCGCCAAAACAATATTCGCGAAAAGCGGTCCCGGCTTAAATTCAAATTGTTGGTCCGCCGGATTGTAAACGCTCACTCCGATTACGTCCGAAGGAAGCAAGTCAGAAGTGAATTGAATTCTGTGAAACGAACAATGGAAGGAACGCGCCAACGCCTGCGCCAAAGTTGTTTTGCCAACGCCCGGCACATCTTCAATCAGCAAATGTCCGCGCGCCAGCAGTGCCGTCAGCGCCATCTCAATTACTTCGTCTTTGCCGCGGATCACGCGCGATATTGTTCGTTGCAGTTGTGCAATCTGTGCCGCAGCGTGTGTTGCATTTCCAGTCGGGATCGATGTCGTAGCCATCAGTAAAATTTCGCCTTCGCCTAAAAATTAAACTTAGCCGCAAAAATTCGCGTACATTTAAAATGTCGCGCCGTTCTGCTACAGTATTCGTTTGCAGTAGTCGCGTCGTGGGCGACTAGCTCAGTTGGTTAGAGCGCTCCCCTCACACGGGAGAGGTCCAAGGTTCAAGTCCTTGGTCGCCCACCATTTTCACCGCGCAGCCGTCAGGAAACGCGCGAACTTCATTCTAACGAATTCTCGCCATGTCAAACGCGCTACGAACAATTGAGTTTCTATGTTTGGGGGTATGGCTCGGCGGCGTATGCCTGCTCAGTTTCGTGGTCGCGCCGGGCGCGTTTGGAATTCTTGCCAATCGCGATATGGCCGGATCAATGGTTGCTTACACCCTTGGCCGCGCACATTTTATCGGCATCGGCGCAGGAGTAATTTATTTGGTCGCGAATTTTCTGAGCGCCAGTTCATTTCCCAACATAGCCCGGCTCGCCGCCATCGCCGTGATAATAATGTTGCTGCTCACGGTGTTCTCTCAGTTTTACGTGATGTCCCATCTCGCGAATTTGCGAACGCAAATGGGTTCCGTGGATCGCACGCCTGCAACAGATCCGTTGCGCGCTGAATTTGATAAGCTACACCAGTGGTCCGTGTGGATTGAAAGCGCAGTGTTGCTGCTAGGAATTGCCGCCGTTTACCTAACCGTCCGCGCTAAATAAATTTCCGTCACAATCAAAAATTATTCCTTCGGCATATCCTTGATGTGCGTAGAAATGTACCACTCAATTCCAAACGGATCCGTCACGCCGCCCATGCGATCGCCGTAAGGCATATCCGCCATTGGATACAGAACGGTTGCTCCGGCGCGAATCGCGCGTTCGTAAATTTCATCCGCGTTTTCCACATACATATAAACGCCGGGCAAAACCGTCTGATACTGGCCATGAGGTTCGCTGACCATCACCACCGAGTTTCCGATTCTCGCTCTCGCATGGCGAATCCTTCCGTCAGGCGCATCGTGCCGGAACATCACTTCCGCCCCGAACGCTGTCACCAGGAAGTCCATGAAGCTAGCAGCGCCCTTCGGATTAAATCCAAGCAGAATGTCGCCCGAATCCGCGGGAGAGTGCTCGGCAATTCTCCGCGTGTTGATGAACCATTTATTTCCGCCGGGATCAATCACGCCCGCGTCGCGATCGCCCCACGGCTGCGTCATCGGTTCGTAAATCGTAGTTGCGCCGGCTTCCATCGCGCGACGGTAAAATTCGTCCGCGTCGTCCACATTGATCAACATATTCGCATTTCGCGCCGGACCTGCCCATGTTCCGCCGCCACCAATCATCAACATGGAATCGCCAACTTTTACTTCCGTGTGAATTCCGCCCGCCCCGCCGCGGCTGCGGAAAAGTTCCTCGCCGCCAAACGCCTGCTTCACAAAATTAATTACTTCCTCCACGGGCATCACCTGCAAATACGGCGTAATCGTACGGAAACCCGCGCGAACGGGATTTACCTTTGTCGTGTCCATGATCTTTTTTCCTTGCGGTGCAGATTTCTTTAGTAGTTCCATTTTCAGCCGCGCCTTGAAATCTTCACTCGGCAAATCGCGCAACTCAGCCGCTACGCGCACCAGCGTCGCCTGACGCGCGCCAACTTTCGTCGCCGCGTCGCGCGGACCAGCCAGCATCGCGTCAATCGCCAGATCCAGTTCTTCAATCGGAGTACGCTTAATCATGAGCGCCACTCATTCGGTCCCGCAGATTTTGAATCGCGCGAAACTGCAACTGTTTTATCGCTCCTTCGGTTTTCCGCAACGCTTGCGCAATGTCTCGAATACTTTTTTCTTCCGCAAATCTCATTTGGATCACTCGACGCTGGTCAGCAGGAAGTGTTCTCACCGATTGAAAAAGTTGCGCGCGATGTTCCGCGGCATCCCAATCTGATTTGCCGGCTTCAATTTCTTCGCCAGAGGGATTGCCGCTTTCCTTCGCCGCGTGTTTCCATTTATCAGCAATCGCATTCGCCGCAATGCGAAACAACCACGCGCCAAATGGCACTCCGCGCGATTCATATTTCCCAATATTCGCCAGCGCCCGATGAAATACGTCCGCCGTCAAATCTTGCGCCGCATCGCGATTGCCCACGCGCCGCGCAACATAAGCGTAAACGCGGTCGAAATAGCGCTCGTAAATATCGCCGAAACGCGCAGGGTCCTTCTGCGCGGCTTCAATCAGAAGCAGCTCGTCGTCGCCCGAAATGGCTTCGGTTTTAGGAGCTTTCAACTCGTCGTTCCCCGCAGTGCGCGCTTTCCATCATATTAACTGCGCCCAAGCGGAAAGGTTACGGCGAAATGTTCTGAGGTGGGGAATTAGTCTTTAGCCGGTGGAGACATTCGTCTTGCCAGAAGTTCGCCAGCGAGAATTGGATGTTCTTTATTGAGGCGTAATTGGCTTAAGCTGCAGAGTTTTTATTTCGCCCGATTTCACGCTCACGTGTTCAGCATCACGCTGGTTGCGATCCGCGAAATCAATTGCGAAGTATGCGTGATCATCATTCGTCGGCACGGCGAACAACAAATAATCGCCGGGGATCACTCCTGAAAGTTGAAACTCGCCATTTGCGTTGGTATTCGCGGTGATTGTGAATCGCTCCAGATGCCGCATCGCGCGGTCTTCAGGAATTGCTACGACTGTTTGGCCGGGTACGGGCTTATCGCCGTCGAGCACTTGTCCCTTCACGGTACCCGTATCAGATCCCAGAGTAAGTATGCAATCACCGACACTCGCGCCGCCTTCGATCATCAACGGTTGCCCGGTATGATCTTTCCCGTTGCAGACAACTCGCTTCAAATAAACTCCGGCGTCGGGAAGTACCTTGAATTCGTAGCTACCGGATGGAACATAAGTGATTTTGAAATTGCCGCGCTGATCCGTGACAGATTTAAGGCGAGTACGATCTGGGTCATCGATCGAGTTGTTTTCCGCCGCCAGGACGATCGACATTCCCGAGACGGATCGCCCAGATGTAGTTTCAATGGCGATTTTGCCGCTGACGTCCACTTCCAGGCTGACTTGAACATTCGCGCGCGCATCACTATCCACAATACGAACCGTCGCGCTACCCGAAACGTCGGGTGTAGACGATTTATCGGATCTGTCTTCCAACAACATAGCCCACACATTGTACGTTCCGGAAGGCAGCCCGCGAAGTGTGAATGAACCACCCGCGACAGAAGTTGCGGTCGTTATGCGGCCGCCATTGTTCGCCGCGTCTGTCGAGTTCATTGCCGTGATCTGATACCGTCCCTGTCCGGCCGAGCCCGTCGGGTCAATAATATTTCCAGTGATTGAATAGACCAAGACAGGTCCAATCGAAACACGAATTCCGCTGGCTTCATTGCCGGGTGTCACTTTTATCGGTTGCGCGTTTTCAACATCCACCGTGCCCGGATAATAAGCAAGTCGAGAAATGACCTTCCCGACTTGCGCGCTTACTCTATCCACTTCGGCGCGGACAAAATAATTCCCCGGTGGAAGGCCGTACAGACGGAAGTTTCCGAGATCGTCAGTCAGTACGCGAGTTTGCGAAGAATCCAATAGACGTCCACCGCGAGCGTAGCGAAGGCGCACCGCTTCCACCATCACAGCCGCAATCGGCTGATTGTCTTCGTCCGATATAGTGCCGGAAATTACTCCGGCGGGAACAAGACGCACATCAATTTTGTCGAGAATTTGCGCAGAGCTAAGCCGGAACGTCTGGGATTCCTCAAATTGCTGCCCGGAATAATTCTTGCGCGAAACAAATCCAGAGTGATTTGCGACTATCGTGTACGTTCCGGCGCTAACGTGGCTAATCGTAAAGGCGCCTTCGGCGTCCGTTAGCGCGAAAAGCCTTGTGTCCTGTGTCACATCTGAATTTGACTTAACCGGAATTAGCGCGACTTCGGCTTTAACAATCGGCGCGCCGGTATCAGAGCGATAGACGTGCCCTGAAACCTGTCCCGGCTCTGGCGCCGCTTTCTGTGAGACGGCATTTGCTTGTGCGGAACCGTTCTGAACAGCCCCAGCACAAATACTATTGGCGTCGACAAGCAATAAGACGACGAAGGGAATTACAGCGTAAATTTTGAAGAACTGGGATCGGCGTCGCGCGAAGCAATTCAAGCCGGGCGTTTTCACACGTATACTCTACAATACTGTTATTGAGATGTGGCGGGTTTCAATATCACAGTTTTCGTATCGCCGGATTTCACGCTCACTCGTTCCGAGTCCCGTGAATTGCGGTCCGCGAAATCAATTTGGAAATAACTTTGCTCGTCATCTTTAGGAACGGCAAAGACGAGATAATCGCCGGGAACCATTCCCGAAATTTGAAATTCTCCGTTCATATTTGTAGTTCCGCTAACGGTATAACGCGCGATCCGCCGCAGCGCCATTGATTGTGGAATTGCGACCACCACAAGATTCGGCACAGGCTTATCGCTGTCATACACTTGTCCCTTCATGATGGCCGTGTCGGAGGCAAGCGTCAGTGCGCAGTCGCCTATCGTGATGCCGGAATCGATCGTTAGCGGCTGAAACGTGTAGTCTCTTCCGTTGCAGACGATCTGCTTCAAGTACATATCGGTTCTGCCGGCGATAGAGAAAACGTAGCTGCCCGTTTGCACGTTTTGAATTCTTGAACGCGCCGGTCTGATCCGTTCCAGCATTGAAATTGCCACCGCCAAATCCGCCAGGCAGAGACTGCGATTGAAGTGTTACCCGGATTCCGGAAATCGATTGGCCAGTGGAATTTTCAATCACAATCTTGCCGTCTACTTCGGCGCTCGCATTGATTTGGACATTCGCGCGCGTGTCGCTATCCGCGACTCGAACCATCGCCGTGCCCGTATATTGGCGCTGCTGGATATTGCACGGATCCGTTCGGGCCCGGAGTTTGCACCGGCGGGCCGATCTGCATTTGACCGCGCCATCAACATGTAGTCACCGGAAGGAATTCCGCGAAGCGTAAACGTTCCGTCAGGATTGGTCTGACCGCCAGAAGCAAAATTTGCTCCCGCCGCAATCTGTACCGCGGACACGTTATAGCGCTTCGGCCCCGGCAAATCTGTATTGTCAATCACACTTCCAGTGATTATGTATGTGCTCTGCGTTCCCACCGAAAATCGTACGCCGCTAGTTTCCGTTCCGGCCGTTGCCTTCAGTTTCTGGGCGCTTTCGATCGTCGGTGTGCCGGGATAATATGCGGACCGAAAGCTAGTCTCTCCGTTCTGCATATTCCTGCCTTCAACCTTCACGAAATAGTTTCCTTCCGCAAGGCCGAACAGCCGGAAATTGCCGAGGTCGTCGGTCTTTACGTTTTGCAATGCCGATTCCTGTTGCTGCCCGCCCTTTTGGTAGCGCATACGAATCGCAGCCACCTGGACACCTTCCAGCGGCTGATTATCTTCGTCGATTACGGTTCCGGAGATTACGGCTGCTGCCAGTAAGACGGACGTCGATCTTGCTGACTGTCTCGCCGGCTGCAACGGTGATTGTCTCAGGGGCATTGCCAATAATCGCGCGTTGAAATGCTTCGTTGACGTACCCTGAATGTTGCGCGAGCAGAATGTAATTTCCAGGAGTAACTGTCGTGAAAGTGTAAGCGCCGGTTGCGTCTGTGCGCGTGGACTGCGGACCCGTCGTTACATTTATGCCGCGGCCGCCCATCGGATTCAAAGAAACTGTGGCGCGCGGGATTGGTTCGTTATTGTCGGCGCGATAGACGTGACCTGTAATTTGTCCGGGCTGCTGCGGAGTTGCCGAAGAATTATTTTGTGCGGCGCTACGCGGCGCGAGAATTGTTCACGCACAGCGCGACAGCACACGACACCGTGGCGGAAGTAATCATTCGGTTACGGTAGGCGACTTGCACGGCGCGATTGTATCCCTCCGGCTGCGTTGAATCCATGTCTGTAGGTATAAGACGTAGACGCGTCGCGATTCGGTTCTGTCCCGTGGCCCGTGCTAAACTTTGTCCTCAAATGCAAACAGGAATTATAGGACTTCCACAAGTCGGTAAGACGACGCTGTTTAAGATTCTGACGAAGGCAAATTTGGATGCCCGCGGACAAGCCGCCACGCACGTGGGAATCGCGCGTGTGCCGGAACCGCGTCTGCTGAAGCTGGCGGAAATTTTCAAGCCGAAGAAAATTACTTACGCCACGATTGAATATGTGGACGTCGGCGGACTCGCCAAAGAAAAAGCGCGCGAATCCGCGTCGCTTGCTCAGCTTCGCGAAGTGGACGCGCTGGCGCACGTCGTTCGCGCGTTTGAAAATCCAGTTGTTCCGCATCCCGCCGGTCCGTGGATCCGTTGCGCGATGCAGAGGATTTGGATCTGGAATTGATGCTCGCGGATTTGGATCAGATTACGCGGCGGCTTGGAGCGGTTGGAAAAAGATCTGAAGAAGAAAAAAGAAACCCATCTCGAGTTCGAGCAAACCGTACTTTTGAAATGCAAGACTGCGCTCGAAGCGACGCACGCGCTGCGCGAACTGGAATTTACAAACGACGAGCGCAAAGCGCTGCTCGGATTCAAATTTCTTTCGCAGCGGCCAATGCTTTACGTTTTAAACGTGGGCGACGATGAAGTGGGCGAGCTTGATGCCGCAGTGGAAAAACATAAACTCGGCGCGCTCGCCAGCAAACCAAATACCGCTGTCGTCGCAATTTGCGGACGTATCGAAGCGGAACTTTCGGAATTGGACGATGTTGCCGCGGCAGAATTGCTCGGCGCGTACGGACTGAAATCGCCGGGGCTCGATCGCGTGATTGAAGCCAGTTACAAATTACTTGGGACTCACTTCATTTTTCACCGCAGGCGAACCGGAAGTCCGCGCGTGGACAATCAAGCAGGGCATGAACGCGCAGAAGGCCGCCGGCACAATTCATTCGGATATCGAACGTGGATTTATCAAGGCGGAAGTTGTGCGCTGGGATCAATTAATCGAAGCGGGAAGTTGGGCCGGCGCTCGCGAACGCGCTTGGCTTCGTTTGGAAGGGAAGGAATATATCGTGCAGGAAGGCGACGTAATTCTTTTCCGTCACAGCGGATAATCCCGCACCCTCATACTCTCGTAATTATGGATGCCACTCGCATCGCACTTGCCCTTGGATTAGGACTTACTGCCGCGCTCGCAAATGTGCTCGGCGGACTTTTTGTGGTGCGCCGCAATTGGTCGCGTCAATACCTGAAATATTTCCTCGCGCTCGGATCTGGATTTATGCTCGGCGTAGTTTTTCTGGATATTGTTCCCGAATCAACTCGTCTCGTTGGAATTGATTCGGCGATGCTTTGTCTTCTCGCCGGATATTTTCTGATTCATCTGTTTGAGCACACTCTAGTTCCGCATTTTCATTTCGGCGAAGAAATTCACACATCACGAATTGGAACATGAAACCGGGCTCGCCCGCATCACGCCGGAATGTCCGCGCTTTTTGGATTGATCATCCATACATTTTTTGACGGTGTCGCCATCGCGTCAGGATTTCTGGTGTCCGTTTGGTTGGGCTGGGTAATTTTCCTGGCAATTTTTCTGCACAAACTTCCCGAAGGTTTCGCAATCTCCTCACTGATGATGGCCACCGGCCGCAGCAAAAAAAGTTCGTTATGGGCTGCTGTAATTTTAGGCGCCGCCACCATCGCAGGAGTTTTGCTGATGGGCGCAATGCGCAGTGAAGTGCAATATGCGCTGCCGATTTCCGGCGGCGTAACGCTTTATGTTGCGGCGTCAGACTTAATCCCCGAAGTAAATCGCGAACCGGGAGTACGGATCGCGATGCTGGTGTTTTTTGGCCTGGCGCTGATTTTCCTGGTGCACCGAATTTTCCACGTTTGATCTAGTGGAGATTGGTTGAACTCCGTAGCACCGGAATCCTGTGCGCTACGCCGAACCGACGCAGCCAGGATTGTCTGCGCTAAGCTCCGTAAGTCCTTTATTAGCCACACTTAGCTAACGTCCCAGGGCGGGGTAAATGGTTTGGACGATACATTGCGCTACTACAACCCATAGCAATCACGTAGCCCGGAATTGCTCTGCAACGAAAACAGGCTCTTGTGCGCCGCCATATCCAAGGGTAAATTAGCGTTCCACGGAGGTATCCACATCACGGTGAAGCCTTCGCAACTTTTTGATACTGCTGGGGTTCTACCTACTGTGGAGGTCATGGCCAGGTCGGACGTTCAACTAATGCTGGCAGTGAAAGAGGGGGACGAACTGTCCTTCGAGCTTTTGCTGCGGCGTTATCGAACTCCCTTGGTCAACTTCCTGAACCGGATGGTGCGTGACACCGGGCTGGCAGAAGATCTTGCGCAGGAAGTTTTCATGCGAGTGTATCGCGCGCGAAAAGATTACGAGCCGAACGCAAAGTTCACCACGTGGCTTTTCCGCATTGCAACGAACCTCGCACTGAACGCGCTGCGCGATGGACGCCACCGCATGATGGAAATTTCCATCGATCAGAAAATTGACGATGGCGAACAAGAGCAAGCGCGCCTCGATGTAGCGGACAAAACTCCAAACATCGAAAGCCGTTTGCTGCAACAAGATCGAGCGGCGGTAATTCGTAACGCGGTGGAATCGTTGCCGGAAAAACAGCGAGCTGCCGTTTTGTTGCATAAGTATGTCGAGCTTGATTATTCGGAAATCGCGCGCACGCTGGAATGTTCCGAAAGCGCGTTGAAGTCACTTTTGTTTCGAGCCTACGAAACGCTTCGCGTGCAGTTGGCGCCGATGATGCAGGGAGGTACGGTTTTTGGAACGGGCAACGAAGCTGATGCGTCCTGAGAGAGCGCGTCGGTCATCAGTTAGGAATTGCTTTAGGAAAACTTGGGTTGTGTGGAGAGGCCAATATGAGTTGCAAACGAATCGAAGGAAAATTGCTATCGTTCATGGATGGCCGCGCGAATGAAACTGATCGCCGCGTAGTTGGATTGCACTTGAAAGAATGCGCCACGTGCCAGGCGCGAGTGGAAGGATTTTCTGGCGTTTGGGAAATGCTGAGCGAAGTTCCGGTGCTGGAACCTTCCAAAGCATTTGAAGCGCGCTTGCGCGCACGCATTGCTGCCGAACCGCAACGCCACGGCTTCTGGGCCAACGTGACAACCATGTTGCCGTCACCGCGTCTTGCGCTTGCTGTAGCGTTGCTGGCGGTGTTCTCGCTGTGGCAAAGCTCGCGTCCTGTGTCTGTGAATCAAACCGCCGCGCCCGTTTCCGCTGACGCTGAATTCCGCATGATTCAGGATTTGCCGGTGCTGGAAAATTATGATGTGCTCACGAGTCTTGACGCGCTTTCGCAGCCTGTGGGACAAGCGCCCGCCATGGGCGAAAAGAATTAATTGCGACGGTCGCTGGAATTTTGAATTGAATTTGAATTTTGAACTAAAGATGAAAGTTTTCCGTCAATTCGCGTATTCGTTTGCCTGCCTGCTGGTGGTGTGTTCGCTCGCATTGCCCGTGGCGGCGCAGAAGGGCGGGAAGGGCGCGCCTTCTCCTTCGGCTCCGTCTGCCGCGCCTACGCAAACGAATAACAAAAATACGAACAAAAATAATAATAACGACGTGAAAATTCCGCGCAATGCGCCGAAGAACGAGAAGAATGCGTCCGGCAACGCAGAGGGCAAGACGAATCTTCCTCCGAAGTTTGTCGAAAAGCTATACGACATGTCTCCGGAACAACAAGAGCGCTTCATGAAGAATAACGAGCGCTTCAAGAACATGAGTCCTGAACAGCAGGCGCAAATCCGGCAGCGCGTGGAGCACTGGAATAGCATGACTCCGCAGCAGCGCATTCAATGGCGCCAGCGCACTGAAATTTTGCAAAGCATGACGCCGCGCGAACGTCAGTTCGTGCAACAGCAAGTGATACCGACGTGGAATGCCATGCCGCAGTCTCGCCGCTGGATCATGATGCAGCACCTGCATCAACTGGACGGATTGAGCGACACCGAGCGCGAAGCAAAACTGAAAGATCCCGCGTTCACGCAGGGACTGAATCCGGACGAAAAAGTAATGCTGCCGTATCTCAGCCGCTTACGAATTGGAAGCGCGCCCGAACCGCCGCCCGGACCGCCGGAGTATTAGGAATTTTCTGCTGGATGTTTTGAAGTTCGCTTACCCGCTTGAAAATTAGTCATTAGTAACTCGAAAGACAATACCGGTACATTGGATTAGGCTCCAAAACCAGGGATGGGATCGTCGCGCTGAGTGGCTACTTTGTATTGCAAAGGTGGATAGAAAGGTCACAAAACTGCATTATAATGCATACGAATTGGGCTGCTTTTGGGAAAACTGCATTATAATGCAGTTTTTGGTGCAGAAAATAAAAAATGGAAAGTTGGGAATGTTGCACATTTGTAGGGCGTGTTGGGAGGTAATTTGTACTGTTTAGTTATGAGTAATAGTGTGGCGGACGGTTGAGTGTTGGGCGCTCAAAGAACGGCCGAATAGTCTGTATTGAAGTACGCGGAAAAAAGCTTGTCGGCTGTTTATGGCTAGTATGTTGTCAGCGCTTGCAGCCTTCGCCAGAGAGACACGCCCAACACTCCAACGATGGGAGAAGTGATCAGGCCTGGGAAATATCCGTGCGCTACGACCGCGAGTATGGGGTGTGCGATTCCATTCGCAATCGCTCCAATCGCGAAGAACCACGCCGGGAATAGAGCGAGCCGGTACCCTTTTCGCAAGCCAATCGCAGACAGGATCCAAACGCTGAGCCATATCAGATTGAAAACTACAAAAAAGTTCGCGGACCATGAAGGAAGGCCAAGCAGCGCGGGGAACCGATCCTGAAATCGCGTAACAAACTCCTCCATGAAATGTATGGACTGCGCCGCGAGGCCGATCAAAAAGACGCGTGCCGTCCGCTCACGGCCGGCCAGATCGCCTTCCACAGGCCTGCGCAAGATCGTCAGCAAAAGCGCCACTACCGCTCCTGCCGAAAGTCCGGCCGTTCCCGTGAGCACGCTGCGTAGATTTTCGTTCATCACGGTCCAGTGATACCTGCCAGATCTCCTGGCTGATCGCGTCCTTCGTGATCGGCCTTACGATACCATCTTTTTCAAGACCTCTTGCTTGATACCCGGAAGCAGTTAAAATGCGCACATGAAAGTCGAAGCACCCAAGGATCGAATCCTGGTGCGGAATCCCAATAATCTGGCTCGTCGCGTCTCCTCCATTTTGGGAACAGCAGTTTTCCTTGTCCTCGCGCCCGGATTTGTTGTCGGTCTGGTTCCGTGGTGGATATCCCGCTGGCACTTTCTCGCGCCGTTCCAGGGTTACGCACCGATTCGGGTATTCGGCGCTTTACTAGTTGTCGCGGGCATTCCCGTTCTGCTTGAATCGTTCACAAGATTCGCGCTTCAAGGCATCGGCACGCCCGCTCCTCTGTTTCCCACGAAACATCTCGTCGTCACAGGATTCTATCGTTACCTCCGCAATCCAATGTACGTCGCGGTGACATCAATGATCCTGGGCCAAGCGCTGCTATTTGGTGACGTCCGCATTCTAGGATATGCGGCGTTTGTTTGGATCGCGGCGTTCTTGTTTGTCGTCGCCTACGAGGAGCCCACGATGCGCCGATCCTTCGGCGCGGAATACGAACAGTTTTGTGCCCACGTTCCGCGCTGGATTCCACGTCTAACTCCGTGGCATGAAGGCACAAAATAAAGTCAGGAACGAAAATGGGGATTTATGCGGGGACGGGCTATCCTATGCGCACTTAAGAGCGATGGGGCTTCTCGCGTTTGATCGACGAGATTGGCAAGTGCCAAGTCAAATTCAAAGACCGCACCCTTGCTGCGCAAGGATGGGCCAGCCGCCTATGCTGTCTTGACGGAAATGTGATTTTCGCATTATATTCGCCTAGGGGCATGTATGGCTGATACAGTGATCTACCAAACTGGTACAAGCAAAGCTCTAGGAATTGGCTGGGATGTATTGCACGTCGTCTATAAAAGCGACGGGCGTGTTACTGATCATTTCTTGATTGCACGCGACGCACGCGGAGCAATCATGCGTAAGACGGACCTTGTGTTTGAGAGATGGGAAGTAGTTTCAGACGAAGAAACTTTGCGCGCCTTTCAAAAGCGCTTCGATGACAGAGATAGGCTCTCGACAGAAAAAGCCGCCAGCGCTACTGCATAGCGCGACTAGGATAAAGAAGCGATGCTCGACTGGCTCGAAAAACATGCGTTCATCGCGGCGTGGCTGTCTGCCCTCTTCGCCATGGTCACCCTGTTCATTCATAACTTGGTACGCCCTGCCGATAAAGTAAATTGGTCGATGATTATGACCTACGTGGCTTTCCTATCGTCTGTCGCCATCATGGTTACGCCGGGCCTCGAACCAGGCGTCCGAGGTTTCGCTGTCGCCGTTGGTGGAATGTCCCTCGGCGCGATCATAAGGCACTCAGGAGCGAACAAAGAATAAGTGGTCGGGTGGAACCTCCTTCGATTGAATTTGATCTGCCGGTGTCTTTAGGTGGCAGGTCTGTTCGATTCTCAAGGGTATCGTTCGTTCTCTAAAGGATCGGCCACCGGCCAAACTGATTATGCAAACGCCCCCTGCTCAAGGAACGGATTACGTCGGCGTTGTGTCGCTCCTCGTCGCCGTCGCGTCGTGCATTGCCTCCATCGCAGCAGCTGTTTACGCCAAACTTTCAGTTTCCAAGGCAGATGATGCAATCGCCGAAGCTGCAAGATCCTCGGATCAATCGCTTGATCAGGCGCAGCGGGTTGCACGGCGCGAGCACGATGAATGGGCGCAGAGAAAGTGGTTTGAGCTCTATTCCAAAGCTGCGGAGGTTCTTGACGCCCTCGATTACTTTCGGCATAAATATCCCAATGCTGAATATAAAAGAGGAACTGAAGAGAGGGCGAGAGACTGGAGTGCGATGATGTTAAAAGTGCGCGCGACCGGGCGAATGGCTTTCGTGTTTCCAAAGCACCCTGCCGTGATCGGATTTACGGATGCTTGCAGATTCAGGGACTCAGGAAACGCTCTGACGGATGAGTATTACCAGGAGATGTTCCAGGCTGTAGAGGCCTTACGCGAAAAAGCATTAATAAACTTCTCCGTTCTTGAATATGATCCCCTGCGAAAACCGTGAGATTCGATCCGGATTAGATGACAGTGCAGGCGTTGGATCAGGAAAAGGAGTGTTTGATGGAGAAATCATGGTTCTAATAATCGAAATCGCTGTTGGCATTATCTTCGGTCTTTGGCTGGCGGACACGCTCAAAAAGAAATTGGCTTCCAGAACGCATCGGACAAACGTTCGACGATTTCGGACGGCGCTTCTGCACTGGGACCTCAACGCTCTCATGACCGCTGCGCTCGATGGTTATGACTATTTGTTTACTCGATCAAATCGGGAGCTGTTTATCAGTCTTGCTCGCGAAAAAGACCAGACCAGACGATTTGATTTGGCTGAGGCGATAGCACAAGATGCGGCAGAACGATTCTATGCGATGGAACGTGGCGAAAGACTGCCCTCGGTAATGAGTGATGGCGACAAGGAATGGGTTCAAAAGATTAAGGACAAAATCGATGAAGATCGTGTCTATCGCGAGCAGATGGCCGCCGTGCGCGCAGAAGTTGGCGATGAGACGTATGAAAGAGCGAAGAGGGTCATGAAGGATTCTGGTTTTGAGCTTCCATGAAGAGAATCGGCGGGTGGCCCATCCTATGCGGCACGCATAGGGTGGGGCTTGTTGCATTCGATCGACGAGCTAGGCAAGCGCCAGTCAAATTCAAAGACCCCACCCTTGCTGCGCAAGGATGGGCCACCCGCCACCCGTGCCGCCATCGCGATGTTGACTACGTTGCGGAGATTGGCAGTTGTACAAATGTCGTTCGGTCGAGCGATTTATTCAGTTCCAAGCGAAACGACGCCCTTGTTTGGGGGAAATTATCTGATACGACCAAGAACGTAAGCTCATAGCGGCCTTCACCCATGAGGAGTGGCGTGTAATCGTTAGCGTCAGAATACACGTTGAATTCTAGCCGGGTCGGGTTGTCGGTATATATGTAGAATGCGTCAAACTCACGAGCATTTCCGGGCGGGATGTGGGCATTCGGCAACACGTATCCGGCCCACTTGAATTCAATTGTCTTTAGGAGAGTCTCAGTCGACGAGGTTAAGTTCTTTATCTTCTCCAAGTACACATAGCAGTTCGTCGCTGCCTTACTTCGGTGGCGATTCCGCACCTCAATATGAAAAAACCTCGACCATTTCAACATGCTGCCATTTACGATTCTCTGAACGGCCCGGAACTGTCCAGGTTCACGCTCGACGACAAGTTCATTTCTCCAATAGGGATCCCATCCGCGTTCCCGAACCTTGTCAGCTATCACGCTTGGTAGTAAATGCCGGTCGGTGAATAGGATGGCGTTTCCTTGCAGGAACTTAAATATTCCATCATCTGGCTTTGTACCCTTCTCTTGCAAAGCTAATACGTCAAGGTCGAGAAAGGATGCCACTGCGAGTTCCTGATGCGAGAACAGCGAACCTCGATGAATGGGAGGGATACTGTCTCCCAACGATTCCCGTTTGAAGTCAATAAAAATGAAATATTCCGATTTACGCAGCTGTTCAAAAATGTTTTCCTTCAAACCGCGGAGTGTCTGCTCTTCTACGCCAACATACGGGTCGAAACCAAGTTGTGCAAGTCGCTCTTTAATCCTCGAAGCCACTGACGCCTCATCAGTGGCCTTGTTCTGTCCACAACTTATAAACACCCGGGCGCATGGTCTATTCACTCCGGTATTCTCCCGGCGTAGCCAACCCGGAGTACTCGAATAGCTCCGACCAGTGTGGCAGCTGATCGGCCAATTTCCAGGTGCGTTTACACGTAAAGCATTTATAGAAGTAGTTCTGACCATCCAACTTCTCTACTTTGAGTGAGACGGCGCAGATTTCACAGTCTAGGTGCGGTAGATGTTGCGGTTTCACGTAGTCTGACGCTTTTCCACATTTCAAACAGTTCCGCGAAACGAATCCGCCCTCTCGGCTACGGACCAGCAGTTCCTTGTATCCACAGCACGATGAATGTCCATCGCTATAAATGAATCTTAACGCTTTCATGATCGCGAATCATACTCTCGTAGTTGAAATGACTCAATTCGATTAATTGAACGAGACGGCGGGTGGCCCATGGTTTGCGGCACGCAAAGGGTGGGGCTTTTCGCGTTCGATCTACAAACTAGATAGGGCCAAGCCAGAATTCAAAGACTCCACCCTTTCTTAAGTGCCGCAGAGCCGCAGCGAGTCGCGCTCTGTCGGCAACGACAACTTCTGCTCCGCAAGGATGGGCCAACCGCCACGCTCGACAACCTGTTTCCGTTTCACCGGGCACGTGACTACGCCTCAGCACTCGATGATTTCAATATCGTGTTGAGCGAGGTATTCGGTCCACGTAACTAAATCCGGAATCCCACGATGGCTCTCGCGCATCTTCAAGGTGAGGAGGAATTCAGCCGTGAAAGCAGCCAGAATCCATTCGCTTCGGGCCACCCGATGTTCGTAGTGGTCGAGGATGTGCCGGTGCCGTCTCCGGGCCCCGGCGAAGTTTTGGTGCGCGTGATGGCCGCCGGCGTCGCTCCCTGGGACGCGATCATCCGTGAGGGCAAAAGCAAGGTTAGCCCGCAACCTCCGCTCACGCTCGGTTCGGACCTCTCCGGTGTCGTCGAAAAAGTTGGCCCCGGCGTTACAGACTTCGTGCCGGGCGACGAAGTCTACGGCGTCACCAACCCGCAGTTCTGTGGCGCGCAAGCTGAGTTCGCCGTGGCTACGGCCGGGATGGTCGCTCGCAAGCCTCGTTTGCTCAGTCACGTTGCGGCCGCGTCGGCTGCCTGTGATTGCCGTGACCGCCTGGCAAATGCTCTTCCAGTATGCACAGGCGATACGCGGACAAACGGCAATGATCATCGGAGCCGCCGGGAACGTCGGGGCCTACGCCGTGCAAATGGCCGTAGACGCCGGGATCGACATCGTTGCCATCGCCCACCTCGACGACGAAAAACTGCTCCGCTCCCTGGGGGTGAAATCCATCATTGACTCCAGCAAGCCCGCGTTCGAGCAGGACCTTCCGCGGGTGGATGCCATCATCGACACTGTTGGGGGCAGCACGCTTCAGCGCTGCGCCGCTGCGTTGAAACCCGGAGGCAAACTTGTCACCGTTGTCTCCACGCAGACGCTGCCGCTTGGGGCCATCTTCTTTTACGCTGACGTGACCACCGCGCGCCTGCAGACGCTCACAGCATTGTTTGACTCGGGCAGAATTACAGCGCGCGTGGGATCAATCCTGCCGCTTTCGGAAGCGCGCCAAGCGCACGGTA
Organism: uncultured Acidobacteriota bacterium; assembly: GCA_963778235.1. GTDB lineage: Bacteria > Acidobacteriota > Terriglobia > Acidiferrales > UBA7541 > DASTCZ01. The sequence continues at coordinate 805,311 of CAVZTQ010000001.1, read as the reverse complement.
TGCTTGCGGGGGCGGCTCACAAGGCGGGGAAGATTGTTCTGGAGATTGGGTGCGCGCGCTGAAGGGGATCGGTGCCAAGCAGCGCCCCCTACGAGGAGATGTACACGGTTGCGATGGCGCGCGGAGAAGCGCACAGACAGGAATGTCTGTGCTACTTAGAGCGACGAGCGCGACGGTAGTGTTGAGTGCCGCAGAGCCGCGATGTCTTTAAGTCGCCGCACGGCTGCAGCGGAACGCACCCTGTCGGCAAAGACCAGATCAGCGCCCCTACGAGAATCGGAAACATGGTTGCGTGCGCGAACGTGCCACGGTCGGAACGATCAAAAATGAAGATGCCACCCTCAAGGGTGGCGCTACATAGGCCGAACCAAGATGCGACTACTTTTGTTTGGTGAAAACTATGTGCATCGCTTTTTCTGTGGATACATGCTCGGTGACTTGGTAGCCGAGTTTTACTAAGTCGATGTTCGTGAAGAGTTGTTCGCCGGAACCTAGAAGAGTGGGCGAGATGGCTAGATGGAATTGGTCAATTAATTTCGCGCGTAGGAATTGTTGAATGGTGGAGACGCCTCCGCCAACGCGAATGTCTTTTCCGTTTGCAGCGGCTGTAGCTTGTTGCACGGCGGCTTGAATTCCTTCGGTGACGAAATGGAATGTTGTGCCTCCTGCCATGGTGATGGGCGCGCGCGCGTGGTGGGTCAACACGAAGACTGGAGTATGGAATGGCGGATTTTCGCCCCACCATCCTTTCCATGCTTCGTCGAGCCATGGGCCGCGGACGGGGCCGAACATATTGCGTCCCATGATCGATGCGCCGACGTTCTCGAAACTGCGCGCGGCGAAATCTTCGTCAATGCCGGTGGTACCAACCCCGTTTCCGTGCATGCTCTGAAAGGTGCGAGTGGGGAAAAACCAATCGTGCACAGCCATGCCGCCGATGCCGATCGGATTTTCAAGGCTTTGGGATGGGCCGGCGCCGTATCCGTCGGCGGAGATGCTGAAGGCGGCGACGTTGATGTTTGGCATTTGACGAGGCTCCGTGAGTTTTTATTTTTACGAGATTAAATGATGAAGGGAATGAGTTGATTTGACAATTGGAAAAGAGAGACGAGGGGGAGAAGATCGCGGCGAAATGCAGAGCGCCAATCAGGAGATTGGCGTTCCCGGGAAGACGCCGCCGGCAGGATGCCGGCGGTACGAAACGCGGCGAAGTGTTCCCGATTTAAACCGGAGATTGACAAGCGCGTTTCAGTCTGAATCTGGGGGTTAACTTTTACGAAACAATTTGGAAAATGCGTTTTGGGAAAGTGATGGACTACGATTGGACGCGTGTATGATGCGAACCCCAACTGGTTGTGGTATTTGAAAATAAGTTGCTGTTGACTTTTCCACAGATATTTTTAATTCCTCGCTGATTCCTCTTGACAAGATTTCCGACTACACATACAATCGGGGCACTAAGTGGGAAGAAGTGGTAGCAAGTGTTGTAAAGTGCACGGTGGTGGTGAAAATGGCTGGCTTATCAGCAGCTTTGGGTGCGTTCACAAATGCTACGGGGAAACTCTCCAGCGAAGGTCGACGAGAAGGGCAGGGTGAAGATTCCTGCTGCCTTTGTGGATACGCTCAAGGAATCCGGGGAACGGTTCTACGTCACGAGCACAGACGGCGACTACGCTCGGATTTACCCGATGAAGGTTTGGAACTCGATCGAGGAGAAACTGGCGAAGCTCTCTACCAATAACTCCACCAAACAAAAGTTTCTCACGCGGACCAGTTATTACGGCCAAGTGGTGGAACTTGACGGACAGGGAAGGCTTCTGATTCCCGCCGTACTTCGGGAAGCGGCGCAGATGAAAGGCGACGTGGACGTAATCGGTCAACTGACGTACGTGGAAGTTTGGAACCACGCGCGATTCCTGGAGCACCTGAACAAGGGCCCGATGACGGACGAAGACCTGAAGGTTTTGGACGAACTGGGCATTTAAATTTTGGATGCGGTTCATACACCGGTCTTAGTCGAGGAAGTGATCCGGTTGCTGCGGATCAAGCCTGACGGGATTTACGTGGACGCAACAGTGGGTTTGGGTGGGCATTCTGGGGAAATAGCAGCACAACTTACAACGGGGAAATTAGTTGGGATGGACCGCGACGCGCGGGCACTGGAAATTGCGCGCGAACGGTTGAAAGAGTTTGGAGACAAAGTGAATTTAGTGCACGCCAACTTCGACGAGATTGATTCGGTGCTGAAGGGCATTGGAGTGGACGGCGTCGATGGAGTGCTGGCGGATTTGGGCGTGTCGAGCATGCAGTTGGATCAGCCGGAGCGCGGATTTTCATTTCGCGCGGCAGGGCCGCTGGATATGCGAATGAATATGGATGCGGCGGACGAATCAGCTCTAACGGCTGAAGACATTGTGAATGGCTGGGATGAAAGCGACCTGGCCGATGTGCTCTACCAGTATGGGGAAGAGCACGACTCACGCAGAATCGCCAGAGCGATTGTTCGGGCGCGGCCAATACGGTCGACCGAACATCTGGCAACGGTTGTGGCAGGGGCCCGGCATCATGGGGGAAGGCAGAAGCTGCATCCCGCGACAAAAACGTTTCTGGCGCTGCGGATAGCGGTGAACCGAGAGCTGGAGGCACTCGAGCAGTTTCTTTTACGGACCCCCGCCACTTTAAATTCAGAAGGACGAATGGTCGTGATGAGCTACCACTCGCTGGAAGACCGCCGCGTGAAATATTTTTTTCGCGAGCAGGCCGCCGCGGGCGTGCTGCAAATCGTAACGAAAAAAGCGGTGCAGGCTACCGACGACGAAATTAACCGTAACCATCGCGCGCGCAGCGTAAAGCTCCGTGCAGCGGAGAAAATGGCAGGCGGACAGTGACAGAATTCTTCACAGTAAAACGAATTGATAATTCACGCGTGGTACGAGCAGCAGCGCCGCGGCGTTTACGCGAATGCATGCGGCTGGCGGGACGCGGCGGACTTCTTGCGCTCGTCGTGCTGTTTTACGCGTGGCAACATTTTCAGTGCATTCAAATGGATTATCGGCTGCAGGAATTGAAGTCCACACACGCGCAGGCTGCTGAATTGAATTCGCAATTACGCCTGGAAGTTGCCGGGCTGCGTTCGCCGATGAGGATTGATGCGATTGCTCGCCGTCAACTGGGATTGACCGCGCCGGTGCCGGGACAAGTTGCGCCGTCGCAAGGAAATTCGGGAATTGTTGTAGCGCAAGTGCGGCGGAATATTCCTCCGTCCCAATAAAGACTTTGTTTATTTATTATTTACAGAGATGAATTCGCGCCAGACATTGCGGCATCAGGGATTACCGTGAAGTTCGTGGTGTTTTGGCTGGAGTAGTCAGATCAAAATGCAATGGAGAAGCCCCCGAGCGCGCCTGCTAATTGTTGCCGGCATTGTGATGCTCTGGATGGGGGCCGCAGTAACCCGCCTTGCCTACCTTCAACTGATTTGTTACCGGGAATATTACACTCACGCGGCTCGACAAGTTTCGCGCACGGTCGAAATTAGTCCACGCCGCGGAATTGTTTACGATCGCAACATGCAAGAGTTGGCGATGAGTATCTCCGTCGATTCTTGTTACGCAATTCCTTCCGACATTACGGATCACGACATGGTGGCGCGTCTGCTTTCCGGCGTGCTGAATGTTTCTCCGGATGAAATCGCATCGAAGCTTGATGGGCCGACGAATTTCGTGTGGATTGCGCGCAAACTTCCGCCTGAAAAAGTGGAGCGCATCAAGGAAATGAATCTGCGCGGGATTTATTTTGGGCCGGAGCGGCAGCGTTTTTATCCGAAGCAGAAACTTGCGGCGCATGTTCTTGGATATGTGGATATCGACGAACGAGGTTTGGGCGGGATTGAGTATTCGCTCGATTCCAAAATTCGCGGACTGCCCGGCAAGATGATGATTCTTGCGGACGCTCACAGCCGTCCATTTGACAGTTCGGAAAAGGGCGCGGAGGCGGGATCGAGCGTTGTTCTGACGCTGGATCAAAATATTCAGTACATCGCCGAGAAAGAAATGGCTAAGGCGATCGAGGATACGCATGCGATCGCAGGAAGCATCATCGTGGAGGACACGGCTTCCGGCGAAATTCTGGCGATGACGAATTATCCGACGTTCAATCCAAATGCGAAAGCGGACGCGGGAGTCGAAAACCGGATGAATCGCGCAGTGGCGGCGAGCTACGAGCCGGGATCGGTTTTCAAAATTGTGACGCTTGCGGCTGCGCTGGAAGAAGGCATCACCAACACAACGAAGTGATTGATTGCCAGATGGGCGCGATCTACGTTGCGGGCCATCGTATTCGCGATCATAAGCCGTTTGGTATGCTGACTGTGCCGCAGATTCTTGCGAAGTCCAGCGACGTGGGCGCGATAAAACTTGGATTGCGACTGGGCGCGCCGAAACTTTACGACTACATCCACGCATTCGGATTTGGAACGTCGACTGGAATTGATTTGCCGGGGGAAACGCGCGGAATGCTGAATCCCGTGGACCACTGGACGCAGGTTTCGCCGGCGTCAATTTCAATGGGGCAGGAAGTCGGAGTGACGGCGATTCAATTAATTTCGGCGATGAATTCGATTGCGAATGGCGGGATGTGGGTGCGTCCGCACGTGATTAGCGGACTGCGGCAGGGAAATAATTTGGTTCCGATTTCTCAGCCCGCGCCGCGATTTGTGATTCATCCGCAGACGGCTGCGACGATGCGTTCGATGTTGGAAGGAGTTGTGCTGCAAGGCGGCACGGCGCCGGGCGCACGGCTGGATGGATACACCGCTGCGGGAAAAACCGGCACGGCGCAGAAAATTGATCCGACGACGGGACGATATTCGGCGACGCAAGTGATTGCGTCGTTCGTTGGCTTCGCGCCGATAAACAATCCTGCCGTGACAATTTTAATTACGCTCGATTCGCCAGTTGGTTTGCATGAAGGCGGACAAGTTTCCGCGCCAGTGTTCAAGCGCGTCGCAGAACAAGTGCTGGCATATTTGAATACGCCGCAGGACGAGCCGGTTGCGCCGGGATTGCGGCGCACTGGATATCATCCGAAATCCGCGAGCGATGAATCTGACGCGAGCGATTTTGATCCCGCGCAGGTTGAATCGGAATCCGCGCAGGCGGATGTTGTGGCAACTCCGCCGCAGCGTGCCGATGCGAACACGCCGCCGCCGACGCTTGCATTTGCCGCTGACGAAGGCGTGATTGTGCCGTCGCTTGCAGGAAAGACGGTCCGCGAGGTTTCGCAGCAATGCGCGCGGTTGGGAATTTCTCCGAGTTTAGTTGGCACTGGAGTTGCAGTAGAACAAGAACCGGTAGCCGGCACCACGGTGCGGCGCGGCAGTCGCGTAACCGTGCGGTTTGGTCGCCCCGCGCCAGTCGCGACGCCGCGCCACACGCTGGCAAATGGCCGAGCGAGCGCGCCGTCGAGCCCGCCTCCGAACAATTGACCATGCCGGCGAAGATACATCTCGAGCCGAATATGAGCGCGCAATCGAACGAAAATATTTCGCGGCCGGAAAGTCTGACGCTTCGGGAATTGTTGTCCGGAATTTCCACCACCGCGCCGATTTCATCCTCGGAAGCTGAACGAAAAATTACCGGAATCGCGTACAACAGCCGGCAGGTGATGCCGGGTTGCGCGTTTTTCGCGATACGCGGAGAAGCTACGGACGGAAATCTTTATGTGTTTGATGCAGCGGCGCGTGGCGCGACGGCGATTGTTAGCGAATTGCCACGCCCGACGAGTTCTGGGCCGAACGCGGAATGGCAGGCGGTATTTGCGCGAACTGGAATCGCCGCGGAACGAAAAATTGTTCCGGCAAATGTAACCTGGATTCAAGTGCCGCAAGCGCGCAAGGCGCTTTCACTGGCGTCGGCAAATTTATTTCGGCATCCGGCGGCAGCGCTGAAATTAATTGGAATTACGGGGACCAGCGGAAAAACCACTACGAGTTTTCTGGTGGATTCAATTTTGCGGGCGGCAGGAATTAATGCCGGACTTTTTGGGACGGTTGTTTATCGCACGCCTCGCGCGGAAATTCACGCGACGAACACTACGCCGGAATCCTACGAGATGCAGCGATTTTTTGGCGAACTGCGTGATTCCGGAGCGACTGCGGGCGTGATGGAAGTAAGTTCGCACGCGCTTTCGATGGATCGTTTGTGGGGATGCCACTTTGACGTGGCGGTTTTCACGAACTTGACTAGCGATCATCTCGACTACCACAAGAATCTCGACGATTATTTCGCCGCGAAGCGTCAATTATTTGAAGGCACGGGCGCGGGCAAGCCAACTGTTGCAGTAATTAATTCTGATGATGCGCGCGGGAAGCAGCTTGCTGGGCTGGCGGAACGCACAATTACATTTGGAATGACGAATGGCGCGAAAGTGATTACGCGGAATTTCACGCCGTCATTTTCCGGACTGCAATTTACTGTGCAAACTCACGAGCGGAAATATTGAAGTGCGGTCGCCGCTGGTTGGGCGCATCAACGTTTACAATATTTTGTGCGCCATCGCGACAGGACTGGCGATTAGAAATTGCGCCGGCCATGATTGAAAAAGGAATCGCGCAATTGCAGGCCGTGCCCGGAAGATTTGAGCGCATTGATTGCGGCCAGCCATTTCTTGTGATTGTGGATTACGCGCACACTGATGATTCGCTGCGTAAATTGCTGACGACTGCGCGGGAACTGCATCCTGAGGGACGAATCATCACTTTATTTGGAAATGGTGGCGACCGCGATCGTACGAAGCGTCCTGCGATGGGTGAAACGGCGGGAAAGGCTAGCGATCTTGTGGTGCTGACCGTGGACAATCCGCGCGGTGAGGATCCGCTGCGTACGATTAATGATGCTGTGGTGGGAGTGCAGCGAACGCGCACGCCCTACAAAGTGGAATCGGATCGCGCGCGCGCAATTGGAATTGCGTTTGATGAAGCCCACGCCGGAGACATTGTGCTGCTGGTGGGCAAGGGGCACGAAACTTATCAAATTATGAAAGATGGGCCCGTTCATTTTGACGAGCGCGAAGTGGCGCGCCAGTTGCTTTATGAACGTGGCTATGGGAACGAGAAGAAATAATCCGGCCGGAACGATTCCGCGGCCGGCGCAAATGTAGCGGGTGCAGGAGCGAATTCGACTTTGAGGCCCAGCCCTCACGAGACGCTATGCGGTGGACGATTCAGCAAGTTGCGCGCGCTCTGGGAGTTACGGCTCCCGCCGGCCTCGACCCCGTGGCCCGGCTGGCCGGTGTGTCGATTGACTCTCGGTCGGTGGGCGCTGGAGAGCTGTTCATCGCGATACACGGGCCGCGTCACGACGGACACGCCTTCATCGAGCAAGTACTATCCGCCGGAGCTGGCGCGGCGGTGGTGGCAAGTGCAAAGTTCTCGGCTTATCCGGCGAGCGTTCGCGAAAAACTTTTCGAGGTTCCGGAAACGCTTGCAGCGCTTCAACAATTGGCGCACGCCATACGCACGGAATGGGGCGGGCGCGTCGCGGCGGTTGCAGGTTCGGTCGGCAAAACTACAACCAAAGAAATCCTGGCGGCCCTTGTGGCCGCGAAATTTCGCGTATTGAAAACAGAAGGAAATTTAAATAACGAATATGGATTGCCGCTGACACTGGCGAAGCTGGAAAAAGAGCATGAGGCCGCGGTCGTCGAGCTGGGAATGTCCCGGCGCGGCGAACTTGCGCGTCTGACGAAAATTTCCGCGCCGCAAATTGGTGTGATCACGCGCGTGGCTGTGGAACACTTGGAATTTTTCGCGGATGTGGACGAGATTGCGCTGGCTGAAGGTGAGCTGATTGAAAATTTGCCGGGGCGCGACACGGTTTCCGTGCTGAACGCGGATGACGAGCGCGTGATGAAGATGGCGGAAGTTGCGCCGGGACGCATTGTTACTTTTGGAGTTGGCGCTCGCGCGGAATTTCGCGCGGAAGAAATTGAAGATCGCGGCGCGGAAGGTAGCGCGTTTACGTTTGTTGCGCCGGAAGGGCGCGCGAGATTGGCACTCTCACTGGTTGGGCGGCATAACGTGACGAATGCGCTGGGTGCGTTGGCGGCCGCGAGTATTTGGGGAATTGGTGCAGGCGAGGCGGCGGAAGTATTGCCGCGGATGAAGCCGGCAGCGATGCGCGGCGAAGTTCTGCATTTCGCGGAAGGATTTACGGTTATCAACGATTGCTACAACTCAAGTCCGACTGCGATGGCCAGCATGATTGATTTGTTGGCGAACACGCCGGGATATCAGCGGCGAATTTTGGCGAGCGGAGAAATGTTGGAGCTGGGCGAGACGTCCGCAAGGTTGCATGCGGAATCGGGGCGATACGCGGCGGCGAAAAAAATTGATTGGATTATTGGAGTGCAGGGGGCGTCGGCGGATTTTGTGCGCGCGGCGGTTCGCAGCGGTGCGGATGCCGCCCGATCGGAATACTTTGCCGCTTCGCAGGAAGCGGCAGAATTTATTTCCGCGTTGGCGAAGCGCGGGGATTTGATTTTGGTGAAAGGTTCGCGCGGGGTGCGCATGGAGCGGATTGTTGAGGCTCTTCGTGCGAGATTTGCACTGCGAAATCCCTCCGCTGAAGTGACAAGTCAAGCAGGACGGCACTGAAATGCTTTACTACCTTTTTTACGAAGTGCTGCGGCCATATTTCAAGGCGCTGAACGTCTTCCGCTACATTACTGTTCGCACGGCATACGCGAGTCTTACGGCGTTATTTCTTACGCTGGTGCTTGGGCCGTGGGTGATTCGGAAATTGCAGGCGCTGCAGATCGGTCAATTCATTCGCGAAGAAGGGCCGCAAAGTCACAAAGCGAAAGCGGGCACGCCGACGATGGGCGGAGTGCTGATTGTAATTTCTACGGCGGTTCCCACTTTGCTTTGGGCGGATTTGAAAAACGCGTATGTGCTGCTTGCTTTGGGATCGATGCTGGCGTTTGGTGCGATTGGTTTCGTCGACGACTACAAGAAAGTAGTGCGCAAAAATAACAAGGGACTTTCGGCCCGCGCGAAAATGGCTTATCAAATTCTGACGAGTCTTCTGGCGGGCGTGGTTCTTCTGGTGTTGTTGAATCGTGGAGTTTATTCGACGCAACTTATTATTCCATTCTTCAAAAATTTTCAGCCGGATCTTGTCGTTCACAGCATTCTTGCGTCGCCGTATTTCTGGCCGCTGGCTTTCGTGCCGTTTCTGCTTTTTATTATTGTCGTGGTTGTCGGATCGTCGAACGCGGTGAATCTTACGGACGGACTGGACGGCCTGGCGATTGGCTGCACAATCATTGCTGCGGGCGCGCTTACGGTGCTGACGTATCTGACGAGCAACGCGCGGTTCGCCAACTATCTGGACATTGAATACATTCCGCACGCGGCGGAGCTGACGGTATTTTGCGGATCGCTGGTAGGCGCTTCGATGGGATTTCTTTGGTACAACGCGCACCCCGCGGATGTTTTTATGGGCGATGTAGGTTCGCTGGCGCTGGGCGGAACTCTTGGCGTGATTGCCGTCATTATTAAGCAGGAAGTTTTGCTTTTTTTTGTGGGCGGAGTTTTTGTGATCGAAGCGGTTTCCGTGATTCTTCAAGTGGCGTCTTATCGCATGACCGGCAAACGAATTTTCCGCATGGCGCCGCTGCATCATCATTTTGAGTTGGCAGGTTGGAGCGAATCGAAAGTGATCGTGCGGTTCTGGATTGCCGCGCTGATTTTCGCGCTGTTTGCGCTGACGACATTGAAGTTGAGGTAGTTGAGTTTCGAGGGGCCAATTAAGTGCGACCGGGAATTGAACTGGAAGGCAAGCGCGTGCTGATTGTGGGATTGGCGCGCACGGGCATTGCCACGGCGCTTTTCTGCGCGGCGCGCGGAGCGATTGTTACGGCGACGGAAGGCCGTCCGGAAACCGAAATTCCTGAAGCCGTGGAAAAATTGCTTGCGGCTGGAGTCACGCTCGAACTTGGCGGACATCGGGAAGAAACTTTTGCGGCGCAGAATTTAATTATTCCGAGTCCCGGAGTACCGCCGATGTTGCCGCAGTTGCAAGCGGCGCGCGAAAAGCAAATTCCGATTTGGAGCGAAATCGAATTGGCGTGGAGGTTTCTGCGCGGAAAACTTGTGGCCATCACGGGATCGAATGGGAAGACGACTACGACGGCGCTGGTCGGACACATTTTTGAGAGCGCGGGAATTCCGACGATCATCGCGGGAAATATTGGGACGCCGCTTATTTCGCGGGTGAGCGAAACGAGCGAGAGCACAGTGACGGTTTTGGAGGCGAGCAGTTTTCAGTTGGAATTGATTGACGAGTTTCGTCCGGACATTGCGCTGCTGCTGAACGTTACGCCGGATCACCTCGACAGGCATCCTTCGCTTGAGGCGTATGCGAAAGCGAAAGCGAGGATATTTGAGAATCAAGTCCCGGCCGACGCGGCGATTTTGAATGCGGATGATGATGGAGCGCAGCAACTTACTCCGGTGAAGCCGCGAGTGTTTTGGTTTAGCCGCACGAAGCGCGTGGCTAGCGGAGTTTTTCTGCGCGACGATCAAATTATTTTGCGCCGCGACGGAGACGAAACTGTATTGCTGAAGCGCGCGGATATCGGATTGCGCGGCGAGCACAACGTCGAAAATGTGATGGCCGCTGCGGCTGCGGCATTTCTTGCAGGCGTTGCGCCTCGATCGATTGCGAGCGCGGTGAGAAGTTTCGCGGCTGTGGAACACCGGCTGGAATTTGTGGCGGAAATAAACGGCGTCAGCTACTTCAACGATTCCAAGGCTACGAACGTGGACGCGACGCTAAAGGCGTTGGACGCGTTCCCGTCAAATTTGCTGGTGATTCTCGGCGGAAAAGATAAAGGCGGCGATTTCACTTTGCTGCGCGATGCTTTGAAGAAGCATGCGAAGCAAGCGCTGCTGATTGGCGCGGCTGCGGAAAAAATCGCGGGGCAAATTGCGGGATCAGTTGCGGTGGAAACTTCCGGCACCATCGAACGAGCGGTAACGCGCGCGGCGGAAATCGCGCAGCCCGGTGACACAGTTTTGTTAGCTCCGGCATGCGCAAGTTTTGATCAATTTCAAAATTACGAGCACCGCGGACGCTTGTTCAAGCAGCGCGTGCGCCAACTTGAGGAGGAATTCGCCGCAGGCGGACGCGCCAAGGCGAGCTAAATAATGTTCCGAAGACTCGAAACTGATAAATGGCTTTTTATTTCGACCGTCGCGCTTTGTTTGATCGGCGCGGTGATGGTCTTTAGCGCGTCGGCGGTAACCGCGCGGGCGGATTACGGCCACGCTTATCATTTTCTGCTGCGGCAACTGGTGTTCCTCGTTCTCGGTGCCGTGGGAATGCTGGCGCTGATGAATATCGACTACCGAATTATTCGCAAGCCCGCAGTGATTTTTAGCGGGCTGGGCGCGGTTTTCCTCATGCTAATCGGCGTATTTTTTCTCGATAAGCACCATGACACGCACCGCTGGATTGCATTTCACGGAGTTGGAATTCAGCCGTCTGAATTGGCGAAGCTTGCGGTGATCGCCTATCTGGCGTGGTTTTTAGAACGGCGTATGCGGGCCGGCGAGAACAGCATGAATAATTTGCGGCACACTTTAATTCCCGCGCTTGGTCCTGTCGCGCTCGTGGCGGCGCTGATTGCGAAGCAGCCGGATTTGGGTACGGCAATCGAAATTTTCCTGATTGCGCTGGCGATGCTGTTCGTAGCGGGCGTGTCTATGAAATACATCGCGGCCGCGAGCGCGGCTGTGACGCCGTACATTTTGTATCTGATTATTTTCGTGCCGTGGCGGTTTGAACGATTGATGAGTTTTCTTCATCCGAGTTTGGATCCGCAGGGCAAAGGATTTCAGTTGATTCAGTCATTGATTGCAGTTGGTTCCGGTGGACTTACCGGCGTCGGACTGATGGAGAGTCGACAGAAACTTTTTTATTTGCCGGAAGCGCACACGGATTTTATTTTCGCTGTTATCTGTGAGGAACTAGGCTTCATCGGTGGTGCTATTGTGCTGGCACTTTTTGCTGTTTACGCTTGGAGAGGCATGCGGGCGGCGCTGGAATCGCTCGATCCGTTCGGCAGATTGATTGCGCTGGGAATCACGACGATGGTGGCCAGCCAGGCGTTGATTAATCTGTGCGTGGTGCTGGGCATGCTGCCGACGAAGGGAATTCCGCTGCCGTTCATTAGTTATGGCGGCTCAAGTTTGCTGGTGATGCTGTTGGCCACGGGCGTGCTGCTGAATATTAGTCAATCAGGTGCGCACAACATCGGCAGGCTCGCAGATTGATTTTCGCAAATGAAGTGATGCGCGTTGAAAGCAAGCAGGTACTGAGGTGATGAAATTGTTGGTGGCAGGCGGAGGCACAGGCGGACACGTTTTTCCAGCGCTGGCCGTAACCAAAGAATGGTTGCGTCGCGGAGAAGGCCGGGAAGCTGTGTTCGTGGGAACCGATCGCGGCCTGGAAAATAAATTAGTGCCGCAGGCGGGATTGCCGCTGGAAAGAATTCGCTCGGTCGGATTAAAGGGCTCCGGCGGAATGAAATTGGTGCGCAGCATTGGAATGCTGGGTCCGGCGATGTGGGATTCCGCGGCGATTTTGCGTCGGCACAAATTTACAGCGGCATTCGGAATGGGCGGATACGCAGCTGGTCCAGTCTTATTGTTGGCGGCGCTGAAAAGAATTCCTGTGGTGATTTTTGAGCCAAATGCCGCGCCCGGATTTGCGAATCGTATTTTGGCGCGATTTGCCACGCGCATTGCAACGGGCTACGAAGAAACGGCGCGCGCGTGGGGACACAAAGCGTTGATGACGGGCTGTCCTGTGCGGGCGGAATTTCAGTATGTTGCGCCGCGCAAGCCGGAGGCGCCGTTCCGCATCCTTATTACTGGGGGGAGCCAGGGTGCGCGGCCGATCAATCGCGCGATGAAGGCTTCGCTGCAATATCTGGCGCCGCAGAAAGAGAATTTGCAGATTGTGCATCAGACTGGCGAGCGAGAATTTGATGATGTACGCGCTGCTTATGCGGTGGCGGGAATCGATGCGCAAGTTTGTCCATTTTTGAACGACATGCCGGAGCGATTTGCGTGGGCCGATCTTGTGATTTCGCGCGCGGGACAAACGACCATCGCGGAGATCGCAGCTGTTGGGCGGGCGGCGCTATTTATTCCATTTGCGGGCGCATCGGATAATCACCAGTTAAAAAATGCGCAGGCGTTGGAACACGATGGCGCGGCGCGAGTGCTAACTGAATCGGAATTGAATGGCGCACGACTTGCTCAAGAAATATTGAGTTTGCTTAATCAACCGAGCGAACTCGCGGCGTTAGCGTCGAAGGCGCGAAAATTCGCGCGGCCCGACGCGACGCAGGAGATCGTCAACTTAATTGAACAGGTGACACGGCCATGATGGTTACATTTCACAATTTCAAACGCATTCACATGGTGGGAATCGGCGGAATCGGCATGAGCGGCATCGCGGAAGTTTTGCTGACGCTCGGATACAACGTTTCCGGTTCGGACGCAAAACTTTCTCCGATTACCGACCGGCTGCGAAATCTTGGCGCGACTGTGTATGAAGGGCATCGCGCGGAAAATGTTGCGGGCGCTCATGTAATTGTTACCAGCTCCGCGGTGCGCAAAGAAAATCCTGAGGTTGTGGAAGCGCATCGCCTGAAAATTCCTGTGATTCCACGCGCGGAAATGCTCGGCGAATTGATGCGCCTGAAATACGGCATTGCGGTTGCGGGCGCGCATGGAAAAACTACGACTACTTCCATGGTTGCGTCGGTTCTTGCGGCGGCGGATTTGGATCCGACATTTGTTGTCGGCGGGCGCGTGAATCAGGCGGGGACTACCGCTCGCCTCGGCAAGGGCGAATACATGGTTGTGGAAGCCGACGAGAGCGATCGCACATTTCTGCTGCTTGCTCCGGTCGTCGCGGTGGTCACGTCAATTGATCGCGAGCACTTGGACCATTACGACTCGCTCGAAGATATTCAAGACGCTTTCACAAAATTTGTGAATCGCGTTCCGTTTTATGGCGCGGCAATTTTGTGCATGGACGAGCCGAACGTGCAGGCAATTCTGCCGAGCATTACGCGCCCAGTGATTTCTTACGGCACAAGCAGCCAGGCTGACCTCGTTATCACTGACATCGTTCACACCGGACTGCAAAGCGATTTCCGTCTCACATATCGCGGCGACGATCTGGGCATGTTTCATCTTGCCGCGCCTCCGGGAATGCACAATATTCGCAACGCCGCCGCTGCTGCTGCCGTTGCACTGTATCTCGACGTGCCCGCAGATTTAATTCGCGAAGGTCTTGCGGGTTTTACGGGAGTTGGCCGGCGCTTCGACGTGAAAGGTGTAATCAACGGCATCACGCTCATCGACGACTACGGCCATCATCCTTCGGAAATTCGCGCAACGCTGGAAGCCGCGCGGCTTTGCAAATTTAATCGCGTGCTTGTGCTATTTCAGCCGCATCGATTCACGCGCACGCTGCACATGTGGGATGAGTTCTGCCGTTCATTCAATAACGCCGACGTGCTGGTGATGACGGACATTTACGCCGCAAGCGAAATTCCGATTCCCGGAATTTCCGCCGAAGCGCTGACGGCTGCAATTCGAGAAGCAGGGCACAAACATGTCGTGTATCGCAGCTCGATGCAGGACGGCATCGACTATTTGCTGAAGGAAGCGCGCCCCGGCGACGCCATCCTGACTATTGGCGCAGGAAATGTTGGCCGCGCTTCGGGCGAAATGGCGGTGGTGCTGAATGCACGCGTGGCACCGAATTTTTTGCCCGAGGAATAAGAAGAATTTCGATACTTTGAAAATGTAATGCGAATTGAAGACGCCAAAATTCTCGCCGCCCTTCCCAATCTAGGCGTAGACCGCCTTGAAGGCGCGTCCTTGACCGAGTACACCTCGCTCGGCATCGGCGGCACCACCGATATCTTGTTGATCAAGCGCCGCACTTCGATTCCGGATCTGGTTCGGTTGTTGGATGACGCCGGTTATGCGCACAAATTTCTCGGCGGCGGCAGCAATTTGCTGATTCGCGATGGTGAACTTCCGTGGGTGATGCTGCATCTAGTAAAACCCGATCCGGAAGTGCGTCTCGAAGGGAATTTTGCGTTTGTTGACGCAGCTGCTGACCTCGGACGCACTGTAACTTTCTGTGCGAAGAATAATCTGGGCGGAATGGAAGGACTAATCGGCGTGCCCGGCACCATCGGTGGAGCTTTGCGGATGAACGCGGGAGCCTACGGCATCCAGATTGGCACCTACGTCCGAGAGGTAGAGCTTTACCGCGCCGCGAGTCGGAGCCTGGTCACTTTGAAGGGCGATGAGATTCGCTTCGAATATCGTCACACTTCTTTCGCACTCGATGATATTATGCTCGCAGTGAAACTGGAGCTACCCTCCAAACCCTTCAAAGAAATTCTCGACGGGATTCGTATCTGTAATGAGAAGCGCAGATCCAGCCAGCCGTTAAATCAAAAAAGCGCAGGATGCATTTTTAAGAATCCACCGGGTGCAAGCGCGGGCCGCATGCTGGACGAGCTTGGCCTTAAGGGCCTGAACGTGGGCGATGCGCGAGTTAGTGACCGCCACGCAAATTTTTTCGTCAACGCCGGAAACGCCACCGCCGCGCAAATGCTCTCGCTGATTGATACGGTACGCGAGCGCGTGCGGCAATCTTACGGAATCATTTTGGAAGAAGAAGTCATCATATGGAAGTAATAATTGTGGTAAATGCCACACTCCGCGGGTGTTAAACAAAATGACCAGCGAAACAGACGCGATAAACCCGGAAGCGATAGCAGACGAAGAGCCGCGATATCTGCGGCGTCAGAAGCCTGTCGAGGTGCGCCGTAAGAAATTCGGCAAACGCACCTGGCCGTTCTATCGCCGCGCGATGGTGGCCGGCACAGCCGTGCTCGCCGGTGGATTCGCGCTCTACCAAGTCGGCAGCTTTTTCCTGTATTCGCCGCGGGTAACTCTGGCTAGCCTCGATCAAATTGAAATTTCCGGCACGCATTATCTGCCGCGGCAGGTAATTACTGAAAAATTTACTCTGGACGAAAACAAAAGCGTTCTGCGAGTACCGCTAGACGAGCGCCGCGCTGCGCTTGAGGCAATTCCCTGGGTGGACCACGCCATCGTGTCGCGGATTTTGCCAGACCGCCTGCGCGTTGAAATTGTCGAGCGCTCTCCCGTGGCATTTCTTCGCAGCGGAACCGAACTCGGCTTGATTGACGCGCACGGAGTATTGCTCGACCGTCCGGTCGAAGGCGATTTCCAATTTCCAGTCGTCAGTGGAATTACGGAAGGAACTCCGGCAGGTCAGCGCGAACAGCGCATGGGATATTACACGGAACTTCTGCGGGATCTTACGGCGGTAAAGCCCGGCGCAGCGGATCACGTTAGCGAAGTGGATCTTTCTGACGCGAGTGACGTTCGCGTGACGTTTGCGGGGCTGGGCGAAATGGGAATCACCGGACTGGACGATCAAGGTCCGGTGCTCGTTCACTTTGGAACAAAAGATTTCGACACAAAGTTTCGCGTGCTGGTAGAAAATATTTCGCAGTGGCGCGCTTCGGCGGGCCGCGTGGATTCAGTCGATCTGCGTTTCTCGAAGCAGGTGGTCGTGAATCCGGAATCGCGTGCGGTTGCATTGAAAGCGCCAGCGTCGATAATGGATAGGCAAACAGTTTCGCGCTCGGCGAACGCCAAGCCGGCGAGTACCAAAAAATCTCGTTGAATTAATATTGTCACGCAGCCATTCATGCAGAATGGTTTGCGCCTGAAGAAAACGGACGGAGCGGCGGATTGGCAAAAAAGGAACGCTATATCGTTGGGCTTGATATCGGCAGCGCGAAAACGTGCGCGATGATGGGCGAGATTGACGACGACGGAATTAAGTTCGTGGCCATCGGTGCAACCGAATCGAAGGGATTGCGTAAAGGTCTCATCGTGAATTTGGACGCCACGGTGAGTTCGATTCGCCGCGCAGTGGAAGAGGCGGAAAGCGCCGCGGGGGTTCCCGTTGAGTCCGCAATTCTGGGAGTTGCAGGCAGCCATGTGAAGGGCGTCAACAGCCGCGGAGGAATAACGCTGGGCCAGAAAGCGCGTGATGTACAGCGCGAAGATATTCGACGCGCCGTGGAAGCTGCGCGCGCCATCACTCTGCCTGAAGACAGGGAAGTGCTGCATGTTTTGCCGCAGGAATTTGTTTTGGACGCGCAGGATCACATTCGCGAGCCGATGGGGATGGTTGGCCAGCGATTGGAAGTGAATGTTCACATCGTCACGTCGGCAATTTCGGCGTCGCAGAATCTTGTTACGGCCGCGAACAAAGCGGGCGTGATTGTTTCCGATACAGTTCTGGAGCCGTTGGCGGCGGCCGAAGCATGCGTGATGCAGGACGAGCGCGACCTGGGTTGCGCGCTGCTCGATATCGGCGGAGGCAGCACGGATATTGTGGTTTTCGCCGGAGGAGTTGTGCGGCACGCGGCAGCAGTTCCGATTGGCGGCGATCATTTCACAAATGATCTAGCCGTGGGTCTGCGCACTCCGGTTCCGGAAGCAGAGCGCGTGAAGCGCGAGAATGCCTGCGCGTTTCGCGATTTGCTGACGGAAGATTCGCCAATCGAGATTGCGAGCGTCGGAGATCGTCCGCCACGCACAGTTTTCTCCAGAATGTTGTGCGATATAGTTGAGCCGCGCACCCAGGAAATGCTTTCGCTGGTGCGCGACGAACTGAAACGCGCAGGGCTTGATGCGTCAATTCCCGCTGGATTAATTCTCACTGGCGGCGGCGCAAAATTAAAAGGATTGGTGGAAATGGCCGAGCAGATGTTTTCGCTCCCGGTGCGCATAGGAGTGCCACGCGGATTGCCGGGCTTGCCGGATGAATTTGCCCAGCCGGAATATTCCACAAGCGTGGGGCTGCTATTGTACGGGGCGCGGGCGCGTCGGCAAGTTGCGGCGCGGCCAACTTCGATGATGGGCAAATTGAAGGCAATGTTTGCAGGGCAGTAGAAGTTTTTTGGAAATTGCTTTACAGCACCAAGAGTTTTTTACCGGACGGTTGTGACGGGACTCCAGTCCATCGGGCGCGCTTTCCGGAGAGGGATGCAGCTAAAAGAAATGGGGGATTTCACATGACACCGAAGGACACAGGAATTCGTTTGTCGTTTAGCGAAGAACTTTTGCAGGGCGCAAAAATCCGCGTCGTCGGCGTGGGCGGCGGCGGGTGCAACGCCGTCAACCGCATGATTCGCGCCAAAGTGGAAGGCGTGGAATTCATCGCGGCGAACACGGACTTGCAGGCGCTGAAAATGTGCCAAGCGCCGGTAAAACTTCAGCTCGGCGCGAAGTTGACCAAAGGACTGGGCGCCGGCGCGAATCCCGACATCGGCCGCAAGGCCGCGCTGGAAGACACGGACAGAATTATTGACGCCATGGAAGGTTCCGACATGGTGTTCATCACCACGGGCCTTGGTGGAGGCACAGGAAGCGGCGCCGCGCCGGTTGTAGCGTCACTCGCAACTGAACTTGGCGCGCTGACTGTCGCCGTCGTCACCAAGCCATTCGCGTTTGAAGGCAAGCGCCGAATGCTGCAGGCCGAACAAGCGCTGCAAGAACTTGTCGGCTGCGTGGATACCGTCATCGTGATTCCCAACGAGCGCCTGATGGACACTGTTGAAAAGGGAACCAGTTTCTTTGAGGCGTTCCGTATTGCCGACGATATTCTGCGCCAGGCGGTGCAGGGCATCAGCGACATCATCACTGTGCCCGGAATTATCAATCGCGATTTCGCCGACGTGAAAGCCATCATGCACGGACAGGGTTACGCGGTGATGGGCACCGCCGTCGCATCCGGCGCGAATCGCGCCATGGACGCCGCGAATCGCGCCATCAATTCTCCGCTGCTGGAAGATAATTCGATTCAAGGCGCGCAGGGAATTCTCATTAACGTATGCGGCTCGTCCAGCCTTTCGCTGCACGAGATTCACGAAGCGTCGTCAATCATTCAGAAGGCTGCGCACGAAGATGCGAACATTATTTTCGGCGCGGTGCTCGACGAAGCGATGAAAGAGTCCGTGAAAATTACGGTGATCGCCGCCGGATTCCGCGACGCCGCTCGTAAGGTCGTTCAGCAGCCGCGGTCTTCATATCTGCCCAAGACCTGGAAGGCCGGACGGATTGAAGACGTCGCAGCAGAACCAGTTGCGCAGGCCGCGCCTCCGCCACCGGCACGTCAAACGCCGGAAATTATTCACGAAGTTCAGACGGATGATTTGGAAGTGCCGACCTTCCTGCGGCGGAAAGTGCAGAACGCGTAGGGCAGCCAGTTAATATATTTTGTCAGGAAAGTTCAACGGGAACGATTCGCAGACGCGAATCGTTCCCGTTTGTTTTGGTGCGCACCGCAAGCGCGCTAGAATTGCCCGCATGGAAGGGAATTGCCGCGTTACGCGCGCTGCGCTCGGCGAAATGCTGGTAGCGGCGCGTTTGGATGCGTCTTACGAATGCTGCGGCTTATTAGCCGGACGCGCCGGCGAAATCACGAATATTTTCCCCGCGCAGAATGCTTTAGCCAGCCCGACAGCCTACGAAATCTCTCCGCAAGAACTGTTCGCGCTTTTTCGTGAAATCCGCGCGCGGAATCTGGAGTTGCTGGGCATCTACCACTCGCATCCGCAAACCGAAAATATTCCATCCGTCACGGATATCGCCCGCGCCTATTATCCTGACGCAATCTATTTCATAATTTCGCCACGGTTAGAGGAGCCAAAGCCAATCCGAGCCTTCCGGATTCGCGATGGCAATTTCACAGAATTGTCGATCGAAGTTATTTAGCAGGAAACGCTCTACCAGCGCCCAGCATAGAGGGGGAAGCGCGACGTAAACACTGCAATTTCGCCACGCACGCGAGTTTCAATCTGCCCATCACCCAAATGCATCAGCACTTCGGCAATCCACGCGGCAATTTTTTCCATATCGGCTTCGCGCATTCCGCGTGTGGTAATTGCAGGCGTGCCCATGCGGATTCCACTGGCCGTCATCGGCGGAAGCGGGTCAAACGGAATTGCATTCTTGTTCACGGTAATTCCCGCGCGATCAAGTCCCGGTTGCGCGTCTTTGCCCGTCAGTCCGCGCGATTGAATATCTACCAGAAATAAATGATTGTCGGTGCCACCGCTCACGATACGGAAACCATGCTTCGCCATTGCAGCCGCAAGCGCACGCGCGTTCGTCACCACTTGTTCTTGATACGAGCGAAATTCCGGCTCCATTGCTTCCTTCAAGCAGACGGCCTTCGCGGCGATCGTGTGCATCAATGGGCCGCCCTGAATTCCGGGGAACATTAACTTGTCGAGTTCCTTCGCATATTGCGCACGGCACAAAATTAATCCGCCACGCGGCCCGCGCAAAGTTTTGTGCGTTGTAGTGGAAACGAAATCCGCGTGGGGCACGGGGCTAGGATGCACTCCCGCCGCGACGAGTCCCGCGATGTGCGCCATATCCACAAACAACAACGCGCCCACTGCTTTCGCAATCTCAGCGAATCGCGCGAAATCAAATACGCGCGAATAAGCGCTCGCTCCGGCGACAATCATTTTCGGTTTGTGCTCGCGCGCCAGCCGATCCACTTCGTCGTAATCGATTGTTTCCGTTTCGCGCGTCACACCGTACGGCACAAATTTGTACATACGTCCGCTAAAATTCAGCGGATGCCCGTGCGTTAAGTGTCCGCCATGCGCCAGATTCATTCCCAGCACGGTATCGCCCGGTTGCAGCGTGGACATATATACCGCCGTATTCGCCTGCGAACCCGAATGCGGCTGCACGTTGGCATGTTCAGCGCCGAATAATTTCTTTGCTCGCTCGATCGCCAGCACTTCCGCGCGATCCACAAATTCGCATCCGCCGTAATATCGTTTTCCCGGATATCCTTCCGCGTATTTGTTTGTCAGTACCGATCCGGCCGCCTCCATCACTGCTTCGGAAACAAAATTTTCCGAAGGAATCAGCTCCAATCCTTCGGCTTGGCGCCGTCCTTCCAGCTTTATGATTTCCGCGATATCCGGATCTACTGCTTTTAAGGGCAGATTCATTCGTTCGGTCGATGGATTATTTGTAGGCACCGTGTGATTTGTCCTTTTCGCTCGCTATCCTTTATTTTTCAAATCGCGCACGCGTTCCAATTCTGTAATCTTATCAATCCTGCGTTGATGCCGCCCGCCGGCGAATTCCGTCGTCAGAAAATCCTTCACAATTTCGATTGCGGCGGCGTCATTCACCACTCGGCCGCCGATCGCCAGCACGTTTGCGTCATTGTGTTCTCGCGCCATTCGCGCGGTGGCGCGGTCGAATGCCAGCGCTGCGCGCACGCCTTCAATTTTATTGGCGGCAATGGTCATTCCGATTCCAGTTCCGCAAACTAAAATTCCGAAGCGGTCTTCGCCGCCCACCACACGTGCAGAAACCCGCCGCGCGTAATCCGGATAGTCCACGGATTCATCCGACCAGGTGCCGACATCCTCCACGGGATAGCCCGCTTCCAGCAAATAACGTTTGATGGATTCTTTCACGGGAAATCCCGCGTGGTCCGCGCCCAGCGCGATTCGTGGCTTCTGTGGGGTGTCAGGCGTCATTTTTTAGCGTACTTCGCGGAAAGTCAGAAAGCGATTCTATCGGATTCACGCGACGCCGCGCAACGCCAATACCCTTCGGTGTGGCGAGTCGCAATTTGATTGCTGAAATCGTCATAACGATTTCTATTTACAATGTAGTGGAAATTGTTATATATGTTGTTTGTCAGTCGCCCTGCCCGTGATTGAAATTCTGGTTCGTGTATTTGGGGGTTTGCAGGTCTAAGCTTCAAAAATCCTACGGGTCACACATGGAGGAATTTGCTCATGAAGAAGATTGGAATGTCCCTTCTCGCAGTCGCATTCTGTGCAGTGGCGTTTGTTGGCGTCAGCCGAGCCGCTGATGAAAAAGTTACCGGTTACGTAATCGACGAGAAGTGTTCCACCATGCCCAAGATGATGGGCAACGTGGAATGCGCCAAGAAGTGCGCCGACGGCGGCTCCAAGCTCGTCATCGCAGCTGATAAGGGCGGCAAAGTTTATGCCGTCGACAATCAGGACGTCTTGAAGGGCCACGAAGGCCATCACGTCACCGTCAGTGGCGCAGTCACCGGCATGAGCATTCATGTCGCGGATGTCGCCATGGCGCCGGTTAAGTAACAGCGCGTCAAATCACAATCGAATTATTTGTTTTCGGATGAAGGGCGGCGAAGATGCCGCCCTTTTTCTTTGGAATTTAGGAATGTAGATTAGCTACTTCGCAGTGGGCGTTACGCGCGTTCACTTCGCGGCATCAGTACGACGAGCGTGTAAA
Source organism: uncultured Acidobacteriota bacterium (assembly GCA_963778235.1). Lineage (GTDB taxonomy): Bacteria > Acidobacteriota > Terriglobia > Acidiferrales > UBA7541 > DASTCZ01. Next base: position 782,837 of record CAVZTQ010000001.1, on the reverse strand, counting down.
CTCCCAGCGTTATACCCAGCGGAATTTCCGAAAGTGAAAGCAGCGCCGCGAGAATTAAAGTATTTCTTCCCGAGGTTCCTCCGCCCATCGACGCTAACCCACCCAAAATTCCCAGCACGCCGCAGATCACGGAGAGCACGATGATCGCGACGTACACGATGTGAAATTCGCTCATCATTGTGAAGGGATCTGGCACGCGGTTCAGCAGCGCGCCAAACATAACCGTGGCTGTTCCGCTGAAAACAAAAAGCCACAGCGCCATCGCCAGCCGGATAATTCCATAAATGATCCAGCAGATCCCCAGGGTTCGCGAGCTGGTCTGAATACGTGAATTTGAAATTGTCGCGGTTGTAGCGGACATGTGTCGCTCCTTTCGGCCGGGACCGCCCTTACCGGGTCCCTTCCGTTTGGATTCACGCCGAGCAACATGCGTCGCGTCTGACGCCCCGCCGCTAGGCTTTCTTGTCGGGTTGCTTCGCCGTCACGCTCGATTTCTGCATCGCAGCCAGGGAAGCGTCATGAGCCTTCTTGGAATGTTCCATCGCCTGCTTGGAATATTCGTGTCCGGTCATGTGATCTTCTTTTCCGTGATGCGTCGCAGCCTGCATGTGCGCGTGCGCGGCAAGGTTGTGCATTTCCGCTGCTCTGTAATGTTCGTCTTTTGGCATGATGGTCTCCTGAGCAAATGAATGACGCGAAAAGTTTACCGCGTTTCCTGGCTGTTTGATGTTCGATTGCGGACAAAGGCTCGCGCCAAATGGAATTCACTGCTTTATCGCGACGCGGCGCTCGCGTATTATCTCCACATTATGAAACCGCGCGATCCCGAAGAAGAACGCCGCCGTCTCGCTGAACATTATGCGTCCCTGACGGAAGGGGAATTGCGGAAGATCGCGGAGGAGCCTGCGTCGCTCACTCCCGCCGCAATCGAAGCGTTGAATTCCGAATTTGCTCGCAGGCAGATCGACGTAAAATTAGAAACTCCTCAGCCCGATCCGGAAGAATCGCATCCGGAAATTCCGGATCTGGTAATTCTCCGACATTTCCGGGATTTGCCCGAAGCTCTTCTCGCAAAAGGTGGTCTTGAATCCGCGGGCATCGAATGTTTTTTTGATGACGACAACATCGTTCGCTTGGACTGGTTCATTTCAAATGCGGTCGGCGGAATAAAACTTCTTGTCAGGCCGGAAGATTTCGCCGCGGCAAACGAAATTTTGGAAAATGGAGTGCCGGAGGCGTTCGATGTTCCCGGCGTTGGAGAATACGAGCAGCCGCGATGCCCCAAATGTAATTCGTTGGACGTTACATTGGTCACGCGAAACAAGATCGCAGCTTCGGGCGCCGCGGGATTCGGACTTTCCGGTCTTATTGATCGAGACTATTGGAAATGTAATTCGTGCGGACACGGATGGGATGCCACAACGGATGAAGAGAGCAAATCCTGACGCGCGAGGCAATACGCTTCGCCGCAAAAATTACGTCTTCACCGGTCTTTGCTTCTTCGCGTAAATCGCCTTCACTGTACTCTGCGGCGGAATCCTAGGAACTTTGCTCGTCGCAGCCATTACTCGCCCATCGCGCACCGCGTCGCGCAACAATCTTCCAATGTATTTTTTCTTTAGATCGCCCGGCTCACGAATTGTAATGTGACGAACCGCGTTGCCGGTTCCTTGTAACACGCCGTCGGGATCGTTCATCTGCGCGCCGCGATTAAATCCCAAGTTCACGTGCGGCGCGTAAACCGCAACGTGAATAAAACTTTCCTTCAGCCGCCCGGTAAATGAATATCCAATTGCCACCGCGTTATAGGCGTCGTAAATCGCTTCCGTCGCATCCGGAGCGGCCTTTAGCACCGCGTGCCGGACTTCGAGCGCCAGTTTTACGATCCGTTTTTCATACACCGAAAGAAATTTCAGCAATTCCGGTATCGGTTTTCGCACGGCCATCGATGCAACCTCACACGTAACGATGAACGTTCTATTATTTAATCGACGCCAATATTTCCCCCACTACATCATTCAGCGCCGGCCCGCCGCGAATCCACCGAATCACCGCGACGACATCATTTTCCTGATCGACATAAATAATATTGGCTCCGTTGCCCTCGAAATAGAACGCCGTAGCGGGCGCGGAAGGCAGCGGCTTCCGGTCCGTATTCAAAAACCAATTCGCGAAGCCGTAGGTTGCATTTGCCGGACCCGGAGTTCTGGCCATCGCAATCCATTTCGGCGAAACAATTTCCCGATCCTTCCACTTTCCGTTTCGCAAAAATAAATATCCGAAGCGCCCCATATCGTAGGCGTTGATGAACATTCCGCCGCCCCAGTGGCCGCCGCCGCTCACCGACTGCATCCTCTGTCCGTCAATTTCCACCCAGGAATTTTCATACCCATGCCAGCGCCAAGTGGATGAAGCTCCGATCGGCTCCATCACTTCAGTGCGCAAAACTTCCGGCAGCGGATGCCGCCAAACTTCCAACGCCGCCAACGCCATCGCATTCACGCGCACGTCGTTATATTTGTAGTGCGTGCCCGGATCCCACAATTTCCGATTCGGCCAATCTGCCGGCGTCGCGCCCTGAGGACGATCTGCCCAATCCGGTTTTCCCCACAACGTGCCCTGCCAATCGCTGGTCTGCCGCAACAAATCGTCCCACTTTATTGTTTGATTGTGCGGCGCCTCAAATAAATCCACTTCCGGCGGCATGTAATCGCGCACCAGATCATTCACGTCGCGAATCATTCCGCGTTGCCAAGCCAATCCAATCACCGTGGTCAAAAATGTTTTCGTCACGCTGTGCGTCATGTCCACGCGCTTCGGATCGCCCCACTCCGCCACGATATATCCGTGACGAATAATGATTCCATTTGCGGCGCCGCGATCTTTTACGGGACCAATCAAACTTGAGAGCGGCTCGTGTGCTCCAAATGTCGTTGCGAGATAGAGCTTCATGTCCTTCGTCTCTGGATTTTCGGCCGCAATCGCCGCCTTTACCGCTTCATCCAGCTTCGCCGGATCCATTCCAACTTCTTCCGGTTTTTTGTGCTGCCAGTCGAGCCGCTCGGGAAAATAAATTGCCACTGGTTGCGCGGCTGGTGCGGACGCAGCAGCGGGCGTCTTCGCCGTCGTGCGCTGCGCTTCCACAACTGCGCGCGGCGCAATCAAAATCATGGACGCCGCTACGGCCAGCAACATCGCGGTCACTAAAGTTATTCGTGCACGAATCATTGCGTTCCTCCGAGTAACGGCGGGAAGTATAACCTCGTATTCGTATAGAATGTGCTACGTCTTTGTCGACCTATCGGCCTGAGAAAAGGAAAACGAATGCGTAGATCAACCTGTCGGTTGTTTCTTACCGTGGCGCTACTTCTGTGTTCCGCAAGAATCGCAGTTGCACAATCGAGCGCGCCAAATTGGACGCCATTCGGCTGGCTGGTGGGCGATTGGATCGGAGAAGGGGCCACCGCTGATCGCGGGCAGGGAACCGGTGGATTTTCGTTCACGCTGGACTTGCAGAAAAATATTCTAGTCCGCAAGAATTGGGCTGACTATCCAGCCACAAATGATCGCGCCGCTTTCCGGCATGACGACTTGATGATCGCTTATCAGGAATCGGCCAAGGATCCCGTTCAAGCAATTTTCTTCGATAGCGAACGGCATGTGATCCGGTACGTGGCGGGAGTTTCTACGGATGGCAATATGATTCTGTTTACGAGCGAAGTGCAACCTTCAAGTCCGCGATATCGGCTGACCTACGTCAAGACTGGTGAGAAAACATTGACGTTGAAATTTGAGATTGCTCCGCCGGGAAAGCCCGACGCATTTGCGACATACATCGAAGCTAAGGCGCACAGACAGCCGTAGGTAGAATTTCTATCGCGCGTAATATCCGGGTTTTGACCGAATCTTAATTCCGTCAACCGTCGTCCGGACCGAAACTTTTCGGAACGTGTCATCCTTATCCGAGTTTGTCGAGTAGTATCCAGCCTCGTACATCGACCGCAGTTCTTCGCCAATTTGTTTGAAATTCTTTTGCGGGTCCGTCGTCTTGGCGTCAAATTCTTCGCCGCCGGTTTCTTTCGCAATGCGTTCCATCACGCGGATGCCGTACTGATTCCGCGCCGTCAGTTTTCCGTGGCTTTCTTCTGTGTAGCGAATAGTGAAAACCAGCACGTCAGAACTTTGCGCCGCTTCGATGGCCGTCATCATGTCATGTGAACTTGAATTGTCTTCGCCATCGCTGAAAACAAGTAGTGCTCGGCGTCCGGTTTCTTGGGCGAGTTTCTGTTCAACGGAATAATAGATCGCATCGTAGAATGCTGTTCCAAGGACGCGCCTTTCAGTTGGCCCCAGGTCTGGATATTCCGGCTCTTTTTTCTCGTTCTTGTTGTTTTTATTTCCTTTCTTTGCGTCACCATGGAATTCCCGCCAGCGATCCATCAGGTCAGTGCCCGACTGAGAGAAATCACTAATCAGCCGGATGCGATTGTCGAAAAAAATCAGAAACGCGCGATCCTTCGGTCCCAGAACACTTTTCAGAAATACTTCAATGTCATGTTGATGACGCTTCGCTTCACTTTCCTGGCTGCCGCTGGTGTCAACGATGATTCCTAGCGTCAACGGCACGTCCGCGCTGCGCTTAAAGTAGGCTATCTTTTGCTGCGCGCCGTCTTCAAAAAGCGAAATGTCGTTCTCGGTCAGCGTGTCCACCAGCGCGCCCTGCGGATTTCGCGCCGTAAACGCCACGTTGACCAGATTCGTCCGCACGCGAATTGGCTGCTGCGCCAAACAAATTCCGCCTGCCGCCAGAATCAGCAGCACCAAAGCGGCGCAGGCCGCGCTGTGATTTCGACCAACTTGAAAGAACATCCGCCGTCTCGCCATTATTAGTTTCTCCACGAAATGAAACGACAATTACGGCCAAAAAGTTCAGTCTGCATCCTTTAGTTCTCTCAGCGCACTCAGCGTCTCTGCGGTGAACTCGCTTTCGCATTTCACGCTACATCATCTTTCAGTGTTATCATGCGCTTTCCGAATTATTCTAAACGCGAAAGGTTAACGCATGATTTCCGCGCTTCGCAGCGCCAGCGCAATTTTGATGGGATTCATTACCGGCTTCGTGATCATTGTCGGGTGCGAATACGCGAACAGCCGGTTGTTTCCCCTGCCGCAGAACATCGACCCGGAAGATACCGCCGCGATGAACGCAGCGATGTCCGCGATGCCCGCGAAGGCCATGATTCTGGTGCTGGTGGGTTGGGCAATCGGCACGATTGGCGCTTCATTTATGGCTGCGCGCTTCGCTGGTGAGTTCAAATCCTTACACGGATTGTTGATGGGCCTGATTTTTCTGGGCGGTGCGATCATGACCATGCGTCAAATCCATCATCCGCTGTGGTTCTGGATTGTCGGCATCGTGATTTTCTTTCCCGCGGCGATCTTTGGCACAAGTTTGGCAGTACCCGATGCCAACAAAGCGGCCGCGAAGTAATTAGAATTTCTCGCGGCCGTTTTTCTTTTTGTATGCCTTCAACTCTTTTTCTAATACTTCAGTACGATAATTCTTCAATCCTGATGCAGTCAGTGTGTCCAACTCTCCGAATAATTTCTCGTCCACCTCCGAGAAATTAAAGCACGCCTTGCCCTGCCTCCGGGTCGTCAACTCCGCAGACATCTCCACCTTACGCATGTACACCGACATCAGGTGATAGCTCACATAGTTTTTGCCCATCCTTACCCCGGCGAACACCAGCGGTTTTCCACGATAGACCTCGCCCTTCACCGCCATCCAAAACTCTCCCGGCTTTTCGATTGCCACCGAAAGTTTGTCTTTGTGTTTTCGCAGCATTTCACCCAGCCGCGAATACACCACGTCAAACTGTTTCGGTTTTTCTTTCTGACTAATCTTTGCGGATTTCGTCACGGGCATTACGCGGCCTCCTGGTTCTAACTTCAACTAACCTCGAAATTATTTTACGCTCTCACGTTTTGTTTTCTTCTCAGCGAACTCGACAGCCTGCTCCAACACTTTCGCTAATCGCTTTCCACGCGACTCAGGGCTTCTGTAATAGAAAATCGCCATTAAATTTCCCGCCGCTGCCGCTCGGACATCATCTCCCATCCCTTGCCAGCCCGCGGATCGCGCGCAAATGCCGCCTGCAACATCGGAGGCAACTCGCGTTCGCCTTCCATCGTCGCCAACAATAATTCCGCAATGCGTTCCGCTTGACGCGCACGAGATTCACGATTCTTCAGGTTCGAGATCAGGTCCGTCAGGTATTTTCTCGTTGAATGATTAAGTTTCTCGTACCACACTCGCAACGTTCGGTCCTCTGCGAGAAATACTTTCAACGCCGAGGGAACCGTCACGCTACGTTCGGCTGTGTCCAGCTCCAGCCGGAACTTTGCGGACATTCCCGCCACCGCTCGCGCGCCCGATTGCATCTTTTTGTTCACCAGCAAAGTGTCTCTGCCCTTGCCATCGGGAAACAATGTGGTGCGAAACGCAAATCCATTTATTTCGCCGCGAACTTTCAATCGCCCACGCGATTTCCATGTCTTCGCCGCGTCAAACGGAATGCGGATAATCGTCCAGCCGAGGCCGGAATTTTCTCGCTCAAGAATTGCTGTAAACGATTTTGCGGCGGATTTCGTCATTCGCTTCACGAGGAAAGATTGTGCGGAGCATTATGCCAATCCAAAACATCCCGCGCCAGTAGTGAGTAGCACCGACACTCTTGTCGGTGCAGGTTGCTTCGCGCGCAAAACAAGATCCGCACCGACAAGAGTGTCGGTGCTACTTAAACCTTCTCCGCAATCGAATTCTGCAACTTTCGGGCGCGAGTACTACGTTCGTTAGTACTCGGTGACCACTACTACTAAGACTCCGATAATTTCGCGTAGTCGGCCCGTTGTTGGGCATCCTACACAAATAATGACGCGACAATTTCGTAAGAATTGGAGGATTCCGCCGCGCAATTCGCGCTAAGTTCCGTCAATTCATGGCATTGCGAATTCCGTCGCCATTTGGAATGAAACTTGCCTTTGAATACGTTAGCCGAACTGCGTTTGAAATTAAAAATGCCACCATATCCAGCACCGGAAAAACGGCAACGGCCGCGTGCCAGAATTTCCTGTCGCGTTCGCGTGCGCCCGTCCTCGCCCATGGATAACGCATTCGACGAAATCCTCGGCACCGAAAACTCCTGCCGCGATGGATGTTATTTCGCCACGCGCAACCCGCGCTATAAACAATCCATGCGGCTCTTTGTCGCATTTCCTTATTCGTCCGAACTCGGCGCAATCAACCGTGAATATGTGGCGGAAATTTTGCGCGTTGAAGATCTGCCTGATTCTCGCCGGGGTATCGCCGTGAAATTTGTGACCACCATAATTCTCAGTGACGAAAAAGCCGTGCCGATATCCGCAATTAACGCCGCCAGAAAATTGTGGCGCGCCAACGCTCCCGCCGAGTGAGTTCCGAATTATCGCGAGCTAAGAAAAAACTGCGGGCAGGCAGACGCACAACTTCTTTTATTGGCTAATCGCCGGTGGCAGTGGGTTCCGGTCCTCAAATTGGCGCTGATGCCAGTATGGATAGGGAAGCGGCAGCGCGCTGGCTTCGTCCAGCTTCGCAACTTGTTCCGGCGACAGTTTCCAACCTTCCGCGCCAAGGTTTTGCTTCAACTGTTCTTCATTTCGCGCGCCAATGATCACGCTTGAAATTGTCGGTTTGCGCAGCAGCCAGTTCAGCGCAATTTGCGGCACACTCTTTCCGGTTTCTTTCGCCACGGCTTCAATCGCGTCCACAACTTTGTAAACGTACTCGTCTTCCACTTGCGGTCCCCAATACGCCGTTTTATGCAAACGGCTTTCCGCCGGCACAGGCTGTCCGCGGCGAATTTTTCCAGTCAGGCGTCCCCAGCCCAGCGGACTCCATACAATCGCGCCAACTTTTTGGTCCGCGCCGAGCGGCATTAGTTCGTGCTCGTAGTCACGGCCAATCAGCGAATAATAAACTTGATGCGCGACGTATCTTGCGCGCCCGTGTTTTTCGGAAGTATCCAGAGACTTCATCAAATGCCATCCGGAAAAATTTGAGCATGCGATGTAGCGCACTTTTCCGCTGCGCACCAACGTATCCAGCGTGTTCAACACTTCGTCCACCGGCGTCGAAGCGTCAAATCCGTGCATGTGATAAATATCAATGTGGTCCGTACCCAGCCGCTTCAAACTCGCTTCACATGAGGGAATCAAATGATGCCGCGATGAGCCGATATTATTCGGCCCTTTGCCGAAACGAAAACTAGCCTTCGTCGAAATCAAAAGATCATTCCGCTTGCCCTGAATGGCTTTGCCCAGCACTTCCTCGGAAAGCCCCAGTGAATAAATATCGGCGGTATCAAACAGATTGATCCCGGCGTCCAAACAAATTCCGACGATCGTCTTGGCCTCTTCTCCGGAAGTCGATCCCCACGCCTTAAAAAACTCAGTTCCGCCGCCGAATGTCCCTGCGCCAAAGCTAAGTGATGAAACTTTCAGTCCCGATTCACCCAGTAATCTGTAATCCATTCGCAAACTCCTCACAAGTTCCCAAATCCGCCCTAGATGTGATGAGGGGCAAATCTGAAGGTAGCACAGACATTCCTGGCTGTGCGCCTTTCCACTCAGGAACTGGGGCATTGCACACTATGCTACCGACCCGCCGCGCTTGCCTGCGCGCAATGAAAATGCTAGAAGGGAAGCGGGAGTTAATTGGAAGGAGCAGCGTGACGTTAGCGCTGCTGTGCCGTTCATACATTCGAGGAGAGCATCCATGTCAAACGTAAAACCAATTCCCGATGGGTATCACACAATTACGCCATATTTGGTTGTGGAAGACGCCGGTAAAGTGGCCGATTTTTTGAAAGCCGCTTTCGGCGCGAAAGAAAATCACCGCACGACTGCGCCCGACGGAAGCGTGATGCACGCCGACCTGATGATTGGCGATTCGCACGTGATGCTTGGCGGCGCGCCCGGACAGAAGCCGGTCCCCAGTATGTTGTATTTATATGTGACGGATACGGACGCGGTTTACGCGCGCGCTCTGGAAGTTGGTGCGGTTTCTGTGATGGCGCCGGTGAATCAATTTTACGGTGACCGCAACGCAATGGTGAAGGATCCGGGCGGAAATTCGTGGTGCATCGCCACGAAAGTGGAAGAAGTTGCGCCGGAAGAATTGGAAAGGCGCGCGCAGGAAATGTTTAAGAAGCGTGCGGCGCAGAGTCAGGCGTAAATTTTGGCGGAAAAACTGACCGACACTACTGACGCTCGGCTAATTCGCAACATATCGGATACGGCGCGCTGGGTTGCGTCGTATCGCGCTGCGGAAACGGTGCGCCCTGACGCGGTTTTTCGTGACCCTTATGCGGACAAATTAGCCGGCGAGCGCGGAAAACAAATTGCCGCGGCCATGCCGTATCAAAATAAAAATAGCTGGCCCTTTGTGGCGAGGACGGTTTTGTTTGATGCGGTAATTTCTGAGCAAATTGCGGCTGGCGTGGACACGGTAATCAATTTGGCCGCGGGATTGGACGCGCGGCCATATCGCATGGCGCTGCCGGCTTCGTTGAAATGGATTGAAGTGGATTTGCCGGAAATTCTCGACTATAAGGAAGAAATTCTGGCAAACGAGAAGCCGGTGTGTTCACTGCAACGGGTTCGCGCGGATTTGGTGGACGTTGAAGGCCGGCGCAAATTATTCGCGGAACTGGCCAGCAACTCGAGCAAGGCGCTGATTGTGACGGAAGGACTGATTTCCTATTTGTCACCGGAAGAAGTTGGCGTGTTCGCGCGCGATCTTGCGGCGCCGCCAACCTTTGGGCTCTGGGCAAATGATTTCGGCTCGCCGGGATTGCTGAAAATGATTCAGAAGCACGTCGGGGATCATTTGAAAAATGCCAACGCGCCGCTAAAATTCGGTCCGCCGGAAGGGCCGGCATTTTTTGAGCCATTCGGTTGGAAGCCAGTTGAAGTGCGTTCACTTTTCAAAACGGCTGCGCGATTGAAGCGTCTGCCGCCATTCCTGCGATTGATGTCAATATTTCCTGAATCGAATGGAAAACAGGGCCGCGCGCCGTGGTCGGCAGTTTGTTTATTCGCGAAGAAATAAACGCGCAGGTCGGAGTGTTCATGAAAAAGAAGCGCAAGAAATTTTCAGCCTCCAAAGAAGCCCGCCGACGCGCGCGGCTATCGGCGGGAAGTCCTCCGCCCGCGCGAGTGATTCCCGATAAGCGACTTAAGACCGCCGAAACATAAATTGAAAATTGTGGATGATGTAATCTGATTCTTTCGGAGCGCAGCCGGTGCGATTTTCAACCGTCCGCCTCATTATTCTGCTCGCGTTCGTAGCTTTCGCCGCCGCAGCGCATCAAAATAATCCGGACGGGTCCGTCAGTGCCCGCTGCGTCATCGGACTGGACGGCGTGAAGCACAACTCCGAAGGCGGCCTGCGAGTGACGAACGGAGCGATTGAATTCCATACCGACAAATCCGGCGCGTTTGTTCCAGCCAAATCGATCGAAGCGATTTTTGTCGGCACCGAATTTACTCAGAATGGCGGCAAAGAACTGGCGGGCAATGCGAGCACCGTTCCCAACGGCGATGGCGCTGCTTCCAGCGCATTTGTCCATTCACGTGTGGATATGCTCACGATTGTTTATCGGGATTCAAATGGCGGCGCGCACGCGGCGGTTTTTGCGCTGCCGAAGGATTATGGCGATGGCATGCGCGCCGCGATCATTGCGCAAGGCGGACATGTCGGCGACGCCCCTGCTAACAAGCAGACCACGGCAGCTGCTTCGCCCTCCGCAGCACCGCAGCATGGAAAAATACCCGCCGCCGCAATCGCAATCGAGCCCGTAAGCGCCGGTAAAACCAATATCCCCGCCGAATTTCGCATGGCAATTTACGAAAATCTTGTGGAGCAGCTTGGCGAAGGAAAATTATTCCAGCACGTGTATCGCAGCGGTGATCACCAAGCCGACAAAAATTCCGAACTCGTCACGCTACGTACAACCGTTGAAGAATTCAAAGAGGGAAGTGAGCGCGAACGCGAGCTGACCTATTATGCTTTCGGCCGCACTAAGATTACCGTGAGCGTGCAGTTGCTCCGTCGCGACGGAACTGTCTTGTTGAACGAGAAGGTTTCAGGAAGGGTATTGGCCGTAGTTGAGAATCTCAGCGCCTCTCATTTTGTCGCCGAAAATATCCGGCGGCGCCTCAGCAAGAGCCTGTAGTCGGGCGATTCAGCGTGGAAACACAAATCCCGATTCGGAAAATCCCTCGCTCCATAGCATAATTCCCGCATGTCAATCACAGATATTGTGCTCGGGCGTCCGCTCGCGTCCGACGAAGCGCGCGCCGAGGAAATCGGCGTCGCCGCTGGAATTCCCATTTTTGGTTTGGACGCGCTCAGCTCCGCGGCATACGGCCCGGAAGCGGCGCTCACATTATTAATTCCGCTCGGCGCGGCGGGCATCAGCCACATCGTTCCTATTAGCTTCAGCATCATCGTGCTGCTGGTGATAGTTTATTTTTCCTACCGGCAAACAATCGCGGCGTATCCGGGCGGTGGAGGCTCCTACACCGTAGCGCGGCAAAATCTCGGCGCGTCGGCGGGATTACTCGCGGCATCCGCGCTGATGATCGACTACGTCCTGACCGTCGCCGTGGGAATTTCCGCCGGAGTTGGCGCGCTGATTTCCGCCGTGCCGAAATTGCAGCCGGATACCGTGTGGATTTGCCTCGGGATTTTGGCGCTCATCACGCTGATTAATTTGCGCGGCGTCCGCGAAGCGGGACTTTTCTTCATGATCCCCACATATTTATTTCTGGGAACTCTGTTGGTCGCCATCGGAATCGGAATCACTAAGACGTTCCTCTCCGGTGGCCATCCCGTTCCGATTGTCGTGCCGCATAAACTTCCATTCACCGGCGCAACGCCAACGCTGTGGCTACTGCTGAAAGTTTTCGCCAGTGGCTGCACGGCGATGACGGGTGTTGAAGCCGTCAGCAACGGAACTAAAGCCTTTCGAGAACCAGTGGTCGGCAATGCGCGCCGAACTCTGACCATCATCATCGCGCTTTTGATCGTGTTGCTCGCCGGAATTGCGTATCTTGTTCGCGCATACGGAATCGGCGCCACTGATCCCGGCGCGCCCGGATATCAAAGCGTCCTTTCGATGCTGCTCTTGGCCGTTGCCGGACGCGGACTTTTTTACAACATCTCCATCGCGTCGATTCTGATTGTCCTCGCGCTTTCCGCCAACACCGCGTTCGCGGATTTTCCGCGTCTGTGCCGCGCCATCGCGCGAAATAATTATTTGCCGCACACGTTCGCGACGCGCGGAAGGCGCCTCGTTTACACATATGGGATTTCCGTTTTGGCAGGACTCTCAGCGCTCTTGCTGATTTTATTCGGCGGCGTAACCGATCGCCTGATTCCGCTCTATGCCGTCGGCGCGTTTCTGGCGTTCACTCTTTCGCAGGCAGGAATGGTGGCGCACTGGCGCCGCGTCGGCGGAAAGGGTTCCACGCGCAGCATGATCGTGAATGGAGTTGGCGCGGCTGCCACCGGAATCACAGTGCTCGTAGTGCTCGCCGCAAAATTCCGCGAAGGCGCGTGGATGACGGCGCTGCTGATTCCAGTGCTGCTCATTTCGATGGGAATTGTGCGTCGCCACTATCATCGCGTGGCGATGGAAACACGTTCGTCAACTCCGCTCAACCTAACGGACCTTGTCGCTCCAATCGTAATTCTTCCCGTACATGACTGGAGCTCCGTCACCAGAAAAGCAGCGGGCTTCGCGTTCGCAATCTCCAAAGAAGTTAGAGCAGTTCACGTTGACGACGGTGCCGGCTCCGCAAATTTAATTGAGGAATGGCAAAGGTTTGTCGACGAGCCCGCACAGCGCGCTGGATTCATGCCGCCTCCGCTGACGGTTGTTTCGTCCCGTTACCGATTCGTGATTCGTCCAATCGTTGAATATATTTTGCAAGTGGAACAGGAAAATCCCGGCCGGCAAATCGCGGTGCTAATTCCAGAGCTTGTCGAGCGCCACTGGTATCACCATCTGCTGCACAACAAGCTAGCTTCGCTCTTGAAAGCGGTTCTGTTGTTGAAGGGCGATCGGCGAATCATAGTGATTAACGTACCGTGGTATCTGGAAACCTAGGCAGCGGAATATCGCATGTCGATACTGTAGGCGAGTTAGTATTCATCGTGGCGCATGTACCGGATGGTACAGACGCCAGAGCTGGACTTTCCTACCATTCCGGCTCGATTACAGGAAGTGATGAAGTATAGGGCCGGGCTCTTGGAGAGCGTCAAAGGATGTCTCCAAATTTCCCGGCCCATGTTTATTTTTAGCCGCTAACTAAAGCACTACGTTAATTCGCAGCCGCGCTCCGGGACGTTCGCGATCATACAGATAGTAGTAACCGTCCGAAAAATCCACATAAACGTCGTCCGTGTCATACCAACCATACGGCCACGGGTCGTACATTCCGAACCAGAATCCGCCGTACTGGAAACGCGAATATCCGCCGACAACGAATTGCTGGTGAAAGCGGAAGAAGTGATCATTTCCAAAACTGGCGCGGAAACGATCATCAGGAATTCGCCGGTTGGTGTTTTGAAATCGCCCTGACTGGCTTCGCGTCGCTGCAAAACTTCCGCGATACGAAGCTCTGCTTTGCTGGGCGGCCTGTAGCTGTTGCGATGAACGCTGTTCGTGCTGCTGCGGTTGTGAGTGCTGTGCTTGTTGAGTTTGCTGTCTCTGCTGTTGTTGCGGCGGAGCTGCCTGCGAATGCTGCTGTTGCTGATGTTGTTGTTGCTGCGCAGGCTGCGAACGTTGAGCCTGCTCTGCCGGTTTCGCCGGAGGAGCTTGCTGGCGCTGCTGCGTTTGTTGCGGAGCTGGTTGCGTGTGCTGTGCCGGTTGGGAGTGCTGCACGGGCTGCGTGTGCTGCTGCGGAGCCGGTTGTGAATGTTGCTGCGGCGGTTGCGAACGCTGCGCCGGTTGTGGCGCTCGCGCCGGAGGAGCTTGCCTCTGCTGTTCCTGTTTCGGCGGCGCTTTTTCCTGCTGCTTCTCGTCGCCGCGCTGCGCGAACACACTCGCCGAAGCGCCCGCGATCAATACCATTAACACAGATGTTCCAATGATTTTATCGAGCTTCAATGTGGGTTGCCTCCATCACGACTCATGCTAGAGGCAATGGCGCACGATAACTGTGCATAAACGGACAGTACTAACGTTTGGAATCTGCACAGGGAAATCGAATTTCGCGGATAGGCTCGCACGGAGCCTAGTTTTTCGACCCTCAACCGGGCTTGAAACTGGGCACAATTTCGCCGGCGCGGAACAATGCCGTCGCTGGACGCTTCGCAACCGCCGCAAGCTCCGACGCAATCGCTTCCAGGTTCATTTTGTCGAACCCAATTGACGTGACCTTCACAATTCCGTCCGTGCCAATCAGAAATACGGACGGAACATTCGTCAGCCCGTATAAATTGGAGACCGAATAGCTCTCGTCATCCAGCAGGGCGGGGAAGGTAACGCCGTGTTCGACGCAAAACTCGCGCGTGTCCAGCGCATCGTCCTGCGAAATGGCCAAAAATGTCGCGACGTTCTCACCGTAAGTTTTGAACAGGCGCTCCAGGAATGGAAATGTAAATTGGCACACCGGGCAGGAAATTTTGAAGAACGCCGCGATCACCGCGCCTTTGCGCAATTCCTCCGCCAGAGAATATTCATTGCCGGCAGCGTCACGCAAATCAAACAGAGGCGCTTTATCTCCTGCTTGAATTGTCATTCTCCCGTCTCGTGATTTGGACATGCCGCGCCTCGGAATCGCATCACAAATGTTACAGCACCACGACCTGCCATGCCAGCATCGTTGCCGCAAACAGAATCTCTCAGGAATCGCGCTGGTATTTGCGCCCCTTTTTGACTATGCTCCCGCCACTAGACGGTTGCGCCCGGTAACTCAGTGACAAACTGGATCGAAGTTCAGGACTACGTGTATCCGCGCGGTTTCGCGGTAGACGCACAAGCACGCTCGCGTTGCTATTGCGAGCAGCTTGAGGCGAACCGCGTAATTTATTTTCCGCGTACGCCATTTGAGTTTTCTGACGCGGACCGCGAATTCCTCGTCTCCCAGCGCCGCGCCGATTCCGCCGTCCACAAAAATGTTTCCTATCGCCCGGCGCAAAATAAAATTCGCGGCTTCGAAGGATCGCCGGAAGTGTTGGAACGCCTCAACAGCGTGATGGAAAATTATTCTCGCGCGGTCGTCGGCTTCGTTCGTCAATTTCTCGCGCCGTACAACCCGGGATTAAGAATCGATTTCGCGAGTTTCCGTCCGATTGAAGAAGAAGGCCGCGCGTTGCCCATTCACAAGCGCAACGACTTGCTCCACGTGGACGCATTTCCCACTCGCCCCACGCATGGCGGCAGA
This sequence comes from uncultured Acidobacteriota bacterium, assembly GCA_963778235.1. GTDB lineage: Bacteria > Acidobacteriota > Terriglobia > Acidiferrales > UBA7541 > DASTCZ01. The sequence goes on along the minus strand of CAVZTQ010000001.1, from coordinate 767,342 downwards.
ATCCTGCGCGTGTTCACAAATATTCATCCCACAAAATCGCGCGTATGGAATGTTGGCGAGGATTTTTCCGTCCTCGCGGAACATCTCGCGGAACCTGCGGGTTTGGGGCGCTTCGCCGCGGCCGGTGACACCTCGCGCTGGGCCGCAATTCCGCGCGCATTCGGCGCGCCCATTCCGCACCGCTCCGCATATGACCGCTTCATGCTGCACTTTCACGATTACCTGAAAGAAAACGCCACATACCAAACTGACTCGCCCAAAACGCGCATGGAATTTCCGCCCATGGCCACCTGGCTCGTTTACACGGACGGAGTTCCGCACTCCGTTCTCGGCGGTCAGCATGCGCTCGAACAAACATTTATTATTTCGCGCGCCGCTCTGGTTGCTCCAGCAGTCTCCCCCATCGGCGTTCTCGAAAAACTTTGCGGACGTCCGCTAGCCTCAGCCGCTCACCCGTAATAAATCATTCATCGGGCGTTCACAGAATACGTGTACACACTTGTTGACGCCGCGCATCAAACAGACGCAGAATTTACATCCAACGATGTTTCACGCCGGATGCGTTCGGAAGCTTCCGGCGCCGAACAGAAACTTTCAGGAGGCCGTCATGCCAAACGCAGTGAATCCAATTCCAGATAATTTTCACACCGTTACGCCGAACCTGGTTGTTCGCAACGCCGCAGGGGCCATCGACTTCTACAAGAAAGTATTCCGCGCCATCGAAACCGTCCGAATGCCCGGACCAAACAATAAAATCATGCACGCCGAAGTCCGCATCGGCGACTCAACTATTTTCATCGTTGACACGATGACCGACAAATCTCCCGCAACTTCCACCGCCACCACGTTCGTTCCAGCTTACATGCACGTTTATGTGGAGGATGTGGACGAAACGTTTGACCGCGCGGTTGCAGCCGGAGCCACCGTCGATATGCCGCTCGATGACATGTTCTGGGGTGATCGCTACGGAAAATTCACCGACCCATTCGGCCAGCAGTGGTCGGTTGCCACGCACAAGGAAGATGTAGCGCCAGCAGAGATGCAGCGACGCATGTCGGCTCTAATGGCGAAAACAGCATCGGCAGGACAAGGCTAAAATATTTCGGTCCGCAGGACGAAATACATTCGCGGTTTTGTAGCACCGACACTCCTGTCGGTGCAGGTCTATCTTCGTAGGAGCGGGTCCGCGACCCGCCCGCCTCCAAACTAGATGCAGACCGTCTTTAATGAATGTGTTTCGTCTTGCGGGACATGAAATCCATCAACAGGTACTGCCCGATATTATAGGGAGTCGTGAAGTACGCTTTTCCGCGGCACATCTGCGCCACCTTCTGCACAAATTGCACCAGCGCATAATCGCTTGCCAGCATAAAGGTATTAATAAGGATGCCCGATTTCCGGCACTTGCCCACTTCTTCCAGCGTTTGCGTTACCACCAGCGGATCCATGCCAAACGGATTTTTGTAAATGCGGCCGTCTTCCAGCGTCAAAGCCGTCGGCTTACCGTCGGTGATCATCACAATTTGCTTCATGTCTTTTTTCTGACGCGATAAAATTCTTCGCGCAAGCCGCAAACCTTCGCGTGTATTCGTATAATGCGGACCCACCTGCACGCGCGCCAGTTCGCCCAGCGGAACTTCCTCGGCGCTATCGTGAAATAATACTAAGTTCAACGAATCACCCGGATACTGCGTGCGAATCAAATGCGCCAGCGCCATTGCCACGCGCTTCGCCGGAGTGAAGCGATCCTCGCCATATAAAATCATGCTGTGCGAGCAATCCAGCATTACTACAGTCGCGCAGGAACTTTGATATTCGCACTGGTGGACCATCAAATCTTTGTAGTCGATTTCAATGGGCACTCGCGCGCCATCGCGACGCACGGCGTTAAATAATGTCGCGCTCACATCAAGATTCAGCGTGTCGCCAAATTCGTATTCGCGCGAAACTCCGCCGGATTCCACTCCCGTGGACATGTCACGCGTGTCATGCCGCCCAAAACTGCTGCGCCCCAGAGAGCCGAGCAATTCCTGCAACGCTTTGAATCCCAGAAAATCAATCGCCTTATCCGTGATCTCAAATCGCGCGTTTGTTTCTCGCTCCCGGGGATCGCCTGCCTGCCCTCGCGGAGTTTTTTCCGGCGGATCGGTAATCTGCGGTGGCTGAGAATTAATGTAGCCCTCTTCGGTGAGCCGCTCGATCAGCCGGTCCAACATTTTCTGAACTTCTTCGCTCTCCGCGCCCTGCTCCATCATTTTTTCCATCAAATCTTCGGGCAGCAGTCCGCCTTCTTCCAGCGCGCGCAGAATCGCCTGACGCAATTGCTCCATCGTCTTCTGCGGATCCATTTCGGAAATTCCGTAGAATTGCGAATCGTATCCGCTTTGCAACAGAAAATCAGAAAGCTTGCTGACCAGCTCGTCCAAGTCGACGTCGTCCGCCGGTTCGCCCGTGTATTTGGAATACTTTGTATATTTCACAGTTTCCTTCGAGCTAATTAAACTGGCGCCGCGGGGGCCGATTCTGCGGCTCTCTCTGCTCCGGCACTTTCGGACGCTCCGCAAAAAATCCGCGCTCCTCACTGCGGCTCACGCGTTTGTGCGCCCACAATCCTTCCAAAATAAATTCTCCGGCAGCCGCCACAATTCCCGCACCATCTTTGCCGTTCGCTCCGAGGCGATCAATATTTTCCAGCAGCCCCTGAATCTTCCGAAGCTGCCGCACAACTTCATCCGCCGAGGAAGCGTCCGAAACTTTCAGTTCGCCGCCCATTTCAAACCACTTAATCACATTCTGAAAATCTGCATCCTTCATATAACGCGAAAAAACTCTGCCCACTGCGCTGCGCACAATATCCCGCGCAATTGTTTCCGCGCCCTTCAGTTCGCCTTCATATTCCAATTCAAGTTTGCCCGTAAGCGCGGGTAGCGCCGAATAAACATCGGAAACTCGCGCTACGGCCGGGTCTTCTCCATTGCGCACCGCGCGCTGCTCCGAATTGCTAACTACAGTTTCAAGACAAGCAATCGGTAACCGTTGACTCACCCCGGATCGCTTATCAATTCGCTTGTCTTCGCGTGCAAGAAACGCGATCTCTTCCACAACTTCGCTCAAATATTTCGGCACAATTGTTTTTCGGCCGTGGCGTTCCACCCACGCTTCCTGCGCGGTAATCGCCATTCCTTCTTCAACCGTCGCAGGATAATGCGTGCGAATTTCCGCGCCCACGCGATCCTTCAGCGGCGTCACAATTTTTCCGCGCGCGGTGTAATCCTCAGGATTCGCGGTGAACACCAGCAAAACATCCAGCGGCAGACGAACTGGGTATCCCTTAATTTGAATATCGCCTTCCTGCATGATGTTGAATAATCCCACCTGAATTTTCCCGGAAAGATCGGGCAGTTCGTTGATCGCAAAAATCCCGCGATTTGCGCGCGGCAAAAGTCCGTAGTGAATTGTAAGCTCGTCGCCCAAATCGCGTCCCGCGCGCGCAGCTTTGATTGGATCCACATCACCAATGATGTCGGCGATGGTCACATCAGGCGTAGCAAGTTTTTCCACGAAGCGTTGCTCGCGCCCAAGCCACGCGATTGGCGTTTCATCGCCGGAGGCGGCAACAAGTTCGTGGCAAGTTCGGCATAACGGACGCAGCGGATGGTCGTGAATTTCGCACCCTGCGATGTAGGGAATTTCGGCGTCCAGCAATTGCACAAGGCCACGAAGAATGCGGCTCTTCGCCTGTCCGCGCAGACCGAGCAAAATAAAATTGTGCCGCGAAAGAATCGCGTTCACTACCTGCGGAATCACAGTCTCTTCATAGCCGTGAATCCCCGCGAACAAAGGCTGCTTGCGTTCGATCATGCACAATAAATTTTCGCGCATTTCTTCTTTCACAGAACGCGCGGCTTTGCGTGCATCAAATTGAGGACTTCGGCGAAGCTGGCCAAGATTTTCAGGTTTTGCGGTATTGGAAGTCATCGGGCCCCGGAGTTGTGCGTTCTTTCGCTCGGAACGCAGCCATCATTAGTATAGTCTCGATTCTACTTTTTCGCTGACACACGTCGCTGCAAGGCTTTCGCAATAATTCGCCGTTACGAATTCGCGGAAATTGTGATGAGGCAAGCGAGAAGCAAACACAGCGGCGAGTACAACAGCGTATCGAGTTTCGCGAAGCGGTTCTCGCAGCGATGTTTGAAGAATCCGACGTAGCGGAAATCTCCGATAGCTCGCAGAAGAAATATCGCGGCCGTCAGCCAAAGTCCGGCGCGCATAAATCTTGAAATTCCGGGCGCCGCAATCCATCCGATTTTCGCGGCGTTCAGCGCGGCCATCGCGAAGAGACCGAGAGCCACAACAATTGTCGTGAATGGAGTTGGCGCGAAAATCGGTTTGCCATCGCGCATTGGAATTGTGGAGGATTTTCCGAACGTTCCGCCCGCGGCCCAATAAAAGTGAATCACCGCGAGGACAGCTAGGATGATTGACGCCGCTGCTCCTGCAATCACGTCAATCCTTTCGCGATGAATCCGTGTGCGTCGAGAAATTATTTTAAGAAGGTAATTCCGCGAGGGCCTGCGACATTTCGCCCGCCGCGTGCTGATCCCCAGTACGTGCGGCCGCGTCAATTCCCGCGGTGAGCACACGCCGCGCATCCGAAGGACGCATCAGCTTCGCGTAAAGTTGGCCGAGTTGAAAATATCCCGTCACATAATCAGGATGCTTTGCGAGCAGGGCATCGAAATTTGTGAGCGCGGCTTCGTGATCGCCGAGGTTCGCGCATTCCAACGCGAGTCCGTATTGTGCAAACGCGTCATTCGGGTGCGCCGCAAGAAATGTTTCCAATTTTTGCCGTCGTGAATTTGTAGGTTGGGTCATAGTATGTGTCGCGCTATTATATGCGCTTGGCGCGCCGACGCCAAAAAAATTAGGAGCCGCCGAATGGCCAAGTCCAAGCCGAAAATTAGTCGCGTGCAAGATGAAGAAACTCCGCGTCCGGGAAAACCGGTCAGCGCGTCGCGTTCGGAAATGACGGAAGTTGTCTTGCCGCAGGACACGAATGTTCTCGGCAACGTTCTCGGCGGGCGCGTGCTCCATTTGATGGACATCGCGTCGGCGATTGCGGCGCATCGTCACAGCAACAGTTACGCCGTTACCGCGAGCGTTGATTACGTTGACTTCCGCAATCCAATTCGCGTCGGCGAAATAATTATTCTGAAGTCGAGCGTGAATCGCGTGTTCAATACTTCCATGGAAGTTGGCGTGAAAATATTTTCAGAAAATATTCTTACCGGCGAACGTAAACACACTACCAGCGCATACGTTACATTTGTTGCGATTGACGAAGATCGCCGGCCTCACACTGTCGCTCCGCTAATTCTGGAAACGGAAGAAGACAAGCGCAGATTTCGTGAAGCAGGAGAACGTCGACGCATTCGACTCGCGTTGCGATTCAAGCATCAACGCTAAGGAGCGCCGCTAAACTCCGCCGCTCAAATATTTTTCCGCTTCATCGACGACGCGAAATGCGCGTTCAACGCACGCTCCCATCGAAGGGCCTTCCAAATAATTTCCCGCCAGATAAAGTCCCGATGTCGCATCACAAGTCCAATTGAGTTCCGCCAGAATTCGCCCATGTCCCAAGTTGTACTGTGGAATGGCGCGTTGATGAATGTGGACGCTCTGCACGACAGGTTTTTCACTAATATTCAACACGCGCACGAGATCTTCGTGAACCGCCGACGAAACCTGTTCTTCATTCCAGGTACAGAGTTCGGGATTCAGTGCACCGCCTGCAAAGCTTGTGACTAGCACGTGATCTTGCGGAGCGCGATTCGGAAATAATGCTGAATTCCAGACGCATCCGAGCACGCGCAATCCTTCTGAGCGCGGCACTAGAAAACCGAATCCATCCAGCGCGCGGCCAATTGCTTCGCGCCGATATCCCGCGGAAACAACTGCAACTGGCGCGTAAGGAAACCGCGCGAGACTGCGGGCGAACTGTTCCGATGAAGGCGCAAGCATCGAACCTGCAGGAGCAGTTTCGGTCGCACAAATTACTGCGCTTGCTTCGAGCGAATCGTTTCGTTCCGTGCCTTCAAATGTGACGCGAACTTCAAAGCGTTCTTTGTCGGGTGAAGTGTTTCGTATGACTTGATTGACGGTAACGTTAAGCTTTGCGGAATCGCCGAGTTGCGCGCCGAGCGCATCGAAGAGCGAACTAACTCCGTGCGTGAGCGAACATATTCCGCGGACTTTCTGCGCGGCGGAATTCTTTGGTCGTGAACGCATTTTGCTTATTGCGCCGCGCAACAAGCTGCCGTGATTCTTTTCCCATTCGTGAACCTGTGGAAACGCGCTGCGCAAGCTGAGCTTTTCCGGATCTCCCGCATAAACGCCGGAAACAAATGGCGCGGCGAAATTGTCCAGCAGACTCGTGCCGAATTTCCGGCGCACAAATGACGCGATTGATTCGTCTTCAGTTGGCGGACAAGATTTGCGAAGCGGTTCGGTGAGCAGATTCCATTTTGTGCCAGCGCTCAGCAGGGAAGTAGTGAGCAGCGAAAATGGAGAGATCGGCGCTGGAACTAATTTGCCACCGACGTAAATGTATCGCGGCATTCGCGGTGCTGCGCGAAGTAATTCGCCGGTTAATCCTGCTGCTTCGATCAATTCATTTAGCGGTGCAGTTAGCGTGAAACTTTGAGGTCCTTGCTCGAAAAGAAATCCATTTTCTTGAACGGATTGAACAACTCCGCCGAAGCGATTTGATTTTTCCAGAAGTAGAAATGGGATTCCGCGTTGCTTCAATCGGAACGCGCAAGCTAATCCGGAAATTCCTCCGCCGATTACGATTACGGGCGCGGAAATTGTTTTTGCGTCAGGCATTTCGCGAATGAAACTTGCATTTCAAAATGAAATCAACGTCTCAAAGCGTTTTGGAAAATAGCGGGCGGCTATCCAGTTTTTGTTTTTCCAAATAAGCGTCAAAAACCATGGCGATGTTGCGAATAAAAATCCGGCCCAACCAGGTGACGCTGATTTCGTTGTGATCGAGCACGACAAGTCCGTCAGCTACGAAAGGTTCCAGATGCGCCAGCTCGGCGCCGAAATAATCGTCGAAATTAATTCCAAATTCCTGCGCGATTTCCGATTTGCGAATCAGCGTGTGGCAGAGCAGCCGATTAATCACGGTGCGGCGCAGAACGTCGTCTTCGTTCAAACGATATCCGCGCATGGTTGCTAGTCCGCCGCGATCAATTGCCGCGCCGTAGCTGGCTACATCGCGAAAGTTCTGTCCGTAGGCACGGCCGATGGCGCTGATTGCGCTGACGCCCATGCCGTACAAATCCGCGCCGGCCTTCGTTGTGTATCCCTGAAAATTGCGGTGCAGAGTACGGCTTTGCTGTGCGATGGCCAGCTCGTCTCCGGGGCGCGCGAAATGATCCATCCCGATGTACAAATATCCGGCATCCAGAAAAGTTTGCAGGCCCGCGCAAAAGATACGGAATTTCTCGATGCCTTCCGGCAAATGAGTTTGAAAGGCGCCTTGCTGTTTTTTCAGCCAGGGCACATGCGCGTAGCTGAACATGGCGACGCGGTCCGGAGCTAGCGTCAACACTTGTGAAACTGTGGCGCGGAAACGATCGGCGCTTTGGTATGGCAGGCCGTAAATTAAATCCACATTGATGGAATCAAATCCCAGCTCGCGGGCGTAGGAAATCATGTCCCGCGTTGCTTCGTAAGGCTGGACGCGATGGATTGCTTCCTGCACTTCGGGATGAAAATCCTGAATGCCCAAGCTTAGGCGGTTAAATCCGAGACGTCGCAAAGTTTCCAAGTGCTCGCGTGAGGTGACGCGCGGATCCACTTCGATGCCGATTTCCGCGTCCGGCGCAAACGTAAATCGTTCGCGCGCGAAATTAAAAAGCTGTTCCATCTGCGGAGGAGTTAAATATGTCGGTGTGCCTCCGCCCCAATGAAACTGCACCACTTCACGTTTCCGCGAAACGTGTTTTGCCACGCGCTCAATTTCCTGTTGCAGCGTTACAAGATATGGCGGCACAACGGAGTGATCTTTCGTGATCACCACATTGCACGCGCAAAATAAACAGAGACTTTCGCAGTAGGGAAGATGCATGTAGAGCGACATCGGCGTGCCGACGGCGTCTGCATCGGAGTACGCGCTTTCCAAATCTTTCACGCCAAAATTATCATTCCACACCGGTGCGGTGGGATAGCTGGTGTACCGCGGTCCCGGCGTGTTGTATTTCGCGAGAAAATCTTCCGTGATGCGGAAGTTTTCCTTGGCGATATTAAATTCGGCGCTTTGCTCAGCCATTTTGTTCTTCTTCTTGCTCTTCGTCAGAAACTTCAGTCGTATTTGCTCGGTAGTTCTGTCCAGCCTTCACAAATGCAATTGCATTTTCCACCGGAGTCGTCGGCAAAATTCCGTGGCCCAAATTTAGTATGTGTCCGCGCCCGCCGGTTGCGTCGAGGGTTTCGTGAACGGCGCGCACAACGTCGGCCTCATTCCCCAGCATCACACACGGATCAACATTTCCTTGCAGGGCGATCTCGTCGCCAATTTCGCGCCGCAACTCGGCCAAATCGACGCGCCAATCGACGCTTAACACCGTTGCGCCTGAAGTGGCGGCATCTTTCAATAAATGGCTGGTCGCCTTCGAGTACAAAATCACCGGCGTTTCCGGCGCGTCCCATTCGGTGTTTAGCGCGATATCCATTTCGCCGATTAAAAGTTGTGTGGCCGGCAAAGCGAATTCGCGATATTCGCGCGGTGCAAGTTCGCCGGCCCAGGTATCAAAAAGTTGGACGGCCGATGCGCCTGCCGCAATTTGCATTTTCAAATACGACGCTGTGACGCGCGCAATTTTTTCCAACAAACGGCGAAAAACTTTCGGCTCGTTGAACATCATCGTCTTCGTCGCCGGAAATCCGTCGCGGCCGCGGCCGTCTACCAAATAACACGCCAGCGTCCACGGAGCAGCGGCAAATCCCAGCACGGGAACGTCCGGTCCGAGTTCGCGGCACAATAATCGAATTGTTTCGCCGACGAACTTTGTTTCCACTTCCGGATCGAAATCTTTCAGCGCATTCACTTCATTCGTTCCGCGGACTGGAGTTGGAAGCACTGGGCCGCCATCGGTCAATTCCAATCCAAGTCCCATTGCTTCGGCGGGAATCAGAATGTCAGAGAACATGATGACGGCGTCCACGCCCAGCCGCCGCCATGGCTGCAAAGAAACTTCTGCGGCAAGCTCGGGAGTTTTCGCAACTTCCAGAAACGCGTGTTGCTTGCGGATTTCGCGATACTCCGGCAAGTAGCGTCCTGCCTGACGCATGATCCAGACGGGCGCGCGCTCGACGCGCTCGCAGCGGCATGCGCGCAGGAATAATTCTTTGCGGTTCAGGGCGGTGCCGACGTTTTGCTCAGAGTTCATAGAATATGTTTGAGTGCTCATCATATCAGAACGCGGGTCTAGCGCTGACTCGGCGGCTATGCGGCGGTGCCGACCGTGTTGCCGAGATGCCTCGGCATAGGATCAAATGCGGCCCACCTGAAGGTGGCCCCTACAAAGGCCAGGTCAAGTGCCGCTCTCCCGATGAAATGCATCGGGACGCATAAACCGCGCTACCCCCTCCCCCCGTCACTTTCTGCAACTGCTGATTCTAAAGGACTTACGTGGAGCGAAATCTGTAACTGGTGATTCTAAAGGACTTAGCTTGTTAGCATAGTGGTTACTATGCTTGTTGATTCTAAAGGACTTAGCTCAAATGGTCTGTAAGTGCTGATTCTAAAGGACTTTAAGTTGTTTAGATTCAGCAGTTACAGACTTGAGGTACCTCAAGCCTGTAAGTGATTGGATCGGGACGCAAGAATCTGAGTTTGAGTCCGGCAGGTGGGACGGGATTCACTTTGTATCGGTCGGGTGAGTGGGAATGACCGGTTTAAATGGAGCGTCCTAGGCTGCGGTTCAGGGTAGCGCGGGTGGTGGTTATATGTCAAGAAAACTATGGTACTGAGTACTAAATAGACGGCGGGAGATTTAGAAAAGTATTCGAAAGGGCCTCCGCTGGTCATTAGAACCGATAAAACGAAAAGCGCGGAAAAATTCCTAATTTCGACTGATTTTTTTTCACGCGGGCACATTGGCGCTCCGGTCACGGACGCAAGGCCTTGTGACAGCAAAAACGCAACTTTTCACGGGAGCCACATGGGCAAAGGTCATAAAGACCAATGCCTTTCTCTCGGCAGCATTCCTGAAGGATCGACAAACTTCGCGCTTTCCATGGACCGAGCAGCGAATCTGCGTTGGCGGTGTTATTCCAGATTGCTGCAGTTGGATGGTATTTGGATCCCTGAGCCGTTAACAGACCAGCAAGTTGATTTCTAGCTTTTTCCAAGAGAGCGGCCGGGACGTTTCGTTTCAATCCTGCGTTCACGGACGCTCTAAATTCAGCTCCCTCGTTAGTCGCCAGCATCTCACGGATCGCGCTACGGAATGAGATTCCGTCCTGGGTTTCTCGAAATTGAAGGATGGCCTCGAGGATCGACGGTTTGTGAAAAATAAAATCACCGATGTCTGTGTTAAAGTTTCCGTTCAAAACATAGCTCGCGGTTTCGTCAGCCCAATCCCCAGCTGCTGCGACTCCAAACGCGGGACCGATCAGAGCGTCTCCGCCGAACGCAATTCGAGTCGCGGGAATGCCGAAGTGGTGGCAGATTCGGCCAACTGAGATAAGGTGAGCCAATCGCAGCACGGGAAAAACGTTCCATCTCGGGATTGCGTTCGGGATGAATGCATCACTGAGGCCTAGAGAAGCTTGGATCGAAGGATTTAGTAGGCACCCGCGGACCAGTTCTGGGGTTGATTGCGACGATTCTACAGGGAATGAGACGACCTTCTGTTCCAGTTTCAGAAATTGCTGCGCGGCTTGGCTCTCGATGGCGGTCGTCCCCAGGAATTTTTTGATTTGGTCCTCAACATCTATTGGGCCGGAGCCGTCGGTCTTGTTCACATGTATGGCGCCAATGCCACCGTCGTCCCAGCGTGATTTATGTTCAAAAATCACCGCTGGAATACTCGGCGCATGGACGAATCTTAAAGCATCGCTCGCTACGAGTCTCCAGAATCGATCGTTCCCAAGTAGCCCATGCGCTTTGCCTAACTCCGCGAGCGGCAGATAAACCAGATCGAAGCAGATTAGACCGACCGTCAGGTCATGCATTGCAGTGGAAACCGATGAAGGAAGCTCGGGCTGCGAAAACCCCTGTCCAACTATCACATTCAGATCTTCGTGACCTGGATTTCGAGCTTCGATACTCTGGTGGCTATTCCATGTGCCCGGCGGCACAAAATCGGCAATGTAGTATGCGCTTTGCAAACCGCTGGGCTTCTCGGGTTGGTTCAAAGTATGGGCGGCTTTCATACGCGCGGCTTCGTCGGTTTGTGCAGCTCTGATTATGTCTAGGACGACGAGGCTCGAACGATGGTCCCCGTTGTCATCAGGCAAGTAAAGAATCTGAGAAATAGACGACGGAAGGCTGTCGTTGCGCGCTGGTAGCACTGCGAAGTGTGGGCCAGTACCAAAAATCGGCTTTCCAGAATTGGCATGCTCGATCGTTCGTATAAGGTATTCATCTCCCAGCCCATACCCGATAAACACGACGATCGAGTCTGAGAAAATTCGCTCTATCAGTTCGATGAAAGATCCGTTTAGTACCAATTCGTTGTAGTCGTCACTTGTGAATACTGTTGTTTCGACCGAACCGATCGTCCCATGAGGTTTACTGACGAATGTGGAACCATTCTGGATTAGATTCTGCGTGCGCTCAAAATCTGATCGCTGGACTGTAACGGCGCCGGGCAGGCCCTTCTCGAGGGCTTCATCGACGTTGGTAGTAATCACGTGTAGTGGTTTGATCTTGTTCGTAAGATCAAGAAAACGCTGATAGACCGGAGTACTGCGGGGCGGACCAAAAGCACCCACGAGTGCACTGTTAAACAGTTGGGGGCTCAAGTTTCTGCAGACGCGAAAGAACTCGGGAAAGTTTTTCCCTGCAAGCAATGAAGCGGCGAGCGCTTTGTCGTAGGATCCAGCGACCCGCAAGAACTTTGAGTGAAGAGAATCCGCGAGATCCTTCCAGCCCAAGTAGCCACACCACCTGCTTACGCCTGCCCCATACCACAGGACTATCGGTTTAGTCTTGTCAGTGGCTAGGTCGCGGAGCGCGCGGATTGCCGGAATTGTTCCGGGATCTCCAGAATTTAGCATAGAACTATATTCTACATGGCCATCTTGTAATAACGGACAGGAAGATTTGCGAAATCAATTAGTCGACCGCGAGCCCGTTCCGAATGACAGATCTTTAGATTCGACCGGTTGTATGCCTCAGAAAAACTGCGAGGCGTGTCTGCACTCCAGTAGGACGGATGGTTGGCGCGACGATTTAGAGAACCGGGGTACGAAAGTCGGCAGTTAGCGGTTAGTGGCAGAAGGAAAAGCTCCGAGAGATTCCTCTCCCGCAGTCGCGGGATCGGAATGACGATCAAAGGCAAGTCCCAATTCAATTCAAAAGAAAGATGCCACCCGTAAAGGGCGGCGCTACAAGTTCTTATTTGCTTTTGTTTTTCTTGCCGGCACGTGATGGGAGTTGCTCATATTTCTTGCGTTGAGGGTCGAAGGGCATTAGGATGCGCGACGCAGGAGCTCAAACTAAAACTGAAAAAGCGGGGCGACGTTGAATTCTTACTTCCTCGTCGCAGGCTATAGGTTTTTCAATTTTGGAGAGCAGGAGACGGGCTGAGACTCGTCGTAGGAAAGGGCGGATAGACGGAATATGGGGAATTCGGGGGACGCGGGAACGGATCGGCAGCGAAGATTGGACGAGATCCGCAGCGAGGTTGAAAAGGCAATTGCGAACGGCGATGAAGTGGTGGCCGACCAGTGGGTCCAAAAGTACCCAGACTTGAACCCCGAGCTGCGAGAGTTGCTGGAGCAACTCATCGCACGGGAGAGCTCGGTGGCAACGATCGCGGGCGCAACGGTCGATGGCTCGGCTGGCGATGGCTCGGCTGGCGATGACTCGGCTGGCGATGGCGCGGCTGGCGACGGCGCGACCGTTGATAGCGCGAGTCGGACGGCGGTTCGCTCTGAGGAGGCGCAGCGTACTCCGAATGTGCGCAAGACCTCCGAGCCTCTACCTCAGGGTCTACGTATCCGCTATATCGGCGATTATGAGTTGTTAAGTGTGCTGGGGCAGGGCGGCATGGGGGTCGTTTACAAGGCCAGGCAGATCAGCCTGAACCGGCCAGTCGCCTTGAAAATGATCCGAAATAGCGAGTTCGCGAGCGAGGATCAGATCCAACGTTTCCAGAACGAGGCGGAAGCCGTCGCGCTGTTTGACCATCCTGGAATTGTCCCCATCTATGAGGTAGGCCTGCACGGAGATCAGCGGTACTTCAGCATGAAGCTGATCGACGGCGAAGGGCTGGACAAACGGCTGAAGTCCGGTCCGCTGAAGGCGAGAGTTGCGGCGGAACTTGTGGCGGAAGTGGCTGAGGCGATCCATCATGCGCACCAAAGAGGATTGTTGCACCGGGACCTGAAGCCCGCCAACATCCTGATTGACGCCGAGGGACATCCTCACGTCACCGACTTCGGACTGTCGAAACGCATGGAGCAGGAGGCCAGCCTGACGATGTCAGGCGAGATCATGGGCACGCCGTCCTACATGGCCCCCGAACAAGCGCTAGGCCGCAACTCCCAGGTCACTACGGCGTCAGACGTTTACGGGCTGGGTGGAATTCTTTATGCTGCCATCACGGCCCGGGATCCCTTCCAAGGAGATTCTTTAATCGAAACTCTTCATAAGGTCCGCGCATCGGCTCCTGATAAGCCGACCACTATTAACAAGAAAATTCCGCGCGATTTGGAAGTGATCTGCCTAAAGTGCCTTGAGAAAGACCAGAAGCGCCGGTATGCATCGGCGCAAGAAGTTGCTGACGACTTGCACCGATGGCTGAACGGAGAGCCCATTGTTGCCCGGCCGGTGAACGCGGTGGCTCGTTCCTGGATGTGGTGCAAGCGGCGGCCGGCACTCGCAGCACTCGGGGGAGCACTCGCCGCTGCGATTCTGGGAGGCATGATCGGCATTGCGTGGCAGTGGCATCAAGCGGTTTTCCAGCGAAATGCGGCAGTGGTTGCGCGTGATGACGCCCAGAAGAACGCTCAACTTGCGTCCACACAGGCGACGCTTGCGCTCAGCACCATTCAAGATCTCATCACCGAAGTCCAGAGCAAGCTCACCCTTCCAGATCTTTACGATGTGAAAATGGAGCTACTCAAGACCGCGCAGACCCGCATTGAAGGTGTGGCTGCTGTTTACGAAAAGTCCACAAGCAAAGAAGCCACCATGCTTGCGATTGATATGGCGTTGGCAAATATCTATAAGCAACTCGGGCAATCCGAAAAGGCTGCAATTCTCGCCGGTCGGAGCCTCGAAATTGCCAAGGCCAGAGTCATCATCAAAGAAAACAGCGACCCTTCGCGGATGAACCTCGCCAACATCTACCTATTTCGGGGATTGCTACACGAGGAATTCGGCCGCAACATGAAGGCCGCCCTGAGCGAGAACCAGGAGGCGGTGCGAATCTGGCAGGATATCGACAACCACCCGAACACCAAACCGAACGCATTCCCTCTCGATAAAAAATTCGTGCGAATCAATTTGGCTGAGGCAACTACGTTCGTGGCCGCTGACTACTACCGTATCGGAGATATTGAGAGCGCCCGCGATGGCTTCCGCAAGGCTTATGACCTGAAGCAGGAACTCGTGCGCTCTTTTCCGGACGATCCCGGATTGAAACAGTCTCTGAGTTACACCACGCTGGCCTTAGCTGAGGTTTCGTTCCGTTCGGGTAATCCAGCGCAAGCCGAGGACTACTTACGTCAGACACTACAGGCGCGCGAGAAAATGTTCGCGGAAAAACCCAAAGACCAGGCCGTCATTTCGGAGATGGCCGACGTGAACTCGGAGATCGGAGAATTCAACCTTAGAACAGGCAACCTCGCCGAGGCTCGAAAACGGTTCGAGAGGGGAAAGGAGCTTCGCGCGGCATTAGTACAAGCTGACCCTCGTTATGCCTTCTGGAGACGGAACCTAGCGATATCTTTCTACTATCTTGGGTGTCTGGGCGACCGCGAAGGCAACCTAAAGTTTGCATTGGAGTCGTTCCAGGAGGCGAGAAAGATTGGCCAGCAGCTCGTCGACGAGGATCCCCATAACGATAGGCGCCTAATGGAGCTGATGATGGATCTCGCGCACGTCGGCCAGATTGACAAAGCGGTTGCGATCATCGCGCAACTTAGCGCGGTCCCGGTCCAGGACAATGAGCTGCGCGT
Organism: uncultured Acidobacteriota bacterium; assembly: GCA_963778235.1. Lineage (GTDB taxonomy): Bacteria > Acidobacteriota > Terriglobia > Acidiferrales > UBA7541 > DASTCZ01. The sequence continues at coordinate 751,919 of CAVZTQ010000001.1, read as the reverse complement.
GGAAATCGCGCGCTGCTATGCGCAGTGCGCCCGGAACGCATCCGGCAGTCAAGCTGCGCGCAAGGATGGCTTCCTGCTCAAGGCGATGGAGAACCTTCGCGCCGCCGTCGCTAACGGTTTTCGTGACCGGGTCGCCTTGGAGACTGAACCGGATCTCGACCCGCTACATTCCAGGAATGACTTCCGCGCGTTGGTGGCGAGTATCCAGCCTAAATAGGCTGAGCGGGCAGAAAGAAAAGCGCCGAGAGATTCCTCTGTCGCAGTCGCGGGAGAGGGATGACGATCAAAGGCAAGCCCAATTTCAAATCCAAATCCAAAGAAAAATGCCACCCGCAAAGGGTGGCGCTACAAGGTCTGATTATTTGCTTTTCTTTTTCTTGCCGGCGCGGGCTGCTGCTTTTAGGCGGACTAGGTGAACGGCGGAAAAGCCGCCCGATGTGGTTTCGCAATCGCGGCCGGGCTTTGCGCCGCACAATGGACAGGGCAAGGATACTGCGCTGATTGGCAGAATTTCTGGTATCGGAGGCTGGGCTTTCGCCATGGTTCATTCTTGCACACCTAACTGGGGTATAGATATAGGTCGTGCGGAGTTGTGGCGAATCGATACAGCGCAAGTGCGGAAGGATGATGTAGGGCTGCCCTTCAGGGTAGCAGTGGTTGATTGTCGGTTGGGAGTCGTGACGGTTAGAAGAAAGATGCCGCCCGTAAAGGGCGGCGCTACAAGTGCGACTGCCGAAAGGCCTGACCTACGAAACTAATTCCCGCTATTGGCGTACTAGGGTTATCGTGTGCCTCACTGAGCGACATGGATTTTGTTTTAGTGCCGCGGGGCTGCAGTTTTGTTGGAGTGTCGCAGAGCCGCAGCAAATCGCGCTCTGTCGACAAAGACGACACCCGCACCCTGTCGGCAAAGACAAGACCAGTTACGGTGTGCCTGACTGAGCGGCTCGGAAGAGTCAGAAGGAGAAAATCCAATGAAACATAGCGTTATGCTCACTATCGCGTCATTGCTCTCGATCGTTTTGCTGATCTTTCACTTTTCGGACGACTTCGTCCGAGGGATATCGCAGGTGGGGCCCGCAATCCTTATTATTTTGCCCTTCTTTGGCGGGTGGATGTACGCAACGCTGGTGGTTCCGGAGCGGCGAGCGGGGTATATCGTCAACCTGCTGGGAGGGCTTGCTGCGCTGGGCATGCCCATACTGCACTTTAGGGGGACGGGACCTTTCAACGTTGCCAAGCCCGGCAGCTTCTTCTTCCTTTTCACGCTAATGGCGCTCGGAGCGCTTGGAGTCTTCTCGATCATCTTCTCGATACGCGGACTGTTGAACCCGCAATGGGGCCAGTCAAAGTAGTTCAATGATGCGAACGTGAAAACGGTCGGCGCTAGTGGCTAGACGGCCACAGGATGAATCCTGTGCCACAGGTGTGCTATTCTTAGGTGTCCGGATGCACGCGTAAATCCTCTCGGAATCCTGCTTGGAGCCGTTTTTCGCGCTTGGGGCTTGATTGTTTCCGAAAATGTTTTCGCAAATGGGGGAGTAGTGCGTCGGGAGTCTGTTCGGATGGGGAATTGTTACGTAATTTAATGAAGTAATTGACAGAAAAGAGCATCTAAATTTTATGGCATCGATTAGAAATATCGCGATCATCGCTCACGTTGACCACGGAAAAACCACGCTTGTGGACGCTATGCTGCGCCAGAGCGGAATTTTTCGAGAGAATTCTGTGCTGGTGGACCGCGTGATGGACTCAAACGATTTGGAGCGCGAACGCGGCATTACGATTCTGGCGAAAAACACCGCGCTGTTTTATCACGACACGAAAATTAATATTGTGGATACGCCGGGTCACAGCGATTTCGGCGGCGAAGTGGAACGCGCGTTGAAAATGGTGGATGGCGTGTTGCTGCTGGTGGATGCGAGCGAAGGGCCTTTGCCGCAGACGCGCTACGTTTTGCAAAAGGCGCTGCAAGCAAAGCTGCCTCCGATCATTGTGCTGAATAAAATTGATCGTCAGGACGCGCGCTGCGCGGAAGTGTTGGACGAAATCTACGATTTGTTTATTGATTTGGAAGCGACGGTAGAGCAACTGGATTTTCCGGTGTTGTACACGAACGCGAAAATCGGCGTGGCGCACGACAAGATTGGCGATAGCTCGACGAATTTGCAGCCTTTGTTTGAGGCGATTGTGAAGTCTATTCCGTTGCCGACGGGCGATCCGAATGGCGCGCTGCAAGCACAGGTGATGAATCTGACGTACAGCGATTTTCTGGGACGCATCGCGATTGGCCGCGTATTTAGCGGGACTTTGAAGCGCGGCGCGGACGTGGGAATTTCCAAAGTTGACGGCAAACTGGTTCCGATGCGCATCACGAAACTTTTTACGTTTCGCGGACTGGAGCGCGACGAAGTAGAAGAAGTGCCGTGCGGCGATCTGGTGGCGGTGGCGGGAGTGGAAGGAATTCAAATCGGCGAAACAATTACGGACGTGGAAAATCCGGCGCCGATGACTCCGCTGACGATCGACGAGCCGACGCTGGCGATGCTTTTCACGGTGAATAACAGCCCGCTTTCCGGACGCGAGGGACAGTGGGTGACGTCGCGCGATTTGCGGGACCGTCTTGCAAAAGAATTGCTGACCAATGTTTCGCTGCGGATTTCGGATTCGGAATCAACGGACGTGTTTCGCGTGCTGGCGCGCGGCGAATTGCAGTTGGCAATTCTGATTGAAACGATGCGGCGCGAAGGCTACGAGTTAATGGTCGGGAAGCCGGAAATCGTTGTGAAGGAAATGGACGGCAAGAAAATGGAGCCGTTGGAACGCCTGGTGGTGGATTGCCCTGAAGCGTTTGTGGGCGTGGTGATGGAAGCGTTGGGTCGCCGACGAGGCGAGTTGGCGAAAATGATCAATCACGGAAGCGGCTGGGTGCGAATGGAATTCACGGTGCCGTCGCGCGGATTGATTGGTTTGCGCGGACAGTTGCTGGCGGACACGCGCGGAACGGCTCAGCTTCACGCGCTATTTGAAAGTTGGACGGAATATGGTGGGGAGATGGCGACGCGTCCTACGGGTGCGCTGGTGGCGGATCGCGCGGGAGTTTCCACGGCGTTTGCGATTTGGAATTTGCAGGAACGCGGCGAAATGTTTATCGGGCCGGGCATTGAAGTGTACGAGGGAATGATTGTCGGCGAAAATTCACGCGATTCGGATATGGATGTGAACGTCACAAAAGAAAAGAAACAGACGAACATGCGGGCGTCGAGCGCTGATGAGGCGATTCGGCTGATTCCGCATCGTCAACTGAGCTTGGAACAGACGATTGAATTTATTGCGGACGACGAGATGGTGGAAATTACGCCGAAGTCGATTCGGTTGAGGAAGAAAGTTTTGGATCATAGCAAGCGTCCGCGAAGATGGCAGCAGATTAAGGCTGCGAACGAGATGAACGACTGATTTTTTGACGCTGAAGATTTTCTGACATTGCTGGCACGCTAGAAACCTGCAAGTGTATTCCTGCCGCGTAAATCCGCTATAATGGCGTTGAATCCGACAGTGATGTCGAAGACGAAATAACGCCATTCCTATAATGACTGTCCTTGTTCAAGCTACGTTGTTGCTCTACGTGCTGAGTTTCGTGGCGTATCTGCGGAATTTATACGTGGAAAATAAATGGATTGGGCGACTGGCGGCGGTGTGTCTTGCGGCGGGATTGGTGCTGCATTACTACGCGCTGATGGAGCGCGGGCGAATGTTACACGGCGTCCCTTACGAAGATTTGTGGGGATCGCTTTCGTTTTTCGGATGGATGGTGGGACTGATTTATCTGGGCTTGGAATTGGTGCATCGCGGGCGGTCGGTGGGGCCGTTTGTGTTGCCGTTCGTGATTATTTTATTTTCGATTTCGCATATACGGGATGTGTCTCCGCATCCGACGGCAGCGCGGGGAACTATTTTTGCGCTGCATATTACGTTGAGCATTTTGGCGTATTCGGCGTTTGCGCTGGCGGCGGTGTTGAGCGCGATATTTCTTTTGCAGAATCGTTTGCTGCGGCGGCGAAAGCCGGGAGGAACATTCTGGAGATTTCCAGCGCTGGATGTTTTGGAGCGGATGAGTCGAAGTTCGGCGTTGGTGGGAATCCTGGCGCTGGTGGCGGGAACAATTTCCGGATTTATTTGGGCGAACCGGTTGCACGGACATTATTGGAATGGCGATCCGAAGGAAATTATTTCGCTGCTGATGCTGGTTTGTTATGTGACGTATTTATTTCTTTCGAGGCAGACTGCGTGGCGTGGCGCGCGTGCGGCGATGTTTTGCATGTTTAATTTTGTGCTGGTGCTATTTAGCTACAGCATTGTGAATATATATTTGTCACGGTATCACCGGTTTTACTGAGCATTGAGAAACGCTTACAAACAAATGCTAAGGCTCGTCACAAATACGAACGCAGGCAGCCAGTGGAAATAGTTCTACTGGGCGTGAATCACCGGACGGCTTCGGTGGAATTGCGCGAGCGTGTGGCGTTCAGTCCTGAAAAGGCGCGGCGCGCGGCTGCGGAATTGCGTTCGCGCGGAGTGCTTTCGGAAACGCTGGTGCTTTCGACGTGCAATCGCAGTGAAGTTTATGGAGTGCCGACGGAAACTCCGCTGGAAACGATGGCGGAATTGGAAAGATATTTCGCGGCGCTTCACGAACTAGATCCGGCGCTGCTGACGGGGAATTTATATCGTCATCATGATGCGGGAGTGGTGCGTCACGTGTTCCGTGTGGCGGCAGGACTGGATTCGATGTTGTTGGGCGAGGCGGAAATTTTGGGGCAGGTCCGCGACGCGTATCAGGCAGCGCTGGAAGGTGGCGCGACGGGGCCGGTGTTGAATCGAATGTTTCAGGCGGCGCTCGAAGTGGGGAAGCGCGTTCGATCGGAAACGGAAATTGGAACGCGTCCTGTGTCGGTGGCATTTGCGGGAGTGAAGTTAGCCGAACAAATATTTGGGAAGCTGGCGAAGCATTCCGCGCTGATTTTGGGAGCGGGAACAGTTGGCGAGCAAGTTGTAGAACATTTGAGCGATCGCGGAATTGCGCGGTTGATGGTGGCGAACCGGTCGCCGGAGCGCGCGCGGGAAATGGCGGCGCGATGGAACGCGGAAGTTGTGCCGTGGAGCGATTTGGAATCGGCGCTGTGCGAACCGGATATGGTGGTGAGCTCGGTGGGCGCGGAAGAAGCTGTGCTGGCGCGGCCGATGGTGGAACGAGCGATGGCGGCGCGCGGAAATCGTGCGCTATTCCTGATTGATTTGGGCGTGCCCCGAAATATTTCGGCGGATGCAGCCACTCTGTACAACGTTTATTTGTATAACGTGGATGATCTTTCGGAAATTGTGGAGAACAACAAGCGCGCACGGGCCAGCGAAATTCCGCGAGTGGAAGCGCTTATCGACGAACACATTCTGAAATTTCAGACGTGGCAATCGGGTGTGGAAATTACGGCGGTGCTGCGCGATCTGCGCGAAAAAATGGCACAGGAGCGCGAAGGATTTCTGCGAGAGCGATTGGCCGAGCGCGGAAAATATTCCGGGTGCGGAGCGCGAACGAATTTCTCGGTTGGCGGAGGAATTGTTGGAGCGTGTGGTGGTGAATCCGGTGGCGCGATTGCGCGGAGTGCATGAGCTGCGTCAGCGGCTGGCGGATTTGGAAGCGGTGCGGCGGCTTTTTGGATTGGACCAGGAGAAACCTTGACGGTCGTTCGCATCGGATCACGCGGAAGCATGCTGGCGACATGGCAAGCGAAACATATCGCGGGGCGATTAGGTGCGTTTGGCGTGCAGACGGAAATTATCTACATAAAAACTTCGGGCGATAAATTTCAGCAGGCGGGAATTAATCAGATTGGCGTGAAAGGCGTTTTCATTAAGGAAATTGAAGACGCGCTGCTTGAGAATCGCGTGGACATTGCGGTGCATAGCATGAAGGATGTGCCGACGGAGACGCCGGCGGGGCTGATATTTTCTGCGATTTGTGAACGGGAAGACCCGCGCGATTGTTTGATTGCGCGCGATGGGAAGAATTTTGCGTCACTTCCGGCGGGCGCAAATGTTGGGACGAGCAGTCTGCGGCGCGTGGCGCAGCTTCGGCATGCGCGGCCGGAGCTGACATTTACTGATTTGCGCGGAAATGTAGATACGCGCTTACAAAAACTGGAGCGCGGCGACTATGATGCCATCGTTCTGGCAAAGGCTGGGATGGACCGCCTGAGCTGGAGCGCGCGAATTACGGAAATTCTTCCGCCGGAAATATGTCTGCCGGCGGTTGGGCAGGGCGCGTTGGGAATTGAAGCGCGATCGGACTTGGCGCCGTCGATTGCGGCTGAAATTGCGAAGCTGGATGATGCGCATGCTCGCACAGCGGTGACGGCGGAACGCGCGTTGCTGCGCGAAATGGAAGGCGGATGTCAGGTTCCGCTGGGCGCGTGGGCGCGATTCGAAAATGGGAAATTGGTGATGGACGCGTGCGTAGCGTCAGTGGATGGAAAAGAATTTATCCGGAAACGCGGAGTGTTGGGTGTGGCGGGCGTGATGAATGACGCGGAAAGCTTTGGGAAACGCGTGGCGCAAGAATTGATTTCGGCGGGAGCGGGACGGATTTTGGAATTGGCCGGGAGGAATATTGCCAGCTAATCAAATTGAGGAAGCTGAAGCGCACAAGTCGGGGCCGCTGCTCGGGCGGCGAATTGTGGTTACGCGCGCGCCGGAACAGGCGAAGGAAATTGCTTCGCAACTTTCGGAATTGGGGGCGACGGTCGTTTTGCTGCCGGCGATTTCATTTGCGGAGCCGGCGGATTCAAGGCCGATGGACGCAGCGATCGCGTCACTTTCCACATTTGACTGGATACTTTTTACAAGCGCGAACGCGGCGCGATTTTTTGGACGTCGATGCAAAGAGCGGGGAGTCGATCCGAAAGCGGCGCAATCGGGCGTGCGTCCGTTATTTGTGGCGGTGGTTGGGCCTGCGACAGCGGAGGCCGCGGCGAAGGAAGGATTTTTGGTCGGGCACATGGCGCAGGAATTTCAGGGAATTTCGTTGGCGAAGGAGCTGGCTCCTGATTTGACCCGCAAAAGAGTTTTGATTCCGCACGGAGATTTGGCGGCGGTGGATTTGACTGTCGCACTTCGATTTGCGGGAGCAGACGTGACCGAAGTGACAGCGTACCGGACATTGGATGCGGACTCCGTGCCGTCCGAGGCTTTGGACGCGGTGCGAAAAGGTGAAGTGGATATTATTTCGTTTTTTTCCGCGTCGGCGTTTCGATCGGTGAGTGGGCGAGTGGGAGTGGAAGTGCTTGGACGAATCGCGATTGCTGCGATTGGTCCGGTGACTGCGGATGCGATTCGCGAAGCGGGATTGAAGGTGGCGGTGGAATCGAAAGTGCCAACGGCGAAGGCGTTTATTGCGGCGTTGCTGGCGCATTTTGCGGCGCCGGCATAAGTGGGCGTTCGTGTTTAATTGCGGGAGTCCTTCGGGGCAAGTGCGGCCTCCCGCGCGGCGCGGGACGCGAACTGCGCGCCTCAGGATTACGGCAAAACATTTAGATCGTCCGATAGAGTTGTCAGGAGAAAGTTTTCTATGAGTTTTCCCACACACCGGCTGCGGCGATTGCGGCGTTCGGAATTGTTGCGCGGAATGGTGCGCGAAACGCGCGTTGCTACGCAGGGACTGATTTATCCGATGTTTGTTTGTCCGGGCGTGAATGTGCGGAACGAAGTGAGTTCGATGCCGGGCGTGGCGCAGCAGTCCGTGGACAAATTTTTGGAAGAGTGCAGGGAAGTGGAGCAGCTTGGAATTCCGGCGATTATTTTATTTGGATTGCCGTCGAAAAAGGATGCGGTGGGTTCAGAAGCGTCTGCGGCGGATGGAGTGGTGCAGAGCGCGATTGAAGCGGTGCGCAAGGCGAAATTAAATTTGTTGGTGATGACGGACGTTTGCTTGTGTGAGTACACGGATCACGGGCACTGCGGAGTTGTAAAGAATAACGAAGTTCAAAATGACGCGACGTTGGAATTGCTTGTCGCTGAAGCGCTTTCGCACGCGCGTGCGGGCGCGGATATTATTGCGCCTTCGGACATGATGGACGGGCGCGTTGGCGCGATTCGCAAAGCGCTGGACGCGAATGGATTTCAAGACACTGCGATTCTGGCGTACGCGGCGAAATATTGTTCGGGATTTTACGGGCCTTTTCGAGAAGCGGCGCAGTCGGCGCCACAGTTCGGTGACCGCAGAAGTTATCAGATGGATCCGGCAAATGTTCGCGAGGCGTTGCGTGAAGTGGCGATGGATTTGGAAGAAGGCGCGGACATGGTGATGGTGAAACCGGCGCTGGCTTATCTGGATGTGATTCGCGCGGTGCGGGAAGAATTTGATGTGCCGGTTGGCGCATATAACGTGAGCGGCGAATATGCGATGGTGAAAGCGGCGGCGCGCAACGGATGGATTGACGAGCAGCGCGTGGTGATGGAAATAATGACGGGAATTCAGAGGGCGGGGGCGAGCATGGTGCTGACTTATCATGCTAAGGACGTGGCGCGGTGGGTGAAGGAGTGAGGGGTTGCGGAGCATTAGTTAACGATGCAAAGTGAGATACGAGTTGCGTTGGTCTGCATCGCAATTTCGGTTGCGATGGTTAGTATGCTTCAGAACGCCGTACCTGAACCCGCCGTTGCATTGGATAATGAATTCCTCACTGTGACCGTCGAACCTCCACGCGAGCCTCGAAGAGTCATCGCAGATTGTGTGAGTCTAACTGGCCACCCGCTCGTTCGGCTGTTTGTGCCGACGAATCCGATTCCTCCGACGCCCAGTGCTCCTAGAGGGCACGGTCTCGATAGCATCTTCGCGATGTACTTTGAACACGGCGGGATTTTCGGATGCACAGGAACCGACCGTGGAACTTTCTTTCATATCGACATAAAATCTCAACCGAAGAAATCCGCCTTCAAAGATGATGCCGTAAAACTCGATCCTGGGCACAATGAGCTTCTTCTGGAAAGCGACCGCGTAAGGGTGGTCCGCGTACATCTTGAGCCGGGCGAGTCGGGACCGATAGTGGATAAACGCCCTCGGTTAGTTGTAGCCGTTACTGATTCATCTGCGACTGTGACATTTCCTGATGGGCATAGTGAGACCCGCGAGGTGAAAGCTGGCGCGGTTTCGTTTGGAAATGTTGGGCGGCAAGCGACGAAGAATACCGGGGCGACGCCGATTGAAAATATTGTGGTGGAGTTGAAGAGCAAATGAGGCTTCAGGGGCTAAAGCCCCTTTTTTTAAATGGCATTGATGTCGCGGCTAAAGCCGCGACCTACAAGGCTTTCGATCCATTCGGTTTTATTTGCGAGTTGTAGTTCATTAAATCGCCTTCGAGAGAAATCGTGACACGCGAAAAATCTAAAACGAAGGATATTGTGCGGCGTGCTGAAGGCAGTCTCGTCGGCGGAGTGAATAGTCCTGTGCGGGCATTTCGCGCGGTTGGCGGAGCGCCATTGATTTTGAGCAAGGGCGCGGGCGCGCGAGTTTGGGATGCGGATGGGAATGAGTATTTGGATTACGTTTGTTCGTGGGGCGCGCTGATTTGCGGGCACGCGCCTGTGGCGATTTCTGATGCGATTGCGGATCAGGCGCGTCGCGGAACGAGTTTTGGGATTACCACGGAATTGGAAGTGGAATTGGCGGAGCGGATTGCCGGCGCGATTCCGTCGATTGAAAAGATTCGATTTGTAAGTTCGGGCACGGAAGCCACGATGAGCGCGGCGCGATTGGCGCGTGGATTTACGGGGCGCGATTTGTTGCTGAAATTTGAAGGGTGCTATCACGGCCACGCGGATAGTTTTCTTTCGGATGCGGGCAGCGGACTGGCGACATTTGGAATTTCCGCGAGCGCGGGAGTTCCGCAGGCGTCGGCGGCGTTGACGCTTAGTGTTCCATATAACGATTTGGAAGCCGTGGCGAAGATGTTTGAGTTGCATCCGGGCACAATTGCCGCGGTGATTGTGGAACCGGTGGCCGCGAACATGGGAGTAGTGCCCCCGGCGGAAGGATTTTTGGCGGGGCTGCGGGAAATCACGAAGCGCGAAGGGGCGCTTTTAATTTTCGACGAAGTGATTTCAGGATTTCGACTTTCGTGGGGCGGCGCGCAAAAACTCTACGGCGTTACGCCGGACCTTACGACGCTTGGAAAAATAATTGGCGGCGGATTGCCGGTGGCGGCGTATGGTGGACGATGCGAAATTATGGACCGGCTTGCGCCGCTGGGCGACGTCTATCAGGCGGGAACGCTTTCTGGGAATCCGCTGGCGATGCGCGCGGGAATTGAAATGTTGAAGCTGCTGAGCGTGCCGGGATTTTATTGGCAGATCAACGCGCGCGCCGGAAAATTGGTGGAAGGAATACGCGCGACACTGGCGGCGCTGCACATTGAAGGGCAAGTGCAGGCGGTAGGATCTTTGATGACATTATTTTTTGCGGCGCAGCCGGTTAATAATTATTCGGATGCGAAGAAGTCGGATACCGTGAAGTACGCTGCGTTTTTTAATGCGATGCTGGAGCGCGGAATTTTATTGGCGCCATCGCAATTTGAAGCGGCGTTTGTTTCGTCGGCGCATACGGATGCGGATATTGACGCGACAATTTTGGCGGTGAGTGAGTCGCTGAGACGAAGGGCACCGGTGGCTTAGGCTCGCCGACGGCTTCAGGGGCTGAAGCCCCTTCTTGGACAATCTTAATGTCGCGGTTGAAACCGCGACCCACAAAGAAAATTCTTACTGCTAATCGGGATTCATGTCAGCGGGGACGTTTTGTCGCCCTAACCAGGGAATAACTGCTGCACCGACAGGAGTGTCGGTGCTACCAAACCTTCCCGTATTAATGATAGTGCCTTGCTTTTGATTTGACGCTGTGGTTACATCCCCGCGCCGCCTCCCCGCGGACTGGAGGAAGAATGACAGGTGTAGAGACGGGCACGCTTACCCTCGGTGAAATTCTGGACCGCATGTTTTCGATTTACCGCAAGAATTTCCTGATGCTAGTCGGAATAGCCGGACTGCCTTATGCGGGCGCCGCGGTGATCGTTGGATTTTTGGTCGCCGTAGTGGCGCTGATCGGTTCGGGAAGCGCGCCGGATATGCCGCGAATGGGCGTTGGAGCGGCGAGCGGCATGATTTTGATTATGGCCCTGGTGCTTGGTTTCGTTTTCATCGTGGCGATCATTCTTGCGAGTTTGGGAACGTACGTGGCGGTGTGGGATATTCAAATGGGCCGGCGGCCGGGAGTGAAGCGCGCGTATAAAATTGCGTGGAGTCACGCGGGAGCGGCGATATTGGCCGGAATCCTGGCGGGGCTTGCGACGATCGCGGGATTTTTCCTGCTGATCGTTCCGGGAATTATTGTGTATCTCGCGCTTTCGCTGATTTTTCCTGTGATTATTGCGGAAGACTCCGGCGGCGCGCAGTCGTTGAGCCGAAGCTGGGAATTGACGAAGGGCTATCGCTGGAAAATATTTGTGGCCGGATTGGTTTCGCTCGCGGTGTCGATGGCGATTACATATGGAATTCAGATCCCGCTAGTGGTGATTGCCACGCTGGTATACAAGCCGGGAACTGCGCCGATTTGGTTCGCGATTGTTAACGGAATCGGAACGGTTATTGGCAACGTGGTTCCAGCGCCCCTGTTAGCTATCGCGTCGTGCTTGATTTATTATGACGCGAGAGTGCGCAAAGAAGGATTTGATCTGCAAAGATTGATGGATGAATTGCCGCCGGCTGTGCCGGGAGTAGCTCCGGGCGAGGCGCCGGGAATTGCAGTCAGTTAATAAATTCGGCGCGACCGAGGAATGAAAGCAGCGCGAAAGGTTTCGTAGATGGATAGCGTTCCAATTCAAGCGGCCGAATTGAAACCGATGACATTATCGGAGATGCTTGACCGCACGTTTACTTTGTATCGCAACCGATTCTGGTTATTTTGCGGGCTGATGATGGGGCCGGAGATTGTAAGACTGGTGTGCTCCCTGGTTGTGATTGTGGCGTTTCCCATTCGTGATATATCGGCGGCGATGGGAGATCCACAGAATCCATTCGCGGCGCTTGCGGCGTTAGGGCCGAGGCTGGCGGCGACATTTGCTGCTACGTTCGTGGCGTTGTTGTTCGGAGCGCTGGCGCTTGGCGCGGTTACAGTTGCGGTGTCGGAACTTTATTTTGGGCGAGCGGCTACAATTCGCGGGTCGTACGAAGTAGTGCGCGGGAGAATCTTCGGGTTATTTGGATTGATTCTAATGTTGATGCTGGTGGGAATTGCGTTCTTTACGGCGGGATCATTTGCCGGAGGATTTGTGGGCGCGATTGGAATGCTTGCGTCGAGTCTGATTTCGCCGGTGATTGGAGTGGTCTTTTTCTTCTTATTTATTTCCGCCGGAGTGATTGGCGCATTTTGGTTACTGATGCGATTTGCCGTGTCAATTCCGGCGTTCATGTTGGAGAAGCGGGGCGTGGTGGAGTCAATGAGCCGAAGCGGAACGCTGACGCACGGAAACCGCAACCGGATATTCGCAGCGGTGATCGTCATGTACGTTGTGCTGTTGGTGTTTCAGGTTGCGCTGGCATTACCGTTTTGGATTCTGCAGTCTACGTACAAGGTACGGGGACTATTTCCGCTGTGGATACAAATTGGGCAAGCGGTTTCGGCCTCGGTTGCGTCAACAATTGCCGCGCCACTTTTGATGATTGCGATTGCGCTGATTTATTACGATGTGCGCATACGGAAAGAAGCGTTCGATTTGGAATCGATGATGGGCGCGATGAATTCTTCAACAGACGTGAGCGGAAACGCCGGTGCGCCGCCGCCGTTGCAGCCGGTTTCTTGAAGTTTGAGGGAAAACCGCAAGTGGTTCTGATGCTTCGCAGGAAATTTCAAAAGCGAAATTGGAAATGGGCGAAGTGCGCGCGAATTTTCGCGAACGCGCTGATGATGCTTGCGTTCGTGTTGGGAATTTCTGGTGGCGTTGTGCGCGCAGCGAATTTTGCTGCGGATGATGCGGAGACGATACGGTACGTTACGCTGGCGCAATATGAAAATGAGCTGGACCGGATTGCGAATGCGTTTTCGGATTTGCCGGCACACCCGGAAGGGGAGGACGCGCTGAAGCAATCATTGCCAAGCAAATGGACTGTGGTTTCGGGACAAGAGAAATATGAAGTTTCCGCGGAGTGGATGAAGGAACCGTTTGCGGCGAAATGGAAAACCGTGGACGACCGAAAGAAAATTTGGATGGACGCGGCCGCGCGTGTGAGATCGATGCGCGAGGAGGCCGAGCAGCTGAAAAATGCGGCGGCACAGGGAGATCGCGCGGACGCCACGGCGCGTCTGAAGAACATTTTATCGCGGCGCGAATTTAATCAGGCAAAAGGCGGCGATTCCTGGTGGAGTCAGATGTGGGATCAAGTTGGGCGATGGATTGACTGGTTATTGGATCACACGTTGGGACGTTTGCTGGGTAGCGGAGTGGCGAAAACCGCGGCGCTTTATATTCTGATTGGCGCGGTATTTCTTTTTGCGGCGGTATGGATTGTGCGTGGATTGCGCGGCATCGCTCGCAGCGAAACGTTGGTCGTGGATGCAGCTTTCCCGCCGGGAAAACATTGGCGCGATTGGACGCGCGAAGCAACTGCGGCGGCTTCTCGTGGAGATTATCGGGCGGCGCTGCATTCGGCATATTGGGCGGGCGTGTACCGGCTGGCGGAATTGGGCGCGTGGAAATTGGATCGCGCGCGCACGCCGAGGGAATATCTGCGGATGATTGGCGAGCAAGGGCAAAATGAATTGGCGGAGCAGAATCCTGTGGGGCGCGAACTGGCTTTGAAAGATTTGACGCACGGCATGGAAGCGTCGTGGTACGGATTTTTGCCCGCGACGCAGCAGGATTATGACAAAGCAGTGGCGCACCTGGAGACGCTAGGATGCCGGTTTCACTCGACCGCTCAGACCGCAAAATCCTAATCGGCGCCGCGGCAATTATGTTGCTGCTGGTGGCCGCTACGGCTGTGCTTTCGCCGCCGGAAGCTGCGCCCGCGCCGGATTCGTCGAGCTATTCGCCGGGACCGAATGGAGCGAAAGCGGCGTACGAGTTGTTGGGCGATTTGGGATATTCGGTTGAACGGTGGACGCAATCGTTGCCGGAATTGCCGGACGACGCGCAGAAAACCGTGCTGGTACTTTCGGAGCCGCAGGGCGGCGCTGCAAATTTTGAATCGGAAGCGTTGGAACGATTTGTGCGGCGAGGCGGACGCTTGCTCTTCACCGGATCAAACGTGCATCGGTTTCTGAGCAACGGAGGCGCGACGTTGATGCCGCCGAGCAGCGCGACAACGCAGAGTTATCCTGCGGCGGCAGTCAGTCCGATTACGCGCGGCGTGCCGGCGATTACGATGGCGGCGACGGTCCGATGGGAGGATGACGGCGCAAATGCGGTGCCGATGTATGCGCACGATGGAAATGCTGTGGTGGTGGCGTACAAACTTGGCGACGGAGAAGTAATCTGGTGGGCCAGGCGCGATGCCGCTTTCCAACACGGGAATTTCCGCGCAAGGAAATTTGAATTTGCTGCTGAACTCGCTGGGCGCCGCGGATGGAACGCGCGTTTTGTGGGACGAGTATTATCACGGCGAGCGGAAAACACTTTCGAGTTATCTGGCGGGAACTCCGGTGGTGTGGGCGCTGCTGCAGGGTGGAATTATTTGCGTGATGCTGGTGATGGCGTTCGGACGTCGAACGGGACCGACGCGAATGCCGGTGGTGGAATCGCGATTATCGCCGCTGGAATTTGTGGAAACGCTTGGCGCGTTGTATCAATCGGCCGGAGCGGCTTCGGGCGCGGTGGCAACGGTGTGGGAAAGATTTCGATATTTAGTTTGCACGCGCTTGGGATTGCCGCGCACCGCGAACGTGCGGCAGATGTATGATTCAGCGCGCGAACGATTGGGATGGACGGAGCCGGGATTTTTTGAGGCGATGCAGACGGCGGAGCGCGCGTCGATGGATGTTTCGTTGAGCAGCAAAGACGCTTTGCGAATTGTGGAATCGATCGAACATTATGCGGGACTTCTGGAATTGAACCGCACAGGAAACGAGGGAACACTTACATGGCGGAGCAAGTAGCGCGCGTCGCAGAACACGTTCGCAGAGAAATGGGCCGGTCCATCGTGGGGCAACGCACGCCACTGGATCAATTGGTGATCGTGTTGCTGTGCGGCGGCCACGCGCTGATTGAAGGCGTGCCGGGTCTGGCGAAAACTTTGGCGGTGAAAACTCTGGCGCTTGTCGGACGACTCGATTTCCGCCGCGTTCAGTGCACGCCAGACTTGATGCCCGCCGATATTCTGGGCACGACAATTTTTAACGCGAAGGCCGGCGAATTTTCTCTACACAAGGGACCGATATTCACGGACCTTTTGCTAGTGGATGAAATTAATCGTACGCCGCCGCGCACGCAGTCGGCACTGCTTGAGGCGATGGAAGAACGTCAGGTAACGCTGGACGGAAATACGCAAACGCTTTCGCAATTCTTCACCGTGTTCGCGACGCAGAATCCAATTGAATTTGAGGGAACGTACCCGCTGCCGGAAGCGCAGCTCGATCGCTTCCTGCTGAAAATTCGGATGGTTTATCCCGACGCGAAAGAGGAAGCGGAAATTTTGCAGCATTATCAGGAAGGATTCGATCCTCGATATTTGGAGCGGCTCGGATTGGCGGCGTTGCCTGAAGGCTGGCTGACGTCGGCGCGCGCGGAAGTTGCGGCAGTGCGCGTAGAGCCGGCGCTATTTCATTACGTGACGAGCATTGCACGCCGTTCGCGCGATTGGCCGTCGCTCAGTTTGGGCGCGAGTCCGCGCGCGGCGGTAAGTTTGCTGATGGCCGCGAAAGCAGTGGCGGCGCTGGAAGGGCGCGACTTCTTGATTCCAGATGACGTGAAGTCCGCTGCGCCTGCAGTGTTGCGCCACAGATTGTTGCTGAAGCCAGAAGCGGATCTTGAGGGGATGAATTCCGATCACGTGATTAGCGAATTGCTTTCGGCAGTTGAAGTGCCGAAGTGACGCTCAAATAAATAATGTCTGCACTTCCACAACCGCCGCCTCTTCTGCAACCAAAGACCGTCGCGCGCGATGCAATCGGCGTAAGTCTTTCCGGGCCGGCGCGCCTGATTCCGTCCAACGTAACAGCCGTCGCCGCTCCGCGAGGCAGGTTGGCATTCGGATTTGGCCCGCGCTTCTTTTTATTGTTGATGCTCGGGCTGGGATGGCTGGCCCCGGCATGGTGGGACGCGCGCTTTTTCTACGCAATGCTCGCATGGGACGTTTTTGTTTTTATGATTTGGCTTTGGGATTTATTGCGCGTGCCTCGGGCGAGGCAACTAACTGTTTCTCGCGTTTGGACTGCCCCCGCCGCGTTTGAAACCGAAAGTCACGTAACAATTGTGATTCGCAACGCAGGCGCGCGAACGATCTACGCGCGCGTTGTGGACGACACGCCGCAGACTTTCCGCGCGATTCCAGCAGATGTGGAAATTCGCGCTGCCGCACGCGAAGAGGGCAGCGCCGCATATCCGATTCTACCCAAGGAACGCGGCGACGCACGATTCGGTCGCGCGTATTTGCGATGTCAGACGGTGTTGCAAGTGGCCGAGCGTTGGAACGCGATAGATCTTGCGCAAAAAGTTCGCGTGTATCCGAATTTGCAGCAAGCGCAGCGCGCGGCACTTTATTTGATTCGCAGCCGTCAGGTGCAGATGGAACGAAGATTGCGCCGACAGCGCGGACGCGGCCGCGAGTTTGAAAGTCTGCGCGAATTCCGCGCAGGTGATGAGTATCGCGAAATTTGTTGGACGGCTTCGGCGCGCCGCGGCCACCTCGTCACGAAGGTAAACCAAGTGGAGCGCAGCCAGACAGTGTGGATTGTTCTGGATGCGGGAAGATTGCTGCGCGCGCGAATCGGCGGCCCCAGTAAATTGGATTACGCCGTCGGCGCGGCGCTGAGTCTTGCACACGTGGCGCTACTTTCTGGAGATAACGTCGGCATGCTGGCGTACGGTCGCAAAGTGCAGCAGCGCGTTCCGCCGGGCAAAGGCACGGCGCATTTGCGGAGGCTGGTGGAAAGTTTGGCGATGGTTCATACGGAGTGGAGCGAAGCGGATCATTTGCGCGCGACGGATGCATTGCTCGCGTCGCAAAAACGCCGCAGTCTCGTAGTGTGGCTCACCGACCTCGCGGAAACTCCTGCAACTCCAGAAGTGATTGAAGGCGCGACGCAAGTTTCGCATCGGCATCTAGTTTTGTTCGGCGTGATTAACCAGCCAGAATTAAACGCGCTTGGCCGCGCGGTTCCTGAAACTGTAAAGGAAATGTACGAGCACGCGGCAGCCATCGAAATGATTCATCGTCGCGAATTATTATTGTCCCGCCTTCGCCAGCAGGGAATTCTTGCGCTTGAATTGCCGCCAGGGACACTTGCTACTACCGTAGTGAATCGCTATTTAGATATCAAAGAACGAAGCTTGCTCTAGCGCGTTATGTAGTGCATCCCACACTGATGAAGAAAAACGTTGCGTTAGCGCAGTATTTATCAATGTGCACTGAGTAGTCCTTACTTGCCGTTGGAAATAATTGCACGATGCGTTGTCCCGATCCTCGCGACTGTGCCGCTATGGCACGGAATATAAAGCCGTTATTCCTTCCACCGGATGGCCCGTAACACGCTCTTTGTATCTGGCATTGGGGTGTGGAGTTGTGTGTAAGCCGTTTGGCCTCTTAAAGTAAAACTTAAAGTATTACGTCTTCGTGGTCAGTTACAGCATCGAAGAACTGGCGCTGGACTGCGAGAAAGAGGAACTGATGGCGGCAACTATTTTAGTAGTGGATTCCGATCTAATTGACCGAGCAGATTGGCAGGCGCTTTTACAATTTCATGGATACAAAGTTTTCACGGCGCCGAACGGAAAAGCGGCGCTGGATTGTTTTCCCGAAATTCATCCTGATTTGGTATTGATGGATTCATCGCTGGCGGATATTCCGAGTGACGAAGTGTTTCGCCGCTTGAAAGCCGATCCGCAAATTGGCGGAACGCCAATCGTTGTGGTGGGAACCTACCTTAGCAGGCTTCGCAATTTGCATGCTTCCGAAGCTAATCCGGGTGAGAGCACAAGCAGTCCCGCCACGCGCACGCAGGCGCTCGATCGCATCCACGCTTTGCTTTCGGGTGGACAGTTTCATCTGTTCGGTAAGACGCCGGAACACGCTTACAACTGCCCGGTGTGCAACAAGCGTGTTACGCCCGGCGATTCAACGCACTTCGACGGGTGACTGGAACGGCGCTGGAACGTTTTCGAAGGGAGTCTTATCTCGGCCTGACCTAGCGAGATAAACCGTGAAGAGCGTGAATAGCGCGAGGGCGAAAAGATACTTCAGCGCCGACGGCAAATGAGTAGGTGAAAGAAACGCTTCAATTGTTCCCGCCACAATCAGTGTTGGAATAATTCCAAAAATTAATTTGGCGCTTGTCGCTCCGGCCTGAGCCAACGATTCGCGGCGGGGAAGCAATCCCGGAAATAAGAGTCCACGCGCCAGCAATAATCCGCCGCCACCACTCATGAATATCGCCGGCAATTCCAGCACACCATGAGGTGCCACAAAACTCCATAGCATGTTGGACATGTTCGCCTCAAAACACGCCACGCCGATAACGCCAATCAAGAATCCGTTCATCAACATGCTGTAGATGGTTCCGAGCCCGGCAACAATTCCGGAAGCGAAAGTGAAGAAGCACACGGAAATGTTGTTGGTCATAATTTTGCTGGACGCGAGCGGCTTGACGGTTAGCACATCTTCGGTCCACATCTGATGATGCTCGATGGTTTCGATCATTTGCGGGCCTAGAAAATAGCGCTCAAATGCCGCATCGTGCAAAGTCAGCAAAGTTCCGGCGAGTCCTGCAAAAAGAAAAAGCAGCGCGGCGGCCAGAGTGTAGCCAAATGTTTGGCGAAACGTGCGCGGAAAATCCACTTTGTAAAACTGGATAATTCCCCAGCCGGAACGCTTTCGTCCGGCGTACAAAAGATTGTGAGCGCGGCTAAGAAGTTGATTGAGCGAGCGCGCCAAACCCTGTTCGAGTGGATCTTCGCGAACGGCGGCGAGATCCGCGGCGGCCTGACGGTATAATAATCCCAGTTCCTGAAGTTCTTTATGTGATAAGTTGCGAACCCCGGAACGGCCGGAACGCTCGACCAATTCGGTAAGGCGCTCCCAATAGGGGCGTCGTTTGCTGAGCCATCGTGCGGAGGGCATGAATGGATTCTCCGGACCCAGTAAGTACTTCTTGGGACGACAAGCTTACCATTGAAACGCCTGAACAGACGTCGCTGGAATTTCCGCTGGCGGGCGTCGGCAGCCGTTGCATGGCATTGCTGCTCGATACGCTGATTCAGTTTCTTGTTGCTCTGATATTGCTTCTCGTGATGCTACTGTTTCGCCTTATCACGCCGGGTGGCGCGGGCGGCTTGGGATTGAGCGGACTGTGGGTGCAAGCAATTGTGTGGTTCGGAGTCTTTCTTCTGTACTACGGATACTTCGCAATTTTTGAAGCAGTCTGGAACGGACAAACTCCCGGCAAACGCGTGGCGCATTTGCGCGTGATTCAGGAATCCGGCCGGCCGCTTCAGGTGTGGCAGGCATTCGCGCGAAACCTGATGCGCATTATCGATTCCATTCCGTTTTGTTATGTTGTAGGAATGACGTGCGCGCTCATCAGCAAACAAAATCGCCGGCTTGGTGATTACGTCGCCGGAACTGTTGTGATTCACGAGCGCCCACTAACGAAAATTTCAGTCGGCTGGGCGAGTTCAGCGCCCGACGTGCTTGGCGGTCCCACGTTGGGCGCGGCGCGGCTCTCACTCGACGAAGTGCGGCTGATCGAAGCATTTCTGGAACGGCGAAACTCACTTCCGGAAGACGTCCGATTTCGCATGGCGCGGCAGGTTGCATCGCGCATCGCAAATCAATTGGGAATGGGTGATGACCGGCTGCGCCAGGCCGGAGTTTCCTCCGACGAAGGATTTCTGGAGGCGCTGGCGCGCGAACGGCTCGGCAACCGCGGGTAAATTTCACGTTTCCCGCGCACGCGGAAAAAATCCTGCTGGCTCTTCTTACGAAGTAGATCCTTGCTGATGCAATTTTAATTGTCTTACCTCGCCACTTAGCGCTTCAATCCGCTCCATTAGTTCTTTGTGGCGCATCTCGTCGGTTGAAGGTTTTTTCGCGGTGAACGAAATTGTGCCGCCCGGCTCGATTCTGGAGCAATCTACGTCGGCGAGGGAATCAAATCCCTGTTTGTGCGCCGCTGCTTCCAGCTCGGGCAACGTGATCAGTTCTTTGCGAAGCTTTTGTTTGTCGAGCTTTCCATGTTCCATCAGCATATCGCTGCGGCCTTCGACAATTGCGTCAACATCAGGATGATTGTAAAGGAAGCGCACGAAAATATAATTCATCAGCAGCAGCGTCGCTGCGCCGATTACCCCGCCTGTCACGGAATTATCGTCGCCGATGATGGCGTTCTGCACGGTATTGGAAAGCGTCAGCAGGACGACGAGGTCGAATGGATTCAGTTGCGCCAGCTCCCGCTTTCCCGCCAGACGTAAAACCACGACGAGAAATACGTAAACGAGAATCGGCCGGAGAATTTTTTCCAGTACCGGCAATGCCAGATGAAACATGTTCGTCCACATTACGGAATGCATCGTTTATCTCCTTACGAAACTGTGTGAGGCGAAGTTAACACGGTCGAACTCTTCACGAAAGTAGACAGAGCCAATCCGGCGAGTGTGCTGAATGGTACTGCATTCGGTACAGTTACGTTCTAGAAACATTATGGTTCCATGGCGTTTAGACGCGTCAAATATCGCTCACAATAGTATTGCAGCAGCGCCATCCCAGGGGCCGCACCGTAATGTCCGAACGTACTGATTTCGAGATTAAACGCCCAGCTGCATCCCTGCGCTTTGACTCCGTCAAGCCCGGATTCGCCGTGCCCGCGGTGTTTTGGACGACTGACGCGCAACTACGCATGACGTCCATTCAGGGCAATGGATTGGAGGCGCTCGGAATCTCGTCCAGCGATCTGCTCGGCGCTCCCATTCAAGAAAATCTTGTAGCATCTCGCGTTAACGATCCCGTTCTCGTGGCGCATCGCCGCGCGCTTGCAGGTGAGACTACTTGCTTTGAAGCGCGTCTGGGAAATTCTCCCGTAGAAATTTATATCGCACCGCAACTCGATTCCGACGGAAACGTATCGGGAACAATTGGCATGGCGAAGCTTTCCCGCAGCGGGGAAGCGCGCGAAACGCGGCAGTCGGACATTCGGCGTCCTGCCTTGGATAACACCCGCGCAGAATCCGAGCGCCTGGTGATGATCGAAATTATTCAGGCGCTGAATTTCACGTCGAACCTGGACGAATTATTGCGAAGAATGCATCGCGCTTTGGAAAGTGTGGTGCGCGCGGAGAATTGTTTCATCGCGCTGCATGATAACGCCACCGGCATGTTCCATTTCCCGTTTGTGGCGGACCGGCATGACGCTCCACCAGCTCCGCAAAAGGCCGGGCGAACTTGTTCGGCTTATGTTTTTCGCACCGGCAGAACTTTGCTTGCGAACCGGGAAAAGTTTGACGCGCTGGTGAAGAGCGGAGAAATCGAGTTGGTCGGCACGCCCGCGGCGGCATGGCTGGGAGTTCCACTGCGCACGCCTTCGGGAACAATCGGCGTGCTCGTGGTGCAATCGTACGACGACGAAAACGCATATTCGCCGCGCGACGTGCAACTGATTGTCTCCGTCGCTTCGCAGATTGCGCTGGCCATCGAACGAAAACGCGCGGAAGACGAACTGCGCAAGCGCGAAGAGGAACACACCATTATTTTCAACTCTTCGCCTTCGATTATTGTTTGTAAAAACTCGGCGAGCATAATTCTTCGTGCAAATAAAGCGGCCGGACAATTTTTCGGAATGTCGCCGGAACAGTTGATAGGGAAACACGTTTCCGAAGTTTGGCCTGATGTTGACGGTGTCTCAGAAAAAGAAGATCGCGAAGTACTGGAAACAGGACGAAGCAAAGTTGGCGTGCTAACCGGATCGCGTTCCGCGTGTGGCGAGGAAACAATTCTGCACACGCACCGGGTTCCGTATCGCGATCACGATGGAAAAGTTGCCGGCGTAATTGTGTTCGCCACCGACGTGACCGAGCAACGGCGTTCGCGTGAATTGCTGGATAACATCCGGCGCCAAAATGATTTGATCTTGCAATGTGCCGGAGAGGGAATTTGCGGCGTCGATTTCAACGGAATCTGTACGATGGTGAATCCAGCTGTGACAGCACTTTCCGGATGGTCGCGCGAAGATCTGCTCGGCAAGCATGTGCAAGACATGCTGCATCATTCGCGGGCTGACGGTACGAGATACACGCGCGAGGAATGCCCGCTGCTGGAAATGTTCCGCGATGGAATTCCCCGGCGCGTGTACGACGAAGTGTTCTGGCGAAAAGATGGGACTTCATTTCCGGTGGAATATTTTGCGACGCCAATTCAGGAAGGTGGAGCAGTCACCGGCGCAGTAGTGACATTCAGAGATGTGTCAGAAGAGCGCCGGGCGCGGGGAGTGCTTCGCGAATCCGAAGCGCGCTACCGTCATCTGGTTGAAAACGCGGCGTACGGAATTTTCCGGACGACGCCCGACGGACAATTCCTTGATGCGAACAATGCGCTGGCCACGATGCTCGGCTATTCTTCCGCCATTGAACTTCTGGCTGGGAATATTAGTGCGGTGTATGCGCATCCGGAAGCGCGGGAACCGCTGATCGAGGCGACAATCGCAAAGGGATTTGCCGACGGACTTGAATTGGAATGGGTTCGGAAGGACGGCCAACCGGTGATGGTCCGTTTGAGCGCTCGATTGATCCGAGAGCAAAACGGAGAACAGTACTTCGAGGGAATCGTTGAGAACGTTACGGAATGGCGCGCGCTGGAAACGCAATTGCGTCAAGCGCAAAAAATGGAAGCGGTTGGGAGACTCGCGGGCGGCGTTGCACATGATTTCAATAATTTGTTGATGGTCATCAAAGGACACACCGAACTTTTGATGGAACGTACGGCGCCGGAACATCCTGATTTCCGAAAAATTGATCAGATCAAGAAAGCAGCGGATCGCGCCGCGGGGCTTACGCGCCAGTTGCTTGCGTTTAGCCGCATGCAGGTGATGCAACCGCGGGTGATGGATCTAAATATCACCATCAGCGAAATGGGAAAAATGTTGCCGCGCTTGATTGGCGAGGATATCGATCTGGCCATTCTCACCAAGCCGCATCTCGGTCATGTGAAAGCCGACGCCGGACAAATAGAACAGGTGATTTTGAATTTAACAGTGAACGCGCGCGACGCGATGCCCGATGGCGGCAAGTTACTGATCGAAACGTCGAACGTGGAACTGGACGAAGCGTACGCGCGAACGCATCCCCCTCTGGTGGCCGGACGTTTTGTGATGCTGGCGGTCACCGATACTGGAATTGGAATGAACGCCGCAACGCAGGCGCACATTTTCGAGCCATTTTTCACGACGAAAGAAAAAGGAAAAGGCACGGGCCTGGGACTTGCGACGGTTTACGGTGTTGTGAAACAGAGTGGCGGATTTGTGTGGGTCTACAGCGAAGTTGGAAAGGGAACCACGTTCAAAATTTATTTGCCGCGTGTTGACGAAATTGCGGAAGCGGAGTCGGAAAAAAAGCGCAACGAAGAATTGCCGCGCGGCTGCGGAACAATTTTGCTGGCCGAGGACGAAAAGGAAGTCCGCGAAGTATCGCGCGAATTTCTTGAGCTCGCGGGATATACGGTGATGGAAGCCAAAGATGGCGCGCAGGCTTTGGAATTAGCCGCGCAGCACGCCGGGAAAATCGATCTGCTGGTTACCGATATGGTGATGCCCGGAATTGGCGGCCGTGAACTGGCGACGCGCCTGCTGGCGTTGCGCCCAGGATTGAAAGTGATCTACATGTCGGGCTACACGGAATACGCCAACTTCAAGAATGCAGAGTTTGAATTGCATAACGTGATGCTGCAGAAGCCGTTTACTCGCGCGATTCTTGCGACGGCAGTGCAAAAGTTGCTGAAGGATCCGTCGGTAAACTAGAACTGCAGGATTGTCCCTCAAGAGTTCTCCTTCTCCTTGTTTGTCGCAGCGCTGCCGTGAATTCTGTAAACTATGCTAGCGTGCGCCGTGTAACGCGCGAAATAAGGTGACGATCAATTGAAACTTCGTGTCCCAATACCTGCTACAACACGCGGCATGGCGCCGTGTCACGTTCCCATTGAAGGCCGAATCGGCGCGATGCGGCTGGATTTCAACGAAAATACTATGGGTAGCTCCGCCGCGGCGTTGCGCGCCGTGCGCAATTTAACTGCCGAACAATTGGCGACGTATCCGGAATACATTGCGCCTACTGCGCGAATGGCTCGCTGGTTCGGCGTGAAACCAAATGAGCTGACGCTTACGAATGGCGCGGACGGCGCCTTGCAGCAAATCATCACCACATTTGTCGAGCCGAATAGCGCGATTCTGCTCGTCGATCCAACATTTGTGATGTACCGCTTCTACGCGCAGCTTTCCGGCGCGCGCATGGTTCACCTCCGTTACGATTCTGAAATGCAATTTCCAGTCGTCGACGTGATGAAAGCTCTGCGAAAATCTCCGCGTCTGTTTCTAATCGCCAATCCCAATAATCCCACTGGCACATTAATCCCGCCTGCCGTGATTCGCAGAATGCTGAACGCCGCTCCGCGCACGCTTTTTGTTTTGGATGAAGCCTACTCCGAATTTTCCGGTGTCACCGTGCTTCCGTGGATTCGCCGGTATCCAAACTTGATTGTCGTCCGCACATTTTCCAAGGGCGCGGGGCTTGCCGGAC
The DNA here is from genome assembly GCA_963778235.1 of uncultured Acidobacteriota bacterium. Classification (GTDB taxonomy): domain Bacteria; phylum Acidobacteriota; class Terriglobia; order Acidiferrales; family UBA7541; genus DASTCZ01. The sequence continues at coordinate 726,891 of CAVZTQ010000001.1, read as the reverse complement.
TGCGACTGGGCTGCATGTTTGCTTGCCCGGAAGTGACGGCGCTTCTTTCAAGTACGCGCGAACCATTCTCGGTGAATACCGCGGCAATCGTGGCCGCCGAAGCGACGCTGCGCGATCATCGTGTAGTCACAAAATACGCCAAAGAAATTATCGAAGCGCGCGAATTGCTCCGCGCAGCGCTGGTTCGTCTGAAAGTAAAAGTATTTCCGAGCGCCGCAAATTTCCTGCTGGCAGATTTCGGCGTCGATGCGCCCCGCATCCTCCGTACACTTGCGCAACAACGCATTCTGCTGCGCGACCGCACATCAGATTTCGGCCGCACAGGTTACGTGCGCATCACAGTCGGCACGCGCGCGCAAATGCGCAGGCTAATCAAAGAACTCGAGCGCCTAATTCCGGAACCCAAATCGTGAAAAGTAAACTCGAACTAATTGTGTTCGACGTTGACGGCGTGCTCGTAGATGTCCGCGGATCATTTCATCGCAGCACGGTGCAGACCGTGCACCACTTCACAGGAAAACGTGTAGCTGCATCCGAAATCCAAAAATGGAAATCGAAAAGTGGATTTAATGACGATTGGAAATTGACCACCGCTTGGATCCGCGAGCTCGGCGGCAACACGAAATACGAAGAAGTGAAAACTCAGTTCATGAAATTTTATTGGGGCGATGGCACCACGGGAAATGTGGAACGCGAAGAGTGGCTCGTCCCAGCGCGACTGCTGAAGAAATGGTCGAAGCGCGCCGAACTGTCACTTTTCACAGGGCGCACCCGCAAAGAACTCGCCTACACGCTCGACCGCCTTCAGATGGAGAAGTACTTCAAGCAAATCGTCACCATGGACGACATCGCGAACCTCAAGCCGCATCCGGACGGGCTACTAAAAATATTAAACGGTCGCGATCCTTCGCGCGCTCTCTATCTCGGCGACAATATTGACGACGCCCTCGCGTCTCAGCGCGCCCAAGTTCCGTTTCTCGGCGTTCTTCCCCGCGGTAGTCACGCCCGTAAAATGCGCGGCCATATTTTGCGCGATCTAGGCGCCCTCGCGATCCTGCATGACGCCAAAGATCTTGACGGATGGCTCGCCAAGAAGCACCGCGATTAGTCTCCTAAATCGGAAATTGCGCCGTGGCGGAATAGCAGAATTGCTCGCCTACTTTTGGATAACTCCATCTGTATCAATGACATACGACGAATTCCTGCGCCCCCATTATTCACATATCTGAAACAATTCACTCTGCTATAATTGACGCTCTGCGTGCGTCTGTCGCGCCGCTCGATCCCCTCCATGCTCGAGGGTTCCACGAATGAAACGCTACGGCGAACATCGATTTCCGGGCCGGTTGTTTGTTGTCGAAGGCATCGACGGCTCAGGCAAATCCACCCAACTCATGCTGCTGCACCAGTGGCTGAAGTCGGAAGGCTACGGCGTTGTGTTCAGCGAATGGAATTCTTCGCTCGTTGTGAAAGATACGACCAAGCGCGGCAAAAAGAAAAAACTTCTAACTCCCGCAACTTTTTGTCTGATTCACGCCACCGATTTCGCGGATCGCATGGAACGCAATATTATTCCGCTGCTGAAAGCCGGCGCCATCGTTCTTTGCGATCGATACATTTACACCGCTTTCGCGCGCGATATCGCCCGCGGACTTGACCCCGCCTGGGTGCGCGAACTGTATTCTTTCGCGGTGAAGCCCACTGGTGCATTTTATTTTCGCGTGCCGCTGGAAGTTTCCATCACGCGACTGCATGCGGCGCGCAGCGGATTCAAATTTTATGAAGCAGGACTTGATTTGGGCATGACGGAAGATCCCGACGAAAGTTTCCGTTTATTTCAAGGACGTATCGTTGAAGAATACGAAAAAATTGTGCCGGAGTTTGGCTTGAACGTGATTGACGCCACGCAGCCCATCGAAATTCAACAGGAACAAATGCGCGAGCTGGTGCTTTCCAAGCTTGAACGCGCCAAACAATTGCGGGTGGCGCCATGAAAGTCACCAACGGAGTCATTCTGCCCGGCATGGAGCTTTCCGATCTTGTCGGAAAATTCATTGTAATTGAAGGCACGGACGGTGTCGGCCGCTCCACGCAAATTGCGCTGCTGAAAGAATGGCTGGAACAAAAAGGCCACGCGGTTCTGGATACCGGTCTCTCTCGCTCGGGACTTGTTGGAAAGGGAATCAAGCGCGCAAAAGAAGGCCACACTCTCGGACGCATTACGCTCACACTTTTTTACGGGACAGATTTCTCGGACCGCCTCGAACATGAAATTGTTCCCGCGTTGCGCGCAGGATTCGTCGTCCTCACCGATCGCTACATTTATTCGCTCATCGCGCGCGCCATCGTTCGTGGACTGGATCCGGAATGGGTGCGCAAAGTTTATTCGTTCGCGATTAAGCCCGACGCCGTTTTCTATTTGAACATTGGCGTGGACGATTTGATTCCTCGCGTCGTTTTCACTCGCGGCTTCGATTATTGGGAATCCGGCATGGACGTTTACACCACGGAAGATATGTACGAAAGTTTCCGGCGCTATCAAACGTCGATGCTCGAGCAATTCGATCATCTGGCCGAAGAATATAAATTCAAAGTAATTGACGCGACGCCCGAGCCGCGCAAAATTTTTGAAAAGCTCCGCGCCGGAATCACGAAAGTTTTGGAAGGCGAATCGCATCGTGTTGTGCCGCCTCATGACGCTGCAACCATCGCGACCCCTGCTTCCGCCGTTGCGCCTCTCGCGCATGATCCGGTACCCGCAGCGCCTCCTGCTCCGGCCGCTCATGAATCAGCGCCGCGCGCCGCCGAATCCACGGAAGAGCGCCTTGCCGCCGCACTTTCAAAAGTTCATGACTGTGTCTACCGGCGATCGGACGCCTGAACCGCTGACGTTCTCTGATAAGCAACTCTAAAAGCTTGGCCGAAGGATTTCTGAAATGTCGTCAAAACTTCCGCCAACAGTTCTAATCGCCGCGAATACAGCCGGAAGAATTTTTCACGCCGATCGATCCGTCCCTCCTCACGAAATGGATGCACGCTGTTCTCGTTGAATCGGATGCCGTCCAGCAAAATTTCAAGCCCAATCATGTTCACGATCTTCGCGTCGCCTTAAGACGCTGCCGATCCATCGCGCAGGGGCTTGCCGAATTGGATCCGGATCCCGCATGGACGCGTCTCCGCAAAGAAGCGAAAAAGCCGCTCGCCGCATCTGGGAAATTTGCGCGACGCAGAAGTAATGCGCGGCTGGATTGCGCGCTTGCATGCGAACGACAAGCCTTCCACGGATCGGCTTGCTCGCGAAGCTGGACGAAGTTGAGCGCGACTGCAATTCGCAGCGCCGAAAAAGAACTTTCCAATTTTGATAAAAAGCAGTGGCGGAAATGGACGCACCATCTTCCGTCGCGGTCCGCACGAATTCTTTCGGATAGCCCTGCTGCGGAATTGCTCGCGCTGGAGCGCTGGCACGAAGCCTGGGAAGCGCATCGCCATGCGATAAAAACCCGCAGCAAGACTTCGCTTCACCGTGTGCGTATCGCGCTAAAACGCTTTCGGTATTCGGTCGAAAATTTCTTGCCCACGCACAGCGATGAATGGGGCAGGGAACTGAAAAAACTTCAAGATCTTCTCGGAGAAATTCACGATCTCGATGTGCTCATGGGCTGAAATTGCGCGCTTGAAGCCCAGCGCTTCCCGGCCGGTCCGCGCAAAATGGCAGGCTGTTATTCAGCCGGAACGCGCCAGTCGATTTGCCAGATATCGCGCGAAAATGTCTGGGCCGAAATCCCGTTGGCAACTTTGGCGAAACTGCGCTTCCTGAAGGCGAAGCGCTGGAGCGATGCGCGCTTCGACTGGCTCGCCGTGTGGGCGGCGTTTCTCGATCCGGATTTTTCACACTCCGCTCTACGTGGCGAAAATCGCGACGCAGCTTTTCGACGGAATTCTTGCGGCGAAGTGCCGCGTGATCCTTCCCATTAAAGCGCGCAGCACTCTGGAAGCCGCCGCGATTCTTCACGATGTTGGCCGCGCCGAAGGTCAGCACAATCATCAGAAATCTTCGTATCCGCATGATTCGCGAAAAAATTCCGCCGCCCGGATGGACCGCCGCGAAATGGAAATTGTCGCCAGCATCGCGCGATATCATCGCGGCGCTTTTCCGAATGCCGAGCAAAAAAGCTGGGCGGCAATTCCTGCCGACTCAAAAGGAAAGCGTTTTGTTTCTTGCCGGAATTCTGCGGCTCGCAACTGCGCTTGGAAGCGACAGCAATTCCGCGATTTTCACCGAAATTAAAGTGGAAAACGTAGAAGAACCGGCCGGCTCCTTAATTTTTCGAGTCAGCGGATATTCTGGCGGAAGAACCTCTCGCCTCGCGCCTCGCTGCCGATCGCCATTTGCTGGAAATTGTTCTGCACCGGCCAATTGTTATTGAGCCGGACACAGTTCGGCTCGCGGAATTTCCGCGGGAAAATGAATCTTACTCTTTTTCCACCGCAACTTAATCGTCCAACATTCGCAGCGCGCGCGCAGGCATCAACCACACTAGTTCGCCATCAATCGGCGAAACGGAGTGCAACTCCAGGCACGCCACGCCCGCTTTCTTCAATTGTGTGCAAGCTTTCGGCGCGTGAACAGCACAGCGCAATGAATTCGTCCATATGCGGCGCATGTCCGAAACAAATTACTTCGTCGGCCTTCGCTTTTGATAACTCATCGAGCCAGTAGCAGCGGCGAAGCGCCGGACAAAAGCGCGTCGGTCTTGCGAATTCGGCTCACTGGAATATCCAGCGCGATGCAGGCAATCTCCGCGGTTTGCATCGCGCGCAAATAAGGGCTGCTCAAAACTAAATCCGGATTCACTTTCATCGCGCGCAACCCATGCGCGGCGGTCCGCGTCTTCTCGATTCCTTTTGGTGTCAGGTGACGCTCCGGGTCCGGCGGACATTCCGGATCGTCGCGATCGATCGCAATTCCGTGGCGCATCAAATAAACAAGCATAATCTGGAAAATCGTTCTCCGTTCGCGACGCCGGTCATCCGACCCAGCCGCGCATTCATTCTAACGTGATTCTACCGCTTGGCTTCGTATAGTTTGATTCGATTCAGGGACAGAAAGATTCGCAGCTACGCCGTCAAACCCCAGACATGCCGCGGTACTGCGGCACGAGATTTTTTCTGCGGCGCGCCTACTTCTACTCGGTGCACTTTCGGCGTTCCGCATTTCGACGCGCCAAGTTTCGCTCTCGTCCGCGTGAATACCACGCGCACTCCAAATTCTTTCTCAAACGGACGGGCCTTCCGCCGCAACATTCCCAGATCCAGATTCGCTCCCGGCGCCAGAAATAATCGCAGCCGCAACTGTTTTCGCGAAACCCGTATGCGAAGCGCGCGCACATTCGAGTTCCGCCCGCGCCCATCGCACGCGGCAATTCGCAAAATCCCGCTCAATTCGCGAATCACGCCGGCGATCCCGCGGCGGCAGCGACGCATAAAGTTTGTGATGTGACTCCGGCTCCGATTTTCCGTGATAGCGCACCAGGCACGCCAGTATCGCCTGCGTTTCCGCGGGCAATCCGGGCAACTCCGCATTCTGCACCAGATATTCACCATGTTTGTGATGCGCCTTCTCGTGAATCGCCCGGCCGCAGTTGTGCAATACCGCCGCCATTTCCAGAGGCAGACGCAGTTCCGGCGGCAACCCGTGCTTCTGGACGCCAATTGGTCGAACAATATTGCCGCGATCGCGCGGACATATTCCGCATGACGCATATCACAATGAAATTTCGCGGCGAGATTTCGCGAAGCATCCAGCAGCGCTCGAGCGCGCCGCTCGTCCAGCCCCGGCGCTCCGAAGTGTTGCGCCGCCAGATCGCATAAAATTCCTTCGCGCACACCGACCGACGGAACCAGAATCGTATCCAGCCGCGCGTGTTCAGCAAGGCACAGGAAAACGACCGCCGCGATTCCCATCACTTCCGCGCGATCTCGCCGCACGTCGAAACTTGCGCATTCGTCCCGGCATTCCCGACGCAAAATTTCCCACGCTTGATCGCGCAACAGCCTTACGTGAATGGAAGGCACGCCGCGAAATCGCGGGCCCGGCGCGACCCGCGCCAACAGTTCCGCATTGCCTCCGCAAAAAACCGCCAGGTTCGCGCGACAAGTTCGGCGGATTTGGCCACGCGCTCTGAATCACGTGAAAGCACTCGATGCCGCAGCCGCTCGAACTGATCCTCGTCCACCATTCCCGTCAGCTTCATGCTTTCCATCAAGCGAACAGTGCCGATGGGCAGCGCAAACGATTGCTCCACGTGCCATTCGCGCAGCAGCGAAACTTCCAGGCTTCCTCCGCCCAGATCGACCACCAGCCTCGGCTCCAGCGGCCCAAGCACCGCGCGAACCGCGCGACGCACCAGCCGCGCTTCTTCGGCAGAATTGATCGCCTCCAAGCGAATTCCAGTTTCGCGGAAAATTTTTCGGACGAGCGCTTCGCCGTTTTCAGCTTCTCGGACGGCACTCGTCGCGACGGCGCGATAAATCTGAATGTTGTGCTGCCGCATCATCGAGCGAAAATGTCTGAATGTTCTTACCGCGCGCGCGATCGTGCGATTGTCCAGCCGCCGCTTGGTGAAAACGTTGTGGCCCAGGCGGACAGGCCAGCGCTCTGTAGCAACTTCATTTATTTCGGAAAGGGAAGAGACTCGGGCGACGGCGGCCCGGATGGCGTTGGATCCCGCATCTACGGCGACGATGCCGATAGGTCTTGGCAAAGCGAGTCCTCATGCCTCCGGCAAATCCGCAAGAAAAGTACGCGGTTCCGAAAGAATACCATTACATGCTTTAAGGAAGGTGAAATTCTGATGAAAATTTTATGCGGCGCGCCGGCGCTATTTGACGCTCAGGATTTCGACTCGATTTACTCGGCGCGCGTCCAGAATGTCGGCGCGGTTCTGTGAACGCAACCGCCACTTCCGAGCGCTTTCCGCGTTTTTTTTACGAAGTGAACTACGTGGCAAGCCTGTTCGTGCGCGCGTCGCAGGATTCGTCAGCCACAGTTCCTGGCCGAATTTCACCTCGCTCGAAAGAATCAGCAAGCGCGCCGTGAGCATTCACGACCAGTGAATTCGTCTCTTCGTGGAACGGCTCGTTGTGCGTCCCACGTCCGTACACAAATACCGGTACGCTCAGCGGAACACGCTCGGCGCGCCGCCGCTCGAACTCGATTTCCTTTCAGTGCGTTCTGGCCTGCGGCGCGCTCGGACTGCGCGCGCTTCACAGCGTCATAAATCCGGCTCAAGTCTGTGGTCTCCAGAAACGGCCGGGCTGGGTGGCCGGTGAATACGTTAGCGCAACCAGTTAGTGTTCGGACCGCGCAACATTAAGGTGTGGAGCGTAAGAATAAATGATGGCAGATAACGTAACTTCTAGATTAATGTTTGAATCCGACCGACGCGCGACCGCCTCCTAATAGCGGAAAACGTTGAGAAGGGCGGGATTATTTCTTAGACTTCTCGTTTTCCAATTTCAGTGACGCCGAATTAATGCAGTATCGCATTCCTCCGGCATCTCGCGGGCCGTCATCAAACACGTGCCCCAAATGCGCTTCGCACCGCGCGCATCTCGCTTCCGTGCGGATCATTCCGTGGCTTGCATCCGATTCTTCTTCCACAGTTCCCGGTGCAACTGGCGCCGTGAAACTCGGCCATCCCGTGCCGGATTCAAATTTCGTTTTCGATTCAAATAGCGGCTGCCCGCACGCAGCGCAAACGTACGTGCCGGATTCCTTCGCGTCGCAATATTTCCCAGTGAATGGCGGCTCCGTGCCTTTTTGCCGCATCACGTAATATTGTTCGGGCGAAAGTTCCTTCTTCCATTCCGCGTCAGTCTTCTTTATTTTTTCAGCCATAATTAATCCAGTTTATCGCAAGCCGCGAAATTGCGGAAGCGGACTGGTAGCACCGACACTCTTGCCTGCCCGGAGCCTCGAAGGGTCGGTGCACTGCTCAAGTTGCGAGTAGTCAATTTCGCTCTCGTTCATAGAACGTACGATTGCTACGCGCGCCGCAGTTGAGTATCATCGCGCCATTCAATTCACAGGAGCCCACCGGGCATGAATTTCGCAAGAAAGAGTTCTGCGCGATTTCTTTTGTTAACTCTGGTAGCGTGCGTCGCGTTCATCGGAAACGCAAACGCGAAACAGTCCGCGCCCGCGAAAGCGCCAGCGAAATCGAGTCCATCCGCGAAACCGAAAGCCGTGCCGGCTAAAGCCACGGCGCCTGAAATCGCAATTCCGATCCAAATAATTCCACAGCCTGTCTCCGTAGCGCCCGGAAATGGTTCCTTCGTTTTCTCTGCGCACACTCAAATCGTCGCCGCAGCGATCCCAGCAAGCGCTCGCCGAACAACTTCGCGATTACCTTCGCCCTGCCACCGGATTTCCATTTCCAATCGTGCGCGCGCCCGCCCCAAGCGCCGTCACACTCTCGCTCGACCGCACGCTAAAGCGCCTCGGCCCCGAAGGCTATCGACTGGAAATTACGCGCACGGGAATTCGCATCCGCGCGTTCGATCCAGCCGGAATTTTCTACGGCGTTCAATCGCTGCGCCAATTATTGCCTGCCGATTTAATGCGCCGCACTCCGGTCGACGGCGTTCGCTGGGCTGTTCCCGTCGCCACAATTGAAGATTCTCCGCGATTTTCCTGGCGCGGCTCGCACTTGGACGTCGCGCGCCATTTTATGCCCAAAGAATTCGTCCTAAAATTTCTCGACTTGATGGCGCTCCACAAATTAAATGTTCTTCACTGGCATCTTGTGGACGATCAGGGCTGGCGCGTCGAAATTAAAAAATATCCGCGCCTCGCGCTCATCGGCGGAAAAACGGACTACACCACTTTCAATCCTGTGCAGCCGATGCAAGCCGCCAGTCTTCCGCAGGGCGGCTACTATACGCAGGACGATATTCGCGAAGTTGTGCGCTATGCTGCGCAGCGATTCATCACCGTCGTGCCGGAAATCGAGATGCCGGGCCATTCCGCCGCCGCGATCACCGCATATCCTTCTCTCGGCAATAAATTGGAAATCGAGCAGTCCGGTGGTGACACAAGTTTCATGACGTTTTCCGGAATGAATCAAGCCGCAGATTCAAACTACAATGTCGACGATTCCACCATTCACGTTTTGCAGGACGTTCTCACCGAAGTGATGGCGCTCTTCCCCAGTAAATTTATTCACATCGGCGGCGACGAAGTCGACAAGCGTCCGTGGCGCTACAATCCAAAAGCGCAAGCGCGCATGCACGAGCTTGGCCTGAAGGACGAAAACGAATTGCAAAGTTGGTTTGTGCGCCAAATGGATCAATTTCTCGCCGCGCACAATCGCCGTTTAGTTGGATGGGATGAAATTCTCGAAGGTGGACTCGCTCCCGGCGCCACCGTAATGTCCTGGCGCGGAATTGACGGCGGCATCGCCGCTGCAAAAGCTGGGCATGACGTTGTGATGTCGCCCGAATCCTCCACCTATCTCGATCACTATCAGTGGATCGCGCCGCGCCTTGAGCCGCTCGCCATCGGCGGATTTCTTCCGCTCGAAAATGTTTATAATTTTGAGCCGGTGCCGCCAACTCTCACTCCGGCTGAAGCGCAACACGTTCTCGGCGGACAAGCGCAGCTCTGGTCGGAATTTATTCCGCAATCCAAGCAAATGGAATATCTCGCGTATCCGCGTCTCGCCGCGCTTGCCGAAGCTGTATGGTCCCCGCGCGCCTCTCACAATTTCGCGGATTTTTCTGCGCGTCTAAAACCAGATCTCGCACGTCTTCAAATTCTCGACGTGCATTTCCGCCCGATTACTCCGCTGCCCGCACCCGCCACTCACTGGGTAGCGGGCGAAGCCGCCGCTGCATTCACCGAGCGTGAATGGGAAATTTCTCCAGCACTCGCGGCACCGGGACAATACGACGTCGTCTTTTTCCTAACCGGCGGCCACGGACAAATGGAAATCGAATGGATCGAACTTCGCGAAAATAGCGCTCCCATCCAGCGCATCACGCGCCCCGGTTCGACAGACCCGCGCCTGCGCATCAAATGATTATTTGTTTGGATTGCCGACTTACCACGCGGGAAGTAAATATACGATTCGCGCCAGCGTTCGCGGAATCGGTGGCGTCGACGCCGTTGGCGATATTTACGTAATCGGCCAGTAGAAATATTTAACGTGGACGCGAGGGCCATCACTCATCGCGCAGCGCCATCATCGGGTCCACTCGCGAAGCGCGGAACGCCGGCAAATAACTCGCTGCGGCCGCCACAATCGAAAGCGTAACAATCGCAATCACCATCGTTACGGTGTCATAAAATTTCAGTCCGAATAAAAGTGTGCTCGCAGTTTTTCCCAAGGCCAGCGCCAATCCCGCGCCAACCACAATTCCAACTGCCAGCAACATTCCCGCTTCGCCCATAATTAGTCGAACGATGCTTTTTCTTCCCGCGCCCAAGCGCCATGCGAATTCCAATTTCGTTTCGTCGACGCGCCACGGAATATGAAATCACTCCGTAAAGTCCCACGGTCGCCAGCAGCGCCGCCAGGAATCCAAAAAAACTGCTCAACGTCGCCATCAATCGTTCGCGAATCAGCGAATCGCCAATCACTCGGCGCAGAGTGTAAAAATCCATCACAATTTCGGGGCTAACATGCGACACCGTCGTCTTCACGCCGTTCATTAGCTCCAATAATGGCGCGTCGGAGCGAATCAGTATTTGATCTCCCTGATCCGGCGTGTTCGTCTGCAAATCTGGTAAATACAAAATCGGCCCGAAGTCATCATGCAGGTCGGCATATTTCGTATCCTTCACCACGCCCACAACTTCGTAGTAGGGCTCCGGCTGGCCAACGCCTTCCTGAATACGGAATTTTTGACCCACGGGATTTCCTGCCGCCAGAAACTTTTTCACAAATGATTGATTCACAATCGCCACACTCGGCGCGCTCTGCGTGTCGTGACCGTCAAAATCCCGCCCCAGCAATATCGGCGTGCTCAATGTTTTGAAATATCCTGAACTTATGCGTTCGATGTTCGTCACGCCCTTTGATTTTCTGTCCGCGCCCTCTTCCGAAATAAGTTGGTTCCAGGTATTTCCGCTGATCGGCACATTGGTGGTGTCCGCGACGGAAATCACTCCGGGAATTGCCGCAATATGCTCACGCAATTCTTGCTTGAATGCTTGTCGCCGGTCTTTCGACACCTTCAAGCTCGTAAAATCCACATCCAGCACAACAATTCCGTCACGCTGAAATCCCGCGTCAAGCGTCGTCAAATTCCGTAGGCTCCGCACGAACAGTAGCGCGCCGACTAGCAGCACCAACGAAAGCGCAACTTGCGCGATCACCAACACGCGCCGCAACCCAAATCGGTCTCGTCCCGCAGTAAGTCCGCGCCCCGCAGCTTTCAGCACCGCGCCCGGAGCAACTCCCGTCGCGCGCACAGCAGGTGCAAGCCCAAATAAGATGCACGTCGTCATCGCAAGCCCGGCCGTGAATCCCAGTACCCGCCAGTCGGTTCCCAAATTTACAAACAGCGGATCGGATTGCGTGCTCAAAAATGCAATCAGAAATGTTGTCAGTGCGCGCGCCAGCAAAGCGCCAAACGCCGCGCCCATCGCTGCCAACAATAAACTTTCCGAAAGTAATTGCCGGATCAAGCGCCCGCGCGTCGCGCCCACCGCCAATCGCACTGCAATTTCTTTTTCCCGCGCGCTGGCGCGCGCCAACATCAAATTCGCCAGATTTGCGCACGCAATTACCAACACCAATCCCGCAATCGCCAGCAGCATCCACAAAGGAGTCGAATATTCGCGCCGCAATTGTGAAAATCCGGAGTCCGCGGGAAATGCTCCCAGCTTGTACGCAAGATAATGTTTCACGCCGTCGGCGTCATAGCGTTCCGGAATCGTCTCGTGAAAAACCGCTGGAGAAACTGCTTCCAACTGCGCGTTTGCCTGCGCCAGCGTCCATCCCGGCTTTAATCTTCCAAGTGAAGCCAGCCACCATGACCGCTTGCTGTCGAGTTTGCTGTCTTCGCCCGCGATAACCGTTTCCGAACAAATCGGAATCGCAATTTCATATTTGCGTCCGACCTCCACTCCAAAAAAATCTGGCGGCGTAACTCCAATAATCGAAAACGGATGCTTTTCAAGTGTCAGCGTTTTTCCCAGAATATCCCGCGCACCGCCATATTCTCGCTGCCAAAATGAATAGCTGATTACCGCGCTCGTGGCCCCGCATCCTTTATGATCATCTTCCGGCCCAAGCAATCGTCCGACGAACGGCTGCACGCCCAGCACATTGAAAAATTCTCCGCTCACCCAAATCACTTCGCCGTACCGCGCTTCGCCGCCCATCGCCAGATTCAATCTCTGCGGACTCCACGCAAATATTTTTGAAAATCCTTGTTGACGATCCCGAATTTGTTCCCACTGCGGATTTGTAAGCGCGGAATATCGGCTACTGAAATTTCCCGAAGCCCAACTTCTATCTTGCATACGCACCACCGCCAGTCCCTGCGGATCCTGCACCGGCAAACTTCGCAATCGAATCGCGTTCACCAACTGGAAGATTGCCGTGTTCGCGCCAATTCCCAGCGCCAGGGACAGGATCGCTACCGCCGCAAATCCCGGATTCAATCGCAGCAGACGCGCGCCGTATCGCAAATCCTTCCAAAGCGCCGATCCCCAGCCGGTCCCGTCCATATTGCATACCTCCGCATAGGTTAAGACGTTAGGAACCCTCGAAGGTCACCCGCTGCCGTACAATCGCACTCATACGCCGGCCGAAACTCTCGGGAACTTTTTCGCCTCGGCAGGCATTACACACAGTGAAGGGCTGCGAACAAGACGGCGATATGACGCGGTGTACCGGGTTTCGTAGCGCGGGTTTCCAGCCGGCATCTATTTAGTAATCGTCGCGCCTCGGGTCCGTCTCATGTAGCCCAGGGCGTTTCGTAGCCCTGGGGCTTCTCGAATCCAATAGTCGAGCAGCCGCCAAACGCGCCGCGAATCTGTTGAGTTTGAAATCTTGAGACGGGAATGGAAGCACGGAATGGTGAGCACGACGCAGTAAGCACGAGGTAGTAAGGATGAGGTAGAAGTACGACGTCGCAACCACACTGTAACGGCGGCTTCACGTTGAGACGCCGTAAGCCTTGTAGGTCGCGGCTTCAGCCGCGACAAACGAACGCAGCAAAATGGGGCTTTAGCCCCTGACGCGAAATGCGAATTTCATGACGAGCGACGAACAGCTCATCCTCGACTTTCAACGCGGCTCCCAGGCTGCCTTCGCGGAGCTTTTCGATCGCTATCGCCAACCCGTCTTCGGATTTTTCCGCAGACGTTTACACGACCCTGCGCGCGCCGAAGAATTAGCGCAGGAAACTTTTCTCGTCGTGCTTCGCGGTATCGAACGCTACGAACCGCGAGCAACATTTCGCACCTATCTGTATTCGATTGCGTTCAAGCAAGCATCGGGCGAATACAGGCGCGCGAAACACGATCCGGTTCCGATATCAACGGAACCAGCTGCCGCGCCGCAACAAGATTCGTGCGAAGCAATTTGGGTCAGGCGCGCAGTAGAAAAACTCGACGAGCAACATAGAGAGGTTCTCTTGCTTCGCGAATACGAACAACTCAGTTATGACGAAATCGCCGAGTTGCTCAAGATTCCAGTCAACACCGTGCGCTCGCGTCTCTTCCGCGCGCGTATGGAATTGAAATCGTTATTGATTCCTGAAGTCAGTGAAATAAAAAAGGTGTCGTCATGACGGCTGAAACGCATCCAGTGGAACGCGAACAATTAATGGCCTATCTCGATGGCGAACTCGCCACGAATGAAGCCGCTCGCGTCGCCGCACATTTACAAGAATGCGCCGAATGCCGACGATTGGAGGCTGACTTGCGCTCCGTTTCCGCACAAATGCTTTCTTGGAATGTTGAACCCGCGCCGGCGCAAATAAGTGATGGCGTGCTCGCGGCGCTTCACGCGAATCCGCAGCAGCAACCCACGAGAGAGCCGTGGAATTTCTTCCGATTTGCCTTCCAGCACCGAATTCGGATTGCGAGATGGGGCTTGGCCGCGGCGTGTGTTGGCGTTGCCGCGATGATTCTCATTAGGGCTTTCGATGAGCCAATCGCGAAACTTGTGACGGACGCCCACTTGAATCCGTACAGCAATTCGTCAGTAAACCACAACACGCCAACTTCCCAAAGCAACGCGATCTCGGTGACGCCGAAGTCAACGATTACAGCCGGCCGCATTCGACGCAGCGAAGAAGAATCGCGTCCAAGGGCATCAGCAATGCCTGCAGCGCCGCTGCCGCACACAGAGTCATCTCGCGCCGCAGGGTCAGCGGGCGCGATGGCGGAACAGCGCGCCGACGACTTCGCAAGCATGAACGACAATCTTGCCCAGCCGACAGCTCCCATGATCGCGCGCACCGCGTCCCTAAAAATTTCCGCAAAGGATTTTCAATCCGCGCGCGCCGGAGTTGACCGCATCATCGCGACCTTCCACGGATTCGCCGCAAGCATGACGATTAACAACGCCGTAGGCGAGCCGCAATCGCTCAACGCCGAGCTGCATTTTCCCGCAGCGCAATGCGATGCCGCGCTCGCCGCTCTAAAAGCACTGGGCCGTGTCGAACAGGAACAACAGGGCGGGGAAGAAGTCACCGCACAAGTTGTGGACTTGGATGCTCGCCTGAAAAATGCGCGCGAAACCGAAACGCGTCTGCAGGACATTCTGAAAACGCGCACCGGAAAAGTGAGCGACGTTCTGGAAGTGGAAAATCAAATCGCGGAGACACGCCAAAATATCGAGCAGATGGAAGGCGAGCAAAAAGCGCTTCGCAACCGGATCACATTTTCAGCAATCACTTTGGACTTACACGAAGAATATCAAGCGTCGCTAGAAACCACCGCGCCCTCAGCCGGCCGCCGCATCCGCAACGCCGTCGTCGACGGCTTCCGCTCCGCAGCCGAAGGTTCGATCGGGTTACTGGTATTCCTGCTGAACGCCGTACCGAGCCTGTTGCTCGCGACCATCATTCTATCTTGGCCGGCTCGCTGGGCGTGGAGAAAACTGCAACGCGCAGCCAGCGGAAATGCCGCGACCGCATGATCGCTGCGAAAACTGTACACGCTGCCGCTCCGCACCGGCCGTCATTCTGCGGCGAACCGATTAGGTTCGCAGGTCCGAAGAATCTCGGGTTGCGTTTTGCGCTACCTAACCTTCACTCTTTCCAAATCGAGCTAATACCCGCAGACGCGCGATGCCTTGGGGCCGCGAGGCAAAGGTAGTTACGGAGTCCCCATTCGGCAGGGCTAGTGTTGTTCTTTTTTGAAGAGTTCGTCGCAATCTTGCAGGACAGGTTTCTCAGAGAGCTCAACTCGGATTGGTTCTGACAGCACAAACGTCCAGTGGAATCCGTTTACTTTGGTAGGCTTTGCTTCGCGGGCGCTTGAAGAACGGCCTTTAGCGATCTTTGTCATAACGCCAAGTCGTACGTAGTACGTCCCCGGAAGTATGGACATCGGAACGACCGTGCCTTTCCTTCGCATCACAAGGCCAAAACTCGACTTGGATTCCGCCGCTTGACCTGGCGACAGAGTTCTTGGGGGCTCTGGTCTTGGGTGGTCGCCGATTGGGTGCTCGCCGTCATCGGTGATAAACACCTCCCAGTTAGGATCATCGACATATTTCTTCCGCTGCATGTCAGCCAGAGTGGCAGCTACCTTCCAGTTAGGTGAATAATCTTCTCCAGTATAGATGGTCAAATCTTTAACGCCCGTGTTCACGTACCGAGTAGCGACATCAAAATCTTCTGTGTAGGCGTCTCGATCTCCTTTACATGAAATCTGTCTCGTCACTCGTACCGTCAATCGAATGTTCGGTTTTGGCCCGTCGGATTGAGCGCTCGACGTTCGTGAAGTGATGCTAAGCCCCGGAGCATCTCCAAGAGTTTGAAGGAGAGCAAACATCAGAGTGATCGCAATAACGTATCGCATCCGATGGTCCTTACACTTAATCATTTCTGTTCCTACCAAATCGAACAAACATTCGCCGGCGGCTTAAACATCGCTTGCCCCTGTTTGCACGAAAATGCCGCCGCAAATTCCGGCATGTTCACCACCACCCCATTAATCCGATATTTCCCTGGCGAATGCGGGTCCGTAATCGCATTCACTCGCTGATTTTCCGGTCGATTATTTTCGCAAGCCCACTGCGCAAGCCCGACGAAAAATCGTTGGTCCGGCGAAAGCCCGTCCATGCTCGTCAGTTGCTGGCCCTTCGTCGCATCTTTCCATGCAACGTACGCCAAAATCGTGCCGCCCAAATCCGCGATGTCTTCGCCTTCGGTCAATTTGGAATTGATGTGAATATCATCCACCACAACAAATTTTCCGTACTGATCCACCACGCATTTCGCGCGTGCCTTAAATAAATCGGCGTCCTTCTTCGTCCACCAATCTTTCAAATTTCCTTTCGCATCGAATTGTCGCCCTTCGTCGTCGAACCCATGCGTCAACTCGTGCCCAATCGTCGAACCGGTGTTTCCGTAATTCGGCGCGGCGTCCATCTTCGCGTCATAAAGCGGCGGCTGCAAAACTCCCGCCGGAAAATTAATGTCATTCATTTGCGGATCGAAATAAGCGTTCACTGTTGGCGGAGTCATCCCCCATTCGCCGCGATCCACCGGTTTCCCAACTTTATTCAACTGTCGATGCGCCTCAAATTGCGTCGCCCGCGTGCTGTCACCGAAAAAATCATCGGGAGTCAGCGTGATCGAACTATAGTCGCGCCATTTGTCCGGATATCCAACCTTGTTGCGGATGTTGTGCAGTTTGTCCACTGCTTGCGCTTTTGTTGGTGCGCTCATCCACGTAAGTTCCTGAATGCGCAACGCCATCGCATCCTCAATCCGCTTGGTCATGTCCACCGTCGCAGCCTTCAGCTCCGGCGAAAATGTTTTGCGAACGTACGCCTGTCCCAGCGCATCGCCCAACTGACGATCCACATATTGAACGCAACGCTTCCAGCGCGGTTGTAACTCCTTCGCTCCGCGCAAATACTTTCGGTAGAAATCGAAATTCTCATTTACGAACGCCGAGGAAAGCAGCGGCGCGCGCGAATTCGCCACATGAAATCGCGCGTAAGTTTTCAAATCGTCCAGCGAACCCGGAGTCAGAAGCGCGTTCACTTGCTTGTAAAAATCCGGCCATTCCACATTCAAAATTTCAAACTTCGGAACGTTGCTCGCGGCAAAGTAAGTGTTCCAGTCAAAATTCGGTGCAATCTTCGATAACTCGGCCACACCCATCTTGTGCTTCAACTTGTAGGGATCGCGCATCTCCACGCGCGTCAACGTTGCCTTTGCAAGACTGGTCTCAATACGCATCACCGTCGCCGCATTTTTCTTCGCCACATCCGGCGCGTCGCCAATCAGCTCGAATGTTTTCTCCACGTGCTGCAAATATTTTTCCCGCGTCTCCTTCGACTTCGCGTCATCCTTCACGTAATAATCGCGGTCCGGCAATCCCAGTCCGCCTTGATTCAGTCCTACGATCACCGCATCGGAATTATCCGGGTCTTGCGTTGAGCCGGCGTCAAAAAGAATTGCATCGCCTTCCAGATGCAACGTCGAAATCAGCGTCGCCAGATCCTTCACATTTTGCAGCACCGCAATCGCCGATAATTCCGGCTGAATCGGAGACATGCCAAGTTTCTCAATCGCTGCTTCATTCATGCACGCGCCGTAGTAATCGCCAATTTCCTGCGTCACCGCGTCGCGATTCTTCGCCTTCGCCGCTTCTTCCAGAATTCCGTGCAAATAATTCAAATTGTCCTCGTAAAGTTTCCCGTAGACGCTCCACGACGTCTGGTCCGCCGGAATCGGATTGTTCTTCATCCATTTGCCACACGAATACGTATAAAAATCCTCGCAAGGATTCACCGTGCGATCCATCGACGCCACATCCAAACTCGGCGTGTAAGGCAGCGACGGTTCCGCAACCTGCTGCGTCGGCGCATTCGTATGCGAGCAAGCCACAATTCCCAAAGCACACAAACAAAGCAGCGCAAAAATATTTTTAATCTTCACAAATCCCTCCACAAAATCGACTCGACTATATCAGAGACATCACCGCGAATCATCGGCCAATCCGAGTTCCGTATCTTTCGTAGGGGCGGGTCCGCGACCCGCCCGCCTCCAATCGCGCACTGGCCGCGATGTACTGCCGTTTCCTAATCCTTGTAACAGGGCACGAGTTCACTCGTGCCGTAACGTTCGCTCTGATAAAGGGTTCAGCCCCTGCGACCCACCCATCCGCTCGTTCGCACGCCATCATTATTACTCCACCCCCACAGTTATGAATCTGCCCCAAAACTGTGCAATCTTCCGGACACATCCGCATCAATATCAAAACAAACGACTTATAAGTCCTTTGTTTTGATATTCTTGACACGATTCGCGCCCGTAACCCCTTTGTTTTGATATTCATAACAAAAATAGGGGGAGGGGGGTACCCCTCTCCAGAACGCCAGATCGCTCCCGATCCCAAAACGGGAAATCGGCCCGTCCAACCGACGAATTTATGTCATCATGCCGACCTGTTTCCGGAGCGCGAATGCTCATCGTCCCGACGATAAAACTTGGCGCAGTAGAAGTTCTCGCGCTAGGGGGGCTGGGCATCGCCGTCGGCGTTTGGCTAAAAAAACAAATTCCAATTTTAGATCGCCTCTGCATTCCAACTTCAATTGTCGGCGGAATGATTTTTGCTTTCGCCGCGTTAGCATTGCACGACCGCGTAATTAATTTTGAACCGGACACAATTCTCCGCGATCTATTAATGATCGCTTTCATGACGACGATTGGTTTAAGTGCGCGCGTCGAGTTAATTCGTCGCGGAGGAGTGCAAGTAATTTTGCTGCTCGCCGTCGCAAGTTTCGGCGCCGTATTACAAAATCTTCTCGGCATCGGACTCGCAAAATTATTTGGAATAAATCCGCTCGTCGGAATTATTTCCGGTTCAGTCGCATTAGCAGGAGGACCAGCGACCGCGTTAGCATTCGGATCGACATTTGAAAAAATGGGAGTTGTCGGCGCGGCAGAAATGGGTCTCGCTGCTGCAACTTTCGGCATCGCCGTTTCCGGATTGGTCGCGGGATATATCGGCGAACGATTAATTCAGCGCAACAAACTTGTTCCGAATTCAAAAGCAACTTCGGAATCCGCGGCGGACAATTCAAACGATTCAGCGCTTGCTCCGGCAATTCCGGAACAGCATTTCGGAGCAAACGCACTTTTTTACACTGTTGCGTTGATCGGCGTTTCGATGGGCGTTGGAAGTTTGATCAGCACTGGATTTCAACGCGTAGGAATTATTTTGCCAAGCTACATCGGCGCGATGATCGCAGCGGCGCTGATTCGCAATCTGAATGACAAACTTAATTTGATTCTCATTTCGCAGCAGGCCATCAACGATTGCGCGGTGATCGCGCTTTATTTATTTATCGTGATGGCTGTTCTCACATTACGTTTGTGGGAACTCGCTCATCTCGCGCTGCCGATGCTCGTAATGCTTTTCGCGCAGGTCGTCCTTTGCTGGCTGATGTGCGTCACAATTTGTTTTTACACTATGGGTAAGGATTATCGCGCGGCAGTAATCTCCAGCGGATTTTGCGGATTCATGCTTGGAATCACCGCCAATGCAATCGCCTGCATGCAGGAACTCGTAGAAAAATTCGGCGCAGCACCCGAAGCGTTTCTAGTAGTCCCAGTAGTTGGCGCATTTCTAATCGATATGGTGAATTCGCTGGTCATCACGTTCATGGCCAACGTCGTGAAATAAAAAGTAGCACAGGCTTCAGCCTGTGACAGTTGAGCGCATGCAAAATACATGCCATTTCTTGTGCTAGTCTAAACTTGAGCGTAGAAATAATTCAGCGGCGCAAAATGCCCGGAAAAACCATCAGCGAAAAAATACTTTCCGCGAAATCGGGAACCGACGCGCGCGCCGGCGATGTCGTCATCTGCAAAGTCGATTGCGCACTCGGAACTGATGGTTCAACTCCGATGGCCATCGACTACTTCAATGCGATGGGCGGAAAAAAAGTCCGCGATCCGGAGAGAATTGTTTTCGCACTCGATCATTACGCCCCAGCTCCAAGCCGCGCAACGACTCAACTTCATCAGCGCATGCGTGAATTCGCGGCGATTCATGGAATTAAATTGTGGGATGTTGGCGAAGGAATTGGACATCAACTGATTGTTGAATCCGGACGCGCAGTGCCGGGAAGTTTGGTCGTCGGCGCGGATAGTCACGCGGTAACTTATGGCGCGTTAAATTGTTTTGCCACCGGAATCGGCTCCTCTGATCTTGCGGCGATCATGATCAGCGGACGCATCTGGTTGCGCGTGCCGGAAACAACTCGCATTACTCTGACAGGCGTTTTGCCACGCGACGTTTATCCAAAAGATATTGTGCTGCACCTCGCAAAAGAATTAGGCGCGGATGGTGCGTCATATCAAGCGCTGGAATATTGCGGCCCGGCAATCGCGTCGCTCGATTTGGAAGATCGTCTTGTGTTGAGCAATTTGACGGTCGAGATGGGCGGAAAAAACGGCGTGTTTCCCGCTGATAAAAAGACCTTCGATTACCTGAGTGGACGAAACGCCGAAACATTTGCGCCGGTGAATTCCGATCCAGATGCGCAGTACGCTCGTGAAATTACAATCGCACTCGATAAATTGACTCCGCAAATCGCGCTGCCGCATTTGGTGGATCAAGTCGTGCCGATTGACGAGGCCGTGGGAACGAAAGTGCAAATGGTTTATTTGGGAACCTGTACAGGCGGACGAGCGCGTGACTTCCATCAAGCGCGTGATGTAATTAAAGCCGGCGGAGGAATTGCGCCGGGAGTGCAGCTTGTAGTTACTCCAGCTTCGCGCGAAGTTTTGGAAACGATTACACGTGACGGAACGCTCGCGGATTTCATCGCGATGGGCGCGGTGATTGTGACTCCGGGTTGCGGATCCTGTTGCGGAACGTGTGGCGCGATTCCCGGCGACGGCGTGAATGTTATTTCTACCGCGAATCGAAATTTTAAAGGACGCATGGGCAACAGTAATGCGTCAATATATCTCGCGTCGCCGGCAAGTTGCGGTGCTGCGGCGGTGCGCGGAGTGATCACCGATCCGCGGGAGATTAATTAGCGATGGCGCTGCAACTGGAAGGACGCGCGCGAGTGTTCGGTGATGATGTGAACACCGATTACATTATTACGTCGCGGAGAAAACGCGAGAGCCTGGATCCGCAGATTCTGAAGCAATATTTATTTGAGGAAATTGATCCGAAGTTCGCGGCGTCAGTTGAATCGGGTGATTTAATTGTGGCGGGAAAGAATTTCGGATGTGGTTCGGCGATGGAAGTTGCGGTGACGGCGGTTCTGGGCGCGGGAATTCGCGCGGTGATTGCGCAAAGTTTTTCGCGCACGTATTTTCGGAATGCGATTAACAATGGATTGCTGCCGGTTGTTTGCGATACTTCGCGTATTCACGAGAGCGATCGGCTCGTGATTCGGGCGAGCGATGAAAAGGGAACTGGATTGACCGTGCGAAACGTGACGACCAGCGAAGATATTTCGTACGCCGCGCTGCCGAAAATTATGCTGGATATTTTTGCCGCCGGCGGATTGGTTCCGTATTTCCGCGAGCACGGCGATTTTCAACTTTAATTTCTGATGAGATCTTAAATCTGAAAGGAAATGTAAATTGACTTCGGCCACGCAAACTCCACAAGCATCTCCAATGCCTTATCGGCTTCGATTGCCGGGACCAACTGCCGTGCCGCCGCGCGTGTTGCAAGCAATCGGTGCGCCGGTTGTGAATCATCGCGGGCCGGAATTTCGCGCGATGTATGCGCGGTGCGAAGAATTGATGCGGCCGATTCTTGGCACGACGGCTCATCCATTTTTTCTGGCGTGTTCGGGAACCGGCGCGATGGAAGCAAGTCTTGTGAATATTCTGGCGCCGGGCGAATCGGTTTTGTGCGCGATGCACGGACATTTTGGCGAACGCTTCGCTGCGATTGCGAAAACATTTGGCGCGCAAGTTGATGTGGTGGAATTTCCGTGGGGAACGACGGTTGATGCGAATGCGATTGAAAAGCGCGTCGCCGAGAAAAAATATCGGGCTGTTGTTGTGACGCATAATGAAAGTTCGACGGGAGTGTTTGCGAATCTCGCGCCCATTGGAGCGATTCTTCGGGATCGTCCAACATTATTGGTGGTGGATTCCGTCAGCGGACTTGGCGGATTGGAAATGAAGCAAGACGAGTGGGGCGTTGATATTGTTGCGTCGGCTTCGCAGAAATGTTTGATGTGTCCGCCGGGAATCGGGGTGGTGAGCGTGAGCCAAAAAGCGTGGAAAATTGTGGAGCGCGAAGATCGGCTGCCGCGATACTACTGGGATTTTCGGAAGACGATGGGCTCCGCGGAAAAATCGGAGACGGCATTTACTGCGCCGGTTTCGTTGATGGCCGGATTGAAAGTGGCGCTGGAAATGATTCACGAAGAAGGTATTGCCGAATGTTTTGGCGCGGCACTTGCGATTTTCGGCGGCGCTTCGCGCAGGTTGCGCGGCGCTTGGACTTGCGGGATATGGAGAAGATGGGCGCGCTTTCTCCTACGGTTGTTGCGTTGCAAGTTCCGGAAAAATTAAATGGCGGAGATATTGTGAAGCGTCTTTATGAAAAGCATCGGACGGTGATTGCAGGCTCACGAAATAAATTGGTTGGAAAAGTGATTCGCATTGGAACGATGGGATATTTAAGTGAAGAAGATATTTTGACGGATTTGCGGCATTTGGAAGATGTGCTTCCGGATTTGGGTTTTGAAGTTGCGCCAGGAGCGGGAGTCGCGGCTGCGACGGCGTCATTGCGCGGGTAATTATTGGAGCGTCGATTTGGCGCATGAAAGATGCACCGACAAGAGTGTCGGTGCTACTCAATTCAGTTCGGTGCGCAATTCGACGGGCGGTCGCGGACCCGCCCCTACGAAGGCAACCTAAAGTCAGACGGGAATTTCTATGCTAGGAAAAGTTGGATTTCGAGTGCAAGTCGCCGTGGCGACGTCCGGATCAGGAATTACTGGAAGCGTTTGGGACCGCTTCGAGCGCGCAAGTTGCGGACTGCATGTCGCGCCTGGGCGCGATGGATGTGGGGATCAAACCGATTTGGCCTTCGCCGCGAGTGATTGGCGCCGCGCTTACGGTGTGGTGCCATGCGGGCGATAATTTGATGTTGCACAAAGCGCTT
Source organism: uncultured Acidobacteriota bacterium (assembly GCA_963778235.1). GTDB lineage: Bacteria > Acidobacteriota > Terriglobia > Acidiferrales > UBA7541 > DASTCZ01. The sequence goes on along the minus strand of CAVZTQ010000001.1, from coordinate 703,535 downwards.
TCACTCGCGGTGCCGGGCGATATTGTTGTTGTGAACACGCAGGGAAATGTGACGAATTCTCCGTTCGGCGAATTGCTTGCGACGAGCGCGGTGCAAGTGGGAATTCGCGCGGTGATTGTGGATGGCACGGTGCGCGATGCGGAAGCGTTGCAGAACATTGAAGTCTGCCGGTTTACGCGCGCGGACTTTGCGCGAACGGATGTAATAAGGATGGGCCGGGAGAAGTGGGCACAATCATTGCGTGCGGCGGAGTTGCTGTGCGTTCGGGTGACATTATTATTGCGGATCGAGATGGTGTGGCGGTAGTGCCGCTGGACGCCGCGCCGGAAATTGCGAAACTGGCGATGGCGCAAGTGGAGCGCGAAGAGAAGCGGCTGGCGGAAATCGCGAAGGGGATTTTGTTTCGTCCGGAAATTGATGAGCAGTTGAGGAAATTGAAGATTATCGAGTAATTAGTTTGTGAAGCTCCGCAGACCGCCAATTGGAGGCCTTCTCAGGGTAAACAGAGGTCCAGACCCGCCACGATCCCCATCCCCCACAAACAACTGTTGACACTACGCCTATACGTGTAGTAGTGTGTCGCACGGTGATAGTAGGGGAGACATGGCCAAACCAAAACTAACGAAACTGGAATTGCAAATCATGGAAGCGCTGTGGCAGCGCGGGAACGCGTCCATCCGCGAAATTCAGGAAAGTTTTCCGGCGCAGGATCGGCCTGCGTACACGACGATTCAAACGACTGTGTATCGCCTGGAAGGGAAGAAGGCGGTGCGACGCGTGAAGAAGGTCGGAAATTTTCACGTGTTTGAAGCGGCGGTTTCGCGCGGCGATGCGCAGCGAAAATTGATCGACGATTTGCTGGCGCTTTTCGGTGGGCGAACGCAGCCGGTGATGGCGCGTCTAATTGAGTCAGGAAAACTGACACTGGCGGACGTGAAGGAAGCCGAGAAGACTCTTCGCAAGTTGGAGAGGAAGGACAAACCATGATCGTCGCGAAATATTTGTCTGCGATGTGGGCCGCAGTGGCTCCGGCAGTGGGGAATCACTTGTGGCAGTCGACGTTATTCGCGCTCGTGGCTGCATTGTTGACGTTGATGTTGCGGAAGAATCAGGCGCGAGCGCGGTATTGGATTTGGCTGGCGGCGTCGCTGAAATTCTTGGTTCCGTTTTCGTTCTTGATCGGCGTTGGGAACGATGTGATCGGAAAATACTGGAGATCGTTGAGCTCATCCGACGGAATTGAAACGGGAATTCCTTTTGCAATGGACCAGCTCAGTCAGCCGTTTACGCAGCCAACGATGTCAGTCGTTAGGCGAACAGTTCCGGCGGCTGTTTCCCAATTTCCATCCAGCGCGGTGCATTTGCTGCCCGCGATTGTTGCAACCGTGTGGTTATGCGGATTTCTATGGGTGATTTGCACTTGGTGCGTACGCTGGCGCCGGATGTTGGTAGCCATGCGGCAGGCAATGCCACTACGCGAAGGACGCGAAGTGAGTGCGCTGCGACGGCTGGAACGCGCGAAAGGAATCAGAAGGCGCTTAAGAATCTTTTTGTCGCGCGCTTCTCTGGAGCCCGGGGTATTCGGCATCGCACGGCCTGTTTTGGTCTGGCCAGAGGGAATTTCCGCGCGTCTTGATGATGCGCATGTGGAAGCGATTCTGGCGCACGAACTGGGGCACGTGCGGCGGCGCGACAATTTATTTGCAGTGCTGCACATGTTTGTAGAAGCGATTTTTTGGTTTCATCCATTGGTCTGGTATCTGGGGACGCGTCTGGTGGAGGAGCGCGAAGTTGCCTGTGACGAAGAAGTATTGGAATTGGGCAACGGAAGGCAAATCTACGCCGAAAGCATTTTGAAAATTTGTGAATTCTGCGTGAGTTCACCTTTGGCATGCATTTCCGGAGTTACGGGTGCGGACTTGAAGCGGCGGATTATCCGCATCATGACTGATAGTAGCGCCAAGAAATTGGATTTGAGCAAAAAGTTATTGCTCAGCGTGATTGGACTGGCGGCCATCGCGACGCCCGTTATTTTTGGCGTGGCTTTCGCAAGTCCACGGCAAAGCCAGTCGCAGAATCAAATCGTGGGCGATACCACCACGAAATTCGAGTACGGCGTCGCCTCCATCAAAGTGGACAAGTCTGATCGAAAGAGAATTGGCCTCAATTACACTCCCGACGGAATGACCGCACTCAATGTTAGCTTGCAGTTGTTAATGGAAACTGCGTATGGGGTACCGGATTTTCAGATTGCAGGAATGCCGAACGAACTCACCGCGGATAATTACGTCATAGACGCAAGAATGGACGGAGATGTTGCGGATGCGCTAAAGAAACTGAGCGAGGACGACCGCGACCATGCTCGCCAGCGGATGCTTCAGGCGCTTTTGGCGGATCGCTTCAAGCTGGTGATGCATCGCGAAACCAGGCAACTTCCGGTTTACCTGCTTGTGGTGGCGAAGAGCGGGCCAAAGCTTCATGAATCGAAGGCTGGTGATGAAGTGAAGGGGCCTGACGGTCTTCCGATCGGAGAAGGCAACATGTTTCAAAGCATGAATCGCGCATCGACTACGATCAAAGCGCAAGCGTTCACGATGTCTGCTCTGGCGGCAGCCTTGTGCAGCCCTTTGGGTCGGCCGATTCTCGACAAGACCGGACTAACCGGCAAATACGATTTGGAACTGCAATTCGCGCGCGAGGACGTTCAAGTTGAAACGAGCGCACCGTCTATATTCACGGCAATTCAGGAGCTTGGTTTGAAATTGGAAGCGGGCAAAGGGCCTGTTGAAGTGATTGTGATCGACCATTTGGAGAGACCTTCGGGAAACTAGCGGATTGCTGTGACGTTGCAGAGAAAGGACAAGCCATGACGATCGCGAAATATTTGTCCGATGTGTGGACGTCGGTTGCGCCGGCGATGGGGAATCACTTGTGGCAATCGACGGTGTTTGCCGTTGTGGCGGGATTGTTGAATTTGGTGTTGCGGAAGAATCAGGCGCGGGCGAGATATTGGATTTGGATGGCGGCGTCGCTGAAGTTTTTGATTCCGTTTTCTTTGCTGATTTCCGCTGGAAGCTATCTGGGATGGACGAATTTGCCGGCACGGACGAATTCTGAAATTTATTCTGCGATGGAGCAGATTGGCCAGCCGTTTGCGCATACGGCGCCGGAGGTGATTTCGCAGATTGCTCCGGTGGCGACTTCGTCGATTCTGACTCAGGTCCTTCCGGCGCTACTTGTTGTGGTTTGGGGCATGGGATTTCTGGTGGTCATTTGCGTTTGGATTGCGCGATGGCGGCGAATGTCGGCGGCGATGCGTGGGGCGGTGCCTTTGCACGAAGGGCGCGAGGCGGAGGCGCTGCGTCGCATGGAGCGGAACGCGGGATTGCGAATGAAGATTGAAATATTTTTATCGCGCGCGTCATTGGAGCCGGGGATCTTTGGGATTGCGCGGCCGATTTTGGTTTGGCCGGAAGGAATTTCGGCGCGGCTGGAGGATGCCCATGTGGAAGCTATTCTTGCGCACGAAGTTGGGCACGTGCGGCGACGCGACAATTTATTTGCGGCGATACATATGTTGGTGGAAGCGATTTTCTGGTTTCATCCGCTCGTTTGGTTCTTGGGAACGCGATTGGTAGAGGAGCGCGAAGTTGGGTGCGATGAAGAAGTTTTGGAATTGGGAAGCGAGCGGCAAGTTTATGCTGAAAGTATTCTGAAGATTTGCGAATTTTGCGTTAGCTCTCCGCTTGCATGCGTTTCGGGAGTAACGGGCGCGGATTTGAAGAAAAGGATTGTGCGGATTATGACGGATGGCGCGGCGCAGAAATTAAATTTCACAAAGAAATTAATGTTGAGTGGCGCGGCTTTGGCGGCGATTGCGTTGCCGGTGGCATTCGGGGTGGCGCATGCTGCGCCGGGGCGATCGTGGTGGCAATCGCAAAACCCGGCGACGGGGCCGGAATTTAAGTACGAAGTTGCGTCGATTAAACCGAACAAATCGGGCGGCAATAGCCGAAGTTCTCATACGACCGAGGATGAGTACAGGACGACAAACTCTACATTGATGCGGTTGATCCGGCAGGCGTATGGATTTGAACTTGTGCACTCGGATAATGATGGCCGAGTGATTGGTGCGCCGGGTTGGGCGGAGTCTGAGAGTTACGACGTTGACGCGAAAATGGATGCTGCCACGGCCGATGCGCTGAAAAAACTTAATCCTGTGGAGCGCAACGCCGCGCAACGACAGATGCTGCAGGCGCTCTTGGCGGATCGATTCAAGCTGGTGGCGCATACGGAATCGAAAGAGCTTCCTGTTTATTCGCTGACGCTTGCGAAAAATGGCTCGAAACTCCATGAGGCAAAACCGGGCGACAGTTACGCCAAGGCATACAAACTGCCGAACGGCGCTCCGGCAGGAGCGGGTCTTCATTCCGACGCAGCCGGAGAAATTACGGGTCAAGCGGTGACGATGACGGAAATCACTCGGTGGTTGTCGCGGCAAACAGGCCGCACCGTGCTGGACAAGACCGGACTTACGGGCACTTATGACTTCACGTTGAAGTGGAATGCGGATGACAGCGAAACGACGGGCGATGGGGGCCCGTCAATTTACGCAGCTGTGCAGCAGCAACTCGGGCTGAAACTGGATTCTGGAAAAAGGCCCGTGGAAATTGTTGTGATTGACCACGCGGAAAGGCCATCGGTGAATTAGTCCGGGGATTGGCGTCGCTGGCGATCGTGGAAACGTGGAAAGAGCACCGACAGGAGTGTCGGTGCTACCAGCGCGGTTGGAGGCGGGCGAGTAGGTGCGAGTTGAGGACAGTCTGGGGAGTTCTTGAGCAATTCGAGGTTTTCATGTGAAACTCTGAGATACGCGATACGTATGTATCAATGAGGCCAATCATGAAAAAACTTAACTATTCTTATGCGCTGCGTCGAGGGCGGATGCTGAGCGCACTTGGATTGCTGATTGTGGCGTCGCCGCTTTTGTACTCGCTGGTGAACGCTACGCCGGGGGACGCTCGTGTTCAGGCGCAGGCACCGGGACAAGCCGCGGCTGCTGCCGCGACGGGAACTGCAGCATCTACTCCGCTGCCGAAATATGATTACGATGTGGTTTCCATCAAGCCGAATAAATCCGGGAGTTTGGTTCCGGGCGGACGGCAGTCTGACGTAGGGATAGACGTATCAAATTTCCCGCTGGTTTTTCTGATTCAAGGCGCGTTTGGTGTTGGCGCGGACAGGATTGTGGGATTGCCGGGCTGGGTGTCGACGGAAAGATTCGACATCAACGCGAAGATGGATCCTGAGGTGGTGGACGCGCTGAAGAAATTGAGCTCGGACGATCGCAAAACAGTGCAGCAGAACATGTTGCAGGCGCTTTTTGCGCAGCGGTGCGAGTTGACGTTTCATCGTGAGACGAAGGAATTGCCTGTTCTTACTTTGGTGATTGGAAAAAACGGGCCGAAGTTTAAGGAATCGAAACCGGGCGACACGCCGACCGAGGGAATTAAAATTCCCGACGGAAAAGGCGGCACGGGAACAATGCAGGTCGGCGACAAGGGGCTGATGACGTTTCGCGGATTGCCGATCTCGTTCATCGTGGCGATATTGGGGCAGCAAATGGGGCGAACCATTGTGGACAAAACAGGTCTAACCGGGAAGTACGATTATTCCTGGCAATTTGTGCCGAGCGCGGCGCAGATCCGGCAGTTTGGTGGGACGCCGGCGGATGGTGGGTCCGCTGGAGCATCGTCGGGGATTCCGGCGGATCCAGATGGCACGGATTTATTTACGGCGGTGCAGGAACAACTCGGACTGAAATTGGAGTCGGGCAAAGGGCCGGTCGAAATTATTGTAATCGATCATATTCAGAGGCCCTCGGATAATTAACAGGTGGTGAAAAGATCGAGTGGATATTGCGAAATGACAACTCCATTCGCCATTCCGGCATCGTTGCATGTTTAGACGCGAAACCTTATGGGGGACTGCGGCGTATATAGGAAAGGGCCTGGGATTTTCGGATACTAATTGATTCGTAGGTCCTCAGCGATAGGTTTCGCCGCGAACGGAATGCCGGAAATGGAGGTTGGAATTATGAAGCGAGCACTCGCCAGTTTGAGTTTATTCGCGCTGATTTGTAGCGCGGCGTTTTCTCAATCCCCTGAAGCACCCGCCAAATTTGAGCTTGCCGATGTGCACGTAAGTCCGAAAACGACCGGCCAGCAGTTTTTCAACGGCGGTGTTTTGCAACGCGGCAGGTATGTTGCGAAGAACGCGACGATGTTGGATTTGATTTCCGCGGCGTATGGCGTCGACAACGAGAAAGTCCAGGGCGGACCGAGTTGGCTGGAGAAAGATCACTTTGATGTGATTGCGAAAGCGCCCGCTTCAACTACTCCCGAAACGGTGAAGCCGTTGTTGCAAGCGCTACTGGCGGAGCGATTCAAACTTGTGGTGCACAACGATACGAAGCCGATGCCGGTTTTTGTGCTGACGGCCGGAAAAGGAAAATCGAAATTGAAGGAAGCGGCGAGCGGAGGAAATAGCGGTTGCGATCCTCGCACCGAGCCGCCGAATCCTCAACCACCGGCGAATTTTTATGTTGTCGCCACGTGCCACAACATGACGATGGCAGATTTTGCTCCGCTGCTGCGGCAATACGCGGGAGGGTATTTGACGAATCCCGTGATTGATTCGACCGGGCTGAAAGGGAATTGGGATTTTGAATTTAAGTGGAGTCCGCGAAATTTGGTGACGACGGCTGGAGCGGATGGCATTTCGATTTTCGATGCGATGGATAAACAACTTGGTCTCAAGCTGGAAGCGCAGAAGGCGGCGACGGCCGTGATTGTGGTAGATAGCGTAAACGAAAAGCCTACGGAGAATTCGCCGGAAGTGACGGCGAGTTTGCCGCCAGCGCCGCCGGCTGAGTTTGAGGTAGCGGTGATCAAGCCGAGCCTTCCGGACACGCAGCTTACCGGAAACATTCAGGGCGGGCAGGTAAGTCTGCAGGGCGTGACTCTGAGATTTCTCGTCTCGTTCGCATGGAATTTAAATCCGAATGACAAAGAACAGCTGGCTGGTGCGCCGAAATGGTTGGACACGGCGAAGTGGGAAATCCTTGCGAAGACTTCCGCTGATGTGGCGGCCGCTCCGACCGGGCCCGGTGCGGGAAACACTCCGCAAATCGACATCGATGATCTGCGGCACATGATGCAATTGCTGCTGGTTGAGCGATTCAAGATGAAAGTCCACACGGAAGACCGGGAAATTAGCGCGTACACGTTGACGGCCGTAAATCCGAAAATCAAGAAGGCCGATCCGACGAATCGAACGGGCTGCAAGGAGGGACCGGGACCGGACGGAAAAGATCCGAGAATCGCGACTCCAATTCTTGCGCGATTAATGAACTGCCAGAACATGACGATGGCGCAATTTGCGGAAGCGCTTCAACAGCAGGTGGGCGGTTATATTTTTAGTCCGGTGAAAGACGCGACGGGTTTGGAAGGCGCTTACGATTTCGTGCTGAGTTTCAGCCCGGTGGGATTGCTGAATCCCGGCGCAAACAATGCTGCTGTGCCGAGTGCACCGAGTGATGCGAATGCGGCTCCAGATCCAAGCGGAGCGCTATCGCTGTTTGATGCAATTTACAAGCAGCTCGGACTGAAACTTGAAAAACAAAAGCGCATGGCTCCGGTGCTGGTGATTGATCACATTGACGAAAAGCCGACGGATAATTAGTGAGACGGATACGGCCGAGCGGAGTCTATGTACTTAGTACGGCTCTGGAGGCCACAGGTATGAAAAACAAATTGGGACGTTACAAAACACGGTTGTTGAGCGCGAGCTTATTCGCGGCATTTGCTTCTGCGATTTTGATTGGATTTGTGAGTGCGACGCCGAGCCGCGCACAGTCGTCGGCACAAAACGCGACCGCCGCTGCGCCTGTTTTTGAATATGAAGTAGCGACGATCAAAACGTACAAGCCGGGCGCAGGTGAAGGACCTGGAATGATGCGCGTAGGAATCAATTACGCCGCCGACGGTTTTATCGCGTCGGGCGCGACTTTGCAGATGCTGGTTGCGCAGGCGTACGGAATTCAAAATTTCCAAATTACCGGCGCGCCAGATTGGTTCACCACCGATCGATTTGAAATTGACGCGAAAATGGATGGCGCCGTTGCCGACGCACTGTCGAAGCTCAGTCAAGATGATCGCACTCAGGTCCGGCAGAAAATGCTTCAGGCGCTTTTGGCGGACCGTTTTAAGATGACGATTCATCGCGAATCGAAAGAGCTTCCCGCTTACACACTGACGATTGGGAAGAATGGATCGAAACTTGTGGAAGCGAAACCGGTTGCTCCTGGTTCCAGCCCACAGGCGAGTTCCAGCGCAGGAGGCCCGGGGCGAGGTGGACCCGGACGTGGCGGCATGATGGTTAGCGCGGGTGCTGGCGGAATGACGGTGGCTGCTGATGCGGTGCCGATGGTAGCGCTGGTGCGAATGTTGTCGCAATTTTTGCGCAGCCCTGTAATTGATGACACCGGCCTGAAAGGAAACTACGATATCAAGCTGACATTTTCGCCGGAGAATCTCGGCGGCGGTGGACCGGGATTTGGTCCGCCACCACCGAGCGGCGTGCCATCTGGCGCAATTCCAGCGGACCCTTCTGCGGAACCCACTGGCCCCATTTTGACGGTTGCCGTTCAGGAGCAGCTGGGCCTGAAATTGGATAAGGGCAAAGGGCAAGTTGAAATGATTGTGATCGAGCATCTGGAGAAGGCGTCTGACAATTAGTTTCCGGAACAAAATGGAATTTTCTGCCTTGCTGGACGGAATAGATAGGGACTGGCTTTGTGTGCGGATGATCGCACGAAGCGGTCGAGTGATGATTCCGTCCGGAAAATTGGAGGCAGAATGAAAGTCTCAAGCAAATTGAATTTGAGTGGAAAAGGCTTTGTGTGCGTGGGCAGAGCGGTGGCCGTGTGTGCGGCTATCGTGTTTGGATTTGCAGGCGTTGCTCCGAGCCGTGCGCAGGACACGCAGCAGGTTCTGTTGGACTCGGCCTTGGCGTCAGCAGCCACACGGTCGGCTTCGTCGGCGCCGATAACGGGAGTCGCCGCTACATTTGAATACGACGTAGCTTCGGTAAAAGTAAGCAAGCAAGCGAGCGGCAACGGATTTTTCAGGATGGGAATGCGCTATACGGATGACGGCGTATCGATAGACAACTTTCCGCTCATGCTGCTTTTTCAAAACGCGTACGGCGTTGGTAAGGATCGAATTTCCGGCATGCAGGACTGGATGAACACGGAACGGTACGACATTGAAGCCAAGATTGATCCGGCCCGAGTTGAGGAATTCAAGAAGCTTACGCCGGATGAAATGAAATTAGCGCGACAACACATGCTGCAATTGCTTTTGGCTGACCGATTCAAATTGACGTTGCATCGCGAAACCAAAGAGCTTGCGGTTTATAACCTTGTGGTCGCAAAAGGTGGACCGAAAATTCAGGAGTCAAAGCCTGAGGACAAGTCTCCCGATGCGGAAAAGGCGGCGAAGGAAGCGAAGGATGGTCTTGCCGCGGCCAAGGGCGGTCCAGGCGGCCCAATTAGCGTGGGTGGGGGCAGTGGAGCTGGCGGCGGGAAAAGCGTGTCGCTTAGCGGTGGTGGAGCAAACATCTCATTTTCTCGAGGTGGTTCGCGAAATATGACGGGCCGTGGCGCAACGATGGATGGTCTCGCGGCTACGTTGGCGAACATATGCGGCCGCCCCGTTTTCGATAAGACGGGACTGACCGGAAAATACGATTACAAACTTGAATATGCACCGGAAGACGCGCAACAAGACGCAGATGCCACTGCACCGTCGATTTACACGGCGGTGCAGGACCAGTTGGGATTGAAATTGGAATCGGCGAAGGGGCCGGTGGAAATTTTTGTAATCGATCACGCGGAAAAACCCTCGGGGAATTAACTGAAGGCGTTTATTTGTTAAGCCTGGATTGGCGAAGCGGTATAACTTTTGCGATGTATTGCTGAAATGGGTAACTCGCCATTGGATAAGACCGTCTAGAGTGAAGAGCTACAGGTACGCAGAGACTCAGATCAAATATGGAGAGCGGGGTACTGGATGGCGTTGCCGCGATATGAAAACTTTATCGTCATTCTGCTGACGATTGCGTCTCTGATGGCTTCCAATTTTGCCGCCTATCCTGGGGGATATCAGGGACAGGTGAGCTTTAACGGATTCGCCGTGCCCGGTGCGACGGTTACAGCCACGCAGGACGACAAGAAGTTTGTGGCCGTTACCGACGAGCAGGGCGTGTTCACATTTCCTGACATTACAAACGGCACGTGGACGCTTCAAGTTGAAATGTCCGGCTTTGTGACGATGAAGGATCAAGTGGTGATCGGAGCAAATGCTCCGGTCGCGCCGCCGTGGGAATTGAAAATGCTTCCGCTGGACGATATGAAGGCTGAAGTGCGCGCGGCGGCACCTCCTCCGGCTGCTGAACCTCCACAGCCGAAGCCCGAAGAAACGAAACCAACGGACACGAAGAGCGCCGCAAAAACTCCGGGCAAGGTGGATCCAACAAAACCAGCGGCAAAGAACGCCACTCCGGGCGCCCCGGGCACGCCTGCAACCGCGCCCGGACAGACCGCTCCACCTGCAGCTGCTGCGCCAGCGGCCGAAGAACCAGACCAACGCGCCGCGGACGGATTCCTTATCAACGGGAGCGTGAATAACGGAGCGGCTTCGCCATTCGCGCAGATGGCGGCATTTGGAAATAGCCGCGCGGGTGGGAGGTCGCTCTACAACGGCGGCATTGGAATGCTTCTTGATAATTCTGCGTTGGATGCGAGCCCGTACGCGTTGAGCGGACACGCGGTGCCGAAGGCTGGGTTCAACCGAATCACTGGCATATTTTCGTTGGGCGGCCCGATTAAGATTCCGCATTTGATAAAAAACGGACCGTTTTTTACGGTGAACTACCAGTGGACGCGAAATAGCAACAACTCGATCGGTGAGGGGCTGGTGCCGACCGTGGCGGAACGTGCTGGAGATCTTTCGGCGCTGCCGACGCCGATCTTCAATCCAGCGACAGGCACACCATTTGCAGGCAACATCATTCCGATTAGCACGCAAGCGGCTTCATTGTTGAGTTTATTTCCGACGCCGAACATTGTTGGAAATCCTCAGTTCAACTATCAGGCTCCGATCAATAACGAACAGCATCAGGACGCGTTACAACTGCGGATGAACAAGTCTGTTGGACGCAAGGATAGTTTTTCCGGTGGCTTTGCGTTTGCGAGCAATCGCTCCAGCTCGCCGAACTTGTTCGGATTTGTGGATACAACGGACACGCTAGGGCTGAATGCGAACGGGTCGTGGACGCATCGATTTACTCCACGCCTGGGCGGGACAGCTACATACCGGTTTAGCCGGTCGGCTTTAACGTTGACGCCGAATTTTGCAAACGTCACAAACATTTCCGGCAACGCGGGAATCACCGGCAATAATCAGGAGCCGGTCAACTGGGGACCGCCGGCGCTGGGCTTTTCGAGCATCAACGGACTTTCGGACGGGCAAAGCGCGCACAATCGCACACAGACAGAGCAGGTGGGATATAGCATGTTGTGGAGCCACCGCAATCACAGCGTGCAATTCGGTGCAGATCTAAACAGGAAAGAAATTAATTTACTTTCGCAGCAGAATCCGCGCGGCAGTTTTGGTTTTACAGGGAGCGCGACCCAGCAAATCGTGGGAGGAAAACCTGTAAGTGGAACAGGCTCCGATTTTGCGGATTTTCTTCTCGGGGTTCCGGACACGAGTGGCATCGCGTTCGGTAACGCGGACAAATATTTCCGGCAGACTTTATACGATGCATTCGTCGATGACGATTGGAGAGTGACTCCGCAGTTGAGCGTTCACGTGGGCCTGCGTTGGGATTATGGCGCGCCGATTACCGAGCTGTTCGGCCGGCTGGTGAATTTGGATGTGGCCGGGAATTTTGCCGCCGTCGCGCCGGTGATTGCAAACAATCCGACTGGTCCGCTCACGCAGCAAGCGTATCCAAGTTCTCTTGTGAAACCCGATAAACATGGCCTTCAGCCGCGGCTGGGAATTTCCTGGCGCCCGATTTCCGGATCGTCCGTCCTGGTGAAGGCGGGATACTCCGTCAACTTCGATACTTCGGTTTACCAATCGATTGCGACGGCGATGGCGCAGCAATCTCCGCTCTCGAAGAGTTTGCAGGTGCAAAATTCGGCGGCATGTCCGCTGACGCTGGCGAATGGATTTAATACCTGTCCTTCAACCACGGCAAATACTTTTGCGGTGGATCCAAACTACCGTGTGGACTACGTGCAGACCTGGCAGCTTTCGGTGCAGCGTGATTTGCCGTGGTCGATGCAGATGACGGCGACGTATTTGGGAAATAAAGGATCGCGCGGCGCCCAGCAATTTCTTCCGAACACGAATGCGCCGGGAGCGGTGAATCCGTGCCCGGGATGTCCTGTTGGATTTGCATTTCTTACTTCAAATGGAAATTCGACGCGCGAGTCCGGATCGTTGCAATTGCGAAGAAGATTGCGCGCCGGTTTGACGTCCACATTGACGTACACATTCTCAAAATCCATTGACGATGATTCCACAGTTGGCGGCGCAGGCGTTTCGGGTGGCGGCGGCTGCTCGGTGTGCGCGCAGGACTGGACAAATCTGGGCGGGCAGCGCGGACTCTCTAATTTCGATCAGCGGCATCTGGTGAATTTCAGTTGGCAGTACACGACTGGCATGGGACTTGGCGGGCGAACATTGCTGAGTGGCTGGAGAGGCAAACTGTACAAGGAATGGACGTTCGTCAACACGGTTACGTATGGCACCGGCTTGCCGCAAACGGTGTTTATTAATGAAGAGGTTCCCGGGACTGGAATTACAGGAACGCTTCGGCCGAACTCGACAGGTGCGCCTCTATATAACGCACCGAACGGAGCGTTTGTGAATCTTGCGGCTTTTGCGCTTCCCGCGTCCGGCCAATTTGGAAATGTGGGACGAAATACGATCACCGGGCCGGCACAATTCAGTTTGAATGCATCGCTGGCGCGGTCGTTCCACTTGAAAGATCGTTACAGTCTTAGCCTTGAATTTGACGCAAACAATCTCTTGAATCACGTTACATACACCAACTGGTTTACCAATATTTCGGCGCTCGGCGTCGACCCGGCATTCAATCCGGCCTTCGGAACAGCGGCCGGCACAAATCAAATGCGCACAATAAAAACAATTGCGCGCTTGAGGTTCTGATCGATGCGACGCGCAACTGCCTTATTTTTGTTATTTTGCCTGACCGCCACCGCACAGCAGGTGGGTCAGAACGCCGCGCCTGCCGGTAATGGAGGTCCGCAGCAGAAGATTGCTGTGACCACGCAGATGGTTATCGAGCTGGTCGGCGTGAAGGACAAGCAGGGAAAACCGATCAAGGGATTAACCGCGAAGGATTTCACGCTGACGGAAGACGGCGTCGTGCAGAAGATCGCGTTCGTGGATCAGGAAGATTTGCCGACGACGCCGACGGAAGCGCCGATTCTTCCATCCGACCAGCCGGAAGACATCAAAATTTATAACAAGCTGGGCAGAGCTACAATTTCCACGGAAAAGCCGGGAAGTATTTTGTACAAGGATCACCGGCTGATTGGTTTGTATTTTGACATGAGCTCCATGCCGCAGCAGGATCAGATTCGCGCGCTTTCCGCGGCGCAAAAGTTTATCAGGACGCAGATGACGACTGCTGACCTGATCTCCATTATGAGATATGCGGGCGCCGGCGTTGACGTGCTGACAAATTTTACGGACGACCGCAACAAGCTCTTGAGCGTTCTGCAGACGCTGGTGGTGGGCGAGGGGCAGGGGCTGGACGAAGCCGCCGACGATGCCAGCGCTTCCGACACGGGTGCGGCGTTTGGTCAGGACGACAGTGAGTTCAATATTTTTAACACTGACCGTCAGCTTGCCGCGCTGCAAACCGCCACGAAAATGCTGGGTCAACTGAGCGAAAAGAAAATGCTGATTTATTTCGCCAGCGGCATGCGGCTGAATGGAATTGATAATCAGGCGCAACTGCACGCAACGGTGGACTCTGCGATTCGATCCGGCGTGGAATTCTGGCCGATTGACGCGCGCGGATTGGTAGCATCTGCTCCGCTGGGTGACGCGACGCGCGGTTCGCAAGGCGGCGTGGGAATGTATAACGGACAAGCGGCGCTGGCGGTCACCACGGGATTTCAGCAGACGCAGGACACGCTTTACGGATTGGCCGCGGATACGGGCGGCAAGGCGCTGCTGGATTACAACGATCTATCGAAGGGAATTGTGCAGGCGCAGCAGTCCGATTCTAGCTACTACATCATCGGCTACTACACGACGAACACCGCGCAGGACGGAAAATTCCGACGCATCAAAATTACAGTGGGCACGGAGCTGGAAGCGAAACTGGATTACCGCCAGGGATATTACGCCGGCAAGGTATTCGGAAAATTTACCGTTGCGGATAAAGAACGGCAACTGGAAGACGCGTTGATGATGGAAGATCCTATCACGGACCTTACGATTGATATGGAAGTGGATTATTTCCAGTTGAATCGCGCCGAATATTTTGTGCCGATCATCATGAAAATTCCGGGAAGGGAATTGGTACTCGCGAAAAGAGGCGGAGCAGAGCATACGCTGATTGATTTCATCGGTGAAATCAAGGACGCCTACGGCGGCAGGACCGTTACGAATCTTCACGACAAGGTGGACATCAAACTGAGCGACGCGACGGCTGCGCAACTGGCGAAGCGTCCAATTGAATATGACACCGGCTACACGCTGTTGCCCGGGAAATACACGATTAAAGTTCTGGCGCGCGACGATGAGACGGGAAGAATCGGAACGTATCAGCGTTCGTTCACGATTCCGAACTTGAACAAAGTGGATAAGCAAATCCCGATTAGCGCCGTGGTGTTGAGCAGTCAGAAAGTTGATTTGAAGGACGCGATCTATAACGCCGCGAAGGAAAAAGATCGGGCAGTTCAGGAAGCGGTGAACCCGCTGGTCGTAAATGGGGCGAAATTAATTCCCAGCGTCACGCGTGTGTTTAGCAAGAGTCGCAGCATGTACGTTTATCTGCAGGCGTATCAGCAGGGCGCGACGACGGCACAGCCGCTCGTGTCCTTCGTGACGTTCTATAAAGGCTCGACGAAAGTATTTGAGACGCCGCCGATGAAGGTTGTTTCCGGAATGAGCAACGCGCTGAAGACGATGTCGCTGAATTTTGATATTGCGCTGAAAGATATTCCGCAGGGCGAATACGATTGTCAGGTCAGTGTGCTGGATCCGGCCGGACAGAAAATCGCGTTCTGGCGAGCGCCTGTAAAATTGGTGCAGTAGGCGCGGCGAAACACAGCTGTCTCCGGGTTCCGGATATTGATTTGGTAGCGGCTCAGTGCTACTTTCGGGTATCGCCCGTTCTCACCCGAAGGAGTACCGATGCCGCGCAAACTTCTTAGCGGTAAACTTCTGACTTTGCTCGCCCTCGCTGGAATTCTGATTTCCTTTGGCGCCGTTTCAACGGTGAATGGAGATGAAGGCGTTCAGTTTCCGACTGAATTCCGGAATTGGTTCGGCGTCAACACTCTGATCGTGACAAAAGACAGCCCGCTTTTCGCGCAGATCCCCGGCATGCACATGATTTACGTGAACGCGAAGGGATTGGCGACGCTGAAAAACGGCGGGCCGTATCCATATCCTGATGGAACTGTTTTCGCGGACGACGTGCATGACTTTTTGCTGAAGGATGGGACTTATGTCGAAGGAATCAAAAAAGGTGTTGGGGTAATGGTGAAGGACGCAAAGAAATATCCCACGACGGGAGGCTGGGGTTTTCAAGTTTTCTCTGCAGGCGACCCGGCGAAGCCGCTCCTGTCCGACACGGAGCACGTGATCCAGGCTTGCTTCACGTGCCACACGCCGCAGAAGGCGCAGGATTTCACGTATTCGACTTACATTCGCTGAGATTGGCGACGCAACTTCGCACGGTTAAGCGTGAAGTTACGTCAGCCGCGCCGATCCCAAAATTATCTCAGAACATATTCCACAAGAATTGGTTATACACTTCGTGATGGTATTGAACCTCGGGCACTTTCACGAACGTGCCCAAGTGCCGCGCGCAACGGTCAGCAGAAGCCTGCTTCAGATCTGCGTAGCGATCTTTCACGTCCTGTCCCAATAGTTTTGATGTCCACGCCGCACCTCTAAAATCGGCGAGCGCCGTGTAAATATTGTCCGGCAAATAGCGTTCGGCCTGGCGAAGGTTCTTGATTTTCGCAATTTCGCCATCCAATCCAGTTTTGAAAATCGAATAGAGCACCATGTAAGGATTCGCATCCGGTGCCACCGAGCGTACTTCAACGCGGGAGCTTTTTTCGTTGCCAATCGGAATGCGAACCATCGCGCCGCGGTCAACAGCTGAAGCTTTAATTTGATTAGGGGCTTCAAAGTGAGGATCCAGCCGGCGATATGCGTTCACGCTCGCATTTAGAATCAGGCAGATGTCGCTGGCGTGCGTAAGAATTTTGTCGACGAATGACCAGCCGAACTTGCTGATTTTTTCTTCGCCCTTTGCGTCCCAGAAAATATTCTTGCTTCCCTTGCTGACCGAAATATTCGTGTGCATGCCGTTGCCGTTCACACCCACAACTGGTTTCGGAAGGAAGGAAGCCGTCATCCCCATCTTCGTGGCCACCTGACGGCAGATTAATTTGTAAAGTTGGATTTGGTCCGCGGCGGCGACCACTTCACCGTAACTGTAATTGATTTCAAACTGTGAAGGCGCAACCTCCGGGTGATCCTTCTCATTCTGAAAGCCCATCGCGCGCTGCACTTCGGCAGCAGTGTCGATGAAAGTTCTCAGAGAATCGCCGGGCAGGGAATGATAGTAGCCGCCGGTGTTTACGTAATCAAACTTGCCAGTCTCGTGATAGCGGCTCTCCGCGTCAGCGCCGTGAAACAGGAACCCTTCGATTTCATTGGCCGCGTTCAGCGTGTAGCCCTCGTCCTTATATGCTTTCTCGGCGAACGCCTTCAGCACGCCGCGCATATCCGCGCCGTAGGTTGCGCCGCCTTTGTCGATCACTTCGCCGAAAACCAAAACTTTTCCGGAACCGAATATGTCCGCAGGCGCCCAATAAAACGCGCTCCAATCCATTTGCAGACGCAGATCGCTTTCGCGTTGCGCGGTAAAGCCGCGAATCGACGAACCGTCGAACGTCAAATTGTCCCAATTCTTGGTGAGAAATTTCTTGTCGTAATCGAGCATGTGCAGACGGCCTTCAAGATCGCTGAAGAGAACCGTCACCGCTTTCACACGCTTTTCGTCGGTAAGGTACTTGATGCGTTCCTCTTGAAGTTTGTGGGCCGCGACTCGCTTCGAGCGTTGTTCTTTAGCCTGAAGATTCATATCCTCAAGTTCCGAGTAGGAAAGGGCTAGAAATTCACGCAGTCCGTCTGACATTGCGCTCCTTGTGATCAGAAAATATTTTCGCGAGAGTCTCGACCGCGCCATGTGGCGCGCATCGGCGGACGTAGGATAACGCTATTCCATCGATTTGTGAACCATCTGGTCTCATCTGTTGGAACTGCAATTCACTGCTGAAAATTGACGGGACCGGTCAGCAGCGAGCGAAAATCCGCTGATTTAGCGCGGCTGCGAAGCCGTGGCGAGGATTGCCGGAGCAATTGAAAATATTAATATCGTGCAACGAAAGATTTCGTAGCCCTCATTTTGCCAATTCTGGTTTTACAGCCGCTAGGAGCCTCGATGCAATTGAAACGGCGCCCAGTAAAACGGTTTCCGAAATACTGTGTTGGAATGAAGCATTGTAAGTTTGGCGTCGCGCAACGCAACGTCGGGGGCCACACCCTTAGTAATTTCTGCATACAGTTGATCCATCAATTGCGGCGTCGAATTGTCGCTCACGTCCCAAAGCGCCGCGATCACTCCATGTGCACCGGTTCTTAAGAACGCCCAGGTCAGACCGACGAGTCCTTCTCCGGAATAAGTTCGCGCGCCTTCGCCATGGCACGCTGAAATGGTCACCAAATCCGCGCGAAGCGGATTTTTAACAATGTCCCGCGCGTACAACTTGTACGAGTCGCCTTCTTTTGTCAGGACCACCGCGGAATCGAGTGGGCTTATCCGGCTTGCGGTTCCGTGCGCCACGAAATGGATATACGAGAACTGCGAAGGCTGACTTGCCAGAAATTCTTCCGCAGTCGCATGCTCGCGCGAAAGGACGATTCGTTCCGGTGCCGGAAAATATTTCTCAATTCGATCCATCTCGGTGGCGGCCTGTGGAAGATTCGGGAATTCGCTGTTCGGAGAAATTGGATCACCGACGAGGAGGAGCTTCTTCGATTGTTCTGCGATTTGTTTCTGCGGCGAAGAGAGAAGCATCAGTGAATTCGCACTCGAAATAACGGCGTCATCGATCCAATAGTGCAATTGTGGGGAAGGGGCCAGCAACGTCTCGAAATTTAAATTGTAGAGACTTCCGTCCGGAAGAATCGTGACGTGAGAGCCCTTGGGTATCTGCGCCTGCGCCGGAGCAATCAACATATCGTAAAGTTTTGTTCCGGCGGCGTTTTCAGTTTCCAGCACGTCGCGCGGACCAACGAGCGCCGTGCGATAGGACTCCACAAGTGGATTGATTTCATCCGCGGGCGGCAGAGTGATTAGAGTTACCCGACCCGGTGTAACGACCCAGAGATAGGAATGGGGAGAGCCAAGCCAATAAGAAAGCACTACATTTTTCAAACGAGTCGCGATTTGCTTCGGTTGGAAGCCCTTAATTGGAAAAGATAATTTAGCTGACCCAACTCCCAGTCCATCAGCCAAGGTGCGAGAGCGGCTAATTTCGGCTACCTCTAAAGCATCTTCAACACGGCCTTGAGAAATCAGAAAACTAATAAAATCATCGTAGAAAGCCACGGCGCTGGAAAGAAACGACATGCGAAATTCTTCGCTCTTCACCGATGAGCGCGCCGCATCGATCGTCTCGATGGATTTTCTGAATTCTTGCTCCGCTTTTGCCGGTTGCCCCATCTCTTCATAGACTTTGGCGAGGCGCGATTCCGCTTCCCATCGCAACGAAGATTCTGCTCCTGGATTTTGAATCACACTTTTGAAACTCTGCCCGGCTTCGGTGAAATGATGTTTTCCGGACGCGATTCGGCCGGCGACGAGGGTAGATTTCAGTACTCCAAGCTGATCGAGTCCCGCTTTTTGCAAAGCACTCGCTTCGGAATTGTATTTTTCCGCAGTATCAATTGCGCCGGATTCCAAAACCATTTGCGAAAGATAATTCAGGCATTGGATAACTGACCCGCTGTCGTGAAGATCTCGCGCCAACTGTAAGGCTTGCATCATCGTGTTTTCCGCAGGTCCGTAGTTATGTTGCGCGAACTGAACAACTCCTGTGTCGATCAGCCAGTTGATGTGATCGCTGGAAAGTCCTGCCTGTGCTGAAGCCCTTTCAGCTTGTTCAAAAAGCGACTTGGCGTTTTCAAAATCGCCCATCGAAAAGTAACTCCAGCCCATATTTCCTTGTATTCCCGAAGTGTAGAGGCTCGCCTTCAAGTCGTGAGACATCTGCAGCGCGCTGCGATCCCAATCGATCGCTTCGTCGTAGTGCTCGCGCTTCATGGCAACAAATCCCAGGTCGCCAAGTACGCTGGCTTCGAGAGAGTGCAAATTGTGTTGGCGGGCGACGAGCAATCCGCGGTGCAAGGCTGCGTCTGCGGCGTCGTAGTTCTTTCGTTCGGCTTCAAGCGTGCCGAGCGCTCGCGCAATTTCGCCCTGCAATTGAGGATGGGACGAATCTGCATTCAACTCTGCCTCGTGGAGATCTGCTGCTGACTCGTCGAAACGCTCTAAGTATTCGTTCGCGAGGCCCTGGACCATTTTTCTCCGCGCGGCGAGATCGGTGTAAGCAAATTCGGCGGGAACATTCTCGTCGAGGACCGTGAGGGAATCTTTGTACGCACCTCGCAAGACAAGGATGTGCGCCTTGAGTACGCGAAATCGCCACGACCATTCGACGTTCTTGTTTTCGTATTTACGTTCGGCCTCATCAGCGGCGCGCAGAGCGATTTCCAGATCGCCGGTTTGCGTTTTCTGGATTACGCTATCGTAGGTTTGTGAAGGAGAAAGCGCAGACCGGCACCCACCGCCTGCGCAAACGAACAGCAGAATCCAAACTGTTAAGAACCGGATCCCGGTAGCGGCGGAATTGGCTTTCCATTGCCTTGAATCCCAGTCACGTCCAAGCAGCCGCACGTCGGAGAGCCCAACTCTAATCGGAGCATCGTCAAAGTTCGTTTGCTGTGTTCGGCGATAACTTCCGCCAAAAATATTTTTCCAAATTGCGGCACGGTAAATATGTGCCCCTGCCGCTTTACTCCTGGACAAGCAGTTTTCATGTCCTTGACGAGCGAGCAATGAAGCTCTCCATGAGTGTCGGGCAATTTCTGGACTTGCCCGTTGCCGAACGGATCCTCCGCCATTCTGCGGAAATCAGCGTTGGATTGAAACTCATTTCTCACAGCCTCGAATGTATCCATTTTCACAAACAGTTCGTTATTGAGTTCCACGTCTACGGGACAACCGGCAATCCTAAGATTTTCAAAATGGCTACCGAGTAGGAGGATGTGCGACTCTTTGTCGCCGGGAGAGTTTTGCGAGGCGAGGCGCGCAACGATTCGGTCCGCCGTGACCATATCGAGAATGTTCAGTCCTTCGACCGTGGACGAAACCATTGTCGTGTGGCTGTTGTCCTCTGCCTTCCGGCTTCCGGAAACGTGCGTGTATGCTGCGTCGAACGAAACTATTTCGCTGAATCGGAAATTTTCAGTGCGTGCAGAGCCGTGGCCGCCGCTAGTTGACAGGGACATTCCGGCTTGAACTTCGATTACTTGTTGAACTGGCCGATCGATGCGACCGCTGAGTGCGTAACCGTGGGCGTTATAATGGTAGGTTCTCGTGCTTTGAGCCATTGGTATTGACCTCGTGAGCGTGGAGTTGAGCTATTTTATGAAGTCGAGAGTGAACGGGTACCGTGTAATTTCCGAAATCGATTCCGGCGCTGTCCGATGGCCTCGCACAACCAGCACGTACTTGCCGGCTGCCAGACGACCAGAGGGAATCAGCATTTGCACAGTCTCCTTCGCTTCGCCGGTCGACACTTTTGACGACACAATAAGAGTGCCAGACTCGGTCTCCAAGTCACAAGTATAAAAATCAGATTGATTATCTGTTGGTACATCAACAAAAAGAGTGAACGGTCTATTTTGCGCGACGGCCAGAGAAAGGGTTCCGCCTGCTCGGGAACCCGCCGTGGCCAGTGAAAAAGATTGTATTGTCTGCGGTGTGTTCGATTCCGAGATAGCTTTAGACAAGCCCGGAATCACAACAATATTTTGATATGCGGTGAGAAGTAACAAAAGAGCCATCGCGGGTGCCAGGATCGCGGGGCGCAGCAATGCCGTCCACCAACCGTGCGAAGGTTCCTTCGGCATAACGCGTGCCGGTGTGGGGGCCTCATCAGCGCTTAGAACGTCCCTCGCGCCCTCTACAAACGTAGCTCCGGCTCGCACGTCCTGGGCGCAGGCGATACAGCCGAAGAAATGCTCCTCAAACTCTTCGCTCAACTGGGGAGACATTTCGCCAAGCAGATACCGCTCTGCCGCTCCAAGCTTTACCGCTTCCAAATGATCCATAGATTTCATCCTACTTGATAGTGTTTCGACAGCTCTTATCGTTTCATACTATTTAATGCTCTACGCCGGACCGGACACCGGGCTGGTCTTGATAGCAAGCCTTGAAATTCTGTTTGGCTCTGTGCAATAAGACGCGCAAGTAGTCCCGGTCAACTCCAAACTCACTGCATATCTCATCTTTGTCCATATCTTCCAGAAACAGCGCGCGTAACAGACGGCGGTCCTTCTCGGGTAGCTGGTCGAGGATCTTTCTTACACGCTCCCGCGTCTGCTTCGTCGTGAGCATCCCGTCCAGGTCGATGGACCGGTCCGGCTGGTCTGCAGAATTCTCGTCAGAGACGTTAGAGTGGCTGGAGGACCGGTAGTATTCCAGCAAAACATTGTTACAGACGGAATTTACGAAGGCGCCGAACTTCTCCGGGCTGCGGATTCCGGTCTCAGTTCTAAGAGTTTTAAGCACCCGTAGGAAGGTTTCCTGCTGGATGTCCTCCACTGCCTGGGAGCAGCGCACACGGGAGCGGAGCTTGATGAACAGAAGTTGGCTGAAATAATTGAAAAAGTGTTGCTCGGTCCGGAAGTCCCGATTGCGGAGCTGCTCAAGGTAACTCTCGTTGAAATCGAAGAAATCCACGCGTACCTCGAACAGGGCGTCAGTATATCGTCGGGAGGACGTGAGCGCAATCGAACTCGACCCTGAATCCGCTCAGAATCTGGCCCGGCAGCCTCATATTTCGCCGCATCTGGAACTTTCGACTGATACAAAATTATTTTCCGTTGAAATGAAACGATTTGATTCCCAAGCACACTATTAAAACGTATTCGCGCCCTGGTTCTGTAAGAACTGAACGGCTCGAGTATAGGGCAGCGGTAGTGATTGCTAGCCACGGAAGGCGCATCCCGTATCCCCCGCCAATAATCAGCGGGGTGCGCCTCCCTCCGAATGAAGCCAGTGGAAGAACGAGGTGGGATGCCGATGAGTACGTTGCATGTCGAATTGGAACGGGACGTAAACGAGAATGCTTTTCATAATCCAGATGTATGGAACGCCTTAGAAACTCCGAAAATGCCCCGCGAGGTCGTTTCTGAGACGTTGAATGCTCGACTGGTTGAATTCATTGCCAAGCCGGGAAAAGTCGAACTTCTCGAGGAATTTGTTCGCAGCCAAGTGATGGAATTTCTGAGCCATCAAAGAGGTTTTGCGGGCGCAATTATTTTGAACTCTCACCAGGAACACCGCCTGATTCTCGTGGTCAGTTTGTGGGCAACGAAAAGAATGTCTGAGGAGAACTGCTGGGAAAGATCTCGTATTGTTCGTCAGGCCGCCGGCTGCTTGATTGACGTGTGCTCGAGAGTTCACACCTACGAGGCGGGATTCACCAACGCGCCCGAGGCCGAACAACCCAGCGACAGTCCGCGAGTGCTGTGGCCGGAGGTGCACGGATGATTGAAGAAGAAAACGCCGCTTCGTCAGCCGAGCAACGAGACTTGATTCAACCATCCGACAGAACGAATGAAGATACGCGACTGAAAGGTCGAGACGTTCTCCGCAACGCTTATGTAAGCGGGGAACCGATTCGGTGCTCGGTTGAAAATTGTTCCAACCGAAGTGCTGGCACATTTGGGCGCCGAACTTTTTGCCTTCATCATTTCACTCTACGTTGTTTTGAGGGATTGCGGGATTGCACCGTTTCCTGGTGCCTCAATGAACCCGAAGAAGCCCTCAAATCGTGCGACGCTTTCGTGCGCGAGTGCATTCTGGAAACCTCTAAGGTCTTGCAAGGAAACGCGGAAATTGACCGCGTACGCCGCGGACACTTATTGGACGTTTTGCTGTGGGCCACGGAACTCGCAACCAAGCGCAGGCGATCAGCTTAGCGATCTCGTTTTTTTCGAGAACGTGTAGGAATGAGGAGACAGCAGATGAAGACAAGAACATTTGGGAGACTAGCGCTGCTCGGTTTCTTGCTTTTCTCGTTGGCTGGATGTCAATCAACTCTGGAATGCGGAAGTTGGGCTTTCACTGGCACGCCCAGCGGGACTTCATTCCCGCTGTCCTCCGCGTTTACGTTTACTCCAGCCGATTGCGGCAAGACTTGTGACTGCACGCAGGACGTTATGGTCCAGATGACCTGGGCTTATGACGCCGACTTGCAGACGAACGTTTACGCGTCGGACCAGCCGCAAGGAACCCGCTCCACCGCCAACGGTTGGAGTATCGACCGCATCGATGGTGCCGCTCACGGCTACTACGGTTTGCAAAATGACGGCACATTCAACTCCGGCTGGAATACACCCGGCGCGAACGGCACCGCCAACACACTCTACGACAGTCCGGGCGGATGGAGCGCTAACATCTACTTCTACGCGGTGGATGTGGCCGTCTGCTTCAGCTCAAGGAGTTGCGACAACAAGATTCTCGGCTACTACTTCTGGAGTTACATACTCGACAGCAGCGACGTGGGCCAGAAGTTCATCACCTCTCCCGCGTGGAAAGATCTGGATACCGAATTTCACAACGCGCTTGCCGCCTGGAACACGTGGGCGCCGACGTCAGGGAGTGAGAGCGACGGAACGGGCACGGTGTCGCACGCCATCGCGTTCCCAGCTTTGTCGGATCTGTGACCCGAAATCTGTGGAGGATAACGACGATGAAAAAACTTAGCGCAGTACAAGTGGTAATGCTCCTGTGCGTCGCCATCGCCGGATGCTCGAGGCAAGAAAAAACCGTTGTCTTGACGGATGAACAGAACGGCGCCAAGACGAGGCTGGAATCGCAGATAAAGCAGGCCGCGCAGACCAAAGAGACCTATCACGCCATGGACAACCCTGCGCTTCTGGCCAAATTGATGGAACAAAGTGAAACGCAGAGGGAGCCTTTCAATTCGCCGGCATTCCGTGAGCTAAAGGGAAGAACCAACGTCGACTCGAAATCCTTGGTTACTCTCGTGACAGACAACAACGATGCCCGCGGGCTTTTGCCACTACTGCTGCTCAGAAAACTGGATAGCAAATCCTATCTTCAGTTGCCTGCCGACCGCAGAGCGAAGATTCTGACTGATTCGCTGCGCAGCTCGAAACACTTCAATGTGTGGGGATTGCCAAATTTCTATTTGGAGGACGCGTCACACGCCATGATCGAAGCAGGGAAGAACGCCACGCCAGCTCTTAAGCAAATGCTCTCGGACGTGCGTCCGGCCCCTGTGTTCGGCTCGCAAGAATACATGGTGTACAAGCAATATAACTATCGCGTCTGCGACTACGCGCTCTTCTTCCTGCAGGAAATCGGAGGCGAGGCAAATTATCGTATGCCGGTATCTGTAGCGGAGAGAGACTCGGTGATCAAACAGATGGCGGCGAAATAAGCGCGCGGACCTGAGCGAGACTCGAGCGCGATCAAGTTGATAAGTATAAGTGTGTGTAGCACGTTGAAGCTGTTCACAAGTTTTCCGACGTTACCCCGTCCGTAGAACCTCGAACCGAGAAGAATATTCCCGCCAAACAAAGCCCATCGAAGCCACAGCATTTCTGCCGTGAGCCACTCCTCATGTTTTTTGCGTTTTAGTTATTAGACGCAATAGAAGCCCTGCGAAAAAAATCGTGTTCTTTTGTCCGAATAAGGAGCCCATTGCATGAAGAGTACGAACTTGCCGTCTCGACTAAGAAGCCTCGCGAAACGCTCGAAGCTCGTCGTTGGAATCGCGTGCTTGCCGCTGGTCCTGAGCAGCGCAGCTTTGGCTCAGTCGCCAGAAGTCAGTTGGTCGGGGCAAGTGGTGTGCACTCTATCCGTTCAAACGGACGGCTACGCACATCAGGAAACGCAGACGTGGAAGTTGACGGGCGAACCCTCAAAACTCACCGGGCCGGGCGGCCTCGCGATATATCCCACCACCTGGAGTGTCTCCGGTCAGGGCACCGCGCAACGAACTCCGGCTCCTTCCCGTGTGCTGGCTTCAACTTGGAAAACAAGCGTCGCGCCGATGAGCGCGCCCATGGTCATTTTTGTTCGCTCGTCAGACAAGCGCCTGGTCGTCAAGACGTATCATGCGCCGCTATATTCGCCGAACGGCATTGTCGGAACTAGGCAGATATCTACTACCGGAGCCGCTCCCGCGCAGACTAACTTGCCCTCTTCAACTGGGGAATGGATCCTGCCCGTCATTGAAGATAGTCCGGACAACGCCACCGTCGCGGGTTCAGGAGTCACTATGGTTGGCGGCACTTCAATCCCGGAGCGCCCCGGAGGCGGCAATGAGCCCGCGAACTGCACTTGGAATTTCACGAAGGGATCCGCGTCTGGGGCAACTGCAGGCACAGGTGCTGCAGGTGGCGCCGCTTCCGGTGCGGCGGGATCGGCAAGTTCGAGCGGACCTGCAGGCGGTGCTGCGATCCCCGGAAGTGGAACTGGTTCAGTAGGTGGAATGGCTGGCGGCGCTGCCGCCACAGCAGGTGCAAGTAATCCGGCAGCAGGGGGCGGAGCTCCTGTAAATGTCTTGAAAGCTACTCCGACAGGAGGCGCTGCGGGAGTGGCGAGCGGAACGGGAGCAAGCTCCGGTGGAGCGGCAGGAGCGGCTGGTGCTACCGGCACAAATCCCACGCCTTCGGCAGCTATCGCCGGAGTATCTCCTCAAAGCGTGTTGCCGGGTGCGCAAAATGTTGCAGTCACATTGACGGGAGACCGCACTCACTTCCAAGCGGGAGTGAGCAAAGCCGACTTCGGATCTGGCGTCTCCGTTACGGCGCTGAAGGTGACCTCGCCAACCACTGCGACGGCGATTCTGAACGTTGCTGCCACCGCAGTCTTGGGTGCCCACGATGTCACGGTCACCACTCAGAATGAAATCGTTGGTTTGTCAGCCGGACAGGCCACCACCAAAGCCGCCACAACATTCGTCGTGGGGCAAAAGGGATCTCCATGGCTGCCGGCGATCACTCCAAACAGCGTGCTGCCCGGAGCGCAAGGTGTTTCCGTCGCACTGACTGGGGAAAACACCCATTTCCAGCAAGCAGTAAGCGCCGCCGATTTTGGAAATGGAATCACAGTGACATCACTTCAAATAGATTCGCCGACGAGTGCAACTGCCGTGTTGAATATCGCCACGACTGCGACGATTGGTCAGCATGTTGCGAGAGTGACGACACTTGGGGAAATTGCCGGTCCGTCGAAGGGTCAAGACAGCGGCACGCCCACAACTGTGTTCGTCGTGGGCTCAACGGGCGAACCTTTTGTGCAGACAGTAAGTCCGAACAGAGTTTCTCCGGGAACGCAGAACGTCTCTGTGTTACTGACAGGAAAGGGCACGCATTTCCAGCAAGGCGTGAGCGCCATCGATTTCGGAGCCGGAGTCACAGTGATGTCTTTTGCGGTGACTTCGTCAACAACCGCAACGGCAGTGATCAACGTTGCTCTGAACGCAACCCTTGGTTCACGGAACATAAGAGTGACCACGCTAGGAGAGAATGCCGCGATGGCGACGGCCGAGCAAGGCGGGCAAGCGGTGAACTGGTTTGCCGTGGAACAAAAGGCCGAGACTAAATAAAAACGCGTCGCGAACACAGTGATGAAAGCGGAATTAGCGCGCAGAAACGACGTCAGCGGACTCAATGATTTAGTTGGCGGGGCCGACGAGGTTCGAACTCGCGACCTCCTGCGTGACAGGCAATTGTCGAAACGCCAAGTAGTTGGTTTGCCTAGCTTTTTCCTATGTCATGCATGATGGTTTTCGGTGGTGTTCGGCAGTGTTTGTTCCCAAATTGTTCCCAACTTTTGAGTTGCGTTTCGCGGAACTCACGAGCGGATCATTGTCAGCAACATTTTGAATCTAACGATAGTCTTCAGGGAGTGAGGTTGATTCGCAGGCATAAGTACCGCGTCGCCTGCCTTCGTCCGAAGTGCGTTGCCAGAAATCGTAATCTCCGCTTCGCCCTCCAATACATGCGCCACAGCGTCGAACGGGGCTGTATGCTCGCTCAAACCTTGGCCCTCATCGAACGCGAACAACGTGACCGTTCCTGTCGTGCGGCTTACCAGCGCCCGGCTGACGACAGCTCCTTCCTGGTAATTGACCAGGTCGATCAGGCCGACGACTTTGGCGACAGGCATTTCGTGCTTGTTTGGTGCTTGCTGCGAACTCATCGTTGGCCACCTTTGGCGGTGTAACGAACTCGTCGTTACAACACGCTTCCGTGATCACCCGCTACCTTTTCCGAACTTCAAGTCTGCGCGACTGTTCGCTTGCCGTTTTCTGTCAAGGCGTAGAAGTCACCGCCGCACGCTTCCAGAAGACCTGCGTGCGTCAATTCCTCGATGGCATCGAGCACGTCGCTACGTTCGTCTGGTTTATTTCCGGCGGCTTCAAATAATGTATGGAGATCCAGTCGATTCTTTTCCATTTCTCCGAATAGCCGCAGAATACGCAAAGAAAGTGGCTTCATTTTGAACCTCGTTGTTAACTCGGCGCACAAACTTCATGCAACTTCTCTTTCAATCGTTTCCAATGTTGTGCGAATCGCGGTCCACGCGATCCACAAAAAGATTTAGGCCGAAGCATGCAAGAAAGAGCAATCCAGAAAAGATCGCAGCGGGCAGTGCTGTTGCCACGTGCCCGGCAAGAAAACTCTCCAGCGCCGCACTCAAAAGCCAAATCTGAACGATGAGCAGTAGAACGACCAATGCCATCGCTCCATCCATTGCAACGAGGCCCTGTCTTTGTCTTGGAGATTTTTCCTTCATATCAAACCACCTTAACACCGACGGCGATGATCTCTTGCCTTCGGCGCTCCAGTTGGATGCGAGGGAGAGGACGCGGCGGCGGTCCCTGCAATACCGAGCCATCATTCGCGGAAAAAAATCCGTTGTGACAGGGACAAGCGAGTTGCTGACCGTCTTTCTGGTAGTAAACCGCGCACGACAAGTGCGTGCACTTTTGGCTATACGCGCTGTACTCGTCTTCGCCGGTGCGGACAAGAATGCAGCGATCTTCCGGCGTCGGATACGCAAATAGTTTCACGCCGTCCACAGGAATTTCACCGAGATTCATTACAGCCACAGAAGGAAGCGCGGTAGTTTTCACAAAGCGCGATCTGATGAAGATCCACAAAGTGCCTGCAAACATGCCGAGACTTGATAGTGTCAGAAATTTAGTGAACTGCCGACGGGTTACGTATCGCTCGTCAGCAGTAAAGACCGAAAACTCATCCTTCCAGAGAGCATCTTTACTGGGCTTGCGAAACGCCGACATAAGACTCCTCCCAAATATGATCGAGTACATCGAGCGAGATTGATTCCGTACCAAGTGGAACCATCATCCGTACCTGAGTGACAATCTTCTGGTTACCAAAAACAAAAATATTGTTCGGTTTTTCGCGTCGCTTGGCGATTTCTTCCGGTCGAACATAGGAGAGCGCTTGGCTTGGGCAGACGGTCGCGCACATTGGACGTTTTCCAATCGAAGTGCGGTCGTAGCACATATCGCATTTCATCATCTGGTCGTACTCGGGAAATATTTTTGGAATTCCGAACGGACATGCGAGAACGCAATTCGAGCACCCGATGCAGCGGGGCTTTAACGCAGATTGGACGATTCCATCCTCGCCTTTTTTGATGGCGTCCGCGGGACAGACCATTGCGCAGGTCGGCTCATCGCAATGCCAGCAAACATACGCGGCGGTTGCCGTCGTATTAGGACGGTCAATAAAATCAAAATTGATCAGCGAGTGGCCGCGATGTGTTTCGCATTCTTCACAAGCGTCGACGCACGATTGGCATCCGATACAGCGCGAAGGATCGACGTAGAATTCAAATCCGTGCATTAGTTTCCGGCCTTTCCATTCGAGTGCGCGACCCCTCCGGGTTGTTCCGCCCAATCGGGAGGATTAGCACACTTTTGCAATCGACAAGCTGAAACTTTGAACTCGGGAATTTTGCTGCGAGGGTCGAGCGTGCGATGGGTGAGGCGATTTGCGCTCTTGGCACCGGGCCAATGATAGGGAATGAATACTGTGTCGGGACGGATCGTCTTTACGACCATCGCTTGCAGCGTGATTTCCGAGCGGCGCGTTGTGATTGTCACCCAATCTTCATCTTCGATCCCATGCTCCTTCGCGAGACGCGGATGTATTTCGACCCGTGGATTCGGATACTGATCTACCAGCGCACCAATGCGTCGCGTCTGCGTGCCGGAGAGATATTGGCTGACGACGCGACCCGTCGTTAGATACACCGGATAATCCTGCGCGACAGGATCGCCGCTCTCTCGCCATTCCGTGACGATGAAGTGGTGTTTGCCATCCGGATGAAAAGATCGGCCGTCCTCGAAAAGGCGCGGCGTTCCGGGATGGTCAAGTGTAGGACACGGCCAGAAAACTCCCATTTGCTCGTCAATTTTTTCGTAGGTAATGCCGTAATAGTCTGCATGTCCGCCGCGAGATGCCTCGCGCAACTCGTCATATATTTCACGAGTCGTGGTGTACGGGAAATACTTTCCTTTGCCGAGGCGCTTTGCAAGTTCGCAATAAATCCAGCTATCGCCTTTTGCGTTTCCAGGAGGATCAACAGCCTTTTGAATATGAATCACGCGACCTTCAGCGGAACATCCCACGCCTTCCTCTTCTTCTTGCAAACTGCCTGCGAGCACGACGTCGGCGTACTGAGCGGTCTCTGAGAGAAAGAAATCAACAACGCCAAAAAATTCAAGTTTTTCCAGAGCCTCCTGCGTGTAATTCGCATCCGGTAGAGAAACCAAAGGATTGAAACAGCAGGACAGCAATGCTTTTATTTCCCCGCGATGAATTGCTTCCATAATTTCGACCGCGGAATAACCCGCTTGCGGGATTTCGTCCGGCGCGATGCCCCAAACTTTTGCGGTATGGGCGCGAGCCTCCGGGTCATTGATAGAGCGCTGGCCGGGAAGCTGATCGCATTTTTGGCCGTGCTCGCGGCCACCTTGTCCGTTGCCTTGGCCGGTGATCATGGCGCAGCCCGCGCCTTCACGGCCGATCTGGCCGGTTGCCAACGCGATGTTAATCAGAGCCAGACAGTTTTCAACTCCTTTGGACTGATGCTCGACACCGCGAGCGTGAAGAATAATTGCGCGTTCGGCTTTCGCGAAAAGATGCGCTGCACGCTCAAATACTTCGGGACGAACGCCCGTTTTTTCGGCAACTGTTTGTGGGTCCCAGGCACGCACTGAATCCGCTACCTGTTCAAAGCCAGTTGTATTGGCGGCGATGAACTCGCGATTTTCTAATCCATCACGCAATATGATATGGAGAATCCCCATATAGAGCGCGAGGTCCGTACCCGGACGCACCGGGAGGTACAAATCGGCGTTGCGCGAAATGGGGGTCATTCGCGGATCAACGATGATCAGCTTTCCTCCGGCGTCTCGGCAGCGCCAAATGTAGTCCGTGGTTATTGGCGCGCACTCCGCAACATTGGCCCCGGCGACGAGGACGACTTGTGCTTTCGCAATGTCGCTCCATGGAAGCGGACTCCGGTCAACGCCGAACGCTAGTTTGTAAGCGACTCCAGCGGAGACCATGCAGAGACGTCCGTTATAATCGATATGGCGAGTGCCCAAACCAACTCGCGCAAACTTTCCGAGCAGATAGGATTTTTCTGTGATGAGCGATGCTCCGCCGTAGATGGCGACTGAATCTTTTCCATACTTCTCTTGAATCTCTCTTAGCCGTCTCGCAGTGAAATCAATCGATTCGTCCCACGAGGCTTTTCGAAATCCTTGGGGCGTGCGCATCAGTGGGTCAAGCAACCGGTCGGGATGTCCACCTTGTAGATACCGCTTCACACCTTTGGGGCACAGCATTCCGTGGTTGAAAGGAAACTCTTCCCAAGGCTCAAAGCCGATTACCTGATTATCGCGGACCTTCAACTGGATGCCGCACTGCTGGCCGCAGAAGCAACAATGAGTTTTTACCAATCGTTCCGCAGGATGTTGTGATTCACTCTGCCATCCGCCGGGCGGCGTATAAGCCGGGTGTGGGCCGAATTGTTCCAAGAAGACATCCGGGGAAGCAGGTGGCTTAGCCATGCGTTTCTTCCTTCAGATGAAGCTGCGCGAGAGAAATGGATTTTCGTTTGCACGCTGGACAAATGTCCTGCCAGTTCGCGTCTGTCCCTTCGAGTCTGTAATCGAAGCCGACTTGAGGAAGCACTCGCTTTAGATCATCGATATGCATCCGAGATGCGAAACGTTTCCCGCATCGTTTGCAGAGGGCAGGTTCCCCCGATTCTCCAGCTGCTTGATAGAGCTTTACGCCGAGTTGTGCAGGCCGTTGAAAGATATGAAAGAACTTGCCAAAGGGAAGGAAGAGCAATGCCGCGATCACAGTAATCGCGTGGAGAATCGCCAGAAAACTATAAGACTCACCGCGCAACCATTCTTGAGACACGGTGAGCGCAAGCCCCGTAACGCATATCGCGAACAGCAGAATGATCGGAAAAAAGTCGAGCGCGAAAGACTGCACAGCCTGGGCGCCTTGCTCACGAAGACGGCGCCATAACGAAAGCCCAATCCCGCCCAGTACAAGGAACGCGGAAATGTCCAAGCCGTGAAAAACCAACATTGCGAAGAAGGTGTGCAATCGAAAGGATAGGGTCTGAAAGCCGTAGAACAGAACAACATACGTGTTCTGATCGTTCGGTAGCGTTTGGAACGAAATCCACCCGAACACCAGAGGGAACGTGATCATCACGGCGAGAATGCATCCCCAAAAAAGAAGTTGATGCATCCACCAGCGGAGTGGGGAGCGCCGGTGAATGAAATCTTGAGCCAGCAGATTCCGCGCACCAAGCAGCAGGACGCGCTTAGCGCTCCGGAATATTCCTTGTTTGCGAAAGAGTTCCCAGCCGCGTTCCCAGTATATTTTTGTCGGCGGTTTATCGAGCCACACCCGATAGTGGTAGACGACTCCCCATGTGGCAAAGATTGTTGCGAATGTGTAGATCACCAGCGCAGCATCGAAATTCTGCAGATTTCGCGACCCAACCACTATGGATGCGACGAGCAGGGCTGTGAAAAATGTTGCGGTAACTCCGGCGCGAATACGATCCGCGGTTCGAGTAAATTCCGGCGGCAGTGTGGCCTCCAGAGTTTTTTGCTCCGGAATAAATACCACGGCGTTCATCCGCCACAAGCTGATGGAAACGAGTGCAAGCAGGGCAAATCCCGGCCACGCAGTGTGTAGATGATCGCGGAAGAACCCTAGAAGTAACGGCGGAAAGAAA
Source organism: uncultured Acidobacteriota bacterium (assembly GCA_963778235.1). Taxonomy (GTDB): domain Bacteria; phylum Acidobacteriota; class Terriglobia; order Acidiferrales; family UBA7541; genus DASTCZ01. Next base: position 670,478 of record CAVZTQ010000001.1, on the reverse strand, counting down.
CCGCCGAGACCGCCCATCGCGCCCACTAAACCAGTGACTGTGCCGATTTGTTTCGGAAAATATTGCGGTACGAGTTTGAAAACTGCTCCGTTCCCAGTTCCCAACAAAAAGGCGCAGCCCAGCGCTCCCACCGTGAATGGCAGGATGGAAGCCCAGGACATCAACAAGGCAAACGGAACAATTCCGAGGAATACACCGTTAAGAACTCGCGCTCCACCAATCTTGTCGGAGAGCCATCCGCCCATCGGCCGAGCCAGCGTCGCCAGCACGACAAAACCCGCGGTCCGGAAACCCGCATCGGCAGGAGTGAAGCCAAACTGATCTTTCAACAGCAAGGGAAGATAGATGGAGAAGGCGACGAATCCGCCGAATGTCAGGAAGTAAAAAGCTGAGAGAATCCAGGACAGCCGCTCGCGTGCGAGGAGCCGGATCATATCGGTGAAGCCAGTCGGACGGACGGTCTTAGGCGAGTTGCGAGCGAAAATATAAAAGGCTATTCCCCACGCCACTAGCAGCACAGCACAGCCGCGAAAAACATTTTGCCAGCCAACCATGACCGCGATTACAGGGCCAAGAAATACGGCGGCGGACTGCCCGATATTTCCCAGCCCGTAGACGCCCAGGGCACCACCCTGCATTTCAGGCGCAAACCATCGCGAGACATACCCGACACCAACCGCGAAGGAGCTTCCCGCAATGCCCAAGAAAAAAGCGACAAGCAATAATTGGTGATAACTTTTGACAAAGGGAACTCCAAACGCGGGCACGGCAACAAGCAACATCAGCGCGGTGAACACGCTTCGTCCGCCCAACCGGTCTGCCAACATCCCCGTAACTACGCGCATGAGAGATCCCAGCAATACCGGCACGGCTATCAGTAGTGCGGTTTGCGTTGCGGTAAGGTGAAACAGTTCTCGAAATCGGGGAGCAAATGCGCTAACCAGTCCCCATCCAGCGAAGCAAATCGCGAAGGAGATCGTTCCCAGCGCGAGTTGTGACTTAGAGCCCGATGAACCTGAGGCCACCGTTCTAATTCCCCCGTGGTATTGCAACGTGTCATCAACTGTCAGGTAGTAACGCGATCAGTCCCAAAACTCGGACTGAGCCCTGAGCAAGGTGATACCAACAAACTGACAGAGAGCAACGTCCCAAACTGTTCAAAATTGGACACCTATATGGTGCTCGGGACAATGTGCGTCACCATCGCTTCCTTACACGTGTGCGGAGTTTGAAGTATCGGCGATCCGCCAGTGCACCCATTCGGGGCGCCCACTCGGCACAGCGGAATTCGTTCAATTGTTAGAGGAACTCACCCTTCGCCGGCTGACTCCGGAAAAGGGCGGCCGGCCCCGCAACATGAGCACAGGGCGCGATCCTCGTCAAAAGGTGATAACGTTTGATCAGTAATTTTCGGCGATCCGGCGATCAATTGGTTGTTATGTTTCGAGTTTCCCATTCCAATAAAAATTGGAAACGTCCCGTCTGTCCCCGGTTTCCCCGAGGTGACTCGATGGTTCACGTGGCCGGATCCGCGCGTGCTACTGACCAATCTCAATTGGGCCGGCGGCGAAGAACTCGCCTGCTGATGTTGTTCGCCATTCCAGCGTTGGCAACCTGTCTCTGCCTCCCGGGGCTCGCAAGTCCCAAAGCCAAATACCGGCCATGGGAAGCGAAAGATTGAACGCAGTGGACTTGGGACGACTGCATCGCCGTTTTGGACTACTCCCCTTGGTCACACCTCGAGGGCGTTAGCAGTATTGGACCCTCTGGCAGCATTTTTACTTTGGTGCAGCTACGATTGGCGCTGTCGGTCCGCCAGGCCCTCTTCAGGGAACTGCAAATTCACAAACATTACGACAATATGGATCCTCAGAAAAGGCGGGAATTCGACGAACATAATTCAGAACAGTTAAATGAGGAAGCGAAAGACAATGTTGTGGTACTTATCGACCATGACAGCGATGATAACGACCAACAATATTCTCTCAAGCCGGATCCGCCAACCCAGATTGCTTTGAGTATTGATGGCGGCACATTAGTTCTGCCGGTCCAGACCAAGAAAGTAGATTATCCCCCCACCAAAATAGAATGGGGGGCCCACTATAATCAGTTCGAGTACATTTTCCCCCGCACCGTCGACGGGAAACCACTATTAGCGCCCAGCAATTTATTTCTGTCAGTATTCCCTTGCGCACCGCTGATCGTGGACAGAAAAACTGGAATTGCCAAGCAACAGGATTTTCAAGCATCGCGCGGAGTTTATAGTTTCCATCTGTCAGACCTAATGTGCAAAGGCAAACTGGAATATTGATCACCGAAGCTCATAAAAACTCTCGTCACGGAGGTATCAATAACATGAGCCGATTCAAGTATGCAGCTATCACAATCCTGTCTAGCATGTTCCTTTTTGCAGCGCACGCGCAAACCCCTGGCGCGACCACTGTGACTGGATTCCTAACCGATACGCTTTCGGGAAAGCGCTGCGCGAATGCGCCTCACGTGGACACTGGGGGTGCCCGATGTTCGTCCCGAACGGGCGAACGTCGGGTTCTTGAACTAGATTCGCTCCTCTGATCTTGTTCTTTCGTTCGCACGGAAATCGCACGTGGGCCTCAGATGCGCTGCAGAATGTAACCACATTTGCCCACGACGCAGGCGACCGGCTAACCTGCACTCGCTTATGGAGTTCGCGGGCAACGATGTTAGCGCTTTCTCAAGGAAACGCGTCGCACTGATCTACCCCTCGTAAATGTCCAGGGCATGCCGGATTGGCGCACGTCTTATTTGGGCGCAGTGCCTGTTCGTCTTGTGGGAATTTAATGATTTTGCCGTTGAGCGCCCATTTAGAGAAAATGGAATGTTCCGTCATCCATTTTGGATCTTTCGGCATTGCCGATCCCTTGCCATTTCCATACTGATCTTCCCAAATCTGCCCGGGCGTGGAGACGAAGTTTCCGCTGTATCCTCCATAGATAGTGAACGCTATTGTGTAAATGCCTGGAAGCATATTCGACAATGCGGTAAGCAGAGCTGAGCCTTCTTCGCCTTTTCCCGCGATACAACTCATGAAGATCAGCTTCCCATTCGGTTTCAGAAAGGATCGAAGCTCGGATATCTGAGTCTTGAATCCTCCGATGGTCTTCGGAGTCAGCAGTGATTCCAGCTGAACGACACCGTCTGCATCGCCGTGCGCTACGATCGACAGGTTTGCAACTTGTTCGTTGAGCGCTTTCGCTTTCAATGTCTCTAGAAGGTCGCTCAGTTTAGGGAAGGAAAAACAATAATCCCATCCAGATGCCTTCCCCGTTGCCACAAAGTTTCCTGCGCCTGGGCGAAAAGCCCAGACCTTGATTCCCGACGTACCCGGATAATTGACATGCTCCGCAGTTTTTGGTTTGGCACGTGTGTTTGCTTTTTCTTTGCGACCCGCGCCGCCATCCGCAGATGGCTCACTCTTCAGGAGCTTCGTTCCCGCATCTATTCCTCTTTGGACGTTGTCGATTTTTGACTTGGTGATTGATCCGATTGGTTCGGCAGGCACTGCCGACTTTGTCTTAGGACTAGCGTCTGCTTTCCGAGGTGGCTCGCTTTTCAGGAGCTTCGTCCCGGCATCGATTCCTCTTTCTGAATCGTCAATACTTCCCATTATTTAGACCTTTGTTTTCGTGAGGAGACTTTCCTCGTATCGTAGAATCGACGAACATAATTTGGGCAGATGAACTTGTCGACAGCGGCAGCTACCAGAAGGCTCGCGCAGTCACTTAAGCAACTCGCAGCGGGAGCAGAGCACGACTGAGTATCCGCTCGACGAGTAATCAGCTCCCGTCTGCTTGGACCGTAAGGTTTTTCGTGTCCGCCTGAATCACGATCTTCTTCTCGACATCCGGATCTCCGTACTCACCGTTTGCCAACCGTGCAGCCAAGCGCAGGTTTTCCAGTTCCGCGTGGCGTGCCTCGGCTTGCGCTTTCTTTATATCGATTGCGCGATGAATGAGTTTGAAATCCTCAAGCAATGGATGTGTGCCGGGCAGCGCTTCAATGTATAGCGAATTGCTGGGCACGATCACCATCTCAGCGGTTTCGTTTGAAAGCAGGCGCAGCATGGCTTCCTGGAAGAACGCTTGATTCGCAACAAACGTTTGTGGATCGTCGGCCTGGATTGAGTCGATGGCCGTCTTCAAGTCTTGAGTGGTCAAATTAGCGAGCGGATCAGGATCGACCGCCGTCACTCCACTGAGATCATCGAAATGCAGGTAGTTCTGCATCAGGTACCACGTCATGTAGTTGAAGTTAGTCATCGGAAAAATCATATAGTTGCCCTTGAAGCCGATGAGATTTTCAAGATCGGCTACCTGATGCAGTTTCATAGTCCCGTCGGCCAATTTGGGCACAGGAAATTTAAGGTCGAGAGTCGGGCGGATCTGATCGACAAGGGCCAGCCCCGTCGATTTGGACAGGGGTACCGTGGTGTTATGCGCAAAGATTGGAACATCCAGATTGTAAAGTCGGAAATATCGTTGATCAGCGGGCTCATACGTCCAAATGGCCTGCATGTAATAGATGATGTTGTCCTTCACGTGAACGCGCAGCCGGTCAATATCTGCCAGCATGCCGAAATGCTTGGTCGCCGCAGCTGTGTATTTATCGATTGCAACTTGTAGAGCCGTCGCCTCCGTTTTCAAGTCGCTCGTCAACTGATCAACTTTGGCTTGAGCGCGATTCAGGGCATCTTTGGCGAAATCCACCCGCGCCCTGTCCGTGTTTCCATCGTTCGTAGCGCCAGCTTGCCCAATCCCCAGGGGATCGAAAAATGATTTTACGAGCTTTTGCGTCTCTGCCTGCTGCTGGTTTTGAATTGATAGGTCTTCCGATGACTGCAAACCAAGCGTCGCCGTCTGTAGGGATACGTTGGCGAGCTGTACTTGCTGAGAGATTCGGTCGACAACAGCTTTTTGCTGTTCGACTGCCAACCCCAACACTTGCAATGTTAGATTTTCCCCCGTGTAGTTGGCCGAGAGATATTCCAACGCCGGCAAAAATGAGTCATCCAGAATCGTGCGCTTAATTATCCAGTCGTAGCGCAAGAGCCAAGCTTCATCGACCTCGTGAGGCGCGGGAATTTCGTTGGCGACCAGGATGACCGGTGTCGCTTTGTAGAGGCTTTCGTCGACCAGATATCTCCGCTGCAATTCATAAAACAGGTAGGTCACCGTGAGTTCGTCATTCGGATTGCGAATCTCCCGATAGCTGGTGGTCTCGTCTTCGCGGCTCTCTTCCGTCGAGATTTCCGTTCTGTGTTCGTTTCTATATTCCTGCGAGGACTTCACCACCGACTCATGGAAGTCGCGCTTGGTCTGCGCTGACTCCACTGCTTGGTCCTGCCCCTGCTGCATTCCAGCGCTCACTTTGTACAAATCGTCGCTGCCGTAACTGCCCGAAGCATTTTTTTGGAAGTTCGTTTGATTCTTGGCCCGGTCTACAATTTCCGCATCGACGCGCCAAGTGTTCGATGACTCGTCCTTACCGCTTCGAAGCGAATCATCAATCTCTTTCACATTTCGCGTCTTTTTCACCACCGATTTCGTCGCGTACTTGCGGGTTTCTTGAGGAGCCAATGGAATCGTCGTGACCAGGTTGCCGACCTGGTACGATTGCGGTTGCCAGCGTTGCCGATAATTCAGCAGCACTCCATAGTTGATGGAGGAGGGAGCGAAGACATCGAACGCGTATGTTTCCTTCAACATCTGATCCAGCTTTGTCAGCAGCTGCGCAACGCCTGGATACATGACGTCGGGAGAAGAAACGTTTGGAGAAGAAGGCTGCGCGTTAAGACCGTTGATAATCGTATTGAAAACTTCTTGACGGATTATGCCGGGGAAAGCGGTAAGGTCGTCAACTTGTGAGTTATCGTTGTTTCCGGCTGTCGCCGTCAGCCAGCGAGGGCCACCATTGATCCACGCCCCGATATTTGAACCCGCTCGGTTGAGTTCCTGAAGAAGCATGTTGCATCCCTGAAGCGTTTGAACAACGGCATTCTTCAGCAGCGTGATCTCGGTCGGCACCGTTGATAGTCCATCCGTTCCGCCACTCGAGATTCCCATAAGTATTTTGAGATTGCTGATAAAGGCTTGAAGCTGTTCCGTGCCCGCAATGTCAAGTTCATTCCCGGAAGTGTCTACAGGCAATGGATCGAATGCTTTTTTGTGGTCGCCTGTACCGGGATTCATGAGCGCGTCCCACATCGCGTAGAGTTGTTGCCCTCCCGGCTTGACCCGGTTATCCAACAGCTCAGTCCAAACATCCTCGAATGCGATTTGCAGGCGAAAGAAATCGTGGTAGGAGTCCGCATCCGACGCACCCTTTGAAAGTTCAAAAGGGGAGGAGGTGCTCGTCGGGTTTGGAATTTGTTGCCAGACGGGTGGGGTAGCAGACGTCAGTTGGTAATATGTATCGATGTCGCTTTGGTAGCCTACCTTTCCAACATCGCCGCTCGTGACGGGTTGCGCGTTGCGTGCTACCACATTGATCCAAGTCCACGTCGCGTTCGTGAAAGCCTTGACGGGCTGCCACACCGCTATTGGCGATACGCTTGTTAACTGAAACATCGAATTTATGTCGGTCTGTATTCCATATTTTCCTAAATCGTCTTGGATTGCGGTTTGCGCTAGCCGAGCTGTTTGATCGACCCAGGTCCACGTGGCAACAGGTGGATTGATGCTGTTCTGAATGGTTGCGGGAGTAGCTCTCTGGGACGTTGGATTGATCTTGGGCTGTGAATCAAACTCGACGGCCGACTCGGGTGTCGACACATCGCCAAGCAAAAACTTCACTTCATCCATGATGAATTGAGGGGTCTGAGCCGTAGTTGTGGTTGTTGTGCCCGAAGTCTTTCCGCTGTTGCTGCTAGTTGTCTTCTTAGGGCTCATTTCTTCTCGCCTCGCTTAACGTCTGGAATCATTTTCCTCACTCGATCTCGAAGAGCGAGCCTATTCAGGATCGGATTTCCCTTGTTGTAAAACTCAGTTCCCCTCATGTTCCCGGTAATAAGCTTCATCAGATCTTTCAAGTCGATCGTTCCCGCTTTCTCGTTGTAGCTCGGAGCCACCTTCAGCTTTTCCTTCGGAAGTGCAATTCTCATTCCCAGGTTGGGCGTGTCCAGGTTGGTGAGCTTGTGCAAGTGCTCTGCAAACTTCTTTCTCTGAAAATCTTGAACGCGCTGGACTCTCTCAGCGGCGTGAGTAACTGCCGGTTTTTTGTCGGCAGGAACATAGTTTGGCGGCATCGAATCTTTTGTAAACTTGCTGACGCTAAAGTTTTCAAACAGCGATTTGGCGCGATCAACAGACTTGGCCGGAAGGAGAGTTCCTCTGAGCATCGGTGGAGGAGTTGCACTCGGCTCGGGCGCGGGTGCTAACTTCGCAATTCGCGCAGGCTTTGCAGTCTTTTGGAGATTTCCAGATGTTTTCGTGGACATAGAATTCAAGACCTCCGCTACCCTACCGAAGTAACCGCAGAGAAATGGCGCTTATGGACTGCGGTAGTGATTTTGACGAATAGACTAAGCCAATACTTTAATTTGTCAAATTAAAAACTTATTACTAGAGCGCTCAAGGTCTCGAGTCGAACGCAACAATTTGTTTGCCCTGCTAATTAGTGACGGAACTTCTCAAATCGTTTCATTCCCGAACTTTCATTTTGAAATTCTCATTGAAACCTAGAGAGGTGGAGAGATTGTTTGACCGAGGATTCTTATCTCGGAGGCGCGATTGGCACGTAAGGATGTTGCGGATTCACTGAACTGAGGATTTCGGGTGGCTTCGACCGTCCCACTTCCTCGAATGTCGAAACTTGGCGCCTCGTCTAAAACACGAGACGTTTCGATTGAATTGGATCTTAGATGCAGTCGAGAGAAGTCACAGGGTCACTACAAAAGTCACTACAGTGTAGTAAAGCGAAGGAGGCACCCATGCGTAAACTATTGAAAAGATTGGCGGGGCCGACGAGGTTCGAACTCGCGACCTCCTGCGTGACAGGCATAGCTAAGGCGTTTTGTAAGTCCTTTAATTTCAATGACTCGCTTGAATCCTCAAGACTTATTTCTTTTTGGCGGTTGTGCCCAGATGTGCGTGGATGTTGCCGTCTGCACGCAGGGTCACTACAAAAGTCACTACAGTTTTCGCGAATCCGATGTGGAGCCACGTCGTGAAACCGAAAGTGCGGATGGTTCCAATTTCAGAGCTTGTTCTCGATGAGAAGAACGCGAACAAAGGCACGAAGCGTGGACGCGAACTTCTTGGTGAGTCTCTCGAGAAGTATGGTGCTGGTCGTTCCGTCGTTGTTGATTGCCACGATCGCGTGATAGCCGGGAACAAGACTATTGAGGCGGCACGCGCTGCAGGAATGAAATCCATAGCAGTAATTGAGTCTGACGGCTCGACCCTGGTGGCAGTTCAGCGAGGTGATCTGGACCTTAATAAGGATAAGAAAGCGCGAGAGCTTGCGATTGCCGACAACCGCGTCAGTGAAATCGACCTCGAGTGGAATCCCGAGGTGCTCGCCTTGCTCGACGTCGATCTCAAACAGTTCTGGAATGAAAACGAACTCAACGCTCTGCTCAAAGATTTTCGCAATAGCGAACTCTTAGCTCCAGAGCCAAAGCTTGATCAGGCCGCTGAACTGCAGAAGAAGTGGAAGACTGCTCGTGGCCAGATATGGGAAATCGGTCAGCACCGATTGATGTGCGGTGATAGCTGCACTGGATCGGATGTAACCGCACTCATGGACGGGAAGATCGCGAAGCTTTGTGCTACCGACCCGCCGTATCTGGTTTCCTACGATGCCAAGAATCATCCGTCGAAGGATTTCTCTGACGGCAAAAATAAAGATTGGAAGGGAAGATACGCGGACAAACAGAAGAGCGAGCCACTTGGACCTTTTTATGAATCCTTTTTGCGCCAAGCACTTGCGGTCTGCGAACCGAATGCCGGGATCTATGTTTGGCACGCGTCGCAACGACAACTCGAAGTCGAAAAGGCCATGCGGAACTGCGGGATTCTCGTTCACCAGCAAATCATTTGGGTGAAGAACAAACCGGTGCTCACTCATTCGTTTTATATGTGGCAGCACGAGCCGTGCTTTTTCGGATGGAAGCAGGGAAATAAACCGAAGCGCAATTCCGGAGACTTTCCGACAACCGTTTGGCAGATCGATGTTCCCATTCTTCCCGGAGTTGAATCGCGCCATCCGACGGAGAAGCCTTTGGAATTGTTTACGACTCCGATTCTTCTGCACACTCAGTCGGGTGACATTTGTTACGAGCCGTTCTCAGGGTCGGGAACACATCTTTGCGCCGCCGAGAACACTGGACGTCGCTGTTTTGCTATGGAGATTGAACCAGCATTCGTAGCTGTCGCGCTGGAGCGAATGCCTGACATGGGTCTAAAGCCGAAGCTGCTAACAGGGTAGAAACACGAATGAGCAAGAGTAACAATCCGAACATCGCCGAAGCGGGAAAGCCGTATCGCTGGAAGAAAGGGCAAAGCGGAAATTTGTCAGGGCGACCCCAAAGCAAGACCCTTTCAGAGGCGTACAGACACAAACTCGAAGAGCCAGTGCCTAACGATCCAGAAGGGCGCACTTGGGCCGAATTGATTGCCGAAGCTCAGGTTCGCGACGCGGTTCGCGGAAATGTGAATGCGGCCCGAGAGATTGCGGATCGCACCGAAGGGCGAGCCAAGCAAGCTATCGAGTTTGAAGACAAGACGATTTCGCAGGCATTCGAGCGAATGACAACCGAGGAGTTAGAGGCCTATGCCCGAGACGGCACCTTACCTTCCTGGTTCCCGAGGAACGAGCCACACATATAATAATGATACGCGGAACTTCCAGGGACCCGGTGATTATCCACTCGGAACTAGCCAATCTCGTGCTGCGGCCCGGGCCGAGTGTGAGCGCAGGGAGCGCGTCTTGGATGACAACGCCGTAGTCTTGATTATGTCGGGACTTCCCAGAATTTTCGGGCACCAAGGGCCTGTGGTTGACCCACCGGATTCACTTCATCGCTACAGAATGCCAGACGGCAGCACCGTTGACGTAATCCGCCGACATTGGGGCGGACCGAACGGGCGTGGTGTCACAATCTTCGTCGAGCAAACATGGAATGACGGTCTTGTTTATCACGGAGACCGGCTCGTGAAGAATCTGGAAGAGGTGCGACGACTTGGTTGCCTCGTGACGTAGAAAACGCAGTATGCGAATAGTTTATGAAGCCAGAAGACTTTCCGATTGGCTCGCCAGAATCCCGAGCGGCTGCCAGGCTTCGGCTTACGCGCAAGGATGCCAAGCGCAAACGTCTTAGAATTATTTCGCACATCCCGAGCGGTTGGCAGGACAATTCACGAATTCATTTTGGCGGCTGGCAGGAATGGGGAGAAGACAGACTCTGCCAAATAGTTTACGTTCCGCATGAGTGGGTAAAGTCGGGCGAACCAATCCCAACCTGTCCAGATTGCGGCACTCCATACAAGAAAACCAACGAATACCCTAATTTGACTGGGTACGGGGCGGACTGTATGGACAAACATGACCCGGAACGAGGATCAACCGGGATCTTCCGCTCGTGAGTAGAAGAGATATTCACAGCTAATTAACTCTAATACCTAGAATAGGTATTGACAAACTCGCCCACAAACATTTATAAAGCCTCTGCGTCGAGCGAAAAATTTCCGACGCTCGGAGGCCATCATGCGCCGCGCTCTCGCCGTTGCATCTCTCGCCATTCTTTTTAGTTTCCCTGTTTCCCTCTCCGCCCAACAATCCGTCACGCCGCCTCAGTCGGCTCCCTTGCGCGACCCTCAGGCGATCACCGTCCTCCGAAACGCGCTTGCTGCCATGGGCAGCACTGCCGCCGCGGGCTTACTCCAAGATAGCGTCACTCAGGCCATTATCAGTTGGCCGACCAATTCATCAGCGCCCGCGTCGACAACTTCGATCACCACAAAAGGCATGAACAGAATTCGCGTGGACACCACCGCAAACGCTAAAGCATCAAGCATCATTTACGACCGCGGCCGCCAGTTACGTTCAGGCGGGAAGGGTTGGCAAGTCGCGCCGAGCGCCAATTCGCGCTTCCGAAGAGTTGACCATTTGCCGGCGTTGTTTTTGGCTTATGAACTATCCCGCAGCGATTTTTCTGCTTCTTACGTCGGTATCGAATCCGTGGGCGCAGCGACGGCTCATCACATCACCCTTTCACGAATTTCCTCCATGGGCAACGCGCTTGATGCGAAATTCACGAAAGATTCTCAGATCGAAGTCTTTGTCGACCCGACTACATTCCTGATTGTGAAGGTTTCGTTCACACATTTCTCAGAGATTGACTGGCGGATCGGCCTACCGATGGAGATCGATTATTCCGCCTATCGCAGTGTCGGAGGGATGATGGTCCCCTTCACGCAGGTAACGAACTTCAACGGCAAACCAATTTACGAACTCCACATCACCTCGGTTGCATTTAATCAAAGCGTGGCAGATGCCACGTTCTCGGGGAAATAGCCATGACCATACTGCGCCTATCAAGAATTCTCGTGCTTGTTGCTCTCGCGCTCATCCTCGGCTCAGCTGCAAACGCTCAGAATCCTGGCTACCAAAACAACGTTGGCATGCAACCTTACGGCTCCTACATCGCCACGGACATCGACACAGTCGATCTGGCACACGGTGGATTGAAGATTCATATCCCCGTCGTATCCAGAAAAGCAAGAGGCTTCGATTCCTCCGTCTCTCTCAACTATGACAGCAAGTACTGGTCGGCCATACCGTATACCTTCGACTATATGGGTACCACGATGGAGCGCTACATTTGGGAAACCAACACGGGCGGCGGTGGCCCATCAATGGCAGTAACTCCGGGCGGCAATGGGATCAGCAACAATCAGCAAGTCTACACTTGCACTCAATACGATGACCAAGCTCCACCGCCCCAGCTCATTGTCTATAGTAACTGGCAGTACCTCGCGTCTGACGGCACGGCATATAATTTCCCCGTGCGCAAAGTGCAGCAGTACCCGCCAGTCGGCAATCCTAATATAATTTGCACGGACGCCATCGCTTCGACGCCGCAACTCCTCACTGCGCCATCGGAAAACGGAGGAATGAAGATCGATATCTCCGCATACGACGGGAGCGGATCAAACACGCCCCGAACTGTGAAAGCCTGGTTCAAAGATGGAACGCTTTTCAACCCACAAGCAGGACTCGTAAATCTGACTGACACAAATGGCAATCAGTGTTGCGATAGTCAGAATGGATGGGTTCTCGATTCGCTCGGCCGACCCTTTTTTGGTTCTTCCGGTCCCGGCGGTACGAGTTTCTACGATTCTAACGGACAGGTCCGAACCGTTCAGATCCAGACGACCACGCTCCAACTTAGTGCGCCATTTCTAACTTCGGGTCCAGCTTCTCCCGACAGTTGCGGCTTCGACGTGAATAACGGGCATCTCACGGTGTGGCAATCGATCACTTTGCCGAATGGCCTCACCTATACATTTTCGTACGACGATCCGGATCATCCCGGGCAAAGTAATCCGTACGGAGAAATCACCAAGATTACTTTACCCACAGGTGGTTATATCAAGTATAAGTGGACAACGTTGCCAGAAGTGGACGTCGCTCCGGGGGACGCGATTTGTGGGCCACCATCGCTCGATTCACGAGTGGTAATTGAACGCGACGTAAGCGACGGAGTAAACGTAAGCGTTTGGACTTATTCATACAGCGGTGGGATCACGACGGTCACGGACCCTCTTGGAAATATCCAAGCGCATACATTCACAGATCTTGGCGATGCTTTCGAGGGCGCTCCCTTAATAGTCGAGACGCAGGTCGAGTACCGCAATCCCTCCAACACTCCGCTCCGCAGAGTCACGACCGACTGGGCAACCGATACGGGACCAACGGCTGCGGCCTCTTTGCTCAATCCCCCTGATGGTACCGGAGATCCCACCGGATACCTCTTTGGAATGACCCGGGCGCGTAATCCAAGAGTGATTCGGGTCACCACTACGCTGCTTGACACCAATCAAGTTGCCAAAACCGAAACGGATTACCTCGATTGCTATTCGTGGTCGGCATACGGCCAGAATCTCACGGATTGCCCCGCCAATCCTACGCAGGTTCGTCAGTATGATTACGCCGTTGGTGCGCCTGGCCTACTCGTGCGCTATTCAACTCTCGCTTATAAGCACGCCTCTGATTCTAACTATTTTAACGCTCATATTTGGGATCTTGTTACTCTGAAGTCCGTCTACGATGGCAGCGGAGTTCTGTGGGCGTCCACTCAATATGGTTACGACACCACGACTCTGGGTCCACCTATTACCGGAGTGCCTTATCACGACGACGCGGATTACCCCGTGACCAATTTGCTGCGCGGAAATCAAACTTCTGTCGGTCGTTTCTTATGTGCGTCTGCCGGTTGCGCTAGTGGCATCTGGCTGACTAGCACGAACTACTTCAATCAGGTCGGCAACCTAATCCAGGCCACCGATCCCAACACCAACTCAACATACTTCAGCTACGCCGACAACTTCACCGATTCTAGCAAGAACGGCAACACGCAAGGATTTATCACTTCGGTTACGTACCCCACAACCTCGAACGGCGTCCCTCATGTCGAAGGTACGCAGTATTTTTGGTACACAGGCTCGGTTGCCGCCTCTTGCGGGCAGAATTACTCGAACCCTGCCGCATGCTCGAATTCGCAGAATCCGACACAGTCCTCACCGGTGCCGGACTACGCCAAGTATTCCTATGACATGCTGGGCCGTCCCCTCACCGTCACCAAAGGTGATGGCGGCACAGCGTCATTCACCTTCAGCGATCTCACCTCCAATGCGACGCCCCTTACGGTTGGCACCAGTTCGAAGGTCGATACGTATAACACTCTTGTTAATACCGTCGTCCTTGATGGACTCGGCCGCACGACAACTACACAGCTCAATTCCGATCCCTGCGGCGCGGACCTGACGGACACCACGTATGACGCTCTGGGCCGGAAGAGCACCCTTACAAATCCTTATCGACTCACTGACTTCTGTAACGTCAGCACTTCAACCAATGGGACAACAGCTTACCAATACGACGCTCTCGGTCGAGTCAAATTAGTGATCGCGCCCGATGGCTCCCAAGTTTCTACTTCCTATTCGGGCAACTCGGTGACCGTAGCGGATCCAGCCGGCAGGCAGCGGCGCTCTGTTACCGATGCGCTTGGCCGCATCATTCAGGTATTTGAAGACCCAAGCGGATTAAATTACGAAACTGACTACACCTACGATGTCCTCGACAACCTCACAAATGTCGTCCAGAGTGGTTCGCGCCAGCGCAGCTTCGCCTACGATTCGCTCTCTCGCCTAACCGGCGCAACCAATCCAGAATCCGGCACCATCCTCTATGCTTACGATTCCGATGGTAATCTCCTCACGAAATATGACGCGCGCGGCGTCACCGCCACTATGACTTACGACCAGTTGAACCGCATCCTCACTAAAACCTACAACGATTCGCCGCAAACGCCGTCCGCGAGCTTCGTCTATGATGTTTCCAATTTGTGGGGCGGCACACAAACGAACACCATTGGAAAGCTAATGGAAGAATCTACCGGCACCGGGACCATAGCCACGGTTTTCAACTATGACAGCATGGGGCGTGTAACGCTGGCCAACCATTGCCTCCCAGCAGTGTGTAAGGGACTTGGATATGGCTACAATTTCCTTGGAGACGTTGCCCACTTCTCAAACGATAATGGATTGGATCTCTACCAGACTTTCGATCCGGCGGGCCGTGTGACGCAAGTGACTTCCGCTGGCATGGCCACTGTACCGACAACGCTGGCTACGACGAGTAGCTTCACTCCGGCCGGCGCAATTTCGCAGATGACCTATGGCAATGGCCTCGTCGAAGCCAGCGTCTACAACAATCGTCTTCAACCGACGCAGTTGCGCACCTACCTTCCCGGAACCGGCGGCGGTTGCGGTGAGGTTTGCGGAGGTGGTGGCAATGACGGACCTCCGCCTTCACCGGATACCGATATCTTGAATCTCAGCTACGGCTATGCTACTTCCGCTGGCACCAACAATGGAAACGTCACTTCGCTCACCTCGACCGCCACTCAAGTTTTCATGCGCACTTATACCTATGACTCGCTCAATCGCCTCTCCACCATGTCCTCGCCAGACGATGCATCGGGATGTTACGGGCTATCCTGGACGTATGATGCTTGGGGCAATCGTCCGACCCAATCGGCAACGGGCGGCTCCGGAAGTGCCTGCCCCCAGCCGAATCATGGCGTCCTCCCGAACAACCGTCTTACTGACTCCGGATTCAGTTATGACACAGCCGGAAACATGACCGGCGACGGGCATCACACTTACATGTATGACGCCGAGAATCATTTGATGCAGGTGGACGGAGCTCTAGGCAACTGCTCGACGGCAACGGCCTGCTATATTTACGATGCTCGCGGAGCTCGCGTGGAGAAAATCACGAGCGCGGGGAAGATCGACTACCTTCGTGATCTTTGGGGTAACGTGGCCGTGGAATGGGAAACGGGACTTAACGGTTACACCGGCTGGGGTAACGGTTATATTTACGCCAACGGCCAATTGCTCGCCGAATACGAAGGCGCCACAACCTACTTTGTCCATAAAGACCACCTCGGGTCCACTCGCGTTATGACAAACATCAGCGGCGGCGTGACGAACTCGATGGACTACTTTCCCTACGGCGAAATATCTTCTTCAGCCGTGCTCGTTCCCGTCGTTGACGAAGGCTTTGAATCCGGCCTCATCGGATGGGTCGCCGGGTTCTGGGGATGCAATTCGACCACGAGCACAACACAATATCATTCGGGTGCCTCGTCGCTCGCCCAAACCGGCTCTGTCACAGGCGGCAGCTATCAGGACGTTACCGGACTGACCTCTGGTGCCACCTATCAAGTCTCCGTATGGGTGAAAGCCGACGCGGGAACCCGGCCCAAGCCATGCTCTGGGCGCATGACACCGCGGGCGGAAATGCCATAACAACATCGTTCATCACGCCGGGTACTAGTTGGCAACGGCTCTCGCTCATCTTCACCGCTGATAGCACCAACGCCATCCGCATCCACCTCTACTACAACGCGGGCAGCGGCACGATCTATTACGACGACGTTCTAGTTCAAGCGCTCGGTGCCGCCGGCAGCGGAACAACACACATATTCACTGGCAAAGAACGCGACGATGAATCTGGCCTCGACGATTCCCGCGCCCGTTTCTATTCATCTGCAATGGGCCGCTTCTTGTCTTCCGATCCGGAAAACGCTGGCGTCATCCTCGGGGACCCGCAGAGTTGGAATGGCTACACCTACGCGCGGAACAATCCGCTTCTTTACACCGACCCAGATGGACTGGACTACCAAGTCCAATGTGTAGGCGAATGCTCGGCGGAAAGCGGGTTCAATTATTCCGTCGATACGTATTCAGCGTTGCAGACCATCGTCAACGGTACGCCCGGGGCATTCACTATGGACACGGTCGATCGCTTTGGGCATCACCAAGGAAATATCTACGAAAATATCTATGGTGTGGGTACCATCTTAGTCGGCCGATATTCGTGGTTCCTTGGCAATTATGAAACTTATCACACTCTCCAGCAAGCTGGGGCAAGAGCCGATGCTTTCATGTCGGCGCCCGAGAGAGCGCGCAATGCCCTGCTACAATGGGAAGCCCGGCACCCAAATATAACGGCACTTTTGCAATTCGCGGCTTTTTTTGGCGGCGACGGCGAAGGTCCTGAAGAATTCCCGGCGGACTTCCCGACCGAATCTGGATTCGAACCTCCTCTTCGGGACGTCACGGGTAAGGTTCATCAAGATATCCCGGATTACGTTCCCGAGAACTGGACCCACGAGCAACTGGAGCAAGCAAAACACGAACTGCAGGAGAGCATCAAAACTCGCAACGCACAGCAGTCAAAATATGGGGAAGAGGGCGGCCATCGAAATCAAATTCGCCTCGAGGAGCGTCTCCTGCGCCAGATCGAGAAAAAACTGGGCGGAAGCTAGGAACAATGAAGTTTATAAAAAGAAATTACAACCAACAGCGCGCGGAAGCACTCACGGAACGTCTTATTTCTGATCCTCGCTCGCGGATAGCAGACGCGTCAGCGAGCGAACTGCTGGCAGAGTTTCATCGGGGATACCCGCTTGAGAACCTCCGACCTCTGTTGCAAAACGATAACACGGAAATTGTGAAGCACGGAGCATGGATAGCATCCGAACTGGGAGAAATGGGCATGCTTCTGCTCAGAGATGTTTCTCCGTTGCTGCACCACCCGGAAAGCAAAGTGCGGTTCTCCGTCATCGATTGCATCTTGCTATGGGCCGATCCGACTAAAGCCCCAGAGCTAGTCTCGGTCGTGAATCTCATCGAGGATCCGACATCCCGCGTCCGATGGAAGGTGATGGACTTCCTTTCGCGCGCGTCGACGGAACAGTTGGCGGCGGCGCTTCGTTACCTCGAAGCGACCAATCCACGATCCAAGAATATACAGGGGCTTCGATTGCTGCTCGGTTCCGGCGTGGACAACTCCAACGAAGCTACGGTCGCGCTGCGCGGACAAGATGCGCTGATGCGCAAGTACGGAGTTGTGCTCGCGCGGCGAGTCGCGGAAATCGACAGAGCTCCCCTCTTGTATGCTGCCTCAATCGATGATCCAGACGTCAAAGACTTTGCCGATACAAGCATCTCACTGCTCTGACTTTCCAGTGACGCTGATTGGATGACAGCGTTGGCTTTCTTAACCGAGTAAACTCGGCAGCGGCAAACGACCAAGGCCCGGAAGAAATGAGCCGAGCAATGATGACTATAAGATGTGATTTTCACCCGCGCTATCAGCGGATCGCGATGATGAATGAACCGCCGAGCAATTCGCCGAATAACGCTCACCCCGGATGTCGGAGCCATTCTGCCCACAATCTCTCGCTGCCCAGAATCCCCATTTCCTGAACCTGCGTTTTCATTGAGAATTTCGCTTGCCCAACTGAGGTCTAGCACCGCCTCAAAAAGAACTGATTTGGGGCGCTTTGACCGGCAAATGGATCGAAATTCGAACGACAACCGCTTGCGAAACACAAGGCCGCTCCTGGTGAGCACCCACTGGTGTGCTGCCAAGCAGATGTTTGTGGCGGCCTTGTTCCTGTCGCACGCGCTCAAACGACAAAGCACTCGGAACTATAGATTCACACATGCGAGCGTAAACGTTTGACCCCAGTGTCCGATTATTGGAAGATTGATTCCCACCACAACCTCGCCACAAATCCGATTTGGGTTGGCGTGGAAACAAATCTGAGCGCTCGCGACACCGATCGAAAAGACCGTAATACATGAGAACTCAGTAAAATCGAACGATATTGTATCGTCGCGATCAACGACGGTTATGTCGAAGAGCGTCGTGCCGAAAGGCCCCGGCTGACGGAGCCGCAAATAGGACCGAAGCTTTCCTGTTATAACTGTCCCCGTGAGCTTTACGTCGTGAATGTGGAAGTCGGCCATCACATCTAGGAACGGCTGTATTACCGGGCTCGAGATTTCCTCCGCAGTGCCAACTTCATAGGCCAATTTCACCAATGGACTTCCTTTTGGTAATGTCCACATCCTGAATTGCTTGGGGTCGCCAAACTCCTGGCAGCCTTTCGGATCCTTATCTGCATCCGGAACAATTACCAGCACGGGCTTGGGCAGTCGTTTGCAGATTCCCAATACCTTTGCACCATAAATCCAAGCGAACACGATGCCAGCGATGGAATATGTTTCTACAAGCGCCGAATCTTTCGTGGATGCGACAGTTAGATCTGGGGCTTTCTTTCCGTAAAGACGAATTACTAGCGATTCATCAATAGTTGAAAGAAAATTTGAGTTGTCTGTCATTTTCATTCCTCCAAGTGGATTTGCCTCGCACAGCGAAAACGGCGACGGCAGTACAACTCGCGGGTGTTCTTTCATTGCTCCCACGAGAAATCGTTGAGACGCTTGTCTTGACATCGCTCAAGCTGCTCGATTTATCCGCAACCACTTCGCTGTCTACTGAGGCTTCGATTGGTAAGGCGACAATAGAGGGAGAATTGGGACATTTTTTATTTGGCTCCGCCCGCGACGGACTATTGGCGAGATTCTCACGTTGGCAGCCAGTGGACGGCAGCGTGGACCAGGTGGTATAGAATGCTCCCGATTGCCGGGAGGCGAAGATGACGATCGAGCGTGGTGAAGTGACGGAGTTGCTCGTCGAACTTGGCAAGGGAAATCGCGACGCCGAACACAAACTCGTCCCACTGGTTTATGCAGAGCTTCGTCGTCTGGCCGCGCACTATCTCCGCCGAGAGCGCCCCGAACATACACTGCAACCGACTGCGCTTGTACATGAGGCGTACGTTCGCCTTACAAAGCTGCATGAAATTGATTGGCAAAATCGATCGCATTTCTTTGCGATCGCCGCCAATCTCATGCGCCGGATTTTGGTCGATCACGCCAGAGCCCATCGCGCTAGGAAGCGAGAGGCGTTCTGCGGAGCCATTTGTCTCGATGAAGCGCTAACCGTCTCTCCTGATCGACCCAAGCAATTGATAGCTTTGGACGACGCGCTTAACAAGCTAGCCGAGCGCGATGCGCGTCAGTGCAAAATTGTCGAACTGAGATTTTTCGGTGGATTGAGCGAGGAAGAGACAGGCAATGTATTGGGAATATCGGCGCGGACCGTAAAGCGTGACTGGAGGGTCGCCAAGGCTTGGCTATTTAAAGAGATATCCAACTAGCGATCGAATGGATTCCGGCTTAGTCGGCATCAACTCTCCAAAAGGAAATTCGTATCGCGTCACAACCCAGAGCAAATCATGACACCTTCAGAGTGGGAGAGAATTAAACAGATATTTGATGCTGCGCTGAGCCAACCCTCCGGCGAGCGAGCTGAGTTTATCTCTCGAAACTGCGATGGCGACCATCGACTCGAAGCAGAGGTCCACGGTTTGTTGGGAGCCGACGAACGCGTTGGCAGGTTTCTCGAAACGCCGATGTTTGATATCCAAGCTGACGAGCCTCTTTCCTCAGGCCAAACATTATCCCGGCGCTTCAAGATACTTTGTTTGATCGGCGAAGGAGGTATGGGCACAGTCTACAAAGCTTTGGACACTGATCTTGGGATAAACGTAGCTTTAAAGACCATTCGCTCAGAGATTTCATCAAACGCGAACAGCCTCGCGCGCTTCAAACAGGAAATCCAACTGGCTCGCCGAATCACTCATCCAAACATCTGTCGCACCTTCGATCTTGGAAAGCACTCACCAGATAGCGGATCAATCGGCGGTACTCGTCAGGACATCACGTTCTTGACTATGGAATTCCTGGATGGCGAGACCCTCGCAGATCTCTTGCGTCGCGACAATCGGCTGTGCGAAATCCAAGCGCTTGAGATTATTGGCCAAATTGTTGACGGGCTGGACGCCGCTCACAATTTGGGGATCATTCATCGCGACATTAAACCTTCAAACATTCTTCTGGCCCCAGTTGGGAATAAGACTCGAATCGTTATTACGGATTTCGGCTTGGCTCGCACGATCGTCTCGATTCCGAACATGGGTGAGGATTTGAGTTCACTTACCGGAACCGGGTTCGCCCTCGGTACCTTGGCGTATATGGCGCCAGAGCAACTCGACCGGAGCACCGTTTCGATCGCTACGGACATCTACGCACTTGGCATCCTCATGTACGAGATGATAACGGGTGTTCGCCCGTTCGAAGACGGTTCTCCGATAAGTGTACTCAGTCGGCTAAAGGGCGTACCATCGCCGCGGATTTTCGTTCCTAATCTCAATCCTCAATGGGAGGCGGCTATAGTCGGCTGCCTTCACCTTGATCCACCTTCGCGGTTCCAAAATGTCCGTGAAGTTCTCAACGTAATTGTAGGTTCAGATTCCTGTCGCAAATCAGCGCAACCGGCTCCAGTACGGACAGCAGTAAGAATTGTTGATTCTAGAACTATGTATAGCGCTCGCCGAATTATTCGCAAACACATTCTTACGGCAGTCGTCGCAATTTCTCTCACAAGTCTGGCCCTTTTCGCACTTTTCTCGCGCCATTATTGGGAGCAGAGGAATGCGGCCACGACAGCTGGGGCTGCCATAATAATGACAGACATTCGTAATGACACGCGTAACAAGTTGTTCGATGGCGTCACAGATCTAATTCGCAACCAGCTATCGCAATCCTCGTATTTCAACATCGTGGATCAGCCCACTATTGAAGGCATTCTCGGTCAAATGATTAGGCCCAACGACTCGATTCGCATCCCCTCAACGGCTCGAGAAGTAGCAATGCGAACTGGGGCGCCACGGGTCATTTTCGGCGCGGTTTCTCGGGTAGGAGACAGCTATGTCTTGGACATCGATATCGAACAACCAGACAACAATCCAAATAAGGCGCGAGCGCACTGGGAGAAACATTGGAGCTGGCGCCCAGCTGAATCTCTCGAAGCAAGTAAGAGTATACCGGATGGGTTTCTTGATGTAATCCGGGAGAGCAGCGACTGGATGCGACAGGAAGTCGGCGAAGCAGCTAACGACATCGGTAGACTCGACGCTCCACCCCGAGACGTGACGACCGATAATTGGGAGGCGCTGTCCGAATTTGCGGTGGCGGAGCGTTTGAAGGCAGGCAACGATCGCAATGGTGCGATCATTGCGTTAAGAAACGCGATTAAGGCTGACCCGCACTTCGCTCTCGCATACGTTCGCCTTGGCGATGTGTTGACTTCGATGCTACGGTATGAAGAAGGCTATCGTGCGTATGCCGAAGGCTTAGAGCAGGGCGAAGGAAGACGATTGACTCGAAGGGAGCGTGATCGGCTTAAGGGGATTTTCGCAATAGACACCGAAGATTTCGAGACCGCAGAGGCGGCATTTCATGACTACGCCACCTACTATAGTGGTGACGATTTAGGATGGTTTTATCGGGGATATCCTCTGATGATGATGGGTCGCGTCGAAGAGGCGATTACGACGCTTAAGAAAGCTGCGGAGCTTGCACCTTCCAAACCTTTTGCCCCGCTTCACATTTCACGATTCAATCTAATTCTAGGGAGTTTCGAAGAAGCTAGGAAGTGGACATCGTATCTCCGACAGCGTGGACACGATGATGATGCCAATTACAGCGACGGCGCAAATGAGTTTCTGCAAGGGAATTACGAAAAGGCGATGGAACTCTTCTCCGCTCTTCGCGATTCCAAGGATTTGCAGTACCGCTCTTTTAGTTTTGTTCTCCAGGCCTGCGTTGCGGCCGAGCGAGGGCGTTACGGTGATGCAGTCCAATATTTGAACGATGGAATAAACGCAGACCTTGCAAACGGAGACATCCCCGATCGCGCAAGAAAGCTTCTCGACCGCGCCTATCTCGAATTCAAACTGCACGATTACGAAACGTCCATGAACGATTGTCTTTCAGCCCTAAAGCTGGATCGCAGCTTGCGGAGTTCGGTGGACGCTGGGAGTATTCTCGGCCGTTCAGCTTCCGAGGTAACAGGAACACTCAAGGTTCGACTAGTTGCCGCGCTTCTAAGTGTTGAGGCAAAACTCCCGAAAGAACATCTCCGTCCAGTTTCCGATATTGTTCGTGCGCGACTCCGAGGAGAAATTTTATTGGCTCAGGGTAAGTGTGATCTTGCCTTAGAGGAATTTAGGCGTGCCGATCATCTTGATGCACCGGCTAACGACCGAGAATACCTAGCGCGAGGTTTTATGGATGCCTCCATGAAACAGGCGGATCCTGTGTTGTCGCGAAGTTACAAACAAGCGGCACTCGCCGCGTATTCTCACGATATTGTGCGGCCCGGCCAAATCTGGCAGCAGCCTCAAAACTATTACCCAGGCTATTTGTCGGACCAAGAATTCAACTACGCTCGGTTGGCTTCGCAGCTCGGGCAGTTTGATGGCGCGACTCAGAACAAGCTCAATCAATATTTGACTCGAAGAGCGACGGCAGATTCCGGTTTGGTGGATATTGAGGAAGCTAAGGAGTTAGCAAAACGTAAGGAAAAACAAAATCTCAAATGAGGAGGAGAATGATTATGAAATCGAATACTGGCGAGTGCGGAAAGTTAGCATTAGTCTCACGAAGGGAATTGATTCAAGCTGCAGCAGCAGTGGCCGCATTGGGCACCGCTGCACCTGTTCTCGGTAAAGCGACTCCACCGCCTGATAAAATTTGTTACGGAAAGAAGGATCCGCAAAAAAACATTTATCCGGTCGACGATACAAACATATACCCTCTGCTCGCTGTGTGGCTGCTACTGACCACCAATCCGACATTTGTCACCAACCCTGATTTCAATGCCATCGCCGAAGCGGTAAATCTACAGCCCGCATGTGTGAAGGCCATTTTTGCCCATGCACAGAATCAAAATACGGCAAAATCTTTTGCTGACGTAAGAACAGAGTTTTACGACTACGTACACGCGGAAGGGGATTACGTTCCTCCTGGCTGCCCGACCAACCCTGGCGTGATTACCAAGATCGCCATGTGCGCTGGCGTGGCAGTTGACCGCAAGAACCAGAGAGAAAACGCCTAAGGACGCGGAATAAGATTTAATCCCGGATTCATCCCTAAGACGTTGAAGACACCACGCACCGGCGGAGGCGACTATGAACAAGGTCAAGTGGGTTGTTTTTGGAATGGTCGCCCTTGTCGCTCTTGCTGTTCCTAGCTTCACTGGGCAAGCAAGAGAGAGCGGCTATATCCCGTTACGGACATCACGCCCCATGGATTTCCCAGCAGAAGAAAACTTGCTTCTTCAAATTCGAAATGACCAAGACGTTTCGAAAATGCGCGATCACGCTTGGAGTCTTTTTGCCGGCCTAAATCAACCGGCACCAATATGGGGAACATGGTTTACTAAATGCGATGTGAAACTCGCTCTGCAGGCCTGTGCGCCGCGAATTAGCAACTCTAGCCAGAGGCGAGTCCTAAGGGGTTTGGAGATTCCGGCGCAAGCGCTCAGCCCATTCGTGCGGTCCGATTCCCCTGATCGGATTGCCCAGTTTTTTCAGGCGTTTCGTCAAAATCCCCAATTTGCCTCGGTACTCTTTAACCGCCCTGCCGCGAGGCACATTCTGGATCACCAATTGTATTCTTTGGAAGAACTTGAAAAAATAAACCAAAAACGCAATGCTGCGAACTCGCCTGAGACTGAGCGCGAGATTCCACCGTTCCCTATGAATGCAGTAGTGCTGAAAACTGCATGGCAGGTTGTCTACGAAAACGGTGATCAAAAGATTGGGCCACTCTATGTTTGGAACGAGAGCGTCGCAAGTTCCTTGCGTGCACTTGGCCCCAATAGCTCCATCGACGATTCCAACCACTGGGGCCCGTCGATAATGATCGACACAACTGCGGGTAGGCGCTGTGAAGATCACGACTATGAAAATAATGTTCCCCTCGCGTGTTTCTTCTATTATGAGATCAAGGACTCAAACGATTTGGCAAGTTTGCCTGTTGACCTAATCAAGTTTGTCGGATCAGTCCGCCCAGGAACTGCTCCAGCATTTTTGATACTCGTTGCAATGCACGTGATAACCAAGGAAACCCCAGACTGGGTCTGGTCAACATTTTGGTGGGACAATCACGCGAGTCAAAGTCCATTCGCCGAGAATCGCCCTACGATATTGCATGGGAAGTGGCGGCATTTCCTTATGGACACAACGCTGAGCGCGGATACCCCGAGAGATCCTCTTGATCAGAAGAATAAGATTTGTTTCAATCCGTACCTTGAAGTCCGATTTCCCAATGGAATTGTTTCGAATTGTGTGCAGTGCCATCAGATGGCGATCTACCATAAGCTTTCAAAATCTGATGGATACGACCTAGGACTACCTTGGAGAGACGGCCGGCCCGCCAATGGCACAAAGCCGGCCCCCGACTATTTCAAGGGAGCTTTGAAAGTGGATTTCATGTGGAGTATCGCGAACCGACAAGATCAACGCCTGGCTTCGTTCCTGGACGAGCTCCAGATCTTTCTGAAGCCTCAGTAGTGACGATTCGGGGTTTATTCCGCGCAAGGATTTTATGTTACGTGGTGCAGACTTAGCGTAACTGGCACAGTATCGATCGTCGATCAAATTCTCACGCCGCTTCGAGTTGCTGCGATACCAATTAAACATGTGTTTGTGGGCACGATAATCTGCGATTTTCGGTCGCGTAGAATCAAGGCCTTACGAAACACAGGACTATGGAGATTTTGGGCAGCGATTTAACTTAGTGGCTGTCCGGGGCAGACTTTGGAGATTACATTGTGCAAATCGCGAAGTTGAGCATCGCTTCTGGCCAAAATCATTCTTGTAGATGCATAGGACGTCTTCGATCTCTCGCGGGCGCAATCGCCGCAAGGGAACTGGCAGTTCCCTAATTGTCAGCACGTCGCGGGATCCATCCAGTCCAAGCCGCTCAGCGCCGGTCCGCGTGCCAGCATGCAGAAAAACGACATTAGGTTCTAGTCGCAACTTTGCTCCAACCCGAAGAGCCGTGTCATAGACTGTGAGTTCCCCGATGCCAGCGATTGGCATGATCCGAGATCGAATCAATTTGTGCAGTTGCTCGAACGTCCGGGCCTGTTGAATAGACAGTAGGGAAGCGAGCAATCTTCTGTGGCTTTCACGAAGTGCAGGCTTAGGAATCCGTCGCTGGTGAGAAAGGCGCTTGCCGGTTGGGTTTAGTGCGAACGCAGCAAGACGAACGGATTCGTCAATGGTGCGTTGAATAGCGAACCATCGTAGCTCATTGGCTGCGCGGCCTCGATACAGCTCTATGTATTCGGTAACGATGTCTTCCAGTCTCAATATTTGCAGCTCTCCTTCTTGCAAATTCAGATTGACCTTTCACAAGGTGGCGGAAGACCTTGACCTCTGGATCTCGGACATCATGATTTAGAATTCTCAAAGCCACTAAAAATGTGCATCCTCGATCCAAGGAGGCTTATCCGTCAGTCTCTTCGCGTGGCCGAAAATTGCTTGGTCGGTCTTCTGGACGAGCAGTTCTACGTGTCCCAAGTAGTCATTGACCCACCATTTATGAACGGGTGTCAGGTACTCAACTCGGTGGGCAAGCTTTCCACGGACCTTAATGTACTCGTCCTGACCAGCCCGAGTTTTTGTACCAGTTCCAATGAGAGAGTCTACATCACAGCCAGTGGCTGCGAAATTGGATTTGGTGGTGCCCAGGGGTTACAGGCCGCCGGCGCCGGCGGCCTGTAACCCAACGACGAGTGCGGTCGCAGCGTGTTGTACACCACCCGCCATTTTTCGATCACGATCTGCGCCTCTTTCATCGAATAAAAAATCTCTCCGTTCAAACATTCATCCCGCAACTTCCCATTAAAACTTTCACAGTAGCCGTTCTCCCACGGACTTCCCGGCTCGATGTACAACGTTCCTGTTCCCACGCTCCCTAGCCATTTCCGCAGCTCCTTCGCCACGAACTCCGGCCCGTTGTCCGAGCGAATATGATCCGGCACTCCCTTCAGCAACATCACGTCCGCCAACGCTTCGATCACTTCGTATCTTCCCAGCCTTCTTGCCACGCGGATCGCCAAACACTCTCGCGTGTATTCATCAATCAGCGTCAGCATCCGCAGCATTCTTCCATCGTGCGTCATCGCGCAAACGAAGTCGTAACTCCACACGTGATTTGCTCGCTCCGGCCGCAACCGGACGCACGTTCCATCGTTCAACCACAACCTCGCTCGCGCCCTTTGTTTCTGCGGTACTTTCAACCCTTCGCGCCGCCAGATCCGCTGCACGCGGTCCTTGCCGATGATCCATCCACGAGCTTTTAATAGCGCTGTGATTCGACGGTATCCATAACGCCCGTACTCACTGGCCAGCGCGATGATGTCTCGCGTTAGCGCATCTTCGTCCGCTCGAAACAGCGGCACGTAGCGTTGCGTCCCGCGCCACTGCCTCAGCACCCGACACGCTTCCCGCTCACTCACCCCATACTTTCTACGCGCATGTTCCACTGCGCCCCTGCGTCGCTCGGGGCTTAGAAGTTTCCCTCCGCTACATCCTTCAGAATTTGCTTCTCCAAAGACAGCTCCGCCACCAGCCGCTTCAGCTTGGAGTTCTCACGTTCTAACTCCTTCAGCCGTTTCGCTTGATCCAATTTCAATCCGCCGTATTCCTTTCGCCAGCGGTAGTAGGTCTGAACGGTGATCTGCGCTTCTTTGCAGGCTAGCGGAGTCGTCTTTCCATTCGCGATTTCCACTTCCACTTGCCGCAGCAGCGTCACGATCTGCTCCGGCTTATATCTCCTAATCGGCATGACCGGTTCTCCTCCTCAGGTGAATTCTCTCTCACTTCACCTGGTACTAAAAACCCCGGTCAGGTCAAGCCTTTCGGACGATGGAACATCGAGGCTATTGACCGCTAAGGAAGTCGCGGAACTCACAGGCCTCTCGACTGAGACGCTTGCGCAGTGGCGAAGCCAAAAGCGAGGTATTCAGTTCGTGAAAATCAGCCGAAATTGTGTGCGCTACCGACGCTACGACCTTGACTGTTGGTTGTCGCAGCGTATAGTGCCCACCGACCAAATCCCAAATGACGACGGGAGGCGCGAGTAGTTATGGGTGTTCATAAGCGCGGAAGAAAGTGGTCCTTCCTCTTTGAGTTTCAAGGACGAAGAATCCGTGGGGCTACTGGTTATACGAATAAAGCTGCTGCTTTGAGGGCCGAAGCAAAGCGACGAACTGAGTTGCTGGATCGGCGGGCGGGGTTCAAGAAACAAAAGCTGGCACCAAAATTTCGCGAACACGTTCCGCAGTTCCTGGCGTGGTCAGAACAGCAGCATCGTCCAAAGACTCACGAACTTCATGAAACCAACTGTGACGTCTTGCTTAGATTCTTTGGTCCGCGTTGGCTCGATGAAATCACGTCTGGGATGGTTGAGGATTTCAAAGTCTCCCGGATGCGCGAAACACGAAAGAATGCAAAAGACGGCAGCACGATCAGCTCTGCCACCGTGAATCGCGCACTAACGACTCTGAAGTTGCTCTACCACCACGCAGAAAAATGTGGATACGCAGTCTCGAATCCGACAAAAGATGTCGCGTTTCTGAAAGAGGGAAGTGGCAGGACACGAGTTGTGAGTTTCGAGGAAGAGATTGCTTACATGGCGCAGGCAAGTCAGCCACTGAAGGACATCGCTCAAGTCATCCTGGATTGCGGTCTCAGACCTGAGGAAGTCTCTAATCTTAGAGTCGAGAATCTGGACTTCGCGGCAGGCACGCTCTTCAATCCTTCCGGGAAGACCAAAGCGGCTCGTCGCAAAGTGACAATGACTGGAGCCGTTCGCGAACTTCTAAAGCGGCGAGCTACGAAAGCAAAGGGGCAGTACGTTTTCCCGACGAAGAACGATCCCAACCGACCGATTGGAAGCGTAAGAACCGCGCACGACAACGCTGTTGAGAGAGCGGGAATCGCGGAGCACTTTCACCTTTACGATTTGCGCCACACCTTTGCGAGTCGCGCCGCCGCTGCTGGTGTTGAGCTATCAACACTCGCTGCGATTTTGGGCCACACGAAAATTCAGATGACGATGAGGTATGTGCATCCTGCCGAAGAACAAAAACGACTCGCAGCAGAAAAGCTTGAGACGTTTCGATTGAATGGGATCTTAGATGCAGTTGAGAGAAGTCACAGGGTCACTACAAAAGTCACTACAGTGCAATAAAACGAGGGAGACACGAATGCGTAAACTATTGAAAAGATTGGCGGGGCCGACGAGGTTCGAACTCGCGACCTCCTGCGTGACAGGCAGGCGTTCTAACCAAACTGAACTACGGCCCCGTTTTTTAGCTGGTGGGCAGTGCGTGATTTGAACACGCGACCTTTCGGGTGTAAACCGAACGCTCTAACCGCTGAGCTAACCGCCCCGAACCATCCTACATAACGAACGCAAAACCGTCAACGCGCTCGCGAAACTCATATTGCGACGTTACCTTGACACTACTCCGAACCCGCAAGTACACTGCAATGCTACCTTTAAAGGTGAGAGAAAAATCGGAATGCTGCTTTCACGCGAATATATAACCTACATCGCTCAAGAAGTTGTGAAACGTCTCGTGGCTGAAGAAATGATCGAGACCAGCGCGCTTGAAGAAGTCACCACGCGCGTGCGCCAGGGAATGGCCGAAGAAATGGCCGTGGAAGAACGCGTGAATGAAGAAGTGCGCCAGATCTTGGCCGATCATCAGGACGCCATGCGCCGCACTGGAGTTTCGTATCAGGAAATGTTCAAGAAAGTGAAAGCGGAAATCGCGAAGAATAAGAAACTGATTTTGAGGTAGCGAACAGAAGTCGCGACAATAAATTGAAATTGCGTTAGCCAACTTTGGAGATTCTTTAGCCCATGCGTTTGAGTCGAGGAAAAATTGTTCAGCTTTCCCACGTGGTAACAAAAGTCCTTGTGGAAAGCGACAAGGTTGAATTCGTCGAAGATCGCGACACCATCCGCCAAAAGATCGTGGATATTTTGCAGGCGCTGATGAAGGAAGAAGAACAGGTCGACCTCGAAGTCCGCAAGAAGATTGCCTCGCAAAAGAAAAAAGAAGTCGTCGAAGGCACCGAAGAATGGGACTTGCTGTACCGGCGATATTATCAGGAAGAAATGACAAAGAAGGGCGTTGGCAAGGTTACCGAACGAGACGATAAATTTTCGGGTCAGCAGCGCTATTAATCCGCAATAAATCTAGCCAGAAAATAAAAAAGGCGCCGCCATCGGCGCCTTTTTTATTTTCCTTGTATCGAATCTTAGTTCAATAAATTTCCCGTTCCATCCGGCCTCTTCTTCAATACAGGACGATCACTGTCATCGCCGTTTGTCGTCTGCGTTGGTCCCGCATTCGGATCGTCAGGGTTGGTCTTCTTTTGTTCGGTCTTAGTGCGCAGAGTTGGCGAATCATTCTTGCCGCCCATCGGTTTCTTGCGGCGTTCGTAGGCCATCAGACGCGCCTTCACCGTATCGAATTCCGAAGTGGTTACGACGTATGTCTCTCGTGCCGGAAGGATCTTCGCGATTTCCTTTTCGGAGTTTTCAATTCGCTCGCCGGTTGGCGGGTGATCCGAGAAGAATTTCCCGACCGTTCCCGGTGACCGCTTTTCATCCGAAAGAATCCGCTCGAAGAATGTAATGTAGGCGTTCGGATCGTAGCCCGCTTTGTACATGTATTGCAGGCCGTAGTAGTCCGCCTGACGCTCGTCATCGCGCGAGAACTTCAGGAAGCTGATGGGAATCGCGAATTGCAAACCTTCGTAAATTCCGTAGCCGGCCCAGCCACCGGGAAGAAGAATCATCAGCGGAATCATTCCAAGCTGCATGATGTCGCCCTTGGTTTGATTCTTTGTGCCGTGGCGCAGGCAAACGTGAGCGATTTCATGCGCCATCACGCCCGCCAGTTCCGATTCTTCCTGTGCGCGCAAAATCAATCCGCTGTTCACATAGAAAAATCCGCCGGGCAGCGCGAACGCGTTCACTTCGTCGGAATCAATCACTTTGATGGTGAAGGGAACTTTGCAGTCAGAATTGTTCACCAAGTTCTGTCCGGTGCGATTCACATATTCCAGCACAACGGGGTCGTCCACCAGACGCGAAGTCTGTTCAACCTGCTGCGCGTACGATTTGCCCATCGCGATTTCGCGTTCAATCGAATACCAGTCAAGCCCCTTGCCCACATTCCGATTGCCGATGGCTTCTACGTCTTCTTTGGATCCCGGCTTCACGTTCGGATCTGTCTTCTGTGCAACAGGAGCGTTATATCCCGGATCGCCCGGTTGCAATTTCGTTGGCGGAGTCGTCGTCGATTGCGGAGTAGCCGTTGATTGTGAAGCAGCCGTCTGCGCGCAAGGTTGTGGCGTTGCGGTAGAGGTTGGCGAGGTTTGCGTCGGTG
The DNA here is from genome assembly GCA_963778235.1 of uncultured Acidobacteriota bacterium. Taxonomy (GTDB): domain Bacteria; phylum Acidobacteriota; class Terriglobia; order Acidiferrales; family UBA7541; genus DASTCZ01. Next base: position 639,467 of record CAVZTQ010000001.1, on the reverse strand, counting down.
TGGTGGGTGTTGTGGTGCCAGCTGTCGTAGGCTGCGTCGTCGAAGCCGTGGTTGTGCAAGGCTGCGATGTCGCGCCAGCTTGTGTCGTTTGTGAATCCGTGGAAGTCTTTGATGCGTCTTGCTGTTGTGCGAATGCAGGGGCAATCGCAAACGCCAAAGTAACTGTCCCGATGGCGATCGGGCGAAGCAGGTGCCTCATGGGTCCTCCTCGAAGCGAGCCTGAATACAGTATACACCCGTACTGGCCGTCAAGCTTCGATTGTCTCGTACATATGATGAGAGAAGGGCTGCAAGGGTTTCCCAGCCCGTGGCGATATATGGCTCTCAGTGGAATGCGATCTCGGCGCTGGCCGGAGACTCTCTTCTGTCGTGAGTGCTACGCCACTCCGGAGAATCCCCCGCTAAAGCCGCATGCCTAATCGTTGGAATTTCGAGTCGCATCGCGATCTCCGCTGGGTTCGGCGCAGATGTCATCAACGCTTTCGTCAGATTCAAAATGGCGCGCGTCATCGATCCGGCGGTTCTATTCGCGAATTGAGTATTGACGACGTACAGCCGCACAATCTTCTCGAAGTCTTCCGGCTCCGATCCGCCAACCTCCAAAACGGCGTTGGTCGGCGCGCCAATTCCAAATGAATTGCGCTGATAGTCTTGTAGGAACCAGTAAAGTTCCTCAATCAGAAATTCTGGAATTCCCAGCGACTTCGCAGCCTTTAGAAATAACTTCATCGGTGCATTCTGATACTCTACGCGTCTGCCCAGAACTTTTCCAATTGTGGCCGCAATTTCTTCCGGAGAAAGAAGTTTCGGGCCCGTCGGGCGATAGCTTTTGCCGATATGCGGAGCAGGATTCGTTATCGCCCCGGCAATCACCCGCGCAATATCCTCATTCGACGGCGGTGCATTCAGCCCTTCACCGAGCGGCATCGCCATCACACCGAAATGCGCCATGGGTTCCAATGCAACTAAATAATTTTCCGCGAAATACCCGGGATTCACGTCCACCACATCCACGCCCGGCATCCATTCAAACACTTTGCTGGAAAGCCATTTTTCACGTGAATGAATTGCCGGATGCAGCGGGTCCGTCAGCCATTGACTAAGTGCCACCACAACCTCCAGCCGCGCTTCCTGCGCTGCCGCTGCGAAAAATGTGGCTCGTCGAAGAGTGCCGGGCGTAAGAGGTGGACAATAGTATGCGCGCTGAACTCCGTCGATCGCCGACCGAACGTCCTGCATATCCTCCATCGACCCGATGATAATTTCCGCTCCCGCGGCGCGCAGGGCTTCACTGCGAGTGTCTGCACGATGTACAAGCGCGCGGACGGGATAGTTTTTCTTCAGAAGTTGGAAAACCGTGGCCGCGCCGGTTTTCCCGGTTGCGCCTGTGACGAGAATTTTTGGTTTCATCATGGAGGGATAATAAGATTGGTCCGCAGGCGCGGCAATTACCAGCGAGGTAATCATTGCAATGGTTCCGGACGGCGGATAATAATTCCGGTTGTGCGATTCTGGATTTGTGTGAACTAATTCTGGTTTCTGGTGAATCTTAGATGGCGAAAAAAATATTCGGCACGGTGCTGGGTCAATGGAGAAAAGCTCGGAATGTGAGCCAGCTCGAACTCGCGTTGCGCGCTGAAATTTCGCAGCGCCATGTGAGCTTCATGGAAACTGGTCGCGCACGGCCAAGCCGTGAAATGGCGCTAAAACTGGTGGAAGCGCTCGACGTGCCGCTGCGTGCCCGCAATGAAGTTCTGCTGGCCGCCGGATATGCCCCGTTTTATCCCGAACGCAAACTCGATTCGCAGGAAATGGCGCGCGTCATGCAGGTTCTTAAGCGCATGCTGGATCATCACGAGCCATATCCCGCCATGGTGCTCGACGGTGCGTGGGATATCGTGATGAAGAATAAAGCGTCGTCGCGAATTATTGCCACATGCCTTCCCGACGCTTCGCTTGCGCAATTTTTGCGTGACGGAAAATTGAATTTCATGCGCATAATGTGCTCGCCGAAGGGACTTCGCCCCCACATCCGAAGTTGGTCGCAGACCGGACGCGTCCTGCTGACGCGTCTGCAGCGCGAAGCGGTGGAGTATCCCGGTTCTGCTTCGGAGACTTTGCTGCGCGAATTGCTCGCACAAAAAGCGTTTCCAGAATTTACTGAATCTGCCGGCGCGCCTCTGAATTCCGTGATCCCGCTGGAATTGATGGTAAACAGCGAGTGCCTGCGGCTGATCAACACCCTCACAACGTTTGGCACTCCACAGGACGTGACGCTGCAGGAATTACGAATTGAGATGTCGTTCCCGGCGGACGATGCGACCGATAAGATTTTTCGGCGCAAGTAAACGAATCGGAAGGGAATCAGGTCATCCGCGGACAGAGCCGTGGACAGGTGAATTGACACGCGCCGCCAATGCTCATAGATTTGATGTCGGTGAATCACGGACGTTCATGAGCGAAGTCAAAATACAGGTCGGTCAGGTTTGGAAGAACACCGAATCCGGAAAAACGTTTCTGGTGACTCGGATGTTTACCGAGGCGCTGGCCACATTCGCAGTGCTGCGTTCTACGGAAGATGACAAGGCGGCGCCGCTGCGAATCCGCGTGACCAAAACGAAGCAGGGTTCCTCGCTTCCGGGATACATTCCCGCGCAATCGTTTGAAACTTCATAAACTACAGCGACCGCACAGGCATTTTCACTACGTCGTCCACCTGCATCATTTCCTTCACGAAAAATGCTTCGCCGTATGTAACGCCAATCATGTTCCCATAGTAGCGAGATAGGGTTTCGACGCGCCGGTCCAATTCATCCAACGGTACGTAAACTTTTTTCATATTACTCAAAACTTTTTTTGAAGGGCGAAACTGTGAACGAAAAGTCAGCGCAGCTTTTTGTCGACGCGCAAATTCTTTGGTGATGTCCACCACAAATGTCGGCCGCATCGGATGGTCGAACGTCGTGTACATCACCTTGAATGGACGGAACGGCTCGCCATCAATCGGAAGTTGCTTCAGCCCCGCGAGAAAGCACGCTTCGTATCCCAATTTCCCGGCGGTGTAATGATCCGGATGGCGCCCTTCCCAGTACGGCAAAATCACCGTGTGCGGACGCAGTCTGCGAATATGTTTCGCGACGGCGAGCTTTTGTTCCTTCGTAACCGCAAGTCCCGCGTCCGGCAAACCAACATTATCGCGCAACGAAACGCCCAAAATTTTCGCAGCCGCCTGCGCTTCTTTGTGGCGCGTCTCGACAGTGCCGCGCGTTCCCATTTCGCCACGCGTCAAATCCAGGATACCGGTTTTGTATCCGCGCGCCGCCATCTTGATGAGCGTGCCTCCGCAAGTCAGTTCCACGTCGTCAGGATGCGCGGCGATGGCCAGTACATCGAGTTTCATGCTGCCTCCAAAAAAGCGCGAATCAAATTATCCCCAAGTTATCAGAGACGAGATTCTATCAGCACCGGGCGCGCGCATGACAGGTTTGTGAGTTGGCGCGGCTGTGGCGTACGATAGCCGGGCGAGGGACACAGTGAGTGAACGAAAACTTGCCGGACGTGTAGCGCTCGTAACCGGAGCGGCAAAGCGCATCGGCCGTAGCATCGCGCTCGAACTAGCCCAGCGCGGCGCGGACGTGATCGTGAATTATCGCAACTCGCGAGATGAAGCAGAACAAGTCGTCGCCGAAATTGTGAAAATGGGCCGGCGCTCTATCGCAGTACAAGCTGACGTCTCCGTCCGCGCGGATGTACAGCGAATGATTTCGCGCGTTGAAAAAGAATTTGGCGGCCTCGACATCCTCGTCAACAACGCCGGAATGTTTCAGCACGTCCCCTTCAACGAAATCACCGACGATCAGTGGAACGAAATTCTCGCCACCAATCTCACGTCGCAATTTATGTGCGCACAAACTGCCACGCCATTACTAAAACGCTCAGGCCACGGACGCATCATTAACCTAGCGTCGCTAGGAGGATTGCTCGCATGGCCGGGATACACGCACTACTGCGTTTCAAAAGCAGGCGTAATCAGTTTGACGCGCTGCATGGCTCGCGCGCTCGCTCCGGAAATCACGGTGAACGCCATCGCGCCGGGCACAATCACATTTGAAGGAGACGCCGCAGAACTCGAAGCCGATTTCATCCGCCGCGCGCCGCTGGGCCGCACGGGAAAGGGCAGCGACATCGCCGAAGCCGCCGCGTTCCTAGCCGAATCGGATTTTATTACCGGGCAAGTGTTGGTCGTAGACGGCGGGCGTTCGATTACCTAGCCTGAAGTGGCCGAATAATTCACTAGAACATTGATCGGCTAAACGGCCAAAACATACTTCGCGAGTGGACTGATGCGAGAGAGCGTTTCAGGAAGCATGCGCGCAATCAGGTTCTCCCCGGACTCCGCATCGCGGCGGATATATGCGCCCTGTATGGAGCGTCGAGGCTTATCACTCCGATTCACTCCATGCCCGTGCCAAACAGATCCATTGAACACCACCATGGAACCAGCCGGACCACAAGCCAGAATTTGCTTCGGATCGTCTACCTTCCGGTCGCCAAGACGGTCGCGTGGAACGTTTGACCACAGGTGAGAGCCCGGCAAAAACCGAGTCGCTCCGTTGTCGCTTCGGAACTCGTCCATCATGAAAATAAAACCGACCATCGTCCAACCGTGACTGTCAAACTCGTAATCGACGTGGAACTCTTGGGCCGGTAATCTTGGTCGCAGTGTCCGAGCATGCATCGTGCTAAGCCTGAACGGTTTGCCGATGATGTGACAACAAGCCTTGAGAACCGGCGGATGCAGGTACAGCCTGTCGAACTCTGAGCCGCGATTGACGAAATCTCTGACTCGAGTAGTCGAACTCCCGACCTTGACGTCATCGGGAATTGCGGCATCTACGGTCGCGTCATAAGCGGCCGCGAGCTGAGCGAGGTTGTTGGCCGACACCGGGCCCGGAATGACGGTGAAGCCAACTTCATCCAATTCCTGACGCTTACTCGCGGCCAAATCAAACCTAGTCATCGTACTGAAGAAGTCTTCTATTAGCGTGTCCCCCTTATTCCAGCGAAAGTGACCCGCTCGCAATTCGTCCGACCAGCGCGGCATTCGCCGCAAGAAATTCATACTGCGGCAATTCCGCCGGATTTACCCAAACCACTTTCTCAAACGCGCCGGTCATATTGAACGCCGCAATTTCGCCAACAATCTGTTCGTCCGACAATCCGCGCACATCGTTGTCGCCGGCAATCTTTGCGAAATAAAACACAAGCTCTATGGGCGCAGAAAGTTCGGCATAAGAATGCTGTGTCCGATAGACTTCCCGCCCAATTTCAATCCGCACGCCCAGCTCTTCCAATATTTCCCGCGTCAAAGCATCCGTCAGCGATTCGCCCGCCTCAACTTTTCCGCCGGGAAATTCCCATTTCAACGGAAACGCCTTATCGCGCCGCCTCTGGCTAATCAACAAACGCGAATCGCGCACAATAATCGCCGCAACAACAGTTGTCATCGCCGTGCGCGCTTCTTTGCGCGAGCGGTTTTCTTCGCCGCGTCCGGATAAAATAATCGCTCCAATTCCCGCGCGCCGTCCAGCAACGGCGGCCCCGGTGTGTTCAACAATTCATCCCGTACCACATACACTCGGTGATCCCTCACCGCCGGAATCTCGCTCCACGCCGCCACTTCATAAGTTTGCTTCGGATCCGATTTCTCTCCGACCGCCGCCCATGCCAGCACAATCACATCCGGTTTCGCCGCAGCCACATCCTCATTCGAAATTCGTTTCCCCGCCGGCACCACCATTTCCCCGCCCGCAATTTCCACCAACTCCGCCACCCACGGCGGCGAAACAATCCTCGGATGCGGCCACGCCTCGCAATAAACTCGCAGCGCCTTAATTTTCGACGCAACGCGCGCCTTCCGCGCTCGCACGCGAATCGCCGAAAATTCCGAGCGCATCCGCTCCACAAGTTTCCGCGCCTCTGCCGCCCTTCCCACAATTCCGCCCAATAAATAAATGTCCGACTCAACATCCGCCAGCGACCGCGGATTCATCGCCAAGAACGCCACAGGATGTTCCAGCAACTTCGCCACCGTCTCCTGCTTGTACGGCACCGAGCCAATCACCAGCGTCGGCCGCAAACTCATCACGCTTTCCGGATCCAGCGCCCAGCAATCGCCCACGCGTGGCAGCTTTGCAACGTGCGGCTCAACGTCCACGCACCATTTGGACACGCCCACAAGTTCCCGTCGCGCACCCAACGCAACAAGAATCGAGGTAGCGCTAGGCGCAAGCGAAACAATCCGACGCTTCATTTGTAGGGAAGTCACAACGGCATTCTAGCTTCTAGCGCGAACCGAGGCAAAGTTGTGCTCCAAAATAAAAAACGGGGCGGATAATTTCATCCGCCCCGCTTGAAAATCCAACTAAAACTATTGCTTGGTCGTGCCACCCAGCGGCGGTGCACTATATTCCGGCAACTTCGACTTCGCCCGATCGTCCCGCCGAATTTCCAATTCATCAAACAGCATCGAAGGACTAATCACCGTCGCCGGAATTGCGCCCGATCGATTGCTGACGAACTGATCGTTCCCGACAGCAACCAAATCATTTCGCAGTCCGCGAATATCCAGTTCATTCAGCAACGCGCCGCGCACCAATTCTTCACGGCCGTCGTTCGCCCAAATGCGATACAACAGGCGCGGCGAAGTGAGTCCGCCAAATGTTTCCACTCGATACGCGTATTGTTTGCCCTGGTCTTTGCACATCTGAATTAATTTCGCTTTCAAATCTGCCGGAGACGCAGCATCCGTTCCGCGCAACGTCAGCACGCCGTAATGCGGCTGCGGCGCGCCACCCAGCGGAGCCAGATCATGTCCATTAGAAGAAGGGAAGTCCGGAATCGGCTGCCGCCCAATTAAATAATTAATCAGCTGGCCTTTCTCGATCACTGTAACCGGCGACACCTTCACGCCATCGTCGTCAAACGTGTAGCTGCCCGTCAAACTGTGTCCCTGAAAACTGGATTGCGTCGGATCGTCCACCACCGTAATAAATGGCGGCAGCACGCGGCTCTTGAATGCTGACGCGAATTGTCCCACCGTGCGTCCACCGCGGCCCGGCTGCGTTTTTCGCCCCGCCGCATTGTCTCCAATCAATGTCGCCAGCACATCGCTTGACGCGTCCGGCGAAAGCATCACCGGCCCACGATATTCTTCGTCGACGACCGGCGCTTCGCGCAATTGTTTTAGCGTTGTCATCACCAGCCGCGCATCCGCAACGAACTTCGCCTCGGTCGGAATTTCTTCCGGCGTCGCCACCAGCCATTCCGGCGAGCGATCCAGTCGCATTCCATCTTTCGCTTGCGTCGTTCCGGAAATTGCCGTTCGGTAACGCGTCTGACTTCTCCGCGTCACGCTGCCTTCAGAGTTCACAAAATATTCGTTCACAACAGCAAATTGCGCGGTTGACGTAAGCAATTGCACATCTGGATCGTCGCGATAAAGTCCGCTCGCGGTTTCCAACATGTGCGCCACGCGAGGCTCGTCAAATTGCAATTTGGCCAGCGGACCAACCGCCACCAGCGGTTCCGCGTGTGCAAAATCGTCTACGGTTTCATTCAGCGTCATCGTTTTCATCAACGCTTGTTTTGCCGCCAACGCTTCTCCGGCCGCCTTGTAGGCCGAATCCGTCGCCAGCCAAAGCGCGTGACGAAACGCGTACACATCATTTTCCACCGGCGCTGACTCCGTTTCGCCCTGACCCTGTCCGAAATAACTATCTTGCTTGTAATCGCCAATGCGCACCACCGCGCGCAGCGCACGCGCGTGCCACTTCTGACTAATCACCAGCGAACCAAACTCCGCATCGCCTTCATATTGCTCCACATCCGTCACTCGATATTCCACGTAGTAAGGCCGCGCAACGCTATCCATTTTCAATTGCTCTTTGGAACGCGTCAGTTCCGCCAGCATCGCCTGCAAAATTGGATCCGTGTTTGCCGCCGCCGCTTGTGCCGCAAGAACTGTGGCGGATGGCGGTGTAATCGCCGGCATTCCTGAACCTTGCGATGCGCTTGCGCTGCTCGCCGCCGCGCTGGATTGCGCATCGATAGTTGGAGTCGTACTCGCACGTGCAACTGACGTCCAAGCGCCAAGCACCGCAACTCCGCCAACAATCGCCACCGCCGCAAATTTAAATAATCTCACCGAATTTCTCCGTGTCCCTCGAATCGCACCACCCGCGCGCAGAATATTCATCGCGAACCTCCCGTAGCGCCGGACGTGGAACCACTGGTAGCGGTAGTCGTCGGTGGCGCAAGTATCGGAGGCCGGTCTCTCCCGTGTCCCTTCTTCTGCACTTCCATTTCAGAAAACAGCATCATCGGCGCCGAAGCCGAAACCGGAACCCATCCCGATTCCGCGCCGCAAACTCCGTTGAACACGTCCACTTTATTTCCCGTCGCCACAATTCGTTGCAACGCTGCAATCGGAGTGCCCACCATGTCCACTCCGCGAACCAATTCATCAGGACGTCCATCCGCATACACGCGCCACACAATAATCGGCAGCACTTGGAACGCTTGCGGACTCTGCCGCTGCGTCAAAGTAAATCCGCCTTCCACATCCTCAAAATAAAGTCCGTAAGTTTTGCCCTGCTTCTTAATTTCCTCGATGAACTGCTTGCGCAAATCCGCATCCGGAACCATTTTCGTGGAAATCACTTCCAAGTTTCCCTGACGTCCCGTTGCCATGCGTCCCGGCGATCGCCGTCCGTGTCCATTCGAGTTGCTGAAATTCGTTACTGGCATGCGTGACATCAAAAAATTTCTCAGAATTCCATCCTTAATCACTTCCACTCGCTGTGCCGGCACGCCCTCATCATCAAATTGATATGTGCCCGCAAGTTTCACGCCGCCAATTTCCTTCAGCGTTGGATCGTCCACCACGCTCAGGAAACTTGGCAGAATTGCTTCGCCAACTTTCTTTGTGAATGTTTGTCCTTCTTCTTCGCCTCGTTGACGATGTCCTTCCAATCTGTGTCCCAGCACTTCGTGAAAAAATACCGCCGCCGCGCGTCCCGAAAGCAACGCAGGCCCGGCGTAAGGATCAGCAACAGGAGCCGCGCGCAATGCCCTCAAGTCCGACGCCATCTTTTCAATTTTCTTGGAAATTTCCGCAGTGGTTGGAAATTGCTCCGGCGTGGGCGCCTCAAATGTTTCCACACGCAATAATTCCATTCCGTCGTCCGCACGCGTTTCTGCTTCCAGCACCAATCGCGCCGAATGTCCCGGCTGCGCCAGTCGCGTGCCTTCCGACGAAACCACGAATTGCGTTCCCTGATCGAACGTCAGCGAAGCAACCGAGTTATAAATGTAATTAAATTTTTTGAACTCCGCCGAGTAGCCCTTCACGCGCTCTTCCCATTCCTTCTGACGAACGGGAACTAGCGTGCCTCCCGCCACAATCGCTTCGTGCGGCTTCTCGACGGAAAAATCCGCGGACTTATCTTCTTCCTCGGACTGCACCGCCTTCTGCGTTTTCACATTTGTATAAACCGCCGAAGCTTGGCGGTACTCGCTATTCGTCATCAGCCACAAACCGCGCGCCACCGCGTCGCGATCCGTTCCCATCGGCAAAGTGCTCGCCGCAATTCCACTCTCGCGCCCTTCTCCATGAGTATTATCAAGTGCAGGCGCGCCCACGCGCATCGTCACATCCGCCGTGCGCTGCTTCGATGCAACCGAACTCATCAAGCTGCCATCGCTTGCATTGATGGCAAGATTCTCGCGGTCAAACACCGAATAACTAATGAAGTAGGGCGCGGGATCAGATTTCGCCAGCGAAGTTTGCGCGCGCGTCAGCTCCTGCTGCATCGTGCCCAGCAACATTTCAGAATCGGGATCGCCCAGCGGCAGCGCCGTGCAAGTCACAGCAAAAGCGGCAAGGGACGCAACGATAGCGACTCGGCGTGCGGCTCGTGAATAAAAATTGCGCCCGCGAAAATCCAATTTCGTAAGATTAAGCATGATTGTCCGGAACTCCGTAAGGCAGATTGTCTGCAGAAATCAACTCCCAAGAACTCGATTGTCTATATTCCCTCGCCGCCCATCCATGAGCAACGGGATATCGAACAATCGGAGCGCAAATTGCACTCCCACCGAATTAGACGCGTCCTAACGCGAAAAGGGTTCCTTGCAACGTCGCACTGACGTTTTCTTGGCTCTTAGTAGCACCGACACTCTTGTCGGTGCATTTTGCCTTCGCCATGCGGGCTTGTATTTGCTCGTCATCCTGAAACGAACCGATCATCGCGCACATTGGGTGCGCGGACGACGGGGCGCGAGGATTTGTCTTTGCCGACAGGGTGCGTTCCGCTGCAGCCCTGCTGCGGCTTAAAGACTTCGCGGCCCCGCGTCACTCAAAGAGGTTCGTTGCCCTGAAGGATCTCGGGTTACGCCTGTGCTTGCGCTACTTCCGCCCCATCTCTCCATCCACAATCAATATCGTCCGGTAAAGCATCTCCGCGCCATTCGCCACATCCGCCCAACTCGTAAACTCTTTCGGCGAATGGCTAATCCCGCCCCTGCTCGGCACAAATATCATTCCAAACGGAGCAATCTCCGCCATCTCCTGCGCATCGTGTCCCGCGCCACTTGGCAAATCCATCGTGGCAAGTCCTAATTGCTTCGCCGCATCTCGAATCGCCGACTGCATCGCCGCATCAGTTCGCGCAGGCTTCACCGTCGCCGTCGCTTCGCAAGCTGTCTGAACATTTTCTTCCGTATCAATTTGTTTGATCTTCTCCGCAATGCGCGCCCACATGCGCTCCACCTTCCCCGCGTCCAGATCGCGCAACTCGATAGGGAATTCCACGCGTCCCGGAATCACATTGATCGCTCCCGGCTCAACCTTCATGTATCCAACGTTCCCAACCTGTCCGCCCGATTCCGCCCGCACCACATCGCGCACCGCCAGCAATTCCCGCGAAGCCGCGGCCAGCGCGTCCTGCCTCCGATTCATCGGAGTTGTCCCCGCATGATTCGCAACTCCCGTCGCCACGCAACGCCACCTTCTGATGCCCACAATTCCTTGCACCACGCCAATGGGAATTTTCTTTTCGTCCAGATTCGGCCCTTGCTCAATGTGCAATTCCAAATATCCCGCCAGCGCGCCGCGCGCAATCCGCGCATCCATCAAGTGCGCCGGATCCTGTCCATACTTCCGCAGCCAGTCCGCAACCGTAGCGCCTTGCTCATCCGTACGAGTAAGAATCTCAGGTCCGATCGCGCCGCCGACAATTCCCGCGCCCATCGTCGGCACGCCAAAATGATTCCCCTCCTCATTCGTCCACACCACCACTTCCAGCGGATGCCGCGTCTGCACGCGCCCCTCATTCAACGCGCGAATCACCTCAATCGCGCCCATGCTTCCCACGTCGCCGTCAAAATTTCCGCCGTGCACCACCGAATCAATGTGCGAACCGAAAAGCAGCACCGGCAAGTTCTCACTCCCCGCGAGCCGTCCAAAAATATTTCCAGCAGGATCCATCCGCACCGTCAACCCCGCGTCGCGCATCAACCCCATCACATATTTCTGCGCCGCCATTTCCGTTTCCGAATATCCCAGCCGAGTAACGCCGCCATCCGCGTTCCGCCCAAACTCGCTCAATTTTTCAAGTGTCCCTTGCAGGCGCTGCGAGTTCACGTGGAAGCCTTGCAGTGAAGAATTTTGCGCTAGTGACGCTGGTGCATGAAGCACGATAGTCATCAAAATTGCGAAAACTGCGGCCAGCACAACAACCACATTCAAACGCATGAATCGTTCCTCTTTCGTAGGGACCTCCTTCAGGTGGTCCGCTTGGCGGTGGCCGTCATCCTGAAACGCGCCCTTTGCGTCCCGAATGATTCTACGGGACGAACCGAGCAACGCGCGCATAGAGCGCGCGGACGACGGGGCGCGAGTTTTCGTCTTTGCCGACAGGGTGCGTTCCGCTGCAGCCCTGCGGCGACTTAAAGACATCGCGGCCTCGAGTCACTCGAAGAGTTCGTTGATTTGAAGGATCTCGGGTTTCGCACTTCGCCGCAGGCCTTTCCCGCCGCATCGTAGCACTAGCCGCTTCGATCTCCTTACCCAGGTTTTCTAAATCGCCCCTCGCCCAAACGCGGTCATTCCGACGCACCGCAACATCTGTACCATCGGCCCAATATACCCTACAAGTAAAACTGCGTGATAGACTCCGCCGGTCGAGCGTAAAACTGTCCGGCGCATACGAAACACGAGCGAACTATGAATCTCAACCGACGACACAAAGTCATTCTGTTTATTTGTTTGGTTGTGACTGGGAGCGCGCTACTGGTTGGCGCAGAAATAAAGGAGGCGCTTGGAACGCTACTATTAGGTATAGCCTTCGCGTGGGCAGTTGGGAGCCAAGCCGCTTCAACTGCATACAAAAAACTCAAATCGAGTTCAAGCCTTGTCTTTCAATTGATGAGGCTGCCACTGCTAACCGCCTTGGCGGGCGCAATTCTTTCCATCACGCTGGTAGTCACGAACGCGAACCTAATCGCAGCAATCGCCGTCATGTGCGCGACTGGCATCGCGATCTCACCGCTTAGGACGATTCCGTCCGCACGACGCTGGGCGCGCGCCCTTATCGTGGTAATAGCGACAGCAACATTTTTCGGGGGATTGGCCCTCGGCTTCAGTTTTTGGCCACCCGAGAACGACTTTGCGTTTCAGGCTGGTAAGGCCGCGGTTCCCGCCGCCGTTGCACTCGTGGTCGGAATATTCTGGCTCTCAAAGGGCGCTCGACTAATACAACAGGGTACCAGCGCTGCCGATGCGAGTTGCATCACACCAACGGAGCCAGCCAAAAAAGTTCGCTTGAGATACGTTTCGCTTGTTTCTCGGCGTGGTAATCCTGACTCTTATTTTGAGCTTGCTAACATTTGGAGAAATGAGCGCCTGGGCCTACGGATTGAAAGAAACTACAAATGCTCAGGCCCCCAATAATATTCTGGGCGGGGCGGTCATGCTGCTTTTGTTTTGCTGGTGGCCATACGGAGCTTTCAAGGTGATTCTGTCGCGCGAACCCAATTCGAATCCACAGCGTCTTCGTCGACACCGTAGGGTAATTTCCGGACTTGGGATGTTCTTCTTTGTTCTTATGAGCGTCTCCGTAGCGTTTGGAATTCAGAACGGGCATGATCGCGCACTCAAAGATCGGATTACTGCTGACCTCGACTCCTTGAAAAACACCGTCCTAGACATTGGCCGGATCAGACAGCGCGACCTCAGAACAATCGACGATTACGTGCGGGCCTACAGCGAAATTGAACCCCTTTTGGATTCTTTTGATACCGACCTACAGAAATGCGATGACAATCAAAAAGCCGCGCAAGAAAATGAACACCAAAGAGGCCCCATCAACATCCAGAGGATCTATGCAGGACACACCGCTAGAATGCAATCCGATTCGGAAGCGCTCGAACTGTTCAGGGACATCAGCAACCTTGAGCGAAAAGAAGTTAATATGATGAAGTACATCGCGACACTGCCTGAGCGCGAACAAATATCGCACTGGAACTCTGAATTCAAGCCCCTGCTTGATCAAGAAGAGGCCCTTCGCCAAACAATTTCAGCCTTCCAGACAAGACATCAATCCTCCAGCGGAACGAAATGACCCGTCCATAGAGCTCGCGGCTCAACCCGATCAAATCACTAAGTGATACTATAATGCCTGGGCGAAAGGCTCCGAATCTCCCAATGAAGACCATCAGGGCGACTAAACTAACCGAAGATTTCATAATAATTGATCCCGTAATTCTAGAAGAAAACTCGAAATTTCGCCGGCAATTTCGAGGACAGCTCTCGAGAGACGTTGAAGGGAACTGGAATATTCGGGGAACGTTTCTTGCGGAGCGTCGTGGCAAACAAGGCTGGCAGCAAATAACGGACGACACCATTGCCAGCCTAAGCGCTGGTGAGTTGGCAAGATTTGAACTTAAAACGGACCACATGAAAAAGCTTTTTGTCGGGCTGCAAGTTCTTAAAGATGCGGCCGAAAATGAAGGCATCACTCTGCATTCAACAACACTGGTCGTGGCAAAAAAAGACGAAGTAGTTCAGGTTGTTGAACGTGATCACAAGGCTGTTATCGAGCAATTGATCCAACAGAAACGAGGAAAAGACTTCTGGTCAATGCTGTTGCAGTTGGAGCCAGATTTCGCGAGCCAGCTTGCGGATGCCTCGATTCAAGACAAGCGGCGGAAAGCTCTCGTGCAATTCGGCGAGGAATTGGATAAGTGTAAATGGAATGAGCGCGACTGGGAGCAGTTCTTCGTTCGGAATCAATGGATATTTGGATACGGACTTCGTTACCAGTTTCTCGGATTAATACAGAACCAAGCTAATTACGGCGGGACGAGCTTCACGGGCAAGGGAGCCCAGAAAGGTGAATTTCTGTGTGCTACCGAAGCGCACCAAGAGAGATTCACGGTTCTTGTCGAGATAAAAAAGCCTCAAAGTCTTATCTTCGAGGCATCCGCCGATGCTCGTACATACCGGGCTGGCGTTCCGGGGTTCACTAAGGAATTTGTGAATGCGCTTTCCCAGGTCCAAACGAACTCTAGAACATGGGAGACCGAGGGCAGCAAGAGGGAAGCGGACCGCGATGTGCTTTCAAGGCAGGGGCTGAATACAGTCTCTCCGAGATCAATTCTCGTATTCGGTCACACAAATCAGCTTTCCACTTCTGCCAAGACCAATTCGTTCGAGCTTTTTCGATCTCACATTACAGGCACTGACATCCTAACGTTTGATGAAGTCTTCGCTCGCGCGAGATTTATCGTGGAAGAAAGGACTGGCGTTTCCAGCGAGGCGATGGCCCCGCCTGCGTTCGTGGAGTGAGGCTTCTCCACAACAGCCACAAGCGGAACCACTTTCTCCATCAAGCACAGCCCTGGCTCGCCTTCAGCATTCTTTTCCAGAGAAAATTTAGTACCCGGTACTAAACTCCCATTGACATCTGTATACTAATATGATAATCTAGATTGCAGACTCGGACTTTCCATTCGAATAGCAATTCCCAAAATGGAACTCGCCCTCCTGCCGGACTCAAAAATCCATTGATTTCAGGCCCTTCTGTAACAATATCAAAACAAGGCACTTCAAGTCCTTTAGTTTGATATTCTTAGCAGGCACTTTTTAGTGATTTTGTAACTCATTGAAATGAAAGGACATTGTTAAACAATTAGTAATCAGCTAAGTCCTTTGTTTTGATATTCATAACACGATGAACCGACCTAACTCCTTTGTTTTGATATTCATCCAAAAAGTATGGGGAGGGGGTGGGGGGCGCACATGGAGTGCGCGGACGACGGGGCGCGATTCGCTGCGGCCCCGCGTCGCTCTAAATGTCGCACAGGCTTCAGCCTGTGGCAGTTTGGGCGGGACGACGCGTAAAGTATCTCGCCAATTGCGCCTTGGGCCGCACATTGCCATACTGCATCCACTATCGCGGCCTAAACTGGCCGCGCGCAATGAGTGGAGGAGTTGAACTTGAAAAAAATGTTGAACGTAAGAAAAACTTGGCTCGCGTCCACACTTTTGATTTTCAGTGCGGCGATAATTCTCTGTCTTGCCGGGGCGAACACTTGGCTTGCAGCCGCTCCGCCTGCCCAACAATCTCAGCCGAGCCTCGTCAACCGCGTAGGTGACACCGGCTTCATCCAACTCACCGCCGATAGTTTCAACTCGCTTTCTCTGAACCAAAAGATTGACGCCTACTGGCTCTACATGGCCGCCGTCGCCGTTCATCCGATTGTTTACGATCAAAATTCAGTTTACGGACTTCGCGAAAAACATTTGCTCGAAACACATCCTCACCAATTCCGCGGGCATCGATCCCGATGTGCTGCAAAAAATTACCGACTACACCATGCTTTTCTGGGGCAATCAGGGAAATCATCACACTTTTAATTCGCACAAATTTATTCCCACCTTTACGCGCGAAGAATTAAAAGCGGCCGTCGCGCAGGCATTGCGCAACGGAGCCTCCGACACCATCGAAAAAGAAGCGCGCGATCTGGACAAAACTATTTTCGATCCGGACTTTCAGCCCATGCTCACCATGAAAAATCCCAAGAATGGTGAAGATCCGCTGCAAGCCAGCAGCAACAATTATTATTCCGGCGTCACGCTGAAAGGATTTGGCGAATTTCACGGAACACTATCCGCTGAATTCGCGGCTGGTAAAAAAGAACGGCAAGTTGGAAGAAGAAATTTATCGCGCGGGCACTCCGGACGGAAAAATCCTGCCGGGGCTTTACGCCAGCCAGCTTGACCGCCGCGAATCAATTATCTGCAGCGCGCGCTGCCGTACGCTCCTCCAGCGCAGAAAAAAGTGATCGCACGATTTGATCCGTTATTACCAGACGGGCGATCCGAAGGATTGGCTGCAAACCGGCATCGACTGGGTCCAAGACAAAACAAATCCCGATTTTTCAAACGGCTTCGTGGAAATCTATAAGGATGCGCGCGGACAGAAAGGCGCGATCCAGGGATTTGTCACCATCGTGGACGCATAAATTGAATCAAATGATGAAGCATTTCGCCGCGAACGCCACTTATTTTGAACAGCGCGCGCCGTGGGATCCGACAATACAAAAATCCGAATCCGAATCCGCCAATCGTGAACGCCGTCGAAACGCTTGTTGAGACCGGCGATTTTGAAGTGAACACCATTGGCGACAATCTTCCGAACGAAGCCGAAATCCACGAGAAATATCGGCTCGAAGAGTTTTGTTTTCACCAATTCAATCCGCGCGTTGAACGAAGCCGCCGGTCAAAGAGTTGTTCAGGAATATGCGTATTCGCGATGAAGAAAAGGATCGCGCCCGTGCAATACGGCGCGCTCTCCGCAAATCTTCTCACCGCAATGCATGAAGTGATCGGTCACGGTTCTGGCCGTCTCAGCCCGAAGCTCAACACAAGAGCCGGCTTTCTACATCAAGGAATATTATTCCACGCTGGAAGAAACTCGCGCTGACCTGATGGCGCTCTGGAATTTCTGGGATCCGAAATTAATCGAGATGGGCGTGATGCCGAACCAGGATGTCGCTAAAACAGCGTATGACGCTGAAGCCCGCGCCGCGCTCGTGCAACTTCGTGAAGTTCCCACCGGCGATTCCATCGAAGAAGATCATCGCCGCGGCACGCAGCTCATCGTAAATTTTATTCGCGATAAAACCGGCGCGATTGAACCTGTCGAGCGCGACGGCAAAGTGTATATGGTCGTGAAGGACTACGCGAAAATGCGCGAAGGCGTCGGCATGCTGCTGACGGAATTGATGCGCATCAAAGCGGAAGGGGATTACGAAGCCGCGAAAGCGCTGATTTCAAAATACGGAATTCATTTCAATACGGAGTGGCGCGATCAAGTCGTGGCGCGTTTCAAGAAACTTTTTCTCCCCACATATTCGGTGGGAATTTATCCGAATCTGGATTTGCACAAAGACCGCGACGGAAAAATTGATGACGTAATCATCAGCTATCCGCGCGACATTATGGAACAGCAACTGCGATGGGCAAAAATCACAGGACAATGAGAGATCAAATATGAGCGCATCACCAAGCATGCACAGCGTTTTGGTTCTGGATCATTTCAAAAATCCGCGCCACGCCGGTGAACTGGAAAATGCCGACGCCGACGTAGAAGTCACGAACCCCGTTTGCGGGGACACCATGCGCCTTTCCGCGCGCATGAGAGACGGCCGCGTCGCCGAAGCAAAATTTCTCGCGCGCGGCTGCGTCACATCCATTGCATGCGGTTCAGTTGTCGCGCAAAAAATGCAGAACGCTTCGCCCTTGGATTTAATGCGGATTACTCCAGATGAAGTTTCACAATTGCTTGGTGGACTTCCGCCCGCAACATTTCACGGCGCGCAACTGGCCTGCGATGCGCTCGCAACTTTGCTGGAAAAAATAAAGTAAATGAAGTGTGCAGATTAAACGTTCGCGGTAGCGCTACGAAAAGTTTCGGGGTCATTCAAATTTAAAACGATGCCTTCTTCGGCGGTCGGAACTTCATGCACTTCGTTCGCGTGATTCCAAACAACAGATCGCGCCCCAGTTTCGTCGGGCGCGTCGAGAAGTTCGTCAAATAATTTAGCTGAGAAAATTACCGGATGTCCGCGCTTGCCGCGAAACGTCGGCGCAACAATTAATTTGCCCGTTTTGTAAAACGAATCGATGAGCTCATTCACCAGTGCCGAAGTAATCAGCGGATGATCTGACGAGGCAAAGCAAAACTCCGTCGCAGGGTTTTGCGCCGATGCCTTTCACCCCAGCTTTGATCGAAGAAAGCTGGCCATTTTGCCAGTCGGGATTTGTCACGATTTGTTCCGGATTTAGTCCGACCTGTTTGCTGATGTGCTCAGCGCCCGCTCCAAGAACAACCAGTTGCGAGCCGATTTTAGGATGGCGCGTGATGTCCAGAAGATGTTCGAGAAATGTGCGGTCGTTATAAGGAAGAAGCGCTTTGGGCGAACCCATCCGCTTCGATTCTCCGGCTGCGAGAATTACGGCGGTCAGCATTCGCGCGCCTCAGCCTTCCGCCGTCAGCGAAGCGCGGGCAAGTTGCACGGCTTTGTGGGCTTGTCCAACAGAGTGACGGCGAACCGCGATTAATTCCGCGGTGATGCTGATGGCAATTTCTTCAGGCGTGAGCGCGCCGATTTCCAATCCTACTGGCGCGTGAACGCGCGCAAGTTTTTCGATAGCGATGCCTTCGCGCTCAAGCGCTTCGTAAACGCTAAGCACTTTGCGTTTGCTGCCGATCATACCGATGTAGCGCGCGTCAGTATTCGCGGCCCATCCGAGCACGCGCATATCATCGCGATGTCCGCGAGTAACGATGACGAGATAACTGGATGCGTTTGGTTTTAGTTTCTCAAACGCGTCTTCGTAAGTTGTGTAGATTTCGTGCGCCATCGGAAAACGTTCGGAGTTGGCGAAAGTTTCGCGGTCGTCAACGATGCCGATAGCAAATCCGGCAGTGTGCGCGGATTGCGCGAGTGCCATCGAAACATGGCCTCCGCCAAAAATAAAAAGAACTGGTTGCGGTAGAATTGGTTCTACAAAAATTTCCAGCGTGCCGCCGCAAATTAGTCCGTTGTCGTAGCTTGCTTCGTGATTTAAATTGAAAACCATTTTGCGCGGCGCTTCCAAACGCATCACTTCTTTCGCGGCCGCCCAAACATCGGCTTCCACGCAGCCACCGCCAATTGTCCCAGCGATGCTGCCGTCTTCGCGCACCAGCATTCGCGAACTTTCGTAGCTCGGAATCGAGCCGTTCGTATGAACGATGGTCGCAAGCGCGCCGCGCTTTCCGGTGCGGCGAAGTTTCACGATCTCTTCAAACAGGTCCATAGATATAGGGCGATTCAGCCTCTGAAAGGGTACGGCGCTGAATCGACGCTGTCAACGAATACCGTCGCAAATTCGACGAAATCGGATTTATGTTTGGCGCGCGACATAAGAATGGAAATTAATACATTTGCCAGTTGCAATGATGCTTTAGTCTTCTTAACACGATGATTGCAGGAATGTTGCGCGCGGATTTAGATTTTCCAGCAGGTTCGCTAAGTGGAGTTATTCGAGAGTCTTAGCGTTGAATTCGGAGAGGGATTCGTCCTCGACGGTGAAGCTGATTTCAATTGGATGGCAGCAAACTTCGCAGTCTTCGACGTAAGTTTGGCGCGGCACGGAAGTGTCCAGCACCATGGAGATTTCTTCGCCGCAGTAAGGACAATCGAACGAGTGTTCCACGTTCAAACGGTACAGTATTTTCAGGCGAGCTGACAATGAGATGAGTGGACAGCGTTCGCGCGGCGATGTTAGCGTACGCGTCGGAAGTGGGAGACGGCTGATGAAAGCAATTGTGTTCACTGAACACGGCGGGCCGGATGTTCTGAAATACACGGACGCGCCGACTCCGGTGATTGCTGCGAATGAAGTTCTCGTGCGCGTGAAAGCTTGCGCGCTGAATCATTTGGATTTGTGGGTGCGGCGCGGATTGCCGGGAATTAAATTTCAGTTTCCGCATATTCCGGGTAGCGATATTGCGGGTGAAGTTGCGGAAGTTGGGAATTTGGTTTCGGATGTGAAAGTTGGCGAGCGGGTTTTGTTGGCGCCGGGATTGAGTTGTGGACGTTGCGTGGCTTGCGCTGCGGGCGCGGACAATCGTTGCCGGAAATATACTTTGTTTGGATATTTGGCGGATGGTGGTTGCGCGGAATTTGTGAAGTCGCCCGCAGCAAATATTATTCCGATTCCTGCCACGATGAAATTTGAGGAAGCTGCCGCGATTCCCGTGGTTTTTCTGACCGCTTGGCACATGTTGATCACACGGGCGCAACTTCAGCCCGGCGAAGATGTGTTGGTGCTCGCGGCGGGAAGCGGAGTTGGTTCCGTTGCAATTCAAATTGCGAAATTAACTGGCGCGCGGGTGATCGCCACCGCGAGCACGGAAGCGAAACTCGCGAAGGCTCGCGAATTAGGCGCGGATGAAGTGATCAATCATTCACAGAAGGATATTCTTGAAGAAGTGAAACGATTGACCGGGAAGCGCGGCGTGGATGTAGTGATCGAGCACGTCGGAGAAGCTACGTGGGAAAAAAGTGTTTTGTGTTTGGCTCAGAACGGACGCTTAGTGACGTGCGGCGCGACGACCGGCTATAACGGGAAATTTGATTTGCGATATTTGTATAGCCGGAATTTGTCGCTGCTCGGATCATTCATGGGAAGCAGGTCGGAGTTGTACACTGTTTTGAAATTGGTGGTGGAAGGGAAACTGCGTCCGATTATTGATCGGGTGATGCCGCTCTCTGAATGCGCCCGGGCGCATGAATTGCTGGAACTTCGGGAGCAGTTTGGGAAGATTGTGCTCGCGGTTTAGATCTTCGTGCAGCGCTCCGCGCAGCTCAGACCCCGGCGTCAAGAAGCGCCGCCGGATATCCTTCGAGTCAGCGAACCTGATCGGTTCGCCTCAGGATGACGTCAACTTCTTAGTGGCATCGCGAAACTTTCCGTCAGAATTGATTTCGAGTGGTATAGTGCCGGAAATTTAGAATCCTCAAGTCGAGGAGGCATGCCTATGAGTTTATTTGCTACCAAGCCGATGGCGCGAATTATGGCGGAATCGGAATCGGATAATTCCCTGCGAAGATCACTGGGGCCACTTTCGCTGATTTCGTTGGGTGTCGGCGGAATTATTGGCGCGGGAATTTTTACTTTGACGGGAGTGGCAGCGGCACAGAATGCTGGACCGGGATTGGTGATTTCATTTGTGCTGGCCGCGGTTGGATGTGTTTTCGCCGGGCTGTGCTACAGCGAATTTTCCACGATGATTCCGATTTCCGGCAGCGCGTACACGTATGCGTACGCGACGATGGGCGAAATGATCGCGTGGATTATTGGTTGGGATTTAATTTTGGAATATTCGGTGGGCGCGGCGACGGTTTCGATTGGATGGTCGCAAACGTTGGTGGCTTTCTTGCATAGTTTGGGAATTGATTTGCCGGCGAGATTGATTGCGTCGCCATTTCAGCCTGCTACTTTGCCGGATGGATCGATCGTATACGGTCTGATTAATTTGCCGGCGGTAATTATTGTGGTGCTGATTTCTGTTTTGCTGATTACCGGGATTCGGGAATCGGCGGCCGTGAATAATATTATTGTGATTTTGAAGGTGAGCGTGATTCTGGTTTTTATCGCGATTGGTTGGTCGTACATACATCCAGCGAATTTGACGCCTCTGATTCCGCCGAATACTTCCGGGAAATTTGGCGAATTTGGATATGGTGGATTACTGGCAGGCGCGGGAGTGATTTTCTTTGCGTACATTGGATTTGACGCGGTGTCGACAGCGGCGCAGGAATCGAAGGTGCCGAAGCGCGACATGCCGATTGGAATTATCGGATCGCTGGTGATTTGCACGGTACTTTTTATTTTGTATGCGCATGTGCTTACGGGCATGGTGAATTATCACGATTTGAATGTGGCCGCTCCGCTTTCACTGGCGCTGGTGCAAATTCCGTATCACTGGTTGACGATCAGCATGAACCTGGCGGTGCTGGCGGGGCTAACGTCGGTGATGCTGGTGATGTTGCTGGGGCAATCGCGCGTGCTTTTTTCCATGGCGAGCGATCGCTTGCTGCCGAAATTATTCCGCGACGTGCATCCGAAGTTTCGTACTCCGTGGAAATGCAATTTGATGCTGATGCTATTTGTGGCGTCGTTCGCGGCGTTCGCGCCGATTAGCGTTGTGGGCAAAATGACGAGCATCGGAACTTTGTTTGCGTTTGTGATTGTTTGCATCGGGATCATTGTCATGAGAAAGACACACCCGGAGACGCCGCGTCCGTTCAAGACGCCGCTAGTGCCGTTATTTCCGCTGTGCGGAGTGGCGGTGAATTTGGCGATGATGTTGGGATTGGGATTTTATAATTGGGTGAGATTATTTGTTTGGATGGCGTTGGGATTGATTATTTATTTTGGATATAGCCGAAAGAGAAGTTTGGTGAACGCGAAGCAGTAGAGTGGATTTCACATCGCGAAGTGGCGTGCTATTTCCCGTTCGGCAATAAGGATTCGATGTAGCTCACGAGTTCGGGGCTGTCCCAGTCTTGTTGGCCGCTGATTTTGCGTTCGATGCGGCCGTGGGCGTCGATGATGTAGGTTTCCGGGTACAGGACGGTACCGTAATTTTCGGAGATCTTTTTTGTGGCGTCGCGGAAATTTGGGAAGGGAACGTTGTGCTCGGCGAGGAATTTTTCGTAGGCGGCGGAATCTTCGTCAACGCTAATGCCGAGAACGGTGCCGCCGTGGGACGCGATTTTGTTTTGTAGAGCGTTGAGCGAACCGATTTCGGCTACGCAGGGTGGACACCACGAAGCCCAGAAATTCAGGACGACAACTTTGCCGCGGAAATCGCTGAGGTGTGCGGATTTTCCATTTAGAGTGAGCGCGAAATCGTCGGCGCGTTTTCCGGCGATACCAGGTTCGCCTTGTCGATAACTGGGAATTGAAAATGCGATGATTACACTGGCGGCGACGGCGAGCGATACGCCGGTGAAAACTTTGCTGCCGATCTTGCTGGCCATTAAATCGGATAATTTGCTCATTGGGTTCTGGCGCGTGGGACGCACTGCTATAATAACGGTTTCTTGGGCGTGGTGCGAACTGGGTGGCGTTTGTTCCGGACGGAACAGCAAAGTCAAGAACCCCACGTTCGCCCGCTGCGCGGGTCGAACATGGGGCACCCCGATTTGGTAGTCAGGCGGGAATTCAATTACTCCGCGGATGTTCTGAGCGACGAAATTGCCACTGACAAAATTAATTGTTTCCGCGATCGTGCCGGCGCGCAATGAGGAGGAGAATATTGCTGCGTCGGTTGAATCGCTTGCGGCCCAGCCGGAGATTGCGGAAATAATTGTTGTGAATGATCAGTCGACAGACCGGACTGGCTCGATATTGGAGGAGTTGGCGGGACGGATTCCGAGATTGCATGTGATGGAAACGCGTGAGTTGCCAGAAGGTTGGGTGGGGAAGAATTACGCGCTTTCGTTGGGCGCGGCGGAAGCGCAGGGCGAATGGTTTTTATTTACGGATGCGGATGCGACGCATTTGCCGGGCGCGACGGCGACGGCGCTGGAGATTGCCGAGGAAACTGGCGCGGCGCTGGTTTCGTTTTCTCCTGAACAGCGAATGGAGACATGGTGGGAGCGAGCGCTGCTGCCATTTATTTTTACCAGGCTGGCGGATAAATTTCGCTACGGACGAATCAATGATCCGGAATCGCCTTTGGCTGCAGCGAACGGACAGTATTTAATGATCCGGCGCGATGCTTATCATTCGATTGGCGGACATGCGGGAGTTGCGGGAGAAGTTTTGGAGGATGTGGAAATTGCGCGGCGTGTGAAGCGCGCGGGATTCCGGATTTATTTTGGGCCGGGAAATGGAATTGCACGGACGCGGATGTACCGGACGTTTGGAGCGATGTGGCAGGGATGGTCGAAGAATCTTTATCCGCTGATGGCTGGGACGTTTGGGCGGTACGCTAGGGAAGTGTTCACCGTCCTCCCGATCATACCCCTAAACCTAGTGTTTCTTGGATTGATCATGTATCTGTCACGACTTCTACCCGCGTCGATGCCGCACTCCGTACCCTTCGTGTTGATCATTTTGGGCCTTGGACTTCTCGTAGCCCGGCATGCGGCTTATGCGTCGAAATTGCGGTCGAATCGATTCGCGGTATCGGGCATCTCATACTACGTTCCGGCGGTGTTTCTTTATTGTGCGGCGTTGACGGTTTCGATGTGGAGATATTCGCGCGGTTCGGTTGTTTGGAAGGGGCGGGAATATAAGGTGGGGATGGCGGGACGCGGATAGAGGCAAGGTACAATGTGTGAACGGACTAGAAGCGCCGATCAGGAGATCGGCGTTCCCGGGGAATATGGTAACGATCACACGGAAAATTGAATTTTCGGCGTCGCACCTTTATCACAATCCCGCGTTTTCGGCGGAGGAGAACCGGCGCGTGTTTGGGAAATGCAATAATCCGCATGGACATGGGCACAATTACACTTTGGAAGTGACGATTGCGGGCGATCCGGACGCGAAGACCGGGATGGTTTTGGATTTGGTGGAGCTGAAGGAGTTGCTCGAGCGCGAAGTGATGGCGCGAATGGATCATCGATTTTTGAATTATGAGGTGTTGGAATTGAAGGGGATGATTCCGACGTGCGAAAACGTGTCGACGGTGATTTGGAAATTACTGGAGCCGAAAATTCGGATGGGGAAATTACATCGCGTGAGATTGTATGAGGCGCCGGACTTATTTGCGGATTGCGTGGCGGGCGATGAACTTCAGGGAGCGGCGCGATGAAGGTTACTTTGACGCGGCGATATTCGTTTTCGGCGTCGCACCGTTTGCATAGCGATGCGATGAGCGAGGCGGAGAATCAAACGTTGTATGGCAAATGTAATAACCCGTATGGGCACGGACATAATTATGTTGTTGAGGTGACGCTGGCCGGCGCGGTGGATCCTGCGACGGGAATGATTGCGAATTTGGTGGATTTGGATGCGTACGTTCAGAAGCATGTGCTGACAGATTTCGATCACCGGTATATTAATGAAGAGATTCCGGCGTTTAAGACGCTTGTACCCACTACTGAGAATTTGTGCATCGAAATCTATAACCGGTTGAAGGGTTTTACGGGCGCGAAGTTGGATCGCGTGCGGATTGAAGAGACGAGCCGGAATAGTTTTGAATATTCGGGCGGCGCATAATTTCAGTCAACATTTGAAAGAACGTAATCGGAAGGCAGGGTGAGATGACAGAACCGACAGAAGAGATTTTGGCACCGGCGCCACCGGAAAAATTTCAGGATGCGACGATCGCGGATCACGCGCGCCGGATGATCGAGTTGCTGGGCGAAGATCCTAATCGCGAAGGACTGCGAAACACGCCGGAGCGATTTGAGAAGGCGATGCGTTTTTTGACGCGCGGCTACGAACAGGATTTGGACAAGGTGCTGAATGGCGCGATGTTCAGCGTGTGCTATGACGAGATGGTGGTGGTGAAGGACATTGAGCTTTACAGTTTGTGCGAACACCACTTGCTGCCTTTCTTCGGGCGATGTCATGTGGCCTACATTCCGAACAAGCGCGTGGTGGGACTATCGAAAATTCCGCGATTGGTGAATATGTTTTCGCGGCGGCTGCAAATTCAGGAGCGGTTGACGAATCAGATTGCGCGCGCGATTGAAGAAGAGTTGCAGCCGATTGGTGTGGGCGTGATTGTGGAAGCGAAGCACTTGTGCATGGTGATGCGCGGAGTGGAAAAACAAAATTCGCAAACGGTAACGAGCGCGATGTTTGGCGCGTTCCGCGAAAATATTCACACGCGCGATGAATTCCTTTCGTTGGTGAAGGATCGAAACTCGGAAAGTAATTTTGCGCGGATGAAATGTAAGTAGCGCTGGCGCTGCGCTAAATTCCTGCTATCCTCTCGTTCGGAAGCTTTGGCATTCCGATCCTGCTGCATCAATAAGGAAAAACGCATGGCTGATGAACTTTCGGAATTGCACGAAAACGCGGAGCATGGCGCAGAACATGGACTTGCAGGCGTGACGATTTCGATGGCGGTGTTGGCCGTGTTTGTGGCGGCGATTTCGCTGATGGGCCACCGGATGCACACGGAAGAGATCTTGTCAGAGACACTGGCGACGGACACGTGGGCGCAGTATCAGGCGAAGAGTATTCGCGAGCGGAGCTACGAAGTTTTCCTGGATCAGCTGAGCGTGTTTTCGGTGCAGAGCCAGGCGCAGGAAGAATCGCTGAAGGGAAAATACTCGAAGGAAATTGATAGGTACCACGAAGAGATGAAGCAGCTTAACGAGAAGGCCACGGATTACGAAAAGGAAGTGGGGCTGATTCAGAAAAAGGGCGACCGGTTCGATTTGGCGGAAGTATTGATGGAGGCGGCGCTGGTGATTTGTTCCATCACATTGCTGACGAGGAAGAAGGCGTTCTGGCTGATAGGAATGGGATTGGCGGTAGCGGGATTGGTGCTGGCGACGACGGGATTTTTGATGCATTAAAAACGGCCACATTCGGCCCATTGGGTCAATGCGAGATTTAGGTAATAGTTTTTGCTTGAATCGGCAAGCTATGGTACCCTTCTCAAGTCGAAGAGAAGACGAAAAAGCGCTAAAAATGTGCGTTACGGAGAGGGCGGCTTGAGCGAAGTTAAGTCAGGATTGATTGAACAGTATCGCCAACATGCGAAGGACACCGGTTCGCCGGAAGTGCAAATCGCTTTGCTGAGCGACCGCATCACCTACTTGAATTCGCATTTGAAGTCGCATCTGAAAGACCACGCATCGCGGCGCGGGTTGATCATGATGGTCAACAAGCGCAGGCGTCTGCTGGATTACCTCAACCGGCATAACCCGGATCGGTACCGCACCATTGTGGACCGTCTTAGTTTGCGCAAGTAACACCGGCGTTCAGCGGCCAGGGGAGTTTATGGGCCGTGCCGGGCAATTCGGAAGCGTCGCCCGAACATAGCGCGGCCGAGCGGAAGTTCCGCCGGTCGCTTTTTTGTTAGGCAACTTGCGCGGTTCCCACTAGCACCCGTCTCACTCTTCCAATCAAAAGTAATTTAGTCAAAAGCGCCCCAGCATGGCGTCCGTGTGGACGTACTTGCTGAGCGAGCGCACAAAGGAAGTACATCGATGTCGCATATAGAAGCACCCTACCAAGTAAAGCTGGATGTGGGCGGACGAACTCTTATCCTGGAATCAGGAAGAATTGCAAAGCAGGCCAATGGCGCCGTTGTGGCGCGTTACGCGGACACAGTGGTTTTGTGCACCGCTTGCATGGAAAACAGAGCGAACCCCAGAGATTTTCTTCCCCTCACGGTGGACTATCGTGAGTACACGTATGCCGCCGGAAAAATTCCGGGCGGATTTTTCAAGCGTGAAGGCAGACTTTCCGAGCGCGAAACACTTACATCGCGATTGATCGATCGTCCGATGCGCCCGCTGTTTCCTGAAGCGTGGCGAAATGAAACGCAAATCGTGGCGTTTGTTTTGTCGGCGGACGAGAAACGATCCGGACGTGATTGCTGTTACGGCTGCGTCGGCTGCTGCGTATTGCTCGGACCTTCCATTTGCAACGCCGATTGCAGCGGTACGCGTCGGAATGATTGACGGAAATTTTGTTGTGAATCCGGGAGTGATTGAACAGAAGACCAGCGCTTTGAACATTGTGATTGCGGGAAGCAAAGACGCGATCATGATGGTGGAATCGGGCGCGCTGGAAGTTTCTGAAGACAAGATGGCGGAAGCGTTGGAATTTGGCCACGCGCAAGTGAAACGGATCGTCGCGGCGATTGAAGAATTGCACGCGCAGATCAAGCCGGTGAAGGTTACCGTGGCGCCGCTGCCATTCGACGAGGAACTGGCGAAGCAGATTGAACAAACGCACGGCGCAAAATTGCACGACGCGCTGGACACGAAGAAGCATCCGAAGAAAGAAAGCTACGCGCTGATTGCGGAAGTGAAAAAGGCGATTCTGGAAGCGATTCCAGCGGAAGATTTGGAGAAGCGCAAACTTGCGGAGCGCGCATTTGAGCGTCTACGCGAGAAAATGTTCCGCGACGATATTTTGAATCACAAGCGGCGTCCTGATGGACGCGCGTTTGACGAAATTCGCGCGATCAATTGCGAAACTGGATTCTTGCCGCGCACGCACGGCTCCGCGGTATTCACTCGTGGAGAAACACAAGCGCTGGCGACGCTTACGTTGGGAACGAAGGAAGATATGCAGCGGTTGGACGTGCTCTTCGAAAGCAACACGTTTAAGCGTTTTATGCTGCACTACAACTTCCCGCCGTTTTCCGTTGGCGAAGTGAAATTTCTGCGCGGCCCGGGACGGCGTGAAATTGGACACGGCGCACTTGCGGAACGCGCGTTGAATAATTTGCTGCCGAGCGAAGCGGAATTTCCATACGCGATTCGTTTGGTTTCAGACATTCTGGAATCGAATGGATCTTCTTCTATGGCCACCGTATGCGGCGGCTCACTCGCGTTGATGGATGCGGGCGTGCCGATGAAGGCGGCCTGCGCGGGTATCGCGATGGGATTGGTGATTGAGGGCGGAAACGCGGCTGTGCTCACGGATATCGCGGGCGCGGAAGATCACTACGGAGATATGGATTTCAAAGTTGCCGGAACGCGGCAGGGAATTACGGCGCTGCAAATGGATATTAAAGTTGGCGGCGTAAGTATTCCGCTGATGCGTCAGGCGCTGGAACAGGCGAAGCGAGCGCGTTTCCACATTTTGGACATCATGGAGCAGACAATTACCGAGGCGCGCAAGGAAATGTCGCAATATGCGCCGCGGCTGTTCATGCTCATGATTCCCACGGACAAGATTCGCGACCTGATCGGGCCGGGCGGCAAGAAGATTCGCTCGATCATCGAAGCAACAGGCGTGAAGATTGACGTGATGGACGACGGCAAAGTTCACATTTTCGCGAATAGCGGCGCGGCAGGCGATGCTGCGTTGCAAATGGTGCGCGACGTTACAGCTTCAGCCGAGATTGGGAAAACGTATCTCGGAAAAGTTGTGCGACTCGCGGAATTCGGCGCGTTCGTGGAAATTTTCCCCGGCACGGACGGACTGCTGCACGTCAGCGAAATTGCAGAGACGCGCATCAAGGACGTTCGCGACGAACTGAAACTGGGCGATCAGGTGCTCGTGAAGGTGCTGGCCATCGAGGGCAATAAGATTCGCCTCTCACGCAAAGCATTGCTGCGTGAAGCGCGAGAGAAACAGGCTCGTGAAGCCGGCGCAACCGGAGCTATCGGAAGCGCGCCACCGGTGCCACCGGCCGGCGGGCCTCCGACGGCTGAATAATTCGTGGAATGAGTTCACCTCCGCAGGAGGTGCGGTAAACAGGCGGCCCGGCGATTAATTTCGTCGGGTCGTTTGTGTTTTTGCGCGACGATTTATTGAGGATTGCTAGACGCGGCGAATTTTCGCGCCTAGGGCGATCAATTTCTCTTCGATGCGTTCGTAGCCGCGATCCAGATGATAGACGCGGTCGATTGTGGTTTCGCCGCGGGCTACCAGAGCTGCGACGACGAGCGATGCGCTGGCGCGCAGATCGCTTGCGATTACATTTGTGCCTTCGAGTTTTATCGGTCCGCGAACCGTGGCCACATTTCCTTCGATGGAAATGTTCGCGCCCATGCGGACCATTTCGCTGGCGTGCATGAAGCGATTTTCAAAAATTGTTTCGCGGATTACGGACGTGCCTTCGGCTTGCGTGGCAAGCGCCATGTATTGTGCCTGCATGTCGGTTGCGAAGCCGGGATATTCTTCGGTGGTCACGTCGGAGGCGATAATTTTTTCGGGTGCGCGAACGCGTAAGGTCGTGGGTCCTTCGTGCGTGACTGTGATTCCCGTGGCGGCAAGTTTATCGAGGAGCGCGCCTTGATGTTCTGGAGCGCAGGATTCCAGCGTGACGTCGCCGCCGGTAATTGCTCCGGCAATTAGAAAGGTGCCGGCTTCGATTCGGTCGGGAATAATTGTGTGCGTGGCACCGTGCAGTTCGCGGACGCCTTTTACGATTAATGTCGCGGTGCCGTCGCCGGAAATATCCGCGCCCATTGCGCGAAGCAATTCGACTAAGTCGGTGACTTCCGGTTCACGCGCGGCGTTGTGAATAATTGTTTCGCCTTCGGCGAGAACTGCTGCCATCAAAATATTTTCCGTGCCCGTGACGGTGATTTTTTCAAATACGATTGTGCCGCCGTGCAGTCGAGCGCCAGGTGCAACGCGCGCTTCGATGTATCCTTTTTCCGTGGCGATTTCGGCGCCCATTTGTTCCAGCGCTTTCAGATGCAAATCCACAGGACGCGCGCCGATGGCGCAGCCGCCGGGAAGGGAAACGCGCGCGCGGCCGAATCTTCCGACGAGCGGGCCAAGCGTCAGCACGGAGGCCCGCATTGTTTTCACAAGTTCGTAAGGAGCTTCGGCGTCATTGACGCTTTCGGTGCGAATTGTGTACGTCGTGGAAGGGAGCTCGGGAGCGGTGACGGTCGCGTCCATGTGCGCGAGAAGGCGGCCCATGGTGATGATATCGCGCACGCGTGGAACGTTGTGAAGATGCACAGGTTCCGCGGTGAGCAGAGCAGCCGTCATCGCGGGAAGCGCCGCATTTTTCGCGCCGCTGATTCGCACTGCGCCTTCGAGTCGCCGTCCACCCTGAATTAAAAGTTTGTCCATGGGGCCTTGTTTTATTTCCTCAGTTCGCCGAGCGCTCTTCGGATGTTTCCATTCGCGGCGCTCAAAAGTAGTCGTGCTTCTGTTACGTTCAATTTTTTCTTCAACATGATGAGCGCGACGCATGGGTCGTGTCCGGCTTGACGCAACGCGCGTGCCGCATCGGACACGCTCGCGCCGGTGGCTTCCTCCAAAATTCGCTGTCCGCGCTTGCGTAACTTCTGATTTGTGAGCGATACGCCGATCATCCAGTTGTCATACACGCGGCCCAGCCGAACCATCGTGGCTGAAGAGAGCATGTTGAGTACCAACTTTTGCGCCGTGCCGGCTTTTAGGCGCGTCGATCCGGAGACGGCTTCTGCACCGGTGTTGGTGGCGATTAATATTTTCACGGATTTTGCGAGCGGGGAATTTCGGTTGGAGGTGATGCCGATTGTTGCGGCGCCAACTTTCGCCGCTTTGGAAAGCGCGCCGAGAACGTACGGGGTTGAGCCGGATGCGGTGATGCCGATCACAACGTCGCGATTTGTGATGCTGTGCGTGGCGATATCCTTCGCGCCTTGCGAGGAAGAATCTTCCGCGCCTTCGACGGCGTTAGTAAGCGCGCGATTTCCGCCGGCGATGATTGCTTGGATCAAATTCGATGAGACGCCGAACGTTGGGGGAATTTCTGATGCGTCCAACGTGGCCAGTCTTCCGCTGGTTCCTGCACCGATGTAGAACACGCGGCCGCCAGTGCTGAGCGCCCGCGCCATTATTTCCACTGCGCGCGCGATTGCGGGAATTTCTTTTGCGACGGCGCGCGGAACGGTTGCGTCTTCGCGATTCAGCGTGCGCAACAGATCGCGCGTGGAAAGCAGGTCGAGTCCGCGAGTGCGCGGATTGCGTTGCTCGGTTGCGCGAACGGATTTTTGTTTACTAGACACGATTTGGAATTATAGCTGGTGAAACGCGTGGGCTGCTTGCGCGGAGCGAATTCGCCAATAGCAGGCGCAGAACACTATTTCTAAGATGATGATGATTTCTAAAATGATGATTCGCGGGGCGTGGTGAATCCCAATGCTTCGGAAACTGCATCATGCAGAGCCGGGCGGACTTGCTGGATTTTTTCATTTGTGCGGACGGGATGGACACGATTGGTCAACAAAACTACGAAGAGATCTTTTTCGGGGTCACACCAGATTGACGTGCCGGTGAATCCGGCGTGACCGAAGCTACGCGCGGAAAAATATTTGCCGCTGGCGGAAGGCTCCGTAGGTACGACCCAGCCGAGCGCGCGAGTATTTTTTGCGAGCGGCTGCGCAGAGGTGAATTCTTCTACGGTCGCGCGCTTCAGCAGACGCTGATGTGCGTAGATGCCGCCGTTGAGCATCGTTTGGCAGAACGCGGCCAGATCGTCCGCTGTGGAGAAAAGTCCCGCGTGCCCCGCGATTCCGTCCATGACGAAAGTGTTGTCGTCGTGAGGCTGGCTTTTGATTAGCCCTTTGCGAAGCGGAGAATCGCTTCCCGTTGGCGCGATTCTTGAATGGAAGTCACGCGAAGGATTGAACATCGAGTTATTCATTTCCAGAGGTGCGAAAATTCGCTGCTGCGCAAGAGCTTCGAGCGGATGGCCGATGCTGACTTCCAAAATATTTCCGAGCAGCATGAATCCCGGATCTGAATATTCACACTTTTCGCCGGGTGCGGAGATCAGTTGCTCTGATAGAGCGCGTCTAATAATTTCTCGCTTCGATTTCAGCGATTCGTAATAGGTTACGTGGCCGGGTAGCCCCGATGTATGCGTGAGTAGATGGCGGATGGTGACGCGGCTGCGCCATTCCGGTTGTGAGCCTGCGTTCCATTCGGGCAGATAGCTTCCGATTGATGAATCGAGATTGATTCGTCCGTCTTCGACTTCCATCGCAATCAATGTTGTCGTCACGATGGGTTTTGTTAGCGATGCGACATCGTAAATCGTTTCGGGTGTTACCGCGCGCGCGCCCGATTCGTAGGCTTGTCGACCGAAGGAATGGATTGCTAGCTCACCTTTGTGGCCAATTGCGAGAACGCCGCCGGGAAATGCGTGATCAGCGACGCTGCGATTCAGAAAATCGTAGGCTGCGGCGAATTTCGATTCGCTTGTTCGGTTGACAGCGCGCAATTTCATTGAGTTCGCGGATTTTGAGATGCCCTCGGCGATTTTTATGGGAGGTTTTGCGTCGGGCACGCTGACTGGAATCTTTCCTGTCACAGCAATTTCACCGAACATCGCGCGTGCTGCGGCTCGCTGTGAAGAATCGGCTGTACTGAACGAGGCAATCCAGGATGGCGCTTGCGGAAACTTATCGATTACGTAGGGACTACCGAAGCACGCGACGATCATTGGCTTCGGTAGATTTAATAGCGATTCGACAAGTTGGATTTGTTCGAGTGGAAGCGAGACGGAGTCCTTGCGGTCGGCGACGCGGACCAGAAGCGCGGTGAGGATGACGTCATAACTTTCCGTAGGAGGAATCTTCGCTTGCGACGCTGGAGAGTATCGCGTGTCGACGCGGACAGTTTGAAGAGAATCGACGCGCCACTTTATTTCGCGCTCGAAAATTTCGGCAGGCGCGGCGTCGGGATCTCCGGCGATTGCGACGAGAAGAATGCGGAGCGGACGCGTGGCGTCGAACGGCAATAAGTTGTTCGCGTCGCGAAGAAGAGTAGCGCCGCGGTCGGCGATGCTTTGGCTAGCTGCGGTGAATTCAGACTTCGCAAAATCTTTTTCCAGCGCGGATGGATCAACCTCGCGATTATTGTGCAGCCCGAGTTTTGCTTTTGCGCGCAGAATTCGTTTGACGGACGCATCCACTCGCGCGATTGGGAGGCGTCCTAATTCCACCGCTTCATGAAGCGCGGCGAGCGCGGCGTCGGGATTGGGCGACATCAGGAGCACGTCGGCGCCGGCTAGAATTGCGCGGACGGCAACTTCGCCGGGAGAAAATCGCGCGGCAACACCATCCATGTCCAGCGCGTCGGTGACGATCAATCCATCGAAGCGCATTTTCTTTCTCAACAGGCCGGTCAGGATTTCGTGCGAGAGGGTTGCGGGAATATTTTCGTTCGGCTCGAATGCGGGGACGGATAAATGTCCCGTCATCACTGAGCTGACTCCCGCGGCAATTGAGGCGCGAAAGGGAACTAGTTCAACTTGATCCAGGCGCGCACGGTTCGCAGTTGTGCGCGGAAGATCGAGATGCGAATCGGTACTGGTGTCTCCGTGCCCGGGAAAATGTTTTGCGGTGGCGAGCGCGCCATTTCCTTCAACGCCGTGTACAAATGACGAAACGAATGATGCGACGCGATGTGGATCTTCGCCGAACGAGCGCGTGTTTATTATCGGATTTGCGGGATTGCTGTTCACGTCGGCATCGGGAGCGAAAATCCAACGGATGCCGGCTGCGCGCGCTTCCAGAGCGGTGACGCGGCCGAGATCGTAGGCGTCTTGCGGAGAACCAGTGGCCGCGACGGCCATTGCGTGTGGAAATGAAGTGCCTTCTTCGAGACGCATCACGGTGCCGCGCTCAAAATCCGCGCCGAAGAGCAGCGGAATTTCGGAGTGAGCCTGCAGGTAATTTGTTAGTTCTGCGGTTGGGTACACCTGTGCGCGTGCGATGCCTTGCGGACTCTGACGTGTGGCGAGCATGAATCCGCCGACGTGTTGTTCTTCGACGGCACGCCGCAATTCTCGATACTCAGGGCTGTCAGTGGAAGTGAAGCGGCCGAAAAATGGAACCATCAGAAGCTGGCCTAGCTTTTCGGCGAGCGACATTTTCCGCAGACTTTGCTCGACCCATTTTGCGTTGCCGGCGCGCTTCGAGCGCGGAGTAATCTTTCGAGAGCGTTTGCGCGTTGGCATTAGTGGGAAATATTCACTGGAAAGTTTGTCGGATGAACATTACGCGCACGTGGTTTTGAATTGAGTACGCGTGCGCTCGACTCATTTCTGTATAGCACACGCGATGCGCTGCCACAACGCGTGCTCGATGGACACGCGTTGTGGAAGTAAACTGGTGGCGGACGCGGAGTTTCGCTAAGATGCCTTCGATGCGGAAACTAAACTTGATCTCGCGAGTGTTTAGATTGTTGGTTGTCGTGACTCTGGTTGGCGTTGCGCCGGATGTGGTCTGTGCGCAAAAGTCTGCGCCAGCCCCGAGAAACGCAACTGCTGCGCACTCAGCAAACGATTCCCGGCTTACTGACGTTGATTCCGTAATCGGGCAAGCGATCGCGAAGGATGAGATTCCCGGTGGAGTTTTGTTGGTTGGATCGCACGGAAAAATTGTGTGGCGCAAAGCGTATGGATCGCGCGCAATTCTGCCAAAGCGCGAAGCCATGACGCCGGACACGATTTTCGATCTCGCGTCGCTGACAAAAGTGTTTGCCACTTCTGCTGCGGTGATGAAACTTGTGGAGCAGGGTAAGGTGCGGCTGAACGATCCTGTCGTGAAGTACATTCCTGAACTTGGCACAGAGGGCGCGACGGCCGAGAAAAATCAGATCACTGTTCGGCAATTGCTGACGCACACGGCGGGGTTTGCGCCTGATCCGACGGATGCAAATATTCCTGCCGGATGGGCGGGAACTGATCCGTTGTTGCGCGAGATTTACGCGGAGCCGTTAACGGCGCCGCCAGGCAGCCGATTTGTTTACAGCGACACGGGATTTATTTTGTTGGGCGAAATTGTGCGGTGCGCGAGCGGAGTGTCGCTTGATGAATTTGTGGCGAAGGAAATATTCGTGCCGATGGGTATGCGCGAAACGCGGTTTCTGCCGCCGGCAAATTGGATTCCGCGAATTGCGCCGACGGAGGAAATTGATCTGACCGCGGGCGCGAAAGCGGGATCCGGCGTGGGAAAAGTTTTGCGTGGCACCGTCCACGATCCGCGTGCGCGACAAATGGGCGGCGTCGCAGGGCACGCTGGATTATTTTCTACCGCCGATGACCTCGCACTTTTTTGCCGGATGATGCTGGCTGGCGGCGTTGCTCCAAATGGGAAACGGATTTTCGCCGCGTCAACTGTTCGCCTGATGACTTCACCGCAGCAGGCATCGTGGATTCCGTCGGTGCGCGGACTTGGATGGGATATTGATTCCGCGTATTCGGCGCCGCGTGGAGATTTGTTTCCGATTGGCTCTTACGGAATGACCGGATTTACGGGAACGGAAGTGTGGATTGATCCCGCTAGCCAGACGTTTATTTTATTTTTGACGAACAGCGTTCATCCATACGGGCGTCCGGCAATTTCCAGTTTGCGTGGGCGGATTTCTACGATTGTTGCGGCTAAACTTGGCGCCGCGGATTCTTCGAGCGGGGCGGGTTCGTCGATTTCGCGTGGCACGGGCTCTGTGCAGCGGCCTTATGACACGCAGGGCACGTCTGCGCCGGGACAAACTCTGACGGGCATCGACGTTCTTGAGCAGGAAAACTTTTCTTCACTCACGGGAAAACACGTTGGCCTAATTACAAATCAAACGGGGGTGGATCGCAACGGCCGCAGTACGATTGATTTATTGGCGCACGCGCCGGGAGTGAAACTTGTCGCGCTGTTTAGTCCGGAGCACGGCATTCGCGGCGCCGAAGATGCGAATGTCGATTCGTCAACGGACGTGACGACTGGCCTGCCGATATTTAGTTTGTACGGTGCAACGCGTCGGCCAACCAATGAAATGCTGGCGGGAATCGATGCGCTTGTTTTTGATGTGCAGGATGCGGGCGTGCGTTTTTACACTTACATCACCACGATGGGCTACGCGATGGAAGAGGCCGCGCACCATCACATCGCGTTCTACGTTCTGGATCGACCGGACCCGCTCGGCGGGGAATTAATCGAAGGTCCGATTTTGGATCGCGATAAATTGAATTTCGTCGGATATTTTCCATTGCCCGTGCGAATTGGAATGACGCTGGGCGAAATGGCGCAAATGTTCAACGCGGAAAATCACATTGGCTGTGATTTGCATGTAGTCGCTATGAAGAATTGGAGTCGCCGGCAATGGTTTGAACAGACGGGCCTTCCGTGGACGCCGCCTTCGCCGAATTTGCGCGCGCTGACATCTACAGTTTTATATCCGGGACTAGACATATTGCAGAATGCCGGAATTTCAGTGGGGCGCGGAACGGACACTCCATTTGAAATATTCGGCGCGCCATACATTCACGGCTTTGAATTAGCGGCTGCGCTGAATCGACGTTATATCCCCGGAGTGCGATTTGTAGCAACGAAATTTACTCCTCGTAGCGGTAGTCATAAAGATGAGGCGTGCGAGGGGGCGGAAATTGTGATTACAGATCGCGCGTCCGTGCATTCCATGTTGATGGGATTTGAAATTGCCACCGTACTTGCGAAACTTTATCCCGAATTGTTCCACGTGGAACAATTGACGCTTCTTGTCGGCAACTCGTCTTACATCAGTCGCTTACAACATGGAGATGCGCCGAATCGTATTTTCTCTGATGAAGATCCTGCGCTCGAATCGTTTCGAACGATGCGTTCGAAATATCTTATCTACCGCTGAGTCGTCTCAAAGTGTTTGAGCAGCGAACCCTTTCCGCAAACCGCGCGTCTCAACTCCAGTAAGCGCCACATTTCCGCGAGGAGCGTCGTTATATCAATGAAGGTGGACATGAACGCGGGCGAGGACATCAAGTTGGAGCTTCCGCAAGTGGGGATCGGCAGGCGAACTGAGGCGGACGCGGCGCTGGAAGATGTTTTTCGCGCGCAATATCCGCGGCTGATTTCCGTGTTGGCGCGGGTGACGAGCGATCGCGCGCAGGCTGAAGAATTGGCGTCGGAAGTGTTTTGCAAACTTGCGAAACGGCCTGCGTTGTTTCGTCCGGGGAATAATTTGGAAGGATGGTTGTATCGCGCGGCGATGAATCTAGCGCTGGACAATTTGAAAGCTGGCGCGAGGCGCAGGCGTCACGAGGAAGCCGCGGCAGTTGAGAATGTTCGCGACAACTCTGGTCCAAGAGCGAATCCGCTGGACGATATTTTGCGCGCAGAGCAGCAACGTAATGTTCGTAGTGTGCTGGCTGGATTGAAGCCGATATGCGCCCGTCTGTTGCTTTTGCGTAGCGCCGGATTTTCGTACCGCGAGTTGGCTCAGGTATTGGAAATGAATCCAGCATCGGTTGGGAAGATGTTGCTGCGATCGATGGCGGAATTTGAAAAGAAATATCGAGAGATGTACGAGGTCAAATCATGA
Source organism: uncultured Acidobacteriota bacterium (assembly GCA_963778235.1). Taxonomy (GTDB): domain Bacteria; phylum Acidobacteriota; class Terriglobia; order Acidiferrales; family UBA7541; genus DASTCZ01. The sequence goes on along the minus strand of CAVZTQ010000001.1, from coordinate 601,372 downwards.
GCGCGTGTTTGAAAAAAGAAACATTGCTGGCATTGGCGGATTGCGAGCTGGAGCCCGGCGAAATGGAATCAGCGGAACGGCACGTTGCTGCTTGCGCGGATTGTCGAAACGCACTGGAGAGCATTCGCGCGATGAATGCGAACGTGAATTTGCTGCTCAGCGCGCTCGCGCCGGAAAACTCGCTGAATGTGGAAACAACTTCTCTTGTGAGGATTCCGCATCGCGAAGCGAATGTGCGAATGGGTTGGGCGGCTATTGCATCGGTTGGAGTGCTGGTCGCTGCGTTGGTTCTGTTCGTGATGATTCGGCGGCAACATTCTGCGCCGGCGTCGAGCGTCGCGAAAATTGTGGCACCTGCGCCCGCGGTTTCTGTCGAAAGGAACGAGACGGTCGTGACTGCGGTAAGGAAACCGGTTCGCATCACAGCCCCCAAGAGCACTGTAAAAGTGCGGCAGTTCCAAGCCTTAGATGATGGCGAGCCGATGCAGACGGGCATGATTTATCGCGTAAGTCTGCCGGCGTCATCTTTGACGAATACCGTACCATCTCAATCGGCAAAGCGAATTCCGGCGGAAGTGATCGTGGATGAGTTTGGAAAGGTTCGAGCAATTCGGTTTTTGCAGTAGCTTGAGTACCAAATTTTGCAAACGAAGGAAGGAACATTTATGAAACGTATAATGATGGTGTTGGCCGCGGCATGTCTCTTTTGTGGATTTGCCAGCGCACAAGAAAAGGCTGCGCTGGAGAAGAGGCAGGTCGAGCAGGATAGAGATGCCGGGTGGTTGCTATTGCGGGCGACGGAAATGCAGGACGCCGGAGTGATGTTCGGGGAAGTTACCAAAGGCGCTCCGTTCACAGCGCAACGAACGGAGGAGTCCACGCAAACGCTCGGCGACGGCACGCACATCAACCACAAGTCTTCGATTAGTTACGCACGAGACAGTGCCGGGCGAACGCGGCGCGAGGACGACGAGTGGATCACGATTTACGATCCCGTTGCCAATGTGAGCTATCGTTTAAACAAAAAAAATCACACTGGTTCCAAAGTTGAGTTGGTCCGCGGATTTAACCTTGACCGTCAAAAGATGGAGAGGGAGCAAGTGGAAGCGGACTTGGTAAAATTAAAAGCAGAGTCGGAGAAAGTGCTGGCGGAAACTAAGGCTCAAGAGGGGAACTCGATCATGATTACGAATGATGGACCGGACGGTCGCGTGTATTCGTTCCGGAAACCCGGTACCGAAGAATCGCTCGGCTCGCAAGTGGTGAACGGAGTGATGGCCGATGGCACGCGCGTGACAACCACGATTCCAGCCGGTGACTTCGGAAATGATCGGCCCATCACAAGCGTCACGGAGAGTTGGTATTCGCCGGAGTTGCATTTGACGGTGCTCTACAAGCGCACCGATCCGCGCGAAGGCGATGTGACCACCCAATACACGGGAATCAAGCGTGCTGAACCGGATGCTTCAGTCTTTCAAATGCCCGCGGGATACACATTGAATCAGAACCAGGAAAGGCGACGGCAGGAGGAGATTCAGTAAAGAAGTAGATGGCAATCATTCCGGCGCTGCGATTCGGTCGATGACCTAACGCGGCGCCGGTTTTTTTAGTGGGAGCGTTGTAAAAGTTGTGATTTACTCCGATCAAATGTGAGGGCGGTCATGCGCAAGTGGATTCTGAAGATTCACCTCTGGGTCGGTCTGGCCTCGGCAGCTTTCCTGATTGTGATGGGACTTTCCGGCGCTGTGATTGCATTTGAAAACGATTACGATCACTGGTTTTCTCCCAGCCTCTGGTACGTCACGCCGCAGCCGCAACGTATTCCGCAACAGGCTTTGGCTGATTTCGTCCAACAGAAGTTTGCGCCTGCGAAAGTGGAGGCGATCAGCTTGCAGGATTCGCGTGACGATCTCGCACAGGTTTATTTTCTGTCGAATGAGCTTGAAGTCCATGTGAATCCGTATGACGGCGCGATTCTGGGTACGCGCGATCACGAGTCGCGCACGAACATCATCGTAAACGTGATTCATCAACTGCACCTCAGGCTCGTACATATTCGGATCGGTTCCACGGACATCGGGAAGATTCTTGTGGAAATTGCCGGCGTGGAAATGCTGCTGATGATTCCGACGGGAATTTGGCTTTGGTGGAAGAAAAAGCAATTCGAGATTGGTTGGAAATCATCCGGGTTGCGAATCAATTGGAATCTTCACAGCGTTGTCGGAATCTATACAGTTTTGTTTTTCACGCTCGCCACGATCACCGGCTTCTTCATTAGTTTCGAGAAGCCCCTGTACTGGATTACGAAGTCCGGTCCACTTGAAAGAGTTCCAGTACCGCGATCTACGCAGCCGCCCGGTGCGCCACAATTTGTAGACTTGGACGCAATTCTGCGAGCATCGGATGAGGCGCTTCCAAATGCCGTTTCAGTCATGATCGGATTTCCGCGTGGGCCGAAGGGTGTGTACGTTATTCAAAAAAGGGTGCCGCAAGATAAATCGAATTTCCCGCATAGTTCCGTTTATGTTGATCAATTCAGCGGAAAAGTGTTGAAGGTTGAGGATTTCAATAAGATTTCCGCGGGCTATCGCGCGGTCCGGATCAATCGCTCGATACACACCGGTGACTATTGGGGGCTTCCCTCGCGGATCGTCCTGTCGCTTTCGAGCGCACTGCTGGCTGTAATGGCCGTAACGGGAATTATTATTTGGTGGAAGAAATTGGCCGGCAGTTAGTGCGGTGAAGGATGTCAGTTCCACCATCGTGTGCTACGCTGGTCGCCCATGCGAATCTGTACTCTACTGCCATCCGCAACTGAAATTTGCTACGCACTTGGTCTCGGCGACTCGGTCGTTGGTGTAACCCACGAATGCGATTTTCCTCCGGAAGCGCGCGGTAAGCGCGTTGTTGTTACGTCCCGTCTTCCGCACACTACAGACAGCGCCGAAATCGACCGGCTGGTTACCGAGTTCACCGCGCGCGGTGAAAGTGTGTATCGCGTGGACGCCGAAGCGCTTCGCGAACTGGATCCCGATTTAATTATTACGCAGGACTTGTGTCACGTCTGCGCGGCGTCGCCGGATGATTTGGCCGCGGCGCTTTCCACATTGCCGCGCGTGCCAAAGGTTCTTTCGTTGAATCCCCACACACTTTCCGATGTTTGGGAAAATGTGATCACTGTCGGTGCGGCTACGGGGCGTGAGAAGGCTGCGGAGAGTCTTGTCGAGTATTTGAAGGACAGAGTTGCATCCGTAGAACGCGCCGTGCGGCCGTTCATTGCATCGCGTGTGCGGCCACGCATTGCGTGTTTGGAATGGCTGAATCCAATTTTCAACGCGGGCCACTGGGTTCCGGAAATGGTTGCGCTTGCCGGCGGTGAAGATGTTCTGGCGCATGCGGGGAAGCCTTCGGTACGAATGGAATGGCAGCAAGTTCTTGACGCAGCGCCTGACGTGATTTTGATTTCGCCATGCGGCTACGATCTGGCGCGGGCGATGGAAGAGTTTTCGCATCTTCAATTGCCGAATGGCTGGAACGATTTGCCGGCGGTGAAACAGGGCCGTGTGTATGTGACCGACGCAAATTCGTATCTTTCGCGGCCCGGTCCACGGCTCGCGGAAGGCGTTGCAATTCTCGCGAAGGCGCTGCATCCGGATTTGGATATGAATATTCCGGAAGGATCGCTGATGGCGGTTGGTCGCGTTAGCGGAGTTTTGGCGTAGATGCGTTGGAATTTGCTACACGGCGTCAGCTAGGCGGTAGTTTTAGGGCGCGTCGTAAAGTACGCGCAGGTAAAGAGGATTCCCAGAATACAATCCGCGAAGCACGTCGAAGCGTCGGCCAATGTAATTTGCCCACGCGAATAAAGTACCGCGCAGACCGTCACGTATACGGCCTTTTCCAGAATGGCAGCGATGATCATCGGGCGGTATCGCGCGGGGTCCGACGCGATGATGAAAAACACAAACTGGAATACCATCGCGAGCGCGAAAAATCCGTAGAAAAAATGTGGATAGCTGCTAGGCGGCGCATACTTTCGGCCGGTCAGATCTACCAGGAAAAACAGGGGAGTCAATACAAGGATTCCCCACACACCTGCAATTGCAAAAACAATCTTTGCGAATTTCATTCGATCCACTCCGACGAGTTTTTTGGAATTACGCCTGGCGTATTAGATGCGCTTTCTCGTCAGACGTTGCGAATCGCTTGCGATTTATTCCAGTGCCGGTAAAAGATAAGTCCCGTCATCATCATTGCCAGACCGATCGTGCACCGCACGGGACGGTCTAGCCACAAATTAATTGTGAGTGCAACCGCGCCGGCTACGAATGCGCCGGGAACCCACGGATATCCCCAGCATCGGTACGGGCGGGGCATATTCGGTTCCGTGACGCGCAGGCGAAATAATCCGATTGTCGCCAGCCCGTAGAAAATCCAGCCGGCAAAAATAAAAAGTGAGGTGAGATCCTCAAATGTACCGGTCAGCGCGAAAAGGCTGGCGAGAACGAATTGAAAAATCAGCGCGTTGGCGGGGGTGCGGAATTTCGGATGTATTCCTCCGGCAATGCGGAAAAATAAACCATCGCGCGCCATGGCGTAGTCCACGCGCGCACCGCTGAGGATCGAGGAATTCAGAGAGCCGAGTCCAGCAATGAGCATTGCGAGAGTGACCCAGAGCGCCGCATCCTTGCCGGCGAAATGTGCGACCACATCGGACGCGACGTGTTCGGAAGCTGCGATTTTCGCAAACGGCAGAACGTAGAAACTTACTGCGTTGAAGAGCATGTAGAGAACGGCGACGACTACAACTCCTCCGACGAGCGCGTTGTGAAAATTCTTCTCCGGATTCTTCACTTCGCTGCCAACCAGATTTAGATCTTCCCATCCGTCATAAGCCCAAAGGGAAGCTGCCAGCGTTGCAAGAAACGCGCCGAATATTCCGCCTCGCACCCCCGCCGCGAATAATGGATGCAGTGGAGTGCCGCCGCCTTTTGAAAATGCGAATCCGGCGATCACGATGGATACAACGGAAGCAACTTTAATAATTGTCAGGGCAACTTGGACGCGTCCACCGAGGCGTACGCCGAGATAGTTAATTCCGGTAATCAGCGCGATCACAAGAATCGCCAGCGGTTGCGCCCACGAGAATACAAAATGGAAATGATGCGCAGCGCCAAATAAATTGTAGTCCCAATCAAACACATGAATCGGCGCGGCTACGCTGGGCATCATGAATCCCCAAAAACGCAGCACGCCTGCGGCGATGCTCGCCACTGATGCCGGACGCGCGACGATCGAGTGCGTCCAGCCAAAAAGAAATCCCCATACGGGGCCGAAAGCGCGCCGCAAGTACGCGTATTCTCCGCCCGCTTCAGGAATCGCCGCACCAAGTTCAGCGTACGCCAGCGCGCCAAAAAGTGAAAGTATCGCGCCCACAATCCACGCGGCATAAACGATGCCCAGCGATCCGCCGAGCGACGCCATTTCCGCCGGCTTCAGGAAAATTCCCGTGCCGATCATGGTGCCGATGACGATGGCCGCCGAGGCCCATCCGCCGAGTCCGCGCACTAATTCGAGACGTGGTTTCGTTTCACTCATGCTCAGTTAGAAATATCGTGCTCCGGTATCCGCGGCGCTGCCGGACCAAGCAGACTTGCCAGTGAGCCGGCCGCGAACGTCACCAGTGTGCCTATCAAAACGTACCATGTCCAAACTACATTCGTGCGCATCACGATATAAAGCATCGCTACCATTCCAGCGGCCATTCCGGTAATCGCGCCGATCGCATTCGCGCGCGCGTTGTAAAAACTCAGCAGAAATAATCCAAGTAAACTTCCAAATGTGATGGAGGCGATTTTCAGTCCGGCGGGCAGCAGCGGCCCCCAGTGTTGCATTCCCAATACGAGTAGCGCGGAGCCCCACACGAGCGTCATCCATCGTGAAAGCCGCAATATTCGCGCGGGATCATTTGCATGCGGGTCGGCGGCCGTTCCGCGCAGAGTTTTGAAATCAATTACGCTCGAAGCCGCCAGTGAATTCAGCGATCCACTGGCATTCGACATGGCCACTGCAAATATCGCGGCGAGCACAATTCCGCGAAGGCCCGTTGGCATTTGCGTCACAATAAATATTGGAAAGGCGGAATCGTAACTCTGTCCGGCTGCTAGTGCGGGTGCGCCGTTGAATGCGTAGAGCATCACGCCCAGCACAAGAAACAGCGCAAACTGGAATAGCACAATTACAGCGCTTGCCAGCAATGCCAACTGCGCTTGCCGACGGGAGGACGCAGCCAATAGCCGCTGCACGATCGTCTGATCCGTCCCGTGGCTCGCCATCGTCAGAAACGTTCCGCCAATCACGCCTGACCAGAACGTAAATGTGTGCGCCGCTTCAGTAAAGCTGAATCGGAAATCGAAAACGCGGAACTTGTCGCCGTGCGTGGCGGCGACACTCGCGACGTGATCCCACCCGCCGGGAATTCTGTGCAGAATCAGAAAAAATGCCGCCGCCGATCCACCAAGATAAATAAATGTCTGGATCACGTCAGTCCAGATGACCGCCTTCATGCCGCCTTCCCACGTGTAAAAAAGTGTGAGAAGCAGTATCAACACAACCGACATGCTTTGCCCGGTGCCGAAAGCAATTTGTACAACGGTGGCAATCGCCGCAATACGCACACCTTCCGCGAGCGCGCGAGTGACAAGAAATGTGAGGGCTGCCGCGGATTTTGCGCGCGTTCCGAACCGGCGTTCGATAATTTGATATGCGGTGTAAAACTCGCCGCGGAAAAATCGCGGAACAAATAGCACCGCGAGAATAATTCGTCCGACGACATATCCGAATACGAGCTGCAGAAATGTGGAATTTCCGCCGTAAGCCAGCGCAGGTGTGCCGATGATTGTAAGCGTGGAAGTTTCGGTTGCGACAATTGAAAGCGCCAGCGCCCACCAAGGCGCAGTACGTCCACCTAAAAAATAATCTTTAATATTTCGCTGGCCGCGGCGGAATCGGGCGCCGAAAATTGTAATCCCCGCCAGATAAACGGCGAGCACCACGACATCAATTGTGGAAAGGTGCATTGCACTCCATGAAAACCTGCGGCGCGATGATAGTGGCGCTTGGGAAACGGCGTCAAGCAAAGCATTCGCGCGGGCGTGTATTTCGCGCACAATCTTTCACGCGAAACAAAAACCTGAGATAATCGCGGGCAATCCGGTTGCAAAGCGCATTCACACAAAAATGAATTTCTATCTTGGATTTGACGGCGGCGGAACGAAGACGGAATGCATCGCTCTCGATGCCAATGGAGGCGTCGTGGGTCACGGCAATTCCGGCCCGTCAAATCCGCTGCGCGTCGGTTATGACGCCGCGTGCGCCGCTCTGCAACTTGCCGCGGCTGCCGCTGTCGCATCAGCGAGTTTTGCGGCGTCAGACGTTCGCGGAATTTGCGCGGGACTCGCAGGAGCCGGCCGGAGAAATGTTGCCGATGAAATGCGTGTGCGGCTTTCGCGTATTTGGCCCGGTGCACAAATCCAAATTGTTACTGACGCAGAAGCCGCGCTTGAAACCGCGGTCGGAGCTGCGCCCGGCGTTGTTTTGATTGCGGGAACAGGCTCCATAGCGCTTGGTCGAAATTCAAAAGGCGAAGTTGCGCGAGCCGGCGGATACGGCCCGTGGATTGGTGACGCCGGCAGCGCGTATGACATTGGCCGCAACGCCACGCTTGCCGTTGCGCGCGCCCGTGATCTCGCCGCGCCCGGTACGGTTTTAGCAGAAATGATTTTGTCCGCGCTTAGTTGCCGCGCTTGGGATGACGTGATCGAAAAAATTGCCGCCGGGCCCGGAGCCGTTTTTCCAAAACTGGTTCCCGTAGTGATGCAAGCTGCCGAAGAAGGTGACTCCGCGGCGCGCGGCATTCTCACTCACGCGGCGCTCGATCTCGCGGATATCGCGCTCGCTGTCATCGGACGATTAAATATGAAAGACGCGGAATTTCGAATAGCGCGCGTGGGCGGAGTTTTTGGCCGAAACTATATTCTCGATAGCCGCGTGGACGATTTGATTTCCCGCGTCGCACCCAGCGCGCACGTGGGACTCCTGGAGCATCCGCCAGCGCTCGGAGCCGCCCGAGTGGCGATGCGGCAGGCGCAAGGGGCAGCTCGTGGCCGATCCAACTAATCCACACTCGCGCGATGACTCTCCAAAAAAGCCGCGGACTCCGTTCGCTGACGAAATTTCCGCCGCCACTCCTGGTGCGTTACTAAGAATTCTCGATGATCCACGCCTGGACGACGAACATGTCTGCATTTTATTGACGCGCAAAGATTTGTCTGCGGATTTCCTGAGCGAATTTGCGCGTCGTCGCGAATTGCTCCACGGATATGCAGTAATTCGCGCGATGGCATTTCATCCAAACGTACCGCGAAAAATCGCACTGCGCCTTCTGCGCGAACTTCATCTGATGGACGTGATGAAACTTTCGCAGGCCGCCACGGCCGCTCCCGATTTGCAACGCAGTGCCGAGGAGCATCTGATTGCGAGGCTGCCTCATGTAACGCTGGGCCAGAAAATCGCATTGGCGAGGCAATCATCGGCAAGAATTCTTGCTGCGCTGATTCTGGAAGGGAACGCTCAGGTTGTGGAGCCTGCGGTAGAAAATCCGCGGCTCACCGAAGCGCAAGTATTGAAGATGATGGCGCGCGATAAATTACCGCTGGCAGTTGTCCCCGCGTTTTGCCGTAGCGGGCGTTGGACGTCGGTGCCCAACGTCGCGTTGGCATTGCTGCGTTATCCGCACACGCCGCTCGAAGCCGCAACGAAAATACTTCCACACATTGGGTCCGCGGACCTTCGCGCGCTTATACAAACGAAAACTGTTTCGCAAGCTTTGCTTCGCCACATTCAACGCGAAATCGCGCATCGTTCCAGCCTGTAAACGATTCTCCAAACTACCGCCGCGCGATCGCTTCTGGGGCGGGCGTTCCCATCATCCGTAGGTACGTCATCAGTTGCGCGCGGTGATGAACTTCGTGGTCATTCATCCCGAAAAGAATCAGGTAAATTTTTCGCCGAAAATCCAATCCGTTGTGTGCGCGCTCATCTTCCCAACGTTCCAGTGGAAATTTGGCGACGGCCGCTAGCGTTTCCGCTTGCGTAGTTTCGAGCGACGCAATTTCCTCCGCGACTGTTCGTGGCGAGCCCAGCACAGCGCTCAATCCGCCGGGAATTCGCTTTTCGAAATACGAAAAATCACCATGCAGCGTGAGATTTCTCAAGCCTTGCTCCGATACCCACATGTGCTGCAACAATTCGCCGATGCTAAGCGCGCCGGCTACAGGCCGCCACGTGAGTTGATCCTCACGGAGCAGGGAAGTTACTTGACGCGTACGCACTCGATGCAATTCCTTCTGCTTAAGAAATAATTCCTGCATGTTCATACCGCGTATTATAACTCGTCCTCCACTTCTCGATTGCGCCCTCGCAACTTCGCGTTCTCACTCTATTCACAAATGCATCGCATTGTAGTTGACAGCGCATGCGTCCGCCGATAGCATCGCCGTCGGAGGTAGTCACAGTGACACCTCAATCCGGCGCATCCAGCAGTCCGGGAGCCGAACGGCGGCAAGTAACTCGCTTTTCCCTCCAAGCAGAAATCGAAATTGAATGGGGTTCGTCCACCATCACGGGCCAGGCACTGGACATCAGCGTCGGCGGGATGTTTATTATTCCTTCGACTTCGCTTTGGATTGGCGCGCGCTTCGCGGCGAACCTTCTCACCGATCCACCGATTAAGATGGAATGCACCGTCGTTCGCGCTGAGCCGGGGCGTGGCATCGGCGTGAAAATGATCCTGATTGGTGATGGCGCGGCCGAACAACTTCAGAAGTTGCTGACTACCCTGGAAACGAACCGGTGACGCGTTGCCTTGACTGCGGCGCCGATCGCATCGCCGACCAATGTCCCTCGTGCGGCCTTACTTCCGCGGCAGCCGAATTGGTTCTTCGACGCAGATTAATTATCCGCACCGCATGGTTCCTTGTTGGCGCGCTCGTATTCGTTTCCTCGAGTCAGGTTTTTCCTCCGCTTGATCTTGACCTTATGCTGATTTTCGTCGGCATAGTATTTTTCATCGGCCTCGGACTTGCCGTGGTGATTGATCAACGCGCCCGCCAACGTGGTGACGTGGAAATATTCAAGCGGCTGTTCTTCGGACTGGTTCCATTACCGTGGATAGTTGCGATCCTGCTGTTTAGCAACGGAAAATTTGATACCGCACACGCCAAGCGGATTCCTGCCCGCGTTGTGAGCCGCTTCAACATGCCCGGTCTTTTGTTTAAAAGCCGGCGCCTAGTCGTAACTTCATGGCGTGCAGGACATGACGTCGAGCGCCTACCGGTTGGAACTTTTGATTTTGACCGGTTCCGCGTGGGAGATGATTTGCTTGTCGCGGAGCAGCCCGGGTTGCTTGGAATTCCGTGGGTATTGGAACTCTATCGCGACGATTCGCCGCCGCGTCATTAGCTCCACGCTCTCCACGCACTATTTTGTGAGACGTGTTAAATTTATTCCATGCCGAAGCGAATCGTGATTCTCGGCGCGGGATTTGCGGGCATTCAGGCGGCTGTCGAACTCGACCGCGCCGCCGGACGCACCGGCGAAATTGAAATTTTTCTTGTCAGTGATCAAAACTATTTTCTTTTTACTCCGCTGCTGCCCCAGATTGCTTCCAGCAATATCGACCCGCGTCACATCGCGCAGGCAATTCGCGATTTGCGTGGCGCGCGAAGATTTCGTTTTCTGCGAGCCGAAGTTCGCAGGGTGGATTTGGATCGGCGCGAAGTGCATATCGATCCCACACCCTCGAAAAATCAGGACATTTCTTCCATTCCTTACGACTACCTGATTATCGCCACCGGCAGCCGCACCGACTACTTTGGAATTACCGGCGCGCGCGAAAGTACTCTCGACTTCAAATCACTCGAAGACGCTATCGTCCTGCGCGAACGCGTATTGGATATTTGCGAGCACGCGGATCACACGCGTGATGAAGAATTGCGCCGCAAACTCCTCACGTTCGTCGTGGTCGGTGGCGGATACACTGGCATTGAGCTGGTTACCGAATGGCACGACCTTCTATTCGGCTACGTCGCCAAGAGATATCGCGGAATTCGCGCGGATGAAATTCGCCTCGTCGTCGTTGAAGCTGGCACGGACATTCTCCGCGGTGTGCATCCGAAACTTGCCGCGCATTCTCGTCATCGCCTCGCGCGGAAGGGAATTGAAGTGCGCACAAGTTCTCCGGCCGCGCGATGTTTTCCCGGTGGCGTGGAAATAAAAGGTGGCGAAATTATTTCCGCGGATGTCGTTGTGTGGACGGCCGGCGTTCGCGCGCATCCGCTGGTCGAAACGTTGTCCGGGCCTCACGACCGCATTGGCCGCGCCATCGTAAACGAAAATTTGCAGCTTGAAGCGCGTCCCGAAGTATTTATTGCCGGCGATTCCGCTGCGGCCACTTCTGCAATGGAAGCCCCGCGCGTTGGTCCCGTCGCAATCGAGCACGGCAGAATCGCCGCGCTCAATATTCTTCATCACATGCGCAACGAGCCGCTCGAAAGCTACCGCTTCGTTTCAAAAGGCATGCTGGTTTCGTTGGGCATGAATTATGCGGTCGTAAACGTAGGTGGAATTCGGTTCAGCGGATATTTTGCATGGCTCTTCTGGAACGTCGTGCATCTTTACAAATTGGTTGGTTTCAAAAAGCAATTGCAGGTAGCCGTGGACTGGCTTCTGGGAGCCGTCTTCACTCGTGACGCCGCCCTTGTGCGCCGTCCGCGCAACTGCCCGTATTGCGACAATGCGCCGTAAGCGCTAGCGTCCGCCGTGCGGAATATTAATGTCGAACTTATGATTTTCAGCGGTCAACTCGAAATAAATTCGGTCAGCTGAGCCAACATCCCGCAAAATCCAGTTGTCGCTCGGCAAAACTTTCGCGGTACTGTCGTCCGCAGGGGATGTGACGGACTTTTGATTGTGCGTGACGGTTTGCGGATCAATCTCGCGAACTTGTTGTAGCTTCGTGTTCAGCCGCAAGTATCTCTTGTTCCACTGAATTAACAGAATCTCGTCTTTCTTGGAATGTGCATCACGCCAGATATTCCATTCTTTCGCCGAATCATCGTCGACGCGCATCAGAATCGCGCGGAAGGGCACCCAGGTAATCGTGTCCGCGGCAAAGACCCGCGGCGCTACGAATATTGCAAATGTGAATGCCAGCAGTGACGCGAACGCCGCCGTACGTCTTGCGCCGACAATTGTGCTAGTACAGCGACGTCTGCCGTTTCTGTCCGGTGTAATCAATGTAGACCGCCTTAATCTCGGTATAAAAATCCACCGCAACGCGGCCCATTTCCCGCAGACCCACGCCCGTGCCTTTCATTCCGCCAAATGGCATTTGCGCTTCGCCGCCCACCGTCGGCGAATTCACGTGCACGATTCCTGTTTCGATGCGGTCAATGAACTCAAAGATGCGTGTCGCATCATTCGTGTAAATTGAACTGGCCAGTCCGTACTTCACGGAATTTGCCACGCGCATGGCTTCGTCGAAGTCAGGCACGCGAATTACGGAAAGCACTGGCCCGAATATTTCTTCCTGCGCGATCACGCTATCCCACGGCACGTCATCAAAAACTGTAGGAGCCACGAAATGTCCGTTGTCGTAGCCCTGTCCCCGCAACTGATTGCCGCCAACCACCAGCCGCGCTTCCTTTTTCCCAATTTCCAAATAGCGCAGCACGGTCTGAAGCTGATGCTCATCCACAACTGGTCCCAAATCAATTCCGTATGCCAGCCCGTCGCCCACCTTCAACATTCGCGCGCGGTCCATCAACATTTGCACAAAAGGATCCGCAACCGACTCCTCAACAATCACGCGGCTCGTCGCTGTGCAGCGCTGCCCGGCCGATCCAAATGCGCCAAACACGGCCGACTCTACCGCCAGCGGCAAATCTGCATCCGTCAAAACGATTAGCGGATTTTTCCCGCCCATTTCACATTGACACTTCTTCAGCAGCCGCGCGCCCGACGCGTACAGCGCGCTCCCCACGTCGTTCGATCCCGTAAAAGAAATCGCGCGCACGTCAGGATGCTTCACCAGTTCGTCGCCAATTTCCGATCCGGATCCCAGCACCATATTCAGGACACCCGGGGGCAATCCAGCTTCCTCAAAAATTCGCACAACTGCCGAAGCGGTTAGCGGAGTAATTTCCGCCGGCTTCAGCACCGCTGTATTTCCCGCGACAAGCGCCGGTGCCAGTTTCCACACGGGAATCGAGACCGGAAAATTCCACGGAGTAATCGCGCCCACAACTCCAAGCGGACACTTCACTGTGTACGCAAAATTTCTCGGTAGTTCGCTCGGCAAGGTTTCGCCGCCCAGCCGCCGCGCTTCCCCGGTCATAAATTCCAGAATGTTGATGGACTTCTGCACTTCGCCCAGCGAGTCCTTCAGCGTTTTGCCTTCTTCGCGCGTCAAGAGTCGCGCCAGCTCTTCCTTTTGCTGATCCATCAATATCGTCGCTTTGCTCAGCACGCGCCCGCGCACCGGAGCCGGAGTATCGCGCCATCCCGGAAAAGCCGCAGCCGCAGCCGCAATTGCCAAGCGCATTTCGTCGCGCGTGGACTTCGGCGTCCGCGCCACGATCTCGTCAAGATTCGCGGGATTTCGCCGCTCGATAATTTCCTTGGAGCTGGATTCCACCCACTTGCCATCAATAAAGTTTCGCGCAACCGTGGAACCGCTCGCCGCCGTCGCCATCTATTTCTCCTTATCGTACTTCCTTCATTGTCCGCTCGCTCTTCTCAGCCGTCCGCCATTATGAATTGACGCTTTAGATCTAAATGACGTTCCATGTTGCGCTGCTGGACTGCTTCGGTCAATAGACGACGGGACGGCAGTACGTGGCTTTCGATTCGGATATTACCGCCCCCCGCTAACTGGCAAAATCACCCCAGTCACATAAGACGCCGCATCCGACAGCAACCACACAATCCCCTCAGCAACTTCTTCCGCAGTTCCCGGTCTTTTCATCGGAATTGTCGGCGCCATCCGCTCGACGCGATCCGGCGCGCCAGCAGCCGCATGCAAATCCGTCGAAATCAATCCCGGCGAAACCGCATTCACTCGAATTCCTTCGGTGGCCACTTCTCGCGCAAGTCCAACCGTAAAACTATTCACCGCGCCTTTCGACGCAGCATAGTGCACCCATTCTCCTGCACCTCCAATTTCAGCCGCCTGCGAAGTAACATTCACGATCGCGCCACCAGTGCCACCATTGCGCGTCGACATCCTTCGCACCGCTTCGCGCGAACAAAGAATTGTGCCCGTAACATTCACCGCAAATACGCGCGTCAATGTTTCGCTCGTGATCGCTTCTACCCGGGAAAATCCGACCGTAATTCCAGCGTTATTCACCAGCGCTCGCACCGGTCCAAGTTGTTTTTCCGCTTCCTCGAATAGCCGCAGCACATCTCGCTCGACGCTTACATCCGCGCGAATCGCAACTGCGCGCCCACCGCCCGACGTAATCTGCCGCACAACTTCAGCAGCCGCAGCTTCGTCCCGCCCGTAGTTCACAACAATTGAATATTGCTTAGCCGCAAGACGCGCAACCGCCGCGCCAATTCCACGGCTCGCTCCAGTAATAATCAGTGTATCCATCGCGTTTTTCATTTCATTGTGATAACAGTCCAGCACAATATATCAGCTCGTGCCACATGCAAAGGAATCTGCTACCCGTCAGCTAAAGTTTTTTCGTAACGCTAACTTGCTTCCGCGCGTCAACCACTCCAGCTTCTGCGCGTCGGAACACGCGAAGCAGCGTTTCCTTTTGACAACTCTACCGCCAGGGAGTAAAAAACGGCTCCATGAGAACAATTAAGTTGCGTCATTTCGCGTTCGTTGTGTTTCTCGCGGCGATTATTTGCGCCGCCACAGTTTCCGCGCAGACCGCGCCGAAACTCACCACTCCCAAACAGCAATTTGGATTCAACGTCGCTGACGATTTCCAGATGGTCAGCTACACGCAAGCCGAAGCCTACTGGAAAAAGCTCGCCACGGAATCCGATCGCATGAAGCTGGTGGACATCGGCCTCACCGCCGAAGGCCGCCATCAATGGATGGTGATTATTTCCACGCCGGAAAATTTAAAGAATCTCGCACGCTACAAAGAAATTTCGCAGAAGCTCGGCCGCGCTGAAGGCGTCACCGAAGAGCAAGCACGCGCGCTATCCAAAGAAGGCAAAGCCATCGTATGGATTGACGGAGGCTTGCATGCCAGCGAAACCGTCGGTTTCCAGCAGCTCGTCGAAACGATTTATCAGTTGCTGAGCCGTACCGACGAAGAGACCATGCGTTTTCTGCGCGACGACATCATCCTCTGCGTGCCCGCAAATCCCGACGGCTCCGAAATGGTCGCGAACTGGTACAACCGCGAACCGGATCCCGCCAAGCGTGTTTCCGATCCGCTGCCGAAGCTCTACAACAAATATGTCGGCCACGACGACAATCGCGATTCCTACATGTCCAACATGCCGGAAACCGCAAACATGAATCGTCAGATGTTCATCGAGTGGTTTCCGCAAATCATGTACAACCATCATCAAACGGGGCCGGCTGGCGCGGTAGTTTTCGTTCCGCCATTCCGCGATCCGTTTAATTACAATTTCGATCCGCTCATTCCACTCGGTATCGAAGCCGTCGGTACCGCCATGCACACACGTCTTGTCGAGCAAGGAATGGGTGGCAGCGCGATGCGCAGCGGCTCAAATTATTCGACGTGGTGGGATGGCGGCCTGCGCACCACCGCTTACTTCCACAATGAAATTGGTATTCTGACGGAAATTATCGGCAGCCCGAATCCGATCCAAATTCCGTTGGTTCCCGATAAACAATTGCCGCAAGGTGATTGGCCGCTTCCCATCGCTCCGCAAACTTGGCACTATCGGCAGTCAATTGACTACGACGTGCAATTGAATCGCGCGATTTTGGATTACGCCTCGCGCAATCGCGAAACGCTGCTCTTCAATATTTGGCAGATGGGACAAAATTCCATCAAGCGCGGCAGCCAGGATAATTGGACCATCACGCCGAAGCGTATCGACGCGCTTCGCGCCGCAATGCCCGCAGGCCGTGGTGGCCGCGGTGGTCGGGGCGGCGGTGGCGACGCTCCGCCAACCGGCGACGTAGCGCCAGCCGGAGCAGGTGCCGGCGGCCCGCAAGTGGATTCAGTCGCTCTCTACGACAAAATTCTCCACGATCCCGCGCTAAAAGATCCGCGCGGCTACATTATTCCGGCGGATCAAGCCGACTTCGCAACTGCCACGAAATTCGTCGACGCGCTCATCAAAAATGGAGTCGAAGTGATGCGCGCAACTTCCTCGTTTCAAGTTGCGGGAAAAACGTATCCCGCAAATTCGTTTGTCGTGAAATCCGCGCAAGCTGGACGTCCTTTCATTCTCGATATGTTCCAGCCGCAAGATCACCCGAACGATTTCCAATATCCGGGCGGCCCGCCGATTCCGCCGTACGATATCGCCGGATGGACTCTCGCCTACCAAATGGGCGTGCAGTTCGATGGAATTAAAGAAGGCTTCGACGGCCCGTTCACGAAAATTCCCTACGGCCAACTTCAGCCGATGCCGGTGGCCGCAGTTGCGGGTCCCTCGCGTCCCGCTGGCTACCTCATCAGCCACCAGAATAATAATTCCTTCATTCTTGTGAATCGCCTGATGAAGAATCACTCCGATGTTTATTGGCTGAAATCAGCGCAACAAGCCGACGGCAAAGATCTCGGCACCGGCGCAATTTGGATTCCCGCGTCGGCGTCTGTCCTGCCGATTCTGCAACAAGGCGCGAAGGAACTCGGCGTTCCAGTTCTTGGTCTCGCATCCGCTCCGGCTGGCGATGCGCTGAAGCTCAAGCCCGTTCGCATCGGTCTCTACGATCAGTTCGGCGGAATCATGCCTTCGGGCTGGCTGCGCTGGATTTTAGAACAATTTGAATTTCCGTTTGAAGTGGTCTATCCGAAAACACTCGACGCCGGCGATTTGAAAAATCAATTCGACGTTTTGATTTTCACTGACGGTGCATTCCGCGCCGCAGGCGGCGGTGGCCGCGGCGGTGCGGGAGGCGGTGCAGGCGGTGGAGGAGGACGAGGGGGCGCTGCAAATATTCCACCGATCCCGGCGGAATATCAAGCACGTCAGGGAAGAATCTCTGCCGAAACAACAATTCCGAACATTAAAAAATTCCTCGACGCAGGCGGTTCCATCGTAACAGTGGGCAGTTCCACCAGCATGGCGCAACTTCTCGGCGTGCCTCTCACCAGTGCCCTCACTGAAAAGAACGCCGAAGGACGAGACGTTTCGCTCGCGCGTGAAAAATTTTACATTCCCGGCTCGCTCATGCGCATCACGATCGACAACACCGATCCAATCGCCTACGGCATGCCGAAAACCGCTGATGTGGATTTCGACAGCAGCCCGGTCTTCCACATCGGGTCGAGCGACACAGTAAAACCGACAAACGTCGCGTGGTACACCGGAAAAGAAACGCTCGATTCAGGATGGGCGCTAGGCCAGGCGTATCTCGACGGGGGCACAGCAATCGCCGAAGCTACAGTCGGACAAGGCAAGGTGATTGTGATTGGTCCTGAAATAACTTTCCGCGCCCAGCCGCACGGCACCTTCAAACTGCTGTTCAACGGGCTGTACTATGGCAACGCAACAGCAACAACACTGCCGGCCCACTAAAATATCAGCAAATAAAAAACTGGCGCAGACCGAAAGGTCTGCGCCGGTTTGAAGTGCGTAGCTCGGGTTCTGCGAACCCGAGTCTTTTCCGCGCCGCACTACTATTCGCCCTATGCTCGAATCTCCCCCAGCGCCATATCCAAAATCTTAATCGCCTCATCCACGTCCGACTTCCCAATATTCAACATCGGCGCCAGCCGCATCACATTTCCGTACAATCCGCCCTTGCCCACCAATAACCCATGCGCTCGCGTGCGTTCCATCAATTGAGAAGCTGCTTCCGGCGCAGGCTCCTTCGTCTGACGATCTTTCACCAGCTCCAGCGCCTGCATCAATCCCATTCCGCGAACGTCTCCAATAATCGGATGCTTGTCCTTCAACATTTCCAATTGCTCGCGGAAATGTTTTCCCATCGTGTGCGAATTCTCCAGTAGTTGCTCTTCCTCGATCACTTGAATCGTTGCGCGCGCGGCCACCGATGTAACCGGATTTCCGCCGAAAGTCGAAATCGTCAATCCCTGAAACGCATTCGCAAGTTCGGCGGTGGTAATCGTCGCGCCGATGGGCACTCCGTTTCCCATGCCCTTCGCGGCGGTAATAATGTCCGGCGTAACTTCCCACTGCTCAATGCCAAACCATTTCTTTCCGGTGCGGCCAAATCCGGTTTGCACTTCGTCGGAAATAAAAAGTCCGCCGTACTTTTTCACAATCTTGAAAACCATTTTGAAATATTCCGGCGGAGGAGTGATAAATCCGCCGACGCCCTGAATCGGCTCCGCGATGAACGCCGCAATCTGTCCGCTCGTTCCCGTTTGGATCAAATTCTCCACGTCATTCGCGCAAGCCACTCCGCATTCCGGATATTTCAAATGCAGCGGGCAGCGGTAGCAGTACGGATTCACCGCGTGCGAAAATCCCACGCTCACAACTCCCGCCTTACGCCATGGCGCCTGGCCGGTCATGCTGCGCGCCAAAGTTGATCCGCCCGAATAGGAATGCCGCAGCGCTACCACGTCAAAACTTCCCGTGGACATGCGCGCCAACAAAATCGCCATCTCATTCGCTTCCGTCCCAGAATTCGTGAAGTAGCTTTTCTGCAAGTGGCCCGGAGTGATCTGCGCCAGTTTTTCCGCCAGCGCCACAATTTGCTCGTTTGGATATAAAGTCGAGGTGTGCTGCAGCTTGTCGACCTGCGCTTTAATCGGCCCAGTCACTTTCGGATTCGCGTGTCCCACCGACACCGTCAAAATTCCGCCGAAGAAATCCAAGTATTTCCGTCCGTCCAAATCCCAAACGTATTGCATCGAGCCTCGGTCAGCGACCAGCGGCTGCTGATAATAGTTTGTCACCGAAGGCCAGATATATTCCTTGTGCTTGCGGACAACGTCCGCGCTGCTGCGGATTTCGGGTTTAGGATCTACGTGTGATTCAGGCTTCGGTGTCGTGGTCATTGAATATCCTTCGGAGTCATTCGCGACTCGCCGTTCTCGGCAGGGTGCAGAAAGTGTACCGCTCGAGCTGCCGGATGCAAAGAGAAGGGTGGTGTCAGTTACGCAAACAAGCATGGTGTGCGCGCAAGGCAAGCCGGAGAGAATTCCTGACACGCCAGCGCCGATATTGTGGTTATAATTCCGGCGGTTGCTGATCCCAGCGTCTTATCGACGAGGCGGCCCATGAAAATTGCGGCGGCGATTCTTGGAATTCTCCTGATTGGCGGTGCGGCCTTTGGCCAGCACGGCACAGCTCCGAACGACTATTACCCGGCCGGATATACTGGCAACACGTGGAGAGGCTTCGTATCCGGCGTGAATGAGGAAACCGGCGAGTTCACACTTACTTACACGAAAGGCAACAAGACGGAGACATTTGTGGGCGTGCTCGAAGAAGGATATGTCGTTGCGCCGAAGAATGGCCCGGAACGCCCGCTAAAACTTTCCGACATTCCACTCGGAAAGTCGATGACCGTTTTCTATAATGTGGTGACCAATAAGGTCGACGGAAAGAAAGTCACCGTTAATTCGGTCATCAACATTGATTCCATGCGTAACTGCAAAAAACAAATGACCCACTTTACAGCGTTTAATTAGCTGACTTCCCGCAGCCGCCCGCTGCTCACGTCATAAACAAATCCGCGAACCACAACTGAATCCGGAATCCACGGATGCGACCGCAGTTTCTGCAATTGGTGCCGCACATTTTCATCAATATTTTTGAACGCGTAAAAGTGTGCCGGACTTACGGCTGCCGTCCCCGCACGGTTCTCAATTTGCGTTCGCAATTCCTGCTCGCTCGCCAGCATCAATCCGCAATCCGTGTGATTGATCACCATAAATTCTCCGGTTCCGAGCAAGTAGTGTGAAATTATCAACGAACGCAGCGTGTCATCCGTCACAATTCCGCCGGCATTCCGGATGATATGCGCGTCGCCCATATCCAAGCCCAGCGTCTGAGCCGAAAGCCGCGTGTCCATGCAAGTCAAAACGGCCAGCTTGCGTTCCGGACGCGGCGACAACTTGCGCAACTCATGCGTGCGCGAATAAATTTCATTTGCTACGAGAACTTCGTCAATTACGCTCATGGATGCACAGTGTAACTCAGCCTCGTCTCTGTGCGTCAGAATATGTTACGCTGCGTCCGTCGCGCATTTATTTCAGGGGCGCGGCGTTCGTCACCTCGGACATCCTCTCGCACGTGGGGGCTTCATGAAGAAGTTTGTGCTCATCTTCGCGGCTGCGTCGGCCGTTCTTGTATTTCAAGGTGGTGTTGGGTTTGAAAATGCCGTCGCGTCCCAAACCGACCGAAATCCGGATGTCGCGCGATGGCAGCAGCACGCACAAAACGTCACCATCATTCGTGATGACTGGGGTATCGCCCACGTTTACGGAAAAACTGACGCCGACGCAGTTTTTGGAATGGAATACGCGCAGGCCGAGGACGATTTCAACCGCGTCGAAACGAATTACATCAACTCGATGGGCCGCCTCGCTGAAGCCGAAGGCGAATCGAAAATTTATCAGGATCTGCGAATGAAACTCTTCATCGATCCCGACGACATGAAGAAGCAATACGCCGCAAGCCCCGAGTGGCTGCAAAAATTGATGAACGCGTTCGCTGATGGCCTGAACTTCTATCTCTACAAACATCCCGAAGTGAAGCCGCGCGTAGTCACGCATTTCGAGCCGTGGATGGCGCTAACTTTCACCGAAGGCAGCATCGGCGGCGACATCGAAAAATTTAACGTGAATCAGTTGCAGTCGTTTTACGGAAAATCCGATGTCCGCGCCATCCCCTTCAGCGAATGCCGCACAGAATTCGCGGACAGTTCGGCCGCAAATGAAGAAGTCGAGCGCGAACCAGAGCCTACCGGCTCGAACGGCATGGCCATCTCGTCAACGAACACCACAGGTCATCACGCGTTGCTTCTAATTAATCCGCATACTTCGTTTTATTTTCGTTCCGAACTCCAGATGGTCAGCGACGAAGGCCTAAACGCCTACGGCGCGGCAACCTGGGGACAATTTTTCATCTATCAAGGATTCAACGAGCGTGCCGGTTGGATGCACACCTCCAGCGGAGTCGATGCAGTAGACGAATATTCTGAAAAAGTGGAGAAGAAGGGCGATCACTACGTCTACAAATACGGAAACGAAGAGCGCCCGGTAACCGAATCCGTCGTCACTGTTGCGTATAAAACGGATCACGGAATGGCCGAAAAGAAATTCACCGTTTACCGCACGCATCACGGCCCAATCGTTCGCGAAGAAAATGGCAACTGGATTGCTGCTCGCATCATGCAGGAACCAATCAAAGCGCTGACGCAGTCATTCATCCGCACCAAAGCGCACGATTACAAATCGTTCCGCGAAACGATGGAACTTCAAGGCCGACTCCTCCAACAACACAATTTTCGCCGACGCCGATGGCGACATCGCCTACTTCCACGGAAATTTTGTTCCGCGCCGCGATAACAGTTTTGATTTCACGAAGCCGGTGGACGGCAGCAATCCCGCCACCGAATGGAACGGGCTTCTGACCATCGACGAAACTCCGCACCTGCTCAATCCGAAAAGCGGCTGGCTCTACAATTCCAATAATTCGCCGTGGTCCGCTGCCGGCCCCAGCAGTCCCAAAGAAGAAGACTATCCAAAATATGTTGAGCAGGGAGTTGAAACCGCTCGCGGCGAACACGCCGTCCGCGTTCTGCAAAATAAAACGGATTTCACGCCAAGCAGTCTCATCGGCGCCGCGTTCGACAGCTATCTCACCTGGTTCGATAAGCCTCTGCCCGCGCTCTTGAAAGCATGGGACGCCGACGTCCGCCGATAATCCTCTGAAACAAAACTTGTCCGAGCAAATTGCGCATGCTGCGCGCATGGGATCACCGGTGGGGAATCACATCAGTTCCAACTTCGCTCGCGGTTTTCTGGGGAGAAGATATTCAGCGCCGCGTTCGCGCCGATGCGCGCGCGGCCGGAATGCGCGTCGAAGAATATATCGGCGCCAAAGCTACAGCGGATCAATTGCTGCAAGTCGCTCGCCGCTGCGTCCGACTCGATTGACGACCGACTTCGGCACCTGGAAAACCGCCATGGGGCGAGATCAATCGCTTCCAGCGCATCAATGACGACATCGCGCCAAATTTCAATGACGCCGCGCCCAGTATTCCCGTCGGATTCACTTCGTCCGCATGGGGATCGCTCGCCTCGTTCGGCGCGCGCGCCTACAGCAACACAAAAAAGTGGTATGGAACCAGCGGAAATAGTTTCGTAGCGGTGGTTGAGTTTGGCGATACAGTACGCGCCCGCGCGGTGACAGCAGGTGGCGAAAGCGGCAATCCGGCGTCACCGCATTTCAATGACGAAGCCAAGCGCTACAGCACCGGCGATCTGCGCGACGTTTATTATTATCGCGCGCAACTCAAAGGACACACCGAACGCGAATACCATCCGGGAAATTAAGAGCGCGAAATTTGTTCGTTCAATAAGATTCACATTCGCCGAATCCCTTAGATTCCGCCACCGTCGTTTTCAATCATGTCCCGCGCAATCTTGTGTTTATCTTCCAGCGGTTTCTCCAATTTGTATTCCGGCCCGCCCTGTTCCGGCGTCATCATCGTCAACTTGCCGCGTGCCTTCAGCCCAACAATCTCATCCACGCGAATGTAATATTCCTGCCCCGCCTTCGCATCCAGCGCGATCGCCGAAGAATTATCGTCCGAGCGAATGTTGTGCGATCCAGAGGTCAACTTGATTGTGAAGCGGCTGCCGTTGCTCACGCGCGCGATTTGTTTATCGTCAACGAACAGGGACGGCATAAAAGTCGAATTAATTCCGCGCTTCTGCCGGTAAATGTGAAGCTGCACCGCGTCGGAACCCGGCTTCGCCGCCTCCACCGCCGCAGGCTTCCCGCTCACAGGCGCGTTCACCATCGCCAGAATCACGTTGTCCGGAACTTTGTCCGTTTTCAAATGTTGCAGCGCCGCCGGTGACGTATCAAAGCTACACGGCCCCGCCTTAATTTTCGCGATAATCACATCCGCGGAAAGCCCCGAGCGATGCATATCGGAAATATCTTGATTCGTGAGCGCCTTCGCCGCCTGACCTGCCGCATGTGACATCGTCACCGGCAAAATTACCGCCGCAAGCGTAACCACCAGCGCGAAAACCAAATATCGACGTGACAAATTCATCCGTTCCTCCGAGCAATTCAATTTGTTTTGTGTGACCCGCAGAATCTGGCGCATCATATCATCAGAAACGCCACGTGAAGACCCGAAGTCAGTAGCACAGGCCTCAGCCTGTGGCCCCTCGGACGCCACACGGGTCGACGCTTCTTCCTCGCCGCACTCTTCTCACTCGCCACCAACTTCCAGGTCTCGCACCGCAAAAGACTTTCAAGTTGTATCCGCGATTCTCCAGTGATACCTTGCCTTCGGTTTCTGGAGGAGTTCACAAATGACAAAACTATTGAAGTTCGCAACCTCAATTCTTGCGTTCGCACTGATCTGCTGTGCACTTGTCGCTACGCCTTCTGCAAACGGCCAGGCCCCAACTACCGGTCCCTTCGCCACCAAAGCAACCGTCGAAATCAAGGACGCCAAAGGAGTGATCCCACTCAAGCGTTCCGAGCAAATCGCGTTCATATTCCTTGCTGCCATCAAACAGTTAGAAGGTGAATGCGGCCGCGACGCTGGTGGTCCCTGCACAATTGCGCAACTCGTCACCGGCCCCGAACCCACCGGTTCAAATAAAGTTGGCAAATTGAAATACGATCCGACTACCGCCGATCCGAATTACACCTACAAGCTCACGATTGATGGCTCCAACTGGCAACTCTGGATCACTCCCAAGCGCGCCGGATTGGGCGGATTTTACATCGCGCCGGGAATGATGGGCGATACGTATTACAATCCTAGCGGCGCAGCGTCAAACAAAGATAAGCAACTCACCGACACAGGCATCACCGGCGACATGTTTTACGTCGAATAGCACCGCGCCGCCGGTTTACGAATCCCGTTGCAACGCGACGCTATAAAAATAAAATACATCGCGGCCGAATCTGTATAATTCTGCCTGACCAATATGTCGAACTTCTGGGGAAACTTGTGGAGGGCCTTTCGCCGCGTATGGCCTTCGTGTTTAACGCAGGCGCAAGCCGTGGCCTTCAACATGTTCCTCGCGTTTTTTCCCATGCTGCTTCTCGTCATGGGCCTCGTCAGCCGTTGGGATTTTCTCCGCGACGGCGCCGACGAAATGTTCAACAGCACCAGACTTCTGATGCCGCCCGGAATGTTCGCCGTCCTCAGTGATTTCCTAGCGCGTCACGCCGAAAATCCGCTCAGTTGGGCTTCCGTCGGCCTCATCGGAACTCTGCTCGCCGGTATGCAAATGATGCGCCTCTGCTCGTCGGTTTTCACATGGCGCAAAAAATTGAACATCCCAAAGCGCCCGAGCAATTTCTTCGCGGACTCATTCTTCTGATCGTTACACTCATACCTACGGTTCTCGCCATCGCCATCGCCGTCTTTGGCAAGTCCGTCCGTGTCATTATTACTGAGCAATATGGCGCGCCGGTTTGGATGCGTGTTCTCCTCGCAATCGCACTCACAGTAATCGCGCTCGGTCTCGCCATGTCCGTTCTCGCACTCGTGTACCGCGTCGGCACGCGTGGCGTACGAAATGGTCCGATGTTATTCCCGGCGCCATTGTCGCCACTCCACTCTGGTGGATCGCCAGTTGGACGTTCGGATTTTATATGCGCCACGTTCCCTACAATTTAATTTACGGCGGCTTGGCCACCGCCATCGGCGTAATGATCTGGATGAATTTCACGGTAATAATTATTTTCCTCGGCGCCGCCTATAACGCCGAGCGCAACGTCCCATCCGACCAGGTTCCATCCGAAGCGGATTGACCCGACGCCTCGCGTATGTTGTAGGGTCCGCGCTGCTGGCTACGCCCTCAACTAGAACCGACACCCGCAACACCACGCACTTCCGCGCAACTTTGCGGCCCCGGAGGGGTTAAAATAATCAGAACTCAGAGGACTCCTTGCGAAACCAAAGCTCGAAGCAAGTGGAGGCACGGATGTCGAATCAAAAGCAATCCAGCAGAAAATTTAGCCGCTCCAGAAAATTTTCTTTCGAGGGATTCGCCGCCGCAGGCGTAGCAGCAGCCCTGCTATTTGCCGCCTCCGGATATTCCGCGGCTCCGCAGAAACAAAAGAAATCTGCCGCCGCACCAACGGCATCCGGCGTGCTCCAAGGCCTTCCCATCAGCGACCTGAAAGAATCCGAAGCGATTCTCCACGCACTAAATCGCTTGACTTACGGCCCGCGTCCCGGCGACATGGAAGCCGTTCGCAAAATTGGTTTGGCGAAATGGATCGACCAGCAACTGAATCCCGATTCCATCCCCGACTCCTCAATGCAGGCGCATCTAGAAAAATATCCGACGCTGCGCATGAGCTCCGCGAAACTCTACAGTGAATTTCCGCAGCCTCAGCAAGCCGCAAAAAAAGAAGGGGTCAGTCTGGCGGACTACCAGAAAGAACAGCAGGCCCGTCAGCAGCAAGTAAATAAACAAATGGCCGCCATGGAAACTGACGAGCAGAAAGACGGTCTCGCCGATGGTTCCAAAGAAGACGGCGGAATGGACGCAGGAGGCAAAGCAAAACTCACCAAGCAGGGTTACAACGGGGGAGATCCCAATCGCAGCCCGATGGAATTCTATCAACAACTGAAAACTCCACAGCGCATCGTCGTTGAACTCAGCATGGCGAAAATTGATCGCGCCATTTACAGCGAGCGCCAACTCTACGAAGAAATGGCTGCGTTCTGGTTCAACCATTTTAATGTTTTCGCTGGCAAGGGAAGAGATCGCTGGATGTTGACGGCCTACGAGCGCGACACCATTCGCCCACACGCGATGGGAAAATTTGAAGATCTCGTTCTGGCCACCGCGAAAAGTCCGGCCATGATGTTTTATCTCGATAATTGGCTCAACACTGATCCCGCCGCCGAGCAACGCGTTCAGCAAGCCCAGCGAAGAGGCCGCGGTGGTTTCAGCGGATTCGGTGGTTTTGGTGGAATGCAACAGCGCCCGGGCCAGCAGCAACAGCAGCAACAAAAACGCCAATTCGGAATCAACGAAAATTACGGCCGCGAATTAATGGAACTCCACACTCTCGGAGTTGATACCGGCTATACGCAGCAAGATGTCGTCGAAGTCGCCAAATGTTTCACCGGTTGGACGATTCGTCAGCCGCAAGTAAACGGCGATTTTTTCTACAATCCGCTGCTGCACGTAAATGGCCCCAAGCATGTGCTCGGCCACACAATTGACGCAGGCGGCGAGAACGATGGCATCGCCGTCATCCGTTTGCTAACGCACGATCCGCACACCGCTCATCATATTTCTCAGCAAATCGCGCAGCACTTCGTCAGCGACAATCCGCCGGCATCGCTCGTCGATCGCATGGCGCAAACTTTCACCGCGAGTGATGGCGACATCAAAGCCGTGTTGCATACCATGTTTTACTCGCCGGAATTCTGGTCGCGCGATGCCTATGCCGCGAAAATTAAATCGCCATTCGAGCTGGTAGTTTCCGCCGCGCGCGCCGTCGGCGCAAATGTGGATTTGCCTCTCCCGATGATGCTTTGGTCCGCGCGAATCGGCGAGCCGCTCTACCAATGCCAGCCGCCCACTGGATATAAGGATACGGCGGACACCTGGGTCAACACGGGCGCGCTACTCAACCGCCTGAATTATTCGCTCACTCTCGCAAGCAATCATCTGCGCGGCGCTCATGTCGACATCGCCGCTCTAATCGGCGTCAATGACGTGAACGATCCAAACGGCGCTCTCGATCGCGCCATAAAAGTTCTGCTCAACGGAGACATCTCCGCGCAAACGCGCTCCACGCTCCAAAAACAAATTTACGATCCGCAAGTGATCGAAGCAAAATTGGACGATCCAATTAAACAAATAAATGTCGGCACCGTGGCCGGACTGGTGCTAGGTGCGCCCGAATTTCAACGGCGGTAGACTGAATCGCGAGGGCCGTTCCAGAAATGTTTTGTAACTGCAATCTATTGTGACCGGAAAGACTTGAAACGGGGTACTTCAGTCGTGCCTCAGCGGAAGCAGAAACGGTTTGTAACAGGGCACGAGTTCACTCGTGCCGTAGCAAGCAAAGCAAAAGGGGTTTTAACCCCTGCATTCGCAAGGAGCAAGACCATGGCAATCAATCGTCGAGTCTTCATCAAAAATAGTGGCATCGCGATGCTGGGCCTCAGCACTCTGCCCTCATTTCTGCAACGCGCCGTTGCCGCCACCGCCATGCCCAACAAAAAGAAACTCGTCGTCCTCTTCCAGCGCGGCGCGGCCGACGGTCTCAACATGGTCGTTCCATTCGGCGAGCCAAATTATTACGCGATTCGCCCAACCATCGCGATTCCTGCGCCAACAAGTGGCGGCGCTCTCGCCGCAATTGATCTCGACGGTTTCTTCGGCGTTCATCCATCTCTCGCGCCTCTGGCAAAACTTTTTCACAGCGGCGAACTCGCAATTATCCATGCCGCTGGATCGCCGGACACTACACGCTCTCACTTTGACGCGCAGGATTACATGGAATCCGGCACGCCCGGCGTGAAAGCTACCGATGACGGTTGGTTGAATCGCACCATGCAAACCATGCCAGAACAAAACGCCACGCCATTTCGCGCCGTCGCCCTCGGACCAAATCTTCCGCGCATGTTGCACGGCACCGCTCCCGCAGTTGCTCTGCCCGACGTAAAACAATTTCAAGTGTTAGCAGGCGCTGGTTCGCAAATGGTGCAAGGCGGATTCGAGGCAATGTACGCGCAAACTGTGGACACTGCTCTGCGCGGCACCGGCACTGAAACATTTGAAGCCATTGACATGCTGAAGAAAGCAAATCCTGCGCAATTCCAGCCGGAAAATGGCGCGGACTATCCCAAGAATCGCTACGGACAAAGCATCCAGCAAGTCGCGCAACTTCTGAAAGCAAATATCGGACTCGAAGTCGCTTTCCTCGATACCGGCGGTTGGGATAATCACGTCAACGAAGGCGGCGTGCAGGGCCAACTCGCAAATTTGCTTCGCGATCTCGGCCAGGGTCTCGACGCATTTCACAAAGACATGGGCGATCGCATGGAAGATGTTGTCGTCGTCACCATGTCCGAATTCGGACGCACCGCGCACGAAAACGGAAATCGCGGCACCGATCACGGCCACGCAAATTGCATGTTCGTGATGGGCGGCGCAGTAAAAGGCGGCAAAGTGTATGGCAAGTGGCCCGGATTAGGCCCACAGCAATTCAACGAAGGCCGCGACCTAGCCTTGACCACTGACTTCCGCTCAGTCCTAGGCGAAATTATTCAAGGCCATCTAGGCGCAAAAGATTTGAAAACCGTTTTCCCAGGATTCGCGAATGATCCAAACAAGTTTCCGCGTCTCCTAAAAACGTAATCAATGCGAAGATTTGCGTAGCGCCGGCATCCTGCCGGCTCTTCACCCGCGCCCGAAATTCGCCGCACTACTTTCCGAATAGTTCAAACGGTTTGTAACCGGGCACGAGTTCACTTGTGCCGTAACGGAAGCAGGAACGGTTTGTAACAGGGCACGAGTTTACTCGTGCCGTACCGCAGATTCTGGGCGGGGGTTTTAACCCCTGCTCTCGCACGCTCGCGCCAGTTTCCATCTAAAACATCATTTTTCCTCGCCGAAAATCTCCCCGCGTTAGTTATTGCATTCTTCCCGCCGATTGCATATGTTTTGCAGGTCCAAATTAGAATTTCATTTGCATAAACACCCAAAACACATTTCCGCCGGCCCCGACGCCGACCGAGGACCCATGAAAATCCCGACAATCAATTCCGCAAACAGAATAAAAATCACGCGCACGCTAAAACTAGCCGCCGCTTTTCTCGCAACCGCGCTCATCGCGCTAATCCTGATGCGCACCTCCGCGTCCGCGCAATCCCCAAGCCCCGCGGTGCCCACACAATCGCAAAGCACTAACGCGAAAGCCACTACGATAATCACGCCGCACGTAGATCTCTCCAAAACTCCCACGCTCTACGTCGTCAATTATGCCCACCTCGATACCGAATGGCGCTGGGAATATCCGCAAACAATTCAGGAATATCTCACCAAAACAATGCGCAATAATTTCGCGCTCTTTGAAAAATATCCCCACTACATTTTCAATTTTACCGGTGCAAATCGCTACATGTTCATGAAGGAATATAATCCGCAGGATTATGCCGAATTAAAAAAGTACGTCGCTGCAGGTCGGTGGTTTCCTGCCGGCTCTTCCATGGAAGAAAATGACGTGAATTCGCCGTCCGCCGAATCCATCATGCGGCAAGTCCTTTACGGTAACGAATATTTCCGCCACGAATTTGGCAAGGCCAGCTCTGAATATATGCTGCCCGATTGTTTCGGATTTCCCGCTTCGCTCCCGAGCATTCTCGCGCACGCCGGTATCAAAGGTTTTTCAACGCAGAAACTTTCCTCCGGATGGCAGCCCGCTCCGCGCGTCGGTGGACCCGATTCGCCCGAGCGCACTCCCGAAGGAATTCCATTCAACGTCGGCCTCTGGGAAGGTCCCGACGGCAGAACAATTCTCGCCGCGCTGAATCCCGGCAGCTACACCAGCACAGTGAATTCCGATTTGACGAAAAATAATCAGCCGCCCACAGGCGCAGGAAATAATGGCGGCTACACTTGGAATTGGCCCGATCGCATCGACTACAACGGAAAAGTCACCGGAGTTTTTACGGATTTTCACTACGTCGGCACCGGAGACATCGGCGGCGCTCCCCCCGAAAGCTCTGTAAAAATGCTCGAAGCCATAGCCACGAAATCCGAAACAGTTATTCCGCCAGTTCGCATCGGCGGACGCGGTGCAGTTCAGCCGGTCGCAGGGCCGCCGGAAAAAGTTGGTGTCGGTCCGCTGAAAGTTGTACAAGGCCGCGCCGATCAAATGTTCCTCGATATCCGTCCCGATCAAACCTCGAAAATGCCGCGCTACAAAGGCGATCTCGAACTCATCAATCATTCCGCCGGCTCCATCACATCGCAAACAGTTCACAAGCGCTGGAATCGTCAAAACGAATTGCTCGCAGCGGCAGCCGAAGAAGCTTCCGTCGGCGCATCCTGGCTCGGAGGAAGAACTTATCCGCAAGAAAGATTAAATCGCGCGTGGAGACTGGTAATGGCCGGACAATTCCATGACAGTATGGCCGGAACCGCCACGCCAAAATCTTACGAATATATTTGGAACGATGACGTAATCGCGATGAATCAATTTTCCGGCGTGCTCACCAGCGCCACCAGCGCCATCGCATCCGGCATGAACACCGAAGGAAAGGGAATTCCGCTCGTTGTTTTCAATCCGCTCAGCATCGCCCGCGAAGACGTAGTCGAAGCCGACGTAAAATTCACTTTCGGCGCAGCAAAAGCCGTTCGTGTGTTAGGCCCGGACGGCAAAGAAGTTCCGTCCCAACTATTCGGCGATAGCAACGGCGTCACTAAAATTTTGTTCCTCGCGAAAGTGCCCTCAGTAGGTTTCGCAGTGTACGACGCCCAACCCTCGGACGGCTTAGTCGACGCCAAATCCGAACTCTCCGTCTCCAACTCGGCCATGGAAAACGCTCGCTATCGCATCAAAATCGACAACGACGGCGACGTCTCCAGCATCTTCGATAAGAAGATCAATCACGAATTACTTGCCCAACCAATCCGTCTCGCGATCATTCTCGATAATCCAAAACAGTGGCCTGCGTGGAATATGGATTTTGAAGATGAAACTCGCACCCCGCGAACCCTCATCGGCGGCCCAGCAAAAATTCGCGTCGTCGAAAATGGCCCCGTCCGCGTAGCCGTCGAAGTCACGCGCGAAGGCGAAGGCTCAAAATTTGTGCAAACCGTTCGCCTCTCCGCCGGTGACGCAGGCAATCGCGTCGAATTCGGAAATGTAATCGACTGGCATTCCACCGAAGCAAATCTAAAAGCCGTTTTTCCGCTCACCGCCACAAATAAATTGGCCACATATAATTGGGATATCGGAACCGTCCAGCGTCCCAACGCAGAAGAGCGCCAATTTGAAGTTGCCTCGCATCAGTGGATCGATCTCACCGACGCCAGCGGCACCTTCGGCGCAACAATTCTCACCGACGATAAAAATGCCTCCGATAAATTTGCCGACAACACTCTGCGTCTCACGCTAGTCCGCACTCCCGGCGTAAAGGGCGGATATCCCGATCAAGGCAGCCAGGATCTAGGCCATCACGAATTTATTTTCGGCCTCGCCGGACATGACGGCGATTGGCGTCAAGGCGAAACCGATTGGCAAGCCTATCGACTCAATCAACCGCTCATCGCTTTCCAAAGCGCGCAGCATCCCGGCGCGCTTGGAAAAACTTTTTCGCTTCTGAAAACAAATAACAGCCGCGTCCGCGTTCTCGCCATGAAAAAAGCCGAAGAAAGCGATGACGTTATTCTCCGCTTCGTAGAAATCAGCGGTAAAGAACAATCCAATGTTCATTTCACTTTCGCCGCGCCAGTCCTAAGCGCCCGCGAAGTGAATGGCCAAGAAATGCCCGCAACAGGCACTCCAACAAATGTAAGCGGCGGCGATCTCGTCACCTCGCTAACTCCAAATCAAGTTCGCAGCTTCGCCATTAAACTCGGCCCTGCCAAATCAAAAGTCACAGCACCAACTTCGCACCCAGTCACGCTCGCTTACGACATGTCCGTAACTTCGCGTGACGGCCGCCCATCCGATGGCGCATTCGATTGGCAGCCCAACGCTCCTGCTTCGGCGCAGGGCAAAGCAATCCCCGCGGAAATGTTGCCGGCAGACATCGCCTACGCCGGAATTCATTTCAAGTTAGCGAACGTCGGACCCGGAAAACCAAACGCCGTAACCGCTCACGCGCAAAAAATCGCGTTGCCGGCAGGGAATCACACTCGCGTTTACATTTTGGCCGCCGCAGTTCGCGATCAAAAAGGAATTTTCACCGTGGGAAATAATTCCGTGGAACTTTCCATTCCCGATTGGACCGGATACATCGGCCAGTGGGATAACCGCGGCTGGGAAACGAAGCAGGAACCGATCGTTCGTCCAGCAGACGCGCCGCCGCTACAGCCCGGCGCTCCCACAACGCGCACGGTAACTAATTTCAATGGCGTGCTAACTCCCGGCTTCATCAAGCGCGCCGACGTCGCCTGGTTCGCCTCGCACCGTCACGACTCCGCGGGACTGAACGAAGCCTACGCATATTCTTATCTCTACGCCTATGCCATCGACGTTCCCGCCGGCGCAACCTCAATCACATTGCCCGATAACGAACGCATCCGCGTAATGGCCATCACAGTCGCCGACGAACCAACCAACGTGCAACCAGCGCGTCCGCTCTACGACACGCTAGTTCGCAACGATCACTAGAAGTTCGTAGCACAGCCACTCCTGGCTGTGCACTGGTGTCGCTCAAAACAAAAAAAGGCAGGCCTCACGGCCTGCCTTTTCCGTTCAACCGAAAGTCGCCCGCACTACCGCGCCGTTTCATTCCTGTCACCGCCGATAGCTAAATCGTTTCTAAACAGCGCACACCTTCACTCCTGGATTCGCCTCATCTCGACTTGCGTTGCGACGGCATCCTCCCGGCTCTTTTCCGCGCACCGCCTTACGAATTGCGAATGATCCAAACCGTATGCAACACCACGCGTCTTCGATAATTTCCGAGCGGAAAGGAAATGGTTTGTAACAGGGCACGAGTTCACTCGTGCCGTATCGCCGATACAATCAAGGGGTTTTAACCCCTGCACCTGGATTAAAAATCTCTCCCAAAATAAAAACGTCCCGATGAATTTCATCGGGGCGTTTTTATTTTTGCGGAGGTGGAAACTCTTAACTAAATCTCAATTACAAAAACAGCGGCGCCATAACAAATGCCACCGTGCAAATCAGCTTAATCAAAACGTGCAGCGAAGGCCCGGCCGTATCCTTGAAAGGATCGCCAACCGTATCTCCAACCACCGCCGCCTTGTGCGCTTCCGATTTCTTTCCACCCAGTTGACCGGTCTCAATAAATTTCTTCGCGTTATCCCAAGCGCCGCCGCCATTATTCATGAACGTGGCCATCAGAATTCCGGCAATTGTTCCGACCATCAGCACCGCGGCAACTGCTTCAGCGCCAATCGTCATATCTTCAGTGGTCGCAAAATATTTGAACATAAATCCGACGGCCACCGGCACCACAACCGCCAGCAATCCCGGTGCGACCATTGCCTTCAGCGCGCCTTTGGTAACGATGTCCACGCACTGTCCGTAATCCGGTTTGGAAGTCCCCGCCATAATTCCGGGATTCTCACGGAATTGACGTCGAACCTCTTCAATCACTGAGTACGCAGCTTTGCCGACCGCCTTAATCGCCAGCGCGCTGAACAAGAACACCAGCGCCGCTCCAATCAATGCGGCAACAAACACCTGCGGTTTGCTAAGGTCCACATGCGTAAAGAAATATTGGTCCGGCGAAGTCAGATGCAGAGCCGCCAGCAAATCCGGATTGGCCGTTAACTTCGCTCGTACCAATTCCGTAATCTGATCCAAATACGCCGAGAACAAAAGGAACGCCGCCAACGCAGCTGATCCAATTGCATAACCCTTGGTCAGCGCTTTGGTGGTGTTTCCCACCGAGTCCAACCGGTCCGTCCTGCGACGAACTTCTTCCGGCGCGCCGGACATTTCAATAATGCCGCCGGCGTTATCCGTGATCGGACCAAACGTATCCATCGCCAAAATGTATGCCGCAGTTGCCAGCATTCCCATTGTCGCAATGGCCGTGCCGAAAAGCCCTGCCGATCCGTGTCCCATGTCCGGCAGCGCGTTAATTCCGCAGTAGTATGACGACAAAATCGCCACAGAAATCGCAATCACCGGCAGCGCTGTGCATTCCATTCCAACCGCAAGGCCGGTAATAATGTTCGTAGCTGCGCCTGTTTGGCTGGCCTGCGCGATACTCTGCACCGGGCGATACTTGTATTCCGTGTAGTACTGTGTGATCCACACGAACAAGAAGCTCGTGATTACGCCGATAATTCCCGCCGAAAAGAACCACAAATTATTTTGCAGCAGGAATCGCACGGCAACATAAAATCCGCCAATCGCCAGCACGGAAGTAATCATGTAGCCACGATTCAGCGCCACCATCGGATCTTCGTCTTCGTTTTTCAGTTTCACGCACCAAATTCCGATAATGGACGCCAGCAATCCAAATGCGCGCGCCACCAGCGGAAAGAAAATTCCCAGCAATCCGAATTTTGAAAATAGCGCTACTCCCAGAATCATCGCGCCAATGTTTTCCGCTGCGGTTGACTCAAACAAGTCCGCGCCGCGTCCCGCGCAATCTCCAACGTTATCGCCAACCAAATCCGCAATCACTGCGGGGTTCCGCGGATCGTCTTCCGGAATTCCCGCTTCAACTTTTCCAACTAAGTCCGCGCCAACGTCCGCCGCCTTCGTATAAATTCCGCCGCCCAACTGAGCGAACAGGGCCACGAAGCTGGCTCCAAATCCAAATCCGACAATTTGATATGGCACATGCGTCGGATCATTCATGCCGCCAAACGCCAGGAAAATAATCCCAACGCCAAGCAGCGAAAGCGCCACAACGCTCAATCCCGTCACCGCGCCGCCGCGCAACGCTAGTTGCATCGCGCGATTCAAACTGGTTCGCGCCGCGCTTGCTGCTCGCAAATTCGCGCGAATGGAAACGAACATTCCCGAAAATCCCGCTAGTCCGGAGCACACTGCTCCAGCAAGGAACGACACGACCATTTTGATCGCCAAGTCGCTGCCTTTTGCCCAGTAGTAATAAGCAAAAATCACCACCGCCAGAATCGCGCTGAACGTGTAAATTGTCCTGTACTGCCGCTTCATAAACGCTTCGGCGCCTTGTTTAATGGCCAGCGCGATAGCCTGCATCGCGGGCGTGCCTGTATCCGCGCCCAATACTTCTCGCGTAAATATCCATGCCATGAGCAGTGAGACGACGCTCACTCCCATGATGAACCAGACCCATTCGTTTGGTGTTACCGACATTCTTCCTCCACTTTCGTTTCCTTCAGGAGACCCTGCAGGCGAGACTGTTATAGACAGGCAAAGCGAAGTTTATAGCAGGGTTAGCGCATACGGTCAAGGCGCAGCAACTTCTTTGTGCATTGTCAGTTAGACCCATGTGTGACCCTTTCCGATGCGTCGGCTGGCGCAGACTGCCTGGTAGCACCGGCAGTCCTGCCGGTGCCAGATGTGCGATGACTCCAAATTGGCCACTCGCGTCCGGCCCATCGTAGCGCCGGCATCCTGCCGGCTCCGGATATTTGTAACAGGGCACGAGTTCACTCGTGCCGCACCGCGACGGTGTGAATTGGCTTCCAGCCCCTGCCTCCGCGCTTACCCTCAAATCGTCGCGCCCGAAACGCATCCTCCACTCCTCGCGTCCTAACCCCCACATCCTCTCGCCGCCTTCGGAGATCAACTGATGAGCGAACGAACGCGCCGTGAATTTCTAAGAGACGCCACGATTCTTGGCGCCGGAATCACCACGTCCAAAATCGTAAAAAATAAACTCGTCGTCGACCCACATCCAGAATCGCTATCCGCACGTCCGCGTGCCACGGCAGCGCCAGGCACCGTCGAACTTTCCTTGCTCGGCGGAACTCCGCCCATCACTCCCACTGGAATTAGTTGGGGAGTTCCGTGGCCGCAGGGCGCAGTGAAACGCGGCGCGACATTCAGCCTCAACGCGCACGGCGTGGATCTTCCCATTCAAACTTGGCCGCTAGCTTATTGGCCGGACGGCTCCATGAAGTGGAGCGGCTTTGCAACAGTCGTCCCCGCCGGAATCGTGGCGCCCATCACATTGTCGCAAGGATCGTCCACAGCAAAGGGCGCGCTGAGTGTCGCGAAAAATGGCAACGCAATCGCCGTGGATACCGGCGCGATGAAATGTTCCATCTCCGTGAGCGGCACAAACGTCATCGACTCGATCAGCATCGCCGGAAAAGTCGTCACCGGCCCGAGTCAGCTCGTCTGCATTTTGCAGAACGGCCCCGAAACTGAATCCACCGACGCGCCATCGCGCGAGAAATTTTTCAGCGTAGTGAAGAAAACGACAGTCGAGCAATCGGGCCCAGTTCGCGCCGTGGTATTGATTGAAGGCAAGCATCGCGGCGGCACATCTCACCGCGAATTTTTGCCGTTCACCGTGCGCCTTTATTTCTACAGCGGACAAACTTCAATTCGCATAGTGCATTCCATCGTCTTCGACGGCGATCAAGAAAAAGATTTCGTCCGCGGACTCGGCCTCGAATTCGCCGTGCCCCTGCGCGAGGAGCCACGCAACCGCACCGTGCGTTTCGCCGGTCAAGACGGCGGCTTGTGGTCGGAACCGCTGCAACCCGCCGGCGGCAACGCCGATCAGGAAGCTGGCAAAGCAATTCCAGATAATCCCCGGCTCGCGCAGAACGCCATCTGGGATGATTTCAAATTAATCCAGCCGAATCCAAACGGATTCACAATCGTCAAGCGCACCAATCCGAAAAGCACCTGGCTTTATTCCAACGCAGGGAAGCGCGCGCCGGGTCTCGCGTATGTTGGTGACGTCACGGGCGGTCTCGCCGTTAGCGTGAAAAATTTCTGGCAGTCCTGCCCGTCATCTCTCGAAGTACGCCAGGCCAGTTCTCCAACGGCCCGACTCGTCGCATGGCTCTGGTCGCCCGACGGCCCAGCCATGGACATGCGTCATTACGACATCAAAGCCCACGGACTCGACGCCTCCTACGAAGACGTGCAAGAAGGCTTGAGCGCCGCATACGGTGTCGCGCGCACCAGCGAACTGACACTTTTTCCGGGAGACGCTCTGCTTTCCCGCTCAGACACTGTGGCAATGTCGAACGCCGGAAGTAAACTTCCTCTGCTCGCGTGTGCTCCGGAATATATTCATTCCACTGGCGCGTTCGGCGTGTGGAGTGTGCAAGATCGCTCCACCGCATTCAAGAAATCCATCGAAGATGGACTTGATTCCGTTCTCGCATTTTTTCAGCAACAAGTTGACGATCGAAACTGGTACGGCTTCTGGCAGTTCGGCGATTTCATGCACTCCTATTCCACCCCCCGGCACGTGTGGCATTACGATTGGGGCGGCCACGCGTGGGACAACACCGAACTCGGCACGCCGCTCTGGCTCTGGTACAGCTATTTGCGTTCCGGCCGTGAAGATTTATTCCGCTTCGCCGAAGCTCTCACGCGCAACACCAGCGAAACCGTCGTCTATCATCTTGGCCCGATGAAGGGACTCGGCACGCGCCACAATGTGATCAAGTGGGGCGATGGCGCGAAAGAAGCGCGCATCAGTCAAGCCGCGCACTGGCGACCTTTTCATTATCTAACAACCGACGAGCGCGCCGGTGACATCATGCGCATGGTCACCGAGTCCGCCGCCCTTGCCGTCGCAACGTACGATCCCATGCGCGAAGCTGAACCCATTTTGGAAGGCGAGCCAAAAGTTCGCATCCGCATTGGTCCCGATTGGTTCGCGCTGGCAAGCAACTGGATGACGGAATGGGAACGCACTGGTGACGCGCGCTGGCGCGATCGCATTCTCGCCGGAGTGAGTTCAATCATCACGATGCCTTTCTGGTTCGCGACCGGTAGAAAAAATATCGGCGGACGCGGCGGCTCCGCAGCCGTCGTCGGATTTGATAACGCAACCGGAAAACTCACTCCCATCCCGGCTCCCGACGGCACTTACATTCCGGTGAACTACAACCTCGCCACAATTCAAGGCGGCGGCGAAATTATGTTTGAGCTTGTGCCGCTGCTCGGGAACAAAGATTTTGAAAAAATGTGGCTACAACTCTGCCGCCTAACCACTGCGCCCGCCGACGTCCTCACCAAAGACAAAACCACGGGCAACGAAGGCGCCGACGCAAGTTATGTGAATGAAGCGCGGCTCGCAGCGTACGCATACTCGAAAACTGGAAACGTAGCGTTCGCGAAAAAAGCCCTCGCCGCCACGCTCACACTCGGCGGCAGCATCGCCGATCCTCACATTGTCTCCGGACCAGATTCGCTAAGTCCCGTCCACGAAGACGTCAGAATGAACACCAACAACGCATCGCAGGACGCCCTTTCAACAATCGAATTCCTCGAGCTATGCAAAGATCAGTTGCCCACAGCCGCAGCCGTTCGCACTCCGCGCCAACCAAGAACGCCTCCGCCGACGCCTGCGGGCCCGGGAAGGGGAATGGCTTAAGTGAAGTAGACGTTCGTGCCTTTCACGTTTCCGAGTCCGGCCCACGCAGCCAAGGATCTTTACGCTTCTCACCCTGTTGCCCATGCTGGGGTAATTATGTTCATACTCCACCCCCTCCCCCTACAATTCGCATCAATATAAAAACAAAGGAGTTAGGCGGTGTAATCGTCGAGTGAATGTGAAAACAGAGGGCTTATAAGTCGTTTATTTTAATGGTGATATGCGCTCTTGTAAAATCATTGGATTCTTCGTGCCGACAGGTGGGACGGGGGCCATTTTAGGGGGGATTCCTATTGAGCGGAGCGACGGTTAAATGGAGAGTCCAAGTCTGCGGTTTAGGGTAGCGCGGATGGGGTAGAGGGCGAAAGAGAATTATAGTACTGAGTAATCAGTACTTGTTGGCAAAAGTTTAGGAATTCGAATGGTCATGTCGCGAAGTCGAGTATTCGACCCTTGAACGCCAAAGGGATGTGGAACTTGGTAGGAACGTGTAGTCCAAAACCGTCTTTGGGGTGCGCCATCTGCCCCACCTTCAGGTATGCCTCCACTGGTGCTAGCGCGGGCTTCGTGTCAGCAAACGCCCAAGCCCACGGTCACTCCTTTTCGACTTTACCAGTAGGTTTCGTAGCCAGCAGGCGATACAGCTTGGTGCGGCTTATGCCCAGTAGATTTGCTGCGTGTACTTTACTATCGACTCGGTCCACAACTTCCCGCGCGTAGCACTCCTGCATTTTGTGCATGGAAATAATTTTTTTCTTGCTATCGTCCGCAGGACCCGGACTTTCAGGGTCGCTTATATATTCAGGCAGGTTGTGTATGTCTATGAAATTTCCCTCGGCCATGACGCAGCCGTGGCCAATCACATTTTCCAATTCACGCACATTGCCGGGCCATGAGTAGCGGCTAAGAGCCGCCTGCGCTCTAATGGTGAGTCCGCGCACTCGCTTATTCGCGCGCTCGGCGAAGGCGTGAACCATATAGCGCTCGAGCAAAGGAAGATCCTCACGGCGATCCGCCAAGCATGGCATGCGAATTTCCATCATGGAAAGCCGATAGTATAAGTCTTCACGAAATCTTTTTGCTGTCAGCATGGCGTGCAAGTCGTGGCTGGTGGCGGCGACAACGCGTACATCGATTTTGCGGGCGACCGGAGAACCTACGCGCTGAATCTCCTGATTCTGCAAGACCCGCAACAGCTTTGCCTGGCTAGAGAGAGGCAAATCGCCAATTTCGTCCAACAAAAGTGTTCCGCCGTCGGCGTATTCAAATACGCCTTTTCGGTCTTGGGTCGCGCCAGTGAATGCTCCCTTCACACATCCGAAAAGCTCGGTTTCAAGCAAACCCTCCGCCCACGCCGAGCAGTTGGCTGTGACGAATGGACTGGATGGCCGAGGACCCAGGCGGTGGAGCGCTCTCGCTGCTAATTCCTTGCCCGTTCCTGTTTCTCCGGTTAACAAAATGGTTCGGAAATGCTGAGCTACTCGATTGATTTTGCGAAACAGTTCCAACATCAGGGGGCTCCTGCCAATCATTCCCTGAAATTGGAACGCATCAATTATTTCAGTGTCGAGTTCCTGACTATGCTGCCGAAGTTTTGCATTCGACAAGAGTTGACGAAACCTTTCGCCCAGTTTCTCGACGGAGATTGGTTTTGTCAGGTAGTCGCAGGCGCCTTTTCGGATCGCCTCCACGGCCGCATCCGTCGAGTAGTCTTTCGTTATTATCATGACGTCGACGCCCGGATCGATCGCCAGAATTTTTTCCAACATTTCCATGCCGCTCATCAGCGGCATCCTCCGGAGCGGGAGCGTGACGATTTGAGGGCATATCTTTCGGAAGAGATCCATGCCTTCCGCCGCATCTCCAGCCACGAATACTTCTACGGATTCTCGCTCAAAAACCGTCCGCATGAGCGTCACGGCAGCGACGTCGTCATCGATGATCAGTATCCGCAGGACGACATCATTCGCTGGAACCATGGATTAGTCGCTCTTTCCACAAACCTAAATCACAAGTCGGGGCGATCGAAAACGGCGCGCATAAAAATGAACATCGTCTTCTGCTCCAAATTATGGACTGTCAGGTCTAGCTCCACCGACAATTAGTAAGAACAGTATCATTATTGGTTTCGCCAAATAGTTTCATATTGAACCTATCCGGTCGCGAGCCGAATGGCTGTAGATTCCGCGAGCAGATAGCACTTTGGTTGAGAATTCGTTGTAGGGTGCCCGACTGAGTTGCGAGCCGTTTCAAAACGACACTTGTACCGCGAGCGTTACACTCTGCGAGCCTCTGCCCGCCCAACTATCATCACTTCGCCGGCAGTAACTTAATCATGCACAGGCACTTAGCCGGAATCTTCCTCCTTCACCGCTGAACGGTACCGAGCGTGCCTTCTTTGTAATACGGACGCCTCTCTCTCCGAGTCTTTCGCCCGGTCAAAGTGACCGAGATAAGCAGCTAGAACGGTCTGAAGGCGGGGTTTTTGCGCCATCCGGAGAGGCTACAACCGACTTTGGATACACACGTCGATCTTGAACTCAGTAACAGGGATTTAATTTAAGGAGAACATAGCCATGAAGCCTCACAGCATCGCAGTTGCAAGCCAGCACGTCATTCAGAATTTCGCACGGTTGTGGCCTGCAGGCCCTCGCGCGCGACGGATAGTTGGTGTTTTCGCCCTAGTCGCAGTTTTGTTTGTGACGGGTTGTTCCGCCAACACGAGTTCGAGCCCTGCACTGGCCGTCATCACAAATCCCATCAGTCAGAGAGTCGCGACCGGGGCGACGGCTTTCTTCAGCGCCACAGCGAGCGGGTCGCCTTCGCCTAGTCTGCAGTGGATGGTTAGCAGCAACGGTGGGACGTCTTACACGGCACTAGCGGGCGCAACATCCGCGACGCTGAGCTTCGCCACAACCGCGGCAATGAACAAGAACCATTACAAAGCTGTGTTCACGAACTCGGTGGACACCGCCTCGACCACAGCGGCAACTTTGGACGTCGGCACGAATCCCGAAATTACGATGAATCCAACGGATGTGTCGTTGACTTCGGGATCTATCGCGACGTTCACCGCCGCAGCCAGCGCAACTCCAGATCCTACTGTGCAGTGGATGGTAAGTACGAACGGCGGCACATCATTTAGCGCCGTGCCCGGCGCGACTTCAACGACGTTTAGTTTCGAGTCGAGCGCTGGCCAGAACGGAAACGAGTTTAAAGCTATTTTCACAAGTACTTCAGGCAATGCGGCTACCACGGCAGCAATGCTGACGGTAACGTCCGCTCCCACGATCACAGTAAATCCGATCAACGTCACTCTCGGAACTTCGGGAACGGCATCCTTCATAGCGTCAGCGGGCGGAAATCCGAATCCCGCGGTACAGTGGATGGTCAGCGCAAATGGCGGAGCGTCGTACAGTTCAGTTGCAGGAGCAACTTCCACGACCCTAAGTTTCACTGCGGCACTGGTTCAATCCGGAAACTTGTACGAAGCGGTCTTCACAAACTCAATTGGAAGTTCCGCGACCACCGCCGCAACATTGACGGTCACAAGCTCATCGGCCGTCTCGGTTGCAATTATTGATCCGAGCACACCATCATTTCCGCTCGGTACGGGCGGAGTCGTCAACGTTGCTGCTGTTATTAGCAACGGCGTTGCAGGAGTTGGCGTGAACTGGAGCGTGAATGGAGTTTCTGGCGGAGATACTACCGTCGGAACGATCACTTCGTCCACACAGTCAGGAGCATTTGCTACATACACTGCACCTGTAGGTGTCCCGGAGGGAGCAATAGTTGCTATCGTTGCGACATACGCGGGCGCAGGTAGCGCCGTATCCCCGGAGACGGATATCACTATCGTTACGAATGCAAACTCAGCGCTTTCCGGAAAAGTTGCGTTGCAAGTCCGTGGCTTCCAGCTTTCTGGATTGCCGTTCGGAATGGTCGGCACATTCACAGCGGATGGTGCCGGTGGCATCTCGGCTGCGCTGTTTGACACAAACTCGGTGCAATCTGCCGAGGGTGGTTCTGTGGTTACGTTGAAGTCGCCTTGGACGGGAAGCTACGCCATGGATACGGTAAACCACGGAATCCTTCACCTCTCCCTTATTGAGAGTCCTGCCGTTCAGATGAACTTCGGCTTTGTACTCAATAGTGGTAGCGGCTCCTTAGTGGAAATTGACGCGCCGCTCGGTTCCACGGCTTCAGGAACATTCAGTGCTGCAAACCCGGCGGCATTTACTCTGGCCGCGGGAGGACTGAACGGTACGTATGTCATGAGGATTGAAGGACAAATGAGTGGAATTGGAAATGGTTACAACTCCATTCTCGGTCAGCTGACCTTTTTACAAACCGGTAGTTCGACGACGTCGGGAACAGTCACCGGCGTCTTTGAAGATAACAGCGGTGATCCAATATTCAGGACTAGTTCGCCGGGCACGGTTACGATGGATGCCGACGGATCGGGACACGGAACCGTCTCAATGATGCTGGACAATGGCGGTGCGGCGTCGCTGATTTTCTACGTCTCAAACGCGGACCGCATTTTCACATTAGAGAGTGATTCGGTCGCGAGTCCCCAGACTGGAGCCTTTCGCTCGCAGACCATTCCAAGCGGTGGATTCAACGAAACGAACGCGCTTTCAAGCTCGATGGCGTTTGCGGTGGCAGGAGTTGATAGTACAACAAACCATGCCAGCGTGATTATCGGCAGCTTCTCTCCTGATCCGGACAATCCGACGACCCAAGTGGTAGGTGAATTCGACGCGAACGACGGCGGTACAGTGTCCGGAAGTTCGCCACTTCCGCTCACCGGAACGTTTATCGTTGATCCAACGACACCCGGACGCGGTACGTTAGTTCTCACCAATGCCGGCACAACCATATTAAGTGCGACGTTCTATCTCAGGAGTCAGGGCTTGGGATACATGCAAGATAGCAACGGTACGAGCATCGGGAAATTCATGCCTCAGACTTCACCAGTTGGCGGTTTCGTCAACGCAACTCTAAACGGAATCACCACAACTATGGGAACTCAAACCACCACACCGGCAAGCATGAGTGGTGTAGCCGCCATTCACTACGGAACCGGCACCTATGCAAGTTCCTTCGATGGAAGTGCAATGGGCCAGAGTCCGATCATCGGCGTGGCTTCTTCGGGCACGTATAACTTCACCGACGCCGCTCGCGGCAGGGCAATGCTAACGCCCGAAAGCGGTTCCATGTTGGGAAGTTCAAGCTGCGTGTTCTATTCAATTGATAGCACCGGAGCGGGATTTCTTATTTCGGTGGATCCAGCAACGCTTGAACCGCAGTTAATTACGATTGGGAACTAACGAATAAACCACCACTCGAACGGGCCTCCTCCGAAACGTCTTCGGGGGAGGCTTTTTCATGTTGGGCGGCTGATTGGCTAGCGGAGTCGCCTCCGTTGACTGAGTAAACTTGATAGAGGGTGGCGCCGTTTCTCAACTTGTCGCAACAACCCTGCCCGTATTAAAGTGAATGTGGAGGCAGTCGTGGACCATCGAGTTGTATGCGCTTCCTGCAATTTGGAGGAGCGCGATTGCAAATGCGAACGCTACTGCATTTACTGCAAAGGGCAGGAAGGCATACGAATGTGCGTTGACGGACTTTATTATTGTCCTGACTGCCGCGAGGCGTGCGAGATCAGCGTGGTGAAAATTGCAGCCAACTGAGAACAGCAAGATTGAAATGTCGCTTTCGAGCGACCCGCGTTTGCTGGCCGGAGTTTCCGGCGCGGTGAATCATGTGGCCGAAGTTGCCGGAATGGATGAGTCGGCC
Source organism: uncultured Acidobacteriota bacterium (assembly GCA_963778235.1). Classification (GTDB taxonomy): domain Bacteria; phylum Acidobacteriota; class Terriglobia; order Acidiferrales; family UBA7541; genus DASTCZ01. Next base: position 556,917 of record CAVZTQ010000001.1, on the reverse strand, counting down.
CGCGCGAATTTAGTGGCGGCTATTGAGGATGCGTGCAACGTGGCCTTCAATCAGCTTGCCGAGGATGAAGCGTCGATCAAAATGATGTTGGCATCTGCTAACGGCAGCGTTGAAGTGGCGTTGACGCTTGAGGGAAGCGCGGCGAAAGGCGATCGTCCGGAAAAAATTCAGCGGGCGTTGAACGGACGCATCGATAAAATTAATCGCGAAGTGCGCGGAGATTCAGTGCGCATCGTGTTGACGAAAAATATATCCACGCAGACGGCGAAGAGATAACAATTCAGAGAATTTGTTTCCCCGAGCTAGTTCTGCATCGCGAAAGTCTTGCTCGCAATTAGTGATGTAATCTGCGCATTCGAGAGCGAAAGATCAACGTTTAATCGATTTCCGTTGGGAACGATTTTCGCGCTGTCCAACATTTGGCTTAGCGAATCATTCTTCTGCGCTGTTGCTTGATATTTTCCAGCCATCAATCCGATTTGCAGTAAACCGTTTAGCGTTGTTGCGTCGTCGGCGGTGGCGCAATTCGCCTGGAAATCCGCCTGAATTCCATTACCGGATTGAATGGTAATCAGTAACGACTGGATCTTCGCGAGCAGCGGAGCAGCTTGCGCAAGTTGGGCAGCGTCGGGAACAAGTTGTCCCAGTGCGAGGCGCGCGTAAGAAGGATTCAACACCGCCCAAACAATTCCGTGTCCATTCGCCTGATTGATCAGCGGATAGATTGTGGTGTTCGTCATCACGCTTGGAGTTCGCGCCGAATCGCACTTCGAGCATCTTCTCAATCTGAGTGCGCTGGCCAAATGCCGCGGTGTTCGCGTCCAGAAACAGGAACACCAAATCGTCCGCGCCCGCAGATGCGCCGAAGGCATACAAAGTGTATCCGCGAACTTGCGCGCTCGGAGTCTTCTTTCCCTTGAAGTAAGTGTCCATCGCAGCGGGTTGGAATTGTCCCATCGCAACGCCGATGATTTGTTCTCGCGGTTGGAACGGACGAAACTCCCGCGGTTGTTCCGGTCGATGTGGCGACCAGCGCCCACGCCATTTCTTCCACCTGTGTGTTCGGATCCATTCCCGCGGACGCAAGAAACTGCTCAAACTGGCGGAACTTCGCGGGCAGCATTTGCTCCTTCAGTTGGCGAACCACGGAAACGCACGCGCTTGGCGCAAATCGGCGTAGGCAAATTCGCCGACCGATGCGGGGAATAGTCCGATTACATCCGAGCTGAGAGACCCGGCGTGGGAAGTTGGAGCGAGCAAAGAAATTGTTAGCGCAAGCGCGAGAAATAATTCCGGTGATGCGGAAACGAAAGGCTTTCATATAATCCCCCTCAGAAAACTGTGATTCTAAAAACGGTTCAATTAAATTTATCCGCGGTAGCCGGGGTTGGCCGGGGAACCAGGCTGGATTGGACTACTTCACATCGCGCGCGCATCGCAGAAACAAAATCCGGATCGGTGAGCGATTCCAAATTAATTTCAACGTTTGCAAGCGCGCCATGAGCCGCTGCTGCGGCCATCATGCGGCCGACTCGAAGGTCTGATTTCATAGATGCAGGAGTGATGGCTTCGAGTTGCCCAAGTAATTCGTACAAAAACATTGCCGCTTCGGCAACTTCCATAGGGACTTCCGCGGCACCGCGCAGCGCGGCTTCAATTGCGACGGTGCGAGTGTTTTCGTCTTCCTCATTTTCCTTCGGGATCTTGAACGCGGCGAGAACTTCGTCGTATGCAGTCGCGTCGCGATCCATGGCGGTTGCCAACATTCGCGAAGCTTTGTCCAATTCCTGAACGGCGGCGGTCAGGCCATCGACAAATTGTTCGTGCGATTTCTTTTTACGCGCGAGTCCGGCGACCATTTGTCCGAGAGCCGCGGCAAGTGCTGCTGCCAATGCAGAAACTGAGCCGCCACCGGGAGTTGCAGTTGGCGCGGCTACTGCGTCAAGAAGTGGAGTGACCATGGCGGCGAATTTTCCGGGGCCGTGCGATTCCATCGGCGCGCCGGAAAGCGCTGCTTGCAGACGATTTTCAAAAACCAGTTCGGGGCGGAAATCTTCCAGTTGAAGAAAATAATCGGCGGCCATTTCCAACGCTTTTTTCGGAACGAGTCCGACAATTTCGCTGCCAACAATTTGGCAACCGTAGCGTTCCGCTTCGCGCTGCACCATTTCGTAAACGCGATGCATCGGCGTCAATTCAAAGTCGGTGAGGTTGATGGAAACCTGCGCGATGCCGCGCGATTTTAGGTCAACGCCCATCGATTTCACGTAACGAAGGCCTCCGGTGGAAAATCGAATTGCGCGCGCAATTTTATTGGCGATCTTGATGTCGGAAGTATTTAGATTTACGTTGTAGGCGATCAGGAATTTACGCGCGCCAACAACAGTTGCGCCTGCGGTTGGATGTAGCGAGCGTTCGCCGATGTCCGGAGCGCGTCGCGCGTTGGTTTGGACTTCGTCGCGCAGACCTTCGAATTGTCCTTTGCGAATATTTTCCAGGTTGGTGCGCTCGGGATGTTCCGCGGCGGCTTCGTAAAAATAAACCGGAATGTGAAAGCGATCCCAAATCTCGTGGCCGACTAGGCGCGCGATAGCGACGCAGTCTTCCAGTTCGACGCCTTGAATTGGAATGAAGGGAACAACGTCGGTCGCGCCGATGCGGGGATGCGCGCCGCTGTGTTGCGTAAGGTCAATTAATTCCTGCGCTTTGCCGACGCCACGGAGAGCGGCTTCAGCAACTGCGTCGGGTTCGCCGGCGAGAGTGACGACGCAGCGATTGTGATCGGCGTCCGATTCGCGGTCGAGAATTGCTACGCCGGTGACTTCGCGCATGGCGGAGATGATGGCCTCTATCTTAGAGACGTCACGCCCCTCGGAAAAGTTCGGCACACATTCGATTATTTTGCGCATTGCTGACGGTTCGCCCCTGCTGGATGATTTTGTTCTCAGGCCGCGCTTACTTATGAGATGACAGCTTTGTCCTAGACGACGCCTTCGCGCGAATAAATTATTTTACCGCGCTTCATGGTAAGCACGCACAGGTTTACACCAAAATAATAAGGGATTTCGCGGTAATCGGCCACATCGAACACGGCCAAATCCGCAAACTTGCCAACCTCAAGTGAGCCGATGCGCGATGATCGGCGAAGCGAGTATGCCGCGTTGATTGTGGCCGCAGTGATTGCCTCGGCCGGAGACATTTTCATTTGCGCGCAGGCCAGCGACATAATCATGGACATATTTACCGTGGGGCTTGTGCCGGGATTGTAGTCAGTGGCGAGCGCGACGATTGCACCGGCATCAATTAATTTTCGGGCCGGCGCGATGTGCGGAATTCCGAGATGAGCGCAGCAGCCGGGAAGAAGTGTTGCCGTCACGTCGGATTTTGCGAGCGCGCGAATATCGGCGGCATTGATTTGTTCGAGATGATCGGCGCTGGCGGCGTGCAATTCGACGGCGAGTTTTGCCGCGCCAGTGTGAGCGAGTTGCTCGGCGTGAATTCGAGGAACGAGGCCGGCGATCCACCCTGCGGCCAAAACTTTACGGGCTTGCGCGACGGTAAATGCGCCACGATCGCAGAAAACGTCACAGAATTCGGCGAGATTTTCCTGCGAAATGTGCGGAATTAATTTTGTGATTAGAAAATTTACGTAGGCGTCTGCGCCACCTTTTTTATTTCGGTATTCGACGGGGACAACGTGCGCGCCGAGAAAAGTGGAGACGATTTCGATCGGTTGCGCATACGCCAGCTTATATTGCAGACGCAGAATTTTTAGTTCGGATGCGGCGTCCAGGCCATAGCCACTTTTCGCTTCGATGGTTGTGGTGCCGTGCTCGGCAAAACGCTTCAACGCTTGACGCGCACGAGTTTCAAGTTCCGCCGACGTTGCGCGACGAAGTTTTTTTACGGAATTGAGGATGCCGCCTCCGGCGCGCGCGATTTCTTCGTATGTGTCTCCGGCAATGCGTTGCTCGTGCTCGTCGGCGCGGCTTGCAGGGAAAATTAGATGCGTGTGCGAGTCGACAAATCCGGGAAGGACTACGCGACCGCCGAGATCAACTTTCTTTGAGTGACGAGCATCGCTGCGCTTGGATAATTCGGGGCGAGTTCCAACCGCGATGATTTGGCCATCCATAATCAGCAAAGCGCCGTCGCGGATAATTCCGAGTTCGCGCATGGCGCGGCGTCGGCGCGGCGTCGGTCCGCGAAGAGTTAGAAGTTCGGCGCAGCCTGTGATTAGAAGAGTGTTGGGCAAGGTGTGTCTATTATCGCTCAGATGGGGGTGTAGTGGAAAAGAGTGTGACGTAAGATGCGCAGAACCAAGAACGGACCTCACCTGTCGGCGCGTGAGCTATTTAAATTCATTTCCGAGTGAGAGTTCAAACTGAATCTGCGTCGCAATTGGTTGGCCTTCGGGCCCGACAGCCGGCCGGAAACGCCAGCTCATCGCGGTTTTTACGACTTTATCTGTGATCTTCTGATTCGTCGTGGAAACCACTTCTGCATGCGTGACCAACCCCTTCGCGCTGATGTCGATGAGGAGGATTACCTGAGCCTTTCCCACTCCGTATGGCGGTGTGCAAGCGATGCAAGTTGGAAAGCCTGCGCTCGCTGACGGTTTTTTTCCTGCTGTTAGTCTGAAGCCTTGTGGTGGATCCAGAGGGACCGTGCGTCCAAGCAAGATTTTTTGCTCAGGTGAAATTGAAAGCTTCAGCGTGAATTCGTCGAGCTTGTCTCCTGGCATTTGATTGTTGTCAGTAGGGATGTCCCACACTCGAACGTAGAGGAACGCGCCGTCTGAATGTTTTTCCAAGTTGCCCGTGACTACAATTTCCGTCTTCAGTGACCGGGCCAGGAACCATGCGGCGCCGCCTTCCCCAAAATCGGCGGAACCTTTGTTACCAAACGAATAGGTTTGGCCGGTTCGAGGCATAACGGTGAGGTTGGGATTTGCTTTTGCGAGTTTCGTGGAAAGCTCATCGGCGATCGCTTGTCCGTATTCGGTTACGGCGTTCTTCGGACCAATAAAGTCCGTGACGATCACTGTGGTTCTGTTTGACTTGGTGATGAGTTTGTCGATTCTTGATGCAGCGGTTTGCAGATCATTGGTTTCGGCGGAGAAAATAGTAGCGGTGCCGAAGAAAAAGATTAAGGCGAGAACGAACAAGAGAGTTTTTCGATTGCGAGTCGCTTTCTGAAAGGGTGCCGAGGAAAAGTTCATCGCGGGAATCTATAACTGAGGAATGGTTGTGTCAAAGGGAAGAATGGAGAGGTGGTGCGACGGGCAGGTCGCGGACCCGCCCCTACGATGCGTTTCTAATCCGCGTCGGGTTTATCCATGTGCTCGATCACTACCACCATCATTGGACCGCGCGAAGAGACTAGTTTTAGGCCGAGCGTTTCGATCGCGTCGAAAACGGAAAGACCGACCGGATCGGGCGCGGGTGGTGGCGCGGAACCGGATGGATTCGCGTTGGGAACGCTGGCCGACAAGTTTTGCTCGCGCGCAAATTCCATCGTGAAGTCGTACTTGCCGGTGAGGCCGGTTTTGTCGAAAACTGGACGGCCTGCGGAACCAGCAATGTTTCTGACGAAATTTGACATCTGCATACCTTTGGCCGTCAACACCGTTTTTCCTTGATCCATCATCATTCGCGATGTGCCGTTATCTTTTGCGTTTGGATCGGACTCTTTCAGTTTCGGGCCGTTTTTTCCGACGACTAGATCGTAGGCAGGCACTTCTTTGGATTCGATGCGCACGGTGAGGTTGGTGCGCTCTTTCAGAAGCTGCTGCATCATGCAGCGCTGCACGAAACCGCGATCGGCGGGAGTGAGCTTCTTCATTGCGTCAGCAACTTCGGGAACATATTTTGCTTCGACGTCAAAGCGTGCGTCGTCGAACCACGCTGGTGCGCCGGTGATTTCAATTTGCAGGCCGGCGGAGTACGCGTTCATCACGGCATTTCTCATGTTCATGTTTGTTGCACGATATCCGTCAGGTGTGTTGCCAATGGAGGAGAAGGAGTTTTGGCCTTCATCTTTGTGCGGCTTGATGGATGAGACGTCGTATTCAAATCCGCCATCGGGAACTTTGCACGGGGCCGCGTCCGTTTGTGTTTTGTCGGCGGGAGTTTGCGTCACGCGGTCGGGACAGTTAGTGGCGGCCCACAGAATCTTGATTCTGCAATCGGGCGCGCCGACGGCGTCTTTGCCTCCGCATTGCGCGGTAGCGTAGTCGGAAATCTGTGCGGCGAGTTTTTGCGCTTCGGGCGTTTGAGCGAATGGATTTGGGCCTTGCAGTCCCGGAGGTAATGGCGGAGCTACTTTTGTTGCTTGAGGGGCCGAGTGGGTGGGCACGACCGCGACGGTTAACAAGACTGCGGCTACAATTGTCGAGAGCCCGATTATTTTTCGCATCGTGGTGTTCTCCTGATGTTGGTTGACGCGCTCCGCGTGGAATGCCCTTGCCATCTTAGACGCCGGCCGGAGGGTTTTGGTACGGCTACGGGTATAGCATATTGTCCGCTTGACGCTCCTTAGCACCTCCGGTTAAACCTACTAATCTGAAAGGAGCGAGACATGTCAAACCGCATAGCCATTGTGACCGGCGCGAGCCGGGGCGTAGGAAAAGGAATTGCCCTCGAACTTTGCGAAGCGAATTTCACCGTCTACATAACGGGACGAAACGTAAGCGACATGGCATATCTAGCAGGGAGAGGTGGAGCAATAGAATGTGATCACCGTGAGGACGGGCAGGTGGAACGGGCATTTTCCCGCGTATTCGAGAAGGAAGGGCGAGTGGACGTGCTTGTGAACAACGCGTGGGGCGGATACGAAAACATGATTGAAAACGGCGAGTTCACCTGGATGCGTCCATTCTGGCAACAGCCTGTGTGGCGATGGGACTCAATGTTCCAGTCGAGCGTGCGAGCGGCTTTTGTGGCTAGCCGACTGGCAGCGCCGACGATGATCGCTCAGCGCAAGGGACTCATCGTGAACATTTCGTTTTGGGCGGCACAAAAGCACGTGGGCAATGTGCCGTATGGAGTTGCCAAAGCGGCGACGGACAAACTGACCGCTGATATGGCTCACGAACTTCGAGCGCACAATGTCGCAGCAGTCTCGCTGTATCCCGGTTTGGTGCGAACGGAAAAAGTGATGGAAGCGGCGCAGTGGCTCAATCTGAGCAACTCGGAGTCGCCTAATTTTATCGGCCGAGCGGTGGCCGGGCTCGCGGATGATGCTGCGATCATGAATAAGTCAGGGAAGGCGATGGTGGCCGCCGCGCTTGCGCAAGAGTACGGTTTCTCGGATGTGGATGGGAAAACTCCGAGGCCGCTGACCTTGGCTGATGTGTGAAGGGCGAAAGTTGGGGCTTGTGGCGCAGCGGGCGGGTCGCAGACCCGCCCCTACTAAACCGTTTTTGCGGGCGATGAATTGCGATTACGCGGACGCGGATTTTCCTTTGTACGCCGGCACCAGAACTTCTTCTGTGAAAGTTTCAAAGGTGGTGGGCGTGGTGTTTTCTGCGTTGCGCGGTTCAAGCCCTTTAATTTTATTTTCGCTGATGGCTTTACACATTTCGATCAGATTGTCGGCAACATCCGCGGACATTCCGGATTGAATCATGGCGGGCTTGGCCATCATGGCGGGGGCGTGCATGTAGCCGAGGCCCGGCTTGCCGATGGCGGTGCCGAAAATTGTGGCGCATTCATTCATGTTCAGATCGCGCTGGCCGTGAAGTTCTTTCACTTGATGGCCGGTGAAATTTTTCGCGCGAAGTTCCGCGGCGGCGCGATGGCCGACGTCGCGCGTGGCGATTGTTGGAAATTTCACGCTGTCTTTAATTAGTCCGGCGAAAATTCCCATGCTTTTGTAAACGGCGATGGCGGCGAGGTGATTTTCCATGAAATAGGCCGGGCGAAGGAAAAGGATGTTCACGTCGCGCAGGCGCTTGAAGGATTCTTCCATTTCATGCAGGCCGGCAATTGGGCCGGTGCCTTCCGCGAGTTCCGCGCCGAGGCTGCTGAGGACGACGGCGTGGCGGAGACCGGAATTGTCGATAGCGGTGTAGAGGGATTCGATGACGACAGTGTCATACGCGCGCAAGTCTTTTTGTTTCGGGTCGGGCGGGATCATGATGTAGGCCGAATCGGCGCCGCGGAGAGCGTGCGTCATGGCGTCGGCGTCAATCACGTTGGCGATGTATGGTTCGGCACCTTTTGCGACGAAGGGCTGAAGTTTTTCGGCGGTGCGTCCGATGACGCGAACTTTTTCACCGGCGGCGAGAAGATTTTCGGTGGCGGCTTTTCCTGTGTGGCCTGTGGAACCGATTATGGCGATCATGGTGGTCTCCTGTTGATGCGAACTATATGAAGGCTGCAGGGGTTAGAACCCCTGCGTTTGAAATTCGAGATGTCGCGGTTGAAACCGCGACCTACAAAGCTGAAAAGCCACAGCCCACAAAGCTACGACCGAGTATCTAACGTCGTCACGCCATTGGAATTTTCACATCATGCTTCTTCGCGAAATTTATTGCTTCGGGATATCCCGCGTCGGCGTGGCGCGCTACTCCGATGCCGGGATCGTTTGTTAACACGCGTTCGATGCGCGCGGCCATTTCTTTTGTGCCGTCGGCGACGGTGACTTGTCCGGCGTGTTGCGAGTAGCCGATGCCGACGCCGCCTCCATTGTGAATGCTGACCCACGAAGCGCCGCTGGCGGTGTTGAGCAGCGCGTTGAGAAGCGCCCAATCGGCGACAGCGTCACTGCCATCTTTCATTTTTTCGGTTTCGCGATAGGGAGATGCGACGGAGCCGCAGTCGAGATGATCGCGGCCGATCACGATGGGAGCTTTCAGTTCGCCGCGCGCGACGAGATCGTTTATCGCGAGGCCGAATTTATCGCGTTCGCCATAGCCGAGCCAGCAGATGCGCGCGGGCAGACCCTGAAATTTCACGCGCTTTTGCGCGAGCTTAATCCAGCGGGTGAGAACTTCGTCATGCGGAAACATTTCCAGAACGAGCTGATCGGTGCGATGAATGTCCGAAGGCTCGCCGGAAAGCGCGGCCCATCGGAATGGTCCGCGGCCTTCGCAGAAAAGCGGACGAATGTAGGCGGGCACGAAGCCGGGGAAATCGTAAGCGTTGGAGACTCCGCGCTCGAATGCGAAAGTGCGAATGTTGTTGCCGTAGTCGAAAGTGATGGCGCCAAGTTTTTGCAAGTCGAGCATGCCGCGAACGTGCGCGGCGATGGAATCTAGCGCGCGATCTTTGTATTCTTCGGGATTTTTCTTACGAAGCTCGTCGGCTTGCGCGACGGTGAGGCCGCTTGGAATGTAGCCGCCGATGGGATCGTGCGCGGAAGTTTGGTCGGTGAGGAGATCGGGCACAACTCCTCGGCGCGCGAGTTCGGGAATTATTTCCGCGCAATTTCCTACGAGGCCGACAGACGCGGGCTCGCCTTTGCGCACGGCATTTTTCAAAATGCGCAGAGCTTCGTCGAGATCGTTGACCATCACATCACAATATCCGGTGCGAAGCCGGCGCTTGATGCGTTCGGGATCGACGTCAATGCCAAGATATGCGCCGCCATTTAATGTTGCAGCGAGTGGTTGCGCGCCGCCCATTCCGCCCATGCCGCCGCTGACGACGAGTTTGCCCGCGAGAGTTCCGCCGAAATGTTTGCGCGCGGCGGCCGCGAAAGTTTCATAGGTGCCCTGCAAAATTCCTTGGGTGCCGATGTAAATCCAACTTCCAGCGGTCATCTGTCCGTACATCATCAAGCCGGCGCGGTCGAGTTCATTGAAGCGTTCCCAATTATTCCAATGGCCGACGAGATTTGAATTCGCGATCAGCACGCGCGGCGCATATTCGTGCGTGCGAAAAATTCCCACGGGCTTGCCGGATTGGACGAGAAGCGTTTCGTCATTTTCAAGAGAGCGAAGGGAAGCGACGATGGCGTGGAAACATTCCCAATTGCGCGCGGCTTTTCCCGTGCCGCCATAGACGACGAGATCGTCGGGGCGCTCGGCAACATCGGGATCGAGATTGTTCATCAACATTCGCAGCGCGGCTTCCTGCTGCCAACCTTTGCAGGAAAGTTGCGAGCCGCGTGGCGCGCGAATTGCGGGATGCGTGGTGTCGGTGTGCGTCATAGGATTATTGGCAGAGACATCTTAGCGCGACATAGGTTTAGAGGGTAGAGTAGTGGCGAAAACTGGAAGTGATTCTGGCCGAACAGACTCACTACAATGGGGAAGCGAATGACGCAGGCGGATTGGTTCGATTTCATTGTGTCTTTGTCGGCCCTGGCCGCAATTCTCTATTTGGGTGCGTGGTTTTTTGAGGCCAGTCGAGCCAGGTCATTAAAGCGGGGGCACGCCGCGCTTTGGAAAAAGCCAAGAAAGTGGCAGCTGATAGCGTTTTTCCTTCTTTGGGGTTTCATCGTCGTAGGTTTCGTTGTTCTTATGTTGATCGAACGGTCGAGATGAGGCTCAACAACTTTGTTTATCTGCTCGGATGATTGAGCGCGTTGCGCGGGTTTGTGCGGTCATGTAGAGTTTTGTTGTTCGAGATTTGGATTCCGGGAAAAAATGGCCTACGAAACAATTCCGCGAAAGCTGCTGAACACGATTGAGCGATTTAATCATCCGCGCATGCTGACTTTTCGTACGGCGGACGGATGGCAGCCGATTGCTGCGGGCGAAGTTTTGCGCCGGGTGGCGGGACTTTCGCGCGCGCTTTCGGAATTGGGCGTGAAGGCTGGCGATCGCGTGGGATTATTTGCGGCGAACCGGCCGGAATGGCACATCGCGGATTTCGCAGTGCTTGGATTGGGCGCGGTGGACGTACCGATTTATTTTCGCGAAGCTACCGAGCGGATGGTTTACATCCTGAATCATTCGGGTGCAACGGTCGTGTTTGTTGCTGGCGGCGAGCAAGCGGAAAAGTTGATGGCCTGCCGCGATCAACTGCGCACGGTGCAACATATTATTGTAGCTGACGCGGAAACGGATTATGGGTCGGACGCGCTGCGGTACGAAACTTTAATTTCCACGGCAGGCGATGCGGATGTGGCGGCGTATCGCATGCGAATCGGCGATGTTTCGCTGGATGCGCTGGCGACAATTATTTATACGTCGGGCACGACGGGCGAACCGAAGGGCGTGATGTTGACGCATCTAAATCTTTCGTCGAATTCCACGGATCCGTTGCGTCCTGAAGACTACGGGCCGGAGGATGTTGAGCTGGAATTTCTACCGCTCGCGCATATTTACGAGCGCACGCTGGCGTATACATTTATGTTTTGCGGCGTGAGCGTTGCGTATGTGGACGCGATGGAAAAGCTTCCGCAGGCGTTGCTGGAAGTGAAGCCGACGCTTGCAGGCGCGGTGCCGCGCGTGTTCGAGAAACTTTACGCAAATATTATTGAGAAAGGCCGGCAGATACGCGGAGCGAAACGCAAACTTTTCGATTGGGCGCTGCGCGTGGCGAGCGAGAGTGTGAATTGGAAAGCGTATGGCAAGCCGGCGGGAATTGGATTGAAGTTGCGTTGGTGGCTGGCGGATAAAGTTGTGTTCAGCAAAATCCGCGCGGGATTGGGCGGGCGAGTACGCGAATTTATTTCCGGAGGCGCGCCAATCGCGAAGGAATTGACGGAATTTTTCTGGGCCGTCGACATTCACGTGTTGCAAGGATATGGACTGACGGAAACGTCGCCGGTGATTGCCGTGAATACGATGCGCGCGAATAAGGTGGGCACGGTGGGATTGCCGATCGCACACGTGGAAGTGAAAATTGCGGCGGACGGGGAAATTCTTACGCGCGGGCCGCATGTGATGAAGGGATATTATTTGCGTCCGGATGAAACGGCGTCGACGATTTCTGCGGATGGATGGCTCGCAACGGGTGACATTGGAAATTTAGATGCCGACGGCTATTTGCTGATCACGGACCGCAAAAAGGAATTGATCAAGACGGCAGGTGGAAAAATTGTTGCGCCGCAGCCGATCGAAAATGCGCTGAAGGTGAGTCCTTATATTTTGAGCGCGGTTTTGGTCGGCGACCGTCGCAAATTTGTAGTCGCATTGATTGTTCCGAATTTTGCGCGAGTGATTTCCGCGGCGGCTGAAAATGGTGTTCACATTGTTTCGCAGGCTGAGGTGGCGACGGATCCATGGGTGCGCGAATTAATTGGCAGGGAAGTGGAGCGGGTGAATTCGCACTTGGCGCAGTACGAAACGATCAAACGGTTTGCGCTGCTGGATCAGGATTTTAGTTTTGAAAAGGGCGAGCTGACGTACACGATGAAATTGAAGCGTCGTGTGATCGAACATTTGTACGCCGATAAGATAGAGCAGCTTTATGCCGACGTGGAAGAGCCGCGGCCGAGCACGTATCCTGCGGCGAAGAATTAGAATTTTTTCGGGAGAGGCTTATGAACGATGAATTGGTAATTGCCGGACGAGCGTTTCGTTCGCGGCTGATTGTGGGCACGGGAAAATATCGCAGTTTTCCGGAAATGGCGCGCGCGATTGAAGCGTCCGGTGCGGACATGGTTACCGTCGCAGTGCGGCGAATCAATTTGACGGATCGCTCCAAGGAATCGCTTTTGGATTATTTGGATCGCGCGAAATATTTTCTTTTGCCCAACACGGCAGGATGCTATTCAGCGGACGAAGCGATTCGCGCGGCAAGATTGGGACGCGAAGTTGGGCTTTCAGATTGGGTGAAGTTGGAAGTGATCGGCGACCAGCAAACACTTTTTCCGGACACAGCGGAATTAATTCGCGCGACACAGGTGCTGGTGAAAGAAGGCTTCACCGTGCTGCCATACACCAGCGATGATTTAATTGTGGCGTTGAAATTAGTTGATGCCGGGGCGGCGGCGGTGATGCCGCTGGGCGCGCCGATCGGATCGGGACTGGGAATTCAGAACGCCGCGAATTTGCGAGTTTTGCGCGAGCGGATCACGACGGTGCCGTTGATATTGGATGCGGGAGTGGGCACGGCATCAGACGCTGCGGTGGCGATGGAATTGGGCGCGGACGGCGTGCTGATGAACACGGCGATTGCCGAAGCGCAGGACGCGGTGATGATGGCGGAAGCGATGCGGGCTGGAGTTGAAGCTGGGCGGAAGGCGTTTTTGGCGGGACGAATGGCGAAGAAACTTTATGCGGCGGCGTCTAGTCCGGTAAGTGGAGTGGTGAGGTAGGTTCAGCAGGTTCGATACAACGCGTCTGCGGGAAACCGAGTCTTAGTCGCAGAGGTTTCTATGCGAGGAATGGGTTGGATCGGGTACCGGATGGTGGTGTTCGCTGTGGTACTTTTGTTGATCATCTCGCCGGATTCGATTCGCGCACGATCGGCGAAGCACAAAGAAGAACCGCCGCTGTGGCGGTTGCAAATAAGTCAACTGGCGCACGTCTCGATCCCCTTTAGTCTCTGCGTTTATTGTCTTCAGGTCGATTACATCGATAATTCGACCCTAGCTGTAACGTTGCTAACGACGGACATGTCGCCTTCAGCTCTGAAGCGCGGCTCGTCGGGCGTTTCAAGCCCATACAAGTACCGAACAACATTTCTTGACGCGAATTCTGGGCACGTTCGAGCGACGCACGACTGGCAGAGTCCTACGATGTATTTTCACGTCACGCCGACGTACGACGGGAAATTTGTAGTAGAGACCTTTGGCGAAATTGCGCTGTACTCGAATGAATTCGCGGAGCTAAAAAGGCTAAAATTCGCGGAACCCGGCTTTCTATCTACCGGTTTCTCCCGCGCAAGTGTCTCTTGGGACGGCAAGACGTTGTGTATTGCGAAGGCTCACGGTAACGAGATGATGGTAAAGCTGCTTGATGCGGACACCTTTGCGGAGATCTCGTCATGGTCAACCACGTTGCCATCGCCCATGTGGTTTGTGGCGGCTTCGGACGATGGTGTAGCTGTTGCGGTGGACAATAAAGCATCTGTAGTTTCGGTTGGCCAGCCATGGCGTACGATATTCGCGACCTCAGCCGGGCCGCTACTTTCCGTGTTATCCGCGAACTTTGCAAACAATGATTTGCTTTTGATGACTCGCGGCAACCGAGTGACTGGGGTTAGTTCCGACGGCACACAATTATTTCAGACGGAACTCAGTCCGCAACAGATGTCGCTGTCGACGCGTGGTTCGAGAAATGGGCGGGCGTTTGTAGTGCAGACAGATGAGTTTCTCCTGGCATATCAGGGCCAATTCGCACTGCCAGCATCGCTGGCTTCGACGCCAGTCGAAATAGCCGTATATGATTCCAGTAATGGCCGAGCGATATTCCATAGAGCAGTGCCCACGGCTAACGGACGACCCTACGACGATATTGCCATTTCGCCGGATGCGAATCACTTAGCAGTACTATCCGGCGGCTTGAGAAATCGATCTGACGGCGTTGTTGAAGTATTTCGTCTTCCGCACGTTGATGGTGTTAATTAGAGACGCGCGATCATTGGATCAGACAAACAGCATGTGCCAGATTGTGTCGACCGCGGTATGAACTAGCGCCGACGCGAAAATGTTTCCGGTTTTGCGCCACGTAAAGCCGTAGCAGAGGCCGGCGAACGTGGCGAGCAGCGCATAGCGCCAATTCGGAAAATATCCATTGGCGATGTGAGCTAAGCCGAAAAATATTGATGCGGCGACGAGACCGGCGTTTTCATTTTTGATTGTGCGCGAGAGCATGTTCTGCAAAATTCCCCGGAAAACAAATTCCTCCGGCCAAGCGGTGAAGAAGAAAATCCCGAAAATGCTTGTGGGAAGTGATTTTAGGGGGACGTGTCCGGGCGCCCAGTGAAGAAATTTTAGGTAGATGCCTGCGGGAATGTCTACGGCGGCGATTATTGCGATGGCTGCGAAAATGATTAGCGTTTGATTGGTGGACCAGCTTAGGGAATATCCCGAGCCGTCGAGTCGACGAATAAAAATGTAGCCGACGATTGCGACGTCGATCGCGAGTAAGACTGTGAAAGCGTATTTGAGATTTGAGTCCGGATATGGCCAGAGTTGATTGAGCCAGCGAAGTTTTACTGGAAGCGCGATGCATACGAGTGCGAGATAATCGCTCCAGCCCGGCGATTGTCCGACGCGCACAGCAAGTAGAGCGAGCGGCACGATTATGTAGGCGGCGACGATTGTCCAGCGCAACGCCGAGGAACTTCCTGTGCCGACGGCGTAAAACGCGTACGCTGCGAAGATTGGAGCTGCGAGGAGCCACGATGCTGGCGTCGGCAGGACGCGCTGAATTGTTTGCGTGACGTTTTGGGCGGCGGGAAATACTTCTATGGCGAATAAAATTGCGAGCGCGATGAAGGTGCAAGTGAGCGCGCGGCCTCCGTATCCGATCCACGTGGCGTAAAAAATTGTGGCGCCGGCGGCGGAGAGTAATAAGACGAGCGCGGCGGAGAAGCGCAACTGGCGCGGAGCGGGCATACCGCGATAGTCTAGCGCAAATTTTGTTTAGAGTAATTTAAGCGGGCGTGTGATGGAGAAAAATGGCGGACGGTAAACAATCGCGACTGGCTTACATTGACTGGATGCGCGGATTCGCGTGTCTGGTGATGTTCCAGACGCATTGCTACGACTCGTGGCTGAATGATGCAGCGCGGCACACTAAATTTTTCTGGTGGTCGCAACTTGGCGGAACTTTGCCTGCGCCGCTATTTTTATTTTTGGCGGGAATTTCATTTGCGTTGATCACCGACAAGATGCGCGAGCGGGGCGCTTCGGCGGGAGTGGTGGCGCGCACAACTATTTTGCGCGGCGCGGAAATTTTGGGATTGGGACTTTTATTTCGTTTGCAGGAGTGGTTGCTTGGAGGAATGACGGGGCCGTGGACGGATTTGTTGCGCGTGGATATTTTGAACACGATTGGCGTTTCGATGATGTTGATGGGAATTGTCTGCTGGATTGCGGGAATTTCGTTTGGGTCGAATGTGAAAAGCGGTGACGCTGCGAAGTTGGAATATTTTTCTGGCCGCGGCGGTTGGCATGACGATCTCTCTGATTTCGCCGCTGATCTGGACGACGTGGCGGCCGCGATTTCTGCCGTGGTTCCTCGAGTCCTACATTGATGGAGTGCATGTTTTTGATAAGCCGCAGGCGTGGCTATTTCCGATATTTCCGTGGAGCGCGCTGGCGTTTGCTGGACTCGTGGCTGGATTTATCTTACTGACTGGATGGGCGCGCAAGAATGTCGCGCAAACAGTGGCGCTCGTTACTTTCGGCGGCGCGGCGATCGGCGCAATCGCGTGGTGGCTGGATAGTTTGCCGACGACGCTTTATGTGAATTACGACTTCTGGCATACGAGTCCGAATTTTTTTCTGATTCGTGTGGGACTTGTTGCTGTCGTTCTGGGATTGGCGTATGCGTGGTGCCGATGGGGAGCGGGTTTGCGCGGATTCAGTCCCATGATTGAATTGGGAAAATGTTCGCTGCTGGTTTATTGGGTGCACATCGAATTGGTTTACGGCGGCTTATCCATCATGAAGGGCCACAATTATACGATTGGCCAAGCGTCATTCGGATTCGCGGTGATTTTTGTGTCGATGGTGCTGATGGCGACGATTCGGAATGGAACGAAGGGGCGCGGCAAAGAAATTTTGACGTGGATACAAAGAAAAGGGCGGTCGGAACAAGTTGTGACGGCGCGTTAAGAGGTCTTAGTGATTTTTATTCGGCGCGGGCTTGGTGGTCTCGTCCGACGCGCCAGGCAACTTGAAAATATATTCGCCCGGTTTCGCGAGGCCCATATCTTCGCGCGCGATTTTTTCAATCAGGCGCGGATCGGTGTTCAGTGAAGTCACCTCGTCGGCAAGCGCCTGATTTTCTTTGTCGAGTTTTTGAATTTCCGCGCTGTACTGTTTGATGACCTGCTGGGTGTTGCGCATCGCAATGAATCCGTGCGAGCCGAAGATGTCGTGAATTGTAAGCGCGAGAATCGCCAGTCCTAGAATTGTGCGCAAGTTGCGGCGGAAAAATGATGGATTTTTATCGCGAGCGTTCATTGTTGGTCTGATCCCTTTATTTTGCGGTTCTGTCGTTGATCCATTTGTTTGCGTCTTCGATTATTTTCGCTGACTCCGCTTGCGAACCGGTTTCCGCGTAAACGCGCAGCAGCGGCTCAGTTCCGGAAAGACGCAGCAGCACCCAGCTTCCATCGTCGAATTCTAATTTTAGTCCGTCGGTGCGATCCAAACTTTTTACGTGACGGCCGAGAAACGTTGAATAATTTTGCTTCAGGCGCTTCATCACGAGCGCTTGAACTTCCGGCGAAAGATGCAGATTGGCGCGAACGGGCCAGAACTCCGCGCCCACTCGCTTGAAAAGATCTTTGATTTGCACGGCCAATGAAGTTCCGCGCGCGGCCATCATTTCAGCAACGAGCAGGCAGGCGAGAATGCCGTCTTTTTCAGGAACGTGGCCGCGTATCGAAAGCCCCGCGCTTTCTTCGCCGCCCAACGCGATTTTATCTCGCTCAATTAATTCGCCGATGTATTTGAAGCCCACTGGAGTTTGATGAACTTTTTTGCCGTTCAATTTCGCGACCGCGTCAATCATGTGCGAAGTGGCGACGCTGCGTCCGGCGTCCATTTTCCAGCCGCGGCTTTGAATTAAATAATCGTAAACGAGCGCGAGAATGTGATTCGGCGAAATCCATGTGCCGTCGGAATCGATGATGCCAAAGCGATCGGCATCGCCGTCACTGGCGAGGCCCATGTGCGCTTTTCCGTCGAGAACTGCTTTGCGCAGCGGCGCGAGATTTTCTTCGGTCACGTCGGGTCCGGTGCCGTCGAACATCACATCGCGATTCGCGCGAATTACTGTTATAGGAATTCCGTGATCGGCGAGAGCGCGATCCAAATATCCGGCGCCGCAACCGTGCAGTGCGTCATATACGATCGCTAATTTATCTTTGGAACCTTTCGCGGCTTTGGCGATTACGTCAAAGCGCACAAGTTCGTTGATGCGCGCGAGATATGGATCGCGCGGGGAAATGGAAGTGAATTCCTGTTTCGCCTGACCGTGCGTGTCCGCGGATTTTGAGAAATCGCGTTTGGAAAGTTTCGTCGCCCGATTCTCAATGTCCTTGGTAACTTCAGGCATGGCCGGCGCGCCATCGGGGCCGGAAAACTTCAGGCCTTGATAAGCGTAGGGATTGTGGCTGGCGGTGAAATTAATTCCACCGGAGATTTTGCGGCGGCGAATTTCGACGGCAACCGTGGGTGTTGGTGTGGGCCCGTCGCACATCAGGACTTCAATTCCATTCGCGCTAAGAATTTCTCCGGCAGTACGCGCAAATTCTTCGGCAAAAAAGCGCGTGTCATGCGCCAGAATAATTGTGGGCTTTTTGGATTTCGCGCGAACGTGTTCGGCGATCGCTGTGACGGCGAGGCGCACGTTTGGAAACGTGAATTCGTCGGCGATGATGGCGCGCCATCCGGAAGTTCCAAAATGAATTGGTGAGCCTAGCATTCAATTCCCCTGACGCGCTATTGTAACGTCTCATGCAAGAACTTGTCGAAACTGAACGTGCGCGTGACGGAAGAGACAACTTGCGAGGGAGACGTTGTGGCGAAGAAAGTTGATGCGATTGTGGTGCTGGTGACGTGCAAATCAAAATCCGAGGCGCGGAAGATTGTGACGGCGCTCGTGACGAAGAAGCTGGCGGCTTGCGGAAACATTTTGGGCACGTCGGTGAGTTCGATTTATCGCTGGAAGGGAAAGGTTGAGCGCGCGAAGGAAGTTTTGGTGATTCTAAAGTCCACGCGAAAAGCATTTACGGCGCTGGAAAGGGAAGTGACGCGCTTGCATAGTTACGACGTGCCAGAAATTATCGCGCTGCCGGTAATTCTCGGCTCGCAAAAATATTTGGCATGGCTAGACACAAACGTCGGCGAAAAATAAAACCGCACAAAGCTATTTCGCGGCGTCTCCCGCTTTAAATTCCGTCCACGGACCAGCCTTCATATCGCGCAGAATCGGCGCCTGCCATACGAATTCCGGATGCGCCTTCAGGAAAGGCTCGGCGATAAAATCTTCGCCGCAAGGATGTCCCGTATGCGCATAAAAACTCAGCGACTCCGCCATTTTGCTGTCCATCGCTTTGCCTTGCACTGCGCCGCCCGGATAATTCTTGCCCCAACTCCACTGCGGAATGCCGCGCGGAGAAACGTCGGTGTGTCCGCAAAGAGTGCGCTCGTCCGCGATTTGTTGATTGAGGATGACGTCGGTGTGATCGCCCAGAAATTTCTGCGCGCTCGCAACGTCAATCTTGCCTTTGTACTCTTGCATCAGTTGATCCCAGCGGGTGTGGCGTGCATTCGCGGAACTTTTCTTGTCGCGCGTATCGAACGTGGTTTCTTCCTTCGTCAACTTCGGATCGCTGGGGAAATTTGAGCCGACGAAGTAACCGTCTTTTGTTTTCCATACCGCGTGGTCCTTTAGTCCCAACTCGAAACGCGCAACTTCGCCGGTCTTGCGGTCGCCAATCAGCCAGTCATTCGCGTAGCCGCCATTATTTTGGTCGAGCATGATGCGGACGTAGTCGTCAATTGTAGAACTGTATTGCAGCGCTTTTCGCGCGCGCACAAATTCAGGAGTGCCATTCGGATCGAATCCGCTGAAAAGTGTGATGGTAGTTTCCGTGACCATGATTCCCTGAGAGTTCACGCCGAAATCGTCGTCGCTGACGATCACGCCGGGAAATCCGTCCATCAAAATGCGATTGCCGTGCGTGGGCACAATGTCAAAAATAATTCTCCAGCGCTCGCCCTGCCAGTAGTCCGTCCAATTATTGTGCGCGATCACAATTCCGCCGCCGTTTGTGTAACTGCCGGTGGCCACGAACGCGCTGCAATTTCCGGGACTCTTTAGTTTCGGAGCGTTCAGGCGATGTTCCTGCTTATCGAGCCACGGAACGTAGTAGCCGGGAATTTCCAGGGAAGAATTCAGGGAAACAATGTCGTCGAGATCTACTTTCACGCCTGCCGCAATCACGCCGTCGACGATGCCTTGCAGCTCTTCGCGATATTCCTGTTCAATTTTGGGCCACATGATGTTGCGCGAAGTTTCGCGGAAAAAATTCCAACTGCGGCCGGTGGTGTGCGTCACGCTCACTTCGTAAGCGTTCAGCGCGTCTTCAATGTCATGCGCCAGCCAATACCCGTGCTGAAATCCGATTTGCGCGGGCGTGCCTTCGGCGTGAACGTAAATCCAGCCGCCGCGATCGAAGCGATAGGATTTCGCGAGACGCGGATCCTGCGATTGGGCGGAAGCTTTTACCGAAACGCCGGACGTTCCCGTTGGCGACGCTGACGTGGTGACACTGCCGGAGCAGCCTGCAGCCACTAACCAAATCGCGCCGGAACAGAGAACTGCCGCGGTTGTTGCGATTCGCCAGGCATTAATACGTCGCATCGATTGTTGCATTGGTCCTCCGGTTAAACTTTCGAGAGAGCGAAATCCAAATCGCCAATTAAATCTTCGACATCTTCAATTCCCACGGAGAGGCGCACCAATCCATCCGTAATTCCGATTTGCTTGCGCATATCGGCCGGGACGGAAGCGTGCGTCATTGTGGCCGGATGCGAAATAAGTGTTTCCACGCCGCCCAAACTTTCCGCGAGCGAGCAAAGCTTCACGTGATTTAGCAGACTGCGCGCCGCTTCAATCGAGCCGAGTTCAAACGAGAGCATTGCGCCAAATCCAGTTTGCTGTTTTTTCGCAATGGCGTGCTGAGGATGCGAAGTCAGTCCCGGATGCAGCACGCGTTTCACTTTGGGATGCGCTTCCAAGTATTTTGCAACTTCCATGCCATTCGCTTCATGCTGCTTCATGCGAACGGCGAGCGTTTTAACTCCGCGCGAAACAAGGAAGCAGTCCATGGGTGCTAGGCCGGCTCCGGTGGAGCGTTGCAGGAAATAAATTTTATCGGCGTCCTCCTGACGAGCGAGAATTGCGGCGCCGCCAGTGCAATCGCTGTGACCGTTCAAATACTTCGTTATGGAGTGAACGACGATATGTGCGCCCAGCGCGAGCGGCTTTTGAAAATAGGGGCTGAGGAACGTGTTGTCCACCACTACCGTAAGATTTTTCGGCGCGGCAATTTTCACGATGGCGGCGATATCGGTGACGGTCATCGTCGGATTAGTCGGCGTCTCGACGTAAATCAATTTGGTGTTGGGCTTGAGCGCCGCGGAAACTTTTGCGGTGTCCGACGTGTCAATAAAACTAAATTCCATTCCAAACTGAACCAGGAATTGGGTAGTGAGGCGAACAACCCCGCCATAGACGGCTTGCGAAAGAATCGCGTGGTCTCCGGGACGCAACAGCCGGAATACGGAATCAATCGCGGCCATGCCCGACGTGAAAACAAATGCCGCGGTACCGCCTTCCAGTTTTGCGATGGTACGTTCCAGCGCGCGGCGATTGGGATGCGAAGTGCGTGCGTAGTCGTACCCTTTATTCTTTCCCAATTCGGGCTGAACGTACGTGGACGTCTGATAGATCGGCGCTACGATTGATCCAGTGGAAGGATCGGGCTCCTGTCCCACGTGAATGGCGTCTGTTGCGAATCCCATGCGTTCTTCTCCAGTGTGCGGAACCTGTCCGCGGAAAACTACGCGCTCGCTTTCGGTTGCCATCCGAATTTTAATTGCAGAATCGGCGCGTCTAGCGTATGACTATGCGAGCTTATATTTTGAGCACGACCGTGTGCCGAATGACGTTAGCGCAGCTATCAGCGCCCGTCAATCAAGCGAAAGGCCACCCGTAGCCGAATTATAGCGTCTAAGTGAGTGGGGAAGAATTGTCTAAGCCTGCAAAAATGAACACTTCGCGCGATTGGCCAAAAAAGCTGTGCGTTTTGACGTTGGCTGCGATTGCGTTTACGTCGGCGTCACTTGTACGCGCCCACAGCGGCGCTCAAGCTAAGTCCGACTCCACAGCCGGCACGCGTCTGCATCTGGAAATTACCGGAGGCGACCCGGCAGGGCCAGTGGAAGGCGCAAGCGTTTACGTCCGCTATTTGGTGAAGCATCGGATGGCCAAGGACGAAAACGTTGAAATGAATTTGAAGACAAGTCATGACGGAACTGTGGTCGTTCCTTTCGTGCCGCGGGGTGAAGTGACGGTGCAAATCGTGGCCGAGCACTGGAAACCTTACGGACAGAAATATCAAATGACGGAAGACGAGCAGACCCTCAAGATTCATCTGGAAAAACCTCCGAAGTGGTACTAATTTCAGCGAATCGTTCCGCGTCCCTCTAAAATATTCTCCGAGCAATCTTTCAAAACGCGCCGAATGAAAATGTTTTTTTGTATTTCGAGAAGATAAAACTTTGTGGCACGTCAATTGCCTCACAAAATTTGCACCAAAGTTGTGCAAACAGGTTCAACCGTAGCTAACGCAGTCGGTTAGCGGTCGCGAATGAGGTGTTTCCACACACTTTTCAACAAATCTGTTGAAAACTTTTGTAAAAAATTCGGCGCGGAAATTTCATGATGTGGAACGAAAGCTGTTTGCAGTTTCAAATTGTGCTCAATCGTCCTCAGAATCATTTCGCTAGCGCCTCAAACTTTTGACCACGTGAGAAGCGGGTGATAGATTAAGCGTCAGTGGCCACCACACCGACAGGAACAATCTCCCAACGATTTACCCGCTGGCACTTGGTGATGCAGAATCTGCGCGCGCGTCCGCTACGCTCCGCACTCAGCATCGTGGCCGTTTCGCTACAGGTTTTTCTCGTGCTGCTGATTGTCGGACTCACTTCTGGCGTTCTGGCCGATTGGGGCGAGCGCGCAGAAGGCGTTGGCGCGGACTTAATGGTGCAGCCGCCGAACTCTTCGATATTTTTTGCGTTTTCAGGCGCCACTATACCCGAAACCGTGGTCGATAAAATGTCGCAAACGCCGGGCGTCGACGAAGCCGCACCGGTTTTCATCCTGGTGAACACGGGCAACTTGAATGTTATCTACGGAATAGACGAGACACGCTTCGAGGGACTGAGCAAGGGTTTTCACTTTCTTTCCGGTCACGGACTGGAAAAACCGGACGATGTGCTCGCCGACGATCTCGTTGCGCAGTCGATGCACCTTCGCGTCGGTAAATCCGTGCACCTTATGAATCGCGATTTCAACGTGGCGGGAATAGTTGTTCACGGGAAGGGCGCGCGATTCTTCATCTCACTGCGAGCGGCGCAGGATATCGCGGGTGCTGAAAAACGCGTGTCGATGGTCTACGTGCGCAGCAAGGGAAATACGGACTTCACTCGCGCTGAGCTCGTCCGCTCGCTGCCAAATAAATATATTGTTCGCTCGATGGCGGAATATTTGACGCTGATGACGTCGTCTAACTTGCCGGAATTAAAGCCATTCATCCGAGCATTCCTAATTTTAGGAGCCGGCATCAGCTTTCTGGTGATTCTTCTGACCATGCACACGATGGTGCTGGAGCGGACGCGCGAAATTGGGATCCTGAAAGCGCTGGGAACTTCGCGCATGGGAATTTTGGGATTGATCGAAGTGGAAGCGTCGATGATGGCCGTGATTGGCGCTCTACTCGGACTCGTGGTCACTTTTTCGGCCGTAGCGATTCTTCGCCATTCGTCGCCCACCCTACAGATCCGCATCAGTTCAATGTGGGTCTTGCGCGCGGTGTTGATGGCGCTGGCGGCGTCGGCGCTTGGCGCACTCTATCCCAGCTATCGCGCGGCGCAATGCGATCCGATTGAAGCGCTTTCGTATGAATGAGCCTCTTTCGTTCGAATAGCCGACCGCACTCGCTTGTTTCTGTTTATTTGCGGTGGCGCATAGACTCCACGGATTCGTAATTAGTTCGGTAAAGCCACGTAAAGGCATTGCGCGACGCGCCGAGAACTGATAAATACCTTCTATGCAATCCAGCGAGCATCGGGTGCATGTGTGCCTGCGCCTGCGGCGGGAAGTTTGCTGGAACTAAAATTTGAGAAATGCCGAGAAGATTGTGGGATCTCTCGGCCGATGTCAGGAGGAAAGTGATGTCAAAGAAAATTGCAGGTCTGTTGATGGCAGCGTTGTTTGCGACGGCGGCGGTTTACGCGGCCGATGTGTGGAAGGACAAGGATTATCAAAGCTGGGATCAGAAAGATGTGGACAAGATTCTGAAGGATTCGCCGTGGAGCAAGCATATCCAGTTCGGTGGCGGCGGAGCGCCAGCGATGGATGCGCCGTTTACGGCGGCTGGCGACGCTGCACATCGTGACAATGCTTCGGGATCATCGAGCAGCGGCGGCGGAAGACCAACTTCCGCGATCAACGGAACCGGCGCGTCGCAAGGCGCGGGGGCACAATCGGATTTCACCATCTGCTGGTATTCGTCGCGCACGATTCGCGAAGCGCTGCTTCGCCGCAGAGAGTTAGCCGGGCAAACAATACCGGAAGATTCGCGGAAGAATCTTGCGACCGATCTGGGAACCTATCAAGTTTTGGTGCAATCGGTCAATTTGGGCGCACTTGCCCGCGATGCCGAGGCGCTAAAGACGAACTCGTACCTGATGTTGAAGTCATCGAAGGAAAAGATCTTGCCAAGCAACGTGATTGTCCAAAAGGGCCAAAACGATCGGCCGATTGCGATCGTCTATGAGTTCCCGAAGAAATCGGCCTCCGGTGAGCCCACGATCGGCGCAACTGAAAAGGGCGTTGAGTTCTATACGGAAGCCGGAAAGCTGAACCTCAAGACGTCATTTGATATTTCAAAGATGGCCGACAAAGCAGGCTCGGATTACTAGAACTGAGCGCGAATCATCGGTTGAGAACTTTGTCCTACTGGGAGGAACTGATGTTGAAGCGTGCAAGTATTTTGCTTGGCGTGACTGTACTTTTGGCGGCGTGCCCGTTGCTGGCGCCACAAATGTCGGCGCAAGGACGCGGCGGCATGGGAATGATGCCGCCTTCCATGAACGGATTGTGGAATCCGGTCGTGGGCAGTGGCGCAACCTACGAAATAACCGGGAAAGACGGCAAGAAGCAACTCCTGACGATGGCAATCGTCTCGAAGGGGGACTCCGACGGGAAATCCGGCTTCTGGATGGAGTACCTCATGAACACCAACGACGGGCAGCAGACCGTTATGCAGATGTTGATGGTGAAAGACGGCGCGTCGATGTCGGTCCCCAAGATGGTCATCCAGCCGGCGGGACGCGGGCCGATGGAAATTTCCGGCGCGATGATGGGCATGATGGGTAGCCGCGGCGGAATGACTCCACCGACGCCTAAAACAGACGTTCACGACGGCGCAGAAGTTGTGGGGACTGAATCCGTAACCACACCGGCAGGCACGTTTACGTGCGAGCACTTGCGAACCAAGGATGGTTCCGACGTCTGGATCGCGCCGAAGGCGGGCCCGTGGGGGTTGGTGAAATCAACGTCGAAGGACACTACGATGGTGATGGTGAAAGTGATCGACGACGCGAAGTCGCATATCGTGGGCACGCCACAGTCGATGGATTCAATGATGGGTGGACGCGGACGCGGGCAGGAGTAATTGCAGGCAGCGCTACCGAGCGCGTCAATCTCGTACGACCGGCCGTTCGCGCAAATCTTTTAGGGGCGCTGCTTGTTTATTCAGTAGCGACGGCCTGCGCCCCCGCGCGGCCCGCAGTAGCACCGGCGGTCTTAGTAGCACAGGCACTCTTGCCGGTGTATACCCGCAATTTCACCGAGCACAACGTATTCCATTCCTATTTTGCGCCAGGAATGTCTCCCGTCTCTTCAAATCTATTCCTGCTTCATCTCGCCTCAATCCCGATCCGCGACTGCAACACTCCGGCCGTATCGTAAATCGCGTGTAGCGGAATCCAAACCTTCACATGTTCCTTTTCTGATTCTTCGTCGATCGAAATCCCATCGCCTGCTTTGCTTATCAGAACATGTTCGTGTTTGTCTCGCACTTCCACCAGCACGGAATCAGGCAGCTTCATAAGCTCCTGCGCGCTTAGCTGTAAAGCGGGAAGCAAAGCGCGCAATTCATGCTGATGCTCGGCGAATTTTTCGGGCGGCGCGAAGTGCGCAACCATCGTGGCCAGTTCCGCAGGCACCACCAGGTGCAGTTGCGTTCCGTGTTCCGCGGCTTCGTCCACCGAAACGTGGACGAAGCCATTCTGCAGGATGTATCCGGTGAACGCGGCAGTGGTTACGAAAAAGCCGAGCGCTATTTTTCCTAACATCTATACCTCCTCGACAACTAGTGCACTACGCGGTCGGCGGGTGCTTAGTCCCCGTCGTTCTTGGTATCGAGCCAGATTCGCACGGTTTCTTTGCCGTCTTTCACGTTTACGAGTTCCGTATCTCCGTGCGTCGCCAGCGCGCGCAATGCGGCGCCTATGTCGAGATCGTCTCCGCCTTTGCTCGATGCGACGAGTGCGTCAACCACCGCGAGCGGAACTCGCACGTCAACTTCCTGCTTGTCTTTTCCGTTCTTGCGATTGGAATCGTTTACGCGTATGAGCAGGAAGCCATTCTGCTTGGAAACTTGGACGTCTTCGTCGTGATTCTTGACGGACACAAATTCACCGTCCGGCGCGGAGCGCACTGCATCCAGCATGGCGCGCAGGTCTACGCCTTTCAGTTCCGCGTGATGGCTGATGTTGATGTGCCCGTGATGAAGTTGATCGTGGTCGACCGCGGAAACCAGAACTTCCGCGAGCACGATGGGCACGTTTACTCGAACCATTTCGCCTTTATCGTCGGGATTGTCCACGCGGACGTGCAGCCAGCGCTGGGACGTCTGCGCCTGAGTTTTGAATGTTGATCCGGCCAAAAGGGCTGCCGCCAATACCGCTGCGCCGAACGCAAGCCGTACGCTATTTGATCGAAGATTCATAATCAGCCCCTCCCAGGGCATCTTGCCTATCAATACGCAAATAGAATGGGAAATGTTCCGTGGCAGATGTCGAGTTTCCGGGGGCGAAGGTCTACTTGGGTTTGAGGATGAGCAATGCCAGCGGCGGCAGACGAAGATTCAGCGAATACTCGCGGCCGACCCACGGAGTTTGTTCCGCGGCCACGGTGCCCAGATTTCCCGCGTTGGTGCCGCCGTAGGCATCGGCATCCGAATTGAATACTTCGTGGTAGCGGCCTTCGTGTGGCACGCCCACGCGGTAATTCTCGCGCAGTACCGGCGTGAAGTTCGCAACCACAATCAGAAAATTCTTCGGATCGCGCGCGCGGCGGACGAACGAAAGCGTGCTGGCGTCGGCGTCGTTGCAATCCAGCCATTCAAAGCCTTGCCACTCGAAATCAACTTCATGCAGCGCCGCCTCCGATTTGTAAAGCCGGTTCAAATCGGCGATCTGCTGTTGCACACCGTAGTGCGGCTTGTATTCGAGCAAATGCCAGTCGAGCGAACGGTCAAATTTCCACTCGCCCGACTGCGCGAACTCGTCGCCCATGAACAATAATTTCTTTCCGGGATGCGCGAACTGATAGGCGTAAAGCAGACGCAAATTTGCGAATTGCTGCCACGCATCGCCGGGCATTTTGTAGAGCAAAGATTTTTTGCCGTGGACCACTTCATCGTGCGACAGCGGTAGCATGAAATTCTCAGTGAACGCGTAGAGCAACGAAAAGGTAATTTTGTTCTGATTGTATTTGCGATGAATCGGATCTTTCGCGAAATACTCCAGCGTGTCATTCATCCAACCCAGATTCCATTTCAACGTGAAGCCCAGCCCGCCCAAGTATGTTGGACGAGAGACGGCTGGCCATGACGTAGATTCTTCCGCCGCCATCAATACGCCGGGGAATCGGGCGTGCACTACTTCGTTCAAATGTTTCAGGAATGCGATGGCCGCCAGATTTTCGCGTCCGCCAAATTCATTCGGAATCCAATCGCCTTCTTTGCGCGAATAATCCAGATAAAGCATCGAAGCGACGGCGTCAACGCGAAGGCCGTCCACGTGATATTTGTCCAGCCAGAAAAGCGCGTTCGACAGCAAATAGTTTTGAACTTCCGTTCGGCCATAATTGAAAACATACGTGCCCCAGTCCGGATGCATTCCCTGGCGCGGATCGGCGTGCTCGTACAAATGTGTGCCATCAAATTGACCAAGCCCGTGAGCATCGGTCGGAAAATGCGCAGGCGTCCAATCCAGCAGAACGCCCAGGCCTTCCTGATGGCAGCGATCCACGAAGTACATAAAATCGTGCGGAGAACCGAACCGGCTTGTCGGCGCAAAATATCCCACGGTCTGGTAGCCCCACGAACCGTCGAAGGGATGTTCCATGATAGGCATCAGTTCAACGTGCGTGTAGCCCATCCGCTTCACGTACGGAATCAGCTGCTCTGCAAGTTCGCGATACGTAAGCCAGCGATTTTCTTCGTTTGTGACGCGCTTCCAAGAACCGGCGTGAATTTCGTAAACGGAAATCGGCGCGTCCAGCCATTTTCGTTCGTGGCGGGTTTGCATCCACGCTTGATCATTCCAATCATGGCCCGAGAGATCGTATACAACGGATCCCGTGCGCGGACGTAGCTCCGCGGAAAATGCATACGGGTCTGCCTTCAGAATCGGAAGCGGCGCGCGCTTGGGACGAATCTCAAATTTATATATCGATCCCACCTTCACTTCAGGAATGAATATTTCCCAAATTCCTGAAGCGCCAAGCGAACGCATCGTGTGCACGCGCCCGTCCCACTGATTAAAATCTCCGGTCACGCTCACGCGCAGAGCGTTCGGCGCCCACACCGCAAAATGAACGCCGTGAACTTCCGCGATTTCGCGCGGATGCGCGCCGAGCTTGTCGTATTTTTCGTAGTGCGTGCCCTCGCCCATCAAATGCAAATCGAAATCGGTGAGCAATGAAGGGAAATTGTAGGGGTCGTGAATTTCGCGAACGATGCCGCTCGAATAATGAACTCGAAATTTGTAGCCACCGGGAATCGCGCGCGTGGCAGCCGCTCCGCGCACCAGGACTTCAAATCCACCGCCGGGATGAATCTGCGCCGCTGGATAAATTTCCGCGGGATCGCTGAAGATCACTTCCAGCTTTGCCGCGTCGGGCAGCAACGCGCGAATTGCTAGCGCTTTGCCTTCCGGAGTGTCGACCGGATGCGGCCCCAATATAGCGAAGGGCGCGCCATGCTCCGCGCGCATCAGAATATCGAACGATTCGCGCAAGCGATCGACGGGGGAAATCGACGCAGGCACAGGTGAGCTGGTAGAAGTGACCGCGTCAATTTTTTTCGGTGGCTCAGTCTTTGACACCCGCGCGCTCCTCTTGTCTGCTTACAATTCCGTGCGGAAATCTATTCTATCCAATCGCGCAAAGCCCGCCAAACCGACGGCGAGAAATATCGTCAAGCCGCATTCACTTCGCGATTGTCGAACGGGGATGTTTCAGGCTACAGTGCGCGTGTAAAAGAAGATAGGACAAACTGAGCCGGCGCGGCTACGAAATGTTAAGTCATCTAAGGAGCCAGACTAATTTATGCAATCACGAAAGCTTATTCGCTACGCATTCATGTCCGCGATTTTGCTGGGGTTCGCGATGACCGCTTCGTATCTTGACGCGCAGCGCCAGGCGCCGCCAGCTCCCGTCGAGCGCGCGCAGGCCCGCTCCATGGTCATCACGCAGGACGGAATTGTCGCCGCTGAATCTCCGCTCGCCGCACAAGCCGGTGTGGAAATATTAAGGCGTGGCGGAAACGCAGTTGACGCCGCGATCGCTGCGAACGCTGTGATGGGCGTTGTGGCGCCGATGTCCAACGGAATCGGCGGCGATTTGTTCGTGATTTATTACGATGCGAAATCCGGAAAACTTTATGGACTGAACGCCAGCGGCCCCGCTCCTGCCGCGCTGAACGCGCAATTGTTGCGCGATAAGAAGCACGTCGAGATGCCGCTTCGTGGAATTCATTCCGTCACAGTTCCGGGCGCAGTGGACGGTTGGGCGAAACTGCTGGAACGTTTCGGTACCAAAAAATTTCCTGAAGTTCTCGCTCCTGCGATTCACGTTGCCGAGCAGGGATTTCCCGTTACCGAATGGATTTCCAGTCTGTGGATTAATAACGCTGACGTGCTCCGCAAGAATGACGAAGCGACCCACGTTTATCTGAACAACGATCAAGCTCCGCGCACCGGACAAATGTTCCGCAATCCCGACCTCGCGAACTCTCTTAAATTAATCGCCTCCGGTGGACGCGATGCATTCTACAAAGGCGAACTCGCGCACAAATTTGTGCAGCTTTCCCAAAAAGAAGATGGCGTGATGACGCTGAACGATCTCGCGTCGTACTCGAGCGAATGGGTCGAGCCAATCTCCACAACCTATCGCGGTTGGACTGTTTACGAATTGCCGCCAAATGGACAGGGCGTTGCGGCGCTCGAAATGCTGAACATCATGGAAACATTTCCGCTGCAACAGCCCGCGCCGACGCCCGGACAGGCCGCGCAGCCGCCGCAATTTCCATTGAATCAAACGCGCACGCTGCACATGATGATTGAAGCAAAGAAACTGGCTTACGCCGATTTGCAAAAATATATTGGCGAGCCGAAAAATAATCCCGCAGTGATGCAAGCCGCGATGGCCATGCTGCAAAAGCCCTACGCCGCGCAGCGCGCAAAACTAATTGATATGGACAAAGCAAATTGTGCCGTCGAACCCGGAACTCCGCTCGCTCCCGGCGGGGACACGATTTATCTGAGCACGGTGGATCGCGAAGGGAACATGGTTTCGTTGATTCAAAGCAACTATGAAAATTTCGGCTCCGGCCTTGTGGCACCCGGCACGGGATTTGTTCTGCACGATCGCGGCGCGCTCTTCAATTTGGATGCTGGTTCGCCAAACGTTCTCGCCGGAGGTAAGCGGCCGCTGCACACCATCATTCCAGCCTTCATGGCGCAGGGTGATGTGCGCATCGCCTTCGGCATTATGGGCGGATGGAATCAAGCGCAGGCCCACGCGCAATTTGTTTCGCATGTTGTGGACTACAAACAAAATATCCAACTCGCGATGGAAACGGCGCGCTTCACAAAAGGAACATTCGGCGGATGCGACGTGGAACTGGAGAATCGCATACCGGGAAATGTCCGTGCGGAACTGGAAGCCAAGGGACACAAACTTGAAATGCGCAATGGATATTCCAATCGCTTCGGCGGCGGCCAGGCAGTGATGCGAGATTTTGCAACGAAAGTAAATTACGGTGCTTCTGATCCGCGCAAAGACGGCGCCGCAGTTCCGGAATTGCCGTTCTGAAACGCTGTACCCGTTGTGACGTGCGTCACAGTGATTAATGATGACTCATGACGTGATGATTTTGTTGTTATGAACCAATATTTTTTCAGGACACGAATTGTCCGGGTGTAGCGCGCGCCGTTTCAAGGAGGCACATTTTGCACTGTAGTGCACCTTCGGCACACTACTTTCGATTTCCGTTCGTCGTGTTCCCCACATTGACGTGCCGCACCGTTGTCTAAGTCATAGCCTTCATAGGTACTTACGGAGTTCCCGGTTCATGCACTTTGCTAGGGTTTTGGCCCTGTTTTTGCTCTAGTAAGTGTGTGCAGTGAAACTAGTGCAGGGAACGAGGTACTTTATGTTTTCAATATCTGAATCAGGAATTGAAGTTGTCGCAGAGCAACGTGTTTGGACGGCAGTGATCGCGCGCACCGTTGAGGAATGGGTTTCAGGTCCTTTGCGTTCGCAACGCGAAGCAGAATCGTATCTTTTCAGTGACGAAAAAGATTTTCCGGATGTTTGCCGCTCGGCGGGACTAGATCCCCAAACGCTGCGTCGCAAACTCAAAAAGCTTAAGAACTCAGGCGCGGGTCCAACACCGATACAGGCTTTCACTGGATTGGTCACCGTTTAGAGAATTTTCAGTTGGCAGTTCGATCTGCCGAATCTTTTCACATTGCGTGCCGGCAACCCCTTCCCGGCAGCTCACCCATCGTTAGTCAAAATTCCCTGAAATTAATTGCGCAGATCGTTTCCGTGCTGCTAGTCTCGCCATCGGATGAAGCGCGTGCTGATTGCGTGAATTTGCATCTCGATGGTAATAAACAAAAACTCTACACCGGCCCCGCGCGTCGATTCCTGGCGGCGAATTGATACGCTTACCGCCATTTTCCTTTTCACCGCGACCGCCATCGTTGTGATTTGGCAAAATCTGCGTCTAGGAGTTCTGTGGGACCTGAGCTACATTCTGGAAAATGCTCACCGAATTTCTCTCGGTGATGTTCCGTATCGCGATTTTCCATTTCCGTACGCTCCCATCACATTTCTGATTCAAGCCGCAATCATGAAACTCACCGGCCACGTTTTTTTTCATCACATTATTTACGCGGCGTTCGCGGGCGGTGCAGGAACTCTAATCGCATGGCGGATTTTGCTTCACGTATTGCGCGGCACAGTGAACAATTTCCGACTGATTGCATTCCTGCTGAGCGCGCCGCTCACCGTGCTTGGAATTTATTGCGTTTATCCACATCCTTTTTACGATCCCGATTGCACGTTCGTTATTCTCTGTGGCATTTTGCTTTTGCAACGGCTGGAAATTCGCGGTGCCACCCGACTGCGCGCTTTCTTCTGCGGAGCGGTTCTGGTCATCCCGCTTTTTGTGAAACAAAACACTGGACTCGCATTTCTAGCAACCATCGGTGTCGCCCTCATCGTTCTGGTGACGATAAATCTTTGGCGAGGAAAACCGATCAAAGGGTTCCTCTGGATTTTTGTTGGCATGGTCACCGCATTTTGCGCGGCGCTTCTGCTGATTCAATACTTCGTGGGGATAGGGAATTACTGGCATTGGACAATTCAGTTTGCATCTGAGCGTCGCGCACCGAATCTCGGCGACATGCTTCAACCACTTCAGAATCATTGGCTGACACTTTGGGTGGCGGCTGCAATCGCCGGATTATTTTTGGCGCAAACGATCTCGCGACGTTCCGGTGGATCGCATTCTTCGGCGCTTTATCAAGTGGGAGCGGTTGCGTCAACACTTCTCATGGCCGCGGCATTTATTTGGAGCGTCGTCTATCTTTTTATTGATGACGATCCGTCATCGCGCGCCGAACGACTTTTAGCGGTCTGGCCATTTCTGCTAATCATTTCTCTTGCGGTTTCCCTGTTCCGCGCGCGCCGCCAATTGGGAATTGCTCTGGTTCTTCCTTTTATTTTGATGGGCACAATTCTCGGCGCATTTCTTTCGCAACAACTCTGGGGCTCGACATATGCCATCTGGCCTTTGTTGATGATCCTAGTTGCCGTCCTCATCGCTGAACTCAAGCCGCATCTTGAAAAAGTGCGGTGGATGTTATCTGCACTCGCAGCGATCATCGCGATCTCGCTGCTTATCTCGGGAAGTTTCTACGTCGCCAGTGGAGAGCGGTTATCCTACGCAAATGTTTGGGACGGCGAAATCGCTCGCTCGAATCTTCCGGTGTTGAAAGGTCTTTCTGTTCGCGGTGAGTGGATTCCGCAATTTGAAGAGCTTGTCCGATATTCCGAAAAAGAAATTCCGCGCGACGATGGTGTGCTCATGCTTCCTGGCGAAGATCTTTTTTATTACACAACAGGGAGACATCCGCGCTTTCCGGTGTTAATGTTCGACCACACAGTGAACCCGTATAGTCCCGTACAGGTCCTCACGCTGAGCAGGTCGGCAAATATTAAGTGGCTGGTTGTAAAACGCAGTCTTCAAATTCAGGGAATTCCCTACGAAGACGAAGCGGCAGCTTTGCAATTGCTGCTCGGGGATTTTCAGCCGGCAGAACATTTACAGAATTACGACGTTTACAAACGCAAGTAGGGCAACGGGAATGCAGCAGAAAGTGCGAACGTCTTTTCGAGTGGCGCGAATCTACGCGATGATTTTCTGCGGCGTTTTTGCTTTCGCATTTTCTAATCGAAGCGCACACGCGCAGGAAGTCTCGAAAGAAATTCACGGAAAGGTCGTCGACGAAGATGGCCACCCGGTCGCGCGCGTGGAAGTTGCCGCGCGTTGGACGACAGATGTAGCGCTCGATACGCTGACGGTTTACACCGATGCCGTCGGCGATTTTCAATTCGCGGCAATTCCTACCGAGAAAGTTACGATTTCACTTTCCAAGCCCGGTTATTTTCGCCTTGAGTCTGCTACTGTGGAACTGAATCCCGGCGCTAACGAAATGAATTTCAAACTGAATCACGAAACGGAACTTTCGCAGAAGGTGGACGTTCGCTCCGGTCCCGTTCAAATTGATCCGAACACCACAAGCCATCAGGAAACTCTGGTGCAGCATGAAGTTTTGAATACACCGGTGCCGTCGAGTCACGATCTTCAGCAAAGTCTTTTTACAATGCCGAATGTTTTGCAGGATACGAACGGCCGGATTCACATTGCTGGAGCGCGCCAGGGACAAACAGAAATTTTGCTGGACGGATTTGAAATTAACGATCCAGCGAATGGAACTTTCACTCCGCGGCTGAATGTGGACGCCGTACAGTCTGCCACTGTAGAAACCGGCGGTTATGGC
Organism: uncultured Acidobacteriota bacterium; assembly: GCA_963778235.1. GTDB lineage: Bacteria > Acidobacteriota > Terriglobia > Acidiferrales > UBA7541 > DASTCZ01. The sequence continues at coordinate 522,393 of CAVZTQ010000001.1, read as the reverse complement.
GCGCAATACGCGCACGGCGGAGCGGGAATTGTGATTCTGGATACGCAGACAGGTGACGATAAGTGGCGATTCGGAGCGACGAATTTTATTCCGCTCATCAGTTTCCGCGAAGGCACGCATTTTGCGAATTGGTTTCCGCGCACTACGATTTCCGGGCCGATCGTGAAAGGCCGCGCGTGGTTTTCGATGGCGTCCACCGTTCAACATTCTTACAGCGTCGTTGACGAATTGCCTGAAGGACAAGACGCTGCAACGAGTTGGGCCGGCGATAATCTTTTGCGCGGCCAAGTGAACATCACGCCGCGAAATATTTTGCAGGGCAGCTTTCTTTACAACCGCTCCAGCGAGCCGCAATTCGGTTTAGGACCTTTGACTCCGCTTTCCACGACTACCGACCACGACGCGCGGCGTTATTTTATTTCCGCGAAGGATCAATGGTGGGTTGGCCATACACTGTTTGAAATTGGCGCGGCCGCGGACAGCACGTGGAGCAATTTCAATCCGCAGGGAACTGCGACGTATGTTGTGACGCCCTCGATTGTTTCAGGGAATTACTTTCAGGCGCTTCGGCAACAATCGCGTCGCATTCAATTTGTGGGTGACGTAAATTCCGGCACGAAAAAGTTTTGGGGCACTCATACTTTTTCGGCTGGATGGAATGTGGACGACCTGACTTTCTCGCAGAACGCGCATCGCGGCGAAATTGATTATGAACGCGAGGACGGTTCGCTCTCCGGACGGGTGACTTTTTCCGGACAATCCGTGTTCCGCATTTCGAATACCCAGGCCGGCGGATACGCGCAAGATGTTTGGCGGCCGATAAAACAAATCGTCCTTTCGATTGGAATTCGCGCTGACTGGGATCGTCTGATTCAAGACACCTTGGTGCAGCCGCGTTTCGCGATGAACTGGGTTCCGCTGGGCGATGGCCGCATGAAATTCACGGTGGCGTGGGGCGAGCATTATCAACCGGTGAACCTCACTCTTTTCGGGCAGGGTTCCGATCAGCACCGTACCGATATTTTCTACGATCCAACGGGAACAATTCCGACTGGAGCTCCTATTGTTAGCAGTTTCATAATTCCGTCGACTGGATTGAGGCAGCAACGTTCTTTCAACACCACTATTGAGTTTGAAGAGCGCGTAATGAAGCAAACTTTTGTCGGCGCCGCGTATATTCTTCGCGACGGTCGAGATGGTCTCGCGTGGGAAACACTTCCTTCCGGTGCTTTCATATTGCGGAATAATCGCGAAGACAGATTTGAGTCAGGCGAAGTTTTTGTGCGTCACGTATTCAAAGAGAATGCGGAAATTTTCGTGAACTACGTGAGATCCAGCGCGACTTCGACTGAAGTTTTAGATCCGACGGTTACGGCGTTGTTCTTAAGTCCGCAGCAGGCCGGCAGGCTTTTGTGGGATGCGCCGAACCGATTTATTTCTCGCGGATGGGCGCCGCTTCCCAAGTGGGAATTGTTGGGCAGTTATTTTATGGAGTATCACACCGGATTTCCGTACAGCGCCGTGAATGAGGAACAGCAGCTTGTCGGCGGCGCGAACACTTTTCGCTATCCGACGTATTTCAGTTTGAATCTCGGCGTGGAGAAGCAATTCAATTTTCGTAAACGGGTATGGGCCATTCGAGTATCGGGAAACAACATCACCAGCCATAACAATCCAATCGCCGTCATAAACAATGTCGATTCCCCGGATTTTCAAACTTTCTCCGGAGGACATCATCCGAGCTTCACTGCGCGGTTGAGGCTGGTTAGTTCGCGCTAACTGGGGGAGTGGGCTGCTGGGAGACCTAAACACGGGCAAAAAGTGCATTATAGTGCAGCTTTGGAGGTGAGTTAGGAAAAACGGAAATTGCGGTTGAGAGTCAGCAGTCGAGAGTTGAAGGATGAATTGCGTCAAAGATTTGACGCACGATTTTGCGGTAGGAAGTTTCTAACGGGAAGAAACGAGCCGGCAGGATGCGCTTCGCAGCTCAGGACGTGCCGGCGCTACGGCGAACCGCGCAGCCAGCATCGTCCACTCCAATCGACGCTAAGTCCTTTATTAGCACGCACATTGTCCGCAGATCGCTGTAAGTCCTTTATTAGCTTATACATTGCAAATTAGGGTCGGGGGTGGGGGTACAGGCATTTTTGTGAAATGTGGTTTAAGGCCATGGAAACAAGGAGGATATTGGAGTGGGGATTTGGTTTTGATTGTTGCAACTTCGTGCTGTGGTGTCAAAAGCGAAGTCTAAATCAAGAACCGCACCCTTACAAACCAACGGGTGCGGCACCCTGAAGCAACGGCGAAGCAAAAACATTTCTTATGATGTCACTCGCCTTGTCGGCTTACGACGAGTCTAGGTCAACGGCCCACAGACCCTTCGTTCCTCAGGGCAAGCACGAGTGTCCATGCTACTCGGACGAAGGCTCGAGCATGGGCAGATCAAGGTCAAGGCTGTGCCGCTGACCTACCCGTCGATGTATGTGGGGTAGGTCGATTTCGATGGGAAGAAACTCACGAACCCCAGACGCGAGCACGGCGTCTGGGGCACCCACGTCCAGGGCACCCGGCGGCGTTTCGTTGTTCCCCTTCTTTGGACGTTCCTTTCTGCCTACTTACTTGGTATCCTACGTCTCGCGTGGGATATTTTCAGCGGTTAGTGATCTACACTCAAGGTAGTAACGGCGTTCTCTATGGGTGTGTTCGTTTCATTTCGACTCGATAGTTTGCTGGCCGGAGAGAATTCGTGATTAGGCCCTATGGGGAGTTCGCAGTGAATTGCAAAAGCACTTCTCTGAAAGTCGTATTGCGCTCCATTTTCGTCGCCGCTTTCGTCATTGTTTTCTTAGCCGCTGCGTTATCACCGCCTGCCTCTGCCCAAGAGAAAGACAATCGAACAGAAAAAGCGAGCCCGCAAACATCTGACCTGGCCAAAGACAATCTCAATCGCGTCGCAGCTTCCGCAGCGCAAATCGCCAGCGTGTTGAAGGGAAATCCGGGTTTGATGGTTGAGCTGAAGCGATGGATGGCGAAGGACGCTTCCGATCGCGGACAATTAATTCAGGACGAAGATTTGGAAGACGCAGCTGTATTCGCACGGCTTGCCAGAGATCAGAAATTCCGCGCAGTGGCTACAAAGCTGGTGCAGCGTTACGGATTCCTGGCGCCGAAACTGAATCCGGAATCTGACCTTGGGAAGGAACAGGAAGCTCTGATGCAGGAGCGCGTGCGGCAGCGCGCGGCCGCCGAACAAGCTGAATTGTCGAAACTTTCCCAGGCACCCGAGAAAAAGGATTCGACGTACCAAAACTGTGATCCCACGGCAGATCGAAATGATCCCGATTGCCAGAAGAAAGCGAAGTCATCGCAGGACAACAAGGATACGGAATTGAATTCCACCGGCCAGACTAAAGATCGAGACACGGATCAAACGCCGCCGGATCGGACCACCGATTTTTCAGGCGTGAATCCGAGTCAAATGCGGACCGGTGCGAATCCTCTTTCGGGTATAAATGCCGCCGATCTGGCGCAACAAATTGGGCTGCAAGGAGAGCTCGGAAATTTGCCGCTGCCGGGAACGCGGCCTCAGCTCTCGGATTCGTCAACAACGCAGAACAATAGAGGCATGACCGGAACTGAGTCGGAGAACACGGATCGTTCCAATCGCACGACGAGAATTGAGCCGCGAAAAAAGGGAAGTTTCGAGACGGAATCCACTGAAATGTCGGGCCCGCCGGAAACTAAGCGGCACTGGTCTCCTTACTCGGAGATTCCATCTGTTTACGATATGTATGCGCACTCCATGGTGCCGCGCGGAAAAGTAGAAAGATTTGGCGAAGAAATGTTTCGCAATATTCCGAAGGTTTCCAGCTCGATTCCAATTGATTTGCCGGCTTCCTCTGATTACGTTCTTGGGCCGGGCGACGGTTTGACGATCAGTCTGTGGGGCGGAGTTTCGCAGCGGCTCGATCGGACCGTGGATAGGGAAGGGCGCATCGCGCTTCCAGAGATCGGTCCTGTCGAAGTGAACGGCCAAACGCTGGCGGCCGCGCAGCAATCCATTCAGCAACAATTGCGCACGCAACTGAAAAATATTTCCGTGGACATTTCGCTGACGCGTTTGCGCACCGTGCGAATTTACGTGGTGGGTGACGCAGAGCATGCGGGCGCGTATGACGTGAGTTCACTTTCGACTCCGATGAATGCGTTACTCGCGTCCGGCGGCCCGACTCCGGAAGGCTCGCTGAGAATTGTGAAGCACTACCGCGGCGACGAACTAATTCAGAAAGTTGATTTGTACGATCTGTTGCTGCACGGAGTTCGCACGGACATCAAACATTTGGAACCAGGCGACACGCTGTTGGTGCCGCCGGTCGGACCCCAGATTCGAGTTGATGGAATGGTCCGGCGTCCTGCGATTTATGAATTGAATGGCGAAACGACATTGGCTCAGGCTTTGGATTTGGCTGGAGGAATTCTTCCCACCGCGGCGCTCAGTCACATCGAAGTGCAACGGCTTGAGGCTCACGAAAAGCGCACGATGTTCGACCTCGATATCTCCGGAGGCGCGGATACGGCGACGATTGAAGCGAAATTATCTACATTCGCAATCCATGACAGGGATGAGATTCACATTTTCCCGATTGCGAGTTTCAACCGCGACGCGATTTATCTGGAAGGGCATGTGATTCGCGCGGGTCGGTACGCGTACAAACCGGGAATGAAGCTTACGGATTTGATTTCGTCGTATAGCGATTTGTTGCCCGAACCGGCGCTGAAATATGCGGAGATTATTCGATTGAATCCGCCTGATTATCATCCCAGTGTTGAAAGTTTTGACCTTGGCGCGGCGCTTTCCAATCCTGCGAGCGCGCCGGCGCTTCAGCCGCTGGATACGGTGCGCATTTTCAACCGCTTTGAATTGGAAAATCCGCCGAGCGTGACGGTGAGTGGCGCGGTTCGCCAGCCGGGAACATTCCTTCCGCCGGGGCAGATTCGCGTTCGCGACGCGGTGCAATTGGCGGGAGGAGTGACGCAAGACGCTTCGATGGATGCGGCGCAAATTGTCCGCACCACGACGAATGGTTCACTGCAAATCCTGAGCGTACATTTGCGAGAAGCATTGGCGGGAAATCCAAGCGATAACGTTGCACTTGAGCCGCGGGATCGCTTGATGATTCAACAAAATATGTTGCGCGTCGATCCGCCTTCGGTGGTGGTTGGCGGTGAAGTGGTGAATCCGGGCCGATATTTATTGACAGGAAATTTGCGAGTGTCCGACGCGATCGAAATGGCCGGAGGTTTGAACCGCAGCGCGGACTCTGCCAGCGCTGATCTGATGCAATATGCGATTTCGAGCAGTGGTCCACTGACGGCGACACATGTGAACGTGAATGTTTCGGCGGCATTGGCTCGCGATCCGAATCAGGATGTGACGTTGCGCGATGGAGATGTTCTGACGATTCGGCAGGTAAGCGGATGGGCCGATCTTCGCGCGGTGATTCATATCGAGGGCGAAGTGCAGCATCCGGGGACATACGGAATTCATCCGGGAGAACGCTTGAGCTCAGTTCTTGAGCGTGCCGGAGGACTTCAATCGAGCGGATATGCTTACGGCGCAATTCTGGAAAGAGGCCAAGTCCGTGAATCGGAAGTAAGAGATCAAGACACGATGATTTTGAGAATCAAACAAGCTCAGGACACGCTGCTGCTCGCGCCCGACCCTCCGGATCCAAAGCAGAAAATGGCCAAGGAGATGGCGATCCAGCAGTGGCAGTCGAGCATTAATCAGTTGAGCGAAAATCCTCCGGTAGGGCGCGTGACGATCCATATTACGGCGGACATCAATCATTGGAAAAACACGGCGGCGGATATTGAGATTCGAGCCGGGGATACGCTGGTGATACCCAAGAAGCCTGGATACGTGATGGTTTCGGGCCAGGTATTTAATCCCACGGCGCTTACTTATCGTCCGGGTAAAAGCGCTGAATGGTATCTGAGCCAGTCGGGCGGTCCAACGCCGTTGGCAAATAAGAAGGCGACGTTTGTGATTCGAGCTGACGGATCCGTGATCAGCGGTAAGAACAGTCTGTGGAGTGGTGAATCGTTGGGAGCAGCACTGCAGCCGGGCGACATCGTCGTGGTGCCGGAAAAAGCCTTGAGCGGAAATATTCAGTGGCAAAACATTTTGTTGATTGCGCAAGTGGCGGCATCGATCGCCTCCGCAGTATTTATCGCAGTGCACGGGTAGTGCCGCTGCGAGCAAAGTATATGGGCGCGAATTGGAACAGACTGTTTTGCGGAGTATGTCTATTCGCGTTTCTTGCCGCCGTGAATGGAGAATGTTGGGCAAGGCCGCAGGAACAAAAGTCGGGCCAGACTGCGGCCGGTGATCAGAAGAGTGACGCGAATTCCAAATCACCGCCGCAGGATTCGTCCTCTTCCACAGCCCCGGCTCCGAACAAAAGTGCCAGCGATAGCAAGAATCCCTTAGGATTGCCTCTCCTCAAGAATATCGCTATCGATCAAAAAGTTATTTGGACGAGTCCAACCAAACTGCGTTGGGCAGACGGAATCTGGCTATTTCCACTTGCCGGCGTTACTACTGGCGCGTTTTATGCCGACACTCCCGCGGCGCGCGGCGTCACGAACGATCCCGTGAAATTGCAGCGATACCGGAATTTTTCCAATTACGGACTCGGAGCGATGGTAGGCGTCGGCGCCGGCGCTTACATTCTGGGACGAATCTCGCACGACGATCACAAGAGAGAAACCGGTGTGCTTGCCGCAGAAGCTGTTGCGGACACGCTGGCAGTAAACACTGCTTTCAAATATTCATTCGGCAGGGAACGGCCGTTTGTCGATGATGGCAGAGGGAAGTTTTTTCAGGGCGGCGATTCATTTTCTTCGGATCATGCAACGGTTGCATGGGCAGCGGCTTCCGTATATGCGCATGAGTATCCCGGAGCTCTCACACAGTTTCTGGCATACGGTCTGGCTTCGGCGGTAAGTATTTCACGCGTGGCCGGCAAAGAACATTTTCCGTCGGATGTGATAGTGGGCAGCGCGATGGGCTGGCTGATCGGGCGTGAAGTATACAAATTGCATCATGATCCAGATTTACCCGGCCGCGCGATGACGAGCCTTTCCGGCGTGGACGATGGAGATCAAGACGATCAAAGAGATCGTCATGACATGGGATCTCCGTTCGTACCGCTGGACGGTTGGGAATATTCGGGATTCGAGCGGCTCGCGGCGATGAGTTACATCCACACGGAACTAATGGGGCTGAAGCCGTGGACCCGAATGGAATGCGCGCGCCTTGCCGACGAGGCGGCTGGGGAAATGGGAAACAAGGCCGACCCAAGCCCGGAAGCGGCGAAACTGATTGAACGTTTTCAAAAAGAATTTGCGTATGAATTGTCGCTTCTGAGCGGCGGAAAAAACTTGACCGCGAATCTGGAATCGATTTACGCGAGGACAGTTTCAATCAGCGGGCCTGCATTGAGCGACAGCTATCATTTTGGTCAGACGATTTCTGATGATTTCGGCCGGCCATTTCAACGCGGTACAAATCTGCAGGATGGCGGATCTTTTAGCGCCGCCGCCGGGCCGCTGGTTATTTCCGTTCGCGCGGAATATCAGCATTCGGCGAGCGCTCCGCCTTATTCCGATGCGACTGCTAATGCGATGGCTGCGGCGGATGTCGAACCTCTATCCCAAGTGCCCAGAGGGCCGTTCGATGCAGTGAATCGCGCACAACTGTTAGATGCGTACGTTGGCTTGAATCTAAGCAATTGGGAAATTGTGGTCGGGCGGCAGAGTTTGGAATGGAGTCCGGGGCAGACCGGGTCACTGTTGTGGAGTAATAACGCGCCGCCAGTGGACATGGTGCGGCTGACGAATCCTAAGCCGCTGAAGTTGCCGGGATTTCTGAAATTTTTCGGGCCGGTGAAGTTCGATCAATTTTTCGGCCGGCTGGGAGGACGCCCGTATGTTCCGCGGCCGTACGAGTATGGCCAGAAGATGAACTTCAAACCATTCCCGTGGTTGGAATTGGGATTCGCGCGCACGGTGACAATTGGTGGCGTGGGAAGCGGATCTCCGCTGAATGCCCGCGAGTTTCTGCGCAGTTTTTTCGCGCGAGTGGATCCCAAACTTGGGACGATTCCCGGCGATGCTCACTCCGAAATGGACTGGACGTTCCACGTGCCGAAGGTTCGAGAGTACATCGTCCTGTACGGAGATTGGTACGCGGAAGACTCCGCACTTCCGGTGATATTTCCTTGGCGTAATCCGATTCATCCGGGAATCTACATCACGAAGTTTCCATGGTTGCCCAAACTTGATTTGCACGTTGAGGGCGTTTCGACCGAGCAAGCCGACAATGTATCGCTGGGTATCGGAAATGCGGGTCACTTTAACTATTTTAACGGGAGCTATCACGACGGATATACCAACGTTGGTTATATAATCGGCAATGCTGTCGGAAGAGACGGACAAACGATCCAGGGCTGGTTCACGTACTGGCTTTCGGAACGTAATAATTTACAGCTCGTTTATAGGAACAATACCGTATCGAAGGAAATGCTTCCGGGCGGCGGAGCCTGGCAGGATTACGCTGTAAAGAGTGAACTCCATTTCCGCTCGGGATTCTACGTAAAATCGGAAGTTCAGTTCGAGCACATTTCCCATTACCCCGTACTATTTGCGTCACCCCAAAACAACGTCAGCGCGATTGTTGAACTTGGATACTCGTTCAGGGATAAGAACGAGCGCTGAGCTTCGTAGGTCCCGCGGCCCGACTCCGCCCCCTCCCAGATTCCCCAGCATTACAATACAGTTATTCCCGTATTGGCAGTTAGCTAAGGTTCTAGTACCTATCTGTTAGTTTTTACGTGCAACTTTTGAAGTGCCGAAGTGTTCCAATGTAGAGCCGGGGCAGTTCGTGCCGCGATACGGAAAATGGAATATTGACCGGATTCGGTATTAGGCGAGTGATTCAACTTTTTCCAATTAGTCACAGAACCGTAACATACTGGGTTCAAAAGTAGGTAAAGCTATATGTACCCAGCGCGTATCTGTTAATTAGAACAGACATAGTAGTTGAAAAGTTATAGCGAGTGTGGCACTGTACGATTTCCCAATCTGGGAATTCACGGCACGGGGGAGTAATGGGCCTAGTCGCTGGAGAACAGATATACCGAAGATTCCAGAGTAGGGCCTCCCATCGGGTAAGTGCGTGGTGTTATTGCGCCTGGAAGCGGCGGTTTGACGTAGCCGGGGCCGTCGTACTTCTCATCCTGCTATTCCCCTTCATGTTGCTTATCGCGCTGGCGGTGAGGTGTACCTCAAGTGGACCGGTATTGTTCCGCCAACGGCGAACGGGCAAAGACGGAAGGGAATTCTACATTCTTAAATTCAGAACGATGATATGTGAACGGCGCCAGCAGGGAGTGGTGTTCACGCGGCCTGCCGATCCCAGAATAACGCCGGTCGGGAAGGTCCTGCGAAAGTGGAAGCTGGACGAATTCACCCAACTTTTTAATATTCTTTACGGCGAGATGAGCTTTGTAGGGCCGCGTCCACTTGTAACGCAAACATGGGACGAGCCTTGCATTCAAGAACAAGCGGTGACGGTGCTTTCAGTGCGGCCCGGAATCACGAGTGACGCAACATTGAACTTCCGTAACGAGGAAGCGATCCTCGCAGCGTTGGCTTTCGAGCATCAGGAAGAAGCTTATTTGAAAGCGATAATGCCGTTGAAGCTGGAAATGGAAATCGAGTATCTGGAGCGCGCCACCTTCCGAAGCGACTGGCGAATTATTCTTCAGACTGTACTGCGTGTGGTGAACCCGTCCGAAGGTCCCGATCCGCTGTTCAAGAAGAGTGCGCCTGTCACGGTGCAACCACAATACACGCCGCTACTAGAGCAGAAGCGAGACTACTCGTCGGCCGCGGATCGGGCTGATTGATACAGGATATTTTAGACGATGTGCTTTTCTTGCGGACGCTGGAATACGCACGAGTGCGTTCGCCGGAATGCCGGACAACGCCAACCGTGAAGACGTGCCACGCCGAAGAACCCGGGGCAATTGATCTCCGATTCGTTTTGCAATCCACTATGGAATCCGTGAAAATAATGTTATATCGAGTAACAACACGCGCGCGGGCCGCTGGAAGCGAACGTGAGGAATGAGTGTTCAAGGTCTCAATCATTCTATGGCGGATGTGGATCCAAAAGTTGACACTCCCACTGCTTCTGACGAGCAGGAGTTGACGGATTCGCGGGCGTGGCAAGCTGAACATCTGCGTTTGTTTTGGGATTGGCGGAAGTTTTTCTTACGGGCGCTGGTAATTGGATTGCTTGCTTCGACCCTTTTGGCATTTCTGATTCCAAAATCCTACACATCTACCACGCAGCTGATGCCGCCCGACTCGCAGTCCACTTCAGGGATGGCGATGATGGCGGCGCTCGCTGGTAAGGCCGGTGGGGGATTGGAGTCCCTCGCCGGGGATTTACTAGGCGTGAAGAGTTCTGGAAGTCTATTTATCGGAGTTTTGCGAAGCCAGACGGCACAGGATCGATTAATTCAACAGTTTGATTTGAAAGAAGTGTACGGGAAAAGCTTGGAGATGGACGCCAGAACGAAATTAGATGAGAACACCGGTATTTCGGAAGACAAGAAGAGCGGCATTATCACGATTAGCGTGACCGATCACAGTCCTCAACGTGCGACGGCCCTTGCGGCTGCATACGTCGACCAACTGAATTCTCTTGTTGCGGGGCTGTCGACGTCGGCGGCGCATCGGGAGCGCGTTTTTCTTGAAGAGAGATTGAAAGTTGTTAAGCAAGACTTGGACGACGCATCGAGCCAGTTGGCGCAATTCTCCAGCAAGAACAACACGCTTGATATCCAACAGGAAGGCAAGGCGATGTTGGACGCTGCCGCGAATCTTGCGGGGCAGTTGATCGCCGCGCAATCGGAACTCGAAGGCCTTCGTCAGTTCTATACGGATAACAATCCGCGAGTGCAATCGCTGAACGCGCGCGTGATGGCGCTCCGCCGGGATATGGAAAAACTGAGCGGAGTAAATAGCAACGGTACTCCGAACAATGCGGCTGCCGGCGTCAAGAGCTCAACAAGCGACGTACCTTATCCCTCAATCCGGAGTTTGCCGTTATTGGGCGTGAAATATGCGGATTACTACCGTCGCGCGAAGATCGAAGAAACGGTTTACGAGTTGCTGACGGAACAGTATGAACTTGCCAAAGTGCAGGAAGCCAAAGAAACGCCCAGTGTGAAGGTGTTGGACCCTGCGAAGGTGCCGGAGAAGAAATCTTATCCGCCGAGGTTAGTGATTATTTTGGGAGGCACTCTACTTACTATTGGCCTGTGCGTCGTTTGGGTCGTGGGAGCAAAGTATTGGGAAGAAGGTGATCCCGGCGATCCGCGGAGAATCCTGGCACAAGAAATCGCAGCGACGTTTAGAACAGATGGACGTGGAGTACCGGGAAGTGGAGCGAAGTCAAATTTGGACGAGAAGAATTTGGACTGTCGTGGTTGAGCTTCGTGCAATCGACGATCTCCTACCAAAAAGGCGTAGTCTGCCAACGTGTGAGATGGTTTCGAAATGGATGCGCCCGGCTGAGGTTTGCTTTTGAGCGCGTCGATACCGCCAGGTGTGGACCAATCAGCGGTGCCTCTAGATGGGACGTCGGGTGCGTCGGAGCCATCGGGCCAGCACTTTCACGCGCTTGGGAAAAACGTTGTGTTGAAATACCTGAGCGAGACTTCCAGGTTATTTCAAATGGTTTTTTTTGTGGTGATCGCTCGACGTTTCGGTCCGAGCGTGCTAGGGGACGTCACGGTACTCATTACGATCGGCTCTGCGGTGGCACTGCTCATAGGTGACCTTGGAATCAATGTAACGACAATCGCCGGAATGAGCGGTGCCGTCGAGTCAGACCGCGTGGAGGTTGCGTCCGAGGCGCTATTCTGGAAAAACGCTATCAGTATGGTGGCGTTGCTTCCAATCTGCATAGGCCTCTATCTCACACGGAGCGGCGAGTCCTGGATAGTGCTCTTAGCAGTGGCGGCCATTTCGCTGAGTTCGGTTTGGCTGGAATTCTTGTGCGCGCTGACGAATGGGCTCAACCGGTTGGGCGCAGAAGTGTGGATGCGAATCATCTACCGGGGAGTTGTGTACGGCGGTGCTGCTCTGCTCGCCCTATTCGCAAGCGTCAAAACTGATTTGGTATACATGGCTATATCGGCAATGGTGACCCTCGCAGGTGCATTTGTGTTGTTGCAGGGGCGATTGTTGCCCGTGAGGGTCTTTTACCGCCCGAAGCAAGGACTGGGGCTGCTGAAACTTTCGTTACCGGTTTGGGTTACTCAATTGGCGCAACTGACTTATCTGAGGTTTGATATAGCGATTCTGGGTTTGCTGCATGTTGCGGCGCGAGAGGTCGGGTGGTACGCCGCCGCTTGGAAGATTGCAGATGTCCTGACAGGGGTTCCCGCCTTGCTGTCTGCTGCAGCCCTTCCTCTGATCAGCGGATCTTCGGGAAAAACAAGCGTTTCCGTGATCGCGCCCTTATACCTCAAATTGATGTACGTGCTCCCATTCTTTTTTGTTCTACCATTGGCCATCGGATCTGGTTGGATCACACACCTCTTGTATGGAGATGGTTTCACAGGCACTCCCTGGGTGCTGCGTGTGCTTGTGTGGGCTGTAGCCCCGATATTCGTGCATACATTCCTTGCTGTTCTGGCAGTTGCGACGAAGCGCCAATCTCAGGCCGCCAAGCTGGCAGCAATTGCTTCTATTCTGAATATTCTTGCAGCAGTCGTTTTGGTTCCGGTCTTTGGATATCAAGCCATGGCCGTCATTAGTCTATCTGCCAACTCACTATTTGCGGGCGCGATGGTATTCCGGTATCGCGATTTAACCGAATCGTCGCAGTTCAGCACGGCACTCAAGTCGGTAACGAGTGGACTTGTGATCTACTGGATTTTCTCGACGCTCGTGGCGGCGACACATCCGTTGCTCGCAACAATTGGCGGCGTGACGGCATATTGTGCCGCGTTGTTGCTCTTGCGAGTTTTTACAATGGATGATTTGAATGGTGGATGGCGGTTTCTTATTGCGTTTGTTAAGAGGGGTACGGTGAATGGGTTTAACGCGGCGTGACGGCGCCGGTGACATTGGTAGGTACCGGACGCCGCGCACCGTTGCAAGAATTTTCGCGCGTAAGTCGGCATCTTATTACGGTCGTTCCGAAAGGCTATTCGGAGAGGAACAGTCAGGAGTCCAGAGAGAAGGCGTTCTTGAACGAAGTCGCGCGCAATCTGCGGCGAGGTGAGCGAGTATGATCAACAATTTAGGCCTGCTTACGCTCGTCGTGGCAGCTTACTTCATATCAAAAAAAAGGTATAGTGATGTATTCACACCGCTGTTCATCTATGTCTCTGTTTGGTGCGCTTGTTTGTTGTTGTTTCGGCTACGCCTCATTAACTACGACGAACTCGGATCTGGCACGATTCTAATCATTTCGGTCAGTGGCATTGTTTTCGTATTGGGATGTCTGGCGGGCGGGAAGCCTCGTGCCGGTAATGGGGCGAAACTCAAGATTTCCCTTCCGCGGCTGGAAAGAGCAATCTGGATTTTGATTTATATTAGCGTCGCCGGGCTGTTTTTCTACCTTCTCCGGGTCGCGCAAGCATTCGGAATTTCGACGTATATCCGGGACCCTACTGTTCTGCGAACTGATTGGCAGGATCTTGGTCATATGGGCGCGCTACTTTTGCTGCTTTCGGCAATCTACCCACTCTTCATTTGCAGTGTCATCCATCTACTTGAATCGAAGAAACTCCAGCCCTTCACGCTTATTGGTCTTTCACTGCCTGCGATTCAAGGCTATTTAACAGTGAGTCGTAACTCCCTAGCGGTTCCGATTATAACGGGCGTATTTGTATGGTTTTATTATCGGGGATGGCGTTCACTTAGTCGAAAAATAATCAGCCGTGGAGCGCTTGCGCTGCTTCTTATTGGCGTGTATTTCGTAGGAGTTGGTTTCTGGTACGGCAAACTTGCATCTTCTGCAGACTATTCCTATTACAAGCTTGAAGATATTAATGTTACGTCCCAAGCGGCCTTACAGTTAGTTGACCCCTACATTTATGCGACGGTGAGTTTCCCGACACTTCAGCAGGCCCTTGGCGACGTGCGCGGGAGAATGTGGGGAACGCGGACTTTTTTCCCTGTAGCTCAAGTTCTTTATACGCTAGGTCTGCTACACGATCGCCCGGAATTCGCAAACATGCAGTTCTATGACGTGCCGATACCTTCCAACTCCGCGACGTATCTCCTAAGCGTTTACGAAGACTTTGGGATAGTAGGAATTGTTATCTATCCTTTCCTCTTAGGTTACGCCGGGACAAAGTTTTATCTCGACATGCGAGCCAGGCCAACTATCTTTTCGATCGGTAATACCGCGGTGCTGATGGCGGTGATTATCTACAGTATCTTTATTGAATTGGGATCGATGTTTCAGGTGTGGTATTGCGTCGCGGCACTCTTCGTTGTGTCGAGACGTTGTTATGTAAAGTACAAGACGGTGGGTGTAACCAATAAGGCGAACGAACCGATTGTTGGCGCGGTTTGATCTAATACAGCTTGGCAGGTGCTGGTCGCCAGCCGTCCTTGAACAGAAAGTTCTATGACTAATAGATTCTACGATGTGGCCGTGGCCTACCGCATTTATCCTCGAGTATCGAAGAACCCTGTTTTCTTTCCGGAGGATAAGCTCAAGCTTGCGCGGTTATGTTTGCGGTCTTTTCTAGCGTCGTTGGGATCGGTGCGGGCAAAGATTTTTGTGCTGCTGGATAATTGTCCGCCCGAATTTGAGACGATGTTCAGGGAATGTTTTTCGAGTGGGGATCTGGAGCTGATTCGATTGGATGGGATTGGAAACCAGCAGACGTTTTCACGTCAAATTGAGATTCTACTAAAGCAGGAAGACGCCGAAGTGGTCTATTTTGCCGAGGATGATTATCTCTACTTGCCCGGTCAGTTTGAGACGATGTTGAATTTTCTGCGCGATTTCCCTGATGCGGACTTCATTTCGCCTTACGATCACGCGGACTATTATTCATTGCCGCTGCACAGCACTCCCCAATTGAGCCGTGAATACGAAGGCCGGCGGTGGCATACGGCCGCATCGACCTGTCTGACATTTCTCACCAGGAAGAGCACACTTGCGAAGACGCGAAGAGTGTTCCGGACGTACACGCATAGGAATCCGGATGTTTGCGTGTGGCTGAGTCTGACCAAACAAGTTGTTTTTAATCCGCGCGTTATTTGGAAATGCTTCCGAGAACGAATTGCCCTTGGCGGATTCGTCGTAGTTTCATGGTTATACGGATGGCCGCAAATACTTGCCGGGCGACGGCGAAAGCTCTGGATTCCCACTCCGAGCATAGCAACGCACGCGGAAAAGCAATTTCTCGCGCCCGGCGTGGATTGGATCGCGCAGTTTGCCGCGGCCGAAAAACAAGTATGACGAGCGAGCGTCCCAGGATTTCCGTATGCATGGCTACATTTCAGGGTGAGAAATATGTCGCAGCTCAACTACGGTCGATCCTGACACAACTAGCGGAATCGGATGAAGTGATTGTTGTAGATGATCATTCGTCTGATGGAACGTGCGCCATAATTCGCGCGTTGGGTGATGCGCGGGTGCGATTGATTGAGCACACGACGAATCAAGGTCCCGCAAAGTCTTTTCAGGACGCGCTTTGGAAGGCCTCCGGAGCTGTAATCTTTCTGAGCGATCAAGATGACATTTGGGCACCGGAAAAAGTAAGGAAGGTGCTTGAGGTGTTCGATAGGAGTCCAGGTGTCGAGATGGTCGTGACGGATGCGATGCTCATCGACGAAGACGGGAATCGTGTGGGCGATTCTTATTATGGGTTGCGAGGAAGGTTTAATTCCGGAGTTTTTTCAAACGTGATTCGATGTAAATTTCTCGGCTGCACCATGGCATTTCGTTCAGAACTTGTCGCGCGGGCACTACCGATTCCGGAGGGGATTGGGATGCTACATGATTTCTGGCTGGGTGCAGTAAACTCGATGACGGGCGGCGGTACGTTGTATCTTGACGAGCCACTCGTGCGGTATCGAAGGCATGCAGGCGCCGTCACCGCGGGTGCGCTCAAATGGAAAACGCAATTGCGAATTCGGGTGAATCTCGTAAGAGCGAGTGCGATGTTTTGGATCAGGCGCAAGTTTGGCCGGCGAGTGCCGTCTTCGGACCGCGAGATCTAAGGAGAGTTACGTTCATGTTAGATGGGACGCATAAAAGCGACTGGGAGGAATTGGCCTCGCTGGATCCGATGTGGGCAATACTGAGTGATGGTGCTAAGCGCGGGAACAAATGGGACGTGGAGGATTTTTTCAGTACCGGGAAGGATGAAAT
Organism: uncultured Acidobacteriota bacterium; assembly: GCA_963778235.1. Classification (GTDB taxonomy): domain Bacteria; phylum Acidobacteriota; class Terriglobia; order Acidiferrales; family UBA7541; genus DASTCZ01. The sequence goes on along the minus strand of CAVZTQ010000001.1, from coordinate 505,910 downwards.
TGACCATCTGATGACGCAAGCCGATCTGAGCGCGAGCGGCCGCGCTAAGGCGCTGGATTTTGGATGTGGAGTTGGACGGCTGACGCGAGGGCTTCTTGGTTACTTCCGTGAAGCATACGGCGTGGATATCTCCGAAAACATGATTAGAAAAGCGCGCGAACTTACGCCGCAGTGCAGTTTCCAGGTTAATAATTCTTCGGATCTTGCGATTTTTCCGGACAAGACTTTCGATTTGGTGTACAGCAATCGAGTACTTCAGCACCAGCCGTCCGCGGCCGGGATCGGGAAGTATGTAAGGGAATTTTTCAGAGTGACGATTCCAGGCGGACTGGTGATATTTCAAGTGCCGTATCGAAAATCGATCCGGAACATTTTCAATTTAAAGCGCACTGCCTACCACCTGTTCAAAGGACTAGGGATCCGTTCAGAAGTATTATTTACGCGATACAAGTTGCATCCCATGAGGATGACTGCTTTGGCTCGAGATCGTGTGCGAGAAATCATTGAAGAATCAGGCGGAGAATTGCTTACGGAACGGCCGGATACGTCGGCCCACTTCGCGGTGTTGTACTTTTGTCGCCGGCGCGCTGACTGATCAGAACATCTCCAATATCGGCCGGCACGACGCGAGACGAGCAGCATATGGCACGTGAGAATGCCGGTCGCCCGGCGTCGATCCTTCACATCGGCAAATACTATCCCCCGTATAGCGGAGGTATAGAGACATATCTTCAGGATCTTGTTCGCCACCAGAGCGCTGTCGCGCGAGTGGAAGTGGTCGTTGCGAATACGCGCCGTGCAACTTCTGTTGAAATGTTAGACGGAGCGAGGATCACTCGAGTGGCGGCGATGGGTGTGATCGCTTCGCAACCGATCTGTCCTTTGTTGTTTCGGAAATTGGCGAACCGCCACGACGATATTGTTCACCTGCACGTGCCGAATCCTTTGGGGGCTCTCGCGTATTTGATGAGCGGTCACAAAGGAAAACTCGTCATCACGCATCACGCCGATACGCTGGGACGGCCTATTTTGCGGAAAGTTGTGGATCCGTTTGTTCGCCGAGCGATGCGACGTGCGTCGGCAATTATCGTGACCTCTGAACGATATTTGGAAAGCTCCGATGAACTGGCGGATTTTCGCGCGAAGTGCCGTGTGATTCCGCTTGGGATAAATTTAGAACCATTCCTTTCAACGGATTCGGAAACTGTGAAAGACATTCGTGCGAAGTACGCGCCGCGAATAATTCTGTCTGTGGGGCGACTGATCGCTTACAAAGGATTGGATTATTTGTTGCGCGCGATGAAGGATGTAGAGGCGACGCTTTTGGTAATCGGCACCGGGCGATTGCGCGAGCAACTGACCAGGATGACAGAAGAGCTTGGAATTGGCGGCAAGGTACATTTTCTGGGACGCGTGGAAGATGTCGCGCCCTACTACAAAGCTGCACAGATTTTCGTTCTGCCTTCGATTACGCGTGCAGAGGCGTTTGGTTTAGTGCAGATCGAAGCGATGGCTTCGGGAATTCCCGTAGTGAACACTGGACTAGATTCGGGTGTGCCGGAGGTGCCGATCGATGGCATGACCGGAATGACAGTTCCTCCGAAAGATGCAAGTGCGCTGGCGCGAGCGATTAATTTTCTGCTTGAAAATGATGATGTACGCGCTACGTATGGCGCTGCTGCGTCCGTTAGGGCAGGCGAAAAGTTTACGGCGCGGCTGATGGCTGAAGAGACGTTTCGAGTATATGAGTCTGTGATGTGAAGGTCAGAGTTCTGCGGATGGTGGAGAACTAAACGCGCCGCGAAGATTCGCACAGCAGCACAGAAATGGAGCGGTTTTATCCAGATGTACGGACGGAGTCGGTTTCTAAGATTGGTTGCGGGGGTTGGATTTGAACCAACGACCTTCGGGTTATGAGCTGAACTTTGAATAGGCCCGTCTTTGCTTCTCAATGACTTACGTACATGTTGTTCGACCTGTTTCACCTCTGTTCTGGGGTGGTTTGTTCCCAATCTGTTCCTAGTTTGTTCGCGATTAGTGACCTGAACCCCTAGAGTGAGACAAAATCATTGGGCACAGATTGTTATATCCTCACTTCGCTCAAGCTTCGACCCCCTGGTCCCGAACCAGATGCCAACACTTGTTGAAATCTATGGATTCTTGTTGATTCTAAGTGATTGCTGTTGAAGTCTTTGCGGCCTGCTTGTTGAAGTCTGTTGAACTTTGTTGAAGTTGGAGGCTTTCGCGTCTACAAAATTATCTACAGTTCGAAATCGATCCAGGCATAAACACGAGAAAATCATTCGAATCTATCATCGCGTTTTCTAACTCAACTTTCGCGGGTGGATCGAGTCAAGCCGCTCTCCTCCGGAGCTTGTGAGAATAATCGCGGCGGACAAGCTCACAAAGAATTTTGGCGGTTATCCACCAGACCCGCCGCCCGTTCCGCCGATGACGGTCAACGTCATCGCGGATGTGGACTTTTAGTTGCGGTAGCGCAATGACTACCGGCAGGGGTCGTGATTCACGACCTACTTGATTTCGTCCAGTACGCGTTTCGGCTCTCTCTTCTAGCTTTTCTCACCGCATAATCCTTCGTACATACTGTTTCATTAGAACAAATCATTGTTACGGCTTACTAAATTTTAATCAAGAGTACATAAATAGTTCTTGACACGTTCCAAGCCCGCGTTTATAAGATTCCCACGTTTAACCAAAAAATCTAACGCTCAGAGGCCACCATGCGACGCGCCCACGCCGCCTTAATGCTCTCACTCCTTTCTGTGTTTTCCGTTCCGCTTCTAGCACAACAGAGTATCCAGGTGCCGACCGCGCCGACTCGCGATCCGCAAGCGATGGCTGTGCTGCGCAATGCCTTCGTGGCTCTGGGAGGCGCAAGCGCGAATTCAATTCAAGATACGGTGATCCAAGCCAATCTAACCGCCGCCCCCAATCAGGGCGGCGGGACTGGCACGGCAACGTTCAAAACTAAGGGAGGGAAGATTCGCTCCGACGCCTCTAGCAATGGTAAAACTGGCACGGCCATCTTTAGCAACGGCCAAGAGTTTCGTTCGTCGGAGAAAGGCCTGCGTGCCGCTCACTCGGCAAACGCGGATCATAAACGCATCGAGCACCTACCGGCTCTCATGCTGCTACAAGAGTTGGCGCGCACCGATTTCTCTGCCGCGTACGTTGGCGAAGAAACTCTCGAAGGGCACACTATTCAGCACGTGCGCCTTTTCCGAGTATCGAGTCGCAACGCTGCTGTTGACGCGACCGTCACGAAAAATTCAGAACTGAACATTTTTGTCGACGCTCAAACCTCTCGCATCGTCAAAATATCTTTCCCATACGTCGCTGAGAATGATTGGCGTCAAAGCCTGCCCATGGAGATTTTGTACGACGACTATCGCGTCGTGAATGGCATCGCAATTCCCTTCCATCAACGATATTTCTACAATGGCGAGCCCGCTGGTGAACTGCAGTTCACATCAGTCGCGGTAAACCAAGGCACACCGGATTCCGTGTTCAACGGGAGGCAACAATGAGCCGCTGCGCCATCTTGCGCTTTGCCTTTGTTGTTGCCGTTCTCGCTCTGGGATTTTCAATTCCCACGCACGCTCAATATCCGGGCTATCTCACAAATAGCGACGACACTGGTTTTCCCAACTACGGCGCCTTTGTTTCATCAAGCATCGATACCGTGAACCTGTTTAATCAGAATCTCATTCTGCATATCCCGATTCTCTCCCGCAAAGGCCGTGGCATCGACTTCAGCGCCACCGCGATGTATCAGAGCAAAACGTGGGTTGTGGATACTTCTGTGGTTCCTATCGCCGGAACAGCCTTGTTCACCACCACCTATCACTGGCGGCCGAACGGCGGCACGATAGGTCTGGTAACGGGCGTCGGCGGCGGCGTCGGCTACACCGAACAGCAATATAATCTAGATCCTTGCCCCTACGAAGACAGCGACCCACCGGTCGTGATCGTTCGCAGCAATTGGGTTTACGTTACCCCTGACGGTACGATGCATCAGCTCCCTTTAAGAAAGACTTATGTCCAGTCAGGGTTGCCTGGTTGTGCCACAGGCTTTGAGAGTGAAAACTACATAGCGCACACCGATGACGGTCAGATTCAAGTCGACATCACGAACGACACACTTGCGGACTGGTATCATAGTGGAATCAAAATCACGCGGCAAGACGGATCGCAGGATGGCATGGGATCGACCCCATTCAGTTACCGGGACACCAACGGAAATTTCGTCACAGTAGCTAATCCTGACACCTTGGGCCGACAACCTATTATCGACGGTGCATCCACTTGGCAATACTACGATTCCAACGGAACGCTTCAGACCATTTCGTTCGCCACCACGACGTTGAGTATCACCACAGCCTTTCCTACGACGTCCTATGACGCGTATCACCTCGTCCAACAGTACTCTGGGCCTCTCACGGTCACTACGAGCATCACTCTGCCCAACGGTCTCAGCTACAATTTTTCCTACGACGACCCCGCTCATCCCGGTTCTCCAAATCCGTTCGGAGAAATTACAAAAATCACTCTACCCACCGGTGGTTACATAAAATATAAATGGGGGAACGTCGGATCCGACCCCGGCCCCCACACCTCAGATCCAATCTTTGACGCGTATCTGGACTCCCGCGGCATTATCGAGAAAGATGTAAGTGAAGACGGAATCACGGAACATGTCTGGACATACGGTGCGGGAGGCGGCGGAATCGCCGTTACCGACCCGCTTGGCAATCAGGAAATACATATGTCGGCTTCTTGCGGCACTTACACGGGGTCTACAACCTGGCTCCCAATCCCGGTGCCCCTCGAGGGCACTGTAATTTACAAGGACGCATCCGGCCACACCATCAAAACCGTCGCCAACGATTACGGATGCGATGTCGGACCTGTTTACTCCGCACAACCAGGTCAGAATCTAAGCCCCATGTTGGACTACACCTCGGGCTTCCGCAACTCTCGAATCATTCGCACCACCGTTACTCTCGGTGATACCAACCAAGTTTCAAAATCAGAGTCTGACTATCTCGATTGCTACAGCTACTCAATTTTCAGCACCAGTTGGTCGGACTGCCGGGTAAACCCTACGGAAACTCGCGAGTATGATTTCGGTTCGGGTTCAGCAGGATCACTCGTGCGGAAGACGGATACCAGCTATTGGCATAACCAAACTGCTGGCGCTGCCTATTTGACCGGCCACATTTGGAACCGCGTCTACGAAAAAGATATCTATGACGGTCCAACGTCAACGTTGATGGCAGCTACGCAATACGCCTACGATTCGACAGCCATCACTTCCACTAGCAGCGTTCCGCAACACGACTATACGAATTTTCCATATACATATACGTTGCGCGGAAATGTCACTCAGATAAAGCGATTGCTCACGAGCACCAGCACTTGGCTTACAACCTATAACTACTACAATGACGTCGGCAACTTGGTCCAGACCACAGATCCCGGCGGTCACAGCTACTCCTTAAGCTATACAGATAATTTCACTGACGGTACAAACCGCCACTCGCAGGGCTTTCTCACTTCAGTCACTGGTCCTACGACAGGTACCGTCAACCACATTGAAGGCAAACAGTATTATTGGAACACGGGCTTGACTGCCGCCGTCTGCGGACAGAATGCTCCTTCTCCCGCATCGTGTACCAACACCTATTCGCCAAGCGCAGGCTCGCCCGTCGCGGACTACGCCAAGTACACCTATGACGGATTAGGTCGTCCGCTCACCGTCACCCACGGTGACGGCGGCACCACCGGTTTTAATTTCACCGAGCCATCTTCGCCAAGTCCAAGCTCTCGCATCAACGTCAGCTCGACTTCAACTATTGACGGCTCGACCAATCTCACAAACTCTGTCGTCATCGATGGCCTCGGCCGCGTCATTCAAACGCAACTCACTTCCGACCCGGACGGCACCGACTTCGTGGACACGGTTTACGACGAAGTCGGCCGCGTTTCCACCGCCTCGAATCCACATCGCAGCGGAAGCGCGCCAACCGACGGCACCTCCACCAACTATTACGACGGCGCCGGCCGCGTAACAAAACTCGTCCCGCCCGACGGAAGTTCGTCCGCAAATAATGTTCAAACTTTTTATCACGGCAACTCAATCACAGCCGTTGATCAAACAGGCAAGGCGCGCCGCTCTTACACCGATGCACTCGGTCGCCTTACTGAAGTGGACGAACCTGCGGCTGGCTCGGCGCTGCCCGCCATCTCGGCCACTGCTGGCAACGGTTCCGTCACCATCACCGGCGGAGTGCAATCAAAAGGACACATGGAAATCGTGGACTACGAATGCACCGGCTTTACCGAGGACGGAGATTGCTGGCGTTGGTCGCCGGTCTGGGGTTGGGTTACCGACGCGGTAGATTCAGGTACGGTAATCTTCACCGCCAACGGCCACACGGATTCGACCAGCTATGGCCCGGGAACATTCAGTACGGCCACCTCGATTGCGACAGCCTTGAACGCTGCCATCAACGCGGATTCCGGCGCCTACGTCACTTCATCGCTCTCAGGAACAACCTTGACGATCACCGCCAAAACCGGCGGCGCGGGCACGGATTACCTTTTTGGCATATCATCTACGTGGGACACTGCGGATTTTGGCTCCCCCTCTTTCGGTGGCACCGGAGGCGGAAACTCTCGTAGACGGCGCTGATGGCGTCCCGTCGTTTCCACCCAGCGAAACCCCTGCCACTCCCTACGTCACTCTTTACACTTACGACGCCTTGAACAATCTCACCTGCGTCGAGCAGCACGGAAATACAACAGGCACAGGTTGTTCCAGCGCTACAAGCTATGACGCCTCCAGCGCTTGGCGCGTGCGCCGCTTCGTTTACGATTCTCTCGGCCGCATGACAAGTTCAACCAATCCGGAATCCGGCACGTCTACTTTTGCCTACGATTCTGACGGCAACGTCACATCAAAAACATCACCCAAGCCCAATCAAACCAGCAGCTCCACCACCGTCACCACCACGCTCACGTACGACGCGCTTCACCGCGTCCTCACGAAGACCTTCAGCGACGGCACAACTCCCTCCGTTACCATCGCCTATGACGGCTCAACCATCAGCGGATGCTCGCCCACTCTCACCGCAGCCGATCCCATTGGCCGACGCACTTCCATGTGCGACGCCGCGGGTTGGGAAGCTTGGAGCTATGACTCGCGCGGCCACGTCGTCACCGAACGCCGCAACACCAACAGCGTCACCAAATCCACCGCCTACACTTACAATTTCCACGGAGGCGTCACCAGCATCACCTACCCTTCCGGACGCACCGTCACCTACACTTACAACTCCGCCGGACAAACCGGCTCAGCATCCGACGTCGCCAACTCCATCACCTATGCCTCGAACGCCCATTACAATCCCGCCGGAGCTTTGGCCACGCTGCAGGAAAGCGGATCCAATATCATCAGCACGATGTACTACAACAACCGCCTGCAGCCATGCCGCATCTCAGTAAAAAGCAGCGGCACCGCTCCCAGTTCGTGCACAGACGCAACCAACACGGGCAACGTGATGGATTTCACCTACGGCTTCAATTCCGGCTCAGGCAATAACGGCAACGTCGCCAGCATCACTAACAACATCAATACCGCCCGCAGCCAAACCTACACTTACGACGAACTCAATCGCGTCGTAACCGCGCAAACCACAGCCACGAGCGGCACCTATTCATGGGGTCTCGCATTCACCTACGACCCGTGGGCCAATCTTCTTAGCGCCAGCGTTACGCAAGGCTCTGCATATTCCTTCAGCGTCTACGCCGACGGCTCCAATCGCATCCACAACACTGGCGGCACGTTTACCTACGACGCTGCGGGCAATTTAACCGCAGACCCGGTCAACTCCTCTTACACCTACGACGCCGAAGGCGAACTAACCTCCGCAGCGGGAGTTACTTACACCTATGATGGCGACGGCAATCGCGTTAAGAAATCTAGCGGCAAACTGTATTGGTACGGCAACACTGTAGATCCGCTTGCTGAATCTGATTCCAGCGGGAACCTTACAGCGGAATACATCTTCGTCACCGGCAAGCGAATTGCGATGCTTGCTCCTTCCTCTGGAATAGTAAACTACTACGTCGCAGACCATCTCGGTTCCTCACACGTCGTCACGAATTCCTCCGGCACAATTCTTGACGATAGCGACTACTATCCATTCGGCGGCGAGCGTTCCTACAGTTCATCAAGCGGCAACAACTACAAATTTACAGGCAAAGAACGCGACACCGAATCCGGCCTTGATGATTTCGCAGCCAGGTTCTATACGTCGAACTTCGGACGGTTCCTGTCCGCTGACGATTCAAAATACATTCACCCAGCTGATCCGCAAACTTTAAACCTATATACGTATGTCGCCAATAATCCGCTCAATTCCGTGGACCCAACTGGGCACGATCCGAGTCGCTGTATGGTGTGCCATATGCCACATCTGGACGGCGGCGGGGGGCCTACTTCTATGGGATCCGGCGGCAGCGTCGAAACAGAAATGGATGTAAGTTTCCTCGGGGCACTTTCCGGCAACGACATGTCAGGCGCGACTTCCAGTTCCAGCGCGTCTGTCGCTTCCGCTCAAGAACAGAACAACGCAGCGCTGGCGATGGCGAGGAACAATCAGGACGCCGAGACGGAGGAATCCCCGAGCGGCGAACAGAAGACTCCGGCGCAGGTTCAGAACGAAAATGCGGACGTTTCGGCGGCGAAAACGTATCTCTCGGGAAGTAAGGAGATGAGCGAAGTAATCAAGGCTTTCGAAAGCGGCAACTTCCATATTAAAATCATTCATGACGGGAAAGATCATTATGATCCCAGTAGCAGAACTGTGTATTGGGATCCTCACAGCGCATTAAAGACAACCGGGGGCGGCAGGCAGAGTCCCGCGCTCGGCCTAGGCCATGAGATGGCTCACGCCACAGGAAGCAGTCACGATCATCTCGTACGTACGCCGGATTCAAAATTCGACAACAAGGAAGAGCGTAGAGTGATTCTAAATTATGAAAATCGAGCCGCAAAGGAACTGGGAGAATCCATGCGTCAGAATCATGACTCTTATCATGATGCTCAGCATGGTCTATATACTGTCAAATGCCCGACGTGTCGATAGGAGTGTATTATGAAGCGAATCTATAAAATTGTATTCTTAGCGTTCATCGTTCAGATGGCTCATGCTCAGACTTCCATGAACAATGAATTGACAGCCTTGAAGAATGCTCTGAGCGAGAACTCCATCTCTAGTGTTGTTGTATTGCGGATGCCTGACGATATTACGACTCGGATTTCAGTTAGTCCGCAAGCCTTACGAAAAGTAGACTCAACAACGCGAAAGTACGCGGTAGAAATGAACCGTTCACGTTCAGCACTCCTGTTGGACTGGATAACACAGGCACGATTTACGAGAAGAGAACTCACTCCGGATTGCCGCTGGGGTTTGCTTTTCATGGACCGAAACGGCAAAGAGATTGCATCGATATTTTCGGATAAATTCGGGCTGGCAGGAAATGTAGATGGTCATAATCTCGATTTTCCAGACAGGCATCTGCTCGACACGATCCATGCGCTTGTCGGTCCAGACATACATTAAGCCGGGCGGCGCACCCGTAGCCGCGCTCTTGATCGGGCGGGTGGCTCACGCCTAAATTTGAATTTGATCGGCTTTTGCTTTCGCCTTTGAGCTGAGGGTGGCCCACCATTTGCGGCACGCAAATGACCAGCCCGAGTTTTTGTACCAGTTCCAATGAGAGAGTCTACATCACAGCCAGTGGCTGCGAAATTGGATTTGGTGGTGCCCAGGGGTTACAGGCCGCCGGCGCCGGCGGCCTGTAACCCAACGACGAGTGCGGTCGCAGCGTGTTGTACACCACCCGCCATTTTTCGATCACGATCTGCGCCTCTTTCATCGAATAAAAAATCTCTCCGTTCAAACATTCATCCCGCAACTTCCCATTAAAACTTTCACAGTAGCCGTTCTCCCACGGACTTCCCGGCTCGATGTACAACGTTCCTGTTCCCACGCTCCCTAGCCATTTCCGCAGCTCCTTCGCCACGAACTCCGGCCCGTTGTCCGAGCGAATATGATCCGGCACTCCCTTCAGCAACATCACGTCCGCCAACGCTTCGATCACTTCGTATCTTCCCAGCCTTCTTGCCACGCGGATCGCCAAACACTCTCGCGTGTATTCATCAATCAGCGTCAGCATCCGCAGCATTCTTCCATCGTGCGTCATCGCGCAAACGAAGTCGTAACTCCACACGTGATTTGCTCGCTCCGGCCGCAACCGGACGCACGTTCCATCGTTCAACCACAACCTCGCTCGCGCCCTTTGTTTCTGCGGTACTTTCAACCCTTCGCGCCGCCAGATCCGCTGCACGCGGTCCTTGCCGATGATCCATCCACGAGCTTTTAATAGCGCTGTGATTCGACGGTATCCATAACGCCCGTACTCACTGGCCAGCGCGATGATGTCTCGCGTTAGCGCATCTTCGTCCGCTCGAAACAGCGGCACGTAGCGTTGCGTCCCGCGCCACTGCCTCAGCACCCGACACGCTTCCCGCTCACTCACCCCATACTTTCTACGCGCATGTTCCACTGCGCCCCTGCGTCGCTCGGGGCTTAGAAGTTTCCCTCCGCTACATCCTTCAGAATTTGCTTCTCCAAAGACAGCTCCGCCACCAGCCGCTTCAGCTTGGAGTTCTCACGTTCTAACTCCTTCAGCCGTTTCGCTTGATCCAATTTCAATCCGCCGTATTCCTTTCGCCAGCGGTAGTAGGTCTGAACGGTGATCTGCGCTTCTTTGCAGGCTAGCGGAGTCGTCTTTCCATTCGCGATTTCCACTTCCACTTGCCGCAGCAGCGTCACGATCTGCTCCGGCTTATATCTCCTAATCGGCATGACCGGTTCTCCTCCTCAGGTGAATTCTCTCTCACTTCACCTGGTACTAAAAACCCCGGTCAGGTCAATGCCTCATCGGCGGTACTTGCCCGCCGAGGGCGGCGGTGGCGCAACGGACGCGGGAGGTGAAACAGCAAGCCTAGAAGGCGGCGGGAGTGCTGGTTCAACCAATGGTGGCAATAACGATGCGACCGATGGTACTAAAATCGGGGTTTCCGACGACCAAGTTAGCTCGGCATCGCTGTTGGCGACCGCTGAGGAATTCGCGGAATCGGTTTCGACGGAAACGGGTAGGGACGGAGACTGCATATGCGTGGGGGATCCAGGCGCAAGCCCCCAATCGCCGAAGAAGCCCAATCTAAAACCGGGGCCAGCACCGACAAACCCCGACGGGACGGACCAAGCTCCCAAACTTGATCCCGGAAAGGATGTAGATGGAAACCCAATAAAGGACTGGAAGAAAATCCCGGGATCTGGGCCCAAGCCTGGAAACCGCTGGGTTCCCGACGGTAAGGCACCGTCGCCGGACGGAAAAGGAGGAAAGCCGACGGTAGTTTGGGATCCTGAGGACGGGTATTGGACAAAGGACGACGGCGGCGGAAATCGAACCCACTGGGACATCGATGGCCAGCAAGTAATTAAGGCGGCTGTTAAGGTAGGGTTTTGGGTAACCGTTGGAGTAATTACCTACAAAATCATAACAATGATTGCACAAGGGCTCGGGGAGGGAGGAGCGTAAGGACGCCCTTTCTAATGTCATCGAAAATTGGGAAATCATCTGGCGAAGATGGACAAAGAGCGCGGAGTTGTGCGACCGTAACAACTATAATCTTCATCGTACGTGATATCACGCGGCGTGCTGACAGGAGTTTTCATGAGAGTACTCACAAGCGAAGAGTCAAGAGTTTGGTTTGAGAAGGTATCGCTTTCGATGAGCGATCCGACGGAAGGCCATCTTCGGTTTTCTACAGAGTCCAAATTTGGATTCCGCCTGAGCATTCCACTAGAAACTCCATCGGCGGTTTGTCTAGCAGGCGATCTCTTGCGTTTCGAAGATGAGACAAGCTTTTACGGTGGTTTCTTCTGGCTCACGAATTGGGACATAGGTACTCCATTAATCGAGCGCTGCGGGTTGAAGATGATTGAACGCATGAGATCTGGATTTGGTGCCACGGCATCTATCGATAACGCTCCGGGACATTTGTTTCGCACGGACGAGATTGTCGACTTACATGCGTTCATAACGATTCCGATGATATTCCAATGGGATGCATACTACGTGCCGAACGGTTCGCGCTACTTCGCCTACATTCGTAGCAACAGCTCCCTTTATATAGTCACTCAAGACGAGACTCTGCACAACCAGCTTCTTTTGCACCTAAAAGGATGGAATCCTTCTGTCGAACTCCCCAAGTATCTAGAACGTGTCCCACAAACATAACTCCGGGGCTGATTAGATGACGGCGTCGGCTCCTTTGACCGAGTAAACTTGGTAGCTGTAGACGACCAAGGCTCGGAAGAAAGGAGCCGAGCAATGATGATTATAGGATGTGATTTTCACACGCGCTACCAGCAGATTGCGATGATGAACAACGCAACTGGTGAACTGACCGAGCGGCGTTTGGATCACCAGAGCGGCGAGGCCCACGAGTTCTACCGAAATTTGCACGGAGCAGTTCGCGTGGGGATTGAAGCGACCGGACCGATTCACTGGTTCGAGCGGTTGCTCACGGAGTTGGGTCACGAACTCTGGATTGGAGACTCAGCGAAAATTCGCGCCAGCGAAGTGCGTAAACAAAAAACGGATGAACGCGATGCCGCGCTGATTCTCGATCTTCTGCTGGCGAATCGTTTTCCGAAAATCTGGGTTCCCACTCCGGCCGAACGCGATCTCCGGCAACTGCTCTGGCATCGCCACAAGTTGGTGCGCATGCGCACGATGCTCGGCAACCAGTTGCACGCGCTGGCTCTGAGCCAGTGACCTGCTCCCCAAATTCCGCAGGAAAGTGCATATGAATCCGCGGGACACATGGCAAGACCTACCGTCACTCAAACTCGGTCCGTCCTAGTACCCGCTACCGGGAAGACCACTCGCCCCAAAAATTCTCAATATTTCTTGTGAGATTTTCCCGAAATTTCCCCTCTATATAAGTGAGGGACGTTCTCATCCGCTCCGTCGGGGCCTCGCAAGCCACCGCCTTTCCAGCGCGGGGCGACACACGGAGATTACCGGTGCTTTCGTCGTGTGAGCCACTCGGAAGCGGAGGCGCGATTAAGAGTTTGGTGCGAAAAAATGGATTGGCCGTCTGACATTTCCCGATTTTTTAGCATCTATGTAGCAGGAGGATCCTTTCAGCTGGCCCCTGTTTTCACCCGCAGATAACTCTTCGAGCTTGCTGTTCCCGCAGTGTTTTGGAGTTGACCCGCTATGTCCCGAGGATTTGATGTCGATGATTTTCGCGACTCCGATTTAAGTCGCGATCTCAGGCGAGGTTCATCGTCCGGCTGGAACTCCGCCGACAGCCTCACCGAGATTCACCGCGAGGAAGAACGAACCGACGAGCGCAATCAGGAACAGCGAGAACGCTCCGATAAAGATCGCCCGTCATTACCGCGCGAAGAACGCGTTCAAGCCATTCTCTCTCAGCGTGTCCGTACGAAGTATGTAGACCGGGACAAGACGTACTCGCTCCGCGATTCTGAGATTCACACGCTTTCCGAAGTAGGCAAATTCCGCGTTGTCGCCACAAAAGACTTAGCGCAATTCGCTTACAACGGCGACGGCTCCCGCATGGAAAACGACATTGAAAATCTGGCCCGTCAAGGTCTGGTGCAGGAATCGAGTGTCGCTACGATTCAATACAATCCCGCTCCCGTTGTGACGCTCACGAAGGAAGGCCACAAACTTCTCGCGCGCGGGAAAGTCGTACCCTCCCTCCAAGCCACTTACCACGACTTGAAGAAACCGAAAGAGGCCATCCACGATGCCGATCTCTACCGCCTCTATCACAAAGCAGCAGATGAAATCGAAGCGGATGGCGGCAAAGTTCTCCGCGTCAAGCTCGATTACGAAATGAAACATGAACTCTATTCGCGCCACGCGCGAGCTTCAAAAGAAAGCAGCCGGAACGCCGAAGAGATTCAAGAGGAGGTCGCCCGAAATTATGACCTCCGAGTCGTGGACGGGAAAATTCCGATCCCCGATCTCCGCATCGAGTACGTAAACGAGAACGACAATGAAATTCAGAGGCGCGACCTCGAACTTGCCACCGAGCATTATCACTCGCGCGCGTTTACAGAGAAGGCGCGCGCGGGATTCCAAATCTATGCCCGTCCCGAAGATGTGGCACATTTCCGCCGCGTTCGGGACGACCATCACCTAATCAGCACGATCTTTAGACTGTGACCTATGAACATATCGGAAACCTATCTCGCCAAGCTCCGCGCCTTCGGGTACACCGAATCGGAAGCCCGATTCCTGTACATCGCGGCCACCCATTCCGGCTACTTCACGGCGCGGCAGTTCTTGGAATTTGCAAAAGCCAAGAGTGGCAAGCGAAGCGCATGCTTCGTGGAGAAGTTGATCGCATTGGGCCACGCCTCTGCGCAGAGATACACGCGGAAGAGTCTTGTCTACCACACCCACTCGCGCCGCCTCTACGCCGCCATCGACGAGGAGTATCTGCGCCATCGTCGCGAGCACGAACTCGATCATATTAAGACGCAGCTTTTGGCTTTGGATTTCATTCTGACTCATCCCGAAAATGACTATCTCGAGACAGCGCAGAAGAAGCGCCAGTATTTCACTGAGACTCTAAGGCTTGACTCTGCGCTGTTTACATCAGAGGACGCGAGCCGAAAGCACATCACTTTCTCGGATGGCTTTCCTGTGTTTCTCGATGGCCAGTGTCCTGAGCTGCCCCGTGTGGTGACCTTTACCTATGTGGACTCCGGACACTGGAATCTCGATCCATACGTCGCGCACTTGCGACGCTACCGCCCCCTTTTCCAGCACATTCCTTCGTTCCAATTCATTTACATTTCGACCTCAACAAGACTCCAAACCGAGGCCAGAGAACTGTTCTCACTCCTGATCAAAGGAGAGGCACTGCCGGATTTGCTCCGCTATTTTGACGTGCAAACCAAATGGAATCGCAAGCAATACCGGATATTAAATGACGCTGACCTGATCTTCTTGAATGGAGCGAAGAAGCGTTTTACCGGGCCGAGCTTTGAAACTCTTTACCAATTGTGGAGGCGTAACCAGCTTCCCAGTGACCTCGCCAGACAAGAAACAACATTTCTTCCGGCTCCCGAAAGAATCCGTTTTCAAGCCATCACCGTGCCAGGACACGAAAGCGTTTTCGGGAACTCCGCGAAACGTTGGGGTGACGACTGGCAGGTGCGGGCAATTTCCGAACGGTTTTCTGCCCAAACGTCACCGAAACCGAAAGCCAAGCTCTACAGACAACAGCAGATACGCGAAGGAGGAACGTGAAACATGCACGCGGCCAAAACGTCTGTAGGGCGGGAGCGACCCCACTTTGTGCGGCTTTCAGCCGCCCAAAATTTCGTGGGATCGCTCCCGCCCTCTCGCGCAGTTTGCGCGAAGCCGTCTTGGCCGCGTGCACGGATCGGAACATAAATTCTGTAATGCAAGTCGCACTACAAACTTCAACGGAAAAGGAGAAAGTCCTATGGCACTTCTCAAAGCGCCATCAAAACAACCAAAAACTACAAATCTTCAAGTCCGTTTGGAAGAACAGGTCAGACGCAATCTTGACAGGTACGCCGAGTTCCTCGACGCGAATCCATCCTACGTCGTGTCTGAAGCGCTCAAGTTTTTATTTAGGAAAGATGACGAGTTCAAACGCTGGGCAGACGCACACCAGAACAATCACAATTCCGAATCAGTCCAAGGAGTCGCTCTCAAGAAGACTGCGTAGCAAACATGAAACCTCGTTCAACCCAATTCGTTGCGCGCGAGAATACGGCGTCGTCGAGACTGCACGCCTCGCGCCTTGTAATAGGTTCGTCGTCACGGGAGTCAGGAAGAGGAGCAGAACTATTGGATGAGGAAGCCGCGACATTCTCGCAGCCAAAGGACAACGCGGACGCCTGGGACTCGCCACTTGCTGAGGCGAGCGAGGCCGCAGTGAGAAGAGATCGAGATGGAGGACAACTCCTCACGGTTGACGAGCTTGCAGCGCGCTTGAGTGTGAGCCGCAACTGGGTATACGGCCACGCAAGCGCACTCGGGGTCTACCGCCTCGGCAAGTATTTAAGGTTTTCATGGCCCAGGGTATTGGAAAGGTTAGGGCCATGACTATCCTCTACGATACGTTTTGTTTCTCAGACAACTGCGCATTCCCGTTGTATTCCTTGACCCGAATTGTAAATGTGTATACATTTACGCGCGATATGGGACGGCCTCGAAAGACAGAAGACAATCGACGAAGCAAGCTGTTTCCTCTCAGGCTTTCGCCCCGCGAGGTAAGGTTTTTTTCAAGAAAGGCTCGCGGTCTGAGGGAATCAGTCGCGTCTGTCTTCCGTAACGGAGGCATGCTCTATATCCAATTGAGAAGCAGAGACGGGTCACAAAAACGAAAGGAGAAAAAACAGTGACTCGTCAATCGTATCAGCATGGTTATGTCTCAATGCCAATCTCAACCAGATTCGGTACCGTTTTCAAAATACGCTATAGGGTGAGATCGGCGAACGGGAAGTGGAATCAGCGAGCCGAGACCTTGCGCGGGATAGTTGGAAGGAAGGCTGCCCGTGCCGTCTTGGAAGAACGAATCCGCGAGGCATCTTCCATAAAGCTTCAAGACTCAGACCTGAGTCTAAAGGCTTTCGTGGATGTCTGGTGGAAGCCCTACTTGCAGCGCAAAGGTGTGAAGCCCTCTACGAGAACAAGTTACAATTCTGCACTAGAGCAGCACATCTTGCCTGTATTTGGCGACCTTCGCATTGAGGAGATTATTCCATTACACATCGAGAGATTCTCACAGACAAAGCTGGAAAGCGGGCTCTCACCAAAGACAGTTCGCAATCTGCTTTTGGTCTTGCAGGGGATCTTATCCGTGGCAGTTGACAACGACTTGATTGCCCGGTCGCCAATTCGGAATAGACACAAGCCAACAGTCGATAGGCACGAGAAACCCATTTGGTCTCCTGCACAGGTGCGGAACATTGTAAGTGCAGCGCCAGAAGGACTCCGTGCTTTCTTCGCTTGCGTGGCTCTGACCGGAACTAGATTGGGCGAAGTACTCGGTCTGAAATGGAAGCATATAGACTGGGAACAGAAAGTGCTTCGAATAGAGCAAAGTCTATGGCGAGGACAATTGGTCTCACCTAAGACGGCGGCAAGCACGCGGAACATCCTTTTGGGGAATGCCCTGACCGAAATCCTCAGGACACACCACGGGAATTGTTTGCATCAAGAACCCGATCACTTCGTCTTTTGCAACAGCGACGGAGTGCCATTAGACCCCGACGTGCTTCGGAAGGACGCACTCTACCCAATCCTAGATAGGTTAGGAATTCCGCGACAGAAGGGTGCGTCAGGTTTTCACGCATTCAGACACTCGGCTGCGAGTATCGTAAACGAGCAGACGGGAAACCTGAAGCTGACGCAAAAATTTCTCGGCCACTCCACCATCAAGATGACCGCAGACGTATATACGCATACGTCTGTAGAAGCGGAACGTGAGGCCGCAGTTGCTGTAGAGCGGGCGATCTACGGCGATCTGTTCCCAGTTGTTCCCAATATCGAGAACAGGAACAACTCAGCGGCAATAAATTAGGCCAATGATTTGTTACGGCTCAACTCGTAACTATAAATGAGAAGGGCACTTAGAGGTTTTTCCTCATAAGTGCCCATGGTTGCGGGGGTTGGATTTGAACCAACGACCTTCGGGTTATGAGCCCGACGAGCTACCAGGCTGCTCCACCCCGCGAATGAATGATAGCGGAATGGCTGGTGGGCGTCAAATTTCGGAATTCGTGCGAGAAAATTTACCAGGAACTGTAAGCGGTGTTTGTGAACGGTGACATGTCATTTGATGCGGAGTGCACGTCGGAAATTCCTACGCTGGTTTGCTCGGGGCTTAGAAGAATGTCTTCGGTGACGGTTACCCAATCTCTTTGTTGCGTGATGGGGTCGGTTGGAATTTCGCGAAGGTAGCCGCCCTTGTCTTTGTCGGTGAGGTCAGTGAGAGATTGCGGCGCGGCTTCTTTATCCAACGTGTATTGCTGGATGGCTTGGCGCATCACCATCAAGTCCTGCTTCAATGCCGCTTCGCGCGAATGCAACAGCGAGCGTTGATATCGGCCGGCTGCGAGTCCGAGAAGAATCATGATGATGGCGATTACCACCATCAGTTCGAGCATTGTGAATCCGAGCATTTTGCGGCGCGCGGAATTATTTGCTTGGACGCGTTTCGGCGCCTGACCCATCGTCCGATCCGTCGCGTGAATAGCGGACGGCGATTTTGCGGACTTCACGATAGATCCGAATTTTCTACCAGTCGGCATATTTTGTGTCATTCATTGCGACGCCTTGCGAAAGGGAATAGACGTCGAAAACATTTTTCCCGCCCCATGATGTGGAGGTCGGGTCATCCGAAACGGATCGCATGCCCCACTCGGCGCGGCCGGTCATCGGGTCAACTGGAACTGCACGCAGATATCGCACCAGCTGTTGTTGCTGGGTGGATGTGGCACCGGGAGCGCCTGTTCCCGTGGTGTGCGCGCCAACCTGAACGCCTTTCACGAGAGTGTCCAAATCCGGAGGATAATTTTCCGAGCCTTGCTCGGTGACGATCAGGTGATTGTCGGCGTCATCTTTGTAGCGATCAATCGCATTACGCATTTCGCGGAGCACTCGGTGTAACTCGGCTTCCTTTTGCCGCTTCACCGTCATTCGCGTAAGAGGCAGCGCGGCGGACGCGAGAATGACGAGAATCCCTGTGGCGATAATCAATTCCAGCAGAGTCATGCCGGAGCTGGAAGATAAGTGCTTGCGAGGTCGCTGCATGGATTGGCTTCCCAACTAAACTTGTTACTGCCTAACTCTATTTCCTACTTCTTATCTGCGCTGCTTACTACTGGACTTTCACCGCGCCTTCGACGGTTACGAGTTGAATCGGACGTTGTTGCGAATCTTTTGCGTTGACCTGAACAATCGAGAGTTGCGAATTGCCCGGTGCCAGCGCTTTGATCACGACGGCCACAACTGTTCCTGTTCCGCTAATACCCGCAGAGTTCGGAGTTCGCGTGACGGAAATAATTTCCTGGCCGTGCGCTTGATTCGGTTGCTGCACGATGGCGGCTTGCGAATCAGCGGAAAGGAATCCGCCGTGACGCACTTCTTCCACCGAAATTACAGCTGGGTTGTATTGGAGCAGTAGGGGAATCGATGAAAGATCTTTCACGTTTTCGACGACAATGCCGACGGTGGTAGTGTCACCGACCTTCATCGGAATTGTGCTTGGCTCAAATCGCAGAGTTGCAGGGCCGCCTGGAGTGGCTGCTGTTACCGGTGGCGCAGTTGCAGCCGGCGGCGGAACTGTGCCAATTACCGGTACGCCTTGCGTTTGTGCTGGTGCTGTTTGCTTTGGCTGAGGCGGTACCGGCAGAACCGGCGCGGTTGCAGCGTCCTCAACAAAGTGAACTTGCGGGTTTTGATCGGTGCCGGTGGCGATGCTGCGCAAATTTTCGGCGGTGATGTTCGGCATACGCACGACGCGCGGAGTCAGCACGATAAGAATTTCGTCATTCTTATGCTCGACCGAGTCGGTTGAGAAGAAGTAGCGCATGATCGGAATTTTTGCGAGACCCGGCCAGCCGCTAATGCTATTGGTGTCCGTGCGTTGAATTAACCCGCCGAGAACATTTACTTCTCCGTCGCGCAGACGCACGTCATGTTCGATCACGCGCTGGCTGATGACCGGCTGATTGATGCCGCCAATATTTACGTTGCTGGTGACGGCTGAAACTTCAATCTTGATGTGCATCGCAACGTCGCGGTCGGGCAGAATTCTGGGCGTAATATCGATGTTCACGCCGACGTCCTGATATTGGAACTGTGTGTTTACGAGAGGGCTGACAACGGAGCTTCCTGCGGTTCCGAGTCCTGCGCCGACGCCTGCCTGGAAACTGCCAGTGGCTACGGGTACGCGGTCGCCGATTTTCAGCGTGGCCTTTTGGCCGTCAACCGCGCGAATTTCCGGGTTCTGCAAAATTTTCGTGTTATTGTTGCTGAGCAATGCGGTCGCCGTAGCGCTCGGCAGATTGATGTTGTAGTCGGCGGTGGAGATGTGCTTGAGCATATTCAACGCAACAACTGCGGCTGACGTAGAGCTACTCGTAGTAGTGGCCGAACCGGAAAAAGTGGCGGAAATGCTGGTGCTCGGAGTGATGCCGAGGGTGGTCTGATTATCAAGATTCACTTCGGCAATGGAAACTTCGACGACCACTTCAGATTTCGCCTTGTCGAGTGCGTTGATCAGTTTGCCGACGAGCAGGACCTTGTCCGGAGTGTCACGGACTACGATGGCGTTCTGCGCGGTGATTACGTTCATCTTTGAAAGAGCCGGCGTAAACATATTGCGAATGGCGGTGACGATTTCCGTCAGGTCCTTATCCGCGGTTATGTTCGTGAGATAAAAAACCTTGACGATTTCTTCTTCGTATTCCTTGCGCTTCGCAGGATCGCCACTGGCCACGAATATGATATTGCCCGTCAGCGGTTTCCAGAACGCTTTTGCTTGCAATGCAGCAATGTCCAGCGCTTCCTGGAGCGTCAGATTACGCGCCTCGAAGGGAATTCGCTTGCCTTGAAACTCAGGATCGAACACGACGGTGAGATCCGCCAGATTCGCGATTGTCTGGAAGACAATCTTGGAATCGTTGGTCATCTTCAAATTTGGAATGTGGTCCTTCGAGAGCGGCTTCAGCGCCGGAGGAGCGTCCATCATTACGGAACCGCTAGGAACGGGCGGAGCAGCGGGATTCTCGGCAGCGGCGCGCGCCGCAAGAGCTTCGAGCACGCGCTGAACTTCCTGCTCGGCTTGCGTGTTCGCGGGATCAATCGAAGCAGCCTTCTGGAATTCTGCCAGCGCCAAAGCCAGGTCGCCCTTGTCGCGCAATTTTTCACCCTGCGAAAGGTGATAGTTCGCCGCCTCAAAACGCAGGCGCGCCGCCTTCAGTTTATACTCAGTGTTGGTAGGATCTTCACGCAGCGCTCGCTGGTAATAGAGCAGCGCGGTGTCGTAATCCTGAAGTTCCTCGGCCTTAAGCCCTTGCTTCGCTTCCTGACTGCTCTTCGGGCATCCCGAAAGGAAGATGGCCAAACTTCCGAGGACTAGTACTGCTAGACGGCGATTGGTCATAGTTGATAGACGCCAAACTTAGGAGATTAGTTTAGCATTCGTTTGTAGGATGCTCCAAGCAGGTGTATGGATGTTGGCTTGCTTATAGTTAACACCGCCGGATAAGATGGATGGGCGTGCCGCAGAAACCTCAAAAAAAGCAGGCTGCCAAGGCCTCTGGTAAAACCAAAGAACGCATCGCCGAGCAGATGGTGGCTCAGAACCGCGCTGCGAACTATCATTACGAGCTTCTGGAGCGGTTTGAGGCCGGAATGGTGCTGCGAGGCACGGAAGTGAAGGCTTTGCGCGAAGGTAAGGCCAATATCCGCGAGGCTTACGCGCAGGTTCGCAAAGGCGAACTGTGGCTTGAGAATTGCCACATTTCGGAATACAACGCGGGAGGGCCGTGGAACCATTCTCCGCTGGGTTCGCGCAAACTTTTGATGCATAAACAGGAGATCCGCAAGATATTTGCGAAAACTCAGCAAAAAGGTTTGACGCTTATCGCCACGCGCATATTTTTTCGCAATGGAATTGCGAAGATTGATTTGGCGTTGGCGCGCGGCAAGAAAGATTGGGACCGCCGCGCAGACGAGCGCAAAAAGGATGCAGATCGAGAAGTGAAGGACGCAATTTATAAATCCCGGAGGCGTTAATCAAAGGCCATGAAAATAATTACAGAATCGCGAGCGGTAAATGCAATCGAAGCGCAGGCGCTGGTGAGTTACGTGTTTGAGGATGATCCGATTAGCGGACGCGTTGCGGAGATTGATCAGGCGGCGGGCGGATTGCTGAAGAAGCTTGCGTCCGGCGGCGAGTTGACCGGCAAGATGCTGGAGATGACGCTGATTCACGCGCCTGCGGGATTGAAGTCTGAACGGCTATTGGTGGTTGGCGCGGGAAAGAAAGAGAAATTTAATTCTGGCGAATTGCGGAAGCTGGCTGGAGCGGCGCTGCGTTATTTGAAAACGCGAGGAGTGAAGCGAATTGCGTTCTTGGCGCGCGAATCGGACGCGAATGCATTGTCAGCGCAGGTGGTGACGGAAGGATTGTTGCTGGCGGATTTTGAGGGCGACAAGTACAAGACCGGCAAGAAAAAGAGTGAGCCGATTGAATGGACGGCGCTTGCCGGATGGGACGCCGCTTCCGGCGCGGACAAGTCGATTGAGCGCGGAAGAATTATTGCGGAGTCGCAGAATTTTACGCGCGAACTTGCGAACGAGCCTTCCAACATTATGACACCGAAGATATTGGCGGAACGCGCCGCAGAAATGGCGCGCGAACAGGGACTGGCGTGCGAAATTCTGGACGAGAAGCGCATCGCGGAATTGAAAATGGGCGCGCTGCTTTCGGTGGCGCAAGGCGGCCCGGAACCGCCGCGCGTTATCGCGATCACGTATACACCCGCGAATGCTGCGCCAAATGGGCCGGTGCTGGGATACGTCGGAAAAGCGGTGACGTTTGATACCGGCGGAATTTCCATTAAACCCGCGGCGGACATGGACAAGATGAAGTTCGATATGTGCGGCGGAGCGGCGATGATTGGCGTGATGCGCGCGCTTTCTATGCTGAAGCCGTCCGTTAAAGTGATTGCGATTATTCCCGCGACGGAAAATATGCCGGGTGGAACGGCGCAGAAGCCGGGAGACATTCAAATTGCGATGTCCGGCAAGAGCATTGAAGTTCTGAATACAGATGCGGAAGGCCGGCTGATTCTGGCGGACGGAATTACTTACGCGCGAAGTTTGGGCTGCACACATTTGGTGGACGCGGCGACACTGACTGGCGCGATTGTTGTGGCGCTGGCGGGAATAAATTCCGGAGTATTCGGCACGAATCAAGCGTTCACGGATAAATTGCTGGCGAGTGCGAAGACTGCGGGCGAAAAAATGTGGCCGATGCCGATGGACGACGAGTATCGCGACATGGTGAAGGGAACTTACGCCGATATTCAGAATATCAGCAACGGCAAGGGTGGAGGCTCGATTACTGGCGCGATGTTTATCCGCGAATTTGTGGACGATGTGCCGTGGGTGCATTTGGATATCGCCGGAACGGCGTGGTACGACGACACGAAGCCGTGGATGCCGAAGGGCGCGACGGGCGTGGCGGTGCGTACGCTAATTGATTTGGCGATGAATTTTACGGAGAAATAAGTTTTGCGCGGCGGCGCGCTATTTTTTCAGTTTAGATTTTGCGAGGAGCGCGTCTCGTGCTGCGACGATCGTATTTACGTGGATTTTCACGGTGTCCGCAACATTACGTGCGTATCCGCCGGCCTGCGTGATTGCTACGGGGACATTTTGACGGCGTGCGTGATCGAAGACTAGTCGGTCGCGCTCGCGCAGGCCGTCAATGGTTAAGGACAGGCCGCCTAGTTGGTCTTCACGATACGGATCTGCGCCGGCCACATAGAGAATCATGTCCGGCTGAAATTCCTCGAACGCGCGGAACATTCCCTCACCAAGAATATTCAGATATTCGTCATCGCCAATTCGATCTGGCAGATTCAAATCGATATTCGACGGCGGCTTTCGCGCGGGATAATTATTCAACTGATGAATCGACAGCGTGAAGACAGATTCGTCCTTTGCGAAAATTGCCGCAGTTCCGTTTCCATGATGAACGTCAGTATCGACGACCATCGCTTTGGCGATTGTGCCGTCAACTTGCAAGCGGCGAATGGCAATCGCGACATCGTGAATCATGCAAAAACCTTCGCCGTGGCCGGAATAGGCGTGATGGAATCCGCCTCCGATATTCGCGGCAAAGCCGTCCTTCATGGCATGTTGACCCGCCAAAATACTTCCGCCTGCAGCCAACCAGAATGCACGAACGGTTTCGGGTCCGGCGGGAATTTCCAGGAGCATTTGCTCGGATGCAGAGAGAGTGTGCGATTTTATGCGATGGATGTAGTCGGTGGTGTGTACCCGGAGAACGTCTGCATCAGCGGCCAGTTCTGGCTTCAGGAAATCTTCTGGCGAGGCGATGCCTTCGGCGATGAGCGCTTCTTTCACGAGACGGTATTTTTGAGAAGGGAATACATGCGAGCCTAGATGAAGGTCGTATTCTTCGTGATAGACGAGCTTGAAGGGCAGCATCGAGGATTACGTTTTGCGCGTTCGTTACGAAATCTAGGAATCGCGCGCGAGAATAAAATCGGGAACGCTGATGAGCGCGCGGCCGTATTCGGTGTTGGCGCCGCCATTCAGGGAAGTCTTGGCGCGCTCGGCAAATTCGTGGGCTAGCGCACGGGCGCGATCGAGCGCTCCGGTTTCCTGCACAAGGTCCGTGATTTGTTCAGGACGCACGCTGCGGAAATCTTTTTCTTCGAGGACGGTCGCCACTAACTTGCGGCCTGCGGCGCCGTCTGCTTCCAGAGCATATATCAAAGGCAGAGTTACCTTGCCTTCTTTCAAATCGCTGAGCACCGGCTTGCCGAGTTGTTCGGGCGAAGCGGTGAAGTCGAGCAGATCGTCGACCAACTGGAAAGCGAGTCCCGCATAGTGGCCGTATTCGGCGAGCGATTGTTCCGTCAAATCATCTTGTTGACCGAGAACCGCGCCGAGGCGCGCACATCCTGAAAAAAGACACGCGGTTTTGCGCGTGGAAAGTTCAAGCGCTTCCTGCTCCGTCAAATCCATGCGTCCGATGTGTGTGAGCTGCAGCAGTTCGCCTTCAACCATGTTCTGCGTTAGCTCGATGAGCAAATCCAACACGCGGAAATTTCTTTCGGTCAGCGCCATTTGGAATGCCTGCATGTAGAGCCAATCACCGGCGAGAACGCTCATGTGATTGCCCCAGCGGGCGTTGGAGGAAGGACGTCCGCGGCGAAGTTGCGCGCCGTCGATCACATCATCATGAATAAGCGTGGCACTGTGAATCAGTTCGACGACCGCGCCCAGGCGAATTGCGGCAGTGCCCTGATAATTTGAATATCCTGCGGCGAGCAAAAGTAGCGCAGGACGCAGACGCTTGCCTCCGCCGCCCAGCAAGTAACTGCCGATTTCAGCGACAGGCTCAAACGCGGAGCCACTCTGAAGCGCGAGTTCCTGCTCGACCTTTGCGAGGTCGTCGCGGACGAGGTCAAAAATCTCTTTTGCCATCAGCAGCGGAATGGCCTGTCTCCCTGTGGTGCGGGCTTGCCCGGTGGCGCTCATACGTTGCTCGGAATACTTAGTTCAAAAAACCTGCGAAAATTAGCGCTCGTAATCGACGCCACATCCTCGGCGGCTAAGTTTCTCACACTCGCAAGCGTCTGCGCCACCTCTGCGACATATGCCGGCTCGTTTCTCCGGCCGCGATGAGTTTGGGGCGCGAGGTACGGCGAGTCCGTCTCGATGAGGAGGGATTCCATCGGAACGTCGCGAGCGACGTCGCGAAGATTCTGCGCCTTGGGATAAGTGCTGTTTCCGGCGAAGGAAATCATGAAGCCCATGTCCAACCCTTCGCGCGCTTCTTCGATCGTGCCCGTAAAGCAGTGAAAAATTCCGCCGAGGCCGGATCTGCGCCAATCGGTTTGCAGGATGGCGAGACAATCCGTCCACGCTTCGCGGCAGTGGATTACGACGGGCAGTTCCGCTTCGCGCGCGAGCGCAAGCTGTCTGCGAAAAACTACGTGCTGAATTTCGCGTGGCGAAAAATCGTAATGATAGTCGAGTCCAATTTCGCCCCAGGCGATTACGCGCGGATGCTTCGCCAAAGTTTCCAGCGTGGCCATGTGCGTGTCGGTCACCTGCGCGGCCTCGTGCGGATGAATGCCAACGGTCGCCCAAATCCAGTCATGTTGTTCGGCAAAGGGAAGCGCGGCGTCCAACTTTTCCGGGCCGGGTCCGGTGCCGATGGCGAGCAACGCGACAATACCTGCATCCCGCGCGCGCTGAATTACTTCCGCGCGGTCGGCGTCAAACTGCGCGAAATCAAGATGCGCGTGGGAGTCTGTGAGTTCCATGAAATTGTGCGCCAGAAGCGCGGCTACTTCAGTCGCGTTCCTGCGGGAACATCTTCCGCAAATCCTGCGAGAATTGGTCGATTTTCTGGTCCGATTGAAGCGGCCAAAATCATTCCGTTGGATTCCACGCCGCGCAGTTTTCGGGGAGCAAGATTCACGACTACGACTACTTTGAGTCCGATTAGTTTTTCGGGCTCATATGCAGTCGCAATTCCGGCGACGATCTGGCGAACTTCTGTGCCAATGTCCACGGTCAGCTTGAGCAACTTATCCGCGCCAGCGACACGCTCCGCAGTTTGGATTTGCCCAACCAGCATTTCGACTTTCGTAAAATCTTCAATTCCAATTTTCACTGGCCCCGCTGGAACTGCTGCTGCCGGTGCGGCCCCGGTTGCGACCGGAGTGGCCGCTGGTTGTTCTGGCGCTGGTGGTGCCGCGGGTTTGCTGGATTCTTGTTCCATCTTTTCCATCCTTTCGATTGCGTCAGCTTTATCGATACGCGGAAAAACTCCCGCGGGTTTTGCAATGCGCATCCCGGGCTTAAGTTGGCCCCACTTCAATGCGTCAATTTGTTGTTCGCGCAGCGGAACGGCCTGCCCGAGCAATTTCCAAATTCCTTCGGTGGCCGCAGGAATTACCGGATGCGCGAGAATTGTTGCGATGCGCAGAGCTTCCGCGGCGGCGTATAACACTGCTTCGAGTCTGGCTTGTTGTTCGCCTGCAAGCGTCCACGGTTTTTCCGTGGTGATGAGCTGATCGACTCGAGTAATCAGACTCCAGATCGCTTCAAGAGTCACGGAGAATTGATATTGATTGTAGCCTTCATTTGCGGCGGCGATCACTCGCTCGGCGTCGGCGGCCACGCCCGCCCCAACACTCGCATCACCGGGCTTGGGAATTTGCGAGTCACAATATTTCTCGATCATGGTGAGCGTGCGGCTCGCCAAATTTCCCAGGCCGTTCGCGAGATCGGCGTTGTAGCGCGTGACGAGCGCGTCGTAACTGAAATTTCCATCCTGTCCGAAAACAGTTTCGCGGAGCAGGTAGTAGCGTAGCGCGTCGATGCCCAAAACATTTACGATTGGGCGCGGACGCACAACATTTCCGGTGGACTTGCTCATCTTGGCGCTATCCATCAGCAGCCAGCCGTGCGCCCAAATTTGTTTGGGCAAGGGAAGTCCCGCGGCCATCAAAAATGCGGGCCAGTAAACCGCGTGAAAGCGAATAATTTCTTTGCCGACCAAATGTAAATTTGCCGGCCAATATCCGCGGCGGGCGTATTCAGGGCCGCCGACGGCGCTGAGGTAGCTGGTGAGCGCGTCAAACCATACATAAAAAACGTGCGGCGATTCGTCCGGCACAGGAATGCCCCAGCGGATCGAAGTTCGCGTGACGCTTAAGTCACGCAATCCGCCTTCCACAAAGCTGAGGACTTCATTCTTGCGCGCTTCCGGCTGAATGAAATTCGGATTCTGTTTGTAAAACTCGAGCAATGGCTTTTGAAATTCAGAAAGTTTGAAGAAATAATTTTCTTCGGTGACGGTTTCCGTCGGGCGGCCACAATCCGGACACGGATCGCCGGGCTTGGCCTCATTCACGTACGCATTGTCGAAGATGCAGTATTGGCCGACGTAATGGCCCTTATAAACGTATCCATTTTCGCGGCACAGCTTGAAAAGCCATTGCACTGTGCGCGCGTGCAGAGGATCAGTGGTGCGAATAAATTCGTCGCCCTGAATTCCGAATTCATCCCAGATTTTGCGCCACTCGGCGGCGAGTTTATTGACGTAGTCGGCTTCCTTCATGCCGGCGGCCTTCGCGGATCGCTCCACGTTCACACCGTGCTCGTCAGTGCCGGTGGTCATCACCACGTCAAATCCGCACATGCGTTTGTAGCGGCGAATTGTGTCACACACGATTGTGGAATATGTGTGGCCAATGTGCGGCAGGCCGTTCGTGTAATAGATCGGCGTAGTCAAATAAAATTTCGGTTTGGCGCTCGGAATCGGCATTTTCTAGTGCGTGCCTCCACGCTGATTTTCCCACGCAAGCGCCGCTTCAGAAAGAATCTGCTTCAGCGGGACGCGATGTTCTTCTGCCACGCGGCGGCAATCGTCAAATTCCGGCGCGGCATTCAAAACATGTCCGTTCAGGCGTGCAACTTTCATACGTATATCGCCATGCGGAGTCTTTACCGTGACTGCTTCGCGAGCCAACACGCGGCGGCGCGCTTCGTGACTGCGCAGGCCGATGGTTGTCGTCTCAGAAAAAAGTAGGTCGGCGAGTTTGTCGGCGTCGCTTGGCGTGCAGAGAAGCGTGACCAACATTCCCGGACGATTTTTTTTCATTTGCACTGGAGCAGCGAAAACATCCAGCGCTCCGGCGGCCCGAGCTTTTTCCGCGAAGTAGCCATAAATTTGCGGATTCATGTCGTCGAGATTTGCTTCGATGACTATGATTTGTTCGTCCCACGCGGCGATTTCTTTTTCGGCGGATTCGCCGATGGAAATTCTTAGCACATTCGGTTGTTCTTTTATTTCGGCAATACCTGCGCCGTATCCGATTTGCGAAACGCTCATGCGCGGTTGTGCGCCGAACTCATCGCACAGCGTGGAGACAATCGCGGCGCCTGTTGGCGTCACGAGTTCGCGCATGATCCCACTTGCGTATGTGGGTTTTCCTGTTAGCAAGTCTGCGGTTGCCGGAGCGGGAACGGGAAGAATTCCGTGCGCGGTTTTTACCGTTCCGCCGCCGACGTTTAGCGCCGAACACGCGAAACGATCGATGCCCATCAGCTCGAATCCAATTGCCGCGCCAACAATATCGACGATTGAATCGACCGCGCCGAGTTCGTGGAAGTGTACGGCTTCAAGGGCGACGCCATGAACTTTCGCTTCGGCCTCGCCAAGGCGTTTAAAAATTCGCGTGGCACGATCGGCGGCGCGCGGAGCCAGATTTGCCGCGGCAATTTTATCGGCGATCATCGAATATCCGCGATGATGATGCGTTTCAGCTGTGCTGACTTTTACGTGGGTCGCAACCAGCGCGCCGCGCTTCACTTTTTCCGCGGAGATTTCCCATCCGGGAAGCACAATCTTTCGTAGCTCGGATTCGATTTGCGCGAGCGGACATCCAGCGTCCACCAGAGCGCCGAGAACCATATCGCCGCTGATGCCGGAAAATCCGTCGAAGTATGCAATTCGCATTTCGGAATAACGTCCAGTAGAAATTGCTGAGCCTGTGTGAACAATCGATAGTATTCGGTGCTTCGCGGAGTGTCAATTCGCGCGCGATTCGCGGAATCTCGCGTTTTGACCTGCGCTAACCCATTGCCTATAATGACTTTCCCTTCTTCGGAACAGCACCACGCAAAGGAGCAGCGTGTATCACGAGTTAGAAGCCCGCGTTCGCGAGCAATTGGCCGGATTTATCAGCCGGCGATACGGAATTGAGACTCTCGTTTCGACGGAACGTCCGCCGCGATTGGCGATGGGCGAGTTGGCGTCGCCGATTTCATTTGAGTTGGCGAAGCGACTGAAGCGCGCGCCTCGGCAAATTGCTCAGGAAATTGCGACGGAGATCGGCGCGATTCCGGGCGTGGCGAAAATTGAAGTGGCTGGCGCGGGATATCTGAATGTGTTTTTGGATCGCGCGGCTTTTTTTGCGGGGATGCAGACGGTGTTGCATCCAAATGCATCTGCGCCGATTGCGGCCGCTACCGGGCCGAAAATTGTTGTCGAGCACACGAACATCAATCCGAACAAAGCCGCGCACATCGGACATTTGCGTAACGCGATTCTGGGCGACACATTCGTGCGGCTCCTGCGATATTCCGGCGAGCGGGTCGAAGTCCAAAACTTTATTGATAACACTGGCGTGCAGGTTGCTGACGTGGTGCTGGGATTTCTGCACATTGAAAAGAAATCGCCCGCCGAAATTAGCGCCTTAGCGGCCGCGCCGAAATTCGATTACTACTGCTGGGATCTTTATGCGCGTGTGACAAATTTCCTTGAGGAAGATAAATCGAGAGTCGCGTTGCGCGGCGAAACGATGAAGGTGATCGAGCACGGCAAGGGGCTGGAAGCTGAAGTCGGCCAAATTATTTCCAACGCGATTGTTGACTGCCACATGAACACGATGGACCGTCTCGGCATTACCTATGACGTGCTGCCGCGCGAAAGCGAAATTCTGGAATTGAAATTTTGGGAAATGGCTTTCGGCCTACTGAAGCAGCGCGGCGCGATTCATCTTTCCACGGCAGGGAAGACGGCAGGATGTTGGGTGATGCATTTGGACGAAGGCAAAGAAGGCGACGAAAACGCCGAAGCCGCTTCCGACGATGACGCGAAAATTATTGTGCGCTCGAACGGAACCGTCACATACGTTGGCAAAGACATTGCGTATCAACTTTGGAAATTCGGTTTGTTGGGCAAGGATTTTAATTACGCTCCATTCCACGCGACTGCCGGCGGTCACACGGTTTGGACGACGCGCGTGCAAGCCAGTGAACCGGGCGCGCCGCCATTTGGACATGCGGACCGCGTCTACAACGTGATTGACGCGCGACAAAGTTATTTGCAGAAAATTGTTTTCGCTGGATTGCGCGCGCTTGGATTTAACGCGCAGGCCGCGCGCTCGAACCATTTCAGTTATGAGATTGTCGCGCTCACTCCTCGCTGCGCCATGGAAATGGGATATCAGCTTTCGCCGGAAGATGCGGCGCGAAGTTATGTGGAAGTCAGCGGGCGGCGCGGACTTGGCGTGAAGGCCGACGATCTGCTCGATAAATTGGAAGCAGCGGCGCGCGCGGAAGTTGACCAGCGCCATCCGGATCGCGCCGAAAAAGAACGCGCGGAAATAACGAAGGCGGTTTCGATCGGCGCGTTGCGATATTTCATGGTGCGATTCGCGCGCAACACGATCATCGCGTTTGATTTCAATGACGCCCTGAGCTTTGAAGGCGAGACCGGGCCCTACTGCCAATATGCAGTGGTGCGCATTCGTGGGATTTGGCGCAAAGGCGCGGACCGGCCCACGCCGGTGAATTCCACACTGACTCCCGAAGCCCTTGCCTCGATCCTCGAAGGCGTGCAGGGCGACGATTTGTGGGAGCTTGCGTTGCTCGCCGGTTCGCTGGGCGCGCGTGTGGAAGCCGCGCTGAAATCGCAGGAGCCGGCATTCGTCGCGAAATATTGTTTCGAGCTTTCGCAGTCGTTTAATAATTTCTATCACAAACATCACATCTTGTCGGAAGCAGATTCCGTGCGGAAAGAATTCCTGCTGGCCCTTTGCGCGATTGTAGAAAGCCAGCTCGTTTCAGCCTTGGGATTGCTTGGAATTGAAGCGCCGGAAAGAATGTAATTTGCGTCAACGCTTTCTGAAGATGGGCGTTACTTTGTTTTCACCGCGTTCAGAATCGCCATAGTTAGACTCGCCACAAACGTGTTTGGGTCCACTCCGTCAGAGCGATACGCAATTTTGCCGTTACGATCTAAAACCAATATCGTCGGCAATGAATGAACGTTGAGTAGCGTGTCCAGCCCGTCAGCAAACGCGAGAGTGCCTGCAATTTTTTCCTTCGCCAGATACGGCGCGACGCGAGTGCGGTCGTCATCACTGTTCAGCGCCAGAAAAACGATGTCACTTGATTCCGTAAAAAGCTGACGCACCGACTCGAGCATCGGTTCGGACTCGCGGCAGGGCCCGCACCACGTGGCCCAGAAATCCAGCACAACCACTTTTCCGCGTTCGTCGGACATTTTCAGCGGCGCAGACTCACCCGGTCGGCCCAGCACGAAGGCGTACGGTTCCTTTGCTCCCGAATTCGGAGTGGTGTCGTCCGACTTGATTTGTTGGTTCAGGCGGTCATACGTTTCCAGGATTTTTTCGCCCAGTCCCGCTTGGCTTCCGTGCGCGAGCTGCCACATGTTGCCGAGTTTTTTACGAACGTCGCCGCGGTCCACCGAAGCGCCTTCGAGCGAAGGAAGCACGAACGCGATTAGATATTGCTCGATCGCGACGTCCGTTTTCTTTTGCAACTCTGCAATTTCGCCGAGCTGTTCTGCCGCGGCCGGATTCGCCTTCAATTTGTAACTCGCTTGCAAATCCGTTATGGCGGCGTCATACGCGTGCCGCTCGGATTGCATTTTTCCGCGTAGAAGAAGCAACGTCATTTCCGCGCCGCGCTGTTGCGCATGAAATTCGGCTTCGGAATCGCGAGCCGGTTTGTCTTCCACGGGCGTTTTTTCGATGCGGTCGTAGACGCGCGTAACGTAACCAATCGCCTTGACGAGCGCCGCATCGCCGCCTTGTTCCTCCAACAAATTTGCGGCCAGCATCATCGTGGAAGTGTCCTGTGGATCGGCGGCAATCGCGCGCTCGGCGGCATCAAGAGCCTTTGCCGGCTCGCGGAGCTGCAAGTTGGCGTCAATCAACGCACGATAAATTTCCGCTTTGCGTGAAGTATTGGGGAATCGCTTCAGATATTCTTCCAGATTGTGCACAAACGCCGCGCGATCATTTCCCGCTTCATCGATCGTAGCTTTCAGTTCGGCTTCCGGATCAACTTGTGGGGGAGTATTCTGCGCCGTTGCGGCAGTCGGGGGCGATTTTTGGGGGGGATTCTGCTGTCGAATTCCGAACGCCGGCGCGGAAACGGAAATAGCGGCGGCGAGAATCGCCGTTGCAACATTCCGGCTGAAATGAAAGTGTGTGGCCACTCCGGCCATTGTATCCTGAAATTTGCCGGACGCGATTTATCTGCGAATGTGGATGCCGCCGGAGCCAGTCTGTAAGTCCACGCTCGCGGAACCGTTGCCGATTCGACCGCGCAATTCGTGGCGGCCCGTCTGTTCTTCCATCGTCACTGGCAAATCAGTTTCGATTGAGCCGGAACCGGAGCGCGCGTGAACTCGAAATCCGGCGTCGCTCGGCACCGTCAAAGTAATGCTGCCCGAGTTCGCGTGAATGTCCCAGTAACTGCTCGGCCCGGGATTGCCGTCGACGTGAATACTTCCCGAACCAGAACTGGCGCGCAAATCGCTAGCCGCGCCGCTCACGTTGATCGAGCCGCTCCCAGTGTGCGTAACAATCCGCGATGGTGTCCGGTCCATGCGGATGGAGCCAGAACCAGTGGTGGCGCGAATATCTCCGCCGAT
This sequence comes from uncultured Acidobacteriota bacterium, assembly GCA_963778235.1. Taxonomy (GTDB): domain Bacteria; phylum Acidobacteriota; class Terriglobia; order Acidiferrales; family UBA7541; genus DASTCZ01. The sequence goes on along the minus strand of CAVZTQ010000001.1, from coordinate 472,471 downwards.
ATGACTCAGTTCAATTCCGCCCGAGCCAGTTTCCGCGCTGGCGCGAGTTCCAATGTCGATTAATTCGATCGAGCCGCTTCCTGTTTTTGTTTCGGCGTCACCGTGGATTCTGTGCGCGCCGATGCCTCCCGATCCGGTATGCAAATTCACGGGCCCTTGAACGTCATTCACATCAATCGCGCCGGATCCAACATTTGCTCGAACTTCCGTTTCGGCGGGCACATAAATCGTGTACTCCACTCGAACGTGATTGAACATATCGCCGCGCGATTCCACTCGAATTAAATTCCCTTGTTGATCCACCGGCGGATGGTTGCGAATGTCACTCAGGTGATCGCCCTTGTTATCGAAGAACGAAAGCCACACAGTAAATTCGGCGTGAACGCGCACTTCGCCGGATTGTCCCGAATGAACTTCGACCCGGCCAGAGCCATTGTTTACTTCCAATTGAACGGGCCCGGTTACAGAAAATGTTTTGTCGAAGGTGCTGCTTTCGCCGGGGCCGATGCCGCAGCCCGCCGAAAATATCGCGAACAGAATTGTGGCGAAAATTGAGCCCAGAGGAAACAGTTTGCGCGGCATGTTGAACATTGGCTCCTTGAGTGACGCATTCGTGCGGCGGCCGGAACTGGCGGCTGCGCCGGTCACCCTAAGATACGCAAGTTGGAAGGATTCGGTTCCGTAGCTGCCGAAGATGTTTCGCTGTGTCCGGGAGCAGTTTTGGAGGATGTTGTGGCGATGTCAATTCCGGCCAACACATTCAGCGAACCCTGACGGTAGCCATCCGGATCAATAGTCACTTCCGTGTAGCCGACTTTCTTGACGCGGGCAATAATCTGCGTTGCCATCGCGCCATCCAACGCTCGCGGCAACTCGTCTTTGGCAATTTCAATTCGCGCCAACGCATCGTGATGCCTCAGCCGAAATTGACGGAAGCCGAGTTCGCGCAGTACGGCTTCTCCGCGTTCGACCTGCGCTAAGTTCTCCGCAGTGACTTTCGTGCCGTAAGGAATGCGCGACGATAGGCACGCCGACGCAGGGCGATCCCATGTGGGCAATCCCGCCACGCGCGACAGTTCTCGAATTTCGGCTTTGGTCAGTTGCGCATCCAGCAGGGGAGCGAGTACTTGATGCTCCGCGGCCGCGCGATGGCCCGGACGAAAATCTCGTGTGTCATCGGCATTGATGCCGTATGCGACCGCGGCGAATCCGCGTTCGATTGCGAGACGATCAAGCGCCGCGAATAGCTCATCTTTGCAAAAGTAGCAGCGCTCGGAATTATTAGCGATGTAGCGCGGGTCGGAAAGCTCGTTCGTTTCGATGAATTCGTGTTCGATCGGAGTACTGCGAAGAAAAAGTTCCACTTGCTCACGGTCGTGCGCGGAATAACTTGCGGAGATCGCCGTAACGTTCAGCGCCTTTCGTCCAAGCGCTTGTGCGGTCGCCCAAGCGAGGTACGCCGAATCCGCGCCGCCGGATAGCGCCACAATCACAGATGGCAGTCCGCGCAGATGGTTTAGAAGGCGTTCCTGTTTCTGGACCGCTGCGGCAGAGTCAACGTCGCGTGCAATAAGAGTTGTCGACGGAGTCGGCATCAACCGGAAGTATAGCGCAGAGAACCAAAAATGTTCGGAGCGGTAATCGCCAGCAACTATTGAAAATCGATCAGCACGTCAACGGTGTGCTTATCCTCGTTACGCCGCAGCAGATTCCCGATTTTCTCGTAATGCACCGGAATATTTCCGAAAATCGCAGGAGTGGGCTTCGCAATCTTCGTCAAAAATTCGTCGAAATAAGTTTGATCGAACACGGCGCCAGAGGCGAGCGTCCACGCAACGCGCAATCTCTTCTCCCCATCAAGCGAAAGCCCGGTCACGATGAAATCGCCCATCTTGTATTGCGGACCTTCTTTCACGTCCACGCGATAGCTAACTTTTTCCGCGGCGTCGTCAAGCGTTGCCGTTGGCTCGACCGCCGCTTCCATGTATCCGATGTGCCCGTACGACCGTGCGATTGCGAACCAGGTGCCCTGAATTTTATTTCCGTCGACCACAACGCCGGCAGAAAACGGAACCATGCTGTTCAGCGACGTAGTGCTGTACGCGCTGTTTCCATTCCACGTAATTCCGCCAAAGTGGTATAGGGGTCCAAGTTTAATTGGCTGCGCTATTCGCACGGAATCGGCGCGTCCGCCGCTGGTGGACGCAATGAGCGTGGCCGTCGGCGTGCCGAAGGAAACTTTCAAATATCCCGCGCCCAAATATGCGGCGCGCACTTCCTCATACGCATAAAGCGCCATGGCGAGCCGCGAATACGGGTGCCCAACAATTTCGGAAAGCTGCGCGGATACTTGCAGAGATTTTGCCGCCAACGGGTCCGAGAAATCCACGGCCTGCACGAGCACCGGATTTCCTTCGACGCTGAATTGCATTACCTGTCCGCCGTCGGGCCATTGCGTCAGCGTGTGGGTCACGTGTCCGTGGATTCCGTGAGTGGGAAGGAAATTTACGAGAGCCTCCGACATGGAATCAAGTAGTGATCCCTGCGGCGGCGCGGTGCCGTCGAATGAGCCGAGCTTTTGTTGCAACGCCGCCGCCAACTCTTCATCCTTAAACCACGGAAAATTATCGAAGATGACCGGCACGCCAGAACTTTCCTCAACTTCAAACGTAAGGTGAATTCCGGCCGAGTCTGTCGTGAAACGATAATTCACTCCGCCGAAAGTCCCAGACGCCGCCAGCCGGTTCGCCGCAGCTTGCAATTCTTCCTTGCCGACCACGTCACCGACTTTCAATCCGCTGGCTTGCGCAACCTGCGCGTTCGTAAACTTTTTCGATCCGCTCACTTCAATGGACACAATTTTCGCCGTTGCCGGAGGAGCCTGCGTCTGAGCGTGCGCTACCATCGCGCAAACAAGTGCCATCCCTACAAAAATCATTCGTCGGAAGTTCATACCTGTATGAAACCGAATGGTACGCAATCGGTTGCCTCTCCCTAATTCCATTGTACGGGATTTTCGCGCGATGTCTTGGTCGAGCGCAACATCTAATCGCTACGGCGGCAGCTATTTAATTTCCAGCTCCACATCGACGGTCTGCGCTTCTGCATTTATCCTGCGATGAAGCGTGGGAGTGAAGCGCGAAGTTGCGCTTGGCCGCATCACTTCTCCCATATCGTGCTGAGTAAACGTAGTCTCATAAGACTCGTCGTAAATCTGACCGGTACGTAATCTCCATGCTTCTTTCAACTTATTCGACGTAATTTCCGGCACGCCGGTGGCTGTGAAAACTCCCATGCGGTATTGAATACCTTCCGTCACCTTCACGTGAATTAGCACTTTGTTCTGCGCCACATCGAACTCAGGCGTTGGTTCCACATGTGCCGTCAAGTAGCCGTCTTTGCCATAACGGAAGCCGACGCCCACCCATGACAGATTGAATCTATTTTGGCGCGCCACCTCACCAGGTTTCACCTCGACGATCTTCGCCAATTCTGTTTCCGGTATCGCCTGATTTCCGCTCCACGTCACACCGCTCAAGTGATACTGCGGGCCCGGAATTACGTCATAAACCAGCGTGACTCCGAGTGACGCGTCGTGTCCCTGCGGATCTTTCATCACAACTTGCGGATCGGAAAATTTTGCCTGCAAATAACCTTCGTCCTGATACGCCTCGGTCAACCCGAATTGGCCCGCGCCGCGTGCGACGGAACGAGAATAATCTGAAAGTGAAATCAGGTGCGTTGGTTTTGCTAAAGCTTCTGCTCCGAGCGTACCGCCATTAACGGTTACTGCCTTAATGGGAATCGATACGCCCGTAATGCGCAGATCATATTTTGTCGGCGGCTGGCCAAGACCGGCACTCAAAGTGGCTACCACGGTGCCATTTATTGAATGTTCTTGAAGGAAATGATCGAGCGCTTCAGGAACCTGTGTTGAAAGGTCACCACCGACGGGAAGCGATCCGTCGAACAGCGGAACTTCCTTCCGGGCAGCAGCAACCAACTCCTCATCGCGAAACCAAACGAAATTGTCGTACGTGCAGGGAAGGAATCTTGCCGCTTCGGCGAGTTTGAACTGCACTTCGATTGAAGCGCCGGTCATGCGATACGTGTAGCTGATATTTGCAAGCGCGCCGGTTTTGAAGAGCCGATCTGCGGCGGCGTCAATCCCCGATAAATCGATTTGCTGACCTTTTTTCAATCCGCTGGCGGATACGAGTTGCTCTTGCGTGAATCGCTTCGCGCCGGAAACTGTAACTCCGCCTAACGTGAATGTTTTTCCGGCTTGGCCGGGATGGGCAATAAGCAATGCGCTGCCGACAAGCGTTACGCCGATCGCGAGCAGACTTCGCCGCCAAATAGGGAAGGGAACTCTCATGCGGCCAGTATTCTTATAGTGAGTTACGCGAAAAAGCAATAGCGCTATTCGTCGCTATTCAACCGTGACGGATTTCGCCAGATTTCGCGGCTGATCCACGTCGCATCCGCGGCGCACCGCGATGTGATAGGCCAGCAGTTGAAGAGGAATAATTTCCAGAATTGGCGCGAACAGTTCCGGCGCCATTGGAATTTCAATCACATGATCCGAAGCTTCACGCGCCAGCTGATCGCCGCTGCTGACAATTGCAATCACAATTCCGTCGCGGGCCTTCACTTCCTTAATATTGGAAACGCTCTTTTCGTAACGCGTCATGGACTCCGGATCGTTCTGATCGCGCGTAGCCAACACCACGACTGGCAAGTTTTCGTCAATCAGCGCGTTCGGCCCGTGTTTCATTTCGCCCGCGGGATAACCTTCCGCGTGAATGTAAGAAATTTCCTTCAGCTTCAACGCGCCTTCAAGCGCAATTGGATAATGAATGCCACGGCCCAGATACAGGAAATCCGAATAGCGGAATAGTTCGCGCGCAAGATTTTCATAAATTCCTGCTTCGTCGCCTTGAAGAATCGTTTCCATCTTATGCGGTAGGCGAGTCAGTTCTTGCATTAAATTTTTCGCGCAATCCGTGGTAACGGTTTCGCGAACCTGTGCCAAATAAAGACTGACGAGCGTCAGCGCGGTAAGTTGTCCGGTGAATGCCTTCGTCGATGCCACGCCGATTTCCGGGCCGGCATGCGTAAGAATTGTGCCGGCGGCTTCACGAGTGATCATCGATCCTTGCACGTTGCAAATCGCCAGTGTTTTCGCGCCTTTTTGCTTGGCTTCGCGCTGGGCTGCTAGTGTGTCCGCGGTTTCGCCGGATTGGCTGATGCAAATCGCCAGTGTCTTCGGCTTCACGATTGGATCGCGATACCGGAATTCGCTGCCGTAATCGACTTCCACCGGCAACCGCGCCAGGCGTTCGATCATGAATTTTCCGGCAAGTCCGGCGTGCCAGCTTGTGCCGCAGGCAATAATTTTTACACTGTCTAGATTCTTGAATTCCTGCTCGGTAATGTCCATCGCGTCCAGAAAAACTTTTCCTGAATCGAGCGAAATGCGGCCGTTCAATGTGTCCCGCACTGCTCGAGGCTGTTCAAATATTTCCTTCTGCATGAAATGTTTGAAGCCGCCCTTTTCCGCCATGATCGGGTCCCAGGTAATGTGCTGCACCGCGCGCTGCACAGGCTTCCCGTCAAAATCCATAGTGCGCACGCCTTCGGGAGTCAGGACTACCATGTCGCCATCCGCCATAAAGAAAATATCGCGCGTGTGATAAAGCACGGCTGGAATGTCGCTGGCCACAAAATATTCGCCGTCACCCAGGCCGATCACCGCTGGTGGTCCCAGCCGCGCCGCGACAATTTTATTTTTATCGTAGGTGGAAAGAACAGCCAACGCATAAACTCCATGAAGTTGCTTTACGGTTTTGCGCACCGCGTCTTCCAGCGGCCCGCCGTCCTTCATGTATTTTTCAACCAGGTGCGCGATTACTTCCGTGTCCGTTTCCGTTACAAATTTGTGTCCCTCGGCGATGAGCTGTTTCTTCAGATCCACATAATTTTCAATAATTCCGTTGTGCACCACGACGATATTTCCAGTGCAATCGCGGTGCGGATGCGCATTTTCTTCCGTGGGGCGGCCGTGCGTTGCCCACCTTGTGTGTCCAAGTCCGTATGTGCCGTCAAGCGGAGACTGGCGGATTACCTCTTCCAGATTGCGCAGTTTGCCCGACGCGCGGCGAAGGTCCATTTTGCCTTCGGAATCCACGACGGCAATTCCTGCGGAATCGTAGCCGCGATATTCAAGGCGGCGAAGCCCGTCAAGGATAAGAGGAACAACTTTTTTAGGGCCGATGTAGCCGACTATTCCGCACACGAGAGGATCTCCAATTTGGGCATTTACTGCGGCTGGCTGGGCAAAGCTACGCCGGGCCGCGCAATTCGTTCAATAAATAGCGTAGCACACCGAAGTGGCAAACCAGTCAACGGAGCGTTAGGAGCGTAGCCAATTCCGAACGGGGGACTAGCCGATAATCTCGAAGCGGCATTCTTCAATTACGGGATTCGTCAGCACTTCATTGGCGATGCGTTCAACTTCCGCGTGCGCTTCCTCGCGCGTCACACCTTCCAAGTCCAGCACAAAAAACTTTCCTTGACGCACTTCGCGCACTCGCGCGTGACCTAGCGAGGCCAGCGCGTGCTGAATTGTTTTACCCTGCGGATCAAGAACAGTTGTTTTCGGCATCACCCAAACGTGTGCTTTCATGCCGCCAGTATATCAAGAGGCGGCGCCAACTTCCGAATTCTGATTTTGATTCGTGCGCTGCGATTCGGCTTGTATGCGGTGCGCTTTGTGCTAATCTCCGCGCATCGCCTCGTCAACGAATTGTTTGCGGAGGACAAACGAATGATCTTGGGCATGTCGCTTTCAACATTTACGACCATCCACGTGGTACTGAGCCTGATCGCAATTTTTACCGGTTTCATCGTTATGTTCGGATTATTCGGATCGAAAAAACTAAAAGGCCTGACCGCAATTTTCTTGCTGGCATCGGTGCTGACGACCGCCGGGGGATTTGCATTCCCGAATGACCACATAACGCCCGGAATTATCCTTGGAACTGTCTCGAGCATTGCACTGCTTCTCGCGATCGTCACTCGTTACGCTCTGCATCTATCCGGCGCATCGCGGGGAATTTACGCCGTCAGTGCGGTACTTGTTTTGTATTTTAATTTCTTTGCCCTGGTTGCGCAGGGTTTTAAGAGAGTTCCGGCGCTACATTCCTTAGCGCCGACCGGCACCGAAACGCCGTTTGCGATTGCAGAAGGGATTGTCCTGCTAATGTTTATTATTTTCGCCAGTTACGCGGCGAAGAAGTTCCATCCCGGAAATCAGCCGCCAGCCCGGGCGTAGATTATTATTCCTGCGCCAAACCGTTGGCTGTAGCGGCGGTCCGCAAGAGCTTGGAATATGTCAATACGTCCTGGAAGCTCAAGAACGCGTTCTCGAATCCCATTTCCGTTACGCGTAACAGGGAATCAGCGGACATTCCCATCGCCCTTTGTGCGTGCGTATATTCCTCCAACAGAGTCGTCTCGAACATTGCCGGGTCGTCCGTCGAAATAGTTATAGGAATGTTGCGCTGGAAAAACATTTTCAATGGATGTTCTGCGATGCGCGCCGATGGCTTTTCAATTTGCCGCGCCAACGCGCCCGTGCGGAGGTTGCTCGTCGGGCATAGTTCCAACGTAACTTCGCGCTCCGCCAGGAAATCCATTACGGTCTCATCATTCATTGCCGCGATTCCGTGGCCAATTCGAGTGACGCCGAGTATTTCCACGGCTTCCCGCACCGAAGCCGCACTCCCAATTTCTCCCACATGAATTAATCGGCCAAGCCCGGCCGCGCCGGCACGCTCATATATGCCGACGAAATCTTTCGCTGGCAGCGCAAGTTCGTCGCCGCCAATTCCCAATGCGACGACTCCCTCGCGCACGTATTGCGAAGCGAGCCGCACAACTTCTTCTGCCGCACTTACTCCAAATTGACGCACTGCGTCAAATATCCATTGCATGCGCAATCCGCGCGATAGGAACGGTGCGGCCGCCGCGCGAATCGCCGCGAAATTTGCCAGCGCATCTTGTTTGCGAAGAAGCATCACACCAATCGAAAGTGTCACTTCGGCGTAAACCACATTTTGTGCCAGCAAATGTTCCGCCAGTTGCTCAGCGATCAACGCGTAGTCGGCGGGCGTTCGCAGAAATGACGTGACCCATTTGAACGCGTCCAGAAATTTTGCGAAATCGCCCGGCGAATAATGTTCACGTACTTCCGTCTCCGTGATTGCGACGCCGTGGCGCGCGGCAAGCTGCACTGCCGTCGCCGGCTCAATCGAGCCTTCCAAATGTAAATGCAGCTCCGCTTTCGGCATGGCCGCGATAAGTGCGCGTGTATTCTCGGGTGAAATTGAATTGTCTGGTGAACTGGAAAGAATTGCCACGATTGAGCGTCTAATGTTGCGGCAGGGCCGGCTTGCCCGCGTTTGTCCAAGCCGTCAGCCAGTAGGAGCCAACTTCGGTGGCTGCGTCGGAAAGTTGGCGAATCACCACCGCGCCTGCTTGATTGTAGAAGCGGTCGTAATATTCGTCGGTGAAATCCGGTAAGCCCGCGCGTGAACGCCGATCGGCCAGCAAAATAATTTGCAACCAGCTATGCGAGCTGAAGCAATCTTCAAACGCATTGTCGGTCGGATCGCCAATGTAGTGCGCGTCATTTGGGCGCATCGGAAAAAATAACGAGTAGCGATCCACTAGATTTGTGTCAAATCGTTCGTCAGCGCCGGCAAGCGTTGCGCGCGTCTCCGTAATGTCCGCTGTATTAAATGGATCCTGCGCTTCCGCTACATAGTGCGCCAACAGAGTTGAGTATTGCCGCACGTCATCCCAATTTTGCTTGCGGAAAGCATCCGTAAGTTTTTCGTTGTAGACGCCAATTTGCCATGGTAGTACGCCATTCGCTTCGATTTTCGCCAGGCCGAATTTCGCAACTGCCTTCTTGTAATTTCGCGGTAGGGAATCGAAAGGGAAGGGCGTATATCGATTCAAATACAGCACGTGATACTTCTTTTCCGCGGGATTTTTCGCGAGTGTATCGAGCGGGTCTGTGACCATCGCAATCATGCGCACACGATTGCTTTCATAGAATCCGCGCATTTCCGCCGGCAAAGTATCGAAAGCTTTATTTGTAATCAGACGATGCGCATTCGCTCCCCATGCGCCTGCAAGCGATGGCAGCAAAAGCGACGAGGCCGATATCAGCGCTACGGTTGCTACGAATTTTGTTCGGCGTCGTATCACTGCTTTGCGCCCTCATTTCCCGGCGCGAATTCGCTGTGTCTCCGGCTATACGCTAAATAAACTACCAGCCCAAGGCCCAGCCACACAATAAACCGAATCCATGTGATCACCGTAAGGCCCGTCATCAATCCACCACACAGAATAATCGAAATCATGGGGAACCAGGGCACAAACGGCACTCGAAATCCGCGCTTACGATCGGGCTGATTCCGGCGCAGATGAATCACGCCGAGTGAAACGAGCACAAACGCAAACAGTGTTCCGATGTTGGAAAGATCCGCCACATCACTTACCGCAAAAAGACCCGACGGAATTCCCACGGCAAATCCGGCAATCCAGGTGGAGTAATTCGGTGTTTGAAACTTTGGATGTACTTTGGAAAATATTTTCGGAAATAAGCCGTCACGTGACATTGCATACCAAATCCGCGCCTGGCCATACTGAAATACCAAGAGCGAAGAAATCATTCCCATTAACGCGCCAATAATAATCGTCGATGTCGCAAATCGGTTCGCGCCCAAATGTTTCAACGCAAAGGCCACCGGCGAATCCGCCGCTTCGCCCGAACCAAACGTCGTGTACTTCATCATTCCCAGTAAAACGATCGAAACGCCGACATATAAAATCGTGCAAACAATCAGCGAACCGATAATTCCAATCGGCAAATCCCGCTGAGGATTTTTCGCCTCTTCCGCCGCGGTAGAAACCGAATCGAATCCAATGTAAGTAAAAAACACGATCGCGCCGCCGGTCACAATTCCGCTGAATCCCGAAGGAGCAAACGGAACCCAGTTCGATTTATGCACCAGCATTCCGCCGACAACCAGAAACACCAGAATTGCAGCGACTTTAATCGCCACCATAATGTTATTCGTCTCAGCGGCTTCACGTATTCCGCGCACCAAAATAATTGTCAAAATAAATATGATCAGGAAGGCAGGAAAATTAAAGTAGGAGCCGGTCCAGTGTCCTGACTCCCACACGGGAGTTGACCATCTGTCCGGAAGATTCAATCCAAATGAAGCTAATTGCGATTTCGCGTACGCGCCAAAACTAATCGCCACGGCAACGTTGCTGACCACATATTCCAAAATCAAATCCCAGCCGATAATCCACGCAAATATTTCGCCCAGCGTTGCGTAGGAATATGTATACGCGCTTCCTGCAATCGGAATCATGGAGGCAAGTTCCGCGTAACACAATCCCGCGAAGCTGCACGCAATCGCTACCAGCAAAAATGAAATTGCGATGCTTGGCCCAGCTGCCGGACGTCCATGCATTAAAACGCCGGCCATTCCGCCGTGGCGTATCAAGTTCACGATGACGTCCAACACTTGCGCGTGCCAAATGGATGGGACCGTGAAATTTTCGCCGGCCGCGGCTGTTCCCGTCAGTACAAAAATTCCGCTGCCGATAATCGCGCCGATTCCCAGCGCTGTGAGAGACCACGGCCCAAGCGTCTTCTTCAGCCGATGTTCCGGCTTGTGCGCGTCGGCAATTAATTTGTCTATGCTTTTAACGCGGAACAGTTGTGACGTCACTACCACCGCCCGTGAACGCGAGGAGACTTTAACCCGCCAGCCGCCAGCGCGCAACATTTGTCAGAGCGCAAAGTGCGCAGTTTGCGCTGCACCTATTTTGGTTTATGCACGCACCAAATTTGCATATCGCTCGATCAATTTCTTTGTGCCGTGATCGGAAAAACTCACGGTCAGTTTTCGCTCTTCATCTTCGCCTTCCACTCCGATGATCGTTCCGTTGCCATAAGTTGCATGGCGCACGCGCACGCCAATCAACGGATGCCCCGCACCCGGCTGTTTTGTGCGCGAACTTGATCCGCTTGAAGAGCGTGGAGTCCGCGCGGATGGGACACTGCGTTCGTTCGCAGGCGGATAACGCTTCACGCGGCGCTCAAATTCTCCCGACGAATAAGAATATTCCGGATCTGGTTCGTAGCGGCGCGTCTCGCCTGCGTCGGCCAAAGATCCCCGCTCGGTTTCGATCATGTCGCCGGGAATTTCCGCCAGAAATCTTGAAGGCTGTGAACCTTCCACTCTTTCATTTCCGTAAATTCTTCGATACACCGCACGCGTCAACGTCAAAGTCTCTTTCGCGCGCGTCATTCCGACGTAACACAGCCGCCGCTCTTCTTCTATTTCGTCTTCGGTATTCATCGAACGAGAGTGCGGAAAAACTCCTTCCTCCATGCCGGTCAGAAAAACGTGATCGAACTCCAATCCCTTCGCAGCGTGCAACGTCATCATTGTTACAGACGCTTTTTCGTCAAACGTATCCGAATCCGCAACGAGCGCCGTACGGTCGAGCAGATCAATCAAAGTTTGGCCATCGTCAGCACCATCGGCTACCGCGTTCACTAATTCGCGCAAATTATCGGCGCGCGAAGCATCTTCTGCGGTGCCGCGCTGCTCCAACATTTCCAAATAGCCGGTCTTCTCTAAAATTTGCGCGACAAATTCCGCGGGCCCTAAAGTCTGCGCATCCTTTTTCAATTGCTCAATCAGTTCAACAAATCCTCGCAGCGGCGCAAGTCCCGCTGGATTCCTTTCCACGGCTGCGCTGATTGCCGACCACAAAGAAATTTTCCGCTCGTTGGCTAAATCGCGCAGCGGCTCGATTGTTCGTGCACCAATTCCTCGCGCTGGAGTATTCAACACCCGCATCAACGCGACGTCGTCATCCGAATTCATCGCAAGGCGTGCGTAGGCCAGAGCATCCTTAATTTCAGCGCGTTGATAAAAACTGAATCCGCCCACCATCTTGTAATGAATGCCAAATTGACGCATCGCGTCTTCCATTGCGCGCGACTGAAAATTCGCTCGATACAAAATCGCCGTGTGTTGCGAGGGATCCACCCGCTGAATGCGATTTACTTCGGCGCCGATATATTCCGCTTCGCCCTTCGCGTCACGCGCTTCCAGATATTTCGGCAAATTTCCTTCGCCGCGCGTGGCCGTCAATTGTTTGCCGAGGCGTTTCGTGTTGTGTGCAACTACTGCCGCGGCCGCGTTCAGAATTCTTTGCCGTGAACGATAATTTTCTTCCAGACGAATCACCTTGCCGCCCGGAAATTCGTCCAGAAATTTCAACATGATGTTGATGTCCGCGCCGCGCCAACTGTAAATGGATTGGTCCTCATCGCCCACCGCGCAAATATTTCGTTCCGGCCCGAGCAAGAGCCGCACCAATTCGTATTGCGGGCGGTTGGTATCCTGAAATTCATCTACGTGGACATATTTGAATCGCGCCTGCCAGTTTACGCGCGCATCTGGAAAATCTCGGAGCACCTGTGCGGCACGCAAAAGCAAATCATCAAAATCGACGGCGCCTGCTTGCTTCAGAACTTCCTCATAGGCCGCGTAAACTTTCGCCGTTTTGCGCCAGGTGTCGTCGCCTTTTTTCTCCGCGTCGGTGGCCATTGCTTCCGGCGTGATGGCGTGATTCTTAGCGAAACTAATTCGATTTTGGAATGGACGCAGCTCCGCGCCCTTCTCCGTCATTTTCAATCGTTGAATCGCAATTTTGATTGCCGCGGACTGGTCGTCCTCATCGTAAATTGCGAAACTGTGCGACAGACCGAGCAGCGAAGCTTCTCGACGCAGCAGTCGCGCGCAAAAAGAATGGAAAGTGGAAATCCACGGATCGGCAGCGGCCATGCCGGCGCGGATTAACAAATTGCGGATGCGTTCTTTCATTTGATCCGCGGCTTTATTTGTGAATGTGACGCCGAGAATTTGTTCTGCGGCGACGCCTTGTTGAATTAAATGCGCCACGCGATATGTGATTACGCGTGTCTTGCCGGTGCCGGCACCCGCTAACACCAAAACAGGGCCGTCGGTTGCGAGCACAGCTTCGCGCTGTCGTAAATTTAGATCGTCCAGAAGATTCATTCGGTAGGTAACCTGAGATTCCAAAACGATTGTAGCCGAGCAATTCGATTCCGCAAAACCGGTGCGCACGCAGACGCGATTCTGCGGATGGAGTACGGGCCGCCGTCTGGGGATTATTTCGAGAACAATTGGCTGGTGGGCGGCGTCTCGCGGGTAGGAAGGTTGAAAACTGCATTATAATGCATGTTGAAGGGGTTGTTCTTGTGGAAAGTGCATTATAATGCACTTTTTGGTGGCGGAAAAAGACAAGAAATGCTCTTAACGCAGAGACGCAGAGCGCGCTGAGAAAAGATGAGAGAGTTTGGAAAGAGAAGGAAGAGGGACTGACGTGTGGAGAACGTGGGGGCGGTGGAGTGTCAGTTGTGATGAACGGTCAGCTTGCCGGGAGGTGGCCGCTCCGACGGCGTCGGGTGAGGGCACAGCAAGCAGCCCCCCTACGCCGGGTTGCAGATTCGCCCACGAGAAATTTCGGCTAAGTCCTTTAGTTGCAATACATGCACCACAGATTCCTGTAAGTCCTTCATTTGCTATACATAGCAAAAACGGTACCGGGGGTGGTGGGGCCGACATGGTTCATAAGAACCGGAATTTCCTGCTAAGTCCCTTATTAGCACACAGATGCACACCAGATCGCCGTAAGTCCTTTGTTAGCCACACTTAGCTAACGACCCCCAGGGGTGGGGTCTGCACAATTTTTTCAAAATGGACTATGGGAGAGATGGCGGATGATTGCTAAGACGAGGAAAACAAAGCGTTTGCTATTCAAAGTTGCGCCAAAGTATTCATTGCCGATTCTTTTTGCTGCGTGTTTACTCGCTGCGGCATGTCCACTTCGCGCGCAATCGCAACCGGTCGGGGCCACGTCGCCAGTTTTTGAGTATGACGTTGCCTCGATCAAGCTGAACACTTCCGGCGGCGCGAGTATTGGTGTTCGTAACACGCCGGACGGCCATTCTGTGACGAACGTGCCGGTGCAAACGCTGATGCAATGGGCCTTCGGAATTCAAGGCTTTCAAATAATCGCAGGGCCGGAGTGGTTCTCGTCCGAACGATACGACATTGAAGCGAAGATGGATGCTGCTGTGGCCGAGGCGCTGCAGAAACTTAATCTGGACGATCGCCGAATCGCGCGCCAGCACATGCTACTGGCGCTCGTGGTCGACCGTTTGAAACTGACGACTCATCGCGAAACGAGGGAGTTGCCGATCTATTCGCTGGTGATCGCGAAGGGCGGATCTAAACTGCAAGGAACAAAATCTTCTGCGCCGGGAATTCCCGTTCCGCGAGGCGGAGTGAGTGTACGCACGTCTCGGACAGGCAGCGGCCCGATCACGCTTTCAGTTTTGCATTGCACCAATACGGAGCTCGCAGGAGTTTTTGTGCCGCACGTCGGCCGCACAATTATCGATAAGACGGGCCTGACGTCTGTGTACGATTTCACGCTTCAATTTCTGCCGGATGACGCGGCGGTTGCACCGGTCGCGGGAGCTACGTCGTCCGCGCCAGATCCTGTGGCGCCTTCAATATTTACGGCGATTCAGGAACAACTTGGATTGAAATTGGAATCGGGGAAAGGGCCGGTTGAGGTGATTGTGATTGATCATGTGGAAAGGCCTTCGGGGAATTAGAGGTTCTAGTAGCGCTGATGTGCCTGCAAGTCCATTCGCGCAATTAGATTCACGTGGAACAGGGTCCAGCGATTATCTATTTCGGGACATTTTCCTGCCACTTGCGTCTAAATGAATTCAGAGGCGCCAGAATGCGAAATTCACGCGGCGGTATCAACTTCCTAATCAGGGCGAACTTATTGCTCATTTGTATCTGTAGTTTCTTACTCTTCGCTACCGCGTCTCCAGTCAGCGCGCAATCGCAAACGACCGCAGCGTCGCCGGCACCCGTCTTCGAGTTTGAAGTCGCCACAATTAAACCCAACAAATCCAACAGCGGGAGCATGCGCGCACACAGCACGCCGGACGGCTATGCCATCACAAACGCCTCCGTGCAAGCGCTGATTCAATTGGCCTTCGGAATTCAAGATTATCAACTGCTTGCGGCGCCGGAGTGGCTAAGCTCCGAACATTACGATATCGAAGCGAAAATGGATCCCGCCGTAGCTGACGCGTTTCAGAAACTCAGTCCGGATGAACGAAAACCCAAGCGCCTGCTGATGCTGCAAGCGCTCTTGATTGACCGCCTCAAGTTGACGATTCATCACGAGACAAAAGAACTTCCTGTCTATTCGCTGGTTATCGCGAAAAACGGGCCCAAGCTTCAGGAAACGAAACGGAATCCCGCTGCGCCCGATGTCCCGGTCGGGCGGGGTGGCGCAAGCGTAACCACGGATACTGGCAACGGCCCCATCACGCTTACAGTTTTGCATTGCCCCAGTGCGGACCTCGCAAGCGTCTTTGTCCCGTACGTCGGGCGCACCGTTGTGGATAAGACGGGCCTCACGTCCGTTTACGATTTCACGCTTCAATTCATCTCGGACGACAACAAGGCTGTTCCGACTCCAGGCGCGGGGCCGGCCGCGCCCAATCCGACCGCGCCATCGATATTCAATGCTGTTGAGGAGCAACTCGGATTGAAATTGGAATCAGGGAAAGGGCCGGTTGAGGTGATTGTGATTGATCACGTGGAAAGGCCTTCGGGGAATTAGGCGAGGAAAGTTCGTCGTTACTTCTGCACAATGAGTGCTGCGATGCTGGCGCCCGGCCGGCTTGTTCGCCGACATTGTTGGAATTTCGCATTCGTCTTGCCATCTCTAACATTGGTATGCAATAAGAGTGTCCTGATGAGCCGAAAGAATCTGTTCACAGTAGTTCTTCTGCCAGTCTGTTGCGTCGCCCTGTTCGGATGCCCGAAAGAAAAAGCCGCGGTGGGTGACCTGTCCACGCGCGCTGTTCAACAATCGCAGATTACTTTGCCCGGTGGTCAACCGTTCCATCTGAAAGCAAAAGTATTTGAAGCAACGAATCCTGATAACGATAACTACAACGCGGAAATTGAGGAATGGTGGGTAGCTCCAAAAAAATGGCGGCGAACGATCACGTCGGAAAAGTTCTCACAAACGTTAATCGTGAATGGCAGTGAGGTCAGCGAACAGCTTACCGGCGATTATTATCCGAACTGGCTGCGTGCAGTGGTGAATGGAATATTCGATCCCGGTGCGCCGCTGCATGGTGTGGATATGTCGAAATCCAGTGACAATCCCTGGCCCGGTGGACCGCATTACTGCCGCAGGTTTGAATCCCATGTGGGCATTCCACCGGTGCAGAACAGTATTTTCTCGTCATACTGTTTTGATGATGACAGGATGGAATCAATCGGAATTCCCGGTTACGAAATGGCGTATAGCGATCATAAAAAATTCGGCGGTAAATTAGTCGCGCGGTATCTTCGCGAGTACATTGAATCGGGCACTGAAGTTGGAGCGAAGATCGAAGAGTTGACCGAATTAAGAACTTCGGACGATTCGCTTTTCAAAGTTCAGCAGCACAGCGCTGAATTGCGTACAATTACGGTAAGCGAGCAAATGCTCCGAGCAAGTGCCGTGAGCTCGCCTCCAATGCAGTGGCCCCCGATAGAAGGCGGAAGACCTGCCGGTGAATTGAGTGTGTACGTTTGCATTGATCGCGAGGGGCGAATTCGTGAAACGTATGAGCTGAACTCCCATAGTCCCGCAATGAGTGACGCTGCGGTGAATCAACTGAAGCAGTGGAGTTTCAAGCCGTTGTCCATTGATGGAAATGTCGTGCAAGTGGAGTCGATTCTAACTTTCGCTTACGAAACGAAAATCATTCCGAAGCCGCCGAGCGGCGATTCACGGTGACCGCTTTTTCTACTGCTCAACAGCCAAACCCAAATCCACATCAAAAAACAGAAGCGTCTTGTCCGTGCCCATGGTTCTTAAATCCGGCACGTAGAGCCGCGCGGTGGTTGTCCACTCAAAATGTCCGTCGACATCAAAATAAAGTAGTCCGCGCACAATGGAATGCGGAGGGACTAGATCTGTTTGTAATTGAACTGCGTGCAGCACGTCGGCCATCTCCTGCACTTTTTTTGCACTCTTGTCGCTTGGACGAATTGGAATCGGCAGCTTCGATCCCTTTGCGGGATTTTTTCCGTTGTTCTTGCCGCCCAACATGTAGTTCGCTACATCGTTGGACGAAAGCGGGGGCAGTTCCTCGTTCGCAGACTGCTTGTGCACAATCGTCATCCGAATCGTGGACAGATTAATTCGCACGGGCAGCGCGCCGTCATTCTTGAAGTAAACGTCGATCGCCATGATGCCGTAATCAAATGGATTTTCCTTCGGGAAGCGCGCTTTGTATTCTTCGGCTGTGATCCACGGATCGGCCGCCACCAGCAAATCCTGATGTGCATCGCGCGCCGGTAATTTTGTGGGATCTTTCTGCGAAGGCGACTGGGAGGACGTCGCCTGAAACGACATGGCCGAAACCAGCGCCGCCGGAATCATCAACAAGACAAGCATGAAAACTCGCGGTTTCATGTTATGCGCCATAGGATGCAAGGTCCCCAAGGAAGTGTCGCCTGCGATTCACGTTCTAACACTATAATATGTTGTTTGCCATAACCGTCTTTTAGGGGAAGTGTAACGCGATTCGCGCCGCGCGAATCTTAACGTGTTGCGAGAGCAACACTATTCGTGACGCGGGGTTAATATTTGTAACCGCGAGCCGAACTCGCGATAAAGTGATTTAGCCTGGGGAGCTTCGCACCACCGAATGTATTTTCTCTACAGCCTGCTCATCGCCATCGGCGTTTTCCTTGCGTCGCCCTATTTCCTTTTTCGCGGACTCCAAACCGGAAAATATTTCGGCACGCTCGGCGAACGTTTCGGGGGCTTGCCTCCCGAAGCGAAATCGCTTCCTGCCGGATGCATCTGGATTCACGCTGTTTCTGTTGGCGAAGCTATTGCTGCGCTGCCGCTCGCTCGTCAACTAAAACAAAAATTCCCCGCGCGGCCTCTGGTGATTTCCACCACCACCGAAACCGGCCAGAAACTTGCCGAGGAGCGCTTCGATTTTGCCGACGCAGTAATTTATTTTCCGTTCGACTGGACATGGATTGTTCGCCGCGTTCTTCGCGCTGTTCGCCCGGCATGCGTGATCATTGTGGAAACCGAAATTTGGCCGAACTTTATGCGCCAAACACAGCGCGCGGGCGTGCCAATCATTTTCGTGAATGGACGCATCTCGAAAAAATCATTCCGCCGTCACCAGCGCGCTCTGCGCTGGTTTCCGTTCTTCATCGGCCGCTTCTATCGGCGTGTTCTCAGCAACGCGTCGCTCTTCCTGATGCAAAGCGAGGCCGACGCCGCGCGCATCCGGGAAATAGGCGCTCCGCCGGATCGCGTGGTGGTCACCGGCAATTTGAAATACGATTCGCCGCTGCCGCAGGAAACTCCGTTTGTAAAATGGCTCGCGAAAACGGTTGACGCCGAAAAACGTCGACCGCTCATCGTCGCCGGGAGCGTCACTTCAGGCGAAGAATCATTGGTGCTGATTGCGTTTGGCGTTTTGCAAGGGCAAATGCGAAACGCGCTGCTGGTTCTGGCGCCGCGCAAACCAGATCGATTCGACGCGACCGCGCAGGACATCATTGAATCACTGCGCAAGTCAGTGCGGCGATCGAGCATCGACCTGAACTCTCCGGCCATTACAAGCGGCGCGCCGGTTTTCACCAGCGACATCAGCGTGCTGCTACTCGATTCCATCGGCGAACTTGCGGCGATTTACGGACTCGCTGACGCAGTATATGTTGGCGGATCGATGGTCGCAGCCGGCGGACACAACATTTTAGAGCCCGCTGGATTCGGCAAGCCTCCGCTGTTCGGCGAGCACATGGAAAATTTCCAGGAGCTTGCGAATACGTTTCTATCTCGCGGAGCGGCGCGCCAGGTCACCAATCCGGAAGATTTGGGCGTGGCGTGGATCGAACTTCTGGAAGACTCTGCGCGGCGAGAAAAAATGGGCGCCGCCGCGCGGGCCGTTGTCGAAGGAAATCGCGGCGCCACTGCGCGTACGATCGAACACATCGCAAGAATTCTGCCCGGGACATCGCAGACAATTAAGGAATCTGGCGCCGAGGTCGCGCCGCTTACTCACGGGAGCAGCGCGTGAAAATTCCGCGCCCGGTGCAAATCGCGCTCTGGCCTGCCTCATTAGTTTGGCAGGCAATCGTGCGCACACGCGCCGCGGCCTATCGCAAGGGCTTTTTCCGATCGAAGCGCTTGCCGGGAACAGTGATCAGCATTGGAAATTTAACTGCCGGTGGCACAGGAAAAACTCCGCTGGTGTTGTGGCTCGCTGAGCGGCTTCACGCAGAAGGGAAGCGCGCGGCGGTACTCACGCGCGGATATCGCGGAGTTCCTGCGGGCCCCGGCGGCGTTCCGCAAAGCGACGAAGTGGCAATTTATCGCACGCGTTTGCAACATCTGGCGGAATTGGGCGTGGGCGCAAATCGTTTTGCCAGCGGAAAAATTCTTTCGCGGCACGGAATTGAATGGTTCGTTCTGGATGATGGCTTTCAGCACATGCAACTTGCGCGCGATGTCGATATTGTTCTCCTCGATGCGACCGATCCTTTCGCTGAAGGATGGATGATTCCAGCGGGCCTGCTGCGGGAGCCGAAATCCGCGCTTGCTCGCGCAGATATTATTATTGTTACGCGGAGCCCAAAAACTCCGGCCATCGAAACGATTGTGCAGCGAATCACTCACGTTCCGATTTTTCACGCCGTCACAGAATTGCTGGATGTCGTGAGAATTCCGACGCAGGCTTCCTCTGTGTCGGAGCCTCTGGCTGACTGGCGCGGGAAAAAAGCGTTCGCGTTTTGCGGCATTGGCAATCCGCAGGCGTTTTTTGACGATCTGAGCAGGTGGGGAGGAAGCGTCTCGGGGCATTCCAGTTTTCCCGACCATCACACCTACACGCAACGCGACATTGAAAAACTGCAAGCAAGCGCCCAGGATTCCGGAGCAGAAATTATGCTCTGCACGGAAAAAGATATTTTCAATCTGAGAAATGTTCTTCTGCCAACATTGCCCGTCTTCTGCGTGCGGATTTCCATGGAAATCAGTGAGCCAGATAAGCTATGGCGGACGATTTCAGAAACCGCCGAGCGGCACAGAAAGCCTGAAAATGACTGAAGTGTTCGCGATATGATACTTTTCGGTTCACTCGTACGACCGGCATCACACTGAGGCGAAATTGACGGCAGATCTAACTCGTCTTGAAGAACTCGTAGAGAGTTTCACCAAACAAACGGTTGTCGTCATCGCCGACTTCGTCGCTGACCGTTTTGTATCGGGTGAAATTTCGCGAGTTTCCCGCGAAGCGCCCGTGCTGATTCTGCGTCATCGCGAAACCGAATTACTTCCCGGCGGCGGCGCGAACGCCACGAATAATCTTATCGACCTTGGCGCCCGTGTTTTTCCGGTCGCGGCAATCGGAGATGACGATGCTGGCCGCGCGCTTACCGAGTATTTCCGTGCGAAAAATGTGGATGTCAGCGGTTTGGTGCGTGCGAAGAATTGGTCCACCCCAGTGAAGACGCGCTATCTTGCGGGTTGGACTCACACCACTCGCCAGCAAGTTTTGCGCGTGGATCGCGAACCTCAAACGCCGCTCAGCGCTGCAGTTCAGAAAACTTTGTTGAAAAAGATTGCCGCGAAAATAAAATGCTCGAGTGTGTTACTCGCGTCTGACTATGGTTTCGGTTCGGTAACGCCGGCGTCGATAAAATCACTTCGCCGCACAGCGGGAACGAAACTAAAAATCACTCTCGATTCGAGATATTGCCTGGGTGATTATCGAAATTCCGGCATCACCGCGGCGACACCCAACGAATCCGAAATCGAATCGATGCACGATACTCGGATTGGAGAGGGTTCAACGTCCGTTGAATCGCTGGGCCAGCAAACTTTGAAATCGATGCACCTGGAAGCGTTGATCGTAACGCGCGGCAAAGACGGTATGGTGGTTTTCGAGCGGAACAATAAGCCGAGACATATTCCCGTTTATGGCAGCGATGAAGCCGCCGACGTGACCGGTGCCGGCGACACGGTAATTGCCGTATTCACCTTGGCGATTGCCGCGGGCGCCACTTATTCTGAAGCCGCCGAGCTGGCGAATTACGCCGCGGGAATCGTGGTGATGAAACGCGGCACGGCAACCGTTCGCCGCGAAGAATTGTTGACTGCTCTTAGAAATGAAGCGACTGGCAAAAATCGCGCTTTCTGAGAACTGCGCATTCGGTGATTCTGAGCAGGGCGCTGTACGTAGTTAAAATACTCGATGAAAAAGCAAAAACAAATAGTTTCCCGGCATGAGCTCGCTACGGAACTGGCGCAGCATCGTGCCAAGGACGAGAAGATCATTCTGGCAAACGGATGCTTCGATATTCTGCATGTCGGTCACACGCGATATTTGGCGGGAGCCAAAGCCGAAGGTGATGTTTTAGTCGTCGCGATTAATTCCGACACGAGTGTTCGTAAATTGAAAGGCGAAGGACGTCCAATACTTCCGGAACATGAACGAGCGGAACTTGTCGCCGCGCTTGAGTCGGTGGACTATGTAATTATTTTCGACGAGCCGAATGTTGAGCCGCTTTTGGAAGCGCTTCGCCCAAATGTTCACGCGAAGGGAACTGACTACACTGCTGAAACAGTTCCGGAACGCGCCGTCGCGGATCGACTGGGAATCCGCGTCGCGATCGTCGGCGACGCGAAGAATCATTCCACGCGAGATTTGCTAGCGCAGCTTGCAGGCAACAATTCCGTCGGAAAGAAAAATGGCTGACGAACGAATCTTGATTGTGCGGCTTAGTTCGCTCGGCGACATTATTTTCACTTTGCCGATGTTGGCCGCTTTGCGCGATACGTTCTGTCGGTCGCACATCGCGTGGGTGGTGAACGAGCGATGGAAGCCGTTGCTCGAAGGAAATCCGGACCTGAACGACATCATCACGCTCCCGGACAGTTCAATCTCCGCATTCTTCAAGTGCGGAAAACGATTGCGTGAAAATAATTACACCTGCGCGATTGACGTGCAAGGACTTTACAAATCCGCGCTGCTCTCGAAGCTCACGCATGTGAAACAGCGCATCGGATATTCATTTTCATTTGCGCGAGAAGGCGCGGCATCACTATTTTATTCGCAGCGAGTGAAGCCAACTACAAAGCACATGGTCGATATGAATCTGGAACTGGCTGCCGCGGCCGGAGCGAAAATCAGCAATGCGCGATTTCCGCTGACGATTTCCGGATATGCACAAAGCACTGTGAATCAATTCCTAACTTCACTTAAGATTTCGCGCTACGCCGTTCTGAGTCCCGGCGGCGGATGGCTTTCCAAGTTGTGGCCCGCGGACAAATTCGGTGAACTTGCGTTGAAATTGTGGGATGCGCACGGAATTCGCATCATTGTTAATTGCGGCCCCGGCGAAGCTGAACTCGCGGAAATTGTTGTGGCCAATTCCGCCGCTGCGATGCCGATAATCGTGCAATACGGAATTCCGGAAACGATGGCGCTTCTTCGCGGGGCGGAATTAGTGGTGGCCGCCGACTCTGGCCCGCTTCATCTAGCGAACGCGCTCGGCACGCCGGTCGTCGGACTTTACGGGCCCACAAGTCCCGATCGCAACGGCCCGTACGGCGGCCGCGACATCGTTGTGCGAAATCTGGATGACGCCGACACAACATACAAACGCGGAAATTCTTATTCCGAGGAGATGGATTCGATCACCGTTGAACAAGTGATGGAAGCTGTAGAAGAAAGACTGGCCAGACGCACGCTCGAACGCGCCAGTCAAATTCCGCGGCGGCCCGGTCAGCAGATTGAAACATTCGTGAGCGATACATCTGAAAAGCCGGCAGGCTCCAATAGATGACCGAGACGCGAAGTTTTTGGGTGCGCTGGCGAGTTGCCGCCGGATATTTGCTGGCGATACTCGGATTTTATTTCGCGCGACCGAACGCCGAATCGCTCCTTGAAGGCGCATGCATCGCACTCGTCGGATTGATGATTCGCGCCGCAGCTGCCGGAATTGTTCGCAAGGGACAGCAACTCGCCATATCCGGAATTTATGCGTGGACGCGCAACCCACTTTATTTCGGAAGCACAATCCTTGCCGTCGGATTTCTTGTAGGCGCGAATTCGTGGATTGTCGCCGCAATCGTCGCTGGATATATTCTGATGTTTTATCCCGCCGTAGTCCGGCGAGAAGATCGCGATTTGCGCGAACGCTTCGGCGCTGAATTTGCGGCGTACACCGCGCGAGTTTCGGGCTTTTTTCCGTGGCCCACTCGACAGCCTGTCGGTGCTTTCAAGTTTTCATGGGCGCAATACGTCCGCAATCACGAATACCGCGCCGCGTTCGGAACATTGATCGCGATGGGCGTTCTTGCCCTCCGCATGTGGCTGTTGACTAAGTTCAATCGCTAGGCGCCGACTCGCACACCGTCCTGAACTATTCTTGCGTTAGGTGTATGCTTATTTCGGTACAAGAATGGCCCAGCCAACTAAACCCGGAGACGGAGAACCATTCGTCGCAATTTTTCAGACGGAGACGCCTGAGGAAGCGACCGTGTTGCGCGGATTATTGCAGAGCGCCGGAATTGATTCGCCTTCGCCCACGTTTTCCGACCCATTTCCTCTTCCCACGTACTCGGAAATTACTCACGGCACGGAAATTCTTGTGCGGATTTCTCAAGTGGAAGCCGCGCGGGAAATTCTTGCGAGTTACGGCGAGAAAGATCCTCCCGCTTAACGAAGCAGCGAGCCGTAAAGCCGCGCGATTAGTGACGGCGAGGATTCCGCAAATGTCGCCACGTGTTCCGAATTCCCATCCGTCGTCAAAGTGATTGCGCCGTCATGATCTGTGCGGAATATTTGCGCGCCCGATGCGCGAAGTCTTTCGAGCGTGGCCGCGGTTGGATGATTGAACGGATTATTTTCGCCAACAGAAATCGCCGCGTATGTCGGGCGCACCTGCGCCAAGAACGGCGACGTCGACGACGTGGAGCTTCCGTGATGCGGTACCTTCAGAAATGCAGATGAAATGGGAAGCTGCTGATCCAGTAGCGCGCGCTCGACAGGTTTTTCAATGTCCCCGGCAAGCAATAACGATTCCGAGCCATATTGAATGCGAAAGACCAACGAATCGTCATTCGTCGCGCTGCGCACCTCTGAATCGGTATTGGGCCAGAGGACAGTTCCGTGCACCGCGCCCCAAGTGAATGTGTTGCCGGCTTCGAGATGAACGATCTTTGTGCCGCGATCGCGCGCTACTTGCAGAAGGTGTTGGTAATTTGAGGACGCAACATCGTGACCAACCCACAATTCTGCGACGCGGAAATTCTGCAACACCGCTAATAATCCTTCCAAATGGTCTTCGTGCGCATGTGTGAGCGCGACGGCGTCAAGCCGCTTCAGTCCGCGCGACCACAGATAACGCGACACAACTTCTTCGCCGACATCGAAGCGCGTGCGAACTCCGCGAATTTTGATTGGCACCGTTCCGCCGCCACCGTCGACGAGCATGGTGTGTCCGTCAGGCGTTGCAAGGAAAAGGGAATCGCCCTGACCAACGTCGAGGACAGTTAGTTCAACATTGTGTCGAGGAAGATTCGGAGGAAAAGGGTGAACGGCAATAAGGATGACGCAAGTGGCGAGCATCGCAGTAGTTGACCAATATAGGTAACGCTTCCGCGTTAGCGCGCCGACTGCCAGAAGGAAAAGTGCTAGCGCGAAAATGATTTGCAACCAAAGTGGAAAGTTTGGGACGCGAAAGTCCGCGACATGAGTACTCGCGAACCATCGAACAGTTTTTAGAAGCAGAGAAACTGACGCACCTGCAAATCTACCGAGGATGTGGCCGAAGGGTCGTGACACAAAACTGACGCCCACCGCGGCGAACCCAAGCGGAATAATAACTGCTGTCAAAAGCACGGCTGGAATGTTCGCAAGCAATCCGAAAATCGGTACGCGATGAAACGATTCGACAAGCATGGGTACGAGCGCGAGCTGGATTGCCGCGGAAAGAATGCACGACTCGAAAATTAACACAGCAATCCGTAGCGGTGCGGTAGTGACGCCGGGTGCAATTCGATTCAGCCACGCCGGCGAACGATTGGCAATTGTCGCGGAAAATGCGCGCAAGTCGAGCCGAAGCTGCACGAGACGCGGAGTGAATTTTCGGTCGCGCGTGTCGTCAGTAATTCGATATAGCGCGTAGCGCAGCGGCTCCACGGAGTAATTCAGCAGCGGCAACGCGATGCCACCAATAGCGCCCATCGCAAGAAACGTAGTTTGGAAACTCGGATCGCCAATTTCGCCCGGACGAACAATGAGTATCAGCGTTGCAACCAGCGCGGCCGTTTGAAGCGAGTCTAGCCGCCGAAAGAATGCCCGAGCCAGCAAGTAGAGTGCTGCCATAAGCGTTGCTCGAAGTATCGGTGGCCGATTCTGCACGATGGCCACATACGCGATCAGAGCGCAAAGGGAAGCGCCCGAAGATGCCAGCCGCCCCATGCGCAGACGTCTGCAAATCCACACGACGAACGCAGCAAGCGCGGCGACGTGAAGTCCGGCGATGACGAGCACATGGTAAGAAGATGTTTTTGTGAATGCATCGGAAACTTCATTGTCAATAAAATTGCGATCGCCCAACAGCATCGCACGAAGGACGGCAGCCTGTTGTGGAGCGGCAGCAAATAATGTGTCGACTCGATTCAATAGCGCGGCGCGCAATCGCGCGAGGCGATGACGCAACTTTGGCGGCGGACCTGCAATTTGATTCACGAGTTCCAGGCTGCGCAGCGACGCCGTTAACTGAATATTTTGACGAGCAAGTTCTGCACGTGTGTCGAACGCGCCGGGATCTTTGAAATTTCGCGGCACGTGAGCTTGCGCGAGCAGCTCGACGCTATCTCCGGCGCGAAAAGTTTTGGCGCGCGCGACATCTTCGCCAAAATAAGTTGCGCGAAGACCGCCGGATACATTTATCTGCTCGCCAGAGACTTGCACTGATTCCAAATCAACGTCGAAGCGTGTGCCCCACGGAAGTGTTTCCGGATTTTCACGCAGAATTCCGCGCCAGCGCATTGGAAAACTGGAATCGATTGCGGCCGTCTCAACAAGATGCGAGGCGAGATTTGCGGGACGATTGTGTTGTTGGACGACAAACGTGAGAAAACCAAGCGCGGTCCATCCGGCAAGTACGATCGCAAATGACGCGATATATAAATAATAGCGCCACAGCGCGATTGCCAACAGAAACAGCGTCGCCGCGCAAAGAACTGCAATGCGCCCAGAAGCGGGGTGCAATGCGGCGACTATTATTCCTGTGCAGAAGGCGGGTAGGACGCAGAGCCCGGGGATTTTCATCCAATGCGCTGGAGCTTTACGAGCGCTTCGATATGATACGTCTGCGGGAAGATATCGTACAGAGTTATATTACTAATCTCATAGCGCGAGCCGGACACGGTTGATCCGATGAACGCGGCGAGATCGCGCGCGAGCGTTGCGGGATCGCACGATAAATATGTGATTTGCGATGGACCTAAATCTCGTAAGCGCTGAATCGTTGGTGGCGTAAGTCCCGCGCGCGGCGGATCCAGTACGACCAAATCGGCCGGCTCTTTGTGTCGGGCGAGAAAAGATTCTGTGTCAACATGACGGCCCCGTGACCCTGCGTGATTTTTCAAATTTGCTTCCAAATCGCGCGCAGTGGCGACGTTTCCTTCCACCGCAATCACCCGATCGTAGCGCGCCGCGAGCGGAATGGAAAATAATCCCACGCCCGCAAATAAATCCAGCGCAAGACCGCGCTTCGCTTCGCCGGGCGTTGCATCGCCGACGACTGCGCGAACAAGCTCCTTCACCACAAATCGATTCACTTGGAAGAATGAAAGGTGACCAACGCGGAAACTGTGTCCGGCGGCTTCGTAATGAAGATAGCCGGGGCCGAGAAGCTGATAGTCGTCGGTTTTTTCGTCGTGAAAGAGAATCGATTCAACGTTGGTAACAATTTCGCGAAAGCGCGCCGCGAGAGTTGAAACGGTTTGTCCAGTTTGCGCGAGGCTCACGTTCAGCAAAACTTTTTCACCGGCTGAATCTGAGAAACATTCGATGCCGGTAATGTTTCCGGGAAGACGGCCTTCCGCGAATGCCGCCGATAGCGCCGCCAAAGTTGATTCAAGTTTTGGAGCAAGAATCGGGCAGACGTCGGTGGGAACGAGTACGGACGACGACTGTTGAAAATATCCGATGGCCGGCTTCGCGGGATTACCGGCCGGACGCACCGCCCACTGCGCGCGATTACGGTATCCAAATGGTTGCGAAGCGTGAGTGTGAATTTCGCCGGTCCATTCGATGCGTCCGATGCGCGCCAAAGTTTCGCGCAAAATTCCGGTCTTGTATCGAAGCTGCCCGTCATAGGGAATGTGTTGGTAATGGCAGCCGCCGCAAACAGTGAAGCGCGGACATTGCGCGGCGATTCGTTCCGGCGATGCCTCGATGATTGTTTCAGGGGTTCCGCGAATGAATTTCTTTTTTGCTTCGACGGGTGTGACCCGCACAAGTTCGCCGGGAATTACGAACGGCACGAACACGGTGCTCTGCTCGTGATGTGCCAGCCCGTCGCCGCCATAAACTAACTTTTCGATTTTCGTTTCAAATGGTGAAGTCATCCGCTTGGGTTCCCATCATTTCAAAATAATTGCGTGTGAAATTAGCTCATATAAAAAAGACTTAAGCGTGGAACGTTTGCCGATTCAAATAAACGCTTTTGCGTATAGCGGCGTTCCAGATCGCCTAGCTGCGCCGCCGTCATTTTCCGACGATATGGCGCGAGCTGGCGGTCGAGATCGCGTCGAATATCGAGCAACAACTCGTCGCTTGCCGATGCGGAGAGCGCGGGGGAAAGCCGCTCCTCGCAAATTGTCAGGCGGCGCTCCAAATCTTCCAGGTCGGGCTTAGCCGTCGTGTCCAGCAGCGGCAACATTTCGGTTAGCTTCGCGCTCGTATCGCGCAAGCGCGTGGAAAGTTCCGATTGGTTGGCCGCTAATTTGCCCGCCGCTCGATTCAGCTGCTCGATATTCCGCCCGAAGAACTTTTTCAATTCGGCCGCGGAAAAGGTTTCGCTTGTCTCGCGCGAATTTTCCGCTGAGGGGCCAGCGCCTGCGAGCGCTTCTCTCTCCTCTTCGGCGACGTCCAGAACTGCATCGACGCAGTAAGCCAGACTTTTCAATTGCCGGCCGGACTTTCCGCGTTTGGAACGCTCGTATTTTTCAAACGCGCGATCGATTCCTTTCATCACCGCGGAAACCGGAATCTCGGCCTGCTGCCAGGTTTCCAGAATGGCCCAATCGAGCGGCGAAACGAGCAAATGCGCGCCGCGCTTCCGCCAAAAATATTCTTCAATTTCAGTGAAATAATTGAAATAGTTAAACGTGCTCATGGCAGCCGGGCGCCAATTCGATTTGCTGCAGTGGGCAGAATCGCGGACTCAGTATGGCACACATTATAGAGTGACGCATCGCGCGGAGCTCACTCAACTGGGAACTACGCGCGCGGTTTCTTCGCAGGAACTTTCACGTTTGGGCCGCCTGTCTTCGCAAGGGGCGCGGCGGCGCGATCCGCGTGATTACGTTCCCAAATAATTCGCAGACCTTCGAGTGTAAGAAATTCGTCGACGTGCTGAATGTGTCGCGATCCTTTCGCGAGAAGCGGAGCTTGCCCGCCTGTAGCAACTACAGTGGTTATTGCTCCCAGTGTCGATTTCATACGGGCGAGAATTCCGTCCACGAGATCGATATAACCGTAATACAAACCGGATTGCAGCGACGCGACAGTATTTGTGCCGATTACTTTTCCGGGGTCGCGAATTTCCACACGGAACAATCGCGCGGCGCGCGAAAATAATGCCTCCGCGGAAATTCCAATTCCCGGCGCGAGGACGCCGCCGAGATATTCTCCGCGCGCAGAGATCGCGTCAAAATTAATTGCCGTGCCAAAATCCACGGCGATGCACGGGCCGCCGTATTTTTCAAATGCAGCCACGCTATTGACGATGCGATCGGCGCCAACTTCCTGCGGATTATCGTAATGCACCGGCATTCCGGTCTTCACGCCCGGCTCGATAAAAAGTGCCTCCCGTTCAAAATATCGGCGCGATGTTTCCGCAAGAGTGCCATTCAGTGGAGGAACGACGGAGCTGATGATGACGCCGCCAATTTCTCGCCGCTCAATTTTTGCTAGCGTCAGCAAATTACGCGTGAGAATGCCGTACTCGTCGACAGTCTGATCGCGCGCGGTGGTGAGCCGCCAATGCGCGACGAGTTCTTTGTCGCGAAAAACGCCGAGCACAGTGTTCGTGTTGCCAACGTCAATTGTGAGCAGCATCGGATACCTCTGAAATATCGGCCGCCAGCAGAGTTTCCACGCGGCCGTCGTCGCGCTTCACGCGCAGAAGACCGGTCGCGTCGAGCCCTGCAGTGGTGCACAAAAAAGTTTCCTGTGCGGCGGCGACACGAATCCGTTTGCCCGCCGCAAAACTGGAAACTTCATTGAAGCGCGCGACGATTGGCGCGGGGCCTTCCGCGCAGAGTTGATTGTAGTAGGACTCGAAGCGGCGCAGCAACTTTACCAGCAGTTCAACGCGTTCGTGGACGCGGCCGGTTTCGATGCGCAGAGAAGTCCCAATGTTTGCGAGTGCGGCGGGCATTTTCGCGTGATTCACATTTATTCCGATTCCGACAACCACGAAGCGAATGCGGTCGGGCTCGGCAAACATTTCCGTGAGAATCCCGCACAATTTCTTTCCGTTGAGCAGAACGTCATTCGGCCAGCGAATGTCCGCTTCGATCCCACTTTGCTCTGCGATTGCGTCGCGCGCGGCAAGTCCGGCGGCAAGAGTGAGCGCGGGTGCCTGTACAGGAGTGAGTTGCGGGCGCAGAAGAATGCTCATATAAATTCCATGCGATTTTTCGGAGAGCCACACTCGGCCCGTGCGTCCGCGCCCCGCCGATTGTTCTTCAGCGATAGCGATCGCGCCGTGCGGCTCGCCCTGCTGGCCCAGCTCGAGCGCGACTCGATTAGTGGAATCCACTTTGAAAAAATGATGTATGCGTTTCGCGAAAGGTGTTCCCGCCAGCCGGCGCCGTAAAATATTTGGAACCAAAATATCGGGAACTCGTTCGATGTGGTATCCGCTATTCCGATGACCCTTCACTTGAACGCCGAGTTCGCGCAGCCGGGTGATCCATCTCCAAACCGTTGTGCGCGTAACGCCGATTTCGCTCGCAATTTTCTCGCCGCTGATGATGAGCATCGGACTATCCGAAAGCAGCGCCAGGAGCGCGTCGAGCTGGCGATCCGTGGTGACGGTTTGCGCGGGCGATTTGGTTCGCGGCGGCATATTTGCAAATGTTTTTGTGCGTGCTGTTGAATCGCGCGATGCTAAGCGGGAGACGTGCCGCGCGCGGTTCCGTCAAGCTGCGAAATTCTTTGTACGATTTTTCCGTGCTCGGCCTTACGCTCCGCGAGTGATTCCTGTAATTTCGCGATTACCGCCGCGGGCGCTTTGCTGCTGAAAGCTGGATTGCTCAACTGTTTTTCCTGGCCGGTGATAATTCCTTCGAGTCGCTCTTTTTCTTTGCGCAGCGCTGCCAACTCGCCGGCAATATCCGCAACTGTTTCGTAGGGAATACGAATATCGAAATCCGACGTGGAGCGCAGCGGGCCGTCGGCGGGATTCATGCGCGCATCGACGAAATCTACCGCTGAAAGCGCCGAAAACTGTTTTACCGCGCCAATGTTTGCTTCAACTAGCGCGCGAAGCTTCGCCGTCGCCGCAAAGAAATTCGCTTCCATCGGCTTTCGTGGATCAAGTTTCAATTCGGCGCGAAGGTTTCGCGCGGCGGCAATAATTTCCTGTAGCTGAACCATGTCGCGCTCGGCGTGCTCATCAATCCATACGGCCGCGGGAGCGGGGAATTGCGCGAGCGCGATACTGCGTGCGCCGGCGGCTTGCGGCAACTGGTGCCACAGCTCCTCAGTGAGAAATGGCATAAACGGATGCAGAAGACGCAGCGCCGCTTCAAATATGGAAAGAATATTTCGCCACGCAGCGCGGGCGGCTTCGTCGGTCGTCGGAATTCAGGCGCGGCTTGCACCACTCGATGTACCAGTCGCAGAAATCGCCCCAGAAGAAGTGATAAATGTCGTGCGCGGCTTCGTGGAAACGGAAATTCGCGAAGCGCATCATTTACTCGCGGTACGATTCGGCGAATCGCGAAAACATCCAGCGGTCCACCAGAGGTAATTCGGAGCCCGATTTGTACGGCGCCGCAGTTCGCGACGTCGGGCGACGCGAGATCTTCGAGCGTATCCCCGCCGGCTTCAAACTTTTCCAGATTCACAAAAAGAAATCGCGCGGCATTCCAGATCTTATTTGCGAACGCGCGGTAGCCCAGCACGCGTTCTTCGCTGAGTGAAATATCTGTGCCCGGCGCGGCCTTGATCATTAAAGTGAAGCGCAGAGCGTCAGTGCCGTGTTTCTCGATCCATTCGAGCGGATCCACGACGTTGCCGCGCATCTTGGACATTTTCTGTCCGTGCTCGTCGCGCACCAACGAGTGCAGAGTAAAGTTCGCGGAACGGTGCGCCGCGCCAGTCAAATGCAAGCCGATCATGACCATTCGCGCGTCCCAGAAAAATAGAATGTCGTAGCCGCTGATCAGAAGCTGGTCGGATAAAAGTTGCGCAGATCATCGCGTGTCGTCCGGCCAGCCCAGAGTGGAAAATGGCCACAGGCCGGAGCTGAACCACGTGTCGAGCACGTCGTGATCCTGCTCAAGTTCCGTGCTGCCGCATTTTTCGCATTTTTGCGGAGGACTCGCCGCGCGCGCGTGTCCTTCCACCATTTCAACGTTGGAATTCAGCGCGGGCATCATGGCCGAGCATCCTTTGCAATGCCAGATGGGAATTCTGTGGCCCCACCACAGCTGACGCGAGATGCACCAATCGCGAATGTTGGTCATCCAGTCCAGAAAAATCTTGCGCTGATTTTCCGGCGCGATAGAAATCTTGCCGCCCGTAACCGCCTCGATGGCTTTCTCGGCCATGGAATTCATTTTGCAGAACCATTGCGTGGAAACGCGCGGCTCAATCACCGTCTTGCAGCGATCGCAGATTCCCACGGCGTGCGAATGATTCTCGACGCGCTCCAGGAATCCTTGCGCCTTCAAGTCCTCTACGATGCGTTTACGCGCGTCGAAGCGATCCATTCCGGCATACGCGCCGGCAGCGGCGTTCATGTGTGCATCTTCCGTCATCACGTCAATTTCAGGAAGTTTGTGACGGCGGCCCAGCTCGAAGTCATTCGGATCGTGTGCCGGAGTAATTTTCACAGCGCCAGTTCCAAATTCGCGATCGACAGCCTCGTCGGCGACAATCGGAATTTCGCGATTCATCAACGGCAACAAAACTTTTTTGCCGATTAAATGTTTGTAGCGCTCGTCTTCCGGATGCACAGCCACGCCGGTATCGCCCAGCATTGTTTCTGGGCGTGTGGTGGCAACAATGATGCTTTCCTTCGTTCCGACAACCGGGTATCGCAGATACCACAAATTTCCCTGACGCTCTTCGTGCACAACTTCCAGATCGCTCAGCGCCGTCATGCAGCGCGGACACCAATTCACAATGTATCGTCCGCGATAAATCAATCCTTCGCGATACAGACGCAAAAACGCTTCGAGCACCGCGCGATACAGTGGCGGGTCCAAGGTAAATTTCTCGCGCGACCAATCCACAGAATCGCCGAGCCGAATCATCTGTTTCTTAATCGTGCCGCCGCTTTTCGCTTTCCATTCCCACGCGCGTTTTTCAAATTCCACGCGGCCAATTTGCTGGCGCGTTTTATTTTCCTTGGCGAGTTCGCGTTCCACCACAACCTGTGTGGAAATTCCCGCGTGATCCATGCCGGGCAGCCACAATGTGCGTTCGCCGCGCATGCGATGCCACCGCGTCAGCACGTCAATCTGCGTGTGCTCCAGCATGTGGCCGATGTGAATGTATCCGGTAACGTTCGGCGGAGGAATTACGATGCAGAACACCTGCCCATTCGCGCTTTCTTCGGCGCGGAACAAGCCGCTATCCACCCAATGCTGCGCCCATCGCTCTTCGATGAGCTGCGGTTCGTAACCTTTTGGAATTTCGCGGGCCATGTTTGCACACAGCGGCCACAGGCAGCCGCAATGGAACATTCACTATACGGGCGGCGCGCGCGGCACGTCAAATTTAGCGCGTCAAGTTTTGCGGGAAGAAATTACTTTATGAAATACGAAAGGGAATTACTCAGGCAATTTCTGTTCAAGCTGGCGGCGAACAAGCGCTTCCACCACGGGACGCAGGACTTCGCGCGTGATCATTTCCAAAATTTGCGGCTGCATGCGCTCCACCACGCGCGCAACAATATCCTCGACAACGCGCGGATCGGAAGTTGCGGCAGAGGGTACTGGGAATGAAGTTGCAACGGATTCGACCGCGCTCGGCGCCAATTGCTCAACTACTGAACGCGCGATGGTGACCGTGTCCTCAGGGCTGATATGAGCGGGCAGCGCAGCAATCCAATCGTTGGTTTCCGTTTTCGGATCCGCTTCCGGCGGAGCAGTCTGTTCGGAAGGGAAGGCACTCTCAACATTTTGCGCGTGGTATTCGGATTCCGCGTGGACGTGCTCTTCAGCGGCCACCGGCTCGGCAATTTCCATCGGAGTAGCGCTGAATGATTCAGTCTGCGCATGTTTCGGCTCAACAACTTCATCGGCGTGCGACGCGCTCTCAATCACGGGCTCCACTTCAGCCGGAACGGTTTCGTGAATTTCCGAATTGAATCCATCTGAAGACGAAGACGTCGGCGCATCCACAGCAGTTGCATCGGTAATCGGTTCCAGATCGGCCGCCGAAATAAATTCCGAACTGGGTTCCGCGTGCGTTTCAACCGGAGCAGCGCTCGCAACTTCTTCAACTCTAGAAACTTCTTCAACGCTGAAAGTTTCCGAAGCGCTCGAAACTTCCTCAACGGAATGGGTAGGAACTGTCTCGGCAACAGGAGTCGTCGGCAAGCTCCACGGTGACAGCGATGGCGCCGCTGGTTCTACAATTTGTGCTGCTTCTCCCGGTGCTTTCGTAAACGCAGAGCGCGAATCGGAAACGGGTGAGCTTTCACTCGGCTCTGGCTCGTCAATGGCAGCCGGTTCAGGCGCCGCGGGGACTGCAACCGGCGCGCCATCACTCTCGCGCACGGTAGTTATATGTTGCGCAGAATGCGTCAGCGGAGACACCACGTCTCGTGGTTCAATCACGGTTTCATCGGGCGATTTATCCGCCAGCGTTGGATCAACTTCCCAAGCCCGGCCCTCCAAATCTTTGGGCGAAGGCATGAACTGGTTCGGTTGCTCGGCAGCATGCTCGGTTGTTTCTTCTTCCTCGACAACTGCGGCGCTTGAAGCGCTCGCGCGCCACGGAGAAAATCCTTCAAATGCTGTGTGCGCTGACGCCGGCTGAATCTCTCGGTCCTCGCCGACTTCTTCTTCTGATACCGGCTCGCCAAGCTTGCGCATCGGCGGCATCATGGTTCCCAGCGGACTCGTATCCAGCATCGAGCCAAAAGCGTCCGCCCCTCCATGATGCTCAGTTTCAGTGGGTGTAACGGGAATAGAGAAATCGCGCATCGGCGGCGCAGTCGTCGCCATATCCATATCATCTTCCGGATACTCATCTTCTTTAACGCTAGGCTCAGGCGATGCAGAAGGAAATGGCGGCGGAACAAATGCTGGTGGAGTGAACACCGGAGCAGCGCTCGCAGATGATTCCGGTGTTGCCGACGAACTCTGCGCAGATACTGCGGTCGTCTGCACAGGAACGGCGACGGCTACCAGTTTTTCAGCATTCTTCGCGAGCAATCCTTTTACAAGTGTGACGAGCGGGTCAGGCGGAACGAATGGTTTCTTCAGCACGCCATCAGCGCCCACCCGCTGCGCTTCGCGTTCGTCGAATGGATCGAATGCGCCTGCAAGCAGCACCACGGGAATGTGGGAGAAACGCGAATCCTGTTTTAGGAATTCACAAACTTCGTAGCCGCTGCGAACCGGCATGAAGATATCTGCGAGTACCAAATCGGGAACAATCTCAATCGCCTTCTTCACGGCGGCTTCACCGTTGCCAACAGCGACGACGTCAATGCCTTCGCCCTTAAACGCGAGCGTCACCATTTTTTGGATGTTGCTGTTATCGTCGGCTACTAGAATCGTCGGCAAGTGCGTCTCCAGGCAGCATTCGCAGAAATGTGCCAGAGACAATTGGAGCATCACGCGAAAGGTGAGTCAATCAGAGGAAGAGTAGGTGTTTCACAGTTGAGTAGTCCCTGTACCTAGGGACAGGTGGGGACGCGAAGCGCTCAAATTATCGCGTGAATGAATCCGAAAGCGCTTCGCAGTCTTCGATAGTTCGCCGCGCGTATTTTCGCGCGGGTGATTTGCCTCTAGCTAATTTCCGCCCCAGGGAACAATTTTCTTGATGCCCGTCTTTTTCTTGCTGGACGATTCTTTTCCAGCAGGCGTGCACGGAACTTCCTTGCCGTCCTTATCCTTCATCGTCGTCGCGCCTTTTTTCGCATTCGCAGGACAAGTCGGCGCTACAGGCGCTGCAGGCGTCGCCGAGCTTCCCGATCCGCCGGAATTGCTGGACGAATCATTTCTCGATGAAGATGAAGTAGTCGCGCCTGGAGTGGTTGCAGTTCCCGTTGTTGTTGGCGCGCCATTCGCAGTCGCCGGCGGCGTGCCCGTACTGCTCGACGAATCTCCTGTCCGCTGGCGGAGTTGTATTCGGGACGATCACGGTGCTGCCATCAAGCGAAGTAATCTGTCGCGTGCCACTGCCGTCCGAAGTAGCGGCTCCATCCGTCGCCGTGCCCGTCAGCTTCATTCCGGGCCCGTTCTTTTTCATGAGGATCTCCGCCATTTTCATCCGGCGGACTCATATTCGGATCTCCGAATCGCGCCGCAGCGGAAAGATTGGGACCGTTGTGCACAATTCCAGTTACCTTCGTGACGACGCCCGAGTGATCGCGCGGAGTTGTTCGCTCCTGTTGCATTCGCGCGAGCGCTGCTGCATCCGGCTGCGGAATCGGTGCGCCCAGCGCCGTCAGTCGTTCCTTCGCGTGTGGCACCTGCGCTGACAGCGGATAATCCGTCACAATTTTTCGATAGAGCCGAATCGCAAACTCTCTCCGGGCGGCGGCAAGCGCTTCATCTTCTTTGCTCGCAACGGGAGCGCGTTCCCAAATTGACCCCAGCATTAAGAGTGCCTGATCGGCGTTGCTATATAGCGGATAGCGTTCCACCAATTCACCCAAACGGCTTGCCGAGGCGCGATACGATTTGCGCGTGTTATAGAACGATGCAATTCGGAAATCAGAATCGGCCAGCGCTTCCTGAATTTCGCGCAAACGCTGTGTTGACTGCGCGACCAGCGGGCTATCCGGATATTTCTGCAAAAAAGTTTGGAATTCCTGCTCGGCTAATTGCGCTTCCGTGTGATCGCGATCGGAGCGATCCATGCGGCGGTAATGCACCATCGCAATCTGCATCTGCGCGTAAGCGGCTTCCGGAAGGAACGGGAAAAATGTGATGAAGCTCTTGTACTCGTCCGTGGCCAAATTTAAATTACCCGCGCCACCTTCCTTGAAATACGAATCGCCGATGGCCAATTTCGCCTGCGCCAGATATTCGCTATCAGGATACGTGTTCAATAGAGCCTGCAATTGCAGTCGCGCTACTTCGTATCGCCCATGCTTAATCGCGTCTCGCGCGCGGTCGTACAGCACCTTGTCCGGCGCCAGATTGCTTTTCGG
The DNA here is from genome assembly GCA_963778235.1 of uncultured Acidobacteriota bacterium. Lineage (GTDB taxonomy): Bacteria > Acidobacteriota > Terriglobia > Acidiferrales > UBA7541 > DASTCZ01. Next base: position 435,344 of record CAVZTQ010000001.1, on the reverse strand, counting down.
TGGCGGATCAATCGTGGTTTTCTTTTTGTGGAGTAATTGGCCCGATGCGGGAAGAGCAAACGCCGCAGCCATTGCCAAACTAATTGCCGCAAGTCCCAAGTTTCGCGCAAATCTCACGGGATACACCTCAAACTTTTTCCGCCACTGCGTCAGTGGCAATTTGTTGCAACCGGCGAACTGCTCCGCTGGGTCTGGGGTATGAAACACAGACGTGCCGGCCACAAGAATTTCCGCGCCGGCTCGAACAAAATCAGCCACGTTTTCCGGACCAACTCCGCCATCCACTTCAATCCGGTAGTTGTAATGGTATCGCGCACGCAAATCGCGCAGTTGACGAATTTTTTCCAGCGAATGGGGAATGAATGCCTGTCCGCCGTATCCGGGATTTACGGACATCACCAGAACTTGCCCAACCTCGCCAAGCACTTCACTCAGCAAATCCACTGGCGTCGCAGGATTAATCACCACGCCCGCCTTGCATCCTTCTTCACGCGCCATTGCCAGTGCGCGATCCAAATGCGGCGTCGCTTCCTGATGAATCAGCAGAGTATCCGCCCCCGCCCGCGCGAACGCCTCAATATAGCGTTCCGGGTTGTCAATCATCAGATGCACATCCAGTAGTAGTTGGGTTGCCTTGCGAAGGGAAGCAACGACGGGAACGCCGATAGAAATGTTCGGCACAAAGTGGCCGTCCATCACGTCCACGTGCACCATGGAGACGCCTGCCGCCTCGACGGTGCCGATAGCATCGCCTAGGCAGGCGAAATTCGCCGCAAGAATGGATGGAGCAATCTCAGTCCGCGGAGTCAATTCTCCCCCACGCAATTTTAACACAGGGACTGTATGAAATACGGGTGAAATTAGAAGTTTTCAGTTCTGCGAAACGGCGGGCGCCGCCGCCGGTCCTGATGCAACTTTGATTTCCACCGAGCCATCCATCGCAAGTCGAGCGCCGGGCGCAGGGGATTGTTCAATCACCGTGCCAACGGGCCACTGAGGCGACGGTACCGGCGTGGACCTTACGTTACGTATTCCTGCAGAATTTAATTGTCGCTGAGTTTCCGTGTCGCTCGATCCAATAAAGAACGGCATCACCAGCGCGGCTGGCCGAGGCCCTTGCGGAACCAGCACGTCCACGCGAGGACTCGCAGCTGGAGCACCTGCTTTCGGCTCTTGGATCAGAACTGTATCCCCATCAGTGTCATCCATATAAGGCGACGAAACCTCGCCGAGTTGCAACTTTGCTTGTAGCAACGCAATTCGCGCAGTGCGCAAACTCGTTCCTTCAATCGGAGGTATGCTCGTTTTCACCGAACCCAGGCTCACGACAACATGGGCGTACTGCGAAATCTTCACCTGCGTTCCAGCGGCAGGACTTTGCCGTACGACAGTTCCGGCCGGAAGCGCGTCGTAAATTCGGTCCGCGACTTTCAGTTCGATGCCTCGCTGACGCAGCCTCGTCCTGCGCCGACGTCAAATTTTGTCCCACAAGATTCGGAAGTTGCACCTGCCGGCTGCGAATCGCGATGCGGATGGTGGTGATGGCGCTCAGAAACGCGGCGGCCGCCAGAATGAACACGAGCAAGCCCATGTGCATTGTCCATTCCATTTTTTCGCGAAAGGCCATGAATCAAATTGCTCCCACATCAAAAGTAGCATGCTATTCGTACGAGCGAAACGAAATCCGGCGGTCTACCTCATATAATTCTTTAGCCAGATGTACGGAAAGAACTTGAAGGCGTCTTCTGGTGTGATCGTAACTCCCGATATTGCCGCAGCCCGGGCCAAAACTGGATCGCGTCCAGCCGCCAGATTGCCGCCGTCGGCAACACGACTTCGTCGGAGTAACTCCGATATTCTCAATGCTCTTGCCGTCGGACATAATCAAATCGGCGTCGGTAACGGATGTCGCATAGCCAAACGCTCTTCCGGCGCCGATGAAGTCAACGTAGGTCCGCGCCTCCATAACTTTTCCGGATGAAAGATCACCGATTACAGTCCCGCGCTTCTCAAGCTGCAAGACGCGTGACGTAACTTCGGCGGCGGATGCCGATTGGCTGTCAATGAGCACCGTGATTTTTCCAGTGTACGCGCTGTTCCCAAAGCCCCTGATATTTTCCGCCTTGCGTCCTCCGCGCGTGACACGATCACCGATGTGGACGTCATGATTCATTATATTTCTCAGAAAATCTTCCACTTCCGATACAGCGCCTCCGGGATTTCCGCGCATATCTAATACCACCGCCTTGTGCTTCCGCATTTTCGAGATGACTGTGTCGAAGTCAATCTGCGACATGACGAAGTTCGACACCGTGATGATAATCAGGTCGTCGCCGAATTCGTGGAAGCGCGGACGTTCGTTTTCTTCCTGTTTGTTCGCCCGGTACAAAATGTCGTTGGCGCCATCCGTGGTATTGAAATGTTCGATATCGGCTTGAATTTGCAGTCGCCGCTTCTCTCCTTCCGGCGACTGCACGTTCAGAATCAAGCCCGGCTGTGGGCTGAGAACTCCGTACAATTAATCCAGTTTGAAAAGTGTGTCGCGGTCGAGCGGATGTTCGTTAATCGCGAGAATTTGATCGCCCGGCTTTAATCCCTTTTTTTCGGCATCCGTGCCGGGGCGAACATTCGTCACGAAACATTTGTCTCCGATCATCTTGCGGCGAAATCCGTACTCGACGCTGTAACCCCGTGCTGGCGGCTCAAAGAAAGTGTGCGAGTCGTGAAGAGTGTCCAGCGTGTCGGCGATAATCGCGAAAGTGCGGTTCAGCGAATCAACACCGCTGATTTTCTCTTTCGCCTGTGCAAACGCGGCGTCAATGTTCACTCCGTGGAATGTCGGATCGAAATAATGCTTTCTTACCTCATCGTGGACGGACTCCAAGATGAGCTGTCCTTGCTCAACCTTAAATTTGTCCAACTTTTGCTGTGGCGCGGCAACAGGCGTCAAGATTAAAAGCGCGAAAATCACAACCAGCGCGAGGACAGTTCGCGGTTCTTTGCGAATCATCTGAGGTCTCCACGAAAGTACGTTTGTTAATGACCAGGTCGGAATCCGGTGGATATTACGAGGACAGTTCTGTCGAGTCAATCGATGTTTGGAAGACTGTTTACGTTTTCGATTCGCGAGGCGTAAACACTTCGCCTGATGCAAGCCGCACTCCATTCGCAAATTCCTTCGCGGTGATGCGTTTTTTTCCTTCGAGCTGAAGCGTTTCCGCGCGTAGCCAAGTCTGTTCTCCGCACGCGATGAATAGATCACCGGTCTCCAGTTGGAGCGAACCGGGAACTGTCCTCGAATGCAAAAGTTGCGATTGCGCGTCGCGATCTGCCGGACGCCCCCAAACGCGGCACAACTGTCCGCGAAAATACGTATACGCACCCGGCCAGGGATCAAACCCGCGAATGCGATTGTAAAGTTGCGCGGCGGGCAGTGCCCAATCGAGATTACCGAATTCCTTCTTCAGCATCGGCGCGTGTGATGCCAACGAATTATCCTGTGGACGCGCAGCAATTTCTCCGCGGTCGAGCTTCAGCAGGGAATCAATCACCAGCGGCGCGCCAGCTTCGGCCATGCGACGCGCAAGTTCCGGCGCGGTTTCATCCGCCTCAATTTCAATTTCGTGTTGCAACAGAATCGGGCCCGTATCCATCGTCGCGTCAACCTGCATCGTTGTGACGCCCGTTCGAGTCTCGCCATTCGCAATCGCCCAGTTGATCGGCGCCGCGCCGCGGTATTTCGGCAGAATTGATCCGTGCAAATTAATCCAGCCCAGCCGGGGAATATCCAGCAAGCTCTGCGGGATTTTCTGGCCGTAGGCGATAATAATCACCGCATCGGGCTGCATCCGTCGAAAAAAAGTGACCACCGTTTCATCGCGGATTTTTTCCGGCTGATACAAGATAGATTCCGTTGCTCAGCGCAAAATCCTTTACTGCCGACGTGCTCACCTGCTGGCCGCGCCCACGGGGACGATCCGGTTGCGTGACTACGGCTTCTAATTGAATTTCGGGGTTTGCAACCAACAAGCGTAACGAGGGCAGCGCAAATTCAGGCGTGCCGAAAAATACCACACGCAGAGGAGACTCACGCGCTGGCATGGCTGGCGGCTACCAATCGCCGGCTTTGCGGAGTTTGCGGATGCGCCGCTTGATCAAATCGCGTTTCAACATGCTGAGGTGCTGCAGAAAAAGAATTCCATTCAGGTGATCGATCTCGTGGCAGAACGCGCGCGCCAACAGATCTTCTCCGCGCATCTCAAATTCTTTTCCGTATGCGTCTTGTGCGCGCACCGTAACAAATAACGGACGCACCACACTGCCGCGGTGGCCGGGCACGGAAAGACAACCTTCCTCTTCACGCTGCTCGCCTTCTGCGTGAATAATTACCGGATTGGCGATCACAATTTTTGCTTCAGGATTTTTGCCCACGCTCGTGTCAATTACCGAAAGTCGAATGCCCAGCCCAATTTGCGGCGCGGCAAGTCCCACGCCCGACGCCGCATACATCGTGATGAACATGTCCGCGCAAAGTTGGCGCAGGTCGTCATCAAATTTCTTAACGTCCGTGGACGGGCGCTCCAGAATTTCCGCGCCGTATTTCACGATGGGATAAATCTTCACGCCCTCTGGAAGAATCGGCCCTTCGGACGTTTCCACCGGCTTAGTTTCCTCTTTGCGACTCATGCTTTGACGTGAACCTTTCACGGTTTTCGACATTCGGCTTGCCCAACATTGTAATTCAATTTTGGAAATTAAAATTGGTCGAGCTGTTTCTTATACCCTTCAAAATTGCGCTGTGTTTCCGTCAGCGAATCGCCGCCGAATTTTTCCAGGAACGCTTCAGCCAGCACCAACGCCATCATCGCCTCGCCTGCAACTCCGGCAGCAGGCACCACGCACACGTCAGACCGTTCGTACGCCGCGCGAATTTCCTGTTTCGTCACCAAATCGGCGGTGCCCAGCGCTTTTCGCAAGGTGGAAATCGGCTTCAAATATCCGCGAACAACAATATCTTCTCCGTTGGTGATTCCGCCTTCAATTCCGCCGGCGCGATTCGTTGGCCGCGTAAAACGGCGCGTGCCATTATCGTAGCCGATTTCGTCCTGCACTTCCGAACCATACGCGCTCGCGTTTCCAACTCCGGTGCCAATCTCAAAAGCCTTCACAGCTTGAATCGACATCACTGCCCGCGCTAGTTTTCCATCCAACTTTTCATCCCACTGCGCGTGACTGCCCAATCCTGCCGGCACTCCGCGCGCGATCACTTCAAACGTTCCGCCGACAGAATCTCCGGCGCGCAACACGTGATCCACTTCGGCTTTCATGTGCTCCTGCACGGCCGCATCAACGCATCGCAACGGTGATTCCAGATCCGCACACACTACGCGAATTTCGTCCCATGTAGCCGCGCGCTCCAGCTTCACTTTGCCAACAGAAATCGTGTGGCTCAGCAACTCCACGCCGAATTGCATCAAAAACATTTTCGCGATCGCGCCCGCTGCTACCCGCGCCGCCGTCTCGCGTGCAGACGCGCGCTCCAAAATATATCGCGCATCGTGCAAATTAAATTTCAACGCGCCGGCTAAATCCGCATGACCGGGCCGCGGCGCCGTCAATCTGCGCTGAGCATCTTCGCCGCCGGCAATATCCTCCACCGGCAACGCCTTTTCCCAATTTGCCCAATCACGATTTTCAATCCGCAGCGCAATCGGCGCGCCAATCGTCTGTCCGTGCCGTACGCCGGAAAGCGCTTCCGCGCTGTCGTGCTCAATTTTCTGCCTCCCGCCGCGCCCGTAGCCAAGTTGCCGTCGATGCAATTCGCGCCGGATGTATTCCATATCCATCGGAACTCCAGCGGGCACGCCTGATATCCAGGCGATTAGCGCCTGTCCGTGGGACTCTCCGGCAGTGACGAATCGAAACATGATTTTTGTGTGAGCCTGCAGCGTGGCGCGCTAATAGCACCCTAACACGGCAACGCAACGCGCAAACGCGAACGCAACATTCTATCGGAGCCGCCCCGCGCGGTAAAGCGGCCCCCCGAAATGGCGGGAATATTCTTCTGGGAGCGCCAATCGCCTGATTGGCGTTTTTGTCTTGCTGCCAACAAACTATCCCGGCTGGCGCAGACCTTTCCGTTCAGGTCTGCGATCTCCGATTGCCCAAATTCACATGCTTGACTTCAGTTTAAGCACTGACTACAGTCATAAATGACCATGGTCACAAAGTCCATCGCCTCTCGCCGTGCTCGCAAGAAGTCCACTGCTCGCGCCAAGATTATTTCCACCGCAATCAACCTCTTCTCCGAACACGGAATCGCCAGCGTCACCGTCGAACAAATCGCCGAAGCCGCCGACATCGGCAAAGGCACGATTTACAATTACTTCGACACTAAAGAAGCGGTAGTCGTAGCCTTCATGGTGGATCTAGAGCACAAAGTTCAGGCGCGCATTCCTACCATCGTCAAATCGCGCGGCAGCCTCGCGTCAATCCTCACCGAATACATCCAGTTTCAATTTCGGCTGAAACAGCGCTATCACCAGTTTGTCCGCGTTTTTCTCGCACAAATGTTCGGCAACACCGAACATTTCATTCCGTACATGGTCGAAATACAAAAAATAATCGACCCGCCACTCGAATCCTTGTTCCGAGAACTGAAACGCCGCCGAAAGATTCGCCCGAACATCGACATTCCCAAATTGATCGTAGCGTTTAAGGCGATGCACGTCGGCCTAACCTGCGTTTGGGCCGTCGAAGGTCCGCCGTTCAAAGCAGCAACTGAAATCCTCAAGTTTCAAATGGAACTGTTCAGCAAAGGGCTGGAGGCAAAACGCAGGTAACGACGTTGCGCCAAACCGAACTTCACTCAATTAGAAAATAACCCAAATCGGAGATCCAAATGAATTCACGACTACGAAATTTGTTCCTGCTAGTTCTGACGGCTGCCGTTATGTTGCCATCGATCTGCGCGGCGCAAACTCCAACCGCTGCCTCATCGATTCTCACTCGCCACTATCAAGACGGCGAAAAACTTACGTATCACATGAAAGCCACCAACAAAGATCGCGTCAACAATACGGCGTATGAGATTGACGGCACCGCTACGGTGAAGAAAAACGCCGCCGGAAATTTCGTCGAAGAATACGCATGGACCAATTTCGTGCTAAACGGCAAGCCCTTCGGCATGACTCCCGCGATGAAGGATTTTCGCCAGAATTTGTCGCTCGACCCAGCCGCTCCATCCGGTGTGCCAAATCTCGGCCAAGTAATTCCGATGGTCGGCCCCATCACGGACATGCTCACTTTCTACGCCGACCTCTGGCTCGCCGTGAAACTAAATAAATTTTCCAAACCCGGTGACCATTTTTATTTTGACGCAATGGCCAACACACCAAATTCATGGGCCGACGGCACATATACAATCATTGGTGAAGACGTGATCGCCTTCGATTTCACGCTCACTAGCATTGATACTCTGAACAAGATCGCCACCCTCGAAGTTCGCCACGTGCCTCCGCCAAATCCGCAAATCAAACTTCCCGCCGATTGGATGCACACTCCCGTCGCGGACACGCCGAACAATTGGGTTGAACTCCAAAAAAGTAATGACGGCACATATTCCGGACAAGTCGGCAAAGAAACTTTCGACGCAATCATGAAGATTAGTCTGGTCGACGGAAAAATCCTGTCCGCGACGCTGGACAATCCCGTGGAAGTAATCGAACGCGATTGCACCGACCTCGCCCTGACGAAATGCGGCGACCCGATGCGCTACCAAATCCGCCGCCAAGTCGAGATCACACTGCAACATTAAAATATGCGCGTGAATCGTTTCTGACATAAAATTCGCGCAGTCATGCGACGTCCAATATTACTCCTGACGGCGACCTGTGCACTGTGCGCCATCGCCGTCATCGCCGCGCGCGGCTCGCACGCACATCAATCATCAAGTCCGGCATCGCCAGAATCGCGCGCCTATCTCGGCTTTGACCGCAACACCTATCCCGGCGACGCCGCGCTCCCCACGCTTCACAAAACTTTTTTCTTCACCGGATACTGGCTAAACAATCCGCCGGGTGAGACCGCAAACACGTGGCGCGGCAAACGCGAAATTCTAAATTCCACCGGTTTCGGGTTTCTCCTTCTGTTCAACGGCCGCCTCTACAAAGAACTGAAGACCGTGGCGCTCGCCAAAAATATCGGCACGCGTGATTCCGCAGCCGCAATCGCAGCCGCCAAGCGCGAGGGTTTTCCAATCGGCGTAATAATTTTCCTCGATCAAGAGCAAGGCGGCCACATGCTGCCCGAGCAGCGCGCCTATCTGCATTCATGGATTGACGGAATCATCGCCGCCGGATTTCGCCCGGGAATTTATTGTTCGGGAATCGCAGCTACCGAAAATGGCGAGCATGGAGTAACTACAGCGAAAGATATTCGCGACGGCGCAGAAGGCCGCAACATTTCCTTCTTCGTTTACAACGACGCGTGTCCGACATCGCCTGGATGTGCCACGCCCGCAAAACCTCTGCCACCGTCACAAAGCGGAATTTCGTTCGCCGCGGTCTGGCAATATGCGCAGTCGCCGCGCCGGCCGGAGTACACATCCCAATGTAGTAAGCGCTACGATCCCGATGGCAATTGCTACGCGCCGCTTTTCGAGCGTTCCAACGCCATCGAAGTCGACGTCAGTTCCTCTATGTCACCCGATCCATCTTCCGGACGCCGATAAATTTTATTTCCGCGTAGCTTTAGTACGCCTCGAAGATTTTGCCTTGGAAAATTGTTTCTTCCGCTCCTTCTTCGCGCGAATCCTCCGCGTCACAGAATGTCCCGCGCGTTCAAACGCCCGCCACATATACCAGCTCGCCACAGTTCGGTATGGACGCCACCGCTCGCCAAACGCGAGCAACTCCTTCGGCTTCGGCATGTGTTTCTTGCCATACGTCACCGACCAGCCTTTTTTCACCGCCAAATCGTGAATAGGTAAAACGTCCGGCCGACCCAGCCGGAAAATCAAAAACATTTCAACCGTCCACGCGCCAATTCCACGCACGGCGGTTAGCCGCGCCACCAATTCTTCATCCGATATTTTCAGCGCTTCATCGTGAGAGGGAACTACTCCCTCAATCGTCTTCCGCGCTAAATCTTTCATCGCCACAATTTTCGCGCCGGATAATCCCGCTTTGCGCAACTGAGATTTCCGCAGCCGAATCATTTCCTGTGGAGTAGGCGCGTGTCCGCCCGAACCCAGCGCCTTAATGCGCCCATAAATTGTCGCCGCAGCTTTTCCGGAAATAGATTGGTAGGTAATGGAACTCAACAGCACTTCGTAAGGACTCTCGCCCTCATCCGAACGAAGACGAAATTCCTCTGCGCCTTCCATCACTTTAGCGAGCAGCGGATCGCACGCCGACAGATGCTCAATCGCCACGCGCATATCAAATGGAAGTTGGTACTCCGTTTCAGTCACAAGGTTCTCCTGCAAGCAGCATGGAGAACTAGCCTATCAAATTTTCAGGAAGCGCCGATATTGTCCACTTCACTCCTCAGCGCAATTGTCTGCAGGCTCGCCAACGGTAAGCACAAAAACAAACTGATCCGCCGCTCCAGTATCATAAAAGTTTCCCGGAACGCGTGATCGATCTCCTCAGGCGTTCCTTTCACCGCCGCGGGGTCGGGCACTCCCCAATGCGCCGTTACTGGCTGTCCCGGCCAAATCGGACACTCCTCGCCCTTCGCGTTATCGCAAACGGTGATAATGAAATCCATTTTCGGCGCGCCCGGTTTTCCGAATTCATCCCAACTCTTGCTGCGCAAACCTTCGAGCGGCAAGTTGGAAGTTTCAAGCTGCTTCAACGCCAACGGATGCAAAGCGCCTCTTGGAAAACTTCCGCCGCTGTAGGCCGTAAAATTCGCGTGCCCCCTATGATTCAAAATCGCGGCCGCCAAAATCGACCGCGCCGAATTTCCCGTGCAAAGAAAAAGTACGTTGTAATGCGGCCGCTCCTCTTCCTTGATCATTTCGAGCTGCTGCAGAGTGGCGCTCATATCCCTTCCTCCGATCCCCGACCTCACAAATCTCTCTCATCTCCACCTGTTAATTCCGATGCCGCACCACGAAAAAGGAATCGCGCGATTTACGGCGATAGTTCATCTCCGCAGAAGCAAAAGACTTGCTCGGCCGAACTTGCCATTCCGCAAGCTCGCTGCTTGACGTTCCCCCACTCGCAAGTTAGCCTTGCAAGACGCTTGCGCGCTCGCAACCGGGCGCTCCAACGGATGGCCACAACCGACTCCAATTTGCCTCCGCCGACGCCCACGCCGGGCCCCGGTGTATTTTCCCGGTCGGTGATGCGGGGCGTTCTCTCGTTCCAGAATTATTCCGTTCTCACCGCGCGCTCCATGATCGGCATTTTCACTCCCCCGCATTACGTTGGCGATCTCCTCGAGCAAATGGACATCATCGGCGTCGGCTCGCTGCCCGTAGTTTTGATTACTGGTTTTTTTATCGGTGCGGTAATGGTGCTGCAGACGGCCACTCAATTCGCGCGTTTTGGTCAAACCGCTCTCACCGGTGATGCAGTCTCCACCGCTCTCGTTCGCGAACTTGGCCCCACAATCACCGGTCTTCTCGTTGCCGGACGAAATTCTTCCGGCATGGCGTCCGAACTCGGCTCCATGCTTGTCACCGAGCAAGTTGACGCAATGCGCGCCATGGGCACCGACCCGATTCGCAAACTCGTCACCCCGCGCGTGCTGGCCACCATATTAATGTTGCCGTTGCTCGTCGCTATGTCCGACCTCGTCGGTCTCGTCGGCGGATTTTTCGTATCCTTATTAACTCTCCACCTCAACTCGGTCGAGTTCTGGCACCGCGCCATCAACACACTGGACTTTTCGGACTTAATGCAGGGCCTCACCAAGCCGCTGTTTTTCGGATTCATTCTCTCAACCGTCGGCTGTTACAAAGGACTCTCGGTGAAGGGTGGCACGCAGGGCGTCGGCCGCGCCACCACGCAGGCCGTCGTAATTTCTTCCGTCGTAATTATTGCGACCGACGTCGTGCTCACGCGCGTCATGCTGTATTTTTCCGGTCATCCGCTTTAGTTGAAAACGGCATAGGCGAAAATAATTAAAATGAACTCCGTCCCCAACGTCGCCGAACATCCCGCCGCGGAACCGTTCACCGGACCTGTCATCGAATTTGACGACGTGCACCTCGGCTTCGAGGAGGCCGAAATCCTTCGCGGATTCTCCTTCCATGTGGCGCAACACGAAACGAAAGTTCTCATCGGCGAAAGCGGCACTGGGAAAACTCTCACCATGAAGCTCGCCGCGGGTTTACTTCAGCCCGATTCCGGCCGCGTACTTTTTTCCGGCCGCGACCTAAGCCAGTTGACCGAAGACGAACTCTTCGATTTTCGCCGCCGCATCGGATTCGTTTTTCAAGAAGGCGCGCTTTTCGATTCGCTTTCCGTTTCGGAAAATGTTTCCTACCGTTTGCAAGAAGAAGGGCAGGACGAGGACAAGATCGCCGCTCGCGTAAACGAAGTTCTGACATTTGTTGAAATGGCTGACGCGCTCGATCGCATGCCCTCCGATCTTTCCGGTGGAATGCGTCGCCGTGTTTCCATCGCGCGCGCCCTTGCTTCCAGTCCCGATGTGGTTTTTTACGATTCGCCCACCGCCGGCCTCGATCCTGTCACTTCGCAAACGATCATCACGTTGTTGTTGCGTCTTCGCGATACGCAGGGAGTCACCGCACTTCTCGCCACGCATCGCTTGCAGGACGCCTTCGCCATGGCGAATTATCGATTCGATCCGCAGACCAGCCGCATCCTACCTTTTACGAAGGACGAAGCAGCGCGCGACGCTGGCGAGATTTCATTTTTATTCTTGCGCGAAGGAAAAGTTTATTTTGAGGGTACGCCGCAGGCGGTTCTTGACTCGCCTGATCCATATCTGAAAAAGTTTCTCGTCTGACGGAAGCCGTTGTTGTTTGCGCAATTGTGAGGAGGTTTTGCGATGCCGCACCGAAATCAATTGACCTGGGGTGAACTCCGCGTCGGTATTTTCGTCATGGCCGGACTCACGCTGCTCATCGTCGCGATTTTTTACGTCACCGGTCTCGGTTCGTGGTCGCCAAAATATCGCCTGGTCACGTATTTGCCGGAAGTTTCCGGCCTCACCACCGGCGCGCCCGTTCGCGTCGACGGCATCGACGTCGGCAATGTCGACAAACTCACCATCAACAACTCAAAAGATCAGCAACCCGTCAGCCTCCAGCGCAACATTGAAATGGTTGTGCGCATCGATTCCAAATATCGCGATTACATTCGCACCGATTCGCAGGTGAATCTTGAAACCGAAGGACTTCTTGGCAATCGCTTCGTAAATATTTCACGCGGATTTAAAGGCACGCCGCTTCAGGATAATCAGGAAATTATGGGTCACGGCGAAAACGGAATGAATCAGTTGCTCGCGCAGGGAGCCGACCTCGCCAAGCACCTGAACGGACTTTCCGATCAAATGCAGGGCCTAATCACGGATATCCGCAGCGGAAAAGGAAGTTTTGGAAAATTCGTCACTGACGACGCGGCCTACAACAAAATTGTCAGCGTTGGAGATAGGTTCGATGCGATGCTCACCAGCATTCAGGCCGGGCAGGGAACTTTCGGTAAGCTCTATGTCGACGATGCGCTTTACGCCAAAGCAAATAGTTCCGTCACGCACATTGACAATATTCTTGGCGCCGTTGAGCAACAAAAAGGCACGTTCGGCAAATTAATTTACAATTCCGAACTGCACGACAGCGCCAGCCAATTGTTTGCGAAGGGCAACTCAATGTTCGATAACGTGCAAGCCGGAAAAGGCACGTTCGGCAAACTCTATACCGACGATTCTTTGTTCACCGCGTACAAGCAGGCTGGCACAAATCTTTCCAACGCCACCGCGAAATTTAATGACACAAGTTCCAGCGTCGGCAAAATGTTCAACGATCCTCAACTCTATGACAATCTGACCGGAGCCACCGCCGACATTCGCCTGCTGCTAAACGATTTCCGTCAGAATCCGAAGAAGTTTCTGCGCGTGAAGTTTTCTATATTTTAGGCTGAACCGCCGCTCAGCCGTTTCATCAGCCGTGCGATCGAATCCGGCAGCGCTACAACAATGCAAACCAGCACAATCAGCGTCGTAATCGCAGACACCAGAAAAGTTTTCCGCGCCGCCAACTGAAACACTTCCGCCGTCAGATAATAAACCGCCGACGCCAATCCAATTCCCACCCACGAAAGTAAATTCGCCGTGGCAATCACTGACCCGCGCCGTTCAATCGGCGGCTGATGTTGAATCAGCGCGTTAATCGGCACCGCGAAGAACCCCGCGAAAAATCCCAGCCCTCCAAGTTCGGCAAACACAGTCCAATATCCAAGACGCGGCATCGCCAGCGCCGCGCATGCCAGTGCCATTCCGCCCGCGCCAAATGGAATAAACCCATATTCAATTTGCTTGTTGGAAAAATATCCAGCGGCGACGCTTCCCGCACCAATCCCCACCGCCATCGCCGCCTGCAAATAACTCGTTCGCAATGCCGTCAGCCCAAGTGCTCCCGTTCCGTAAACCACCACAACCAGTACGATCAACGCCGCCAAATACCAAAAATAAATATTCCCGGCCACAGCCAAGGCCAACAAACGATCGCTCCGGATAATCCGAAGCTGGTCACGAAAATCACTAAACGGATTCCATGTATATTTCCGTAGTGGCGCCGCAACAGGTACACGCGATATTCCGTAACTCGTCGTAAGGCCGATCAACGAAATCCCCAGCAGCAGCGCGCCCGACCACCCCTGCCGTCCGCGAAATGTGTCCGCTAGAAAAGCGCCGGCCATCGTGCCCGTCAATGCCGCAACAAATGTTCCCAACTCCAAAATTCCATTGCCCCAGGAAAGTTCCGACTCGCGTAGCAACTCCGGCAGCAATCCATACTTCGCTCCGCCAAAAAGCGCCGCCTGCGTGCACACCAAAAATATCGCCGCGAATTGCAAAGGTAAGCTCGAAGCTGCCAATCCGCCCAACGCCAGAATCATCACCGCAATTTCCATGTATTTTGTGCTGATGGTCACGCTACGCTTGCTGCAGCGATCCGCAAAATATCCGCCGGCCAGCGAAAATAAAAGGAAGGGGATCGCGAAAATAATTCCAACCAGCGAAATCATCCGGTTGGCTCGCTCGTGCGGCAGGCCCATTCCAAGAATCAGGAAGATGACGAGATTTTTCAGCGCGTTATCGCTGAACGCTCCCTGAAATTGCGTGGCAATTAAATTCCAAAATCCACGATGTGAAGCCGGAGGTGTGGTGGAAGAAGTTTCCGCGATTTCAGAAGAATTATTCACAGCTACCAGGCAAGCGCCGCCAACCCCACAGCCGCATACGCAGCCAGCAAAATTAATCCTTCAGTGCCAGTGCGCTTGTCCGCAAATCCTCGCGCGTAAAATCCCTTAATCAAATTATTGCTCGAAGCCGCAATCGTAATTCCCGCAGCGGCCAATTCCAGCGGCGTATTCGTTTTCGCCGATTGCGTCAAACTCATAATAAATGGCGTGATGTCCGTCAGTCCGGTAATTCCCGCCAGCGAATAAAATCCCGCATGTCCCAAATAAATCAGCACGTAATGAGTCACCGCCAGCATCAGCACGAAAAGTATTCCGAATAAAAGTGCCGCGCTCAACTCCAATGGATTTCCCGCGGGCTTCACCTGTGGAACTTCATCCGATTTTACGTCGCTTCGCATCGTCCACAACCACCCGCCCACAACTCCAATCACTGCCAGCGTCACGTATGGAACGTAAAGCCGACGCAACAAATCCATGCTGAAGATCGCCAGTAACGCGATCAGCCGCACGTACATCATTCCCGATCCCACCACCATCGCGCCCGAAAATAAATGTGGATGCGATTCAGATCGCGCACGCTTCGCCAGCACCACCGTCGATAGCGTCGACGAATAAAGTCCGCCCAGCAGCGCGCTCAGCATTATGTCGCCGTGCCCGTGCGTCGCCATCTGCAAAAGATAGCTGCCATAGGAAATCGCGCTCACAGCTACCACTACAACCCACGCCTTAAATGGATTAAATCCAAATGGGCCGTACATCGCATTCGGCACCACCGGTAAAATCACCGCGCTCAGCAAAAGAAACTTTGCAAACGTCAGGATTTCGGCGCTCGGCACGCGCGTCGACAAATTCTCCAGCCCACTCTTCAACTCCAGCAACACAACCGCAATCACTACGATCGACGTGGCAATCCAGAATTGTTCCTGAAACACCAGCACGCCCATCCCGTAAATCAGCAGGCCGGACATTTCTGACGTCATTCCCGCCAGCGGCGAATGTTCCAGCTTGTATCGATACGACTGCCACAAAAATGCGCCCACCACCGCCAATCCCACGCCCGGTAAAATTAAGTTTCCGCCCGAAAGCAAAGCCAGCACATATCCCAGCAATCCAATCAACGGAAACGTGCGCACTCCGCCAAATCCGTAGTTGTCCGAGGCAAGCTTGTGCTCTTCGCGTTCCAGCCCCACCAGGAACGAAAGAAAAAGCACCAGCAGAATCTTCCCAGCTTCCGTCGGCAGCGAATTAAGTAGTGTCGTCGTTTGCATCACAATTCCAAACCGCGCGATTCTGTCTCGAACCGCCCGTTAACACAACAGAAATCCCATTCCGCACACTGCGCTTGCGTCACAAACGTCATACGTCGGACGCCTTCAAGCCGCCAACCTTAATCCGCGCTTAATAAAAAATAAAATTCATTCAACTCCCATTCACGCGTAATTCACAAAATCGTTTCCAGATTTTAACGCGCCTCACTACCACCCAATATAGTTTTGCAAGGTTCCTGGGAGGGACAACTTGAGAAAAAATTTAGTTTCAGCACTGCTCGCAATGGCTATCGTGTTTTCCGTCGCCACCGTCGGCCTTTTCGCAAAAGACGATCATGACCGCGATTCTTTCCGTGAAGACACATTAGTTCTCAGCCGCAGCGTTTACGCAGGAACCGCTTCATCCGTAACCGTTGGCGAAACTTTGCCTCCGGGCTGCATCGCTCAGACCGTCACCCTGCCGCTCATCGCAGACGGCACCACCACCGTAAAAGTAAAGTGCGCCGTCGCTTCCGACAATGGTGAATATCCAAACGTCAATGACACGCACAACGTCTTTAATAACGAAGGTCCGGACGCCAGCTTCGGCATCACCTCGCCAATTTTTCTGGATAACATCACCGACGAAGGCGCCCTGCTTCACACGCTCGCCGTTCCCACCAATCTCCTCGTCACCAGCTTCAGCTCGAAATCGGAACTCGCTCTCAACCGCTCGCGTGACGGCCGCTCCATCACTTTCGTCGGCTACGCAGGCGGCCCCGGATTCACCACCGGCGCAAATCAACTCGACGTTTCCAATTCCAACACGCCCGGCGTAATCGATCCCACAAATCCTGTCGTCTCAAATTATTTTCGCGCCGTGATGGAAGTTGATGACGACGGCCACATGACGCTCACCAACGGCAACGCCTACAGCGGAAACAATGGCCGCGCCGCAATCAAAGCTCACTCGCTCTATTACATGGTCGGCAACAATAATAATGGCGGACTCTCCGCCACTCAGTTGACCACCACGCAAGCCGGCGTAAATCTCGTCAACTCCACCGGCGTCGAACTTCTCGTCCCCGGGATGACGCCGCCAGTTCCGCCGAACATCAATAAGATTGGCGAATTTTCCGTAACGCAGGTCGGCTTCACCACCGCCGATAAGCCCGGCAAAGATAATAATTTCCGCGGCCTCACAATTCACGATGACACCCTCTACGTCACCAAAGGCAGCGGCGGCAACGGCATCAACACCGTCTATCAAGTTGGCAACGCCGGAGAACTTCCCAATCTATCCAACGAGCCGGGCACTCCGCCAAGCCTGAAAAATGTTCCCATCACTGTTTTGCCCGGTTTCCCGAACACTCTCGCCAGTGGCGCCGCGCAGGACGGTTCCACCGGTCATCCCGTCGCATTTCCGTTCGGCATCTGGTTCGCAAACGATCACACTCTCTACGTTTGCGACGAAGGTGACGGCGCACTCGTCGCGTCGCGCACCATCAACGGTCAGCCCAATGTAGCCGACGCATCCGCCCTAGCCACCGCCGGAATTCAAAAGTGGATTCTCTCCAACGGCACGTGGACGATGGCCTACGTTCTGCAGAACGGCCTGAACATCGGCGTTCCCTACACAGTTGCGAATTATCCAACCGCCCTCAATCCAGCAACCGGCGGTTGCCGCAACATCGTCGGACGCCGCAATGGCGACGGCACCGTCACTCTCTTCGCCGTTACTTCAACCATCAGCACCAACGTTGATCAGGGCGCCGACCCGAACAAGCTCGTGAAAGTCACCGATCGCGTCTCCTCCAAAATGTTGCCAGTTGGCGATGGCGATCATGATCGCGACGACCGCCTCGGAGTCATCACCACAATCCGCTCCGCCAAAGCCGGCGAAGTCCTCCGTGGAGTTTCCCTCGCTCCGCGCGACAACGACCGCGAAGACCGCGATCGCGATGGTGACCGTGATCATGACCGCGACGATCACTACGGCGATCACAAGTAATGCAAATCGCCGCATCAAATCACAATCCGCAAATAAAACCAGAGCCGGGCAAACGCCCGGCTCTGGTTTTTTCTGTCGCATTCGTCCCGCGCCGCAGGCGTAAGTAGCACCGACACTCCTGTCGGTGCGGGTTTTCTTCGCGATTGAAATAATCCGCAGCGCTCACGATATGGCACAGGCTTCAGCCGGTGTGCTGCTACATGCGTGTCCTCCACCGCAGTGTTCTACCGAATCCTTGTAACAGGGCACGAGTTCACTCGTGCCGTTAACGCTCCAATATAATTGGGCTTCAGCCCCTGCATCCCGCTCGATTCCACTCCTCCCCCAGCAACCCCCTATTCCACTCCCAGCATCGCACTGCAATCATCACCAATCTTTTAGGCCATCTCGTCGTACACTAACCCAAGGACGCCACCGACAATGCGCCTAAAGCCCCTCTTATTCGCACTCTTCCTTTGCACAATCGCCGTCCCATTTCTCCAAAGCCAAACCACCACCGAGCCCGAAATTAAAATCGCCGCGCAACCCTACACTCCCTCAGATCCCAACACCATCCGCGTAAAATCCACAATGGTTGACGTTACCGTTGTAGTCCGCGACGCCCACGGCCAACCAATCGCCGGCCTGACCAAAGACGATTTCCAAATCTTCGACGAGGGCAAACCACAAAAAATTTCTCTCTTCACGCCCGAACTAGCCCACCCGCCAGTCATAAAAGTCGTAGCGCCACCGACGACCGCCGAAGCGCCGCCAATTCCTCCGCCCGCGCCGCCACCAACTCCTCCGCGCTACCTCGGTTTTTATTTCGACGATAAAAACATGTCCACCGGCCAGCTAGTCTATGTAAGAAAAGCCGCCGAGAAATTTGTCCGAGACAACATGGAAGATACTGACCGCGCAGGTGTCTTTACTTCTTCGGCGACCGTCACGCAGCAATTCACCAGCAATAAGAAAGAAGTTCTGGACACGCTCGCCAAACTTCTTTCTCATCAACTTAGTTCTGTTGCGATTTCGAGCGGCTGCCCAATCATTACGCCGTATCAGGCTTATCAAATCACTCTATTCTTTGACCAGCCTTCAGAGGCGCAAAATATCGCGATTGCCGAAGCGAGCGATCCCAAATGCCGCGCATGCAGGCCCGGCCCCGACTGCGTGCGCTTCGTAGAAATGAAAGCTGCGATGGTGCTGACGCTTCAGGACGATCTCTCGATGAGTTCTCTTGGAGTTCTTGGTGATGTAATTCGCTATATGGGGAAAATGCCCGGGCGTCGTTCTTTGATCATGGCCTCGTCGGGATTTTTCGCGATGTCCCGGCAAGTTCAGCATGAGCAGGACAAAATGATCGATGCCGCGATTCGCGCCGGAATCATTATCAACTCGCTCGACGCCAAAGGTCTCTGGGCTCCGGGTGATTTGTCTCAGGGTTACGACATGATGCAGCACATGGACGGCATGCTCGGCACAATGGAAAACGACGTCTCCGACGATCCGTTAGCCGCCGTGGCCGCTGGCACGGGCGGGAAATTCTTTCACAACAGTAATGATCTCGACGGCGGTCTCCGCGACATCGCCGCGCTCCCCGAAGCTTCCTACGTCTTAGGTTTTTCGCCCGTCGAAGAAAAAGACAACGGTATGTACCACAACCTGAAAGTCAAAGTTCCCAACCATCACGACGTAAGTATTAGCGCTCGCCCCGGTTATTTCGCTCTCTCCAAAGAACAAGCGATCCCCGCCGCCAGATTCGAGAAGCTCAACAGGGAAGTAATGTCTTCCGACGCGCTCTCCGAAATTCAAACCGAAATCACCACAACTTCCGGCACACTCGCCACCGGCGAACCCGCCCTAAAAGTCGTCGTCCACGTTCCCGGCAAAAGCCTCTACTTCAAAAAAATAAATAAGCTTCACAACGAGCGCCTCATATTCATCACCGCGCTCTTCGACATGCAAAACCACTACCTTGCCGGTACAGAAGCCGTAATGGACATGAATCTCAAAGACGCCACCTACACCCAACTCTCTCACGAAGGCGTCGACGCCAAATCCACCCTGCAAGCCCCGCCCGGAACTTATCGCCTCCGCCAAGTCGTCCAGGAAGTAGTAGGCGGCCGCCTCTCCACCACCACCCGCGAAGTCCAAATCCGTTAAGTAGCACCGGCACTCCTGTCGGTGCACTCTTGGTCTTCGCACTCGTAGCACGGATATTCCTACTTGCCCTGAGCCTCGAAGAATCTGTGCGCCTTGCCGTCGTAGGGGCGGGTCTGTGACCCGCCCGCCTCCAATCGCCCGCCAATGTTTTATAGCACCGGCACTCTTGCCGGTGCCAGATGCCCGCTAACTCAAATCTGCCATCTGCATCCCGCCTCTAGTAGCGCCGGCATCTTGCCGGCTCCGAATCTTTGTAACAGGGAACGAGTTTACTCGTGCCATTGCGCCGCCCAATGCTCCGGGCTTTAGCCCCTGTGCTACACCGCAGTCCGTCTCGGTAGCACCGACGCTCCTATCGCTGCACTTCCACCATTACTCGTCCACATTTCGCCACAGCACAAAAAAAACGGCCCACTCCGAAATTTCCAGAATGGGCCGTGCGCTAAAATTATCCTCGCGCCACTCTATTTCAGCGGTGGCTGAAAATCGTGAGAGTGCGCTGGCGACGTACCTGTCGGATCGCGCATGGAACAATGCCAATCGCCAAAATTGCTCTTGTAGCACATGCCCACGGCGTTCGGCTGGTCTGAGATCATGCAATTCTTTCCAGCCAGCGTCACCGTTCCGTCGACGATTGAGCAGTACCCGGTGGTTAAGCTGCCGCGAATATTGAAGACAAGTTGCGAGACATCGATATCGGGAATTGAATCTGTATTGATATTGAACGGGCGTCCCTTGGCGACCTCGACCTTCACGTTTGCTACCTGGCTGAGATGTCCGAAGCCATCGATGCCTTCCATGTCGCAGCTGAGGTATTGCAGAGCTTGCGCACTTGATAGAGCTCCCGCCGCCGGATCCTTTCTCGAACCGCAAGTATGTGGATCTCGCGCTCCGTATGGCTTGCCCGAATCCTTTTGGGCAGAGGCGAGCGGTAATCCAGCAAACAGCAACAACGCGCCGACCAACAAAAGCAGTTTTGAAATAGAGGAAGAGAATACGCGTCTTATTTTCAAGAAGTTCCTTTCCAATGTCTGATTGCCTAAGTGACGTGGTTTCGTACGAGAGAGTCTAGATAGCGCTTCCAAAAGATACTGTACAGAAACAGACAACCAGGCAACAGTCCACTCCGCCCGATTGCGAGTGGACTGTTGCCTAAAGCAAGCGAGTTGCCGCGCGCCAACTCTACTTCGCCGCGGGTTTCGCCTTCGGTGCCGCCGCAGCAGGCATCGTATATTCGCCTGTCACCGCCACCGTCGCCGTTCCATCCGCCGCGGGCGTAACCTTATACGTCCCGTGACCCTTGATCCCTTTGTTCTTTCCCGTGCCGCCGGTAATTGTAAACGTTCCTTCAATGTCCGTCGGCATCTTGTCCTTCACAGGTGAAGAGTCATGCACACTCACAAACAACTTGTCGCCGTTCTCCATCGTCGACACACGCGACCCATTTGAAGTTGTCTTGGTCGCCGTGCTTTCACTTGCTTCGGTGCCCGAATCAGCCGTGATCTTCATCCCGTTGATCAGCGTGTCCGCGCCCCAGGTGCATGAACCTTTCTCCAGCCCGTAAACG
The DNA here is from genome assembly GCA_963778235.1 of uncultured Acidobacteriota bacterium. Lineage (GTDB taxonomy): Bacteria > Acidobacteriota > Terriglobia > Acidiferrales > UBA7541 > DASTCZ01. Next base: position 413,975 of record CAVZTQ010000001.1, on the reverse strand, counting down.
TGTCCCGGCTGATCTCCAACTTCCACCGTGTAACTCGTATCCGGCTTCGCGCACGTAACCGTCCCCGTAAATTTCGTCTGCGCTCCCACTGCCGACGCCAGCATAAACGCCAATCCCGCAACCGTCATGATGCGTATCTTCATCAACGCTCCTCCAAAATTTAAATTTGTTTTTGATCCACAAGGCCCCGCTCAATTAGACGCCCCTCCAAATCAAACCCAGCGCGTCCAACCAAGCAAATCTTTCGCGCATCTTCCACCGATTCATCCTCCAAGTCAATCACTCGCCGCGGAGCAATTCTTAGTAAACGTAGGGGCGGGTCGGCGACCCGCCCGCCTCCCATCGCGCGACAACGCTTTCGTAGCACCGACACTCCTGTCGGTGTCCCACGAAATTTGCTCTCCAACTACGCCAAGCGCATCCCGACTGTGCGATCTGGCCGGATGGCTGGCGCAGACCTTTCCTCTCAAGGTTTGCGCGGAGCGCCTTCTGCGTCCGGAATGGCCCTACAGGCCGATGCCGCCCCGATCTCCTACCGAGATCCCGTCTGCATTCGTAGGGGCGGGTCCGTGACCCGCCCGCCCCCAATCGTCCGTTACTTGGAATCTTTCTCCACGTTCTTCCTCAGCGCCCTCTGCGCCTCTGCGTTGAATACCTGCGTCCTCAAATCGTCGCCGCGCATTCGCTCATCGGGAACGCCCACTCTTCTCCATCCCGCGGGCTAAGCCGGATGAATCTCCTAATTGGCGTCTCGGCACGAATTTCCCGCCTTCTCCGAATCTGTGTAACAGGGCACGAGTTTACTCGTGCCGTAACCGTTGAACTTAATCCGGGCTTCAGCCCCCGCAAACCCATTCGAATTGAATTCGAATAACTTTCCACAACATCCGTCCACATATTTAGTACTCAGTACCATAGTTTACTTGACATATAAGACCCGCTGGCGCTACCATGAACCGCAGGCTCGAACGATCGATTGAATCGGCCAATCGTCAAGACAGTCGCGTTTTCACGGCGTCCCCGTCCCACCTGCTGGAACAAATATCCATTGTTTTCCGAGGAGCACATATCAATATCAAAACAAACGACTTATAAAGTCCTTTGTTTTGATATTCTTAACACGATTCGCGCCCGTAACTCCTTTGTTTTGATATTCATGACAAAAACAGGGGGGAGGGGGGTACCCAGGTAACTTTCCAGTTACCCCAGCAACTCAGGGGGCTAACGCCCGATTTCACGACCGCTACGAGACTCAACACTATCGTCGTCCAGCGGCGTCGGACTCGCAGACGGCTGCGGCGCATAACCAAGCGTTCTCGGCCGCGCTGCGAAAAATAGTCCAATGATCAACCCGGAAACAAGTCCGCCAACGTGCGCGTAAGCGTCGACGACCGGAATCACGGCTCCGATGAGTAGATTTATCACCGCGAACTGGACCAACATCTTCAGCGTTGACGATTTTGACGTCGAATAAACCGTCAGCCGTTTCAAAGCCAGCGGCGTGATCAACATTCCGGCCACGCCAAAAATCGCGCCGGAAGCGCCAACGCTTGTCACATCTCCACGATGGAGAGTGCTCGTAAGACTGGCGCAAACTCCGGTCGCAATATAAGCAGCAATGTAAGGAAATTTTCCGAAGGCAAGTTCAGCAAGCGGGCCAAGCATCAAAAAGCACCACATGTTGAGCGCCACATGCAGCAATCCGCCGTGAACAAATGTGGAGGTCAGCAAGCGCCACCATTCACCATGAAGCGTCAGGGGCCCGTAGTCAGCGCCCCAGCTTCTGAGCATTTCGACGGAGAAATCAATTTGTTTAGAGGAAACGGCCATTGCGATGTAAATAATTAAATTTATTGCGATCAACACGGATGTTGCCGGAGCAAGGCGAAGAACGGTCACATATTGTTGCGTCCAAGGCGTCTTGCGCCGAGTAACTACAACAGCCTTCGGCGTCTTCGCATAGCAAGCGGGGCAAAGCATTCCGTTCCCCGCAAAATCAGTACCGCATAAAGAGCATTTCGGCATGGCGTGTTTGAATTCGTAGGGGCAGTCCCGAATCTTCGGGATGTGACCCGCCCGCGTTTTCCGTCCAAGCCAGCTTATCGTGAACGCCGCGAACGCACAAAACTCTCGCGCGATCAGGGCCCGTGCGATACTCTGCGAATCCGCAAGACCGCGAAAGCCATGCGTTGCACGAAAGGGAATTGAAAATGAAGAAACTGATCGTTCTGTTGTTTGCAGTGGGAATTTTTATTTCCGAGCCGGCATTTGCTCAGGGAACTGCCGCGCCAACCGCTCCTGCCTCCGAGCGCCACGAATTTGTAATCCAGAATTTCAAAACGGAAAGCGGCGCAGTTCTTCCCGAAGCGCACATCGTCTACGGAACTTACGGACACTTGAACGCCGCGAAAGATAACGTCGTGCTTCTTCCTTCGCACTACATGGCTAAATATCGCGGGTACGAATGGCTTATCGGCGCAGACAAAGCGCTCGATCCCTCGAAACTATTTTTGATTTGCACTGAATTATTTGGAAATGGCAGCTCTTCTTCTCCAAGTAATACGCCCGAACCGTTTCACGGCCCGCGCTTTCCGATGATGACGATTCGTGACAACGTCGAAGCAGTCCACAAACTTCTCACGGAAGAACTGCACGTCACGCATTTGCACGCGCTCATCGGATTTTCCATGGGCGCGCAACAAGCATTTCAATGGGCCGTAAGCTATCCAACATTTGCGGACAGAATCGTCGCCACTTCCGGCACCGCAAAAACTTATCCGCACGGAGTTGTGCGCCTCGAAGGACAGATCTCCGCAATCACCGCCGACGCCACATTTGCAAACGGTGATTACACCGCGCAACCCGCGAAAGGATTGTCGGCGTTCGGAATGGTTTGGGCCGGATGGCTTTACTCTCAAGAATGGTGGCGTCGCGAATTATGGAAAACAACCGCGCCGAACGTCACTCTTGAGCAAGAGATCGAACACTTCCGCTCGAATTTCATTCCCAATGCGGATGCCAACAACCTAATCCTGCAAATGCGCACTTGGGAACATCACGATGTCGGCTCGACTCCGGGCTTCAATGGCGACGTTGAAAAAGCATTGGCTTCAATTAAAGTTCCGTTCCTCTACATGCCATCAGCAACGGATCTCTATTTTCCAGTCGGCGACGCGCGCTACGAAGCTCCGTTCATTCCCAACGGAACTCTCACTCCGATTTCATCCCTCTGGGGACACACTGCCGGCGCAGCCAGCAATCCCGCCGACGCAAAATTTCTGAACGACACAATTAGCAAATTTCTGTCAGGTGCAAAATAATTGTCGCAGTCCATAGTTTTAAGAGAGAAAGAGGGAAGCGCTGAAAATGCAAAATGGGCGACCGCGTACTTCGCAACCGCCCATTTCAACTGAAAAATACTTTGAACCGCTCGACGTGGCGTTTAGTCGTGATGCTCGTGACGCCACTTCCAGTACGCTTCCTGCCGGGCGCGAGTGTTCTTCCTGAAATCAACTTTGTATTCAGGATGATCGTGCCTCCAGCCATCGTAGAAGCGGATTTCATTGTCGTCCCAAACGTGATAGTCCTTGTGGTTGTGGTCGTAGATTTTTACCCCGACGGAAATTTGCGGATTCGCACTCGTCGCAATCGGAGCAACAAGAGCAGTTCCCAGAATAAGTGCCGTTAGAAGGAAGCCTTTGCGGTTCATTGATTCTCCTTTTCGGGTTGTTTGTTGAGAGCGTCCCGATGAATGAAATCATACGTCGACGCATCGCATGATTCGTATCGCGGAAACACCTGATATTGCCGAAGGAGAAGCCTTACTTATCGCATTCCGCCCACCAGGAATGAGTTTGGCGTTCAACGTTGCTGTAATGAAAATATTCGCAGGAGTTTCCCTTTCGCGCGCCTCTCCACTGTGGCAACGAGCCGTCGAGAGGACATGATTTCCTCGCGGACTGACTATTGCAGGCGAATAAGAAAAGAGAAAACGCAGCAAAAGCGATTAAGAGGACAGGTGCCGAGAGTTTGCGGTATCGATGCATGAAAGGACGAGCGCGTCGATTTGGAAAGGTATCACGGCAGTCGATTTGCCTGGAAATATCACTGTTCCAAAATGGAAGTGAGCAATATTGAACAGACTTTGCGGAAACGTAGTCGCATGATTTCCCGCAGCCGTGAGCGGAAAACTATGTTCACGTGCTCAAGGAGATTTAATGAATCGAAAAGGTTTGTTCATTGCTGCGCTATTTCTAACCGCAGCGCTCGTCGCTCCGCTGGCATCGAAAGTCAGCGCAACACCGCAAGTCAGCGTTCGCATTTACGATCGCGATCACAAGGATTATCACAACTGGGACGACAATGAATCCCGTGCGTACGAGGGATATCGCCACGACCACACGGCCTTCAAAGTCACTTTCGGCAAGAATACCCACAAGCAGCAAAGCGATTATTGGAAGTGGCGTCACGAGCATCCGGACCACAACTAAATTCGCAGTCGTCATTTCTAACAATTATTTTCGCGCCATGACTTTCGCGGCTCTCGCCACGAAGTTTGTGGCGCGATTCTTTTTCTGACTCTTTGCCTGATTTTCGTGGTGCGAAGTAGTAACCGGTGGAAATCAAAGTGAGCAATTAAGCACAGTTTTCATTCACTCCTTCGCGCATGCTTTCTGCAAGTCGGGTGAATCCAGAAGAAGCCAGGCTTAAAGGAGATTTAATGAATCGAAAGGGTTTGTTTATTGCTGCGCTATTTCTAACGGCAGCGCTAGTCGCTCCGCTGGCATCGAAAGTCAGCGCAACACCGCAAGTCAGCATTCGTTTTTACGACCGCGATCACAAGGACTACCACAAGTGGGACGATAACGAGGCTCGCTACTACGAAACCTATCGTCACGATCATCACGAATACAATATTCAATTCCGAAGGACCAGCCGTGAACAGCAACGTGCCTATTGGCGCTGGCGCCACGATCATCACGACTAAAATTACGTTTGCGTTCTGCAGTTTCACCAATTGGTATCGAGTCCATGAATGTCGCGGCTGACGTTTCGATATTCATGGACTGTTTTTCGCAACTTCCGCAAAATAAGTTCGGCCTCGCTACAATTCCGTTCCGCTCGAATATTTCGTAATGCTTGACATGTCCGCTTGCTCTGGATATATACCCTTTCTATTCACTCTCCGATAACTTCCAAATGGAGGCCCAAACATGGCACTGCGTTCCGATTTCAGCATTGACGCCGTAACGCCTAAAGATCCACGCGCTAGCGGACACACTTTGCAACAGGAGACGGAGCTGTCCGCGAACGCGGGATTTCAAACTCGCACGTTGATTGCACGGAACCTTAGAAAAGGTGGAACGGAGCGCATCGATCTTGAGCATTTTCACATTACAGATATCGAGTCGCCTCGCCGCAGAGTTGCGTTCCTTGTCACTCACGGAATGGGCCAGCAAGTTCCGTTTGAAACGGTGAGCATGTTGGGTCAGGCGTTGCTGACGCAACACGGCACACAGAAAAATGTGGCATCTCCTTCGGAGAATCCCCGCGCGAAATCAAATCGTGTTCGACTTACGGAACAACCCGACGCGCCGGAACTCTCGCGCGTGGAAGTTACACTCACCGCGGATGACGGTGAGGAAGTCGACGTTCATTTGTATGAAAGTTATTGGGCGCCATTCACCGAAGGACAAATCTCATTTCTGGCCACGGTGAAATTTTTATATTTCGCAGCGTTGAACGGAATTTGGACCGCGATCAAGGCACGCAGGCGCGCGAAGAAAACCGGAACAGATGAAATGTCTCCTGCACAAACAAGAATTGCGAAGAAATCAGACGGGATGAAACATTTCGATCGGTGGATGTTCGGCGAATTCCACGACATGCCGATAAAGCGCTGGACTTTCTGGCTTCTCGTGACGCTGGTTATTGTGCTGACTCTGGCATTGCTGCCGTCCTTGTTGATCTTTACGTCGTTCGGGATTTCCGCGGTGAAATATCTGTACACGCATTTTGGCCCGACAGTTACCAGACTCTCGCTTCCGTGGCGCATTCTCGGTGGAGGTGCGGCTGCTCTTGTTCTGGGCATCGCGCTTATTGTTCGGTATGCAGTTGTTGAGTTCGTTGGTGATGTGGCGATTTACGTTTCGTCGTACAAAGTGAGCCATTACGATGAAATTCGCACGAAGATTTTAAATGCGGCGATGAACGTGGCTCGGCAGATTTATTCCGCTGGAATGGCCGGTGACGACTTGCAACTTCCGTACGACGACGTAGTGATTGTAGGACATTCGCTTGGCTCGGTGATTAGTTACGACCTGCTGAACTGGTGCATTAATTGGGATCAGGTGGAGAATAAATTCGAGTATGACGTTGTAGCACGCACAAGACGGTTGATTACTTTTGGTTCTCCGCTGGACAAGACTGCGTTTCTGTTTCGCACGCAAGTCTCCGATGCACGAAATCTTCGCGAAGCGCTCGCCGCGCGCCAACAACCTTTGATTCTGGACTACGTGCAGTTTCGTCCGCTGGAAACTTTCAAGTGGATCAATATTTATGCGCCCGCAGATATCATCAGCGGCTCGCTGGAGTATTACGACGTAGAAGGGCTGCCGGGCTACAACAAAATCGAGAACGTGAAAGATCCGGAAGCAACCAAACCTTTGCTCGCGCACATTCAATACTGGAATAACACGGAATTACACAAGCGCCTTTACGACGCGGCTTGGGCCGGCGTTCATGTGCACACCGGCCCAAGTGCTTAACGGTTTCGCGTGATTATTTTTTTGCTGCTACTTTTCCGCTGGGAGCGGTGTGCTTCACCGCGGAATACTCCGGCATGTGAACGCACAAACCGCCGCGCGCGGTGACTTTAGAATATCCCGCCACAAGTTGATCTTTGTATCCGTCGAGCGAAAAATCAAACGAAGGCGCGGTGCCGGTGTCTGAAAGTTCCAAGTCGGATTCGTCCATCTGTAATTTGCCGAAGCGGATGGGTCCGCCGCGGAAGGAAAGATAATTGCGGCGGCCGCAAACGGCCACGGATTTCGGGTGCTGCGCAGGTTGACCGGGAGTTCCAAACGTCATGGCCATTGCTCCGTCGAGGACGCGAACGGCGGTAACGTGGCCGCGCATTTCAGGAGGCGGCAGAATTTGTTGCGGATCGAGAATCAGATCATCTTTATCGGTGGAGACGCCCGGGATTTTCTTGGTGTTGATCAAGTCCGCGGTCTCCAGACCGAGCATATCCATCAAACCTTTCACAGGAAGATGAAGCGCTTTCACTTTTTCGGTATGCAAACGAATTAAACCTTCCGGAGTAAGAGAGACTGAACTGGTTGTTTCAAAAGGAATTCCGCCTTTTTTCACCAGCAGCCCGGTCAGAATTAGACGCCCATTTTCTGTTTTTATTTTCAGGTCTTTGACGGGCGAACCGGGAACCGCGAAAACATATTCGTTCATGTCGCTAGTGAGCGCGGCCATTGTGATGGTGATGTCCGCGATATCGAGATCGAGGCCAAAAGTATTTTTGTCGTCGAATACGGGCGTTGTGCCGCCGGTTGGAAACATTTTGCCGTCAAGCGAAGCAATATGGACGACAACATCTTCCGTGAAATGAAAATCTACGTTTCTGATTTGCATTTTTATTGGCGCGGGCGCGGGACTGTTGGAGGATTGCGCGGCGCTTTGCGAAGTTGTCGGCGATTGCTGGTGAAGAATCGTTGGACTTGCGATCATTAGAAAGAAACTGCATATGAGGACGAGGGCTTTCATCGGTAATCTCCCTGAGCTATCTGGCCTGTGCTGCGATTGAATCTGTGCCGGCGAGTATGAATGTGTGGCGTCACGCACTTTTGATGCCGCGCCTAGCGCGACGGCTTCGCAATGACGAACATCTAATTTCCTGTATGTCTTGCGCTGCGACGTGCGTCCGGAGGAACTATGAGATTCGGGATATTTTTAGTACTGGCTATTGTGCTGATGTTCGTGTGGGTCGGCGCATTTGTGATGTACCACGTCGCCGGAGCGCTAATTCATCTGTTACTACTTTTCGCGATGATTTTTCTGGTGATTCATTTGTTCAGCAGGTCGAAATCTTAGCGAACCTTCAACTTCGGTTCAGCAATTCTCGGCAGTGGCGGGCGATTTGGCGCTCTTCCTGCGCAAGAACAATTTGAATCTTATTTGCGGTTAGACCGATCGATTCCAGTCCCCGCGTCGCGGCGTTGCGAACGTATTCGCTGTGCTCGCCGATCCCGCCCGTGAAAACGAGAAGGTCAATTCCGGCCAGAAGAGCAGCGTAGGCGCCGATTGTTTTGCGGATTGCCGTGGCGAACGCGTCGAGCGCGAATATGGCGCGTGGATCTTTTGCGCGGGCGCGTTCTTCGAGATTTTTCACATCGCTTTCGCCACCGGAAAGCGCGAAGAGCCCGCTTTGGTGATTTAAGAAATCTTCAAATTGATCGGCGTTCAAGTCTTCGTTACGCAGAAGATAGAGAAGGACGCCGGGATCGAGATCGCCGGAGCGCGTGCCCATCGGAATTCCTCCGGTAGGAGTCAGCCCCATTGTCGTGTCGATGGATTTTCCGCTTTGAACGGCACAGAGACTTGCGCCATTTCCGAGATGAGCGAAGATCGCGCGCGCGGGAAGATTTGTGCCGAAATGATGGACGAGCGATTCGTAGGATAGTCCGTGGAAACCGTAGCGGCGAATTCCCGCGTCGAAATATCGCTTTGGAATTGGGAGATGGGATGCAACTTCGGGCATGGTTTGATGGAAAGCATCGTCAAAGCAGGCGAAGTGTGCCGCGTTTGGAAAATTTGTTTGCGCGGCGGAGATTAGCGTGAGCGCTTGCGGTATATGGAGCGGCGCGAAATGCGTGGCGGCGCGCAATTCGTCCAGAAGTTTCGGCGTGATGAGTTGGTGAGTGAGAAGATTCGGGCCGCCGTGAACGACTCGATGGCCAACCGCGATGGGTGCGTTGTGAATGTGCTGCTGAATTTCTTTTGCGAGAGTGGCGAGTGCGGCCGTTTGCGACTCGGAAATATTTTCGCGCGTTACGAGCGGCTTGCCGTCACTGGACAAAATGCGGAGAGTGCCGTTGTTGCGTCCAATGCCTTCAGCGCTTCCTGATAGTAGAGGCTCTTCGTCACTTGCGCCGCCGGAATAGACGCCAAATTTTAGCGACGAGGAGCCGCTATTCAGCACCAGAATTAAATTGGATTTATTTTGCGAATTTTCCACGCGAGTTATCCCGGCCATTTCCAATTGCGGATTTCTGGTTTGTCGATGCCTTCGGTGTGCGCGTAATGGATGCTTTCGATGATTTGATTTTTCAGTAGTTCTTTCACATGAGCGCCAATGGTTCGCAGACTGGGTACGCGATCGATTACGTCGATGGCGAGATTGAACCGGTCCACTTGGTTCAGGATTGCAAGTTCGAGCGGCGTATTGATGTTTCCTTTTTCCTTGTAGCCGCGAACGTGAATGTTGTCGTGATTCGTGCGGCGATACGTGAGTTTGTGAATCAACGCGGCGTAGGAATGGAAATTGAAAATCACGGGCTTGTCTGCGGTGAAAAGGGAGTCGAAATCACGATCGGAAAGTCCGTGTGGATGTTCGGATTGCGGCAGTAGGCGGAAAAGATCAACAACATTTACGAAACGGATTTTCAGGTTTGGAAAATGCTGCTTGAGAATTGCGGTTGCAGCGACGGACTCCATCGTCGGAATATCACCTGCGCAGGCCATCACAACATCGGGATCTGCGCAATCGTCCGACGAAGCCCAATCCCAAATGCCAATGCCTTTCGTGCAGTGATTAATTGCCTCGTCCATAGTGAGGTACTGAAGGTGATCCTGTTTATCGGCGACGATCACGTTCACGTAATCACGGGAGCGGAGGCAATGATCCGCGACGCTCAATAAACAATTTGCGTCAGGTGGCAAATAAATTCGGACGACGTCTGCACTTTTGTTAGTGACGACATCGAGAAATCCGGGATCCTGATGGGTGAAGCCGTTGTGATCCTGCCGCCAGACGAGCGACGTGATTAAAAGGTTGAGGGAAGGAATTGGCACGCGCCAGTCGAGATCGTTTTTTGATTTCTCAAGCCATTTTGCGTGCTGATTGAACATGGAATCGATCACGTGGACGAATGCTTCGTAGGTCGAAAAAAATCCGTGGCGTCCGGTGAGAACGTATCCCTCGAACCAGCCTTCGAGCGTGTGCTCGCTGAGCATTTCCATCACGCGGCCGGAAATATCCAGCTCGCCACCGTCGGAATCTTCCGGTTTGAATTCGGCGTTCCAAGTTTTCTTTGACGCAGCATAAATTGCGGTGAGCCTGTTGGACGCGTTCTCATCGGGACAAAATACGCGGAAGGAGTTCATATTGCGGCGCATCACCTCGGCGAGGAAGTGCGCGAGGATATCCGTGGGAGGAGCATTTGCGGCGGCGGGTTTTTCCACTTTGAATGCGAACTCGCAAAAGTCGGGTAAATCGAGTTCTTTGCGAAGTAGTCCGCCATTTGCGTGTGGATTGGCGGAGATGCGCCGGTCTCCGCCTGGCGCTAGGGCTTGCAATTCGGGAATCAGAGTTCCATTTGCGTCAAATAATTCTTCGGGTTTGTAGCTGCACATCCAGTCTTCAACGAGTTTCAGATGGCTTGGATTTGTGACCGGGTCGCTGATCGGCACTTGATGCGCGCGCCAGGAGCCTTCTACTTTGTGGCCGTCAACTTCCGCAGGGCACGTCCACCCTTTTGGTGAACGCAACACAATCATGGGCCAGCGCGGACGGGCGGCGTTTCCTGTTGAGCGCGCCTTTTGTTGCAATGCACGAATTTCGAGAACGCATTGCTCAAGCGCCGCCGCAATTTTCCGATGCATCACGAGCGGGTCGTCACCTTCAACGAAATACGGCTTGTAACCGTACCCGGTGAGAAGTGATTCCAATTCTTCACGCGGGATGCGCGCCAGAATTGTGGGGTTCGCGATTTTGTATCCGTTCAAATGAAGCACCGGCAAAACCGCGCCATCGCGAATTGGATTCAGGAATTTATTGGAATGCCATGAAGTGGCAAGCGGACCGGTTTCAGATTCGCCGTCGCCGACCATTACTGTGACGATGAGATCGGGATTATCGAATGCCGCGCCGAACGCGTGCGAAATGGAATAACCAAGTTCGCCACCTTCGTGAATTGAGCCGGGCGTTTCCGGCGTGCAGTGCGATCCGATTCCGCCGGGAAAAGAAAACTGTTTGAAAAATTTCAGAAGGCCGGCTTCGTCGCGGCTTTTATCCGGATAAATTTCCGAGTAGTGGCCTTCGAGATAGCAATTGGAGAGAGTTGCGGGCGCGCCGTGACCGGGGCCGGAAATGTAAATCATATTCAAATCGTATTTCCGGATGAGTCGATTTAAGTGCACCCATATTAATGATTGGCCGGGATCGGAGCCCCAGTGGCCGAGGAGGCGATTCTTGATGTGTTCGGGCTTCAGCGGCTCGCGGAGCAGTGGATTCGCGCGCAGATAAATCATTCCAACGGAAAGATAATTGCAGGCGCGCCAGTAGGCGTTAATTTTATTTAGTTCGTCGGGAGAAAGCGGGGAGAGTGTTTCGTTGTCGGCAGGCATACACATCATCTTACTACGGCTGTATTACAGCTTCATGAGAATTGGACTGGACGCACGTCTCGAAGGTTTCGTTTAGTGAAGCGAAAGCGCGTAGACGTCGGTCTGTACGTGGCTGCGGAAAAGTAGAGGCGATCCATCGGGGGCGAGTCCGCTCCAATTGCCGTACACTCCGGTGGTTTGGAAGGGAAGATCGGTGACCTTCTCGACTTTTCCATCGGGAACATGAATGCGAAAAATTGAGGGCTGATCCAACACGAAACTATTTACGTAAAGGAACTGCGAATCCGCGGACCAAGCGGGGTAGTCAACTTTGGTGGGAGAGATGATGATGCGTTTGTTGGTTTGCAGATCGACGAGAATCAAATGGTTATCGCCTGAAGTGGATTGGGCGGCGAGATAGCGTCCATCGGGTGAACAGGTTGGCGCGAAAAGATTTTCCGTGCCGGGGATTTTTTCTGCGCGATTGGTGCGAACATCCACGCGATAGAGTGAGACATCCTGATTTTCACCGTAGGGATCGCGGCCGTAGTAAATAAAATCACCTTGCGGTGACCATCCGGCGCTTGTCTGCGCATGGGATTCAACGGCAATTGGCTCGGCGTTGCCACCGTCGACAGAAATCGTATTCAGTTTGGGAAGTTCTCCTGCGCGGCGCAAAACGAAAAGAATTCGTTTGCCGTCGGGCGACCAGTGCGGATTGGTGACGCGCTGCGGGGGGAAAGTTAGTTGAAGCTGCTGCGTTCCGTCACTTCGCGAGCGCCACAAAGTTCCTTCGGGATATGAAACGTATGTCATCCATGCGCCGTCTTGAGTGAAATCCACTTGGTCCGCGGAAATGCCGCCGAGGAATGGAGCGAAAGTTTTCTTCGCTGTGTTATAACGCAGCAGTTCGCCGGCAATTTGTGTTCCCAACGCAAAAATTCTAGCGCCGTCGCGGCTGGGAAGCGGACGGGAATAATTTATGGGGCCAGCGGTGAGTTGAACAGGCTCGCGACGCTGGCGATGCAGCCAGTCGGTGTCTTCTTCAATGGCCCACAAATTGGAGACACCGTCGCGTTTGGACGCGAAAATATAGAAGTGGCCGTCCTTCGTCCATTCGCCGAAGCCTTCCATGGGAGTACCGGACCAATGAAAATCCAGCGGATGAGGGTTTGTTCCGTCGGCTGCGACTTCCCAAATTGTGAATTCAGATTGTGCGCCGCTAACGCTGTAGCGAACGCGTTGGCCGTCGGGCGACCAGCGAGGATAAATAATATTTCCGGCGGCTTTCGCGACGGTGCGCTCATTCGTGCCATCGTGAGCGACGAAATGAAGTTCGTGGTCGAGTCCGAATGCGAGAGTGTTTCCGTCGGGTGACCATGCGGCGTCATTTGCTAGAAAATTTCCGAGCCGGCGCGAAGGGCCGCCGATTACTGGTTCAATCCAAAGGGGGGAGAGGCGGCCATTTTTTATTTCTGTTTGCGACACGGTGAGAAACGTCGTGCCGTCCGGAGAAAGATTTTTGATCACGGAGTCGGACGCGAGTCCGGCGACCGGCGTATCTTCATTTCCATTCAAAAGTATTTGCCGAAGCTGAGTTGCTTTTCCGAAATTTGCGGACGTGTAGTAAAGGCGCGGGCCGTCGGAGAGGAGGCTTTCCTGGGGCCAGGCCTGTCCGGTATTGCTGAGCTTGTTGATGTGAGTGATGCGAAGCGCCGGCGTCAACGGACGCAGAAGATAACCAGCCACGAGAAGCGCGGCCACGACGATTGCTGCGATTGAGAATTGCATTGCGCGCGATGTGTGCCGCGGAGGAGCAATCTCGACGGAAATAGTTTGCGGAGTGATTGCGCTGCGATGATCGATTTCTTCCACCGGCGCGGGCGCCCTGTGAACGGGCGCGAGGAAACGGTAGCCCTGCTTGGGTATGGTCTCAATGAAAATGGGATTGTCGGACGAATCGTCGAGAGCGAGACGTAGGCGCTTGATCGCGCCGTTCAATCCAATCTCAAAATCTACGTGAACGTCGCTAGGCCACAAACGATCTGTTAACTGCTTGCGGGTAGCTAGCTCACCCGGGCGCTCCAGCAGGATTTCGAGGATTTGAAGGGGTTGCGCCTGTAGACGGACTCGTCGGCCCTGTTTATGGAGTTGCCGGCTGCCGGTGTTCAACTCAAAGAGGCCGAATCTGATTAGGCTGGGCGCCATGGCCGTGTAAATCGGATTATAAGACGCGCCACATATTCTCACAAGGACTTACATTTCAATCAATTAGCTCGCCACATAGAGGCCATACCGCGCCCTTTGACGAGTGTGCGGCGTTAGGCGAACCTGCGTCAACATTCCCGAGCTTGGCTCGAAGATCTTCGGCATGGAATCGCCATGGAAAGGAATATGCTCATGAATCTACGAAAAACTTCCAGAGGTTTCAGGCACGGTGTAATTGGCCTGGGCACGCTGGCTCTGCTTGGATTGACCGCTACTTGCGGGGCGCAGAATGCGAGTTCCTACCGCGGACCTACGCATCATCCTACGATTACGTCCTTCTCAGTGGAAACTCCCGACGAGACGCTCACTTATCCGGATTATCTGATTGATCTTCCCGATGAGCACATGACGTTCATTCCGTTTTTCGATTGGCTGCGTCCGTGGGAGGAGCAGCAGCCGACATACTTGGTGTTCGATTCCAGCAGGATCGTTAAGGGAGGAAATGCCGGGGCCATCGTGCTGGAGACAACGGACCTTGTGACATTTACTGCGGCGACCGATAAGGGATACGCCGAGCAGGTGATGTCGGCTCCGGTTTTCTTCACGGCGTGCAATCCGAGTTTCGATACTGAGTTTGACGAGAATTACGCGGGGCCGGGATCGGTGGTGCAGGATCCCACGCGGCCGCCGGGAAATTTGATCATGATTTATGAAGCTGAAAATCATTGTCCGGGCGGAGTGAACAATCCGAGTTACTACGCCACGGTTGGATTTGCGCGTTCGTCGGACGGTGGAAAAACGTGGCCGGCGGCCGCGAATGGTCCGATGGGAAACGCGGCGCGACATCCAATTCTGAAAGGGCCGATTCCTGAACCGGCGACGGCGGGAAGTCCGGCGATGGGCGATGCCATTCCGAGCGCATTCGTCGATGGCGGTTACATTTACGTAGCGTACGTTTATCACGCGCAAGGACTGTTCGGTGATTTGATCCGGGTTGCGCGGGCGCGTTTGCACGATTCCGTTCGTGAATACGACAACGACGACCATCATGGTTCGAGCGCCACGCCGTACGGGCAACTTCAATTCTACAAGTGGAACAACGGAGCGTTCAGCCAGCCGGGAATTGGCGGCGAGGATAGCGCCGTGGTTCCGGCGACGGGATGTCTTGGAACGCAGATGATGCCAAGCATCAGTTACAACGACGAACTCGGTTTATACATGATGATTTTTGTTTGTAACTCGTTTCCGGTGAATGGATTGGCGGCCTGGTATTACTCGACGGCAACGAGTTTGGAATTGCAAGACTGGTCGGTGCCGCAACCGATTCTGAATTCCAAACAAACTGTGACGCAGCCGTGCAATCTTGCGGCGAATCCGCCGAACGGCGCAGGCTTTGACGGTTTTTATCCGTCGTTCATGTCACCGGGAGCGGCACCAGGGCACTTGCGATTGACCGGGCGCGCATTTCTGCTGAGTGGATGCGACACCGGGTCGCAGAGGGCGTTTGCATCACGGAAATTTAAGATCACGGTTGAGAGATAAATGTGGCGCAGTCGAATGGGAGACTTCAAATGAAACGTAGCGCGTTCGTTTTAGCATCGCTGATGTTGTTGAGCATGCCGTTCGCAAGTCAGCTTGCGGCGCAAGACCGCGACAAGGATCACGATGGGATTCCCGCAATGAAGTTAACGTACCTCGAAGGGACATCGAAAAAACTAGAACAGGTAATCGGCGATTGCGATTGGGCGCTTTACGATCCGAAGCCGAGTGCAAATCCTCCCGGACCTGTGGGGCCGTGCAAGAAGACGGTGAATCAGACGATTACGCGGTATGAAGTTATGGCACACGGTTTTGGATATTCGTTCGAGCACAATGGCAGACTGATTTTCCTGTTTGGCGATACGGTCGGTGGGATGGCGGGAAACAATCCCCCTGAAGCCATCCGATATGGAGCCCAAGATACGTTTGCATGGAGCACTACCCGGCGAGGCGAAGATGGCCTCCAGCTCAATTATTTTCAGAAGTCTGATGGCACACTTCAGTTTGTCTCTCCGTCTCCACAACCGAACGGTGCCCAGCCTGTCGGGATTCCTGATGGCACTCCGATTGATATGGGCGGAGATGACATCCCGAATTCCGGAATCAGTTTGAATGGACAGGTCTACGTGATTGTGAACACAAACGCCGACGGTTCACTGAGCGATCCGCATCTGAAGGCGTTCTCGGTGCTCACGAAGTACAACGATTCGACGGGCGCATTCACCGGTGGACGGACCGTCTCGCAAGGCTACTACCCGCTGCCGCCGGGAAATAAGCCAGCAGGCAAGCCGGGGCATTTCGTGTTCACGGACATGCACGAATTTGTACCCTGGAGTGGTCCGTGGAGCGATTGGTCTGAAAGTTTCGGGCCGCAGGAATCAGCAGTAATAATTTTCGGGAACGGGCAGTATCGACAAAGCAGCCTCTATCTTTCGTATGTACCTGAAAGTGATTTCTGGACGGGTACCGACGCGCAAGGAAATACGGCGACGCGATATTTTACGGGGCTGAAAAATGGCTATCCGACGTGGTCGCAGAACGAGTCAGACGCAGTTCCAGTCTTCTACGACAACCCGACGCATCTGGATACATCGGTTTCTGATCCGGGCACTGTCGGGAACTCATCTGTGAGTTATTCTCGAGAACTCGGTCTTTGGCTACTCACCTACGATGGCGGACGAGTGGAAGCCGATACAACGGGAATTTATCTTACGTACGCGAGAGAGCCATGGGGGCCGTGGGCTACGCCGCAGTTGATATATAACGCCTGCCGCGACCGCGGATTCGGAAATCTTATCTTCTATTACGTGAGCCCCGGTGACGCCAACCCACCTGCATGCCCAACGCTTCCATCGGGCGTTGGGCCTGCGGGACCAGTGATTGGCGCGCAGAAGGCCGACGGAGTCGACGGGCCGTTTGGAACGTCGGCATTGACACAGCGGGGCGGCCCGTTCGCGCCGCTGCAAATCGAGCGTTTCATGGAAGTGGGTGGCGACACGTTGAGAATTTTCTACATTTTGTCGACGTTCAATCCATACACGATTGTGAAAATGGAATCGGATTTCAAGATCGGTTTTATCCCGCCGCGGTTTGACTACGGAGATGGACGTGATGGTGACTCGAACGGCTCACGCGAATTGAAAGGTGGAAGTCAGCAAAGGCAGCACTAGAGTCGGAGGAAAAGAATGTCTGGAAAGTTTTGGCTTTGCTCGATCGTAATTGGCGTGATCGCGTGTTCGGGATGTGCAGTTGCAGGGGGATCCGGTGGAGGATTATTAGTTCGGCCCACGCTTATTGTTTGAAAATTGCCGTGAGATCGCGAAAACTGATGGCCTCTTCGGCGAAGGTAAAGGTGCCGCGCTCGCGCATTTCGGTTGCGGCGCGAATTGCGGCGCCATAGGCCGCGCGTGAAAGCACGCTGCCAATGCTGACGCGTTTCACGCCGAGAGTGGAGAGTTCTGCGAGGGTTAGCGGAGCGCCGGAGAGCGCGGCGAGTACGTTGACGGGGCGATCTACGGAGCTGGCGACTGCGGCGATTTCTTCTTTGGTGGCCAGGCCCGGAGCGTACAGAACATTTGCGCCGGCTTCTTGGTATGCCTGCAGACGCTCAATCGTATCCCTTATGTCCGGGCGGCCATTCAGATAATTTTCGGCGCGGGCAGTGAGCGTGAAAGTGAAGGGAAGCGCGCGAACAGTTTCTGCTGCGGCGCGAATGCGATCCGCGGCGTGCGCGATTTCGTAAATCGGACGATCGGATTTTCCCGTTGCGTCCTCGATTGAGCCGCCACACGCGCCGGCTTCAGCGGCCAGACGAATTGTTTCCGCGGCATATTCGGGCGAATCTCCGTAGCCATTTTCGAGGTCGGCGTTGACGGGCAGTGCCGTAGCGTTGGCGACGCCCGCTATGTGCGCGATCATCTCATCGCGATTGATTGTGTTATCGGTTTTGCCGACGGAGAATGCGTAGCCTGCGCTGGTGGTGGCGAGCGCCTCGAAGCCTGCGTGAGCGAGCAGACGCGCGGAGCCGATGTCCCACGGATTCGGAATGATGAAAGCATGGTCGCGTTCATGAAGGGCGCGAAAGGCGCGGCCTTTTTCTTCTTGAGTTACTTTATTTTGCCGCGCGGTGGTCATTCTGATCCTTTGAATGTCGATGGGATGCCGAAAGTTCCTTCGACAACCTCCACGAAATTTCTTTCTTCACGAATAATGATGCGCTTCGACTGCGCGATATTGAAATTATCAACCGCTTCCGGATCCGATTTCAAGCGCGCCTTATATCTCTCGTATGAGGCGAGACTGTCGAAGGCGATCAGTCCCCACGCAACATCATTCGTGCCTTCGTAGGGCAGAAAATATCCGACGAGGTGGCCGCCGTTGCGAGGGATGATGCGTCCCCAATTTTCGGCGTATTTTTTGAAGACGTCGCGCTGGGCTGGATCGATTTGATAGCGAATAACGCAGATGATCGTCATGGATGTGTTCCTTTCGGATTGTTCAGCCGAGAGTTGGCCGCTGAACGTGAGCGCCGCACTAATTGCTGCAATCGCGCCGATGGCTTCGCGGCGAGTAAAGCGCAAGGATGATTCGTCAGATGGCTTCACGTCCAGAGAATACCGATTGGCGTGCTGGAACACTTCGTTTATAATCGAAGTATGAATGTAAAGCGGCGCAGTGCTGCGAAAGGTTTAGATGGCGCGGTTGCCAGAATTGCCGCGGCGATTGGCGAGCCCGCGCGGGCGCGCATCCTTTATTGTTTGATGGACGGGCGGGCGCGAACCGCTACGGAACTTGCTACCGTTGCCGAAGTTGGCGCTCCGACGGCGAGCGTGCACTTGAATCGGCTGGTTGGCGAAAATTTGATCAAGGTGTTAACGCAGGGGAAGCATCGCTTCTACAGTTTGGATGGCGCGAACGTTGCGAGCGTGCTGGAAAGTTTGAGCGTGCTTGCCGGCGGAGTGCGAAATAAATTTGTGCCGACAACTCCGAGCAGTCTTCGCGCGGCGCGGACCTGCTACGACCACTTGGCAGGGACGTTGGGAGTAGTCTTGCATGATCGATTTACTTCGCGCGGATGGCTTGCGGCGGGTTCCGACGGCGGCGAGTGCGCGTACGACGTCACATCAAAGGGCGAGCGCGCATTTCAAGCGATTGGAATCGATGTGGATGCTACGCGCGCGCTTCGGCGCAGATTTGCTTGCGGGTGTTTGGATTGGAGCGAGCGAAGATTTCATTTGGGCGGCGCGATCGGCGCGGAGTTGCTGCGAGTTGCGCTGAAAAGAAAATGGGTGGCGGCTGAAGTGGACGGCCGGGCGCTTGTGGTAACAAGTATCGGACGACGGGAGATATCCGAAAGATTTGGAGTTCGAGTTTAGGATTGGCGCGAGCGCCGTTCTCCAAGTAGAATGTGTGCGGGCCGGAATGGCGGAACTGGCAGACGCACGAGACTCAAAAT
Organism: uncultured Acidobacteriota bacterium; assembly: GCA_963778235.1. GTDB lineage: Bacteria > Acidobacteriota > Terriglobia > Acidiferrales > UBA7541 > DASTCZ01. Next base: position 394,657 of record CAVZTQ010000001.1, on the reverse strand, counting down.
CTCGCGGTGCATAGCATCGTGTGGGTTCGACCCCCTCTTCCGGCACCAAGATTTACTGTGGCAATCCATACTTTCCGTCAATTTCCTGATGGTTTTTCGACGTGCCCGATCACGATCATTTCCGCAGGTCCTTTTCCCGATTCCAATTTCAATCCCAACTGTTCTTGAATGGCCGTCAATAGATAGGGAGCATTTGTTTCTGATAGCGGCGGAGTAGCGCCGCTTGACGGATCTCCCCCGCTCGCGACTAACGCTCCCTGGTTTGCCGTGAACTGTAAAAGGAAATCGAAATTGCCCGTGAGGCCGGTTTTATCGACGATTGGACGGTCCACATACCGCGCGAGAAGGCTGACCAAATTTGCGATGGGCACAGCTTGACCGGTTAGCGTCAGCGCTCCGGCGTTTACGCCAATCATCGTCGCGCCGGCTCCTCGCACGTTACCGTCGCGGTCGTGCAACCCATTGGAATAAGTGTCCCCAGATTTGGCCTGCTTAATTTTGGAGCCGTTCTTTGCGACCACCAAAGAGTAGACAGGAAGCTCCGAAGTCTCTCGGCGAATTGTGAGTTTGAAGCGATCTGCGAGGAGCGCTTGTAGCATGTGTTGGCGCACTTTCGTGCGTTCGGACGGGCTTAACTGTTGCAGCGCATCGGCTACGGAAGCTTCGATCTTCGCGTCGATATCGTAACGGTCGGAGGTATACCAACTCGGCCCACCAGAGAGTTGATAATTTTCGACTCCGTACGCGGCTGTCATGAGCATCTGCAGCGTTGCGTTCCGCGCGATCAGACCGTTCGGCGAGGGTAGCAATCCCACTCCGTTTCCGCCGGGTTTGCTGGGCAGGATTGTGGCTACTTCGTATTCGTACGTTGGCGCTGCCATCGAGCTTTGAGCCTGAGCGTCGCATTGAGTCGTGATCGTAAACACAATTGCAGCGGCCAACAGTGCGGCGGCAGTTAGGCACCGCTCTCGACGACGGCAAGAACTTCTAATGAATCTGTTCATGCATGATCTCCCGTTAGGGTAGACGCATCAGACGGACGAACGGCTCGCCGGAGTTCGTTGGGTTTGAGGCTAGTTGAGGACGTCCGTTAGCGCGGCGCGAGTGACATTTGCATCAACCGCTGGAGCAAACCCACGCGCTCAGGCGAGCCAGTAATAATGTTCGATGGAAATCGGCGGTAATCGAGAATCGCGTGATAGATGATGTCTTCGCGGCTATTGTTCAACGCCATTCCCGCCATATATTGCAAACGCAAATTGCTATCGAGGTTGATGGTGGCGTCGGCGAGCCACGGACGCAGTTCGGAATCCTGTCCGGAATAGATTGAAAGAAGATCTACGGCGGAATTGAAGCCGACATCGCGGAGCGATTGCGATACTCGCGCATATTCCGGACTATCGAGACGCGCTTGCAATTCATCCACATTTATTTTGGTGGGGCCGTTCTGGCCGAGAAGGAAAAGATCGTATCCCGCGCCGTCAATTGCATTTGCCCAAACAGTGCCGCCGGGAAAAACGTCCAGGAATGTGGCGATTTCGCTTTTCACGGTGGCTTCGTCACTTTCGTAAAGCGGAACCCACTGCGTTACGACGCCTCCGGGATTTAGATGGTCCTTCACCATCTGAAAATATTCTTTGGAATAAAGCGTGGCGCTGCCTTTTACCCACGGATGAATCGGATCGGAAGTAATAATGTCGAATTTATCGCGCGTGGTTAGCACAAAGTGGCGAGCGTCGTCGTAAACAATTGTGGTGCGCTTGTCGCGCGCAACGTCATAGTTCTGCGGATCGAAATATTTTGTGGCCGCGGGCGGAACGAGCGGCTCCATTTCGCAGATCACAATTTTCTGAATACTTGGATAAGTGACGAAAGATCCCGCGGTGACGCCCGCGCCGAATCCGACAATCAAAACGGAGTGCGGATCGGAGTGCACGAGTCCGGCGAGATGGCCGAGTGCGCGCTGCAAACGCATGTCATACATTTCCGTGGACGCTTCCACTTTTCCGCTGACGTGAAACTGAATCGCGCCGTCGTTGTATCTGGAAATTGCGATGGAAGAATTGAGCCCTTCGCCGACGTACAAAATTTCCGAGGTGTGCAAATTAAGCAGAAAGCGGCGACCGTAGGCGATGAGCGAGGGAGGAATTTCCGGCGTGTAAGCGACGAGATATCCCGCGCCAAACATGGACGCGATTAGAAACGCCGCGCCGAACTTCAGGCGATGTTTCCACACATACGGAGCGAGTACGATGAGAGCGCTGACAGCGGCAATCGCGATGAGGACGCGTTCGCAATTTTGCGTGCCAATGTGCGGAATCAGAATTACGCTGAACGCAAGCGCGCCGGCGATTGCTCCAGCGGTATTCGCGGCATAAATTCCGCCAACGAGCCGGCCGGGATCATCGTCCTTTGTTGCGGCGGCGGCCAACGCGAGAGGGAAGCTGGCGCCCCATAATAATGTTGCGGGGAAAATTGCCCAGATAACGCGCACGATATCAATTTGGAATGTGAACCATGGGTCGTGCGAGAGCAGCGGATTGATCGGCCAATATGGAAGTGAACGCGCGAGGGTGAAGGCCGTCCAAGCAATGGCCGCGGCCAAAAGCAGTTGACTGTAGCCGAGAGCGGCGCGAGCGCGAAGAGATCGCGAGATGATTGAGCCGACGGTGCTGCCAATGCCGAGTCCCACCAGAAAAATTGCCAGAATAATTGAGAAAGTGTAAACGGTGGCGCCGAGCATGAGGCCGAGGAGGCGCGTCCAAACAACTTCAGCGCCCAGTGCGGATGCGCCGGAAAGCGCGACAGTAAGGTAAATGTTCCAGTTGCTTGCGGTGCTTGATTGCTCCAAGGCAATTTCCGGCGGCGATTGCTTCGCAGCACTTACTTGTGACGGCGAAACTTCTTCCGTGGATTGATCCGGCGTAACTTTCGCGACGCTGTAACTGATGAATCCGATGATCCCGTTGAGTAGAGCCGCGAAATATGTGGCGGAGGCCATGTCAAAAACGCGCAGCAAATAAAATCCCGCTAGCAGGCAGCCGAACACGGCGCCGGCAGTATTTGCTCCGTAAAGAAGCCCGAGCCACGAAACTCCGCGCGGAGTAGTTTGGATCCATCGCGCGACGGCGGGAAGTGACGCGCCCATTAGAAATGTTGGCGGCAGCAAAATAATTGCGCACATGATGGCGCGCAATAAAATTGCGGGCATTCCGTGGCCGACCGCGGAAACATAAATCCAATCCACCAGCGGCATGAAAATACGCACAAGAATCGCGCAAATTCCTATGCCGACTTCAATCGCGCCGTAAACGCGTAGCGGATGATGCTGTTTTCGCTTGAAATAGCGCGGCAACGTGAGGCTTCCGAGGCACAATCCGCCCATAAACGTTGCGAGCAACACGCCAAGCGAAATTGCCGTGGAGCCGATCACGAGCTGCAACATCTGATACCAAACAATTTCGTAGACCAGCGCCGCACATCCGCTGGCTGCGAACAAAATCATCAGCAGCGGCAAATATGGTGAGGCGTCAAAGCCTTTCGGCGCCGCTTCTTTCTTAATTGCTTTCCCCATTTCGATGGCCGTCCTAAATTAGCTCGCAGACATTATCACATCCGGTGAGACGGAGCAGCGCGGTGCGAGGTTCCGAAGTTTGTCGTGCGGCAACATGAAATGAAAAATCCCCGGTGAGCGACCGGGGATTCTTCACTGACTCGCTTCAGTTTGGCAACCGAAGGATGCGAGCCAAATCCGGGTGAATTATTCTTCGTGCGCCAGGGGCTTGCCGTCAGGGCCGACCTGAACTTCATGTTTCTTGCCAGCGGTTTCGACGACGGCTTCATACGCGACGAGCTTGCCTTTTTTGGTGAGCGCCTCGACCGACAGAATCTTGCCCGCTGCGGCTTTCTTTTTCAGACCGGCCTGCACCGGATCGGGAAGGGAGGCGAAATCAACTTGATCTTCGATTTCGAGGACGACTCCGCCGGGATCTATCGAGACATCGCGCGATTTTCCATTCACGGTGAGCTGAACTTCGTAAATAGTTTTGCCGTCTTCTTTTTCTGTGGAGTATCCGCGAACGGTTGCGCCCTTGGATTGCTCATCGACAGTTTTCTGGACCGCCGCAGGCAACTGATCCTTTGTCAGTTTCTTCTCCTGCGCGAGAACCGGGAGTGCAATCAGCATGGAAGCAAAAACACCTGCGACGACAATGCGTGACCCGTTCATCTTGTTTCCTCCGATTCAGATTTTCCGCCGATTAACGTCCGTAAATCAACAACGTGAATGAGCCGGGAACCATTGGCGCGCGGCCGCCTCGCGTCCCGGCGGGCGAACCCGCTGGGGGAGGTGTCGGCTGGCCATATTCTGCCGTCACGGTGTAGAGATTGTGATTCGACGTGTCCACTGTCATCGTGCGCGCACGGACTGGCGTGTGAATTGTTTCGACGACCGTGTATTTATCCGGCGAATCTTCGTGAGCAACTGTGAGAGTGCCGTCGCCGCATGATGCAAACACGAATCCTGTGGTGGGATCAAATCCATTTGCGTCTACGCCATCGCCGATGGGAATTGTGGCGACCACTTTTCCATTTGTAGCGTCGACGACAGCCGTAATTTTTCCGTCGCATCCGGCGAAAAGGCGCTTGTGGGCGACGTCAAGCGCCAATCCTGATGGCGACTCGCATGGCGCGATGGCCCACGTGTTCATCACGGTGAGTTTTTTGGAATCGAATTCGATAATTTGATTTTTATCTTCGATGTTCACGAACACATGGCCTTCGCCATCAGCTTGCGCGGTTTCCGGCTTCCCAGTCAGCGCGATGGTCCCGGCAATGTCCCCAGTTTTCGCGTCGATCGCGGTGGAATCGCTGCTGCGTCCGTTGAATGTGAAAACACGCTTGGACGCCGGATCGTAAAGAATCGCGTCGGGATTCTGTCCACTAATTTTAATTTCGTTGATGGTCTTCAGCGTGGTCAGATCAAACACCGTCACGCTGTTCGCCTGCCCGTTGCTGGTGAATCCGCGATTGAACTCCGTGGCCGTGGCAATTCCGTGAACGCCCTTCGTATCCGGAATATCGCCAAGAACAGTTCCTTGGGCATCAACAACTACGGTGTGCGTGCCGTGTGAAATGAAAATGCGATGCGTAGTGGGTTCCGCGTACAAATAATCCCAGCCCGTGTCGCCGCCAAGGGCAACTTTCTTTGTAAGGTGATACCCGCTGCCTTGCGGCGCGGGCGCTGCTAGCGTGATGAATGATGCGCAGCAAATAACTGCCAACGCGGCTCCACAAATTGCAAGAGACTTCAGTTGGTTCCGATTCACGAAATGCCTCCGAGAGTTGAGAAGTTCCGGCTGAATAATTCCAGATGATAATTCAACGTGCCGCTAAGATAAGTTGCCGAACATTAAGAAGCGCTTAAGCTGGATGTAATAGAGTGGCCGGATGCGGGCATCGTAGCGAAGCCTGCCGCCGGGATAGAATGGACGGCCGGAACCGAACCCATGCGCGTGCTGGTAGTCGAAGACGAAAAGAGACTTGCCGCAAATATCGCGCGAGGATTGCGCGAAGGCGCCGGTTATGCGGTGGATCATGCGGCGGACGGCGAGGAAGCCCTCTTCATGTCCGGCTCGGTGGAATACGATTTAATTATTTTGGATTTGATGTTGCCACGCGTTGGTGGACTGGACGTGGTGAAAAAGTTGCGCGCGAAAGGAAAAGTGACGCCGGTATTAATTTTGACGGCGCGAGACGAGCGCGAATCTGTCGTGGCGCTTTTAAATGCGGGCGCGGATGACTATGTTACAAAGCCGTTCGACCTGGGCGAGCTTCTAGCCCGCGCGAAAGCAGTGATTCGTCGCGGAAAAGGACAATCGGCTCCGGTGCTTAGTGTTGCTGATTTAGAAGTGCACACGGCGCAGCGTTCGGTGCGGCGCGGCGGAAAAGAAATTGCGCTGACGCCGATGGAATATCGCGTCTTGGAATATTTGGCACACCGGCACGGCACGGTTATTTCGCAAACGGAATTGCTCGAGCATCTCTACGACTACAACTGGGAAAAATTCAGCAACGTGATTGAAGTTTATATTTCCGGCCTGCGCCGGAAGATCGACGATCCCTTTCCCGCGAAACTGATTCACACGTTGCGGGGACACGGCTACATTTTGCGTGTGGAAGAAAGCGGCAAGCGAAAATGAAATTGAGGTCGCTGGCTGCGCGAATCGTGATCGTGGTTGTGGGATTGGATTTGCTTCTTATCGCGCTGCTCATTTCATTAGGTGTTATCGTCGCGCGAACGGAATTGCTCGCGGCATTCGACGAAAGTCTGCGCAGCAAAGCGCTCAGCATCCGCGCGCTGGTGCGTTACGACGAAGAACCACCAAGCGAACTAATTTTCGATACGTCCGGCTTGCCGCCTTCCGCGGACGCCGCGCACCCCGACACGTTCATGGTCTACCTCGCGAATGGAGAATTATTCGCGCGATCTCCGAATTGGGCGGGTCTGCCCGCGAACACGCGCTATTCGCAAAATGAATTCGCGCGCTTCCACGAAAATGACGTGCCGTTTCGCGCGCTGGTTTTGAAAAATGTTGAGATTCTGGATCGCGAAGAAGATTCGTCGGCGCCTCCGGCAAGAATCACGGTCATTTATGCAGCCTCGCTGCTGGAGGTTCGTTCACGAGTTTTGCGGGTCGGAATTTATTCCGGAGTTGCCGGCGTTTTAATTTTGCTGCCGATGTCCTGGCTTACCGTATGGGCGGTGCGCAAGAGTTTGAATCCGCTGCACGATTTAGCGGCGCGCGCGGGAAAAATAACGGTGCGGCAGTGGTCGTTTGACGCGCCCGTCGCAGCGCAAGTCACGCCGGAACTTGCTCCGCTGACGGCGGCGCTGGAGACTTTGGTGTTGCGCCTGCGTGATTCATTTGCGCGGCAGCGCCAATTCACGGGCGACCTTGCGCACGAACTGAAAACATCCGTGGCAATTATTAAATCTGGCGCACAAGTGTTACTGCAAAATCCGCGGCCTGCAGAAGAATATCGCGCGGGACTGGACGGGTTGGTCGGCGATTGCGACCGGCTGGAATCGCTCGTCGAAAGAATTCTTAGATTGGCGCGTACGGAACAATGGGCGGAGGAAGGGAATCGCGCGGAGCTTCGTGCGACGGATCTAGTTGCCACTTGCGAGGCGGCAATCAGTCGAGTGGCGGCGCTGGCCACGGCGAAGGAAGTGAAGATCAATTTGGAAAGCGACTCGCGCATTCAATTGCGAATTGATCCGGAAGATCTGGAATTGATTTGGGTGAATTTGCTGGATAACGCGGTGCGTCATAGCGAGTGCGGTTCGCAAGTGACAATGAAAATTGAAAATCCGGCGGCGAACAGTGTGCGCGTAAGCGTTGAAGATACGGGCGAAGGCATCGCGTTAGCGGACGTGCCCCATGTTTTTCAGCGATTTCGCCGCGGAGAAACGGCATGCGCAAGACACTCCGGCGGCTTCGGATTGGGCCTGGCAATTTGTAAAGCGATTGTCGAAGCGTATGGCGGAAAAATTGAACTCACCAGCGTTCCCGAAAAGGGAACTGCTGTTCGGGTCGACTTCCCCGCGAGCGCATAAACGCCGGCGGAATGTGAAACTTCTTGCTCGGTGCAAATGAGTCCTTTATAGCTCCTCGTGAATCTTAAGCCTTGATTAAGGTGAGCGGCACTATTCTCCAGCGCTGCGCAATTGAAAAGCGTGTATTCCGCGCAATCGTTCACGGCCTTTGCGACTCTTAATGAAAATTCACACGCGCAATTCACTCAAAATGTCGGCGCAAATGCTGTTGGCATTTTGCGTGATGGGAATTCCGGCGCTCGCGTTCGCTCAATCCACTGCGCCGGCTGCCACGCCATCAACTGCATCGCAAGCGCCGTCTGCTACGGCGCGTCGGCTCACGCTTCAAGAAGCGTTTGCAATTGCCGAGCGGCAGAATTTGGATTTGGCGGCTGAGCGATTGCGCCGCGCCGTATCCCTGGCAGGAATTACAATTGCCGGCGAACGTCCGAATCCTACGGTTAGTGCTTCCGCTACGCGCGACACTCCGCACGAATCCCTTTTCTTTGATTTGCCGCTGGAACTTGGCGGCAAACGGTCGACGCGAATCGAACAAGCGAAGCAAGAAGTTGCGTTGACGGATATTGAGATGAACACTTTGGCGCGGCAAATTCGGCACCAAGTCCGTGACGCGTTTTATTCTGCCGCGCAGGCGAAATCCGAAGTGGATCAACTCCGCGAACTCGCGGATTTATCGCGCAAGCTTCGTGAAGTTGCGAACGACCGCTTTAATGCCGGCGATGTTCCGCAACTGGAAGTGATGCAGGCGGATCTGGAATTGTCGCGCGCGGAAGCGGACCGCGACGTGGCGCGCCAGGAACTGAAAGTGTCGTTTGCAAAACTTGCCGCGCTTTTGAACGCTCCCGCGAACACAGAATGGGATTTGGTAACGCCGCTGGAAACTTTGCCACTCGCGGTTACTTTGCCGGATGTTTCTGCGCGTGCGGCGGACCAAAATTACGATTTGATGCATCTGGCCCAGGAATTAAAAGTGGAACAGAGCAAAGAAAAAATGTATCGCGCGGAAAGATTTCCGGAAGTGAGCGTGGAGGCTGGAGTGGATTTCAATTCGCCTCCGGATTTTAAGACGGGCGCGCGTGGTCAGCTTACGGTTGGAGTGCCAATATTTTCGCGCTATCAGGGGGAACTGGCCCAGTCATCGGCGACGCAGCATTTGATTGAAGCGGAAATTGCAGCGAAGCGGCGGCAAGTTTCCGGCGATGTGGAAGCTGCCTTCGCGGAACTGAATGCGCGGCTGACGGAAGTTGATTTGTATCGGCGCGTGGTAATTCCCGCGGGAAGAAAACTGGAAAGTTTGACGGAAGAAAGTTATCGCGCGGGGAAAACTAATATTCTGAGCGTGATCGAAGCGCAACGAACAGTGCGGCAAAACGAGCGCGATTATTTGCAAAGTTTACTGGAATTGCAGAAAGCGTTTTCTGAATTGGAAGAGACGGTGGGAGTGCCACTGGATTAAATATGAAAATACTGAGTGAATTTGCGTTGCGAAATTTACGCAGAACGCGCTTGTTAATTCTGAGCGCGGGAATTATCGCCATGTGCGCGGGCGGATGCTCAAAGAAGGGTGACGCTGATGACGAGACGGCGAAGAAAGACGACACGCCGACACAAGTGACCGTAACGAAAGTCACGCGCGCCGACGTGAGTCGCATGCTGCAACTTTCCGGAAGCGTGGCGGCGGTTCCGAATCGCGATGTGAAAGTAAGTTCGCTGGTTCCGGGGCGAGTTGCTGAATTGACCGTGGCTGAAGGCGACCGGGTTTCCGCTGGGCAACTGATCGCGAAGATTGACGATCGTTCCTTCCGCGATCAGATCGCCCAAGCCGAAGCGGGTGAAGCGACCGCACAGGCAAATGTTGAAAACTCAAAACTAAATTTGGCACGGAATGAAGATTTGGTTCAGCGCGGAATTGCAGCGCGAAAAGATTTGGAAGACGCGCGAACGGAAGCAAGTGTGACCGCCGCCGCGCTGAAGCAGGCGCAAGCTGCGCTTTCCACCGCTCGGCTACAAATTTCGCGGACCGAAATTCATGCGCCGATTGGCGGTACGGTTGTGAAGCGATTTGTAAGCGGTGGCGAGCAAGTGGACGGCACGGCTGCTGCGCCAATCGTGGAAATCGCGAATCTCGCAGAAGTCGAGCTGGACGCGAACGTGCCTGCAAGTGATCTGCTGCAAATGAAGGATGGACAAGCGGTGCGGCTCACCTCCGCTTCGCTTCCGGGAAAATCTTTCAGCGGCCAAATTATAAATATTTCCTCTGCCGTCGATCCCGCGTCGAATGCCGCCGTTGTGCGCATTCGCGTTCCGAATGGCGGCGGAGAATTGCGCCTCGGAATGTTTTTGGGTGCGCAAGTACCGGTTGAGACTCACGCAAAAGCGTTGACGGTTCCTCCCGCTTCGATTTATCGCGGCGAAGATGGCGCGGCGCGGGTGTTCGTCGTGCAAGGTGGCGTAGCGACTGTCGCACCCGTCACGCTGGGCATTGAGACACCGGATCACGTGGAAATTTTGTCCGGAGTAAAAGACGGCGACACGATTATTCTGACCGGCGGATACGGATTGAGCGACAAGGCGAAAGTGAGCGTTGGTGCTGCTCCGGCTGCCGCGGAAGCGCCCGACAAAAAAGACGACAAGAAGGACGACAAGTGAATATCGTCCGATCCAGCCGGGAAAATCGTTTTGCGGTTTATTTAATTACCGCGATGCTTTTTGGCGCTGGAATTTGGGCGGTGTTTCAGCTCCCCAGCAATATTTATCCGGAAGTGAATTTTCCGCGCATCATGATTCTGGTGCACTCCGGAGATTTGCCGCCGGATACGATGCTGCTTTCTGTCACTCGTCCGCTGGAAGAAGCGGCGATGACCGTGCAAGGCGTGTATCGCGTGCGATCGAAAACTTCGCGCGGCGCTTCGGAAATTTCGGTGCTCTTCAATTCCGATTCGGACATGCAGTACTCGCTGCAATTGTTGCAGGGCAGCGTGAACGAGGCGCGCACGGAACTTCCTGCCGATGCGGTCGTGCAAGTCGAGCGCGTCAGTCCCACCGTTTTTCCCGTTCTCAGTTTGATTTTGAGTGGTGACGTACCCGGACAGGATTTGCGCGATCAGGCGTTCTATGTAATGAAGCCACTGTTTAGCCGCGTTCCGGGTGTCGGGATCATCGAAGTGCAGGCCAGCGACACGCGGCAAATTCAAGTCATCGTCGATCCGCAGAAAATGGTGGCGCACCGGCTGTCGCTTCCCGATATCGCCGACAAGTTGAAGGCCACGAACGAAGTAACGTCGGTCGGCAAGCTGCCGAAAGATTATTTGCAGTATTTGGTGCTGACGACCAGCCAGTTCACGACGCTTGACCAAATTCGCAATACGGTGATCGATACGCAAGGGCCGACGCCCGTGCGCGTGAGCGACGTAGCCGAAGTGCTTGACGGCGTGGAAGACCGCGCGATCCTGGTGACGGGGAACGGAAAATCGGCGGCGCTGATCAATATATCCCGCCAAATCGGCGGAAACATTCTGCAGCTGGGAACCGATGTTAAGACGGCAATTGCGAACCTCGGCGATGCAATTCCGAAGACGCTTCACTTGCAGGTGGTATATGACCTGGCGGAATTTGTGCGCGATCTCGATTAGCAGCGTACGCGACGCAATTCTGATTGGCGCGCTGCTCGCCGTAATTATCCTCTTTTTGTTCTTGCGCAATGTTCGCACCACTCTGATCGCGGCGATTTCTTTGCCGCTTTCGGTGGTCGGAACATTTTTTATCGTGAAGATCCTGGGCGGCACCATCAATTTGATGTCGATGGGTGGATTGGCGATAGCCATTGGACTGATCATTGATGACGCCGTTGTGGTGATTGAGAATATTTACCGTCACTTGGGATTGGGCGAAGAGCCTGCCATCGCGGCGGAACGTGGCACGCATGAGTTGATCGGTCCAGTCGTTGGCTCCACGGCCACGACGCTCGTAGTTTTTCTGCCGCTCGGATTGCTGACGGGATTTGTCGGAGATTTTTTCCGCTCACTCTGCATGACCCTCGCGATTTCCGTTTTACTTTCTCTTATTTTCGCGCTCACGATTATTCCGCTCCTTTCACAGCGATTTCTTTCGCTCGAGGCGTTTAAGCATTCGTCGGGAAACTTTATCGAGCCAGTAAACAAAGCTTACGAGCGCTCCGTTCACTGGGCGCTGCGGCAGCGGATTTGGGTTGTGATCGCAGCGCTGATTACCGTGGGCGCCGGCATTTTCTTTTACATGAATTTGGAAACGGGCTTCCTGCCGGATATGGACGAGGGTGGGTTCGTCCTCGACTACATTACGCCGCCGGGAACTTCACTTGCCACGACGGACGCCATCGTCCGTAAATTTGAGGATCGCATTTCAAAACTTCCCGAGACGGAAGCGTTTTCGCGGCGCACCGGCGCCGAAATGGGTCTGTACGCCACGCAACAGAACAAGGGCGACATTCTTGTAAAGCTGAAGCCGAAGTCGCAACGCGATCGTACGACCGAAGAGGTCATGAACTACCTTCGGCCATTCGTGGAGCACGACGCTCCGGGAGTGGAAATCGAATTCACACAAATCTTGCAGGACATGCTTGGAGATTTACAGGGCGTGCCGGAACCGGTTGAAGTGAAATTATTCGGCGATAATATGACGCTGCTCGAGAAGAGCGCGGACGAAGTCAGCGACAAGCTTCAGAAAATCCAGGGCGTTACGGACTTCAAGGGACTTCAGAAGGGAAATCCGGAAATCGTGTTTCACGTAGATCCCTCTGAGGCCGGGCGCGCCGGATTAACCGTGGAACAGATCACCGACCAGGTGCACGCCGGATTGCTGGGCGAAACGCAAACGTCGTTGCGGCAGGGTGACCGCACGGTAGATATCCGTGTGCGATTTCCGGATTCATTCCGCTACGACTACAACAAGATTGAGCAGTTTCCGATCGTCACTGCGACGAAGCAGGTGATGCCGCTCAGTTCGCTGGCCACGGTGGAACAAGTGCAAGGTGAAAACCAGCTCCTGCGTGAAAATCAGCGATTACTCGTTTCATTGACTGCCCGTATTGAAAATCGCGATTTGGGAAGCACCATGACCGATGTGCAGAACATGATGAAGTCGGTTCATCTTCCAACTGGGATGACCTACGAAATCGGCGGCTTGTATGAATCGCAACAGCAATCATTCCGAGAATTGTTAACCGTGCTTGGACTGGCGCTCGCTGCGGTGTTCACCGTTCTTGTGCTTCAGTTCCGCGAGTTCGCTCCCGCGCTCATCATGATTTCCGCCGCGCCGCTTTCGCTGGCCGGAGTTTTTGGAATGTTGTATGTCACCGGTACACCGTTGAATGTTTCGTCGTTCATGGGAATTATTTTGATGATTGGGTTAGTGGTGAAGAACGGAATTATTTTATTTGAATATGTAATGAAGTTGCGCGAAGAAGGAATGCCGCTGGATGAAGCGCTGGCGACGGCCGGACGAATTCGCGTGCGTCCGATCTTGATGACGACGCTGGCGACATTGTTTGGATTGCTGCCGCTATCGCTGGGACTGGGCTCTGGATCGGAATTGCAGAAGCCGCTGGCGCTGGCGGTGATTGGCGGTCTGCTGCTTTCGACATTCATCACCTTATTTGTGATGCCCGTGATGTACTCGCTGATTGTGCGACATGATGCGCCGCAAGCCCCCGCGGAATCGCGGTAAGGCGCGATTTGGCGTATGATTTCGCGGTGATTGTGAATCTTCGTTTGGTGAAACTCCTCAACATTCGACTTGGGATTTCTGCGCTGATCGCGATTTTTGCGATTGCATTTGCCTGCGCCAATTTGCTTTCCGCGCAGACTGTGCATTCGGGACCGATTGTCGAATCGCCGGCACGAGCTGAAGTTGAAAAGCTGATTCGCGATAGCGGCGCGGATGTTGCCGTAGTGTTTCGGACGCTCGATGGAAAACAAGAATTGATGATTCAGCCGGACGTGGCGTTTCATGCGGCTAGCACTATGAAAATTCCGGTAATGATCGAGCTTTTCGCGGAAGCGCACGATGGGAAGCTGCGTTTGGACGATCCCGTGCCGGTGAAAAATGAATTTCACAGTATCGTGGACGGCAGTGTGTATCAACTGAATGCGGCGGATGATTCGGATGCGGAGATATATAAGTCGGTCGACGGGACGCTGACGCTGCGTCAACTTTGCGAGGCGATGATTACACGTAGTAGCAATTTGGCGGCGAATCTCTTGATCGAGCGATTGGGTGTTGCGAATATTCAGAAAACCATTGCGCGATTGCACGCAGATGGAATGGTGCTTTTGCGCGGTGTGGAGGACAGTAAAGCATTTCAAGCGGGCAAGAACAATACGACCACCGCGCGGGCATTGCAGATTTTACTTGAAGCAATCGCGACGAACAAAGCGGGCGATGCTGAATCCTGCCGCGCAATGATGGATATTCTGAAACGGCAAACGATGAATCAAGCAATTCCAGCGGGGTTACCGGCCGGGACGATAGTTGCGCACAAAACTGGAGAAATTACCGGAATACATCACGACGCGGCGATTGTGATGTCGGCACGTCCTTTTGTGCTGGTGATTTTGGTGAAGGGAATTGAGGATCGCACGAAAAGTTCGGCGTTAATGGCGGCGATAACGAAAGCGACCTATGCGGGCGCGCAACCGAGTGCTCCATAGGAACGAAAATGTGCCTGGCAGGAACTGTTGCTTTTATGAACAATCTACTTGCACAGCCGCGCGCGACTCCTTAATATAGCCGCTGTTTCGGAGAGGCCACCAGTGCCAAAAGAAAAACCAAAAGTGAATATCGGACAAGTGATTCGCGCGTATCGCGGACAGCGCGGACTTTCGCAGGGCGACATCGAGCGCCGCACCGGGCTTCTGCGCTGCTATCTATCGCGCGTGGAAAACGGGCACACTGTTCCGTCGCTGGAAACTTTGGCGAAGATTGCTGAGGCGATGGATATTGCGCTCGCAGATTTTTTCCCCGGCGCGGAGACGCAGCACGACCGCGAAACACAAAAAATGTTAGGCGAGCTTTCCGAGGACGAGATTCGTTTTCTTTCCGAAATTAAGAAACACAGCTCCACGCTTTCCGACGGCGATAAGCGATTGGTGCTGGCGATGATCCGAAAAATGGCTACGGTCATGCCGCCGCCGCAAGCCACGCGGAAAGCAGCCGCACCGCGACGTGCGGGATATTAATTTCTATTTTTAGGAATTATCTGCCTTAAGCGAGGGGCGTTATGCTTCCGCTTCTAATTCTGACTGTGCAGGATTCCGTTTGCGCAGCAGGCTTCCCGCAGTTTCCGCCAGAGTGACTCCGAGTTGTCCCCAGAGACGCGCTTTCAATGTGCGGTAGCTTTGCGAACCCGCAAAAACATCGGCCAGCATTTGACGGAAGGTGGGACTGTGCCGCGCGAAAGCGATCATGCGGGTGGTGACCGCTCCGCCGAGAAATTTCCCCTTGTAAAAAAACGGAGAAAGCTTTGCGGCGCGTTCCAATTCTTCGCGGAACGCGGTTTGAATTCGCGCGGGATACTCCGCCGGCGCTTCGGCAATTAACGCTTCAGCCAAAATTTCACCGGAGCGCATGGCGTAATAAATTCCTTCGCCGGTCACGGGATCGACCCACGCGGCGGCGTCTCCAACCAATGCCCAATTTGTGCCGACGACGGAGCGCTGCTGCAATGTCTTGTGGCGAGGCGATGGAAGAATGTGGCTGTAAAGTTCCGCGCCTTCCAGTCCCAAATTTTCTTCAGCGACAAATGAATCCAAAAGTTTACGCAGTTCGCGCGAAGCGTGTTTTGCCATGTTCGCGCAAATCCCTACGGAAAGATGGCCGAGACGCGGGAAGGACCAGAGGTAGCCTTCGAGGCCTTTTACAAATTTCACTTTCATCAAATCGGAATCGACGGGAATGTAATAGCCGAGAGTCAATTCCAAATCTTCGGGAGGAAGCGGCGCGGTTGCGGGCAAAAGGGAATTGCGTGCACCCGCCGCGATCACTACGAAATCTGCTTCGTGCCATCCACCGGCAGCTTCGAGCCGTGCGCGAGGGCCATCTGTTTCCAGACGCGTTACGCGGGCGCGGACGACATCGCATCCGGCTTCGGTGGCGCGATCGAGAAGGAGTCCGTTCAATACTTTGCGGGCGTAAATAATTATTGGCCAATCGAGACGAAGGCGCGCGCGTTTTCCGTCCGATGAAATTAATTCCACATTGCTGATGGGTTTTTTCGGAGCGGGCGAAGAAACTAAGAATGGAAACGCGGCGAGGGCTTTTTGCGTGAGTCCGCCGCCGCAGGGTTTTTCCCACGCGAGATGTTCATCGTAAATGGTGACTTGAAAACCGGCGCGTGACAGGCGCTCGCCACAAGTGGCGCCGGCGGGACCGCCGCCGAGAATTGCAATGTTGCGAACTGGAGACATCGTCCGGGTCTGAAGAAAAACTCGCGATCTGGATACGCTGAAGCCGGTAGCCAAAGAAAGTATAACACCGATGGAAATTTGAGTGACAAAACGCAAGTTACCAGTTGAGCGCAGTCGACGCCGGGTGAGGATTTGGGTGCGCGGGTGAAATGTTGTTGCAGACGAGTTTTGGGATGAATCGAACGAATATGGGGCTTAGAGAGGTGTCGCGCACAAATTTCGCGGGAGATTTTGGGGTTAAGTCCTTTATTAGCATAACGATCAGCCGCAGATCTCTGTAAGTCCTTTATTAGCACATACCTCGTTAACGAGGGTAGGGGTAGGGGGGTGCTGAAGAATTTTGAGATTGGGAAAATTTTGGCGTGGCAGGGGCTAAAACCCAGATTCTGTTTTCCACGTTACGGCACGAGTGAACTCGTGCCCCGTTACAAGTAGTCGGAAGATTATCAGCCGATTCGTTCCGAATTGTTAAGGATTGGCGCCAACGAGATGAAGATTGTTGGCGCGTTTGGCTGATATGGTGGAAATTGGCGGCGAGAGACCTCAGGGCCGCGAGACGCCCTGAGCTACAGGTTCGATGCCTTCGTGCTCGCGGAAAAACTGGATTGGGCATCGGAAGAAATCGGATTTGGTGTGCGTGATAAGATGGGGGACTCAACGGATGGAACGCCGGACACGTTTCGCTTGTTGAGCGCATCGCAATAGAACACTTACAAATGATACTGGCTTCAGTTGACGAACTGCTTTCTCGCGTTGTTCGCCACCGGGTGGTGGATGCCGCGCTGGATGACTTGCGCCGTGGCGGGCAGGAATCGCGGCTGGATGGGCTGATTGATTCGGCGCGGAATATAGTTGCGGCGCAGTGTGCGGCGGCAATTCGGCGTCCGGCAATTGTGGTGGTGCAGTCTGCCGCGCGTGCAGAAGCGATGCTGGAGCCGCTGCGATATTTTTATCGCGCGGCGAGCGCGGACGCTGGGCAAGTGGTTTTTCTGCCGGGGCTGGACGCCCTACCATGGGGCGAACTTCCTGCGCATCCCGAAATTTTAGAAACGCGCGCGATGGCGTTGTGGCGATTCGTTGCGGGGCAGGCGCAATTGATGGTTGTGCCGGTGAGCGCGGCGATGTTGCATTACCACGCGGCGGAATCCTACGCGAATCTTGCGCGTACGATTGAGCGGCACACGGAAGTTCCTCTGGACGACCTGGTACGTCACCTCGAATCAACTGGATATATTCGCGCGGAAATGGTGGAAGCGCCGGGACAATTCGCCTTTCGCGGCGGAATTGTGGACGTGTTTCCGGCGGAAGCGGTGCGTCCGGTACGAATTGAATTGCTGGGCGACACGGTGGAGTCGTTGCGGGAATTTGATCCGGATACGCAGCGGTCTGTGAATCCGGTGACGCGAATTACATTGCCGCCGTTGGTGGAGACGGTGGCGCCAGTGAGTGTGGATGTGATTGGCGGAGATGGCGACGCGCCGGAGAAATTACCGCAGCAGTGGGGGACGCAAACAATTTTTGATTTGGTGGCGCGTCCGTTGGTGATTTTGGATGAGCCGGCGGCGATTGAGGAAGCTTCGCGGAAATTTGCGGAACGCATTGCGGAATCCAGCGCGGCGAATGGCGAAGAGGATGCCGCGGCGCGATTCGCGATGAAGGCCGTGCCGTTCCAACAAGAAATTGCGAAACAGCAGCGATTGATGTTGGAACAATTGCCGATGGAAGGGCCGGGGCGGAAATCACACACGCTGATGACGCAGACGACGCCGAGATATCACGGAAATATTGCGGCGTTCATGTCGGAATCGCGGACGAGAATTACGGCGGGCGAGCGCGTGATTGTTTCCGCGTCGACGCTGGGCGAACTGGAGCGGCTGGCGGACCTGTGCCATGAGTATGAAATGGCATACCAGTTGGCGGAAGTGGATGAGACGGCAGTTGGCGCGCGGTTGGCGGAAGATTCCACGGCGGGATCGGTTCCAGCGCTGGTATTGGCGCGAACTCCACTGACGGAAGGCGTTTCATTTCCCGGTTGCTTGCTGACGATCTACGGGACTGGCGATTTATTTGATACGCAGACGACGGCGCATCCGCGTTCACATGCCAAGACTGGGAAATTTTTCAGCGATTTTGCGGAACTGAAACCGGGCGATCACGTTGTGCATGTGGATCACGGGATTGGAGAATTCGAGGGGCTGCGTCAATTGCAGACGGACAGCGCGGTCGGCGAGTTCATGTTGCTGCGTTATGCGGATGACGCGCGGCTGTATGTGCCGTTGGCACGCATGGATTTGGTGCAGGCGTATCGTGCGGTGGAAGGCGTTGAGGTCCAACTGGATAAGTTGGGCGGCACAGCCTGGGAATCGCGTCGCGCGAAAGTTAAGAAATCGCTGAAGGATATGGCGGATCAATTGATCCGTTTATATGCGGAGCGAAAACTTTCAGGGGCGCACGCGTTTCCGCCGGACACTCCTTGGCAAAAAGAATTTGAAGATGCGTTTGAATTTGACGCGACGAAGGATCAGAACGCGGCGATCGCAGATTTGAAGCGCGATATGGAGCGGCCGATTCCGATGGATCGCCTGCTGTGCGGCGATGTGGGCTATGGAAAGACGGAAGTGGCGATGCGCGCGGCGTTCAAGGCGATGATGGACGGCAAGCAAGTGGCGTTGCTTGCGCCAACGACCGTCCTGGTGTTCCAACATTACGAAACTCTGAAGCGAAGATTTGCGGCATTCCCGACGGACATTCAAATGTTGAGCCGGTTCCGAACGGCTGCGGAACAAAAAGTTTCGATTGCGGCGATCGAGTCCGGCAAAGCGGATTTGATTGTCGGCACGCACCGGCTGCTATCCAAAGATATTAAATTTCATGATTTGGGATTGTTGATTGTGGACGAAGAGCAGCGGTTCGGTGTCGCTCACAAAGAACGTTTGAAGGAATTGCGGAAAGACGTGCATGTGCTGAGTCTTTCGGCCACGCCGATTCCGAGGACGCTGCACATGTCGTTGATGGGCGTGCGGGATTTGAGCGTGATTGAAACTCCGCCGAAGGACCGGCTGGCGATTCAGACGGTGGTTGCGCCATTTGAAGAGGGAATGGTGCGGCGCGCGATTGACGAAGAGTTGAGCCGGAACGGGCAGGTGTATTTCATTCACAATCGAGTGGAGTCCATTTATTCCATCGCGGAATTAATTCAGAAACTGGTTCCGAAGGCGCGAGTGGTTGTAGGTCACGGGCAGATGGGCGAGCGCGAATTGGAATCGGTGATGCTGAAATTTATGCACGATGAAGCGAACGTGCTGGTGTCCACGACCATCGTGGAAAACGGAATGGATATTCCACGCGCGAACACGATCATCATTAATCGTGCGGATAAGTTGGGACTTTCGGAGTTGTATCAACTGCGCGGAAGAGTCGGGCGGTCGAATCAACGGGCGTATGCATATTTGCTGGTGCCGCAGGACACGACGCTGACTCCGCTAGCGCGTCGCAGGCTTTCGGCGTTGAAGGAATTCAGCGAGTTGGGTGCGGGATTCCGGATTGCGGCGTTGGATTTGGAATTGCGCGGAGCGGGGAATTTGCTGGGGCGGCAGCAGCACGGGCACATCAACGCGGTGGGATTTGATTTGTATAACAAGATGCTGGAACGGTCGGTGGCTGAGCTGAAGGGTGAAACGGCGGCTCCGGAATTGAGAGTGACAATCAACCTTGGAGTCGATGTACGCATCCCACCTGAGTACATACCGAGCGAGAACCTGCGCTTGCGGACGTACAAGCGAATTGCGGAGATGGCGGATGAAAGTCAGCACGAAGAAATTTTGAAGGAGCTGGAAGATCGGTTCGGGCCGCCGCCGCAGGCGATTCATAATTTATTGGATTATGCGCTGTTGAAGGCGTTGGCGGAGAAATTGCTTGTGGCGTCGATTGACCGGAGAGGCGCGCAGGTTGCGATCAAGTTCCATCATGAAACACCTGTGAAGCCGGAGCGGCTGGTAGGACTAATTCATGACCGAAAAGGATTGCGGCTTGATCCGACGGGGATTCTGGCGATGGATATTCAGAAAGTTCGGTTCCCGCTGACGCAGGAAGTGCGGAATTTGTTGCTACAACTACATACGTAGAGATAAGATACGGAGGGGGATACTCATGAAATTGCGATACTTGGCGACGGGTGTTATCTTTGCTGCCGGAATGGTTTCCGCGCAGACCCAGACGGCTCCTCCAGCGAAAAAGACGACTCCACCGGCGACAGCACCGAGCGGAACGGCTGCGTCCAAGCCCGCTGCGACAACGGTTCCGGCCGCGCCCGCTGCCGCGCAGACGACGGCGCAAATTAATGCGCCGCGAACCAATGTGGTGGAAGAAATTGCCGCGCGAGTGAACGGAGATATTGTTACCAGCGCGGATTTGGCGCGCGCGCAGAGTCATGATGCGCAGGATGTGAAAGAAGAGTGCGTCGAGAAGAAGTGCACGCCGGAAGAGCAGCAGAAAATGACCGATGAAGCGAAAGCGGACGCGCTTCGAGGATTAATCGACACGAAGTTGCTGGTGCAGCGCGCGAAAGATTTGGATATCAACGTTGAGGCGGAATTGGTGCGTCAGTTGGACGAAACGCGCATTGAAAACAAATTGGATTCGATGGAAGCGTTGCAAAAGGCTGTGGAATCGGAAAGTTTGGATTGGGAAGATTACAAGGACAGCGTGCGAAACCAGTTTTTGGCACAGGACGTGATTTATCGCGAAGTTGGCTCGAAGGTTTCCAATTCAATTGACCAGGGCCAGATTCAAAAATATTACGAAGAGCACAAGGAAGAATTTGTTTCGTCGGAAACAGTAAGGATTCGCGAAATCCTGATTAGCACAACCGGGAAGCCGGAAGCCGATTGGCCGGCATTGAAGAAGAAGGCCGAGCAACTGCGGGAACGCGTTCAGAATTCCGGCGAGGATTTTGGAGAGTTGGCGAAGCACTTTTCCGACGGCAGCACGAAGCTGCAGGGCGGCGAGTTGGGCGCGTTTGAACGCGGCAAACTGGATCCGAAAATCGAAGCAGAAGTGTTTAAGCTGAATAAAAACGAGATGACGCCTGTGATGCAGACGGGCAATGGATTTATGATTCTGCAGGTGCAACAGCGATACGAAGCGGGCGTGCAGCCGTTGGAAAAGATTGAAAATGAGGTGAGCAACCGTATCGCGTCGTCGCAAATGCCGGCGAAGTTGCGCGTTTATCTGGCGGGTTTGAGGAAAGACAGTTTCGTGGAAGTTCGACCGCCGTATGTGGATACGGGCGCGACAGGAAACAGCGACGCTTCGATTTCAGAGGCGAAGAATCCGCTGGATGAGCCGATTGGAAAACTGCAACGCGGGCCGAAGAAGCACAAAAAGTTTTTGATATTCTAGAACGACCGAAATCTAAAACTATGAAACCCGCATACGTCGCGGATTTAGCCGCCGACCAAACAGTAACTACATTTTTCCTCGTAACCGAAAAAGAAGTGCGCTCCACACAAAACGGAAAATTATATTTGCGCCTGGAACTGGGCGATCGTACGGGCACGGTGGAAGCGCGGATGTGGGATCACTTTGAGGATTCCGCGCCGACGATTGCGCGCGACGATTTTGTGAAGATTCAAGGGCGCGTGGAAATCTATCGCGGCAAGAAACAGGTGATGCTGGACCGTCTGCGGAAAGCTGATGCGACAGAAGTGGACGCGGAAGATTTTTACGCGTGCACAGCGGAAAATGTGGATCAGCTTTGGGCGCGTTTGCGGGAACTTGCGGAGAGCGTGCGCGATCCGTGGCTGAATCAGTTACTGCTGGCGATTTTGGATGACGAGGATATTGCTCCGAGGATGCGGCGCGCGCCGGCTGCGAAGTCTATGCACCACGCGTTTCTGGGCGGATTACTTGAGCACGTGATTAGTTTGTGCGAACTATGTGAGGTTGTAGCGGCGCGATATCCGGAAACGCATCGAGATTTATTGCTGACCGGCGGAATTTTGCACGACATCGGAAAAGTGTACGAGCTTTCCTATGAGCGTTCGCTGGGATATACGAATGAAGGGCAGTTGCTTGGGCACATTGTGATTGCCGTGGAATTGATTGGGCGAAAAGTGAGCGCGATACCGGGATTCCCGGAAGAAGTTGCGGTGCTGGTGAAACACATGATTTTGAGTCATCACGGACAATACGATTTTGGTTCGCCGAAGCTGCCGATGTTTCGCGAAGCGGTGATGCTGCATTATCTGGACGATTTGGATTCCAAAATGGGCGCGATGCGGGCGCTATACACGTCAGATAAAAGCGAGGCGGAATGGACGGAACGTAGCGGCGCGCTGGAACGGCGATTGTTGCGTGTGGATAAATATTTGGCGAATGATGGCGCGGCTCTTGCGGCTGAACCGGAGCAATTGAAATTGAGTAATGTTACCGCGCCGGGAAATTCGGCGGCGAAGAAGGCACGTTGATGGCGACTGCTGCACAACCTGCACCGGCATCTGCTCCGAACAGAGATCGACGCCGGTCGATTTTGGACTTGGCGCCGTTTGAGTTGGATTGCATGAACGCGCTATGGCCGCTTGGCGAAGCGACGGTGAAGCAGGTGCAGGAATCGCTGATGGCGCAACGTCCGCGAGCGTACACGACGATCATGACGATTCTGGATCGGCTGGCGCAGAAGGGAATTGTGTCACGCCGAAAAGTTGGACGCGCTTATTTATATCGCGCGAGTTTGTTGGCTTCTGAAGCGCAACAAAGCGCGGTGCAGCACTTGGTGGCGGGATTTTTTGGCGGATCACGCGAGGCGCTGGCTGCACATTTGACGGGAGTGCAAGCGGAGTTGCCGGCACGACCCGTGCGGATTTCGCAAACGATTCCTGTGATGAACGCGAAACCGAATGAAGCGGCGAATGTTTCCGCGGCCGAAACGAAACCGGCGGCAGCGCAGTCGAGTGCGGACAGTGAATTAGATCGGACCCTGCTGTAAATCTGGAAATCGGCCCCTGTGAAAATATTTTTGTGAGAATCTTAGTGTGTTAGGTTGCGTCAAAATACTTTTTGGATGGCTGAGCGAAAAGTGATTCCTGGAATTCCAACTCAATATTCGGTGCGGGATCAGGTGATCCGTCCTGCCACGGTGCTTGCGCCGATGGCGGGGGTGACGGACACGGTATTTCGCCGGGTGATTCGCGCGCAGGGCGGCTGCGGATTGCTGATGACGGAATTCACGAGCTCGGAGGGAATTGCACGCGAGGCGGCGCGGATTCTGCGCTACTACCTTTATTTTCAGGACGACGAGCGTCCGATTGCCGCACAACTTTTCGGCGCGAATCCGGCGATCATGGCGGACGCAGCGAAAGTTGTGGAGGAATTGGGCTTCGATTTCGTGGACATTAATTTGGGCTGCCCCGCGAAGAAAGTTGTGAAATGCGGCGGGTCGGGTCTGCTTCGCGATTTGAATAATTTGGAAGCGCTGCTGAAAACGGTTCGCGCGGCGGTGCGGATTCCGCTGACGATAAAAATTCGCGCGGGGTGGGACGATAAAAGTATTGTCGCCGTGGAAGTTGCGCGGATGGCGGAGCAAGTGGGGATTGAAGCGATTGCCGTGCACCCGCGGACGCGGCTACAGGGATATTCCGGCCACGCGGACTGGAATATTATTCGCGCGGTGCGGGATGCGGTGAAAATTCCGGTGATTGGCAATGGAGATATTTTGACTCCGGAAGATGCGGTGCGAATGTTCGCGGAGACAGGTTGCAGCGCGGTGATGATTGGGCGGGCTGCGTCAACAAACCCTTGGATTTTCAAGCAGATTTCCGAGTTTGCGGAGACGGGAACATATTTTCAGCCGACGGAGAACGACCGTTACCGGTTGATGACCGGGTATTTCCGCAATTTAATTTCGGCGGAATTGCCGGATGCGATTGGGCGGATGAAACAGTTTGGAAGTTCTTTTACGCATAGCGTGCGGAACGGCAGTGAGTTGCGGCGGCAAATTCATTTGGCGCATACGTCAGCAGAAGTGATGGATCGAGTGGAAGAATTCTTTGCGCCGATTGCGGCGACGGAGGAAGCACGGTGACCGCTACGGGACAGGCGCCAACGGCCGAACGGCGCAGAGAAAAGCGCATAGATATTCGACTGCCGATTCAAGTGCGCGGAAAAGATGCTGACGGCACGGAATTTGACGAGCGCACAAGCAGCGAAAATTTATGTCGAGGCGGCGTGGCGTTTGTTACGCGGCGAAAGATTGGGCAGGGCGCAAATTTGGAGATTCGCATTCCGCTGCCGGCGCCGAGCGGTACGTCGGAAGATGAATTTTCGACGATTGGACGCGTGGTGCATGTGAAGAATGCCGAAGCCGACGCGGATGCTGGACTATTGATTGGCGTGGAATTTACGGGGCCGAGATTCCGCAGAATATTTCAGTCTGAAACTACCCACTAAATTATTGCCGATTATTTATTCTTCACTTGGAAAATCTCCGTCTTGTAATAATTGTTTGTAGGCTTCGCGACGTGGGATGCCGAATTCGCGCGCGGCCTGTTTTAGGGCGGCTTTGCGGTCGAGGGCGTCGGTGCGAATTAATTGTTCGACGCGCTGGCGCAGCGTGAGACCCTTGGGCGCGGAAGTTTCTTCGGGCGCGGGCGGGCCGATAACGAGCGTGAATTCTCCCTTTAGCGGAGTGGAGTTTAATTTCTTTGCAAGGTCGGCGAGGGTGCCGCGGAGAAATTCTTCGTGAAGTTTGGTGAGTTCGCGGGCTAATGCGGTTGGGCGCGGGCCGAGAATTTCCGCGGCGTCGCTGAGCATATTCGCGATGCGGTGCGGAGCCTCGAAGAAAACCAGCGTGGCGGAATTGGTTGCTAGCTCGGCGAGGGCACGGCGGCGTTCGCCCTGGCGGGCAGGAAGAAACCCGATGAATAGGACGCGCTCGGCAGAAATTCCTGAACCTGCAAGTGCAGCGAGCGCGGCGGACGCGCCGGGAATTGGAATTACGGGAATTTTGTTTTCCGCGCAGAGAGCACCGAGACGATGGCCGGGATCGGAAATAATTGGCGTGCCGGCGTCGGTGACGAGCGCGATGCTGCTTCCATTTTGCAATTCGGAAATAAGTTCCGGAGCGCGGGTATTTTCGTTGTGCTCGTGATAGCTGACAAGGCGCTTTTTAATTCCGTAGTGATTTAATAATTTCTGCGTGTGGCGAGTATCTTCGCAGGCGATGGCGTCGACTTCTTTTAGAATGCGAATCGCGCGGAGGGTGATGTCCTCCAGATTTCCGATGGGCGTGGAAACGAGATAGAGTTGGCCGGATTTATTTTCGGAAGGCGGCGTCATGTTGGCGGATGCGAGTTTATCACGGTGAATGGCGCGCGCCGGGCGATGACGTGCTAGAATTAATTACCACCACTAAGTAAGAGGGGTTTCACGTGCCGTTATACGAATACTTGTGTGTCCGCTGCAAACATAAATTCGAGAGAATCGACAAATTTACCGCGCGGAAGACGCGCAAGTGCCCGAAGTGCGGCGACAAAGCGCAGCGTCAACTTGCTGCGCCGGCGATTCAGTTTAAGGGCGCGGGCTGGTACGTGACGGATTACGGCGGGAAGAGTTCGCCGGATCCGAAGGCGGATAAGTCATCGAGTTCGTCGTCATCTTCGTCGGACAAGAGTGAGAAGAGCGGATCGTCGGAAAAATCCGAGAAGAAAGAATCAAAGTCCGAGAAGCCTGCGTCTTCAAAGTCGAAAGAAAAATAGTTTGCTGGTTTGGCGCAAAATTGATGCGCGATTGAATTAGAGTTTCAGCGATTTTAGATAAGTGCGGAAGGCTTCGCCGAAGTCCGGATTTTGCAGTGCAATTTCCACGTTTGCCTTCAGGAAGCCGAGTTTGTCTCCCGCGTCGAAAGTTTTCCCCTCGCAGATTAACGCCATTAAGCCCTGTTCTTGCGCGAGAAGGCGCATGCCGTCGGTAAGTTGAATTTCGCCGCCTCGTCCGGGCTTGGTGCGATGCAGGCAGTCAAATATTTCCGGCGTCAGAACGTAGCGGCCTGTTACCGCGAGAGTTGAGGGAGCATCGGCCGGCTTCGGTTTCTCCACGAGATCGCTGATGCTTAAAACTTTTTCGCCCCACGGAGAAATGTTTGCGGGGTTCGCGTCGACGACACCGTAGAGGTGCGTTTGATCGCGCGGAATATTTTCGACGGCGATGGCGGATTTTCCGGTGGCATTGTAAACGTCAATTAATTGGCGCGTGGCGGGACGCGGATCGGGCGCGATCACGTCGCCGAGTAGAACAGCGAAAGGTTCTTTGCCGACGAGATTTTCGGTGACAAGTACCGCGTGACCCAAGCCGAGCGGCTCTTTTTGGCGAATGTAACTGACCTCGACCATGTCGCCGATTTCGCGGACCATCTGCGCCATTTTCGGCTGGCCTTTTTCTTCCAGGAAGCGGATGAGCGACGGTGAAGAATCGAAATGATCTTCGATGGAGTTCTTTCCGCGGCCGGTAACGATGATGACGTGTTCGATTCCTGAAGCGACGCATTCTTCGACGGCGTATTGAATCAGCGGCTTATCGACGACGGGCAGCATTTCTTTCGGTTGCGCTTTTGTAGCGGGAAGGAAACGCGTGCCAAGTCCTGCTGCGGGCAGAACAGCTTTGCGAACTCGTGGATATGTCGTCATCGAGACGGACCTCTTCGTATTAGAAAAAATAAATTCAGCGCAACTTGATTACGTTACGTGGGCGATATGAGAGTGTCAACTTTTCTGCGGGGCTGATGTGCTTCTTCGTAATCGGCGCAACATTTCCCGAACTTTGGCGGGCGTCATCATGCCGCGCTCGGTAAGGATTTGGATTCCGGGCAGAAAGGGAACTAGCTCGTGGACTTGATCGTTCAGCGTGACGCCGCTTGGCGGATTATCCCAGAAGCGCCAGTTCGGTTTGACGTCACCGAGCGCGGGATGAAATGGCGGAGCGTAAGGCCAGAATTTCAGCGTGTCGGAAAGCACCCAAACTTTTGCGCCATGCGCGAGACCGGTGCGCATTAATAATGATGTGCCGGTTTTGTTGAAGAAACCGTTTTGCATGATGCAGTCCGCGCCGAAAACCACGTGCGAGACTGGCGGCAATTGGCTGAGAAGAACGACATCTGGAACGATAATTACACGGATACGGGCGCGCGCGAGTTTTGCGGCGGTGGTGCGGCCTTCATTGCCGGGGCGGCCTTCGGAAATGTACGCGAGAGCAATATTTTTTCGCGCGTGAATAATTGCGTTTGCGACCGTGGAACTGTAAGAGTACGCGGCGATATGGATTTTCTTGCGCGGCAGAAGACGTGCGAATTTTTCGCTAATTGTTTGCGGCGCGGTGGTGATGTGCTCACGAAGAAGATTTAGGATGCGCGAAAGTTCGACGGCGGGATTTGCGGCGCGCGACGTCACTGCTACTTCGGCAGCGATGCGCCCGAGTGGCGCCATTTCTGGATGGGCTTCCGCGATAGCGCGGGCGGCTTCGAGAATTGATGTTGAGTTGACGTGCTTTTGTTTGGTGAGCCACTTCTGCAACGCAACCACTGCGTTTAATGCTAGTTCAGCCGCACCACCGCGATCGTCGTCGGCAATCTGCTGGATGCGGCGCGCGAGAAGTCTCTCCATGTGCGTATGCTAACATAGCGGTTTCGGCAGGAAAGAATTTGCGGATAGGAACAAATTTGTGAGCGTGCGCATTTTAGGAATCGAATCTTCGTGTGACGAAACTGCCGCGGCGGTGGTCGCAGACGGCTGCGAAATTTTGTCCAGCGTGGTTTCGTCGCAAACGGATATTCACCGGAAATATGGCGGCGTGGTGCCGGAGCTGGCGTCGCGCGAACATTTGCGGCAAATCGTGCCGGTGGTACGCGAGGCGCTTGAAAAAGCGGGATTGAAATTTGCAGATTTGGACGCGATTGGAGTGACGCAGGGGCCGGGGCTGGTTGGCGCTCTGCTCGTCGGAGTGACATATGCGAAGGCGCTGGCGATCGAACTTGGGAAGCCGCTGGTCGCGGTGAATCATTTGGAAGGACACGTTCACGCAGTTTTGTTGGAAGCGCATCGCGCGGGATTAACGCCACAACTTCCGGCGGTGTGCTTGATTGTTTCCGGCGGGCACACGCTGCTGTACGAAGTAACTTTGTCGCGCGATGGCGGCGATGCGGAGAAAACATTTTTGTATCGGCGGCTTAGCGGAACGCGGGACGATGCGGCCGGCGAAGCGTATGACAAAGTTGCGCGGTTGCTAGGGTTGGGATATCCGGGCGGGCCGATTATTGATCAGTTGGCTGAAGGCGTGGAGGCTGTGAGAACGCCTGACGCTGGCGAAAATAATTTGAAATTTGGTCCTACTAAGATGAGCGGTAACGCGCTGGATTTTAGTTTCAGTGGAGTGAAGACGGCGGTGCTTTATCATTTGCGCGAGCGTCCGGAATTGAATTCGGAAATTAAAGCGCGGCGCGAATCTTTGGCGGTGGGAAAACGGAGCGCGGCGCAACTGCGGCCACTCTGTAGCGCGCATACGTTGAATCTGATTGCGAGCTTCCAGCGCAAAGTTGTGCATGAGCTGGTGAGCCGCTCGCTTGCGGCGGCTTCGCAGTGCGGAGTGAAAACTATTTTGGTTTCAGGTGGAGTGGCGGCGAATCGGGAGCTGCGGCAAACGTTCGAGCCTGAAGCGCAGAAGCAGGGAATGACGGTATTTTTCCCGAGCCGCGAACTTTCTACTGATAATGCTGCGATGATCGCGGCGGCGGCGTTTTCGCGATACTCGATTGGCGAGCGTGCGGGCGGCGATCTGAACGCTATGCCGAATATGCCGCTTGGCGTTAAGTCATAGGTAGATCCTCGCAATAAAATTACTTTTCCTCGGTGGTCCAATGTTTTTTCCCGGATTGTTGTAGAATTTCGCAGCCATGAGAATTGCGATGGATACGGGCGGCACGTTCACGGACTGCGTTTTTGTGCGCGGCGGCCGCTTGGAAATTCTGAAGGTGCCTTCGACGCCGGACGATCCCGCGCGCGCGATTATGAATGCGCTCGAAAGCGTGGTGCCGGGCACCGACCCTGCGCTGGAACTTACTTGCGGAACTACGGTCGGCACAAATGCTTTGCTGGAGCGACGTGGCGGACGAGTGGCGTTGGTTACGACCTCCGGATTTGAAGATGTGTTGGAAATTGGGCGGCAGGCGCGGCCAAAACTTTATGACTTTTTCATGGATCGAGCGGCGCCGCTGGTTCCGGCGGAACGTCGATTTGGATTGCGCGAACGGATTGGCGCTGATGGAAAAGTTGTGCGGCGTCCGACGCGAAATGATATTGCAGAAGTTGTGCGGAAAGTTTTGAAGAGCAACGCGCAGTCGGTGGCCGTTTGTTTATTGTTTTCATTTTCTAATGCTGCGCACGAACGCGAAATTGCTGCGGCACTGCGGAGCGTTGGTTTGGCGGTTTCTGTTTCCCACGAAATACTTCCTGAATTTCGCGAATTCGAGCGGACATCTACGACTGTTGCGAACGCATATCTCGTTCCGGTGATGAGCAAGTATTTGTCCGACCTTGCTGCGAAGGCTGTGCGATTTACTGGCGGAACAAAACGGCCTAGCGTGCGCATTATGCAGTCGAGCGGAGGAATTGTTTCCGCGGAAGTGGCATCGCGCGAGCCGGTGCGCACGATTCTTTCCGGGCCAGCGGGCGGCGTTCTTGGCGCGCAATATGTTGCCGAGCTTTCTGGATTTTCGCGGATTATTTCATTCGATATGGGTGGCACGTCAACTGACGTGGCCCTGATGGATGGCGGCGCTTCGACGACGAATGAAGCGCGAGTGGCGGAGTTGCCCGTTGCGGTTCCGATGTTGGAAATTCACACGGTCGGAGCGGGCGGCGGCTCGTTGGCGCGATTCGATCGCGCAGGGGCGTTGCGCGTTGGTCCGGAAAGCGCCGGAGCCGAGCCGGGGCCGATTTGCTATGGGCGCGGCGAGCGTCCGACGGTGACGGATGCGCATTTAATTCTTGGGCGGATTCCTGAGCGTGGATTTCTTTCCGGCGATTTTCCTTTGGATGTGGCGCGTACTCGCAAGTGGATGGAGCGCGCGCGCGGGCCGATACGAACGGTGGAACAATTTGCGCAGGGGATTGTGGACGTCGCGAACGCAGTGATGGAAAAAGCAATTCGCGTGATTTCCGTGGAGCGCGGACACGATCAGCGCGATTACACGCTGGTTGCGTTTGGTGGCGCGGGCGGATTGCACGCGTGCGATTTGGCGGCGGCGCTTCGGATTCCGCGAGTATTGATTCCGCGATTGCCCGGCGGACTTTCGGCGTTGGGAATTTTGCGCGCGCATGTTGTGCATGATTATTCGCGAACGGTGCGGATGAACGTTGCCTCGGTGGCGGCAACGCGGCGGGCGCTTGCTTCGGAATTTAAGAAATTAGAAACGCGTGGGCGCTCCGTGCTTCAGGCGGAGGGATTTGCGGGCGCGAAAATTCGCGGCGAGCGTTTGCTGGATATGCGGTACGTCGGACAAGCGTACGAGTTGACGGTGCCGGAGTCAGGCGATTTTCTGGCGGCATTTCATGCAGCGCATGAGCGGCGTTATGGATATGCGGACGCGGCGCGCGCGGTGGAAGTTGTGAATGTGCGGGCGCGGCTTATTGGATTGACGGATCAGCCGCAGCTTGATCGTCCGCGGCGCTCGTCACACGGTGGAACTGCGTCAGTTGTGGAAACGAGGCGCGCTTTATTTGGGGGGCGGGCATACCAGACGCGGGTTTATGATCGCGCGCAGCTTGCGCCGGGACAAAAATTCAAAGGTCCCGCGATTGTTTCGGAATATAGCGCGACGACAATTGTGCCTCCCGGCTGGCGCGGCGTGGTGGACTCGTGGGGCAATTTGATTCTGACGCAGGCGGGCCGATGACGATGCGCGGCAATGCAAAAATGAAATTCGATCCGACGCGGCTGGAAATATTTAAGAACTTGTACCACTCCGTCGCAGAAGAAATGGGCGCGAGCCTGCGGCGCTCGGCATTTTCGCCGAACATAAAGGAGCGGCGCGATTATTCCTGCGCGGTATTTGATGGAGCGGGGAACGTGCTGGCGATGGGCGATCACATGCCAGTGCATTTGGGATCGATGCCGATGTCGGTATCAGCAGCCATTGCGGAATTGGAATTGGGGCCGGGCGATCTGGCGTTGCTGAATGATCCGTACGCAGGCGGGACGCATCTGCCGGATTTGACGATGGTGGCGCCGGTATTTGTGCGCGGCTCGCGCAAGCCAATGTTTTACGTGGCGAATCGCGCGCATCATGCGGACGTTGGCGGCGCGCACGCGGGTTCGATGGGAATTGCGCGCGAGATTTATGAAGAAGGGTTTCGTATTTCGCCGGTGAAATTGATGGTCGGCGGAAAATTGCAGCGCGACATTCTGAAATTGTTCTTAATTAATGTGCGGACGCCGGAGGAGCGCGAAGGAGATTTGACGGCGCAGATTGCATCGTGCCGCATCGGCGAGCGGCGTTTGGCGGAAATTTTTGCGAAGTATGGCCGAAAGGAAGTGGAAGAATACGCGGCGCATCTATTGGATTATTCGGCGGCAATGATGCGCGTGGCGCTTAGCGCGATTCCGCGCGGCACATATCGCGCCGAGGATTTTCTGGACGACGATGGAATAAATGATCGGCCGATTAAAATTTCAACGACGGTGCGAATTCGCGGGACGTCTGCCGAAGTGGATTTCACGGGAAGCGATCCGCAATGTGCGGGAAGCGTGAATGCTGTCGCGGCGATAGCGTATTCGGCGGTGTTTTATGTATTCAGATGTTTGTTGAACGAGCAGGTTCCTGCCACGAGCGGATTGATGCGTCCGATTAAAGTGATTGCGCCTGAAGGGACGATTGTGAACGCGCGGCCTCCGGCTGCTGTGGCTGGAGGAAACGTGGAGGTGTCGCAGCGGATTGTCGACACGCTGTTGCGCGCGATGGCGAAGGCGTTGCCACTGAAAATTCCCGCGGCGAGCCAGGGCACAATGAACAATTTCACGCTCGGTGGGGCGGATCCTCGGCGCGGCGGCGCGCCGTTTGCATATTACGAAACGATCGCCGGAGGAATGGGCGCACGACCGGATAGAGATGGCGTCAGCGGAATTCATACGCACATGACGAACTCGTGGAACTCTCCGATTGAGGTGCTGGAGCACGCGTATCCCGTGCGCGTTTTACATTATGGATTTCGCGCGGGTTCCGGCGGCGCGGGGCTTTATCGCGGAGGCGATGGATTGATTCGTGAAGTCGAGTTGCTGACGGATATGCAGGTTGGATTGCTGTGCGACCGCCGCAAGCGCGGGCCTTATGGGCTTTCGGGTGGCGATGCTGGCAAGCCGGGGCAGAATGAAGTGCGTATCGGTGGCAAGCGGAAGAAATTGCCGGGGAAATGTGGCTTCTTTGCCTCGGCGGGGACTGTGATTCGGATTGAGAGTCCGGGCGGCGGTGGGTGGGGAAAGCGAAAATAAATCCTGCCAGGGAAATTCTGACAGCAACTTTTTATCCGGTAGTTCCCTCAAACCAAATTGCAGAGTATCTGGGAATGCGAGCGCCGCGCAGGTTTGGAAGAAGAGTCTGCGCAAGCCGGCTCTGGCGGGGCCAGCCGGTTTAATGGGCGCAAAAAACGACGGGCGCAAACTTTATTGTTTGCGCCCGTCAAATAAGAACTTGAAATTGGGAGGATGAGCTTAGCCTTCGAGGACGTCCGTCAGCACCGGCATTGACAGGCGAGCCTTGGCAAGAGACTTCACCAAAGCGCCTTCCATATTTTCCGCCGAAGAGTTGCGTGCGGTTGCGAGCTCACTCACCAAGAGATACTTGGCTCGCTCCAGCATTTTCTTTTCGCGGAAAGACAACGGCTTTGTGCGGCTGAGGGCTACCAGACTCTTCAACACGGCTGCGACTTCGATGAGTGATCCCGTACGCATGCGTTCGGAATTCTCTTTGAAGCGATGCTTCCAGTCGTGGTGTGACGTGAATTTGCCCTTCTCGAGATACGTCATTACTTTTGTGGTTTCGGCCTGTCGCATAACGGAACGCAGACCAACGGCAAGAGCGTTACTCTGAGGAACCATCACTTTTAAGCCACTGGAACTGATTTTCAGCATGAAATACTTCTCGCTGCGGCCGTTCAACATCCCGTAATTGACCTGTTCAATTACACCGACTCCATGGTTCGGATACACAACTTTATCACCGATTTTGAAGTCCATCAGATCCCCCGTGAGGATGCACTAATAGTAACCGGGAAAAGGCTGTAGAGTCAAGACTATTCCGTTTGGAATCAACAAGTTAAGCAAAATTCCGTTTATGGTATGGCACTCGAATTGCTGTACTGGTTAACCCCTTTTTCGGTGAAAATAGACTACAATCCTGCTATGCGAGTCCTTGCCATAGATACCAGTACTGCGTCGGGCGGAATCGCCGCTTTGGAAGATAAGCGCCTGTTGGGTCATGTGTTTACAAGTTCGCACGAGGATTATTCCACTCGATTCTACGCGGAATTGAAGACGTTACTGGATGAGGTGAAGCTAAGTGTCGCTGACTTCGATATTTACGCGGTGACGGCGGGGCCGGGATCGTTCACAGGGTTGCGGGTTGGGTTGACGACCGTCAAGGCGTGGGCGGAAGTGCGTGGGAAGCCCGTAGCACCTGTCAGCGGGCTTCAGGCGGTCGCGGCGCAGGCGTCTGGGGCGACGGAATACGTTGCCGCGGTGACGGATGGACGACGGGGACAGATCTTCGGCGGGTTGTATCGGCGCCATGAAGGCGAACTGGAGCCGGTCGGAGATGAAGTCGTGATGCGCGCCGGCGAGTTCTTGACGGACGTTTATTCGCGGTTGCCACGAGTGCGGACGGCGCGGAATGCGATTGCCGCGATATCGTTTGTGTCACCGGAAGTGCAATTGTTTAGCGCGGAGCTTGCGTCGTCGATTTTGGCGGGAGCGCGTGGCGAGAAAGTGTCGGCGGATTTAGCGCCATGGGTTGGGAAGTTGGCATTCGATCTGGCACGGCGCGGAGAGTTGGTGGATGCGCTTTCGCTGGACGCACATTATGTTCGGCGAAGTGATGCGGAATCTTACTGGCAAGATACGAAGGCTAAATGATATGGCGCAGCCTTCCGATGATTTGGTGATTCGGGCGTTGACGACCGAAAATGCAACCGCGCTGGCGGCACTTGAGTTGCGATGCGTTGGCGCAGCGCGATGGGGAGAGGCGGCGTATCGGGATATTGGGCTGAATGGAATTACTGGATGGGTGGGCGCGCGCGGAAATGTTGTGGTGGGATTTGTGTTGGTGCGCGCGGTGGCGGACGAGATGGAGATATTGAATCTTGCGGTGAATCCGGATGCACGGCGGCAGGGAATTGCGGCGCGGCTAGTTGCTCACGCGATTGAAGAAGTGAAGCGAGCAGATGTAAAGCGCGTCTACCTGGAAGTACGCGAATCGAACTCCGGGGCGCGGGCATTTTATTCGGCGAAGGGATTTGCGGAGCAGGGGCGCAGAAAGAACTATTACTCTCAGCCCGTGGAGGACGCCCTCTTGCTCACGCTTCGCCTACATTGAAAAATTGTTAAAATTTCTTCGCCGGGCTTCCGGATTTGTGCTAGCTTTTGGCTTAGATGTAATTAATGAAGCCAAAGTGGAGGCGAACGATGCCCAGCACGACTCGGGATATCCGCGAACAGCTTCTGGCGAACAATCCCAAATTTCAGCAACTCGCGCAGGAACACTCCAAATACGACGCCGAAATCGAGCAACTCTCTCAGGCATATTTCCTAAACAACGAACATTTTACGCACGAAGCCGAGCTGAAGAAGTTGAGGCTGCGCGTAAAAGACGAGATGGAGCGCATCATCGCGATAACGCGCTGCGGCCAGCTCTCGTAGGTAACTAGAATTCCGAAGGCGCCGTTGCGACGCCAGAACTTTTCTCGCCATTTGTCGTAGAATGAGGCGCGTGGAAGCCGTGTCGCCTCAGCTTCCCTCAACGGGTGTTCGTGGTCACTGAAGGATATAAATTTGCGGCAGGGCCGATCGTTCTCGGCATCGCTGCGCTATTTCTAGGCTGGCACATACTGGCGCTGCAGATTGCGGCGTTCGTCCTATTGGCATTGGGCACATTCATATTGTATTTTTTTCGAGACCCGGAGCGGGTTATTCCGTCTGACACTTCGACGATAGTTTCGCCGGCGGACGGGCGGGTGTTGGAGGTAATCGACGAGCAGTTTGATGGGCGAACAGGTAAACGAATCACAATTTTCCTGGCTGTTTGGAATGTTCACGTGAATCGCACGCCGCTGGCGGGGAAGATTGCGCGGATTGAGTATCGTCCCGGAAAGTTCCAGATGGCCATGAGAAAGACAGCTTCGGCGGAAAATGAACAGAATGTAATTTTTCTGGATACGGCACACGGACAAATAGTTTTCAAGCAGATCGCGGGAATGATTGCGCGTCGCGTGGTACTCTGGAAGAAGGCTGGCGAGCAGGTCGAGCGCGGCGAGCGCATCGGAATTGTGCGGTTCGGCTCGCGAATGGATGTGTGGTTGCCCCTTGAAGCCGCGATTTCGGTGAAGCCGGGCGATCATGTAGCGGGCGGTTCCAGTGTTTTGGCCCGATGGACATAAAATGAGTTTTATTCCAATGGATCATCCCGAAGAAATCTCCGCGGAACAGACGGAGCTGTCGTTCCCGGGGCAGCGGCTTTTGAATGGCCGCCGTCGCCGGGGAATTTATATTTTGCCGAGCTTGTTTACGGTCGGTAATTTGCTTTGCGGATACTACGCAATCATCGCCGTACTTACAGGCGGAGAAGAACATCTGGATTTTGCGGCGCGGGCCATCGGAGTAGCAATTATATTCGATACGTTTGACGGATTCGTGGCACGTCTGACCGGCACTAACAGCGAATTTGGGAAGCAGCTCGACTCGCTAGCGGATGTGATTAGCTTTGGAATTGCGCCCGCAGCTGTGGCATATGCGTGGGGTGTGCGGAGTTTGCAGCTTGATTCGACCTCCGCGATTCACTTTGTACAGGAATTAGCGTGGCTGGTTTGCCTTACATTTGTGATTTGCTGCGCGTGGCGGTTGGCGAGATTTAATGTCCACGGAATGGTCGCCAGCTCCTCACCGATGCGATTTTTTGCCGGAATGCCATGTCCCGCGGCAGCCGGATGCGTCGCTGCGACGGTACATTATTTTAAGACGCCGCTTGACCAATGGCACTTTTCTGCGGGATTCCTTGGTTTGGTAATTGCGCTAGCTGCGCTGATGACCAGCAAGATTCGGTATCCGAGCTTTAAGGGAATTAATTGGTCGCGCCGACAACCTTCCATCACAATCATTGTGATCACGCTGACAGCGGGTGCGATTTTCTTCTATTCGGAATACGCGCTGATGATTCTGGCGTTTGGCTACATGGTTTCTGGAATTGTGATGGAACTAGTTCGCTTCGTGCGTCATCATTCATCGTCGCAACCCGTTAGCTGAGCGATGCCTTCCTCGAAAGATTCTCCGCGGATCGTAATTGTTGGCGTTACAACTCTGCGCGGCAAGGAATTGGTGGATTTGCTAAAGGAACGCATTCCTGCCGCTGACTTGAAACTTCTGGACGAAGAAATTGCCGCGGGAATTTTGACGGAAGCGGCAGGCGAGCCAGCGATTATTCAATCCGTGGACCCGGAAAGTTTTGAGAATGCACGAATTGTTTTCTTTGCCGGCAAACCAGAATTTGCCGCGAAGCATGCGGACGCGGCGCTAAGCAATTCTCCCTTTGTGATTGATTTGAGTGGCGGCTTCCGGAATCGCGCTGATGTGCGCCAGTGGATTCCGGCACTGGATGCGATGTTGCCGCCCGCTGCGTCTTCGGAGAGAAAATCCGTCAGTGGATATTATTCTCCGTCGGCTCCGGCGATTATTTCCTGTGCGCTGGCGGCGGGGCTGATGGAATGGAATCCGACAGGTGCTTCGATTGTTTTCCTGCAACCAGTTTCTGAGCGCGGGCAGGAAGCCATCGAAGAACTTGAGAAGCAGACGGTGAGTCTGCTTTCGTTCCAGCCGATTGGGAAAACTGTTTACGACGCGCAGGTCGCATTCAATGTGATGGATCGGTACGGTGAAGCGAGCACGGAGCGATTAGGCGCGACGCGCGAATCTATTGCGCGCGACGTTGCAAATTATCTGGGCGCTCGCGCTCCGATTCCGGCAATTCAGTTGCTGCAAGCTCCAGTATTTCATTCGCATGGATTTAGCGCGTTCGCGGAATTGAAGTCATCGCCTGAGCCGGAAGCTGTGGAGAAAAGTTTGGCCGCCGCGGGATTTCAGTTTCCGGAGGGCGACCAGTCTGCGCCTTCGCTGATTAGTGCCGCGGGCGAGCCGAAGCCACTGCTTGGACATGTGGAGCGCGATCCGAACCGGCGCGGCGGATATTGGTTCTGGGGCGCGGCGGATAATCTTCGCGTTACCGCCGAAAATGCGGTGGCGATTGCCGAGCGAGTTTTGCAGGATTAGCTTCGCTGTAAATTCCGTTTGGTGTGATAATCGACCTTCTGAAAATGTACGACAGCAAAACCAATCTGCGAAATGTATTCATCTGGGCGCTTTCCGTGTGCGCGCTGGCCATTACACTTGGCGGCTGCGGATATCACGTCGGTGGGCAAGGCAGCGCGCTTCCGGCGAATCTTCACACCATCGCGATTCCTGCGTTCGTAAATAAAACTTCCCGCTACCGCGTGGAGCAGAAACTTACCGGCGCGGTGATTCGCGAGTTTCTGGCGCGTTCGGCCTACCATGTTGTTTCCGATCCTGCGGCGGGAGATGCGGTTCTAAATGGCGAAGTCACGAGCCTGGAAAGTGTCGTTGCCGTTTTCGATTCGACGACGGGCCGCGCGACGTCCATGCTCGTCACCGTGCACATGAAAGTCTGGCTGGTGGATCGCGACACGAAAACGGACATCTATCGCAACGATAATTTCGTGTTCCGGCAGCCGTATGCGATTTCCTCGGACATTCCGAATTTCTTCGACGAACAAAATCCTGCGCTGGACCGGCTGTCCCGCGATTTTGCCGCGAAACTTGTGGCCGGAATTCTGGAGAAGTTCTGATGGGCGCATCGGGCGTGGAAGCGCTGCTGAAGCGCGTTGAATCCGGCAAGCCTGTGCCCGCAATTTTGCTTCTGGGAAGCGATTCATACCTGCGCGATCTTTGCCGCACGAAACTGATTGAAACCTACGTCGAAGAAGGTACGCGCGAATGGGCCGTCGGGAAATTTTCCGCGAAACAGGATTCGCCGGACACGGTGCTTGGTCAGGCGCAAATGTTGCCGATGCTCGCGCCACGGCAGGTGATTTTCTGGAGCGATGTGAAGGCGCTGGAAAAAGGCGACGACGAAACGCGGAAGTCGAATGTGAAGAAAATCGCGGCGTATCTGGACGATCCGGCTCCGTTCACGGTGTTGGTGATGGAAGCGGAAGACTTGGACAAGCGCACGGGTCTATTCAAAACGCTTTCTGAAAAAACGATTACGGTGGATTGCGAGCCGAGCGAGGACATGAGCGTGCGGCTGGGTCTTGCGGTGACGATGGCCGGCGAAATGGCACGCGAATTGAAAGTGGAGTTGGGTCCGGGAGCGGCGCAGGCGTTGGCGGAAAATACGAACGCTGGTCTGGCGCGCATCCGAACCGAACTTGAAAAATTGGCAACGTTTGCGGGCGAGCGCAAACGGATTACGCGTGAAGACGTGGAAGCACTGGTGATTGCCGACCAAAAGTATTCGGTTTGGGAATTATCTGGAATGTTGGCGACCGGAGATCGTCAACGCGCAATGATTTTTCTAGAAAGTTTATTTCGCGAAGGTGAGCAAGCCGTTGGTATGGTCGGCGCAATGGCGTGGATGTTCCGCAAGCTGATCGAAGTGCAGGATTTGCCGCGTGGCGCGAGCGAGTGGGAGGCGATTCGTTTGGGAATGCGGAAGGAAACCGCAGTGCTGGCGCTGAAGTATGCGCCGCGAATTCCTCGCGAGCAGTTGGTGAGCGGAGTTCAATATCTTTCCGAAGCGGACAGTCAGCTGAAATCAAGCGTAGCGGCGCCGAGGGCGTATTTGGAATTTTTGGTTGCGCGATTGACGGCACGGCGTGGTGACGGTGCGGAGTTGCGTGCGGTGGTTGGGAGTCGATAGGGCGGAAAACAAAACAGGCCCGCATTCGCGGGCCTGCCTTGAAGCAAATTCCAATATGGAAAAGTGGCTTACGCCTTCTTTGCCTTTGCGGCATTCAGCGCGTTGAACGCCAACGAGAGGCGCGACTTGTAGCGATTGCCGGTATTTTCCGTCAACACGCCCTTCGCAATCGCATGATCGAGCGCCGCGAGCGTGGGGCGGAACAAGTCCGTCGAGACTTTCACGTCGCCGGAAGTTAGCGCCGCGCGGAAATTCCTCATGCTGGTGCGAACTTGCGTGCGGTTGTGGCGATTCACAATTTCCCGTTCGCGGTATTGCCGTGAACGCTTTAGAACTGATTTCTTACGCTTCTTAACTTTTGAACCTGCAGCCTGCGCCATTCAAATCTCCTCTTCAATGTTTCTTGATTTTAGTAAAGTATCCGACCCCTGAGGGGAAGTCAAACTTTTCGCTGATATTCCTTCGATTTCGTTGGTTTATTTCATCTGGCCGAATACGACAATTCCGTTTTTCGTCGCGATAAAAACTTTGCCACCGGCGATTGTCGGAGCAACGGAACCGGCCGCAGCTTCAAATCCGTCGCGGGAATTGCCAGCCTGCGTGGAATTGTAAAGTTCGTGCGACAAATCCGCAGCGTCGTATGCGTGCAGGATTCCTGTGCCGTTGCCTTCTAGCGCCCAAAGTATTGCTCTGGTTGTAGCGTTTGCGGAGACGGCCAGTTGGGCGCCGGATATGCTAAGTGCGTTGCCGCTCTGATCTGCTGCGGAATTCGAGAGGCGGGCAGCGCGAATTGGAAATGCTTTGATCGAATCGCCGGAGGCAGCGAAGTATGCTGTGTTGTCAAAAAACGCTAAGGCGCTCGGCATACCGTCCGGCGAAACAACGCCGACAATTGTTTGAATAATCGGAGTTGATTGCTGTCCCGAGCCGCCCAGCGAATCGCGACTGAGCACATCGATACTTCCGTCGAACCCTGCGCCAAGCGCCAAATGCCAAACTTTCCCCGCATCGTCGGTGAAATCCGGAAGGACAATTACCCCTGCCGCCATGATGAGATCGGCGGTGACCGAAGGCGCTGAAGATGACGCGGTTGTTCTGGAGGAATTGGCGAGTGCGAGACCATTCAGCGTGGACAGCTTGAGAAACGCACTGCCCGCGCTGGCCGGCACGACAACGCCCGCGCTATTGAGAACGGGGTTCATGCCACTCGCATGGCCAAAGAGGTAGAGGTTCCCGGAGGTGTCCCCGGTAAGCCCGGCCGCAGCAAGTCCTGACGTGTCCCTATCGGTCGCCGGCTCCAGATAAAGCCAACCCGAAGGATTTAGGTTTGTGGTGTCAAAACCCATTACCCATCCGGTGTTGCTGACGGCGGTACAGTTCGGACGCCATGCCGCGTACGCTTTTCCGTTCAACAACTGCAACCCGGCCACGGTTTGATACTGCTCAGCATCGAAACTTTCGGGAGTGTGAGAATTAGCGTTGTTCGCGGGCCTTGCGGACGCTTGAATCAGCTTCGGCCCGTCAAAAAGTTCGGCTCCGGTGGCAATATCTAGCGCATGAATTTTCTGAGTCACTGGGCCTGTAGCCGTCTTAGTATTTGCGATCACATAAATCGCGCCATGCGGCCCGCGCGTGCGATCGATCACCGGCGTCGCCGTGATGCCTCCCTCAAACGACACGAGCCCGCAACCGCCCCAGTCGGCGGGCTCTTCAGTAGCGCCAACCAATCCAGTTTGCCAAATCACGGAACCAGTCGCTGCGTCGAACGCGTACACGCTCCCGTGCTCCGAAGCCGCGTACAAAACGTTTTTCACATCGCCTGAAGGTAGCGTGACGCCGGAAGCGTAAAGTGGCTGCGCATCAACCTGACCGTCCGTCATCAACGTGCCCAGTTTTCCAAACTTTGCGGAGTTCACGTTCGTCGGCGTCAATAAAGTTTCGCCAAGGTATTGCCCGGTTCGTGCGGCGTCGTTATGCAGCGTCAAAACGTCGGAAGGGTTCGCATTGCCCAGCGTGTTTCCTGTACCACCCGGTGGCGGGGAAGTAGTGGTAACCGTCAAAAGAACTTCGTCACTTTCGATGCTGCCAATCGAATTTGTTACAAGGACGAAGTAAAATGAATTGTTATCGGATGCGGCGAGCGTTGGTGTGGTGAAGGAAGCCGAGGTCGCTCCCTTAATTGCCTTCGCAAAAACAAACCATTGATAGCTCAACGGACCTTGTCCGCTGGCTACTACAGTGAACGTCGCGGTCGATCCAACCTTGGCGGTGGTGTTGACGGGCTGCGTTGTGATCGCGGGCAGATTCGGGTCGACGTTCGATTTATTGCACGCTCCTGCAAACATACAAAGCGTCGCCACTATGGCCCATCCCGCAACCGCCCGAATTCTCATTCCTACCACCCTCCAGAACATTTTTAGGATTGCGGAAATACGATGCCCATACGCGCACATACGTTGTAAGCGAAACAGCGCGGGGAAACGCGTTAGCAGAATACATCATCGCCGGAGACTTTAC
The DNA here is from genome assembly GCA_963778235.1 of uncultured Acidobacteriota bacterium. GTDB lineage: Bacteria > Acidobacteriota > Terriglobia > Acidiferrales > UBA7541 > DASTCZ01. The sequence goes on along the minus strand of CAVZTQ010000001.1, from coordinate 352,845 downwards.
ACCTCTTGCCCGAAACTAAGAATGTATCCATTGCAATCTCGGATGGCGAATTCCAACACGCGGTAGGGCATTTCTTCGAGCGGCCAGGCGACTTCCGCGCGATCCTTCAAGTGCGTCCATAGCGCGCGGACGTCCGCAGGATTGAAATACAGAACGCCCGTCATCGATGGTGGTCCCGGCGGCTGATCCAGACTTTCGGCGCTGTAAAACATCACCTGCGCATTGCCCCATTTTAGTGCGCACCAGGTAGGCGTGCCCGCGTCGTCCTTCATCTGATTCTGCACAGTGAAGCCGAGCGTCTCCGTATAGAACTTAATTGTCGCCGAAAGTTCGGTGACCTTGAGCATTGGAGATAGGCCGGTAATCTCAATTGGCATGGTGGCGCGCTGACCTCCGCAATTTCAGAATGGGGCATCCTAGCACACTGTAACATATTGGAAAGTAAGGTAGTTGGCGCGATGCCCTTGATTCGTTGCGCTGCGTAAGGTACTCTTTTGTCGGACGAGTTTACCATTCCGGCCGGAGAATGAGGCCAATGGCTCGGCGCTGAAGTAGGCTGCCGTGCCCATCCCAGATGCGACGCACCGTAGAAATCGCCGGCAGCGTGGGGACGCTGTTCGGTACCCTGGACGAAAACCTTCGCTATCTCGAATCTGCCCTGCACATCACTGCGGACCTCGAGGAGAATAGCTTGCGCCTAGAAGGTGAGGCGGAGCACGTCGAACGCGCGGCGCATATTCTGGGTGAGTACAACCAGCTTGTGCACGAGGGGAAGACGTTTGCGAACGGCGAAGTACATTCGCTGCTGAAGCTGGCCGTCGAAGAGCCCGGTGTGCCGCTGAAAGAATTGATTGAGTCGGCGGGCCGCGCGAAGGTCAAACAATCCGGAAAGAAAAGTATCACGCCGAAGAGCGCCAATCAGCGGCGCTACATGGACGAGATTGAGAAGCACGACATGACGTTCGGCGTTGGGCCGGGCGGCACGGGAAAAACTTATTTGGCCGTTACAATGGCCGTTTCCGCGCTGCTGAATAAACGCGTGAACAGAATTATTCTGGCGCGTCCGGCAGTGGAAGCAGGAGAACGGCTGGGATTCTTGCCGGGCACATTGCAGGAAAAAATTGATCCGTACATGCGTCCTTTATATGACGCGCTTTATGACATGCTGGATCCGGACAAACTCGATCGCTTTTTGGAAAAGGGAATTATTGAAGTGGCGCCGCTGGCATTTATGCGCGGCCGCACGCTCAATGATTCGTTCGTGATTTTGGACGAAGCGCAGAATACTACGTCCGAACAAATGAAAATGTTTTTGACGCGCCTGGGGTTTAATTCCAAGGCGGTGATTACCGGAGACATTACGCAGATTGACTTGCCGACGGGCCGGAAAAGCGGACTGGTGGAAGCGTTGGAAATTGTGGCGAAGATCACGGACATTGCCGTGGTGACGTTTTCTGAAAAAGATGTGGTGCGGCACAATCTGGTACAACAGATTATTCGTGCTTACGAGGAGCACGACATGTCAACGTCTCGGCAGTTACCACTCAGGCCCAAGGTCGATTCAGCGCAATAGTCGCGGGAGCAGCGCGCCAATCGCATGATTCTGAACCGCCAGAGCCGGATTCCATTACAAGACGCAGTGCTTGCGCGATTTCTGACCTCTGTGCGGCGTGAATTGAAATTGGGTCGGCGCGAAGTAACCGTTTGCTTCGTGGACGATCGCGAAATCGCACGGCTGAATCGGAAATTTCGCGGCAAGCCGAAGCCCACGGACGTGCTTTCATTTCCAGCAAATGGAATGGGAGCATCGAATTTTCCGCATGCGAAGGACGCGGATTTCCTTGGTGATATAGCTATTTCTCCGCAAGCGGCGCGTCGGAACGCGAAACTTTTTGGGCGGACGCTTGAGGAAGAGATTCGCATATTGATTCTGCACGGCGTGCTGCATCTTGCGGGATACGATCATGAAGTCGACGACGGTCAGATGGAACGAATTGAAATGCGTTTGCGGAAGAAACTGAAATTGGCATGAAAAGTTTCGGCAAAAAATAAAAATGAGTCTTGCACTTCACATTTTCGGAATCGTGGCTATGCTGGCGGGCCTAACGGTCTTCTCGTATCTTGACCGGATTTATCGCGAGCTTGGGCGCGTCGCAACGAAACGCATCCTCGGCCATCTGGACGTATTTGAAAACGAAATCGAACCGCGTATCGGACTGAATCGCCGTTCGGCGGCGTTGACGTTTAGTTTACTGGCGCGATTGTGGATGGTGGCCGTCGCAGTGCTTACGGCGCGCGGCGTAATTCGATTTGTTCCGGAAAGCTGGAACGCTTTTATTGAGTTACTGATTTTCGTGCCGGCGGAAGTGGTTGTCGCAATGCATTTCTTACCGGATGTTTTGCTAGCGAGAACTACCGGACGATGGCTGCGTCCGTTGATGCCTGCTGTGCGATTTTTCATGTTGCTGGTGTGGCCGTTGCGCGCAAGTGTGGAAGTAGCGGCGTCGCTGGCCCGCATTTCCGATGCGGACGGTGCGGGCGGCGAGCCGGAACATCGCACCGAACAAGAGGGAATTGAAGCGCTCGTCGAAGCTGCGCAAGAAGAAGGAATTTTGAAGCACGACGACGCGGAATTGATTGAGCAGGTGATGGAATTCGGCGATAAACGGCTGAGCGAAGTGATGACTCCCCGTCCTGAAGTGATCGCAATTTCCGCGGAAGCCACTCTCGAAGATTTGCGGCAGCTTGTGGTCGACAAGAAGTTTTCGCGCATTCCGGTATTCGGCGAATCATTGGACGACATGCAAGGCGTAGTTTATTCGCGAGATTTGCTGGAAGTGTCGGATGAGGACGCGCGTCATCAGAAGGTTCGCACCCTGGTGCGCCCTGCACTGCTTGTGCCGGAGACGAAATACGGTTCAGAACTGCTGAAGGAAATGCAGAAAAAGAATCAGCAGATTGCACTGGCGTTCGATGAGCACGGACTTTTCGCCGGCCTTGTGACCGCCGAAGATTTGGTGGAAGAGATTGTCGGGGAATTTGGCGAATCGGACCGGCGGCCCGCTCCCGATGTCGTGCGAGATGCGGATGGCAGCATGATCGTCCGCGGCAGTCTTTCGCTTGAAAAGTTGCGGGAATTATTTAATCTGGACTCGGTGCCTGAACCGGAAGAACCGTTCAACACGGTCGCCGGGTTGCTGAATCACTTGGCAGGACACGTTCCCGCCGCAGGCGAACGCATTGACTCCAACGGTTTGCGATTTGAAGTTTTGGAAGCGAACCAAAGAAAAGTTTTGCGTCTACGCGCACGGCGCCACGCCGCTGCCGCATGGGCGAAATAAATTCGCAGATCGAAACGAGACGGGAAATCACAGAAAATATGTCAGCAGAAAATAAAGCAGCCGAGTTTAAGTGTGGATTCGTCGCAATTGTCGGGCGGCCAAACGTGGGCAAATCCACGCTGGTGAATCGTCTGGTCGGTCAAAAAGTTTCGATCGTCACGCAGAAATCGCAGACGACGCGCAATCGCATTCTGGGAATTGTGTCGCGTCCGGAAGCGCAAGTGATTCTGATAGATACGCCCGGCTTGAACGAGGGCGGCACCGCGCTGCGCCGCCATATGTTGCAGGAAATCGCGCAAGCCATGGAAGGCGTGGATTTGCTGGCGGTGATGCTGGATGCGAGCGGCCCGATTGGTCCTGGTGACAAGGCAGTTCTTCAGCGCGCCAATCAATTCAAGGGCCGTGCGATTCTTTTGCTGAATAAGATTGATCGCATCGCGAAAGAAAAATTGCTGCCGTTGATCAACACCTGCATTCATCTTCGCGAATGGACAGACATTATTCCAATTTCCGCGCGAGATGGCGACGGCATCGAACTGGCGCTGAAGAAATTCGCTGAGTATTTGCCCGTTGGACCGCCGCTGTTTCCGACGGATCAAGTGACCGACCAGCCTGAGCGTTTTCTGGCCGGCGAGATTGTGCGCGAAAAGGCGATGGGCGTCACGCACAAGGAAGTCCCGCACGCGATTGCCGCAATCGTGGATTCATTTGAGGAAACCCCGAATCTTACGCGCATCCGCGTAACGCTTTACGTTGAGCAGGAAGGACAAAAGGGAATCCTGATTGGCAAGGGCGGCGAAATGCTGAAGAAAATCGGCATGGCTGCACGGGTTGAAATCGAAACATTATTGGGAATGAAAGTTTTTTTGGAATTGCATGTGACGGTGCAGCCCGGATGGCGCGATAACCCGGCAATGGTCCGGCAGATCGACTGGCGCACGCAGCTTTCGCAATTGAGCGAGATGAGCGATGATCTGGATGAATTGAACAGAGAAAGCGACGAAATCGTCGGCGACGATGAAGCTGCTGAAGATGAGGGATCCGGCGGAGAATCGTAGTGCCAGAAAAACACTACTTCAACTTTGCATACTCCGCTTGCGCCTCTTTGAAAATTGGAATATCCGCATCGGCATCTTTCCAAATAGCCAGAAAATTCTGATACTCGGTGCGTGCCCCGGCGGTGTCATTCTGTAGGACACGTGCACGGGCGAGTCCCAGGTGCGCGAGCGGCCCCGTAATTGACGTGCCGACAACTCCACGGTTGTTAATCAGCTTCTGAAATTCAGCGGCGGCCTCGGGTCCCTTGTTTAATTTCAAATACGCCATGCCGCGAAGATACGCAGGATCCAGATTGGCAGCTGAACTCAACTCAAATGGCAATACCGGCTGGAGGGCGTCGACGGCCTTGGCGAAATTGCCGCGCCCGTATTCGATCGTAGCCTGAAGAGACGGCAGCAAAATACTCTGGAGAATCGTGTCTTCCGGAAATTGTTTTGAAACATCGTCGTGGACGGTTTGTGCGCGGGCGCTGTCGCCGGTTATGCCGAGCGTCATTGCCGCGGTCACTTGAGTGAACTTCGAAATCCCCGGAGTTGCGAGCGCGCTCTGTGCCATCTTTTTAGCTTGATCGGTTTCTCCAACGAGGACTAGCCTTCCGGAGACACTCGCTTGTCCCGTTGCTAATTGATCTTTGGGCGCGGCAGTGCCGCCGGCAGCGGCAAAGGCTCGCATCGCGCGTTCTACAGCCTTAGCAAATTGTCCATGATAAGCGGCGATATTCGCTTCGCCGCCGATTACAGTGGCTTGCGCTTCGGGCTTGTTCTCCAACCAGTCAAACTCTCGCTTGAGCGCGGCAGGATCGTCGCGTAAGAAAGCGAACTGAGTAAGGATGCCGTGATAATCAATGGAATCTTTGTTCTTAGCGAACATTTTTTCGAGGATTGCTTGCGCTTCATCCAACTTCATCGAGCTCAGATAAAGACCCATCAACTGTGACATAACCAATTGGCTGTCCGGCTGAACTTTTAACGCTTCCTGGTAGGATTCTAGAGATTTGTCTTTTTGTCCCAACTGCTGGTAAATGACGCCTGAATTCAGAAGAATCGGGCCAGAATCCGCGGGATACGTCTGGCGCCACAGTTCGTAAATGGAAATCGCCTTTGGAAGATTTCCCGTATAGAACTCTTCGTAATGCGAAGTGATATAAAACTTCTCACGATCACTGACGCGGTCGCGAAGCTCGTAGGCCTTTTTGATGCTTTCGTGGGACTTGTCGGTCAATCCGCTATTACTGTAAGCAGTTCCAAGGCTTGCGTGCGCCATCGCGAAATTCGGATCAAGACTGACGGCGCGTTCGAAAAATGTTCTTGCGGCGCCGTTGTCGCCTCTCTTAACCAGCGCCTCGCGTCCCATCGAATAAGATTTCAGAGCGTCAAGCGAAGTGGTCGTGGCTGCTTCCAGCGGTGCGTCAAATTTCTTTACCGAGCGCAGAGATTCACCGAGCTTCGTGCGAATGCCCGACGCCAAATCGTTCAACGCTTTCAGCACATGATCTTTATCCGGAGCGGAAGCTTCAACGCTCGTCAGAGTCGTACCATCGGCGCAGTTCACGGCTTTCAGAATCAGGTTGTACTGCGAGCCAAACTGGCCGATTGATCCCTCAATGGTTGCGTGGCTATTCGACCGCACGCACACCTGACGCGCCATGTCGTCGGTTAATTTTTCCATCGGTGGATGGCCCATCAGGCTCATGGTCTTTGCGATTTGCGCGTCGGAAAGAATATTTAGGTAGGGAGATTGTTCAAGTTGGACCGAAAGTCCCTGCCGCAACGTGCCATCGAATACTGTATCGCCGGTGGTGTTCGCAAAGTCTGCGATGACGACCGAATCTTTTTCAGCGAGTACCGGCGCCTTGTGCGCGTCCAGGTAACCAACGATGGCTATGCCGACCAGCACGACGACTATTCCACTGACCGCCCAAAGTTTCCAGCCCATTCGCGCCGTCAGCGAAGCTCCAGTCGCGCCCGAGCCTGTTGCAGCCGTATGGCTCGATTCCAATTGTTGCGTCGCAACAGAACCGGATGCTGCGCGAGCGGATCCGCTGCCCGCTGCATTCACGACGCGCGATTGCGACGAAGCCGCACCGCTGGAAATCGATGAACGTCCCGAGCCTGCGACGTCATCCGAAGCAGCAGGAATCATGCGCGAAGAATCCGTTTCGCGGCGCAGTCTCTTCAAATCGCTGCGAATATCCGCGGCGCTCTGGTAGCGCATCTCCGGGTCTTTTTCGAGCAGCTTATTAATGATGCGTTCCAGCTCGGCCGGCAGATCGGGATTTAACCGCACAGGGGCCGGAGGAGCGCGGTGCAAAATCGAGTCAAAAATCGCAGCGGTCGTATTTCCTGAAAAGGGTGCAGCGCCGGTTGCCATCTGATACAGCACGACGCCGAACGAAAAAAGATCGCTCCGCAAATCGAGCGGTTTTCCGAGCGCTTGTTCTGGAGACATGTACGCAACCGTACCGACGGCAGTGCCTGGACTGGTCAGGTTCGCGTCGGTATCATTCATTACTGTGGCGTCGGAAACTATCGTGGCGCCACGATCCGCGTTTGCTTGCTTGGCCAATCCAAAATCGAGAAGCTTCACTCGATTCCGCGTGTCCACGAAAATATTCGCCGGCTTTATGTCGCGATGAATAATTCCTTTGGCGTGCGCCGCGTCGAGCGCGTCGGCAATCTGCGTGCCAATGTCCAAAACCTGATCGAGGCTCATTGGCTGCGTGCCGATTAGCTGCTTCAGCGTCGCGCCTTCCAAAAATTGCATGGCGATATAGGTGATGCCATCGGCTTCGCCAATTTCATAAATCGTGCAGATGTTGGGATGGTCCAGCGCGGAAGCGGCGCGGGCTTCTCGTGTGAAACGTTCAAGCGCGTTTGGATCGCGTGCGAGATCGTCGGGAAGAAATTTCAGCGCGACATTTCGACCAAGGCGCGAATCTTCCGCCTTGTAGACGACACCCATGCCGCCATCACCAATCCGGGCAGTAATCCGATAATGCGCTATCTCTTTGCCAATCATTTGTGGAAGGAGCTCCTGCGGATTATACGGGAAGTGTGCCGCGATTCGCTAGGACTCAGCGGTAGAAATTCCGAGTGTCTTCATTTTCCTATACAGGTGGCTGCGCTCCAGTCCGAGCGCTTCCGCCGTGTGGGTCATGTTCCACTGATGTTCTTCCAGCTTGCGCAGAATAAAATCCCGCTCGTAAGCTGATCGCGCCTCATGCAGCGAAGCGTAAAGATGTTGCCCGGTTTTCGCTCCACGGAAAAGCTCGGGCGGAAGGTGATGCGGCTCAATTCGCTGCTGCGGACATATGATCACCAGCCGCTCAATCAGATTGCGCAGTTCGCGCACGTTTCCCGGCCATGAATAGCGCATCAGAATTTCCAACGTGGCTTCGCTCATTTCGCGAGGGCGTTTCCCGTATTCCGCGCTGAACTCCGCGAGGAAGTGGCGCGCGAAAAGAGGGATATCTTCTGAACGTTCGCGCAGCGCCGGCACGTAGAAGGGAATTACGTTTAGCCGGTAAAATAAATCTTCACGGAACGCGCCGCGCGCGATTTCCTCGTCGAGCTTTTTATTAGTAGCGGCGATCACGCGCACGTCCACGGTTGTCGCCGTGTTCGAGCCGACCGGTTCGAATCGCTGTTCTTCCAGAACGCGCAATACTTTGGCCTGGGTCTTGACGCTCATGTCGCCGACTTCGTCCAGAAATAACGTTCCGCCGTCAGCCTTCTGAAATTTTCCGATCTTGTCCTCAATAGCGCCGGTGAAACTCCCCTTCACGTGGCCGAAAAGTTCGGACTCAATCAACTCGTCCGGAATTGCGGCGCAGTTTACTTCCACAAACGGACGCGACTGCCGCAGGCTTGCCTCGTGTAACTGACGCGCCACCACTTCTTTTCCGACTCCGCTTTCGCCGTAAATCAGCACGCGGCCATTCGTAGGCGCGGTCAGCGCAACTTGCTGCCGCAGTGCTTTTACCGGCATGCTTTCGCCAATCAGCTCGAAGTGTTGAGCGAGTTCCGCGCGTAGCCGCCGATTTTCTTCTTCGAGACGCACCTGCTCCAGCGCGTTCTTGATTACTAATCCAATTTTTTCGAGTGACAGCGGTTTTTCGACGAAATCAAACGCGCCAAGCTTTGTGGAACGGACGGCCGCCTCAATATTCGCGTGTCCGGAAATCATCACCACCATGGGACTGCTGTCTGCTTCTCGTAATCGCCGCAAAGTTTCCATGCCGTCAATTCCGGGAAGCCAAACGTCCAGCAGAATTAAATCCACTGATTTATTCTGCACGAACGCGAGGCATTCTTCGCCGGATGCAACTGCTTCCACGCGATAGCCATCCTCCCGGAGTACGGAACTTAGGGATTCGCGGATTCCCGCTTCATCGTCAACGATAAGAATTGTTGGTGGCATGGTGTAGCTTGCAGATTATAACTTTCAGCTCCCGGAAGCGACTGGCAGGGGTATCGCCTCCGCCGCCGGCAAGCGCAAAATGAATCGCGAACCGACCGGAGAATTATCTTCCACACGAATGCTTCCGTGATGTTCAGCTGCAACGCGCGCCGCAATTGCCAGTCCCAGTCCAGTGCCGCGATCCTTTGTGGAAAAATGCGGCAGGAAAAGTTTGTCCTTATCGTCGGGCGAAATACCGCGGCCGGTATCCGCTACAACGATCTCCAGCGCCGCGCCGTGGCTGACGGTTCGTGTGGTGACCATCAACTCTTTTGCGGGCGAGCCTTCCAAGGATTCCGCGGCATTATCAATTAAGTTGACGAGCACACTGCGCAGCAATTCGCTATCGGCGCGCATTGGGGGAAGATCAACGGCAAAATCCGTGCGGATTTTGATTCCGTGCAGCCGCCCGCGAAAAACATCTAGCGCGTTCGCGGCAATTACGTTGGCGTCGGCAATCGCGAGCCGGGCGTGCGGAAATCGTACGAAACGGGAGAACTCATCCACGAGGGATTTCAGCGCTTCCACTTCGCGCCCTATGGAAGTGGCGCATTCTCCAACGACCTTTTCCAATTCCAAATCACGCGGTGCGACGGTGGAGCCACTTCGGTTGCGCGCCAAAAATCGTCCCAACCGCTCCGCGGAAATCTGAATGGGCGTTAGCGGATTCTTTATCTCGTGCGCGATACGCTGCGCTACTTCCTGCCACGCCGCAAGTTTTTGCGCGCGTAAGAGATCCGTCAAGTCGTCGACCACCACTACATATCCGGAATTCGCGTTGCTCGCGCCAAGCGCGCTCACCGTGACGGCCGTGTGCGTCACGCGGCCCTTCGGGCGCAACTCGATCGCCTTGGAAATTGTGCCAATCCGCAGCGCTCGGCGCAAAAGTGTTCTGAATTCCACGCCGGCTTCCTCGCCGACAAGATCGTCCAGGGTATGCGCGTCGTGCGCGGAATCACCGAAGATCCTGTACGCCGCGGTATTCAATGTGACCACGCGGCCTTCCGTATCCAGCGAGACCACGCCAGTCGGAATGCTTTCCAGGACTGTTTCCAAAAGTTTTCGGCGGCGTTCAATTTCTTGCAAGGCGACCTGCAAATTTCGCGTGAACTCATCGATTTGATGGCGGCTGTCCGCAAGCTGAGCGGTCATATTATTAAATGACTCCACCAGCATGCCGAGTTCGTCCTGCGTTTCCACGTCCACGCGATATGCGAAATTGCCGCGTGATACTTCGCGCGTCCCTTCCGAAAGCGCTTGAATCGGAACGGTGACTTGCTTGGAAAGAAATAACGCGACCCATGTGAGCGAGACAAGCAGCGCCAACGTAAAGAAGCTGAGCGTCAGCAGCACAAGATTCTTGTAAGCGCGATAGGAGCGGCTTCGCTGTTCATAGTCATCAAGCTGCGTTTGAATTCGCGCGGGGCGTTCTATCGCATCTTGCGTTGTTCGACGCAACGCCAACACCGACCCTTCGCCCAACGCTGCCCGCCCCATGTTGGCGTAAACCGCTCCCGCTTTCCAGATTTCAGCACCGCTGGGCATTTTTCGTTCGGCCGCGACTGAATCAATATCCGACAATGGAAAATCCGTGGCCGCGGACACTGTGTGCCCAGTGGCGTCAAGAACGATTATTCCATCCACGCCCGGTTGTAGCCGAGCGAACAAGTTTTTTACGTCATCGCTGGTTGGGCTTGTCCCTAACTGATTTGCCGCGGACTGCGCGTATTCGTTCAGGCGTTCATGTTCACGCTTGCCGAGATCATTAATGAATTTCTGACTCTCTTGAGCGGCAACTTCCAGCGGTTGCGGAAACCACCTGCTGAGCGATCGATTCACCAATCCATAACTGATGAAAAACATGAAGACGACGGGCAGCAGAGAAATCGCCATCGCACCAACAACCATTTTCGTTCTGAAACGCGCGCCCGGTTGGTGCGCACCCAGGCGCAACAAACTCCGCAGAAGAATTAAGCCAAATACAATTAGCGCCGCAACAAGAAATGTGGAGACCGCGAAGAGAACAACCACTTCGTATCTCGTATCAGGTGTAACGGGAAGGCCAAGCGAGCCCAGCGTGAAAACCGCGCCAAGCAAAATTGTAACGAGTAGTCCGCTAAACCACAGCCATACGCGCGAAGGCCGTGAGCGCGGCGTCACGCGCGCTCCTCGTGAGTCGAATTCACATGCGCCAACTCCGCAGAAATATTGGTCATATGGTTAGGCGAGCAGGAACCCATCGAAATCGAAGATAGCGGCCTGCAAGTGTCGAGTCAAGACAGGTGCCCCGAAAAACCACAGTAAGTGCAGCTTTTCGGGGCGATGTCGATGACGCTACAACTGTACTCCAGGACAGGTGCCTCTGCGTTCCCCAAAATGGTTCAATTCTAATCAGAAAGACCGGAAGGTCTTTGCTGTCGCGCGTATAGCGACCAGTGTCTGAGGAGATTTCTGCATGTCGGCCCGGCTCGGCGAAATTCTGATTAAAGAAAACTTGATCACTGCTGATCAGTTGAAGCAGGCCATCGAGTATCAGAAGAAAAATAACGGCCGTCTCGGCACGTGTTTGATGAAGCTCGGATTTGTCCGCGACGATGAAATTACGCAAGTCCTTTCCCGCCAGTATGGTGTTCCTTCCATCAATTTGAAGTATTACGAAGTTGAACCGGCTGTCATCAAATTGATTCCGCAGGAAACCGCGGTCCGCTATCAAGTGGTTCCGCTCTCGCGCGTCGGTGCAACGCTGACCATCGCGATGACCGACCCGACCAACGTCTTCGCGATGGACGATATCAAGTTCATGACGGGCTTCAACGTGGAACCGGTGGTGGCGTCGGAATCAGACATCAACGACGCAATTCAGAAATTTTACGGCGATGTTTCGAGCGGCGAAGAACTCAACAAGGTCATGAAGGATTTGACCGCTGAGGACGACGCAGCTCTGGAAATCAGCGCTGAAGAAGATGAGATGGACGCGGCGTCTCTTGAACGCGCGGCCGAAGAAGCTCCGATTATCAAACTTGTGAACTTGATTCTCACCGATGCCGTGAAGCGCGGCGCGAGCGACATTCACGTTGAGCCTTACGAAAAAGAACTGCGCGTCCGTTTGCGCATTGACGGTATTTTGCAAAACGTAATGTCGCCGCCGTTGAAATTGAAAGACGCCATTACCAGCCGTATCAAAATTATGTCCAAGCTGGACATCAGCGAAAAGCGCCTGCCGCAAGACGGCCGCATCATGCTGAAGTACATGCGGGACGGCAAAAAGAAAGACCTCGACTTCCGTGTTTCCACCGTTCCAACCCTCTTCGGCGAAAAAATCGTAATGCGTTTGTTGGACAAAGAAAATTTGCGTTTGGACATGACCAAGCTCGGCTTCGAGCAAAAGTCCTTGACCATGTTTGAGCGGCAAATTCTGCGGCCGTACGGAATGGTGCTGGTCACAGGCCCGACGGGATCGGGAAAAACAAATACGCTCTATTCCTCGGTGTCGCGTTTGAACACGCCGGAGACAAACATTATGACTGCCGAGGACCCGGTCGAATTTCAGTTGGCCGGTGTGAATCAGGTTCAGATGAAGGACCAGATTGGACTGAACTTCGCAACCGCCTTGCGCGCGTTCTTGCGGCAAGACCCCAACATTATTCTGGTCGGAGAAATTCGAGACTTTGAAACCGCTGAAATCGCCGTGAAAGCCGCGCTCACCGGTCACTTAGTGCTTTCCACGCTGCACACGAATGACGCGCCTTCCACCATCAGCCGTTTGATGAACATGGGAATTGAGCCGTTCCTCGTGGCCACCTCCGTGAACCTAATTTGCGCCCAGCGCCTCGTGCGTCGCATTTGCGTGGGTTGCAAGGAACCGCTTGAAGTTCCGGAGCAGGCGCTTCTCGACGCGGGCTACACCGCCGACGAATTGAAAACCACCACGGTCTATCAGGGCAAAGGCTGCGCGACTTGCAACAACACTGGATACAAAGGCCGCGCGGGTCTTTACGAAGTTATGGAAATTAATGACGAGCTCCGCGAACTGATTCTGGTTGGCGCCTCTGCAATTGAATTGAAAAAGAAAGCACTGGAAAACGGAATGATTACGCTCCGGCGCAGCGGCCTTACTAAAGTTGCATCAGGTCAGACGACACTCGAAGAAGTTTTGCGAGAAACTGTTCTATAGGGAGAAGTGAATTATGGCTGGAATCACTTTAAGTGAACTGCTTCAGAAGATGATCGAAATCGGCGGAAGCGATTTGCATCTGACCACGAACAGCGCGCCGCGCGTCCGTGTTCACGGCAAACTGCGCCCGCTCGATATGGCGCCGCTCACCGCAGCGGACACCAAGTCTCTTGCGTACAGCGTGCTTACCGACGCTCAAAAACATCGCTTCGAGGAAAACCTAGAGCTCGACTTTTCGTTCGGTTTGAAAAATTTGGCGCGCTTCCGCGGCAACATTTTCAATCAGCGCGGAGCAGTGGCAGCCGTGTTTCGTACCATACCCTGGGAGATTAAGGGCTTCGACGCGCTGGGTCTCGCGCCAATCGTGAAAACTCTGTGCGATAAGCCGCGCGGACTTGTGCTTGTCACCGGCCCGACTGGCTCGGGCAAGTCCACCACGCTTGCGGCAATGCTCGACAAGATTAACGCCGAGCGTGAAGAGCACATGATCACCATCGAAGACCCCATCGAATTTCTACATAACCACAAGAAGTGTTTGGTGAATCAGCGCGAAGTCCACTCCGACACGCACTCTTTCGCCAACTCACTCCGCGCAGCGCTGCGCGAAGATCCAGACGTCGTGCTCATCGGTGAAATGCGCGACTTGGAAACGATTGAATCGGCTCTGCGTATTGCGGAAACAGGTCACTTAACGTTCGCTACGCTTCATACGAACTCGGCGCTTTCCACCATCAACCGTATTATTGACGTTTTTCCCGCTCACCAGCAGCCACAAATTCGCGCTCAGCTTTCCATCGTGCTCGAAGGCGTGCTTTGCCAATCGCTGTTGCCCCGTGCTGACGGCCGTGGCCGTGTGATGGTGATGGAAATTCTGATTCCGAATGCCGCTATCCGCAACCTGATTCGCGAAGACAAAATTCACCAGATTTATTCCGCCATGCAGACCGGTACGGGCACGACTGGTATGCAGACGTTCAATCAGGGCCTTGCCAGCGGATATTTCAACAAACTCATTACTTTGGAGACGGCGCTTGGACGTTCATCAAACGCCGACGAGCTTCAGGACATGATCAATCGCGGAGTTACCGGTGGTTCCCATGCGGGAGCAGTCGGCACCACGCGGCACAAATAGTTTCGGGCCTTCATGACGAAGAGATTTAAGTAGCGCAAATACGATTAGGAGGGTAGCAGCATGCCGGTATTTGTATATCAAGGAAAGAATCGGGCGGGCACCAAGGTTACGGGCGAACAGACCGCCAACAACAAGGCGGAATTGGCGGCGTTGCTGCGGCGACAGCAAATTAACGTCACCAAGATGTCCGAGAAGGGCAAAGAGTTTGTCATGCCCAGTTTCGGGACTGGCGTAAAATCGGGTGAGATTGCCATTTTCACGCGGCAATTCTCCGTCATGATTGATGCCGGATTGCCGCTGGTACAGTGCTTGGAAATTCTCGGCGGCCAGCAGGAAAATAAAACGTTCCAGAAGGTCCTGCTTGGCACGCGCGCCGCAGTCGAAGGCGGAGCCACGCTTTCGGCGGCCATGCGTCAGTACGAGAAGATTTTCGACAACCTCTACGTCAACATGGTGGAGGCCGGCGAAACGGGCGGTATTCTTGACACCATTCTTCAGCGTTTGTCTCTCTACATCGAAAAGAACGTCAAGCTGAAGCGCGCGGTCAAGTCAGCGCTTGTCTATCCGACGGTCGTCATCTTCGTCGCGGCCAGCGTAATCACTCTTCTGTTGTGGAAGGTCGTTCCGATTTTCACTACGTTGTTCGTCAGCTTGGGCGTTGCGCTTCCGCTGCCGACCCGCATCGTCATCGGCCTCAGCCATTTCGTCGGCAGTATTTTCGGCTTCCTGTCCTTGGTGGGAATGATCGGAATCTGTATCGGCATCAAAGTCTGGTACGGAACCGAAGGCGGCCGTATGTTTCTCGATAAGCTCTTGCTGAAAATTCCTCTCATCGGAATGCTGCTCCGGAAAATTTCCGTTGCGCGTTTCACTAGAACGCTCGGAACGTTGATTTCTTCCGGCGTACCCATTCTGGAAGGTTTGGACATCACTGCGCGTTCTGCCGGTAATGCCGTGGTGGAAAAAGCGCTTTTGTTTACGCGCAAACAACTGGAAGCCGGGCGCACGCTCGCCGATCCTCTGAAGGAGACCGACGTTTTCCCGGGCATGGTTACCCAGATGATCGCCGTCGGTGAACAAACCGGTGCGATGGACGCCATGCTGCAGAAAATCGCGGACTTCTACGAAGACGAAGTCGACGCTGCAGTCAAAGATTTGCTGGCTGCGATGGAACCAATCATGATTGTCGTCCTCGGCGTGGTCGTCGGCGGCATCGTTATTTCCATGTACCTGCCAATCTTCAGCTTGATTGGGCAGTTGTCCGGACACTAAAACACCCGTGGGCCTGGGCGCCAGTTCAGTCGCGCACAGGCCCATTTTTTTGTTCTCATGATGGTTTGCTTCACGCGTTTGGCGGACGTGGTTCTGACGCGAATTAGTACACCCCAAATACTTGACCTCGTTTTCCGCGGGGCAGCACAATGAGTGTGTCTCGCATGGAGTTTACCCAAAACACTTCGGAATGGTTGGGCTGGCTTAGCCGCGTTCGATTTCTCGTAATCACCTTCATCCTCGCAATTTCCATCTTTCTCTCGAACAACGGATTGCTGCATCTCAGCGCAACCGTTTTCGGCACCCTGATCGGCACCTGGTATATGCTCAGTTTTCTGTACGCGATCCTTGCGAAATGGGCGCCGCAAGCGCGCTGGCAGGCACCGCTGGAAATTGTCTGCGATCTCTTGATGATTACGGGCCTCGTCTATGTCACCGGCGGCAACGAAAGTCACTTCATTTCGCTTTATTTATTGACCATCATCGTAGCCAGCATACTTTTTTCACCTCGCGGCCCGTTTCTTACCGCCGGATTCAGCTTCGTGCTTCTAGGCGGAATGGTCGAGCTTACTTATTACGGAAAATTGCCGGCAACGGCGCTCAGTAGTCCGAGCTCGCAGGAATTGCAAACGTGGGTATTCGCAAATCTCGCGGCGTTTCTCGCGGTCGCCTATCTTTCCAGCCGGCTGGCGCAAACATTGCGCCGCAAGGGTGCCGAGCTGGAGCAGAAGAGCGGCGAGTTGCAGGATTTGCAGGCCTTCAACGAGAACATTATTAATTCGATGCGCGGCGGTCTACTGACGACCGATCTCGAAGGCAGAATCCTCCTTCTGAATCGTACGGGCGAAGAAATTACCGGTTTCCGCTTCACCGACGTTCGCGGCAAATACTTGCCCACGTTGTGGCCGCTTTTCTGGATGCCCGGCGATGGACATTCAGACGTAAGCAGAATTCCGCGCACCGAAATTGATTTTCACACTAGCGACGGAAGCAATCGCGTCCTCGGTGTGTCGGTTTCCGCTCTCAGGACTGGAGAAAAGGTCGACACAGGCTACGTTTTTAATTTTCAGGACCTTACGGAATTACGCCGGCTCGAGCAGGAAGTCGAAACGAAAGATCGCATGGCCGCGCTCGGACGCTTGTCCGCCGCAATCGCTCACGAAATCCGCCAACCGCTAACGGCTATCGCCGGCGCTGTTAAAGAACTCGCGCGGCTCGTGCCCCTCGAAGAAGACGAAAAGCACCTGGTCGGAATTGTCAGCAGGGAATCGGAGCGCCTGAATCAGATCATCACGGAGTTTCTGAATTACTCACGCGAAAAAACTTACGAATTCGCCGACGCCGATATCACCGCGCTCCTGGACGAGACGCTCACACTTCTCGAACGACATCCTGCCATGGACGGAAAATTTCTCATCGACAAGAGTTTCACCGCTCGTCCTGTCCACGCGCGCGTGGACGCCAACCGCATAAAGCAAGTCTTCTGGAATTTTTGCGATAACGCGTTACGCGCCATGCCCGAAGGCGGCACGCTCGCCGTTCGTCTCGACGTGAACGGCTCCTACGTTCGCATCAGTTTTCGCGATACGGGAATGGGTATGGACGCCAAGCATCGCCGCAAGATATTTGAGCCATTGCAGTCCGGATTCGTTGGCGGAACAGGTCTCGGCCTGGCAATCGTCTATCAAATTGTGCAGGCGCACAACGGCCACATCATCGTATCCTCGGAGAAGGACAAGGGCGCGGAGTTTACCGTTGAGCTTCCCATCGCTGCCTGAAGCGCGGTGCGGTTGACCTGAAAGTACGCCGGACTTTCCGGCAAGAAAGCGGTTCATGGCTCATCTTTTAGTGGTCGACGACGAGCGCTCTATCTGCGAACTTCTGGAAATTACCTTCCGGAAGGAAGGGCACAAGGTAGAGGTTGCCGGAAATGTGGAAGCCGCGCGCCGAAAACTCGAATCGAATATTTTCGATATCGTGATTTCCGATATTCGGATGCCCGGTGCAAGCGGCGTGGATCTGTTGAAATACACCAAGGAATTCGCGCCTTCCACAATATTTATTCTCATCACTGGTGTGCCAACCGTCGAAACGGCAATTTCTGCCCTGAATGCGGGCGCGGACCGCTACGTTATTAAGGATCACGATTTAGTTGATCAGCTTCGCCGCGCCGTCCAGCAGGTGGACGAAACCCTCAAACTTAAGAAGGAAGCTGGTTATCTGCGGCGCGAGCTTCATCGCCTTACGGGCCAGGAAAATATTATTGGCCACAGCCCGAAACTGCGCGCCATCTTTGACATGATTCAAACCGTCGGCCCGCAATCCAGCCGCGTGCTGATTACCGGAGAAAGCGGCACCGGAAAAGAATTGGTAGCGCGCGCCATTCACGAAAATAGCCAGCGCAAGGACAAGCCCTTCGTCACCATCGACTGCGGTGCATTTCCTGAAACCCTTCTTGAATCGGAATTGTTCGGATATGTCCGCGGCGCATTCACCGGTGCGAACGACAATCGTCAGGGCCTGTTCGCTGCAGCGCACGGCGGCACTTTATTCATGGACGAGATTGGCAACATGCCGCTCAGTATGCAGGTGAAACTGTATCGCGTGCTGCAAGAGGGACGAATCCGTCCCCTCGGAAGCACGGAAGAAACCGAAGTTGATGTTCGCATTATCGCTGCTACAAACAAGGATTTGGAGAAGGAAATCGCCGAAGGCCGCTTCCGGGACGATTTATTTTATCGTTTGAGCGTCATCCCCATGCATCTTCCGCCGCTCAGGGAACGTCGTGACGATATTCCTCTGCTCGTTCGCGCTTTCCTCGACCGCCTGCGGAAGTCCATGAATAAGGCCGTCGAGGGAATTGATCCCGAAGCGATGAGCTTGCTCGAAGCGTATGACTGGCCCGGTAACGTCCGCGAACTGGAAAACACAATGGAGCGTTGTGTCGCGCTGGAAACTGGGCCGCGCGTTAGTGTGAATGTTCTTCCAGAAAAAATTACGCGAGGCGTTCGCGCACCGGTAACCCACACATCATCGAACGGCCGTCCCACAATTCCCGACGGCGGCCTCGATTTGGAAAAGCAGATTCAGGACATGGAAAAGGGATACATCGAAGAAGCGCTGCGAATTTCCGATGGCGTTGGAACTCATGCTGCGGAATTATTGCGAATGACTTACCGCTCGTTCCGCCACTATTCCAAGAAATACAATCTGTGATTTTCCGGCAGCAAGCTCAAAAATCATCTTTCCCGAATTAAGGCAGTGGAACCGTGCTCGCAGGAACAGGCTCCTGCGAATTGCCAACAGGGAATTGTGCTTCGCGTCGCTTTCGCGCCATCAGGATAAGCGGATACGCCACGGCATACGTGGACAGGACCACCAGAGCCGGATCAATCGGATGCCGATACCGGAGCGAGCTGTGCGTAACGTAGTACACGATGGGATAGACAAGTGGGAACATCGCGAGCGGAAATGCATACGGATTCTTATCGCGATACAGGAATAGCAATCCAAATAACGCGGAAAGTGAAAGAAACATATTCGAGATGACGGTGACCCGGGCTTCTACAGCCAGCGAACCCCATACATCTTGGATCGGATCCCACGTACCAAACCAATTGTCTACAAAGCGCCGCCAGAAAAATCGCAGCGTATCCCTCGGATGGCTCTTCATGAACTGAATCGCTTCGCTCTCCTTCTGCCGCATGTATTCGATTTCGCCCAGCCGCGCAAATTTCTCGCGCTCGGGAGCATAATCGTTCGGGTGCAGAAATCCGGCCCATGTATCGGGAACTTGATCGTTATTCCCCAGCCAGAGCTCCAATCCAAAATTTGACCGGAACACAATCACTTTGTGGAACACCGCGTAATTTCTGACCGTCCAGGGCACGCACACGATTCCCATCATGATCATCGTCAGCGCGGGAAGTTGAATCCAGCGCCAACCCTTCTTGCGCAGGTCCAGAGCCAGCCACAGCAGAAGAAAGGGCGCCAGCGCAAAAATCGACGCGTTCACCATCAGCCCTACGCCCCACAGCAATCCGTATCCGATCCAATCCCGCGTGCGCTTTGAATCGCGGATCGAAAGCGTGGCCAACAAAATAAGCGCAGCCATCAGCGCTGCCAGTGTCGAGTCCCATATCCACTCGAACGGCATCAGAATCGCGTTCGGAAATATCGCCCACAACCACGCCGCTCCCAGTGCCACTGCCGATCCGCCAACGCGTTTGGCGATATAGAAAATCGGAATACACGTCAGTGCCGAAAATGCTTCGTTTAGGACGGTAATCATTAACAACGACTTGTATGAATACACTCCGAAGAGTTTGAAAATTCCGGCAAGCAGGTAAGGGAATATAGGAGTTAGCCAAACCGTTGGTCCCGTCTCAATCGAAAAAGGAGAACTGAATCCCTTTCCTTCCGCGATTGACTGGGCGATCTTTCCGGTTTCGTATCCAAAGGGAGGGTTGGCGGCGGTCGGAGGTATTCCTTGGTGCGCCACGATTGAGAACACAAGTAGTCGGATCGCAAATGCGATGATCACCACGAACGAAACCGATGTCAGAATACGTTTCAACCGTCTCACCAGCCCTATTCACTTGCGATTCAGATCGCGCATTCCGACCGCCGGATCCGCGTCAATCTTCCACGGCACCTGCGCCTCACATCCTATCGGACCGCTCCTTACCCTTACAACGGTTCAGCAGAAGTTTGCTCTGTCGACTTGCTTAGTTAATTACAGGCGCATTCGCTGCGAGCCAGTCAAACATTCATTTGTCAGTCCGGCTGCGCGTAATGTTGTACTCCCGACCGCCTCGACACTTTCCGGCAGCCGGGAATGACAAGTTTTGTCAACTCCAGTATGTCGTGCCAAATGCCATGCCGAGCTCTGACGAATTGGCGTCCCGTATCGTATTGAAACGAAGCAAGTTATTGGTGTTTCATCTAATCAGTAACCCCTGCCTTCCAGTTTGGCACCCCCATTGCACTTAGTAGTGCCGTAACCCGGTAGGCCCACAAATTCTGCTAGGAGAGAAAAAAGAATGCGTAACAAACAGAAGGGTTTCTCGCTCATCGAACTTTTGATCGTCGTCGCAATCATCTTGATCATTGCCGCGATCGCAATTCCGAACTTGCTCCGCGCCCGCATCTCGGCGAACGAAGCGTCTGCGGTTGCTTCGCTCCGCACGATGAACACGGCAAGCATCACCTACAACTCGAACTACGGTAACTATCCGACGGCGCTTTCCAACCTCGGCCCGGTGACCCCTGGTTCGTCCCCGACCAGCACGAGCGCTGACTTGCTTGACTCAGTGTTGGCCCCAACCGGCGGTGTGAATGTCTCGAACAAGAGCGGTTATACGTTTACCTATGCCGCGCCGGTCGCCAATGTTGGCTACACGATTAACGCAAACCCGACTAACCCGAACAACACCGGCGTCAACTACTTCTACACAGACGCTTCCGGTGTGGTGCGCCGCAACGGATTGGCAGCAGCAGCCGTCGCCGATTCACCCATCTAAGAACCCCCTCAACCCCCAACGCGACAGCAAGGCGGAGGCCACAAGCCTCCGCCTTTTTTTTATTTAGAACTGCCGAATGTGGGTGTATTTACCAAACGAAAGCCGTCACTTCTTCTGGAGTAGCTCGATCACAGTCTTCGCTTCCTGCCCCAGTTCTTCCGCACCGGGATCTGTTTTAAGTGCGAGTTGATATTCGCGAAGCGCTTCTGCGGCGCGTCCACTCTTACCGTAAATAATCGCGAGTCGGAAGTGCGCGTGTGCATCGTAGACATCAAGGTCGGCCGCTTTGCGGAAGTATGATTCCGCCGAACTCGTCTCTCCGCGCTGCGTTGCGATATCACCCAGGTTGTCCAACGCTTCTTCATTCAGCACCGTATCGACGGAGAACTGGTATTGCGCCTTGGCGTCATCCATTCGCCCCGCCTTGAAAAGAAATTCGGCGAAACGATTGCGAACGTACCAATCGAGCGGCGAATCGGTGATCGCTTCCTGATACTCGCGTTCAGCGGCAGCTGTATTACCCAGACCTGCCAGTGCCGCCCCCATATTCAGGTGGGCGTACGTGAATTTTGGCCGAAGATCGATTGCGTGGCGCAGCAACGGAATCGCGTCCGTATATTGTTCTCGTTCGTTATACGACATCGCCAGGTTGTTGAGCGCCCACACGCCATCCGGATTATTCGCCAGGCCGGTTTTCCATTCTTGAATGCCAGCTTCTTGCCGGTGGTCGTTCCAGAAAATCAGGCCCAAATTCGCGCGGAGATCGGCGTCGTTCGGATTTCTTGCCACCGCCGCCGTGAAAAGTGTGGTGTCATTCCGCCAGTCTTGGTCTCGCACCGTGGTTTGCGCGGCGAGCGTTACGGCCAGTAAAGCAAATGCTCCCGCCAGCACGATCTTTATTGTTTTGGACTGACGCGAGAATTCCGCATTCCAAATCGCGACGATGCCACTCGCCACAATCCAGCAGAATCCGATTGAGGGCACAAATAAGTAGCGTTCCGCGAATACGTTCGTCGCCATCCATCGGGCGTTCAAAGCAATTGCTAGAATTGAGACCATCCAGGCCGCGGCGAACGCCAGCAGCGGTTTTCGCCGCCAAAAATATGCCGCGAAAATGCACCAAAAAGCAGCCCATGCCGCGCCGCACAAAACTTGCCGGTCGAGCACGCTCACGCTCGGATGGAACGTGTCAAACAACGCTGCGTGTCCGGGCCACACCAGCTTATTCATATAGTCGTTGAACAACGCGAAGCTGGAGAGAATTGCGCGGCCCCACGGAAGAGCAGCGCGCTGCAACTTCGGAATTAGTCCGCCCATCAGCGCAACCCGACAACCCAAATAGAATGCCGTCATCAGCCAGAATGGTGCGTACCGTTTGAACTTTTGCGCCAAACTTGTCCCCGCTCGGTCCGCGCGACACGTATGTTCGTAGAAACTAACTACCGCCGGGAACGCCACCGCGGGCTCTTTGGAGAAAATCGCGAGCGCGAAAAAAACGCTCATAGTTGCGTACGTTCGCCATTCAGGCCGTGTTGACTCGCCGAGGTCGAGATAGAACCAGAAGGCTAAAAGCAGAAATGCCGCAAGCTGCAAGTCCGGTACATCCGCAATCCATGCCACTGTTTCTGTGTGAATCGGATGGACGGCAAAAAGAATTGCCGCCACGAAAGCAATTGGCGCGGATTGGAATATCCGCCGCGTTACCGCGAACAGAAGCACCACAACCGTGGCATTCATCAAAACGTTTGCCAGATGGTAGATATACGCCAACGGTCCGTAAGCCTGATACAGCACGAAATATTCCAGGCTCATCAGCGGACGATAATAATTAGTGGGAATGTTTGCGTACTTGAATGACCAAACCGGCGTAGTCAAAATCTGCTTCAGATAATGAAAGCTACGCAAGTAGGGATTTGTAACGATCTGCTGGTCGTCATCGTACGCAAATCCAAACCCCAGTGTATTCAGATAAGGAACTAGTCCCACGATAAATAGAAATACATAAATAAAAAGTTCGCGGCCGCGAATTGCTTTTCTGGCGGACTGACCTGAAATACTGGCGGACACTTTTATTTTCGCTCCGCAGGTATTCTACTCACGCGCGACTGCGCTCACCGCAGTAATTCCCTCGTGTTTCGTAAAAGCAAACGGAGTTTCATCTGCAAAACCTTGCAACATTACGTCGAGTGCCCGATCACGCGCGCGATTTCTGCTGAAATTATCTTCTGGAGTACAAGTGCGAGTTTTGCTAGACTGCCCTTGGGAAAGAACTGTGTAAGCCGGGCCGGGAACTGAGGGCTCGCCCTTGGCTTGTATCTATTTTTACGCCGGGGAGGGTATTGTGAATAGACGTGAGCGTGGATTTTCTCTTCTTGAACTCCTGATTGTCGTCGCGATCATCCTTATTATCACTACTGTCGCGATTCCGAATTTGATTCACACCAGAATGACGGCGAATGAAGCTTCCGCCTTGAAGTCTTTGCAGGTGATGAATTCTGCCTGCGTTTCCTATCTCTCCAACTACGGCGGTTTTCCGCACAACCAGTCCGATCTCGGTCCGCCGACGAATGGAACCATCAGCAAAACGGGCGCCGATATTCTCGGTTCTGATCTCGCTCCCGCCGGCAGCGCTATCGTCAGCAAGAGCGGATACATTTTCCGCTACACAGCTGGCGCGGCAAGTACGAGCGGCAACATAAACTCGTACACCATCACCGCCGATCCCGAACAATTCAAAGATACCGGCGTGCGCCGTTTCTACACGGATGAAAAAGGCGCCGTCACCTATACGACCGACAATACCGCTCCCACAGCGGCAAGCTCGCTCGTTAAGTAAGCTATTCGCGGAATTCAATTCGGCCGGGCAGCGCCTGCAAATGCGAATCTGTTACTCTAATCGCATGAGTAAGATCGCCCCGGCCATTTTTTTCACATTTTCCGCGCTCATCGCGATCGCGGTGCCTCCCGCTGCTGCGCCGCGCCAGAATCTGCAACGAAATATTCAGGACATCGTAAAAATCGTCGAAGCGCGCTACCACTCCTCGCACACTCTGAAAGCAGTTTTTTTGGAACGTTACAACGAAGGCCGCCTGACCGCGCGCGTCGAGTCCGGAACCGCATATTTCTCGCGCCCCGGCCGCATGCGATGGGAATATGAATCTCCGGAACAAAAACTTTTCTTAACCGACGGCAAGACCACGTGGTTCTACGTTCCCGCCGACCACACCGTCTCGCGCATCAGCATGAAAGAAAGCAGTGACTGGCGCACTCCGCTCTCGCTTTTAACGGGCAAGGCCAGCCTAAACAAATATTGCAAGCGTATCGACTTCGGCGATCCGCCGCATGACACTCCCGGAAATGTCACGCTCCGCTGTGTGCCGGTCGGCTCTCCCGACGCAGCCAAGAATTCCCAGCCGTACAATCAAGCTGACGCCGACCAAGCCCTTTCGCCTGATGCAGGCGGCCAAATTCAACTTGTCCTGCTAGAAGTCGATCCGCAAACAGGATGGCTTGCGAGCGTCACCGTCCGTCAGGCTGGCGGCATCCAAATGGAGTATCGTTTTGGCAAGTGGGAAGGGAATCTGGAAGTCCCGGAGACGATGTTTCATTTCGTCGCCCCGAAAGGTGTAGCCATCGTCAATGGGGACGCCAACGGTACTTCCGGCCACTGAACCTTTTTCCGGCATCGCAGTCTTATAGAGGAGGGCGCGCCAGCCGTCGCCTCAGCGACTGCCGGGCATGTATCCTTCTGCGCATCACTGGTGGGGCCCGCGCTGCACGGGCCCCCTCGCTTGAGGTAAACTAATTTCGTGGCAGAGTTTGTCTGCAAGGTCGCTGACGCGACAGGACGCGTATTTTCCCAGGTTGAGGCCGCTCAATCAATTGATGAGGCGCGCCAAAAGCTGGCTGACCGCGGCCTATACGTGTATTCGGTCAAAACTCAGGGCGGCATCCTGGGCGCTTTGCTTCAGCGCAAGAGGAGCAAAGCCGTCGGCGGCGCTGAGTTCCTCATTTTCAACCAGCAATTCAACACGCTTATCAAGGCTGGTCTGCCGATTCTAAAAGCGCTCGACCTTCTTTCCGACCGTGTAGCCGCTCCGAAACTTCGTCCCATGCTTAGCGAAGTTCGCCAGCGTGTGCGTGACGGCGCGTTGCTTTCAGAAGCTCTTACGGAGCAGGGAAGTTTTCCGAAGGTTTACACCACTTCCGTCCTCGCCGGCGAAAAGAGCGGAAATCTTTCCGGAGTTCTCGAGTATTACATCGCTTATCAGCGCGTCACCACAGGCCTTCGCAAGAAATTAATCGCCGCGCTGATTTACCCGATCATTCTCGTCATCGCGGCAGTTTCAATTGTCAGCTACATCGTGGCCTACGTAATTCCGCAATTCGCGCGTTTGTATGCCGATATGAATATCGCGCTGCCGTTGACCACGCGTATCTTGATCACCGTCACCGTTCAGTTCCGTCCTTATTTATTGATGGCACTGGGAGCAATCGTCGTCGGCGCGGTGGCAATTTATTCCTGGTCGCGTACTGACAACGGTTCGCTTGTGCTCGACCGCGTTAAATTGAAACTTCCGATACTTGGCGACATTTGGATCAAATTTCAAATCGCGCAGTTCGTGCGGACGCTTTCGACGTTGCTTACCGGAGGCACTCCGCTGGTGCAAGCCTTAGATACCGGCGCTGAGTCCGTCACCAGCCGCCTCGTCGGTGACGCCGTGCGCGAAGCTTCTCGCCTGGTAAAAGAAGGCCAATCATTAAACGCCGGAATGAAGGCCACCGGAATTGTTCCGGAACTCGCTTTGGAAATGATTGAAGTCGGCGAAGCCAGCGGCGCTCTTCCCGCGATGTTGACGAGCGTCGCGGAATTTTACGAAGAGGAAGTGAATCTGCGGCTTTCAACTCTCATTGCAGTTGTCGAACCGCTCATTCTGATGTTCATGGCCGTCGTGGTACTGTTTATATTGTTGGCGCTTTATTTGCCGATTTTCAGTTTTTCGCTTGGAGCAACTCCCGGGTCCTAAATTATGAGCCACGTAAATCACGTTGCCGGCGCGCCAATCCTCACCGACGAAGTCGGCGAGCAAGAACGCTCGCGCCGTCTGGCTGACCGCTACCGCTGCACGTTTGTGGATTTGCGCGAACAGCGCATCGATCCCGAATTGTTCCGCAGTATTCCCGCCGAGCTGATGTTCCGTTTCAATTTTGTGCCCATCGAATCGCGCGAAAATTCTTTGGTCATCGCCGTCGCCGATCCCGCGCAAGTCTTGCTCAGCGATGAACTCAGCCTGCTCATCGGCAAGAAACTTGTTCTCAATGTCGCCACGCCTTCTCAAATTAGCGACTTGCTAAAGCGCACCGAGCAATCTCAGCGCGTTCTCGAACAAGCCACCGAAGCCTTCACGCTGCAAGTTGTCGCCGGCGAAGAAGATGAAGACACAATTTCCGCGGACCGCCTCACCAGTGAAAGCGGCATCAGCCCCGTCGTTCGTCTAGTGGACACAATTATTTTCACCGCGCTCGAACGCCGCGCCAGTGACATCCACATCGAAGCGCGCGACATTGAAGTCGTCGTGAAATATCGTATTGACGGCGTGCTGCAATACGCCATGACTCCTATCGCCAAGGAATGGCACTCGACGATCCTTTCCAGAATTAAAGTCATGAGCGATTTGGACATCGCCGAGCGCCGCGTTCCTCAGGACGGCCGCTTCCGCGTGCGCTACAAGAGCCGCAGTGTCGACTTCCGCGTCTCTATCATGCCGAGCATCAACGGCGAAGACGCCGTGCTCCGCGTGCTCGACAAAGAAACGCTCTCCGAAAAATTTCACAATCTAACGCTCGACGTCGTCGGCTTCGATTCCGAAGATTTGCGCAAGCTGCGCCGCTACATTCGTGAACCGTACGGCATGGTGCTCGTCACCGGACCGACCGGCTCCGGCAAAACCACCACGCTCTACGCGGCGATCAATGAAATTAAAACGGACGAAGATAAAATCATCACCATCGAAGACCCCGTCGAATATCAAGTCCGCGGCATCACGCAAATCCCGGTAAACGAGAAGAAAGGCCTCACGTTCGCTCGCGGACTGCGCTCGATTCTGCGGCACGACCCCGATAAAATCATGGTCGGCGAAATTCGTGACGAAGAGACCGCGCAAATCGCCATCCAGTCCGCGCTCACCGGCCATCTTGTTTTCACCACTGTTCACGCCAATAACGTCACCGACGTAATCGGCCGCTTCATCAACATGGGCGTTGAGCCATACAATTTCGTTTCCGCGCTGAATTGTATTCTCGCGCAACGCCTCGTCCGCGTTGTTTGCGAACATTGCAAAAAAATGGCGAAGCCCACGGCGGAAGAAATGAAAGCGTCAGCGCTTGACCCGACTCTCTGGTCGCAAGTGATGCTCGCCAGCGGCGCCGGATGCCTGGAATGCGCCGGCAGCGGATATCACGGACGCGCCGCAATTTCCGAATTGCTTGACTTGACGGATACGATTCGCGAAATGATTATCAATCGCCGCCCAACTTCGGAAATTAAGCGCGCCGCGAGAGATTCCGGCATGACCTTTCTTCGCGACGCTGGACTTGCCATGGTTCGCCGCGGCGTAACAACTTTGAAGGAAATTAATAAGGTGACGTTCATTGAGTGAGACCGCCGAATACCGGAAGGGAATTTACGGCAACGCCTTCGTGCGGAAGATCGCGCGATTGCTTGATGCCATGCCGCATCCGCTTGTGGCGTGCGAAGTTTCCACTCATCACGTGGCCGCTGCCCACTGGAAGCGCGGAACATTTGGACTTAACGATTTTGCCGTCGTGGAAATTCCCACTGGAGCCGTGAAGCCTTCCGCGGTGGAAACAAATCTCGTCGATGCCGCTGCCGTTCGCACCGCCGTCGAAAAAGTATTTTTGCAAATTGGAGTGAAAAATCAGCCAATCGCGCTTTTGGTTCCCGACGAAGTGATTCGCGTCTTCGTTCTGCACTTCGATGTGTTTCCGCGCGCCTCATCAGAAGCAATCCCCATGCTACGTTGGCGCTTGAAGAAAAGCGTCCCGTTTGAAGCCGAAGAAACTTTAATTTCGTACATGCGCCAGTCACCGCGCGAAGATGGCGTCGATATCGTCACCTCGCTCGCGCGTCTGCGCATCGTGAAGGAATACGAAAATCTGCTCGAATCTTCCGGACTCACTGCTGGAGTTCTCATGAGTTCCACTCTAGCGACGATCCCGTTGCTTCACGACAATCGTCCGACAATGATGGCGCGTCTTTCCGGTACAACGCTCACCACCGTGATCGCACGTGAAGGCGTGCTCTGTGGATATCGTTGCACGGATCTTTCCGCGGAATTGGATACACTGGATCCGCGCGTGCTACTCGACGAAATATTTCCAGTGGCCACGTACTATCAAGACGCGTGGAGCGAGGGACTGAGTTCCGTGCGGCTCTCGGGCTTCGGTCCGCGTCTGGAAGAATTCCGCATGCCGCTCGAATCCGAACTTCACTGCGAAGTCACCGGACTTCTAAACTCAGCTCTAAAGGACGGCCGCTTAAATTCTGATAATCAGCGCTTGGCCGATCAGGACCTCGATACCCTAATTGGTTGGAGCATGAATCGCGGGGCATAATTCCCGCCAAAATAACTCAACATGCGCATACGCCTAAATCTCGCCACTTCGCCGCTGGAAAATGACCACCGGTTCGTATTCGGTGCCGCCATCGTCGCAACGATCGGCGTAATCGCGCTTATCGGTCTTTCCTGGAAAGCCTATAACGTGCGCGCCGCCAATCAAGCGCGTCACGCGGAAATTTCGTCGATTCAGAATGAAGTGAATTCGCTCACCGAGCGGCGCCAAACTCTCGAATCATTTTTCAATAGTTCGAATATTCTGGAAGTTCGCGATCGCTCCGCATATTTGAATGGACTGATTCAGGAACGCAGTTTTCCTTGGACGCGCATCTTTATGGACTTTGAATCCGTTCTTCCCGAAGGTGTCCGCATCGTGAACATCAATCCCAAGCTCGTGGCGAATCATATTGAATTGCACATGACCGTTGGCGCCATTTCAGACGAAGCGAGTTCCAAGTTTCTTGTCGCGCTCGAAAAATCTAAATCGTTTTCTCATATCGCGTTGACGTCCGAGACTCGCCCGCAACGCGCGAACGATCCGGATCATGTATATCTCGACTTGACCGCGGCATACGCGGCGAACTGACCTATGGCCATTGGCTCAAAATCGCGCAAGAACGCAATCCGGCTTATCATCGGATTAATCCTGCTGACGGATATCGCCCTCGTTGGCATCAATTGGCAACTCTCAGCCGCGCCCGCCGCGCCGGCCAGTGAACTTCGCGCGCTGCGCCAGCGCCGCGATCTAATGAACGCGGATGTCCGCCGCGCTGAAGCGATTCGCGCCGGCATTCCCGTGGTCCAAACCGAAACCGCTTCCTTCATGGACAAGGAATTACATCCCACTTCCGCGTGGGCTTCCACCATCACCGATGACCTCGGAAAGCTCGCGAAGGATTCGGGACTGCAAATTACCTCTCAGCATTTCCGTCAGAAGGCCATCGACAAGCGTGGCGTTGACGAAATTACAATTACACTCACCATGCAGGGCGCATATCCCAGCCTCGTCAGCTTTATTAATTCGCTGGAACGATCCAAGAGTTTTTATTTGCTCGACAGTCTTTCGCTCGATTCCAGCACCGATGGTCTGCTGAAATTGAATCTTGAATTGCGGACGTACTTCCGCTCATGACAAAACGCGAACGATCGCTCGTCGGAATCCTCGTCGTCCTCTCCGTGATCTCGGGGCTGATCTACTATTTCAATACACGCGAAACTTCCAGCGCTGCGTCCACCGTTTCTGTGGACGGGAATTACACACCCATCGCCGTCGAAAATCCGCACATCATAACGGAACGCCTTGAAGGTCTGCAGCATGTGGAATATAAAGGCAGCCACCGAAATATTTTCAGCGAAACTCCGCCGCCTCGTGTGCCCACGCCAGCAGAAATAGCTTTGGCAAAAGCACACGAGCCTCCGCCAATTGTGTCGGGGCCTCCGCCCATTCCCGCGCTGATTGTGAACGAAAAATTCTACGGTTACGTCGACGACTCGCGCACCGGCACGCGCCGTGCCTTCTTCACAAACGGCGAAGATATTTTCATCTGCGGAATCGGTGACATGTTGGAGAACCGCCTGCGCGTAACCCGCATTGGAAACGACACGGTGGAATTGATGGAAGTTTCGTCCTCGCGCCGCACAACAATTCCAATCGAACAGGACGCGCATCCATGATCGCGCGAAATTCCAAACACGATTCGCGGCGCGGCCAGCGCGGGTACGCGCTCCTGATGGTAATTTTTCTCGCCGCCACCGTAATGGTTTTCGCGGTCACGGCGTCGCTTAGCATCAACACGCAGGGCCAGCGCCAAAAAGAAGAAGAACTCGCGTGGCGGGGAAATCAATACGTCCGCGCAATCCGATTTTTTTACAAAAAAAATGGCCGCTTCCCGAAAACGATTGACGAGCTGACCGCGCACCACACCGATCAGCCGAATTTCCTGCGCAAAGCCTACAAAGATCCAATGAACAAAGCCGATGGCTCGTGGCGGCTCATTTACGTTCTTCCGAACGGCCAGCTACAAGGGAGCGTGATGCACACGCAATTGCAGGGCGCGATGCCAATTGCCGGCCCACTCGGCGGAAATCTTCCTAGTGGAACCGTACCCGGCGGTGCAGTCGGTCAACCCATGATGGGCGGAACCGGAGCGCAGCAACCGCCTTCAACAACGCAACCGGGAGCCCCAGGCTCCGGCCAATCAAGCTCATCCTCAAGCGATTCCACCGTTTTCGGCGGAAGCATTATAGGCGTAGCCAGCAAAATCAAAACGCCATCGTTGCGCGTCTATAAACTCGGCACCTCATATTACCAATGGGAATTTATCTGGGACCCAACAGCAGTCGCAGGCGGCGGCAACGCCCCAATGCCAGGCACGCCAGTTGGCACAGGAACTGGCACGCCAACAGGCACACAACCACCCATCACACCCGGCCAACCCGGAACAACAGGCACGCCGCAAGGCCCCGGCAATAATTAATTCTTAAAATTGAATATTTTCTCTGCGAAAACTACGGTTTTGTCTGCGGAGCTTTCTTCGACGCCGAAAATTGCACGTTCGCCGTCCCCGGCGGAATCACTGAAGGCGACATACCCGCGTTCACGCGCGTCGTAATCCGGCGCACATAATCTTGCGTCTCGCGGAACGGCGGAATGCCGCCATATTGAATCACGCGATCCGGCCCGGCATTGTAAGCCGCCAGCGCCAGTTCAACATTTCCCTCAAAACGATTCAACATCTGTTTTAGATAAGCTGCTCCGGCGTCGATATTCTGCGCGGGATCAAACGGATTCTTCACCATCAGCCGCGAAGAAGTTTCCGGCATCAATTGCATCAATCCCTGCGCATTTTTTCTCGAAACCGCGCGCGGGTTAAAATTTGATTCCGCCGCCATCACATTAGCCAGCAGCAAAGGGTCCAGCGAATATTTCGTAGCCGCCACTCGGATCAATTCCGCATACGGCCCATTCAAATTAATTACCAGCTTGCTCGAAGGCAGAGGCTGAAAAATTTCTTCCGGTTCAAAACGCAAAATATCTTCGGCCGCAACTTCCACCGCTCCTCCGGCCAAATGCAGACGCACCACCGCGCCGGAAACTTCGTACCCGGTAATATGAAATCGCGCGCCCGACCTCATCACAGCGTATTCCGCATGCGCCGCTGCACCAGCAAATAAACAAATCGCCGCGAACGCAAATACTCGCGCCAGCGAGCGTGTCGAAAATATTCCGTTAATGTTTGGCTTATTCATGAAATCGGTTCCAACGCATAGGCACAAATCGCCGCAGCTACGCCAGCTTCATCATTGCTCAAAGTTTCGCGCCAGCCGCTGCGTTTCAACTCGGCTACACAGTTTCCCATAACCACAGGAACGCCCGCAAATTCCAGCATCTCCTGATCGTTCAAATTATCGCCGATGGCCATCACCTCTTCACGCCGGTATCCTTGCAGCGCCGCCCATTCCGCAAGTGTCGCTCCTTTGGAAACGGCCGGATGTACCACATCGGCCAACGCAAAATCGCGCGCTTCATATTCCGTCAGCGCCAGCGCAAATTGATGCGCGCTCGGCATGGCGCGCAACGTCTTCGCCGCGGTTCGCACCTTTTCTACCGGTCCGGTATACATCACTTGAATCGGATCCTCAGTAAGACAAGACTCCAGCGGCGAGCAAAAGGATATGTATTCTTTGTTCCGCTCGTAATATCCGCGCCGCGCAGGGTCCGTGATGTCCAGATGATCGAAAATCACCTGATTCTCTCGCGGACGGTCAAACACCACGGCCGTTCCTTCGACAAAATCTTGCGTAGCCGCAAGCGCGCTTCGTGCTACGTCCACCGATAATAATTTTCTTAGACGCGTCTCACCCGAATTCGACTTCACCAGCGCACCATTATTCACAACCATCGTGATCGGGCATCCCAGTTGCGCGCTAATCGGCTTCGCGAAATCAAATCGACGTCCGGTCACCAGCGCCACTTCAATCCCGCGACGCACAGCCTCTGCCACGGCAGCACGGTTCGCTTCGGGCAGATTCCACCCGCTATCCAAAAGCGTGCCGTCAATGTCCAACGCGATAAGGCGAATCGCCATACTTCAATTCTAATTGGATGCCGCCCGCATGGCTACTGGCCATACGGACAATGTTGCCGCCCAATGTTGTCCGCACTACATTCGCCCAGCCATTTGACGCAAAAAGTGATTTGCAGTCCTGTGATAAACTTACGTCTCCATGTCACTACAAAACCTATCAACACTCACGCATTTGGAATGCTCGCAATGCCATAAAACGTATCCGCACACGAAACTGCAGAATCTCTGCCCGGATGACGGTAAGCCCCTGCTCGCCCGTTACGATCTGGCGAAAGCGGCCAAAACTCTCACGCGCGAAGCCCTCAAAGACCGCCCGAATGACATCTGGCGTTACGCCGAAGTCCTCCCCGGCGACGATCCAGTTACGCTAGGCGAAGGCATGACGCCCGTGCTACTCACGTCGCGACTCGGTAAGAAGCTCGGCCTGAATCGGCTCTACATCAAGGACGAAGGCTTGAATCCGACCGGCTCTTTCAAAGCCCGTGGATTAGCCGTCGCCGTCACACGCGCCAAAGCTCTAGGCGCGAAAGCCTTGGCAACTCCGACAGCGGGCAACGCAGGCGGCGCGCTAGCAGCCTACGCCGCAAAGGCCGGAATCCCCGCCGTGATCGTAATGCCCGCCGATACTCCTCGCGCGAACGTTCTCGAATGCATGGCCTTCGGTGCCGACGTTCGCAAACTCGACGGACTAATTTCCGACTGCGGCAAGTACGTTGGAGAAAATAAGGAAAAGAATGGCTGGTTTGAAGTCACCACGCTGAAAGAACCGTACCGCATCGAAGGCAAGAAAACGATGGGCTACGAATTGTGGGAACAATTCGGCGGAAAACTTCCCGACGTAATTATTTATCCCACGGGCGGCGGCGTCGGCCTGATCGGCATGTGCAAAGCATTCGACGAAATGCAAACCATGGGTTGGATTGGCGCCGAACGTCCGCGCATGGTCAGCGTGCAGGCCACCGGATGTGCGCCAATCGTGGAAGCTTTCGACAAAGGCGCGCCCGCTTCCGAGTTTTTCCAAAATGCCGCGACCATCGCTTCGGGGTTGCGCGTACCGAAAGCGATTGGCGACTTCATTATGCTCGCGGACATCAAAACTACACACGGAATCGCCATCGCCGTCACCGACGAAGAAATGCTTTCGACCGGCAGGGAACTAGCCAGTCTGGAAGGAATGTTCGCCGCTCCGGAAGGCGCTGCGACCGTAGTTGCCGCGCAAAAACTCGCGCAGCGCGGATGGATTCGCCCAGACGACAGCGTCGTTCTTTTCAACACCGGCACCGGATACAAATACAGCGAAGCCTGGGAAGCTGCACTTCGGTAGATTTTGCAATTTGATTTTTAAGGCAACCAGTGGAAAAAATTGCGATCACGGATCGTCTCTACTATCACGATTCCTTTCTGAAGGAATTCGACGCGCAGGTAATTTCCTGCGAGCCGGATGCCGACCGTTGGCGCGTAACTCTCGATCGCAGCGCGTTTTATCCTACCTCCGGCGGACAACCGCATGACACCGGCACATTGGGCGACGCAAAAGTTTTGGAAGTTCTCGACGCAGATGACGGCGGCCTAATCCACTTCGCAGATCGCGCAATTCCCGCGGGCCCAATTCACGGCCGCATCGACTGGGACCGCCGCTTCGATCACGTCCAACAACACACCGGCCAGCATCTGCTTTCCGCCGCGTTCATTGAACTTTTCAAAATGCAGACCATTTCATTCCATCTCGGCCGTGAAATTTCCACTATCGATCTCGCCGCGCCGTCTCTCGACCAACGCCAGCTCGAAGCCGTCGAGCGCCGCACCAACGAAATTATTTTTGCCGATCGTCCTGTAAATATCCGCTTCGGTACCGCCGAAGAACTGGCCGCTGCTGGAATTCGCAAACAAGTTGACCGTGAAGGAATTCTGCGCGCCGTGGAAGTCGAAGAGTTCGACCGCCAACCTTGCGGAGGTACGCACGTCGTGCGCACCGGACAAGTCGGCATGATCCTTCTGCGCAAGCTCGAAAAAGTTAAAAATAGTTCGCGCGTAGAATTTGTCTGCGGCTACCGGGCATTGCGCGCCGCGCGTTCAGACGCAACTCTGCTCAACGAAGCAGGCCGCCAGCTCAGTTGCGGTCCCGCAGACGTGCCCGCCATGGTTGCGCGCGCTCTGGAAGAGCGCCAGTCCGGCCACCGTGCCCGCCAGCGCCTCACAGAGGAACTCGCCGAAGTTCAGGCGCTCATGCTGCTTGCCACCGAAGGCCGCGCCGGAAAACCCGGCCAGCCGGTGGTCGTCTCACGAGTTCTGGAGGAGCCCGATCCAAGTTATCTGCGTCTACTCGCCACAAAAATTGTCGCACAGTCCGGAGTTCGCGCAATTCTCGGCACTCGCGCAGGTCACGTGATTTTCGCGCAAACTGCCGGACTCGATGGAGACATGAACGCGTTGCTGCGCGATTGTATTTCCATTGCCGGAGGAAAAGGCGGAGGCTCGAAAGATTTCGCGCAGGGCAGCCTTCCGGACGCATCTCGCGTCGAAGGTGTGATCCAACACGCACTGGATTTGCAGGCGCAGGTTTCAAAGTAATACAAACCGCCGCGCCGCTTCACACGTCAAAGTTATGTAAGATCATTTGTAAAACGTCGGCCAGCCCTCAAACGGAGCGCATCGTGAAACGAAGAACGTCCTCATCAATCTTATCGAAATCGCTTCTCATAGCCGCATCCGCGCTAATTCTTTGCGGCCTTACGATGGTTTCCTTTCGCGCAACCGCGAAGCAAACTGCGGATCCTTCCGTCGACGAAATTCTCGCCCGCTACGTCACTGCAATCGGTGGCCGCGCCGCCGTTTCAAAGCACACCACGAAAATATCGAAAGGCACGCTAGAACTCGTCGGCGTCACCACCGACGGAACCGCGGAATCCTACTCAAAATCTCCGAACAAATATCTTTCCATCATCAGCATTCCGGGATACGGCGATATTCGACGCTCTTTTGACGGTCAAGCCGGATGGATTTCCGGACCAGACACCGGCACTCAGCCGCTTGCGGGGCAGGATCTCTCCTCCACTCGGCGTGACGCCGATTTCTTTCAATCGCTCGACCTGAAAAAGTTGTATCCGCAAATGTCGTTGAAAGGGAAGGAAAACGTCGGCACATGGCCCGCCTATGTAATCGAAGCGAATTCCGGTGACGGTACGGTCCGCCACATGTATTTCGATGTTTCTTCCGGTTTGCTCGTCCATTACGTCGAAGATACGGACACTCCACAAGGCCATGACACTGTCGAATCATTCCTCGAAGACTATCGTGACGTAGAAGGCGTCAAGCTCCCGCACACCGTCCGCCAAGTCCACGGCAAAATCACTCTCATTGTCCGCGTCACCGAAACAAATGGGATCAGCCCATCGACGATGCCAAATTCGCGAAGCCCGCGCAGTAGTACAGGGGGCTTCGGGATAACATCTATTGACTGGGCAGATGCAATCATCTAGACTGGTCATCTAGGTTGTTTTCGTCAGGAGAAGCCCATGCGCACGGTCGGACTATTTGAGGCCAAACAAAAATTTTCTGAGCTGGTGGAGCGAGCAAATGAGGGCGAACGCATTGCAATTACACGCCGCGGCAAGCTGGCTGCTTATCTGATTCCTGCCAAGCCTGCTAGAACCGTGAAGGAAATTTTTGAAGACATCGATGTCGTGCGAAAGCGAACCAAGCGCATTAAAGGTCTCACGATTAGGGCAATGATTGAGGAAGGTCGAATGTGACGAGATTCGTTCTAGACGCTTCCGTCGCGTTACGCTGGTTTCTAGAAGTGCCGATTCCACCGTATGCCGCGAAAGTTAGGAAAATGTTGGAGGATGGCGATCGAGCAGTAGTGCCCGCGATCTGGCATCTCGAAATGGCGAACACTCTCCTTGTTTCAACAAGGCGCGGCCAAACGACCCAGGACGACGCGGACACACACCTGTTTAACATCGAACATCTACTGCATGGTTCTATTGAAAGCCGAATCGAAGGGATCTCGGTTCGCCGGGCAATGGCTGTAGGGCGAGCTTGGGGTTTGACCGCGTATGACGCTTCGTACCTGGAGCTAGCTCAAACGGAAAACCTACGCCTCTCAACGCTGGACGTTCGACTTCGTACCGCAGCCGAACGCGCCGGCGTTGAGCTTGTCGACTGACAGCAGAAACTTTCCTACTTCTCAGTATTTAAGAAGGGAATTTTGGTGGACGGCGCCGGGCTCGAACCGGCGGCCTCCTCGTTGCGAACGAGGCGCTCTCCCAACTGAGCTAGCCGCCCACTGGACACAGAAGTTTAACAGAGGGATGGAAGTCTTGCCAGAATTGCGGACTACTTTCTGAAATTAGTTTCTAGTGCGATGTGGTCCCGGCTTGGCCACCCATTCGCTGCGCCACTATAGTTCGCGCCTTCTCATAAAGCGCTCGCGCTTGCGGCAGCAACTCCAGTGCCTTGGTGACTTCAGGATCGTTCTCCGCTTCCACCTTGAAGCCCTCTTCCAATCCGAATACTGAAGTAAACACTTCGCGTTTAATCTGCAACTTGATCCAATCCAGATTGTCCGCGATGTCCTGATCCGTGAACGTAACATCGCGCTTCTTCAGGTACGCCTTGAACGCCGCCATCACCGAATCATCCACGACAAAATTCCTAGTAACGTTCGGCTTGGTCCCAAGGAAGTTCGTCACAAAGTCTCCGACGCCCACATCCGTCGGCAGCATCGACGACAAAATGTTCTTACTGCGGTCTTCTAGGCGTGTTGCGAATGGACTCAGTTTCGGGTCCGGATAATCGAAGTCCGGCGTGATTCCACCACCGCCAAATACTTGTCGCCCGCTATCTGTCAGTTTCACTTCCGTCTGCTTAATTGTCGCTTGTCGGTTGTACTCATAATCGAAGAAAGAAACATCGTGATAGTCGCGCTGAATCAGCCGTCCGCTCGGCGTGTAATAGTGCGCTGTCGTCAACGCCAGTCCCGTTCCTTCGCTCAGCGACATCACCGACTGCACCAATCCCTTGCCGAACGTTCGTTCGCCAAGGATCAGTCCGCGGTCGTGATCCTGAATCGCTCCGGAAACAATTTCCGAAGCCGAAGCCGACCCGCCATTCACCAGCACCACAATTGGCACGCGGAATCCCGCATTTCCGTGCAGCGCATAATACGGATGATACGGTGACACGCGTCCGCGCCTTGAAACGATCATCTGATTCTTGTCCAGCAGCGCGTCGCAAATCTCGACAGCCGAATCCAACACGCCACCGGGATTTCCGCGCAAATCCAGCACCAATCCGTCAATCCCGTTTGGATTCGATTTCTTCAGTCCCTGAATTGCATCCATCAAATCATCGCCGGTCGTTTCGTTAAATCCGGTCACGCGAACATACGCAATGTTCGGCTTCACCAGAATTGGCGTGTCCACGTCGTGCCGCGGAATTTCATCGCGCACCAGCGTAAACGTAAGAGGTTCCGCAACTCCGTCGCGTCCCATTGTCACGTGTACAGTCGTGCCCTTGGGCCCTTTCAGCAAATCTGCCACATCCGGACTACCCATGCCCGCCGTGGACTTGTCGTCGATCTTCAAAATAATATCGCCCGGGCGAATCCCCGCCTTAAACGCCGGTGATCCCAGGAAAGGTGAAACAACCTGCACCTTGTTATCAACTAGACGCTGCACAATCTGCATGCCAACGCCGTAATATTTCCCCGCTTCATCTTCACGGGTAATCGCCCATTGTTTTGGATCGAAGAAATAAGAGTGAGGGTCCAGCATGCGCAGCATTCCCGGAATGGCGCCGTCATACACCAACTTGTTCGTATCAACGGGAATCGCGTAGTTGTTCTGCACGACCGCCAGAACCTGCGAGAAGCTCTTTACGGTGTCCTGCAAGTCGGTCGCCCCGGCAGCAGTGGCGTGGGCAGACGGGCCATAAAGCCCTCCAAGGACGGCAGATGCAGCAAGCACGATTACTACCAGCAGCGCACCACGCTTATCAGAACGCATGTTCACCTCGGGGCCGACTCGTAAAATGCCATTATAGCACAGGGGTTAGAGTATTTGACTCCCCTCCGGTGCTACTCTATGATGCCTTGGAAGCAACTCGTAAACGCCATCAGAAATGCTAAGCATCGGCCATTTAGTAATCCTTTTTGTCATCGCGCTAATGGTTTTCGGGCCTGAAAAACTGCCCGAATTGGCTCGTATGCTGGGCAAAGCCATGGCTGAATTCCGCCGCGTTACGGGTGACGTTCGCCGCGTAGTTGAAGACGAAATGCGCGATCTGGAACTGAAGACGCGCGAAGCCGATTTGCGTAAACGTGAAGCAGAACTAGCCGCCGAGCGCGAAAAATCCATCAAGCCGCCGACGGAAAGTGCCACAACTCCCGCGGAAATTATTTCGGGTAGCTCTTTACCTCCCGCGCCGATTGAAGAATCCGCCGAAGAAGAAGCGCAGCGCCAACATCGTGCGGCACTGGAAGGCACAGTCCCAACCGATCGCCCAAATAAAGTAGCTCCCGATTCAGCGCCCGTCAGCAACGCGCCGCAAAATCCAGATAGCGACGAGAAATCGGATATCAATTCCAATGTCAACCCCAACCCCTCCTGAAATTACTGACGGCTCTGCCGAGCAGCAAGAGGCCGGTGGGCGCATGTCGTTCTTCGAGCACCTTGCCGATCTGCGCACGCGTCTGTTTCATGCGTGCGGTGCAATCGCCATTGGCGCCGTTGTCGGCGTCAGCGTCGCGAAATACATCATGAATTTTTTCGCGCGGCCGATGACCAACGCGCTCCGCGCAAACGGTCTGAATCCGCAGATGATCGTCACCCATCCAGTGGGTTACATCAACACCTACATCAGCATGGGCCTGTATTTCGGGATCGTCATCGCCATGCCTTATGTGCTGTATCAAGTGTGGTTGTTCATCGCACCGGGCTTGTATAGACACGAACGGAAAGCCGTCGCTGGATTCGTAATGTCCGCATTTCTTCTGTTCCTTGGCGGACTCGCATTTTCCTACTACGTGATCCTTCCGTACGTGCTGAAGTTTCTCGTGCAGTTCACCACCGGCGATCAGTTCACTCCATTGATCAGCCAGGACGAATACTTCCCGTTCCTGTTCAAAGTTCTTTTCGGCGTCGGCATTGTTTTTGAGTTGCCCGTGGTAGTTTTCCTGCTGGCTCTCTTCAACATTGTCACGCCACAATTTCTATGGAAACATTTCCGTTACGCCGTCTTGATTATCACCATCATCGCCGCGATCATCACGCCAACGCCCGACGCCATGACCATGCTGGTCTTCATGGCGCCAATGTTGATTCTGTATCTCGCGGGCATCGCCGTAGCCTGGGTGGTTGTAAGAAAAAAGAAACGCGCCGCCGCTTTCGGGCAGTAGGTAGCACAGCCACTCTTGGCTGTGTGCTTTTGCACACTGTCAACAAGGAGTACCGAGAATGCCGCCAACCAAATTCCCAAACAATCGCGAATTCCTCTACTACGCAGTCATGCTCGCGTTGCTCCTAACCCTGGTCTCCTGCAAAGGCAGTTCCGCCGACCAACCCACCGCCGTCGCAGCACCGGCAGCCGCGCCAGCGGCCACTGCTAGCGCCGCTCAACCACCGCCAACCACAACATGCAAAACTCCTCCACCAGCAACCTTCAGCGGTGACTGCGCCTTCGACCAGGTAGCAAAACAAGTTTCTTTCGGCCCGCGTCCGCCGGCATCCGACGCAATTCGCCGCCTGCAGGACTACATGGTCGGCCAGCTAAAAGGCTTCGGCTGCCAAGTCGACACGCATGATTTCCACGCCTCCACTCCCATTGGCAGCGTCGCCATGAAAAATATTGTCGTCAAGATTCCCGGCGCCAGCCCGAACATAATTCTTCTCGCCACGCACTACGACACCGATACCGTCGGTCCGCCGCCGCAACTTCGTAAAATGTCGAACTTCGTCGGCGCCGATGATGCTGGCTCGTCCACGGGCATCATGTTGGAAATGGCGCGCGTCCTCTGCGGCAAGCCTCAAGCCGCTACAATCTGGATCGCATTCTTTGATGGCGAAGAAGCTCTGAAGGATTGGACGGATACAGACAGCGTTTATGGCAGCCGCGAAATGGCCGCCACCATGGCTCTTTCAGGTGATCTCGCGCGAGTGAAAGCATTAGTACTCGCCGATCTAGTCGGCGGCAAGAATTTCCACGCCAAGCGCGATTCTGAAACCACTCAATGGCTACAGGATGTTGTTTGGGATACAGCTGCCCGCCTCGGCCACAAAGATCTCTTCGTGTCAGAACATGGCGACGGAATGGAAGACGATCATCTACCGTGGAAAGCCCGCAAAATCCCCACCGTTGACATCATCGATCTAGACATCTCGGGCGACGTCAACTATTGGCACACCGAACAGGATACGCTCGACAAAATCAGCCCGAAAACCTTGCAAGCCGTGGGCGACGTGATTTTCGCCAGCCTTCCAGAAATCGCCAAGCGCATCAAGTAGTTGCTTCATCGCGAGTTTAGCGGGATGTGCAGTTCGTGTAGCCCAGGGCGTATCGTTACCCCTGGGGCCTTCCCCCGCCCTCTCGAGAATCCAATTTTCGGCCAGATCGAAAA
Organism: uncultured Acidobacteriota bacterium; assembly: GCA_963778235.1. Lineage (GTDB taxonomy): Bacteria > Acidobacteriota > Terriglobia > Acidiferrales > UBA7541 > DASTCZ01. The sequence goes on along the minus strand of CAVZTQ010000001.1, from coordinate 311,545 downwards.
CGCCCCGTAACAGGGCACGACTTCAGTCGTGCCGTAACGAACCGAGAAAACAGGGGTTTCAACCCCTGGAGCCGAGCCGCTCCACCTCTCACCATTTCCCTCGACTATGCTAAATTCAATTGTTCAATGACGCCGCCACAAAAAATCATCGTCAACGCGCCCTCAAAGCGCTACGCCGTCCACTGTGGCAAAAACGCGCTCACGGAACTTTCAAACGGAATCCTCGCGATGGAATCTCGTATGGACGGGTTCGCGACCAGCCCGGCCTTCGTACTTTCCTCTCCAAACGTCTGGAAGCACGCAGGCAAATTAATTCTGCGTTCCGCGCAACTCAACGCGCCCAAAATAATCCTCTTCAACGACTCCGAATCCGCCAAAAATCTCTCCACCGTCGAACGCATCTCCCGCGATCTTGTCTGCGCCGGCGCCGACCGCAACGCAATTCTCATCGCCGTAGGCGGCGGAGTCGTCGGAGACGTAGCCGGTTTCGTAGCCGCTAGCTACCTTCGCGGAGTAAAACTCGTCCACATTCCCACCACGCTAGTCGCCCAGGTTGATAGCGCCATCGGCGGAAAAACCGGAGTCAATCTTCCAGAAGGGAAGAACCTAGTCGGCGCGTTCTACCAACCCGATTTCGTAATCGCCGATTCCACAACTCTCGAAACTCTTTCTGATCGCGACTATCGCTCCGGCATCTACGAAATCATCAAGTACGGTGTAATCGGCGACGCGAAACTCTTCCGCGATCTCGAAAGTAATCTCAACAAATTATTGGCCCACGACTCCACAACTCTCTCTAACATTATCCCGCGCTGCATCGCGCAAAAAGCCAAAGTCACCACGCTCGACGAGCGCGAAGCCGGCCTGCGCGAAACTCTAAACTTCGGCCACACTTTCGCCCACGCGCTCGAATCGCTCACGCGCTACCGCGTGTTCCGCCACGGTGAAGCCGTAGGCTGGGGCATGATCGCAGCGACGCTTCTCGGAATCGCCGTATCGAATCTGCCTCTAGAAGACGCCGCCCGCACGATTCGCTTAACACGCCGAGTAGGCCCTCTACCGTCGCTACCAAAAAATATTTCAGCCGCGCAATTGTTAAACGAAATGCAATCCGACAAGAAATCTCGCGGCGGCAAACCGCGCTTCGTACTCGCAGAAAAAATCGGTAAAGTTCGCATCGGCATAGAAGTTCCGCCGCAAATCGTAAGCGTCGTATGGAATGAACTGCTTCGATCAGGCAAACAGTGATGACCGTCGCCGCACCAACACCCGCCAAACATTCCGCCGCCGGCGCTCAACCAGAAGGCGCAACCGGTGAACGAGAAGCCTCCGCGCGCGTCCGCGAAATGTTTGGCAATATCGCTCCGCGCTACGATTTTCTGAATCACTTGCTTTCAGGACACATGGACCGTTTATGGCGCCGCAGAGTTGTCCATCGCTTTCAAAATATCCTTCAACGCGAAGACGCCCGCGCGCTCGATCTCTGCTGCGGAACAGGCGATCTCACCATTGCACTAGCCCGCGGTGGACGCGCCGAAGTAGTTGGCAGCGACTACGCCCATCCGATGCTCGTTCGCGCCATAGAAAAATCCAAAAAATATTCACCGGGCGGTTCACATTCGCAAAATCTAACAGCCTACGTAGAAGCCGACGCTCTCCAGCTCCCGTTTGCAGAAAACAGTTTCGATCTGGTTACCGACGCCTTCGGTTTCCGCAATCTCGCCAACTACGACCGCGGCTTTGCGGAAATATTTCGCGTGCTCCGTCCGGGCGGCCAAATCGGCATCCTCGAATTCAACGAACCAACGGGCGCATACTTCGGTCGCGTCTTCCGCTTCTACATGAAAAAAATACTCCCGCGTCTAGGTCGTGTAATCTCAGGAAGCAAATTCGCCTACTCCTATCTACCCGCGTCCGTAGAAAAATTCCCAGCGCCGGACGATCTAATAGCGAAATTATCCGCGGCCGGATTCATCAATCCCACCTATGAACTCTGGACAGGTGGCTCAGTAGCCCTCTATCGCGCCACAAAACCGTAGCCATCAATGTGTTTGGAATTTGAACGTGTAGCCCGGGTTCTCCGAACCCGGGGCTTTTTCCAATTTCAATTTCAACGGGAACTACGCACGGCAGGAAACTCGTTAACTCTCCAACCCCAGCAACTTAATCTTATGCAACAAAGTCTTGTAAGAAACTCCCAATCGTTCCGCCGCGCGACTCTTATTCCACTTGCACTCTCGCAATGCCTCCGCAATCTTGAATCTCTCCAGATGCGCCATGGCTCGCGTGGTCACTTCATCGAGCGTACCTTCCCACGCGAATCGATCGTCCAGCATTCCCGCTGGAATTTGTCCCGGCGCAGGACGCGGTACCGGTAATTGCAACGCCGACGCGTCCATCTCCGCTCCGTCCGCCAGAATCGCCGCGCGCTCGACGGTATTCTGTAATTCGCGCACGTTACCCGGCCATGAATATTCCTTCAGTCGCGCCAATGCTTCTTTCGTGAAACGCAAATCCGGCTTCTTAAATTCGCGCCGGAATTTCTCCAGAAAATATTCCGCCAGCAACCAAATATCATCGCCGCGTTCAGACAAAGCCGGAATCGTAATCGGCACCGCCGAAATTCGGAAGAATAAATCCTCGCGAAATGTTTTTTCTTCCACAGCAGTTCGCAAATCCTTGTTCGTCGCCGCCAAAATTCGCACGTCAACTTCGATCAATTGCGTGCCACCAACGCGCTCAAAGCATCGCTCTTCCAATACACGCAATAACTTCGACTGAATGCTCAAGGGCAATTCCGCAATTTCATCCAGAAAAATAGTTCCGTGATGCGCCAATTCCATCTTTCCAATTTTCCTCGAACCCGCGCCCGTATATGCGCCGCGCTCATGCCCAAACAATTCGTTTTCGACAAGCCCTTCAGGAATCGCCGCGCAATTCAATGCCACAAATGAATGCTCGCGCCGCGGCGAAAGGTGATGTATCGCGCGCGCAAAAAGTTCTTTGCCCGTTCCGCTCGGACCAAGCAGCAGTACCGTCGCATCCGTAGCCGCCACTCGCTGCGCCTGGCTCGTTGCATCCTTCATGCTCGCGTGATCGCCTACAATACGCGGAAATCCGTATCGCGCCGCGTAATCTTCGCGCAACAATAAATTCTCACGCAGTAATTCCTGTTGTCCCGCCGCGCGTCCAACCAGCAGCGTCAAATGTTCCAGATCCACTGGCTTCTGCACAAAATCAAAGGCGCCGTCCTTCATGGCCGTCACAGCTTCTTCAATTGAGCCGTAAGCCGTAATCAAAATTACGGGCGTCGTCGGATCCACCTGCTTTGATTCCTGCAGAATTTCCAATCCAGATTTTCCAGGAAGTTTTAGATCGGTTAGTACCAGCAAATATCGCCGCGCACGAATGCGATTGATCGCAGTATTTCCATCACCGACGTCTTCTACTTCATAGCCCGCGCGTTCCAAAGCCTTGCGCAACATCGCGCGCAGTTCATTCTTGTCTTCGACAAGAAGAATCGGCTCCACGCCGGATTTCTTCGCGGCGCGCTTCGTGGCTGCGGCTGTGTTTGTTTCACTCATCTGCGAAATTTCAGGCATGTGAATTCATCGGGGAAAAATCCGCGGCAACGCAACAGGGAAGCAGAATCAATTCGCCCATCCAGGCTCGCCACCCGCATGACGCAACTCGTCCTTCAGATCTTCCAGCGCCTGTGTCAGATCCGCCACCTTCTGCTTCATTTCGTCAATCTTCTTCGTCTTCTCATTAATGTCATCGCGCGTCAGTTGCTGTTGCAGCGCCTTGTTCGGGTCCGGATAATACTGCGTCTGCAAAAGATTCAATTCACGTTGCGAAACGTCCAAATCCTTTTGTGCGATCTCCAATTTCTGCCGCGCTTCAGCAAATCGTTTCCGCCAGTACGCTTCATCCTTCTTTGGCTCCGCGGGCTTGGCCACTGTATCCGGCGCCGTGTCTTTCACCTGATTCCCGTTCGCCGCCATCACATTGATCTCGTTCGCACGCAATCCCGATAGGTTGTCATTCGTATAAGTTTTCTTCGCCGGCGCGGCATTTGTCTTCGCCTTCTCCCGCGCTTTCCGCGCTGCTTCGGCAACGGAATCCTGCTGCGCACCCTGCGTTTGCGACTGTGTCTGCGTCTGTTCCTGCATCAGTGGCTTCGCGTCAATCGGCAAACGCCACGCGCACACGCCAATCGAAGCGCCGCCCATCACCAATCCACCGACGATAATTGCTCCAAGTCGTATTCTCATTTTTAGGAACCTCTCAACGGCCCGCGCCAGAACGCTCAATCAAGCCTGACTTCAGCTTCTTAAAGCCTAGCCACGTTCCGCCGCCGAAACAACTGTACCTAAGGACACCTGCCGCGCCGGTAGCCAAACGATAAACTCGGCGCCACCTTCCGAAAGATTGCGCGCTTCCACCGATCCGCCGTGCTGCACCACAATTTTCTGCACAATCGCCAAGCCTAATCCTGTGCCTTGCGCTTTCGTCGTGTAGAACGGTACAAATATTTTCGGCAAACTTTCCGAAGATATTCCCGCGCCGTTGTCCGTAATCGAAATCCGCTGCGAGGGTCCGCCCGGTCCATGTTCCACACTTCCGTGCAGTGCCACGCGCCCGCCAAAAGACTGTCCCGCCGCAGCCTCCGCCGCATTGCGCACTAAATTCAATAGCGCCTGTCGCAGCAATGCCTCGTCGCCAGATATTTCCGCGAAGTCGCCTTCCACCGCCACGCTTACATCCGGATGCGCATCCCGAATCTCCGAAGCCAGCCGCTCCACCATCGACGCAAGTTGCACGTCTTCCGCCGCCAAACTCAGCGGCCGTGCAAATTTTAAGAACTCCGTCACCACGTGCGTAATCGCACGGGTCTGATGCAAGATCCGGTCGGCGTTCTCCCACACGTCGCCTTTTTCAGACTCGCTCCGAATCATCTGCGCATATCCGGAAATCGTCGCCAGCGCGTTCTTGAATTCGTGCGCAATACCTGCTGAAAGTTCGCCCAGCGCCGCCAAGCTTTCTTTCATCTGAATCTGTTTTTGCAGGCCGGCAAGTTCCGTCAAATCGGTCAGCAAGCAAAGCACGCCGGAAACTTCGCCCGGTTTATTTGTAATCGGAGAAATCGTTACGCCCAGTTGGCGCAATTCCCGCGAAGGTGTCGTGTATTCCACCTCCTCGCGACGGAAAGTCATTCCTTCCGCCAAACATCCTTCAATCATTCGCGCCACGCGTGATTCGGGTCCAAACACTTCCGTATATTTGCGGAAGGGAAGCGAACGAATTTCCAGCGCCGCCTCAGCCGCCGGATTCGCGCTCGATATCAGCCCCGAAGCGTTCACCAGCAAAAGTCCAGACGGCATGTTGCTCGTCACCGCTTCGCTCAGCCGCTCCGTCTGCTGTGCTCGCTCTTTTTCGCGCTGATGTAATAGTTCCAGCTCTTTTTCCTGTTCCTTCAATTTTTGGATTACCGCCTGCATCGAAGCCGCCATAAATGCGGTGGGATTGTCCGCGCGCGGCGAAGCTCCCATGCCGTCTGATTTTCCCGCGGACGGGTTATACCGTTTCCGCATCGTCATGATCACCGCGGCAATAATTCCAAACATCAAAATCAGGAACACAATCGCTCCCGCAATCAGGACAATCGGCGATATCGGTTTGTCGAATGGTGCCAGCATCTCAGATCTTTCAGCGGCAAATGCCGTGTTGAATCGTTGTCGTCGTGTTGAATCGTTATCAGTGAATGTAGAGTAGCGTTTGATACCAGTTCAGCAGCGGCGTCCCAAAATAAATCACCAGCAAAGCTCCCGCGCCCAAAAACGCGCCAAACGGTAATTCGTAATCGCGGCCCTTACGTGTAGCCACCACGATCACAATTCCAATCACGCTTCCCAGCAATGATCCAAATAACACGGTCAACAGTGTGCGCTTCACTCCCAGGAATGCGCCCACCATTCCCATCATTTTCACGTCGCCCAGTCCCATTCCTTCTTTTCCGCGCAACTTGAAATATCCTTCGCCCACAATCCACAAAAGTCCGGCGCCAACCGCCGCTCCCATCAACGCGTCCACCACCGAAAGCACCGCGCGCGGAGGAGGGAACTCAAATATCAAATTAGAAAGCCACAATGACGCCCCGTCCGTCGGCACCATAAATAAACTAAACAAAATTCCAATAACAAACCCCGTCAGATTTACCACGTCCGGCAAAATCCGTTCGCGGATATCCGTCGCCGTCAACACCACAAGCAGCGCTGAAAGCACTGACCATTTCGCCGTGGCCAAAGTCTCGCCGAACAATAAATAACAAACTACAAAAAGCACACCTGTCAGAAATTCAATCGAAGGGTACATCACCGAAATTTTCGTCTTACAGCCGCGACATTTCCCGCCCAAAATCAGCCAGCTCAATACGGGAATATTGTCGTACGCCTTAATCTCGGCGTGGCATTTCGGGCACCGCGAACTAGGCCGCACCACCGAAAGTCCTGCGGGAATCCGCAGCACGCAGACGTTCAGAAAGCTTCCAATAATCAATCCCATCAGAAAAACGAAGGCAGCGTAAGCGATAGTCACGCTTCAACTTTGCCACAAGGCCTCCGCGTGCTCAACGCATCCTCATACCGCAGTTGCCCGATGCTTAACGGCTGTGCGCACGACCGAGGGGGACAGCTTTTCGCTATTTCGTTATTCAATGGAGAGGAAAGAGAGGCTATTGAGCATTGCAGGCGAACCCCGAGCTCAAATTGTACCCAGTGCCAATCATCACGCCCTTAGCTTCTTCGGCAGTCCAGCGAGCCGATTTGCGCAACGCGGGAACGTATTCGACGCAGTCGCCCGGCCCAGAGCCGTGATAAAAATCGAATAGCGCAAGCTCTCCGAAGGCTTTGTCACCAATTACTAGATTTGTGTCCGACACGGCTGCAACGAGCAGTTCGCGGAATGCTGCTCCCGACATTGGCGGAAGTCCATTTGGTCCGCTCATCCGATTTCCGAGCGGTTGCGAAATCCATTCCAGCCACGTCAACGCTTCCCATCGATCTCCAAGGTTCTGGCTCTGAAGCAAGCGGCCTGCGGCGGCCACGAGCGCTTCCTGGCACGAAGGTGTGGCGTTACATTTGTCGGATTGCGCCAGACGCCGCGCCGATAAATCACGAATCCAGCGAACCTGATCGCTCAAGCCATCCATAAACGGCGTGATATTGTTACTCCCCGCTGAAACTTCTGCGGCCAAAAACCGCTGCACCTCAGTAAACAACTGGGCCTGTCCGGGATCGCCCAGATAAATCGCGCCACTTACAAACATCCAACCGTTCCAGTCAACTCTCGAATATCCCAACACGTACCGATTGCCGACTTTTGGCTCAGTATCGTCAAAAGTAGTCGTCGGATGTCCACCGCTGAAGGAAATTTGTATCTTGCCGTGAGGGAGTCCATCTGCGGTGGGAATCGGTTTTATTTCTGGAGCCGGAGGTAACCACATCGATTGCGCGTGAATTACCCACTCACGGGGAACGCCTCTCAACATTTCGTCGATATGCATTTCCACGCGCGGATAAGGCGAACCTCCCTCGCCCGGTGTCTTGACTCTCGTTACGGTAACGATGGCGATCAGGTTTTGCGGTTCCGCGAGGGCCTTGCTGATATCCGGCGGCCGAATTTTAGAAAATGCGGCATCGAACTCAGCCGTCGCTTTTTGTCGTGGCTCGGTGACTGCCCGAATTTCGTCCGCGCTAAGTACAGAAACGACCTTGGATTTCGGGGGCGGCCCTTGGTGGAGAAACGACAAAGTGCCCAAAATCGCAGCGAACAGTAATGGAATCATGCTAGCTCGACACATGCGTTATCCAATTCTTCGATAGTAGAGTTAATTAGTTTTGTTGCGAAAGACGGCACGTGGGTTGTAAGAGGCATCCGTCTAATTACCTTGCGCCCGTCAATTTGACACCTCTCGCCCCGCTCCCTATATTCAAATCTCACGCGTTTTTGTTCGTTAAGAACAAAGCCATTTGCTAAAACAATTTCTTTCGCCAAACCAAAATGTCCTGGCTCGAAACCAAAATTCGCCGCTACGAGCACGCCCGCTGGACCACCGACGACAATCGCCGCGTCCTTCCTTTCGATTGGGGACTCGAATACATTGGCGGCGACGCAAACGATCTCGACCCGCGCGCCTTTCTAAATCGCTGGGTTCCAGAAACAATCGCGCACAGTGACGAATGGCTCGCCGCAAGTCCGCCCAAGGACGCGCATCTCGCGCCATCTCACAACGGCCTGAAGCACGAAAGCATTCTCACTTTCACAAGTTCGATCGAATCTCCGTGGCCGGAAAATAATAAAGTTCACGCGCGTTTTCTTCCCGCCAGAAAAAACGGTCCCGCAGTCGTGCTGCTTCCGAACTGGAATGCGAAGTGGCACGGACAACTCACTCTCTGCCGTTTTCTAAATTCGCTCGGCATCACCGTGCTTCGCATGAGCATGCCGTATCACGATCGCCGCGCCATTCCCGGTCACGAACGCGCCGATCATCTCGTCGGTCCCAATATCGGACTCACGCTTCACGCCACGCGTCAGGCAATTGTGGACACGCGCACTTGCCTTCTCTGGCTCGCCCAACAGGGCTATCACAAACTCGGATTAGTCGGCACCAGCATCGGCTCCGCGGTCGGCAGCATTACTATGTGTCATGACAAGCTCGTCAGCGCCGCCGCTTTTCTTCACGTCTCAACTTATTTCGGAGAAGTTGTTCGCACCGGTATGACCACTGCGCACGTGTGGGAAGGTCTGCGCGCAAAAGTTACCGCCGAAGAGCTGCGCTATTTCTGGTCGCCCGCCAGTCCCATGCCGTATCTTCACAAAATGACCAACTCCGGCCGCCCATTTCTCGCCATCGGCGGACTCTACGATCCTTCGATGTGGCCGGAATTCACTCTGGAGATGTTCGCCACGCTTCGCGAATTAAAAGTCCCGCACGAAACGGTGATGCTCCCCTGCGGACACTACTCTCTCGAACTTTTCCCCTACAGTTATTACGCCGCCTACCGTATGGGCAGCTTCTTGTTCCAGAACCTTGCATAAACTTGACACTGCACTCCACCTCGCCATAATGTTCTGCGCCGTGCAAATCACGGGGCATCTCTAAATATTCATGTCAAACAAGACCAAGAAGCCGCGCGCATCACAAGAGGCCACTGTTCCAAGCGCGCCGCAAAAAGCGCCTGACAAGCCGAAGTTCGATCTGCTATCCGCGCCATGGATGAAACACATTTACGTAGCGGCTGCGCTTCTAGTCGTCACGCTCGCCGCATATTCCAATTCCTTCCGCGCAGGATTCTCTCTCGATAACGTTCCGCTCATCCTGCAGGATTCTCGCGTCCATGCCGCAACATCAGAAAATTTATCGCAAATCGTCGACCGCCCAGCGTGGTCGATGCCGCCGGAAAAAGGCTTGTATCGCCCGCTCACCACGTTTTCGTATCTGTTCAATTACGCGATGGTCGATAATCAGGAACATCCTTTCGGATATCACCTCGTCAATTTCGCGCTTCACTTCCTGAATGTATTGCTATGTTACGGTCTGGCGCTAAATGTTCTGCGAAAGTTTTGGCCTTCGGTATTCATCGCCGCGTTGTGGGCCGTACATCCAGTGCTCACCGAATCAATCACCAATATTATCGGCCGCGCGGATTTACTCGCCGCCTTCGGAGTGCTCAGCGGGTTGTGGTTTTATCGCATGAGCAGGGAAGCGCAAGGCGCGCGACGTTTCGCATGGCTGTTTGGTTTAGCAATCGCGACCACCATCGGAATTTTCTCAAAGGAAAGCGCGATCGTAATCATCGCTCTGATTGTGTTGTGGGAATTTGCCTTCTCGAACGACCGCACTAGTCTCCGCAATTTAGGTTACGCACTCATCGCTTCGGGTTTGCCAATCGTCGCATTCCTGATTCAACGCGCAATCGTACTTTCCCGCTCAACAGTTCCTGTATTTCCCTATGTCGATAATCCGCTGCTCGGCGCAGGATTTTTCGCCGCGCGTTTCACCGCAATCAAAATCCTCGCGAAATATCTCTGGATGCTCATCTGGCCGGCGAAGCTTTCGTGGAATTACTATTACGCGGAAATTCCAATCGCGCGCGGAGCTTTGCAGGATTGGTTCGCATGGATTGTGATTGCCATTGTAATCGTCAGTGTTTGTAAAGCGTTGCAACGCAATCGCGCGGTTTTCTTTTTCGTCGCGTTCGCATTTATCGCAATAGTTCCCACGTCCAATCTTCTAATCTTAATCGGAAGCATCATGGCGGACCGATTCCTATATCTTCCCGCAATCGGATTTTCCGCCTGCATCGTAATCGGCGCCTTTGCGCTTGGTGAACGACTTAAGTCACGCGCGGTTGCGCCGATTATTTTGTGCCTAGTAATTTTGGCGCTCGGAATTCGCACGTGGTCGCGCAATTCGGATTGGCAGGATAATTCCACATTGCTCGAAGCGGGCATTCGCGACACGCCAAACAGTTTCGCCAGCCATTTTGGACTCGCAACGAATCTGTATGTGTCGGATCCGAGCCATTTCAATCTGGATCGCGTAATCGTCGAAGCGGAAAAAAGTTTGGCGATTCTCGATCCGCTTCCGGATTCTCAAAATTTTGAGGACGCCTACGCCAATGCGGGAACGTATTATCAATTGAAGGGAGATCTGCTGCTGAAATCCGGCGCAGACGGGAAATCGAACCCTTCAGTAGAAGCGACGAAAGCATATCAACGTGCCCTGCAAATTCTGTTGCGTGGTGCCGCAATTGGAAAAAGTTACGACGAGCAAATTCGCGCAAAGGAAATGGCACGCGGCAAAACGGATTCGGAAATTCCGCACGTCGGATCAAAATCCTTATATCCCGAACTTGCATTGACCTATCTACGATTGGGCGATACCCAAAAAGCGTATGACGCGATTCAGCGTGCGCTCGTTGTCGATCCCGAACAGCCAAAAACTTTTGTGACGCTCGCGCGTATCCTGCTCACCGAAAATAAAACCGACGACGCGGCTGTTGCGCTCGTCGAATCGTATATGTCTTCCGGTGATCGCGGAATTCTCGGCCCTCTCGCTGAACTGTATCGCCGTGGATTGGATGCGAAAGGCTGCGCGTTTTCGCAGAGCGCCGATGGAATTGCGCTGAATACTTTTTGCGAACCCGTCCACAACCACATCTGCCGCGCGAAATCGGAATTAATTGGTGTTTACACCAACGCAAATCGCCACGATCTGATTGACGATCTCAAATCGCGAACAGCGGACACTTCCTGCGGCGACAGTCCCCAAAAATAATTCGTCCGCGAAATAAGCCGAAAAACAAAAGTGCGGAAAGTTCGCATCGCGAACTCTCCGCACGGTAATCGACCCGCTTAAATGTGAAAACTACTGCGTCACAGTTTTCGCTGCGTCGCCAACTTTGAATCCCGATCCGGAAACAATCACGGCCACGGCCGACCCCGCGTCGACGTCCGTAATTTTAATCACGCCCACCGGAGTCGTCATTCTGCGAATCACCTGACCTGTCGACGGATCTTTAATTTCCTTCGTCACGCGCTCGATGCTCATTTCGTCGCCGACCTTCAGCCCATTTTTTGAGCCGACGTTCAGCACAACTTGCCCGCCGTCAACCGCGGCAACCAAACCTTGCACCACAATTGTACGCGTCACAAGTTTCGGCGCGCCCGCAACAAGTTGTCCGCTCATATCGGTCACGGCAAGTTTCACCGCTTCGCCGATAATCGTGTTCTGGAAATCGCTGCTGCCGAAGTCCACATTTCCGGCGCCAAATCCGTGCCAGTTGCTTCCGCCGCCTGTAAGGGAAGTGCTTTCGCGCGACGATTCGCCTTTGCCTTCACCGACCACCAGAATTTCTCCGGTGTCGATGTCAACGATGCGCGCGTCAATTCCCACCACCGCTTTTGTCTTCGAGTGGCCCACGCCGCCGAGTCCGAATCCGCCAAATCCGCCGCCTGCACCGCCAACGTTGGTGGTTTTCTTATCGTTGCCGAATTGCGTGATGCTTCCGACGATGATTGCGTCAGCGCCAAGCAGCTTGCCGATTTTCGCGGCGGTCGCAGGATTCGCGCGATCGCTATTCGAGAAATTTTGTTCCGCAAGAATCTTGTCCATCGCTTTGCGTTCCAGCACAGAGTACGTGCCGTCTTTCACCAAATACGTAACCAGCAAATCCGTAATGCCTTTGCCGATGTCCACGTTGTTGCCGAAAATCGCAGCAGAGCTGGATTGAACAGTCGCGTAATCAAAGTCCAGAACGGCGATGCGCTTCTTGCGCACCGGCGCTTGCGCTGCCGCGGCGGAATTGCTGCTCGCAGAATTCGCGGCAAGAATTTGCGCGTCCGTGCGCATCGCCAGAAAAACGCACATCACCAGGAAAGCTCCCAATAAACTTTTCGTGAGTGTCTTCATTTGCAGGTTCTCCTATTCGCGGTTTCCCCGGCCGCACACTACACTTCGGGCAGCCCCGGTGGAAATATACGAAACTCGAATGTGTCTGTCCGCGAATCTTAGCGAGTGACGGTTGTAAGTGTCAATATGCTAGTTATGAAGTCGCGCGATTCATCGCGGACGCGCTGAAATTTAACGCGGACAATAGTAATTTTGGGACAATTCTCCAACAGGCTGTAATCTTCGCTTCGCAAATCGCGCAGCGGAATGCCCCAATTTTTAATTAGCAGGAACCAAATAAACCTCGTACACTCATCTTTCGGATTCTACCCAGTCGGGACGACGCTAACATGGCATCCGGAAATCCTCCATCGGCCGGCACTACTGCTACGGACCTGCAACGTCGCGTCAGCGAGCGTTTTGGCGTTCTCCCCAATTTCTTTCGCCTGTCTCCAGAGACCCCCGAAATAACCGAAAAACTTTGGGGATTTGCAAAAGCAGCCTATCTCGATAATCCGCTCCCATCAATTTTCAAGGAGAGGCTCTTCGTCTATCTCTCTCGTTTTTGTGCAGTTCGCTACTGCATTGCCCGCCACACCGGTTTTTTGATCGGACTCGGTCGTCCATCTGGCGACAAGAATGCTCGCCCCGAAAGCGTGGAAGATGTTGTCAAATTGCTGCGGCGGCCGCTTTTGCGCGGTGCCGAGCTGGATTCCCGTCTCGCCTATTGCTTGACCTGTCCCGCGCCTCTCGCCGAAATCCCCGAGGCTGGTACCGAAGTCGAGGACTGTATTTTTTCTCTGGCCGGTAACGTATTCTTGCAAACTCCAAACACGCCTGAATGCTTGGACGCGCTCGAAAGATTGCTGGGCGCCGTTCGACTTCAGTACCTTCTTCTTTTCTTGGCGTTCGTTCGGGCCGCGCATTACTGGACCCGAGTGCATCCTGAACTCCAGTTTGAGAATGACATTAAGGAACTTCTCGCCACGCATGAAGCGCTGGCCAATTGTATTCTTCAATATCCCGAAACTGTCGCAGACAAGACCACTCAGTCAATTTTAGACGAGCTTCCCACGTTGCGTCTGCAAGCCGATAAGGCGATTGGCTTGCTCGCCGCAATCGTGGACTCTTCCGATGATGCGATTATCAGCAAGACTTTGCACGGCGTCATCACCAGTTGGAATGCCGGTGCCGAGCGGCTCTTTGGATATACAGCCGCGGAGGCAGTCGGCCGTTCCGTCACCATGTTGATACCTCCTGATCGCATTCAGGAAGAGCGTGAGATTCTTTCGCGTCTCAAGGCCGGCGAACGGATCGAACATTTTGAAACTCTCCGCGTAAACAGGGACGGCAACATCGTTGACGTGTCTTTAACCATTTCACCCGTCAAGGATTCCTCAGGCCGCATCATCGGAGCTTCTAAAATCGCCCGGGATATTTCGGCGCGTAAGCGCGTGGAAGAATCGCTGCGCAATCACACCGCTCGTTACGAGACTCTGCTCAACAATGCCCCCATTGGCGTCTATCTTATCGATGCCGATTTCCGCGTTCAGCAGGTAAACCCGCTCGCTCTTCCTGCTTTTGGTGACATTCCCGATCTGATCGGCCGGGACTTTGATGAACTAATCCACATCCTGTGGGAGAAAGACTACGCCGATGAGATCGTTCGCATCTTCCGCCACACTCTCGCCACCGGCGAACCGTATCAAACTCCCGAACGGCTCGAATATCGCATCGACCGCGATGTAACAGAATGCTACGAGTGGGGCGTGAACCGTATTTCTCTGGACGAAAGTGTTTTCGGCGTAGTTTGTTACTTCAAGGACATTTCCGCTCAGGTAAAAGCTCGCATCCAGATTGCGGAATCCGAAGAGCGTTACAGGGCTTTGGCGGCGAGCCTCGAAGCAGCCGTCAAAGATCGCACACAGGAACTGGAGGAACGAAACGCGGATTTGCAAAAATACTCCGATAGTCTCCGGCATCTCTCCATGCGCTTGATGCAGGCTCAAGACCACGAACGCAGGCATATCGCCCGCGAACTTCACGATAGCGCTGGTCAGGTTCTGTCGGCGCTGGCCATGAATCTCGGCAGTCTGGCCAGACGCGCGAAGAATGAGTCCCCAAGGTTTATCAGCGAGGTTGCCGATAGCACCGCGCTGGTCGAGCAACTGGTTCGCGAAATTCGGACTACGTCTTACCTCCTCCACCCGCCACTTCTCGACGAAACCGGAATTTCCGGCGCCCTCCGTTGGTACATTGACGGCGCGAAAGAGCGCAGTGGAATTGATATCCAGCTATTCATTTCCCCCGATCTTGAAAGATTGCCGCCGGAAATGGAGCTGGTGATTTTTCGCTTAGTGCAGGAATGTCTCACCAACATTCATCGCCATTCCGGCGGCAAGGCCGCAACAGTTCATCTCTCTCAGGATGCCGAGGGGATTTTTTTGGAAGTGAAGGACAACGGGAAGGGAATACCATCCGATAAGCTCTCCAAGATTCGTTCGCAGGCCTCCGCTGGCGTGGGAATCAGCGGCATGCGCGAACGCGTCCGGCACTTTAACGGCCAACTGGAAATAGATTCAAACGAAAGCGGAACAACGGTTTCCGCTAAATTCCCACACGTACCGAACTCCGCTTCTCCCGAAGAAAATGAGAAGCATTTTGAAGCGGGCAGTTAGCACGGCGAGGCGCTCGCCTTCACTAGCCACTAGCCCCTATCCACTAGCCACTCCACTCCTACCGTGTCTTCGTTGGGTACGAGTAAGGATTATAGTTCGTCCCCATCGTCGGAAATACCGGCGCAACCGGCGCCGCAACTCGCCGACCGAACTCCAACCTCGGATGAGAAATAGGTTCCGCAGCACTCTCAACAAACTCCGCTCTCCGTTCCGCGATCACCTTCCGACTCACCGGCGCAATCGTTTGCAACAGCACGCTAGCAATGTACGCGAGCAACGAACCGTCTTGCCTCGAGATCCGTTTCTCCGCCACCATCGTAAAAAGCTGCGACGTAAGACGGTTCACATCCTCCTTGGTCCGCAGATCCACATCGTTGGTAAGCAGCTCCGCCGCCAGCGCTTTTACTTCCGCCTCGTCCACTTTCTGCATCCGGCCTTCATGCAGAATGCAGTGTCGAGTCGCATTCCCAAGGTGCGGATTCTTGCAACGGTTTCCGTTCATCTTACTGAACAAACACCGATCCTCGTCCGGCACCTGAGTCTTTATGTACTGAGTTTCCTTCGCTTTAGCTGACATCGGTCGTGTCTCCTATAGTGGATTTTTGAAAATACAAAGTACCCCCCACCCAGGGGGTCAAGAGCTAAGTGTGGCTAATAAAGGACTTACGGCGATCTGGGGTGTAAGTGTGGCTAATAAAGGACTTAGCGGAAATTTCCAATACGCGCGCGTCCGCCTAGACGTTGGCTCTGTACGGGCGCTGCTTGCTGCGCCCTCACCCGGTGCGACGCTTTCGTACCGGCAACCTTCAGATCGGCCGGGTTTTGGGTTTCGTAGGGGCCACCTTCAGGTGGGCCGGGGTTTTTCACAACGCAAATCCAAACATGCCCTAAAAACAAAAAACCCGCGCAAGGCAGCGCGGGTAGACACTTCTTCTCCACAAACAAGATACCATTTCATCAACATCCAAGTCCAGTTATTTTCTAACGGCCATCCACCAACGACGTCATCCTGAGCGCCGAAGCGCGAAGGATCTGCTTTTTCTTTCGCCGTTGTCTTTGCCTCGTCCGTATCTTTCGCTCGTCATTCCGAACGAAGTGAGGAATCTCTCTGCGTTTTTCCCGCCCCAAAAACTGCAATACAATGCACTTTCTTCAAAAACCAGCCTCCTCGTATGCATTATAATGCACTTTTTAGCCTTTTTATCCCTCCCCTCACCCTCCCAGCACGCGGGCGAATGCATTCGTGCGGATCAAATCGGCTACGGATTCGATGTCGCTGCGAAAGCGAGCGATCGGATTCGAGCGTTGGCAGAAACTTTGCGGACAATGTCCACAGCGCGTTGAGATTCCGGGCCGGTGCGAAGTGGCGCGAGTAAATCGATGCCCTGGCAAGCGGCGAGCAGTTCGATCGCGATGATGCGTTGCAGATTTGCCATCATCGGCGCAAGTCTGCGCGCGGCGGACATGCCCATGCTGACGTAGTCTTCCTGATCGCCCGAAGTGGGAATGGAGTCCACGGAATGTGGCGTGGACATTGCTTTTAATTCGCTGGCCAGAGATGCCGCGGCAACTTGCAGAATCATAAATCCGGAATTCAGTCCGGGATTGCGCGTGAGAAATGCGGGCAGCAAACTGGTTTGCGGATTGGTCATGTAAGCGATGCGGCGCTCCGAAATTCCGCCGAGAGTGGCGATGCGCACTGCGATTTGATCCGCAATCATGGCCAGCGGCTGGCCGTGAAAATTTCCGCCGCTCAGAATTTCTCCGTGGCCGATGGGAAAAGCGTCTTGATCATTTTTCGGTTGAGCGCCCTCGGAAAATACCAGCGGATTATCGGTGGCGCTATTTAATTCGATTTGCGCGATGGATTGCGCATTTGCAAGAACGTCGCGCGCAGCTCCGTGGACTTGTGGAGTGCAGCGAAGACTGTAAGCGTCCTGCACGCGCGGATCTTTCTCGGCGTTGCGATGTGATTCGCGAATCTGGCTACCTTCGTTTAGCCGAATGATATTTCGCGCGGTGATTGCGGCACCGGGATGCGGTCGCGCGGACATGATGCGCGAATCAAACGCCGCGGGGCTTCCGCGAAGAGCATCGAGCGCGAGCGCGGCGGCGATGTCTGCGGCATCAGCAGCGACATGAGCATCGCGAAGTGCCAGATGAAATTAGCGCGAGCATGCCTTGCGTGCCGTTGAGAAGCGAGAGTCCTTCTTTTGCTTCGAGAATCAGTGGAGTAATTTCCGCGTGCCGCATTGCTTCTGCGCCAGAAAGATTTTCCCCTTTGAAAATTGCGCGACCTTCGCCGATTACTACCGCTGCTAAATGCGCGAGCGGCGCGAGATCACCTGAAGCGCCGACGGAACCTTGAGAGGGAATTACTGGGTGAACTCCGCGATTCAACATTTCGCAGAGAGTTTCTACGATGAGCGGGCGAACTCCGGAAAATCCTTTGGCAAGAGTGTTCGCGCGAAGCAGCATCATCACGCGCGTTTCGGTTTCGGAAAGTGGAGCGCCGACTCCGCAACAGTGGCTGCGAACTAAGATTGAGTTGGAGTTGGCGGACTTGTTCCTGCGAGATGCGAACTTCGGCCAGTTCGCCGAATCCGGTGTTGACGCCATAGGTGGTTTTGTTCGAGAGGACAACGCGATCAACTACAGCGCGAGAAGCCAACATTTTTTCGCGGGCTGATTGAGAGAGAGAAACTTGCGCGGGAGGCTGAAGGGCCGGTGGTGAAACGCGCGAAACTGAATGGACGTGAATGAATGTCAGGGAATTGCCGTCGAGCTGGATTGCCAGTGGTGGAGTGGTGGACATTTTATTTGTGGGCCGGCGCATGTGCTTCCTGCGGCGTGCGAACGTCGAACAATTTTCGATAAGGGCCGGGAAGAGATTTCGAGCGGCCGAGTTTATCGCAAATTACATGAACAGTTTCGCCGGTTGCGAGAAGCTCGTTGGATTCCTCGTTCACAATTTCATACTGGAAAGTAATTTTTCGGCTGCCGGCTTCGGCAATGCGCGTGCGCACGCGGAGAAAGTCATCGTAACGCGCGGGACGTTTGAAGCGGCATTTGCATTCGCCGACGACGATGAAGCAATCGTCTTTTTCTTCCATGTCTTTGTAGACGACGCCGAGCTCGCGGAACAATTCGACGCGTCCGATTTCAAACCAAACAAAAAAGTTGGAGTGATAGACGACGCCCATTTGGTCGGTTTCGGCGTAGCGCACGCGAACAGTTGTTTCGTGGAAGTCGGTCATTATATTAGTGTAAGTGAAGTTTAGCAGAGTGCGAGACGTCATTGCGGTCGACTATTTACCCGGCCAAATCGGCCGGCGCTTTTCTAAGAACGAGGAGAGGCCTTCGTGGAAATCCGCGGTAGCGCGGATGCTGGCGTTTTCCGCGATTGCACGCGCAAGGGCGGCGTCCACTTCCGCGGCGGCGGATTCTGTTAGCAGACGTTTTGTGCGTTCGATGCTTGATCGGGCTGGACTCGACGAGAGAGGCAGCGTAAATGCGCGCGGCATCCATTAATTTTGCGGGCTCGACGATGTGATTTACGAGGCCGATTTGTTTTGCTTCTTCGGCGGTTAGGATGCGTCCGGTGAGCAGAAGATCGCGGGCGCGCTTGTCACCGATTTGCCGAATGAGAAAAACAGAAACAATCGCAGGAATAAATCCGATGCGAACTTCTGTGTATCCGAATTTTGCTTCGGGAACAGCGAGGTGAAATCGCAAAGTGTGGCGATGCCGCAACCCCCGGCGATTGCGGCGCCGTTCACTGCGGCGATTAACGGCTTCGGATATGACCACAATGCGGCGAAACATTTTCGCCATGCGGCGCGAATCCTCCAGATTTTGCGTGGGAGATTGCTTGCGCGAGATTTTTCAGCGCGTCCAGATCCATGCCGCTGCAAAATGCGCTGCCCGATCCGGTGATAATTACGGCGCGGACGCTGTGGTTCAATTTCAGCGAGCGCGGCGAGGAGTTCTTCGATCATTTGCGTGGAAATTGCATTTCGTTTTTCCGGGCGGGTGAGCGTGATGGTGGCGATGGAAGCTTCGTGAGTCAGCGTGAAAGTTTGGTAGCTCACTGGATTACCTCGGAGGTGGAAAATTCGCGACGAATGCGTTGCGTTAATTTCATTACTGGTTCGAGCGCGGCGGGAGTGATTCCGGTGTTCACTCCGCGCGCGGCGAGAGTACCGAGAACAGTTTCAGTGGGAATGTTGCCGACAAGATCGTCACCTGCGAAAGGACATCCGCCGAGTCCGGTGAGCGCGCCATCGAATCGTCGACATCCGGCTTCGTATGCGGCGGCAACTTTTGCGGCGGCGTCTTCAGGACGGCTGTGCAAATGAACGCCGAGTTCAATTCCGGCGACGCATCCTTTTACCGCACGGTAAAGTGCTCCGACTTGTTCGGCGTTTGCCGTGCCGGCGGTGTCTGCGAGCGAAACGCTTCTCACGCCAATATCTTTCAGCCAGAAAAGTGTGTCCTCAACAAGTTCGGGCCCCCACGGCTCGTCATACGGATTGCCGAATGCCATCGAAATATAAATTACGTGATCGAGATTCGCTTCCTTCGTGGCTTTGCGAAGATGCTCGACGAGCGCGCGCGATTCAGCGCGGGACATATTTGCGTTGGCGCGTCGAAAATATGCGGAAATAGAATAAGGATAGCCAAGAGTTGTGACGCCGGGAGTTGCCAGCGCGCGCTCGATTCCGCGTTCATTCACAACGATTCCGATAATTTCCGGCGTGGGTATTTTCAGCCGGCAGGGAAGCGAGAAATTGCTTCATCACCTCTTCGCTGTCCGCCATTTGCGCGACTTTGGGCGAAACGAAACTTACGGCGTCGATGTGACAGAAATCCGGCGTTGACGAGCGCGAGCAGACTACTCTACTTTTCGCGCGGTCGGAATATTTTTTTCAAGGCCCTGCCAGGCGTCACGCGGGCATTCAATAATTTTTATGGTTCAGACAATTCTTCCTCGCTTCTGTCTTCTAAAATCTACGGCAGTAGACCATATCGCCGCAATTGCGAACAGTATCGCACCCCAAGAATATCAGTTGAATAAGTGTTATGTACCACGGGGCCCAGTATGTCAGAGGATCCCACCCGCTTGCTCGGTCCCGCGACATTCTTATCCAGCCGAAAATGAAGAGTGTGCCAGATGAGATGGGCGCCAAGCATCGACACGCGCCGACAGCCGCGTTGCTGCGCGTGCTGATCACGTTTGCAAAACGCCCGTCTTAAATTCCTTCACTTCCGGATTAAGCGCCGCCGACTTCCAGCGCCCAGATCAATGCTTCGCGCGTGTGAGCCGGATCAATTATCGCGTCCACCCAGAGGCGCGCGGCGGCGTAGCGCGGATCGGTTTGATGCTCGTAAGTTTTGCGCGTGCTGAATCGCGCAAATCTTTTTTGTCTTTGTCGGAAAGTTTTTTGCCTTCGCGTTCCAGTTGCTTGATGCGAATTTCTACGAGCGTTCCCGCGGCAGCGTCACCACCCATCACAGCGTAGCGCGCTGTGGGCCATGCGAAAACAAATCGCGGATCGTAGGCTTTGCCGCACATGGCGTAATGTCCGGCGCCAAAACTTCCTCCGCAGATGACGGCAATTTTCGGCACAACACTATTGGACACCGCATTCACCATTTTTGCGCCGGCGCGGATAATGCCGCTCCATTCGGCTTCTTTGCCGACCATGAAACCGTTTACGTCGTGAAGAAAAATCAGCGGGATCAGATGCTGATTGCAATCGAGAATAAATCGCGCGGCTTTTTCCGCGGCCTCGGTATAAATCACGCCGCCAAATTCCATGCGCGGCTGGCCGGTGACAGGATCAACAGTTTTCACATGCATTTTTTGATTGGCGACGATTCCGACGGCCCATCCGCCGATGCGCGCGTAACCGCACAGAACAGTTTCGCCGTGCTCGGGGCGATATTCATCCCAGCGGCTGCCGTCCACAACGCGCGCGATCACATCGCGCATATCGTATTGTTTGCCGGGAGCGTTTGTGAAAACGCCGTAAATTTCTTCGCCGGAGAATAAAGCGGATTCTCCGACGTTCTTGTGATCGAAGGGACCTTCGCCGTGATGGCCCATTTTATCGACGAGAGAACGTAGACGATTCGATGCATGCTTCGTCATTCGGTTCGCGGAAATCCACGGTGCCGCTGATTTGCGCGTGCATTTCGGCGCCGCCCAATTCTTCCGCGGAAACTTTTTGTCCGATGGCGGCTTGCACCAGCGCGGGACCGGCAAGAAAAAGTCCGGAGCCGTCCGTCATCAAAAGTTGATCGCACATCACCGGAAGATACGCGCCGCCTGCGACGCACATTCCCATGATGGCGGCGATTTGCGGAATGCCCATGGCGGACATGACGGCATTATTTCGGAACACGCGGCCGAAATCGTCGGTGTCGGGAAAAACGTCCTCCTGCAAAGGAAGAAAAACTCCGGCGGAATCGACGAGATACAAAGTTGGAATGCGATTATCGATCGCGATATTTTGCGCGCGAATTACTTTTTTCGCGGTCATCGGAAAAAATGCGCCGGCTTTTACGGTGGCGTCATTCGCGATGATCATCACCAGCCGTCCGGAAACGCGCGCAAGTCCGGTGATGGTTCCCGCAGCGGGCGCGCCGCCCCAGTCTTCATACATTTCGTAGGCGGCGTAAATTCCCAGCTCAAAGAAAGTTGTATTGGGATCGATTAATTTGGCGATGCGTTCGCGCGCGGTGAGGCGTCCTTTTTTGTGTTGGGACTCGATGGCTTTTGCGCCGCCACCTTCGGAAATTTGCTGTCTCCTGATTCTTAATTTCCGTCAGCAGATCGACAAGTGAGCGCGTGTTCTTCGTAAAATCCGCGGAGTCGCGGTTGATGTTGGATTCCAGGGCAGGGCTGGCCAACGCAAAGACCTCGTTTTTTCTGCTCAGAGCTATCGACGCGCTGATGCAGGGAAATTTCTGAAATTAGATTACGGCATTTGGCGAATATTGTCGCGCCGCAGTATAGGAGTATACGTCGGCGGGGTGTGCGGATGCGAGTGGGTGTAGTGACGGTTGCGCGACAAATTGGCGGGCGTTGGGATATGTGGAACGTAGCTATTCATTTCTAAGAGCGACCATCGGATCGACGCGAGTTGCACGGCGGGCGGGGATGTAACAGGCAATTGCTGCTACGACGAGCAAGAGTATTGTTGCGGCGAGAAATGTTACGGGATCGAACGGCCGGATTCCGTAGAGAAACTTAGTTAGAAGGCGCGTCAACGCAAAGCACCCAAGCAATCCAATGAACGAACCAGCGATGGCAGGAGCCAGTCCGTCACGCAACAGCAGACACAAAATGTCCCACGGCATCGCACCCAGCGAAATGCGGACGGCGATTTCGCCGGTGCGGCGTGCCGTGGCATAGGCTAAGACGCCGTAGACGCCAATGCATGTCAGCAGCAACGCGAGGAAACCGAACACCGAAGATAATCGCGCCATCAGACGCTCGTAAAAAAGTTGGCGATCGAGGAGTTCTGATTCAGTGTTCATCCCATATTCGGTTGCATTGGGCGCTTTCTGGCGGATGATTTGGCGCACGGCGCTGGTGAGCGCGCCGGGATCACCGGCAGTGCGGATCATTATGTTGTAGGCGGGCCAATCGTTCGGCCACGGTTCAAAAATTGTCTTCGGCATATCTTCACGGATGCTGTCGTATTTCGTGTCTCCAACTATGCCAGCGACTGTACACCAGTCCCGAAGACGCACGCGTTTCCCCAGAGGATTTTCTCCGGGAAAAATCCTCTGCGCCAGAGCGTTGTTAATCCAAACGAGGCCGGATTTCTTGTGAAGATCACCCGGTTGGATATCTCTTCCGGCGAGAACCGGCATGCCCAACGTCTTGAATAGGTTTGGTCCCGCCATCATCCAATCGACGCCAACTTTTTCAGGCTGACTGTTATGTTCAACCCATATCGTGTTCATGCCTTTGCCGCCGTCCAGAAAAACAGCGTTGGCCCAGCTAACGGAAATCACGCCAGGAAGTGCGGAAAGTTGCGCGCGAAGATCGTCGTTCAATGCAGCCATTTCCGGCCCTTCAGAATCCGAGTTGCTCATGAGCGAGGCGCTGAAGACGAGAATGTGTTGTTTATCGAAGCCCGTGTCGAGAACTTCTAGATTGACGAGCGTGCGAAGGAATAATCCAGCGCCGACTAGTAGCATCAGAGCGACGCTGACTTGTGCCGCAACAAGGATTCGCGCCAGAGGACGCCGCGTGGTCACTTCGCCGCCCGCACCGCCTCCGGACTTCATCACGACGGCTGGATTTACGCGTGAACTGGTAATCGCTGGAAGCAAGCCGAAAAAAACGGCGGAGATACCCGCGATTCCTGCGGTGTAAACGAGAATCAGCATCGACGGTTTCACGTCGAGCAGAGGATGTACGGAAAGACCGTGGCCAACGAACGCTGCGAGAAAGCGGGTCAGCCAAATCGCGAGCAGCGAACCTGCAGTGGCACCTCCGACGGCGACGAGAAGACTTTCAGTAAATAGTTGCCGCAACAATCTTCCTCGTCGAGCTCCTAACGCATACCTGACGGCGATTTCAGCGCGGCGTCCAGAGGACCTTGCGAGGTTGAGACTCGCAAGATTCGCGCACGCGATTAACAAAACGCAACTGACAATGAGCATGAGAATGACGAGGGGCTGCGAAAACCTTTTACGATAGTAGGAATATGTTCCGTGCGAAAAATCGGTCAAGATAATTCCGGGAGGCGCGTCGGCCGCAAAAGGATGTTGCGGGTCGGTCGCAATTGCCGCGCGATACAAGGAGGTCAGCACTGACTGGGCGCGCTCGATGGACACGCCGGAATTCAGGCGGGCAATTATGCCGAGAGAAGGCCGTGGCTCGTCGGGTTTCGTCCAGATGGATTCGCGCTTAAATCGCGCGATCGCGTGGATCGGTATCCAGAAGTCGCTCGGTTCCATCTGACTGACGCCGGGAAATCCGCGAGGAGCTATCCCAACGACAGTAAACTCGGTGTCTTCGACGAAGAAGGAACGACCGATTGCTTTGGGATCGCTGCCAAATCGCAACTGCCAGAGGTCATAGCTGATTACTGCAACTGGATTGGAGCCGAGATGATCATCGTCGATGATGAATGTGCGCCCGAGGTATGCGGGAATTTGAAGTACGGAGAAGAAATCTCCGCTGGTGTATTCCGCGACGGCTTGCGTGTGTTCGGTTCCGCTACCAAGGCTGATATGCAAGTGAACGCTCGGCTGAATCGCGGCGACGGATGCGACCGAATTTGAATTGGCGCGTATCTGATCGAACGTGAAATAAGAGAAACCGCAGCCGCTTTTACGTGCATCGTCGACGTCGTCTTCGCAAGCGCCGATGTGAGCGTAGCTCTTCCACTGTGCCGGCTTCGGTGAGGTCCATTTCAACAGAACGAGCTCGGCCGGATGGGGCACGGGAAGTGGGCGCACAAGAACCGCCTCGACTAGATTAAATATGGCAGTGTTCGCGCCGATGCCGAGAGCTAGAGTGAGAATCGCTACGGCGGTGAAGCCGGGATTTTTGCGGAGCATGCGCGCGCCGAAGCGGATGTCCTGGGCGAAATCGTGCAGCCAATTTACTTTGCGTTGGTCGCGGCAATTTTCTTTTGATTGTTGTAGGTTGCGGAAATCGTGGAGGGCTGCGTAGCGAGCGTCTTTTTCGGTGAGGCCGCTGGCGATGAATTCTTGCGTGCGTTGGTAGAGATGGAAATGGAGTTCTTCGTCGAGGTCAGTGTCGGCGGCGCGTCGATTGAATAAGGAACGGAGACGGAGGGGAATTGTGTAGAGCCAGTGGTGTGGGCGCATTTTATTCATCCCTTAGAGTGAGCATCGGATCTGTTTGTGTTGCGCGGCGTGCGGGCAAATAGGCGGCGACTAGCGCGACGATTACCAACGCGGCCGCCGAAAGAATTATGGTTTCAGCGTCGCGCGCGGTTAGGCCGAAGAGCCAGTCTTGTAAAAGCCGCGTGGCCCAGTAGGAAATCGCGATTCCCGCTGAAATGCCAACAGCCAAAAGGATGGCGACTTCACGCATGACGAGCGCGACGATGGAATGTTTTTGCGCTCCCAGCGCGATGCGAATGCCGATTTCTTTGCGGCGTTGGGTGACGGTGTAGGCGAGGACGCCGTAGAGGCCGATCATTGCCAACAAAAGGGCGAGTCCACCAAAGAATCCGGAAAGCGTTGCCAGTAGATTATCCTGGCGGAGAGAATCGTCGACTTGTGTTTCCAGAGTTTGGAATTCCAGGGAGACAGTTTTATCGACGGTGGTGATAGCTTTTTCCGCGGCGGCTTGCACGAGCGCTGGATCAGATGCAGTGCGAACCTCGAATATGCGCGGATCGTCCAGAGCTTCCGCCTGAGCGACGGGGAAGTAGGCGATTGATTCGGCTTTTTCTCGAAGCGTTTGATATTTCGTGTCCTTCACCACGCCAACGATTTGCAGCGGAGGAGTTTTTCGCCGCGGCCCCTTGTGAAGGTTGACGACGTCGTCGGTGATCAAATACTGGCCGACGGGTTGAGTGCCGGGGAAAAAACGGCGCGCCATGGCTTCGTTAATCATGATGACCAGAGGTGCGCCGGGCACGTCGTGATCGTCGAAATTGCGGCCTGAAATAATCGGCGAGCGCAAAGTGGCGAAGAATCCGGGAGTAATAAAGTTCATATAAGCGTCGGCATCGTCTCCTGACGGGCCGCCACCTTTTTCGCGTTCAAATGCAAGGCCCCACATGCGTCCGCTGACAGGGCTTATGTAGGATTCGCTTGCGGAAATCGCGCCGGGAAGTGAATTAAGGTTTTCGAGAATCTGGCGCGCGACGGCGGCTCGCTGTGCGGGCGAATCGTGCGGCTGCGGAAGATTTGTATTGATGAGAAGAACGTTGCTGCGGTTGAACCCGAGGTCGAGCGTTACAAGATTCTTGAAGCTGCGGACGAAAAGTCCGGCGGTGATTACGATCAACAGTGACAACGCAATTTGCGAAGCTACGATCCAACGTCCCGGACGCAGATGCGCGCGCCCGTCCGTCACATCGGATTGCGGGCCCTTCATTGCGGAGGTGAGTGAAACTTTTGTGGATCGCAAAGCGGGCAACAGGCCGAAGAGCACTCCTGTGAAGACAGCAATGCCAATCGTGAACGCGAGAATTTTGCCGTCCACCGCGAGTTCTACGAATGCGTGGAATTGGGAATCGGAAATCAGATTCACAAGAATTGCGCATCCCCAGCGTGCCAAAAGGATTCCCAGAAACGCACCGAGGAAGGATAGAAGAATTGATTCGGTTAGAAGCTGACGGACGAGCCGCGAGCGGGATGCGCCCATGGCCAGACGGACGGCGATTTCTTTTCGGCGCATGGTGGCGCGTGCAAGCATCAGGCCGGCGATATTCGCGCAGGCGATGAGGAGCACCAGGCCAACCAGAATCATCAGGATGGTCAACGGCTCGTTATATTGTTCAAGGTCTGAGATGCCGTTGCTGCCCGGCAGCGCGAAGAGCGTTCGAGTGAGGAACTCTTTCTGGTCATCAGCACGCCAGTCGGTGGATACCGTCGCTTTGAAAACGTTTGCGCCCAAAACTTGGACGCGTCCGTTTGCCTGAGCTACAGAAACGCCGGGCTTTAGACGCGCCATGACGCTCAGCCATTGCGCCGACGGACGATCCAGTAATTCCTGTCCGCTCGCTTCACCATCCAAGGGGATGATGGCTTCCGCACAGACTGGCAGTGCAACGTCAAAATGTTGCCCGACTGTGATTCCGAAAAAACCGGGCGGGGCAACGCCAACAATCGGAAACGAGTGCCGATTCAAACTGATCATGCTGCCGATGGCGTTCTGTGCGCCGCCGTAATGTTCCTGCCAGAAACCGAAACTTAGAACGGCGGCTCCCGGACAGCCACGAACGTCGTCGCTTGACGTGAGCAGGCGTCCCGCTGCGGGACGAATGCCTAGCGTGTTGAAGAATTCGCCGCTCGCGTACAGACCCTTTATGGTATGAGCCTCGCCGCCCTGCGCGAGATCAAATCTGGTATCGGATGACGCAAAGGCGCCGGAGAAAATATCCTGACGGTCGCGAATTTCTTGCCAAACCGGATTGCTGAAACTTGGATCCGGTGGACGATTTGGGTTCGGCCGGGCGCGCACCAGCAATACGAGTTGTTTGGGATTTTGAACGGGCAAAGTTTTCAGCATCACGGCATCAATCAGACTGAATATGGCGGTGTTTGCGCCGATGCCGAGGGCAAGCGTGAGAATTGCCACGGCGGTGAAGCCGGGAGTTTTGCGCAACATGCGCGCGCCGTAACTGAGATCCTGCGCGAAATCCTGAAGCCAATTTATTCTGCGCTGGTCGCGGCAGGCTTCTTTGGATTGTTCGACGCCACGGAATTCGCGGAGAGCGGCGTAGCGGGCGTCTTTTTCGGAAAGGCCTTGCGAGATGAATTCTTGGGTGCGTTGATCGAGATGGAATTGGAGTTCTTCGTCTAGGTCGGTGTCGGCGGCGCGTCTCTTGAAAAGGGAGCGAAGGCGGAGGGGAATTGTGTAGAGCCAGTGTTGAGGGCGCATGGGTTATGCCTCCTTTAATTTCACCACGTGGGAGATGGCGCCGGAAAGGCGGCTCCAATTTGCGGATTCTTTTTCGAGATGTTTTTTGCCGAGGCGCGTTAGGGAATAAAATTTCGCACGGCGATTATTTTCGCTGGGTTTCCATTCGGCGGTGATCCAGCCTTCCTGTTCGAGTTTGTGGAGAGCTGGGTAGAGCGAGCCGTCGCTTACTTGAAGGACGTCACCGGAAACTTGTTTCAGGCGCTGGCTTACGGCGAAACCGTTGAGCGGTTCGAGCGCGAGAATTTTTAGGAGTAGAAGATCGAGAGTGCCCTGGACTAGGTCGGTTGGTTTGCTCATGCTCTCCTCGCTTACCGAGACAAGATACATAAACTCCTCTCGGTAAGCAAGGGGGAAATTGTTTAATGGATGAGAATGAGCGGATTGTATTGGGGATGTGGTAACTTTTTGGGATTGAAATTGTTGGGGGCGTGCGGCACTGCGCGGTTGGTCAAGTAATGGGTCGGGTGAAATTCCACAATTAGGGAGAACAGAGATGATGCGTCGGAACTGGATGCGGATTGCGATTTGCTTGATGACGGCGACTTTGAGCGCGGGATTTGCGGCTGCGCAAGGTGGGGCGCGGGCGAAAACTGCGACGCTATCGGGCGTCAACTTGAAATATGAGAAATACACTTTGCCGAACGGGCTGGACGTCATCCTCTCTGAAGATCACCGGCTGCCGATGGTGGCGGTGAATATTTGGTATCACGTGGGGCCGGCGAACGAATTGCCGGGGCGCACGGGATTCGCGCATTTATTTGAGCACATGATGTTTGAAGGCTCGAAGCATGTGCCGGGCAGCACGCATTTCAGATTGTTGGAGGCGGCGGGCGCGTCATTAATTAACGGGACGACGGATTTCGACCGGACAAATTATTTTGAGACGTTGCCGTCGAATCAATTGGAGTTGGCACTGTGGTTGGAATCAGACCGCATGGGATTCTTGCCGGATAAATTGGATCAGGCGAGTTTGACGAATCAGCAGGACGTGGTGCGGAACGAGCGTCGACAGAGCACGGAAAATACTCCGTACGGAATCGTGGAAGAGGCGTTGTTCCACCAAATATTCCCGCAGCAGCATCCTTATTATGGCGTGGTGATTGGGTCGCACGCGGATATACAGGCGGCGAAGCTGGAGGACGTGCGAAATTTCTTCAAACAATATTATACGCCGAACAATGCGAGTCTGGCGATCGTGGGCGATTTTGATCCGGCGACGGTGAAACAACTTGTTGAGAAATATTTTGGGCCGCTGAAGCGTGGGCCAGCGGTGCCGAAAATTGTCGCGGAGACTCCTGCAATTGCGAGCGAGCGGCGCGCGACGGTGCAGGATCAAGTGCAATTGCCGAGAGTGTATGAGGCATGGTTGACGTCAAAAATTTACACGCCGGGAGATTCGGCTGGCGATTTGACGGCGAGTATTTTGGGTGGAGGAAAATCGAGCAGACTTTACAAGAAATTAGTTTACGAAAAACAAATTGCGTTGGACGTGCAGGCGCAACAGCAATCACTTTTGCTGGGATCGGTATTTGAAATTACGGTGACGGCGCGACCGGGACACACGGCGGAGGAAGTTGAGAAAGCGATTAACGAAGAAGTGGAAGCGTTGCGGAAGGATGGGCCGACCGAAGCGGAATTGAATCGCGCACGAAATGGAATTGAAACGCGCATGGTGCAAGGACTGGAATCGCTGGGCGGATTTGGCGGCGTGGCGGACAGACTGAATCAGTACAACCACTATTTGCATAATCCCGGATATTTGCCGGAGGATTTGGCGCGATACGACAGCGCAACAGTGCAATCGATTCGCGAGTTTGCGGATGCACAATTGAAACCGACGGCACGCGCAGTTGTTTACGGAATTCCGGGCAAGCCAGATTTGGGGCCGGAAGTTCCGACGCCGCCGAATCAGGAAAAAGGAAAGTCGACGGGCGGAGAATCAATTAATGCCAATGCGGCGTGGCGAGAAAATGCGCCGAAGGCGGGACCAGCGCGTCCACTGAACTTACCGGTGCCGGAAATTTTCAAATTGAGCAATGGAATGACGGTGGTTTACACGCATCGTCCGGGATTGCCGGTGGTGTCGGCGGAATTAGTTTTGAAATGCGGGAACGAAGCGAATCCGACTGACAAACCGGGACTGGCGGCGTTCACGGCAAATATGTTGCAGCAGGGAACGGCGAAACGGAATGCGACGCAGATTGCGGATGAAGCGGCGCTGCTGGGCGCGTCACTTACGACGGGATCGAGTACGGATTCGTCGAACGCGAGCACGTCATCCCTGACGAAAAACTTTTCGGGCGCACTGGATTTGCTTGCGGATATTGTTTTGCATCCGGCATTTCCTGCTGACGAAGTGGAGAGACGGAGATCGAGCCGGTTGGCGACGTTGTTGAATGAGGATAGCGATCCGAACACGGTGGCGTTCCGCGTGGTTTCGTTATTGATCTTCGGGGCGAAGCATCCGTATGGACCGGAAGCGATTGGAACGGAAGCGTCGCTTAAAGCGATTTCGCGCGACGATATTAATTCCTTCTGGAAGCAGAATTATTCTCCCGCGAATGCGGCGCTGGTGGTTTCGGGAAGCATTACGATGGCGGAACTGAAGCCGCTGGTGGAAAGTAAATTCGGTGCATGGCAGGCGGGTGCGGCGGCGAAGACTCCGACGATGACAGCGGAAACCTCGCACGCGCGAGTAGTGATTGTTGACCGGCCGGGAGCGGCGCAGACATCATTATTTTTGGCGCAGCCGGGACCGGCGCGATCGACGCCGGATTATCCGGGACTGGAAGTGATGAACGCGGATCTGGGCGGACTCTTCTCGAGCCGAATTAATATGAATTTGCGAGAGGAGCATGGCTTTACGTACGGCGCATTCTCGCAATTTGTTTATCGGCGTTATGCGGGAGCGATTATTGCCGGAGGCGCGATTCGGACGGATGCAACGGCGCCTGCGGTAACAGAAACATTTAAGGAAATTCGGCGGATGATGGAAACGAAGATGACTCCGGCGGAACTTGATTTGGCGCGGGATTCGGAGTCGCGTTCGTTGCCGGGATTATTTGAGACGAGCGGAGCGGCGACGGGAGCGTTCG
Organism: uncultured Acidobacteriota bacterium; assembly: GCA_963778235.1. Classification (GTDB taxonomy): domain Bacteria; phylum Acidobacteriota; class Terriglobia; order Acidiferrales; family UBA7541; genus DASTCZ01. The sequence goes on along the minus strand of CAVZTQ010000001.1, from coordinate 280,666 downwards.
GGGAAATATTCACTTACGATTTGCCGGCGGATTATTTTCAGAAATTGCCGGGAAGATTTTCGGCGGTGACGGTGGCTGACACACAGGCGCTGGCAATGAAATATTTGAAGCCGGATCGGATGATCGTGGTGTGCGTGGGAGATCGCGCCAAGATTGAGGCGGATTTGAAGAAGCTGAATCTTGGCGGGATGGAAATTCGGGACGCCACGGGGAAAGTTATTCAATGACAGAAGTGAAAGCGGCGCGCGAGCCGCTGTTTGTTGATAGCGTGCTCGCGCGCCGGATGGAATTGGCTGAAGCGGAAGGCGGAGCTTCGTGTGGATTTGCGTTGGCGCGGGAAAAGCCGGATACCGGCGCTTGCGTGGGGACGATTGGCGGCGGTCGGGCGGTTTTTACTGGAGTTGCATCGCCGATTACACAGGCTACTGGAGTTGGATTGGATGGGGCGGTGTCGGAAGAGGAATTTGCGCGGCTGGAGAATTTCTTTTTTAGTCGAGGGGCGGCGGTGAATGTGGAGACCTCGCCTTATGCGGATGCGAGTTTATTTGCGCACTATGCGCGAAATGGATATTGCGCTACGGAGTTTACTAACGTGTTGGTGCGACGGACCGATGGTTGCGAAGAAATTGTGGATGAACAGCGCCGATCAGGCGATCGGCGTTCCCGGGAATCGGGAGTGGTGATTGAGCTTGCGGAGGCTTCGCAACTGGATTTGTGGGTGCGGACGGTTTGCACGGGATTTTCGGAACATTATGCGGTTACGCCGGAGTTGCTGGGAATTATGGGATTGTTTGGCGGGTCGAGTGGGGCGACATTATATTTGGCGAAGGTGGATGGAGCGGTTGCAGGCGGTGGGGCATTATTTGTGCGCGATGGAATTGCTGGATTATTTGGCGCGAGTACACTGGTGGAATTTCGTCGACGCGGAGTGCAGCGCGAATTAATTCGTGCGCGGATGGATGCGGCGCGGGCGGCGGGATGCGAAATTGCGTTGACGTTTGCGCGGCCGGGAAGTATTTCGGAGCGGAATATTTTACGGAATGGATTTGCTGTGGCGTATACGCGGACGAAATTTACGCGGGAGCTGGTGGGGAAGTAAGAAGTTGGACGGCTTCCGAGCGAGTGCACATTACGGCATCTCGCCGCGCAGCGCCGCCAACATGTGCGGGTCAGAAGCAATCTTATCTAACATAGCGGAACTTTCCTTCTCCGGATCACGCCAGTGTTCACGGTCCAGCTTTGCGCCTGCTCTGGCAAGTAGCGCGATGGCCTGGTAAAAGGGTTCGCGGACTTCCTCGTTATCGGCGTTGCCCCAGGTCCACAGCGCCATGTCCAACGGGATCGCATGGAACCGGAAATCCTTCGCATGAATCGGAGCTCCACGTTCGAGCAAAAGTTTAATGACGTCAATTTCCGCGCCCCAACTTGCCCAATGAAGGGCGGTTTGACCGTCTTCGTTGCGCGCTGCGGGATCAACGCCACGATCAAGAAGAAACCTTGCGACTTCCAACTTGCCGTTTCCGCAGGCGTAGAGGAACCCCGACTCGATTTGTTTTGAATTTGCTTCCGGCCGAGGCGCACCGCTTTCGTCAAAGTAATTCTGAAGGACGTCGAGCCGTCCAACCGCCGCCGAAGTTTCCGGATCCAGAGGCGCGCCGAGATCGGCGAGAAATCTGGCAGCAGCGGGTTGTCCGTTGGCGATGCAGGCGTGAACGAGGGAATGACTATTGCCACCCGCTGATAGGTGGTTAAGATTTGCGCCACGGTCGAGCAATGTGCGGAGGACAGCGATCTGCACGCCGGCTTTTTCGGGATGGATGCTCGTTGCGACTAAGCCGAGTGCGGTGCATCCGCCGCCATAGGTTTCAGATTCGGCGTCCACTTCGGCGCCTGCATCCAAAAGGAGATTTGTGATGTTGATAATGTTCTTCGGTGTCTTCTGGCGAAAATCTTCGACGCCGTTGGCGGAGACGTAATGAAGCAGCGTGGAATGGTGGTCACGAGTGGAACGCACGCGCGTCAGGCTCGGGTGGGATGCGAGCAAATTCCGAAGTGTTTGCTCGTCACCGCTGACGATGGCGTCTGCCGCTGCCTCGAATGCCGAAACGGGCGAGTTGGCGCTGGCGAGTTCCTGAACGTACCTCGAAAACTCCCGCCAGTTTGAAAACCCGTGCTCACGAGCGATGAAGAATTGAGCTCCGGCGAGGGTGCATTTGCGGATATATTCCGTGTTTTGCTTCAGCGCGTTCCAGCGGAGCTCGATATCTTCTGGCCTGGCATCGCGTCCTTGCGCTGCGGGCGAAGTTTCGGGGCCATGCAGGCGCGTGAGAGTTTCAAGCCAACGCGCGGCACATTTGCGGATTGCATCCGGCTCGGTTGATTTACAGGCGGCTTGGAAATTCTTGGCGAGCTTCTTGTACTGTTCAAGATTGGGACGAGACGGAAGAGGCAGAGCGTCAGACATACGAATCTCCTTTCAAGTACATGCCTGGAGTCCGCATGAATCAGGCTGAAAGAAGGTTCGTAACCTTCAGTTTTGTTGAGTGGGTGGGCACGGCCCTTTCCGCGGACTGGATGCGCCCCTCGCGCAGATTCTTTTATAGCACAAGAAGGGTGGAGATTATCGGACGGAGAACGAGAAAAGGATTTGGGATTGGCGGCGATGATGGGATTGGCATGGAAAATCCCCAGGGCTGCAAGTCGCCCTGGGCTACAGGTTCGTGGCTGCATTCGCGCGGGTGGTGTAGGTCAACGCTTCGCTTTGAAGTGATTCTGCTGGGACAATCCTGGAAATCAAATTTAAGGCGTGGGCTTCGGGTGCGTTGATGAAGCGGCCGGAAGTCATCACTTCCATGGCGATGGATTTTCCGCGCGGGCCGAGAATTCTGGGCATACGCTGCGTTCCGCCCCAGCCGGTCATAATCCCGAGAGTGGCGCCGCGATGAGCAAGAGCTGCGTCGGGCGTAGCGATGCGAATGTGACAGGCCATGGCGAGATCGAGTCCGCCGCCCATGCAGTAACCGCGAATCGCGGCGATCACCGGCTTGGGACTTTTTTCGATGGACTTCATTGTTGCGCGTCCGAGCTTTGCGAAATTGAAAGCTTGATCGGCGGTGAGAACGGAAACTTCGGCGAGTTCCGCTCCGGCGGCAAAACATTTTTCGGTGCCGGAGATAATGGCGGCGCGCAGGTCGGAACTTTTCGCGAGGATCGACATGTAATAGCGGATTTGCGTGAGCGCCCAGCGATTCAGGCGAGGAAATCTATCGGCGGCAGAAAACTCGAGAAATAAAATGCCGTCACGAATGATGACGTGAATGGAAGTGAGTTGATAGGGCGGATGCGGCGGTAGCGGCGAGTGCGCAGGAGCAACTAAGGTTGGCTGAGGTTGTGGTTCCGGCACGATTGGTTCCGGCATGCGGGCTCAGGCGCGTTGCGGGAGACGTCCGCGAATGTAGGTGACGATATCCTGCGTGGAAGTGCCGGGAAGAAAAATTTCAGAGATGCCGCCTTTTTTCAGCGCGGGAATATCCGCTTCAGGAATAATTCCGCCGAGAAGAACCATCACGTCGTCCATCCCTTTGTCATGAAGCAGGGACATGAGCTGCGGGCAGAGTGTGTTGTGCGCGCCACTGAGGACGGAGAGGCCGATCACGTCGACGTCTTCTTGCACGGCGGCGCTGGCGATCATTTCGGGAGTTTGGCGGAGGCCGGTGTAGATGACTTCCATTCCAGCGTCACGGAGAGCGCGGGCGATAATTTTAGCGCCGCGGTCGTGGCCGTCGAGGCCGGGCTTGGCGATTAGGACGCGAATCTTTTGGTCGGGCATGAAGTAGAAGAATACCGGAATTGGCGGGTGAAGTGTAGGGGGATGTCGCGGTGCGCGTGCGGGTTAGGTACGGCGGTGGCGCGAAGAAATGCCCCGGGTTCGGAGAACCCGGGCTACACGGTCAAAGGCACGGAGGGCGACCTGAAGGTTGCCCCTACGTGATGGAAACTTCCTCGAAGGTGCCGAAGACTTCGCGCATGGTGTCGCAGATTTCGCCGAGAGTGCAATAGGCTTTTACGGCGTCGAAGATGAAGGGCATTAGATTTTCGGTGCCTTTGGCGGCAGTGCGGAGAGCGCTTAGTTTGCGGGAGACTTCGTCACCGCTGCGCGTGGCGCGGAGTTTGGAGAGGCGCGCGGCTTGGCGAACGGCTACGGACTCGTCGATCTGGAGTGTTTCGAGTGGATTTTCTTTGGAGACGTAGTCGTTTACGCCGACGATAATTTTTTCTTTGCGGTCGATTTCCAGTTGATAGCGATAGGAGGCTTCCGCGATTTCGCGTTGCGGATAGGAGCGCTCGATTGCCGCGACCATGCCGCCGAGGGAGTCGATCTTGTTGATGTATTCCCACGCGCCACGCTCGACTTCGTTGGTGAGCGTTTCGACGAAGTAGGAGCCGCCGAGAGGATCGACTGTATTCGTGACGCCGCTTTCGTGAGCGATGATTTGTTGGGTGCGAAGCGCGACCGTTGCGGCGAATTCTGTGGGAAGCGCCCATGCTTCGTCCAAAGAATTGGTGTGCAGAGATTGTGTGCCACCCATCACGGCTGCGAGAGCTTGAATCGCCGTGCGCACGACGTTGTTGTACGGTTGCTGCGCTGTGAGCGAGCATCCAGCGGTTTGTGTGTGGAAACGCAGCACCCAACTGCGCGGATTTTTTGCGCCGAAGCGTTCGCGCATGGCTTTGTACCAGATGCGTCGAGCGGCGCGATACTTGGCGATTTCTTCGAAGAAATCATTGTGCGCGTTGAAGAAGAAGGACAGTTGCGGTACGAATGCGTCCACATCCATGCCGCGGCGAACTCCCCATTCGACATACTCGAGACCGTCGCGAAGAGTGAATGCCAATTCCTGAATTGCAGTAGAGCCTGCTTCGCGGATGTGATATCCGCTGATGGAAATGGTGTTGAACTTCGGCGTGTGCTTCATGCCGAATTCAAATGTGTCGATGACGAGGCGCATGGAAGGTTCGGGCGGGTAGATGTATTCCTTCTGCGCGATGTATTCCTTCAGGATGTCATTTTGAATTGTGCCGGAAATTTTCTTCCAGTCGGCGCCTTGTTTTTCGGCGACGGCGAGATACATCGCCCACACAATTGCGGCGGGCGAATTGATCGTCATGGAAGTGGTGACGCTGCTGATGGGAATCTGATCGAAAAGGACTTCCATATCGGCGAGTGAACTGATGGCGACGCCGCATTTGCCGACTTCACCTTCGGAGAGCGCATGGTCAGAATCGTATCCCATTAATGTAGGGAGATCGAAGGCGACGGAGAGTCCGGTCTGGCCTTGCGCGAGCAAATATCGGAAGCGCTGGTTGGTATCTTCTGCGGTGCCGAAGCCTGCGAACTGACGCATCGTCCAGGGCTTACCGCGATACATGGTGGCGTGAATTCCGCGCGTGTAGGGCGGCTGGCCGGGAAAACCGAGATCGCGTTCTGGAGTCCAGTCGGATAAATCCGCGGGCGTGTAGAGACGGCGAATGGTGTGATCGGAAAGCGTGGTGAATTCTTTTTGGCGCTCCGCGGATTTGGCGAGCGTGGGATTCAGAGTTTCTTTTTCCCAGGCCAGTTCGGCGGGGGAAGGAGTGCGCGGCGCGGCTTGCGCGGAAGTGCCCGCGGTGCTGCCGGTTTCTTTGACGTCGACGACAACACTTGAGCCGGGTGTGAGCTTGTCAGTCATTTGAATTGCCCCATGCGCGGGATGCGCGCGAAATCAAAAGTATTCGATTAGAAATACAGTTTACGGCAAGGCGGAGCGGTGGGCAAGACGGGCGCGACACAAAAGGAACTGGCCCGGAAGTGGAAAGCCGGGCCAGCGGAAAACATTTTGAAATGAAATGCGATTAGCGTTGCGGGTCGCTCAAGAGGGAACCGTCTGCGCGCGTGCCTGGGATTAGAGAGTTGCGGAACAGGCTTGGTGCGGCGGAGTGTTTGTCGGCTTCCAATTGGATGTTGTTGACGGTGAAAGTTCGACCCATGGCGCGATCGAACTGGACCTTGGCTTCGACGAGGTTGACGAGAGCGCGAACTTCGCTGCCGGCTGCTTGCGACAACTGGTTTTGAATCAAGCTGACGTTGTAGGACGTAGAAGCGCCGAGTTGCAGTTTTTTAGTTTCTGCGTCGAGCGCCGCTTCCTGCAACTGACGGGACTTTGTGGCAGCGGCGAGAGCCGTGCGCGCCTGCGTCAGGTTGATCTGCGAAGTGCGAACGTCCACGACGATGGCGTTCTGTTGTTGCTGCAAGCGAGTGAGATCCTGCCGCTGCGTGAGAATCGCTGAAGCGTTGGCAGCTTGGGCCGAGCGATTCAGAATTGGAATCACAAGGTTAAAATTAACGGCCTAACCGGGAAACTGGCCGGTAAACAGAGAATTGAATACTGTTCCAAATCCCGTTACAGAAAGACTGCCGGGATTGCTGAGCGGAGTTCCGACAAACTGCCCCGTCGGTACTCCGGCCGCGTTGACGATCGGCGTGGTACTGGCAATAAATGTTCCAGTGGGAGCGCCGGGAACAGTGCTGGTTCCCGCGATGCCTTGACCAGTGTAGGTACCGCTCGCAGTGAGCGACGGCAAGAGCAAATTGCGCGTGCCTTTGATCGTGAGTTCATCGCTGTTCAAGCCGATCGGAGATTCCTTGTAGTCTGGGCGATTCGCGAGGGCTTCGCGAACGGCTTGATCGAGCGGCTGATTTTCAACGTCCGCGGGATTGTAGGTCAAATCCGTTGGAACGATTTCAACTTTGCTGCTGGTTGGGCCGAGCGGGTCCTTTGTAATCAACGCGAGCAAGGTGAGTTGGTTCTGATAGAGCAAAGTTTGCGCGGTAATCAAACCTTGATTCGCGGTGGAGAGGGCTGCATCCGCGGTGGTTACGTCGAGGGGCGCCAGAGTTCCGATTTCCACTTGTTTCTTATCGTCGCTCAAAAGATGCGCCGCGAGATCGACGGTGTGTTGAGCAACGCCGACGTTTTGGATGGCGTAAACCAATTCCCAGTAGGCGGTTTGAACTTGAGTGACTGACGTCAATATCTGCTGTTGAAATGCGAGGTCAGAAATTTTCTGCGAATTCTTGGCGATGGAGATGAAGCGCCGATTGTTGGCGAATCCAAATCCATTGAGCAGTGACTGTTGGATTCCGAGAACCATGTTTGACTGATCGAGAGGATTGAACAGGTTGCCGGCGGTGGAAGTGGTGTGCGTATTGTTTTGCGCGATCGAAATGCTGGTTCCTGTCTGGAATGACTGTTGGTAGGCGATGTTCAGGGTGTCCGCGGTTTGCGTAACCTCGTTCACGCCGGTTCCAGATCCCTGTGTGAATGGATTACCGATGGGACTGTTAGAGTGATTGATGCCGCCGGTGACGCTGAAGCGCGGATCAAAGCTGAACGCGGTGCCCGCGCCGGAACGAGCGGAAAGAATACCCGTTTCAGAAATTAGCGGGTTGTAACGCGCGACGGCGATATCGAGATCGTTTTCAAGAGCGAGCGTGATCGCGTCCTGCAAAGTCAGATAAAGTTTGCCATCCCTCATGAAGGTCTGAAGGCTCGGCGAATTGGTGAGATTCGGCATGGCAATGTGCATTGGTGTGTATGGCGCAAGAAGAGTTGGGAACCACGGCTGTCCATGGGAATATTCCGATGGCGACTTGTCGTCAACTTTCTTTGGCGTGCTGGGAGTGGCCGGTTGCGGCACCTGCGCCGGCGGAGCCTGAGTGCTCTGCGGCGGCGGCTGTTGGGCGCTCTGCTGAGCTTGAGTTTGTTGCTGGGCCTGAGCAAAGGCCGGCGCGACGGGTCCCAACATGACGCAAAGCGCCAGAGCAAAGATCCCGACCGTACGTATATACCTAACCATAATTCGTTGTTCCTTTCGTTTATCTAGCGCCGCAGGGCCGCTGCAAAACGCGCCCTGTCGGCAACGACAAAATCTATCTAGCGCCGCAGAGCCGCTGCAAAACGCGCCCTGTCGGCAACGACAAAATCTATCTAGCGCCGCAGAGCCGCAGCACTACGCGCTCTGTCGGCAACGACGACACCCCATGAGTGTCCGAAAATTAAGCCCGTGTGTTCCTAAGTAAGTTAAACGTCCCAAACAGATGAATTGTTTCAAGTTTTTGCGCCGGATGATATCGGCGCGGCGATGAAGGCGAAACCTGAGCGCCGCAAGTTTAACAGCGTCCGAGCATTCTTGACAATGTTCGCGACGGGCCGTAGGCTTTGCGCGGCAATTCGCGTCAACGCGCGCGTGCATGGAGGAAGCAAATGCAACCTGAACAAGTGACGGAAATTTTGAAAAATATTGGTGCGATACGGCATGGTCACTTTGAGCTGTCCTCCGGCCTCCATAGTGATACATACGTACAGTGTGCGCTGGTATTACAGTATCCGCGCATCGCGGAGCAAATAAGTTCGGCTTTGGCGGCGAAATTTGATGGATTGGTGATTGGGTGCGTAGTTTCGCCTGCTTTGGGGGGCGTGATTCTGGGTCATGAGGTCGCGCGAGCGCTTAGCGCGGGACGTCCGCATAACGGCACGCGCGCGATATTTGTGGAGCGCGATGCGAGCGGCACGATGACGATGCGGCGCGGGTTTTCGCTGAAGCCGGGTGAGCCCGTGCTGGTGGTGGAGGATGTTTGGACGACGGGCGGGTCGACGGTTGAGGCGATTAAAGTTGTAGAAGCGGCCGGAGGAAAAGTTGTGGCGGCCGGAGCGATCATTGATCGGAGTCAAGGAAAGTTGAAATTGCCGGTGCGGGCGGAGTCGCTGGTGAATTTGGATATTAAGAATTACGAGCCGGCGACGTGCCCATTGTGTGCGGCGGGTGGTGCGGCGGTGAAACCGGGGAGTCGGTTTAAGCAGGCTGCGAAGTAGGGCGTCAAAAGCAAAAACGTCAAGAAGAAGCAGGTCCTTCGGCCTTCGGGCCTCAGGATGACGCCGTCTTCAGCACGGGCGATTTGGCATCCGTGCGATAATCCATGCGCGCCATGCGCAATTTCAAAATTACAATTTGTTATGACGGGTCGGAATTCTTCGGCTGGCAAATGCAGCCGGGGAAGGCGACTGTGCAGGGCGCGCTGGTAGACGTGACGTCGAAACTGACGCAGGAAAATGTGCAGATGCATGGCTCCGGGCGGACGGATGCGGGAGTTCATGCGTTGGGACAGGTGGCGCACTTCAAAACTGCGAGTGGGTCACTGGACGCGCGAGGATTTCAACGGGCGTTTAATGCGTTGCTGCCCGCGTCGGTGCGAGTAGTGAATGTGGAAGAAGTTGGACTGAATTTTAATTCGCGACACGATGCGCTGGCGAAGACATATCAGTACCGGATTTATCGCGGGAAGATGCTTTCTCCGTTTGAACGGAAATATGTGATGCACGACCCGTATCCGCTGGATATTGCGGCGATGGCTGAAGCGGCGAGACATTTTGAAGGGACATTTGACTTCACGTCACTGGCGGCCTCGACGGGGGATGAGGAGTTGGATGAGAAACGGGTGACGACGCGCGCGGTTTATAGTGCGCAGTTTTTTGCGCGGAGCGCGAATTCATTTACACGAGATGGATTTTTGAGCGGAGTTTCGGCTGATGTGATTGGAGTTTCATCGGCCGAGGACGCGGCGAAGGTTGAGGCCGACGAGCTGGTGTATGTGGTGCGCGGAAAATCATTTATGCGGTACATGGTGCGGAAGATGGTGGGGACACTTTTGGATGTGGGGCGCGGGAAATTGAAAGCTGCGGATATTCCGGAAATTATTGCGGCGAAGGATCGCTCGCGATCGGGGCCGACTGCGCCACCGCAGGGACTTTATTTGGTGTCGGTGGAGTATGCTGAAAGTTGGAAACTGTAGCGCGTGCAAGGCACACAGCCAGGAATGGCTGTGCCGCGGGCAAATTGGTGTATAAATAAGCGGAGAGGGAATATATATGTCAGAGACGAGTCCAACTGTACCGGCGGCGACAACTCCAGCGGCTGTGCCTGCTGCACCGCCGAAACCTGCGGCTGCGCCTGTTGCCGCTGCGCCGGAAACTCCGGCGGGTCCACCGAAGGTGAAAGTGCGCGCGCCACGGCAGCGTTCTTGTGATGAAAAGGACGCGAAGGGCAAGCTTTGCTGCGGACATTTGAAACGCTACTTCGATTATCCGAAAGAAATTGCGGCGCTGGTTGGCGGGCCGATGGTTGAAGTGTACCGCTGCGAATTTTGTAAGACGCTGTACAAGCCGAATATGGCGGAGATGTCGCAGAGCTACACCCTGCGAACGTAGTTTTGGCGCAAAGATAAATCACACCGCGGAGAATATTTCTGAGCGATCGAGCGAATTCCGGCGAAGAGTTCTCGCGCGAAGAATTAATCTTCGATTGGAATTTGCAAGGCCCCGGACAATTTCTTGCGGGACGCAAGGTGACGCTGGACGATGAAACCTTGCGCGACGGTTTGCAGAATCCTTCCGTGTCCGACCCAAGCATTGAAGACAAAATAAAAATATTGCATTTGATGGAAGCGCTGGGAATTGAGACCGTGAATATTGGTCTGCCGGGCGCGGGGCCGCGCGCGTACGCGGACGTGGAAGCGCTGGCGCGGGAAATTGGACGCGCGAAGTTGAAGATACGTCCGAATTGCGCGGCACGAACGTTGGAAACGGATATTCGTCCGATTGCGGAAATTTCGCAGAAGACGGGAATCGCCATTGAGGCGGCGACATTTTTAGGGAGCAGTCCGATACGCCGGCTGGTGGAAGATTGGACTGTGGATCACCTGGCGCGCACGACGGAGAAGGCGGTGAAATTTGCCGTCGCGCAGGGTTTGCAGGTGATGTATGTGACCGAGGACACGATTCGCACAGACGCGGCGACGGTGAAGCGTTTATATGCGACGGCGATTGAATGCGGCGCGCGCGCGGCGGTTTTGTGCGACACGGTGGGACATGCGACGCCGAGCGGAGTTTTCGCGCTGGTGAAATTTGTGCGCGAAGAAGTGGTAGCGCCTTCCGGTGAAAAGATTCGCGTGGACTGGCACGGACATAATGACCGCGGACTGGCGGTTGCGAATTCGCTGGCGGCGATTTTGGCGGGCGCGGATCAAATTCACGCGGCGGCGAATGCGTTGGGCGAGCGCGTGGGAAATACGCCGATGGAATTGATGTTGGTGAACATGCGATTGCTGGGACTGATTGATCGGGACCTTTCGCGATTGAAGGAATATTGCGAAACGGTGGCGAGGGCGACGAAGACGACGATTCCTCCGAATTATCCGGTGATTGGGCGAGACGCGTTTCGTACCGCGACGGGCGTGCACGCGGCGGCGATTATTAAAGCGTTTCGGAAATGTGACGAGATGACGGCGAATACCGTCTACAGTGGAGTGCCTTCGCATTTGTTTGGATTGGAACAGATTATTGAGATTGGGCCGATGAGTGGGAAATCCAACGTGGCGTTTTGGATGGAACGGCACGGAATTGCGGAGTCGGATGAAGTGGTGACGCGGGTTTTGGATGCGGCGAAGAAGTCCAGCCGCGTGCTGACGGATGAAGAAATTTCGGCGTTGTGCGGCGCGAGTTGACGCGGCCGCAAGATTCGTTGAAACTGGCGCGCCTTGTTAAGTGGCAGGGCTACTTCGGAATGCGAGCATTATTTCTTGCTGCGGTTGCTGCTTCGAGTGGATTAATTTTCGCGATGCCAAAAATAGCTTCAGGAAAACATCAGATTGCCCAAAGCGGCGCGTCCGGCGCGACGGTGAATGATTTAGTGCGCGACGAGCGCGTGAAGTCCGCGATGGATTGGCTTATTAAGAATGTCGCCTGGGTGACGGACGAGCAGGCGCGAATTACGGAGATACCTGCGCCGCCGTATAAGGAAACGGAGCGCGCGGCGTATATGAAGAAAGCGCTGGCGGCGGTCGGGCTGCGCGTGCGGACGGATGAAATTGGAAATGTGATTGGGGAGCTTGCTGGGACTTCGGAGAATGAAATTGTTCTGATCACCGCGCACATGGACACAGTTTTTCCGGAGAGCACGGATGTTCACGTGCGACGCGAGCGCGGGCATCTTTATGCGCCGGGGATTTCTGATAATGGCGCGGGGCTTGCGACGTTGCTGGGTGTGGCGCGAGCGATTCAGCGAAACGAAGATTCCTAATCGACGAACAATCATTTTTGCAGCGGATGTTGGCGAAGAAGGCGAAGGAAATTTGCGTGGGATTCGGAAATTGGTTGAGGAATATGGAAAGAAACTTTCGGCGGTGATTGCGCTGGACGGCGCGTCGACAGAATATGTGGTGACGCAGGCGTTGGCTTCGCGACGAATTGAAATTGTTTTGACGGGACCGGGCGGACACAGTTGGACGGATTTTGGCGCGCCGAATCCGATTGATGCTATGGCGCGAGGGATTGCGCGTTTTCTGAGGACGATTGAAGTGCCGGGAAGTCCCCGCACAACATTTAATATTGGGGAGATTGAGGGCGGCGGATCGGTGAACTCAATTCCGGCGCGCGCGGCGATTAAGGTGGATATTCGCAGCGAACAGGAGCGCGACATTTCGCGCGTGGAAACGGCGTTACGCGATGCGATTCGCGCGGGAATTCAGGAAGAGATGGCGGCGTCAAACTCGCGCGGGATGGCTCCGGCAGAAGGCGCGGGAATTGAGATGCACTTAAAATTGCTGGGCGCGCGGCCGGGCGGAGATTTGGCGGCGGGATCGCCGTTGTTGCAAAGTGTGATGGACGCGGACAGATTTCTGGGGAATCGTTCGCGGACGGAACGATCTTCTACAGATGCGAATATTCCGCTGTCGGAAGGAATTCCGGCGATTTCGATTGGCGGCGGTGGAACCGCGGGTGGCGCGCATACGTTGGCGGAATGGTTTGATCCGGCGGGGCGCGAGATGGGATTGAAGCGCGTGCTGCTGACGGTGCTGAGCGCGGCGGGAGTTGAGAAATGAAATTTTTCGCGATTGTAGTCAGAGTAATTGCGGTTTGCGTGGTTGTAACGATTGGCGTTGGAATGGTGCTGTATCTAACTCCGGGACCTCGGCAAGTGGAAGGGGCTATGACGAATCAAGATTCTGGCGCGCCGGCGGATTTGGCGCTGATCGACGGAGTGATTTACACGGGTGATTCCGCGAAGCCGCGAGTGGAGGCAATTGCTTGCCGCGGAGAACAAATCGTCGCCACGCGGAACGACGGCGGAAATACGAAAATTGATTGCCTCGAAGACTCGCGTGATTGATTTGCACGGCGGATTTGCGATGCCCGGATTTAATGATGCGCATTTGCATCTGGGTAGCGCGGCGCAAGCGAAGTTGACGGTGAATCTGGAAGGCGCGAAATCGTTGGCGGAATTTCAGAAGCCGAATTCGCGAGCGAGAGTGGCACAGACGAAACCCGGAGATTGGATTACCGGGCGCGGATGGGATCACACGTTGTGGAGTCCCGCGAATTTTCCGACGCGAAAAGATTTAGACGCGATTTCGACGCAGCATCCGATGTTGTTCACTCACATTTCCGGACACGTTGCTGTAGCGAATTCCAAAGCTTTGGAGTTGGCGGGAATCACGGCGGCGACGGCGAATCCGCCGGGCGGAGAAATTGAACACGACGCGCAAGGGCAGCCGGATGGAATGTTGAAGGAAGGCCCGGCGTACGGATTGGTTGAGCGAAAAATTCCGGGAGATACGGCAGAGCAGCGGCGAAAGGGAATTGAACTGGCATTAGCGGAAGCGGCGAAGTACGGCGTCACTTCCATGCAGGATAATTCTTCCTGGCAGGATTTTCTTGCGTACGGCGAATTGAAAAAAGAAGGGAAGCTGACGGCGCGAATCACGGAATGGCTGCCGTTTGATTTGCCGCTGGATCGATTGCAGCAAATGCGGACGGAAGGTGGCACGACTGATCCGTGGCTGAAAACCGGCGCGCTGAAAGGATTTATGGATGGCGCGCTGGGAACTGGAACGGCGGCGCTGCTGGCTCCTTATACCGACGATTCAAAGTCCAGTGGAATTATGAATCGCATCCGGATGATTTGAATAAGATGTCCATCGAGCGCGACAAGGCGGGATTCCAAATTGCGTTTCATGCGATTGGAGACCGCGGAAATCGCGTGGCGCTGGATGCGTTTGCGGCGGTAGTGGCGGCGAATGGCGAGCGCGACCGGCGTGACCGAATCGAGCATGCGCAAATTGTTGCGCCGGATGATTTTGCGCGATTCGGCTCGCTGAAAGTGATTGCGTCGATGCAGCCTTCGCATCAGACGACGGACATGCGCTGGGCGGAAAAACGGTTGGGCGCGGAGCGGATTAAAGGCGCATACGCGTGGAAGACAATGCTGGATCACGGCGTGAAGCTGGCGTTTGGAACGGATTGGCCGGTGGAAATGATTAATCCGATGCGCGGGATACATGCGTGCGTCACCGCGGCAACTGCCGGATGGAACTCCGGCGGGTGGATGGCAGCCGCAAGAAAAAATTTCGATGGACGAGTGCATTCGTGCGTACACGGTTGGAGCGGCTTACGCGGAATTTGAAGAAGGGAAGAAGGGGCAGCTTGTGCCGGGGAATTTTGCGGACGTAATTGTACTGTCCGGTGATGTTACGAAGATCCCTGCTGGCGATATTTTGAATGTGAAAGTGTTGAACACTATTGTTGGCGGCCGCGTGGTTTACGGCCAGTAATTTTATTCCAAGCTGCGCGAAATTAACTTCCTGCAAATACTTGCCCGCTGGCGCGTGCGCCTCTACACTACGCGCGGCACATGTCCACTCGAATAAAAGCTGATCTGGCACTGGCGAGTTGTGCGCTGGTATGGGGCGCAACGTTTGTGCTGGTGAAGAACGCGCTGGCGGATTCGTCCGTATTCGGATTTCTTGCGGTACGTTTTGTGTTTGCGGCAATCGTGCTGGTGCCGCTGTTTTGGCGTTCTCTGAAGGACGCAAACTTAGCTGATATTCGCGCGGGAATTTTTCTCGGAATAATCATGTTTGGCGGATACGCGTTCCAAACGTTGGGACTGCTTAGCACAACGCCATCGAAGGCGGCATTTATTACGGGTTCGAGCGTGGTGCTGGTGCCGATATTTCACGGAATATTTTGGAAGTCGAAAATTGGAATGACGGTTTGGGTTGGTGCGCTGGCGGCGCTGGTCGGACTATATTTACTGACGGTGCCGCGGGAAGGATTGGGTCGACTGAATGGTGGGGATTTGCTGGTCGGCTGCTGCGCGGTAGTTTTCGCGCTGCATATTGTGTGCGTGGGACACTTCAGTCCGAAACATTCCGTGGGCGCGCTGACGTTTTATCAAATTGCGACGACGGCGGGGCTTTCTATTATTGCGGTTCCCGTGGCTTCGATTACACATTTGGAACCCGCGCGATTTCACGCGAGTGAACCCGTAGTGATTGCGATTATCGTGACGGCTGTTTTCGCGACGGCGTTCGCGTTTTCGATTCAGATTTGGGCGCAGCAACATACGACGCCTTCGCATGTGGCGATACTTTTTAGTTTGGAGCCGGTGTTCGCGGGGGTTACTTCATATATTTGGATGGGCGAAAGGCTTTCTGGAAAAGCGCTTGGCGGAGCAGTGCTGATTCTCGCGGGAATATTGGTGGCGGAGATGAAGAGTGGTGCGCCGGTGGCGGCGGAATCGCCGAATCCTGGCGGGTAGAAAATCCGCGATGGTCTAATTCTGCGGCTGCGGCCCCTTCATATCCACTGGCGCATATTGCGAAACGTGCGGATGGGCCTTCTTTTCGTATGCGGTGATGTCCGGCTCGTGCTGCAGCGTGAGGCCGATGTCGTCGAGTCCTCGTAGCAAACAATCCTTGCGGAACGGATCTACCTCGAAGGAATATTTCAGCCCGGTGGAATCGGAAACGGTTTGGCTGGGCAAATCGACGGTCAGTTTGTAGCCCACATTATTTTCGGTGCGCTTGAAAAGCTCGTCGACCTGTTCCTGCGAAAGCGTGACCGGCAAAATTCCATTCTTGAAACAATTGTTGTAGAAAATATCGGCATAGCTTGGCGCGATGATGCTGATGAATCCGTAGTCGAGAATCCCCCACGGCGCGTGTTCGCGGCTGGAGCCGCAGCCGAAATTTGCGCCGCGCCAGCAGCACGGACGCGCCCTTGTAGCGCGGCAAGTTCAGCACAAATTCCGGATTCGGCTTTTCGCCGGGCAAATAGCGCCAGTCGTAAAAAAGAACTTGCCGAAGCCTTCGCGCGTGAGAGCTTCAGGAATTGCTTGGGAATCATCTGGTCGGTGTCCACGTTCACGCGATCCAGCGGCGGCGACCAGTCCGGTATGTTGAATAAAAGCTTGCATGCAATCGCTCCTACCGCGCTGCGTCCAGTTCGCGAATGTCCACAAAATGTCCTGCAATCGCGGCAGCGGCGGCCATCATCGGGCTGACCAGGTGCGTGCGGCCGCCCTTGCCCTGGCGGCCTTCAAAATTTCGATTGGAAGTGCTGGCGCAGCGTTCGCCCGACGGAAGCACGTCGTAATTCATACCGATGCACATGCTGCATCCCGCGTCGCGCCATTCGAATCCGGCGTCGCGTGAAAATTTTGTCCAGCCCTTCTTTTTCGGCTTGAGCTTTCACCGACGCGCGAGCCGGGCACCACCAGCGCGCGCTTTAATGATTTTTCGCGATGTGCTTTCCCGCCACCACTTTTGCGGCGACGCGCAGATCCTCAATGCGCGAATTTGTGCAGGAGCCGATGAAAACGCGATCCACCGGAATATCCACGATTGGCGTGCCGGCTTTCAGGCCCATGTATTCGAGCGCGCGCTCCGACGGCCTTGCTGCTGATCGGGATCGGCAATACGACTTCGGGTCGGGCACGCTGTCCGTGACTGCCGTCACCATGCCGGGATTCGTGCCCCAGGTGACTTGCGGCGCGAGTTCGTCGCCTCGAGTTCGACGACTTGCGTCGTATTTTGCGCCTGGATCGGTTGGCAGCGTTTTCCAGCGCGCCACAATTTCCTGAAATTCTTTTCCGCGCGGAACGAACGGCTTGCCTTCGAGGTAGGCGAAAGTTGTTTCGTCGGGCGCGACCATTCCGGCGCGAGCGCCGCCTTCGATGGACATGTTGCAAATCGTCATGCGGCCTTCCATGGAAAGCGCGCGAATCGCTTCGCCCGCGATATTCAAACACGTGTCCGTTGCCGCCGCCGATGCCAATTTTTCCGATGATGGCGAGAATGATGTCCTTCGCGGTCACGCCGCGGAGCAGTTTTCCGCTGACGACAACGTGCATCGTCTTTGATGCGAATTGCGAAAGGCATTGCGTCGCGAGCACGTGTTCAATTTCGCTGGTGCCGATGCCAAATGCGAGCGCGCCGAATGCGCCGTGCGTGGAAGTGTGGCTATCGCCGCAAACGATGGTCAGTCCCGGCTGCGTGATGCCAAGTTCGGGACCGATGATGTGGACGATGCCTTGATTGCGCGCTGTGCATGTCAAAAAGACGCACGCCAGTTTCGCGACAATTTTCGGTGAGGGCGTCAAATTGCGCTGCCGCATCCGGATCCACGATAGGAAGAAAACGATCTTTGGTAATTGTCGGGACGGAATGGTCCATCACGGCGAAAGTGAGGTCGGGCCGGCGAACCTTGCGGCCGGCGGCTTTCAGTCCTGCGAACGCTTGAGGGCAAGTGCCTTCGTGAATCAGGTGACGGTCAATATAAAGAAGGCCGGGCTGTCCGGCAGGCTCGTTAACGACGTGCGAGTCCCAAATCTTTTGATACATCGTGCGCAATGGCATATTCGCGAAGCTCCAATTCGATTCTAGCAGACTGGAAGATTGACGCAACGTTTCGGAGAGTTTTCACATCCTATAGTGTTAGATAAACAGGGTGGTGTGACCGGACGAAAGGGCAGTGACGTTGGGTGATGCTCACGTCAAAACTCTTTTAGCGTCTAATGTAACGGGGCTTAGAGGGGTGTATAATCCGGGCTGACGCCTCGGACATACTCAGGAGGAGTCAGCAAATGGGAATGCAATTTCGCGGGATCGTGGATTGGTCAAGAACTCGAAGAGGAGTGGCGGCGCTGTTAGTGGTGGCGACGCTGGGAGTGGGAATTCTGATTGGTAGTGTGATTTCAGAGCGCGCGGGCGCGAGCCACGCGCACGTTTGAAAGTGCAAAGACGCTGGCGATACCCGATCCAGTAATCATGTCCAACGCGTTTTCCGGAATTGTTAGCAAGGTAGGTCCCGCCGTAGTGAATATTTCCAGCACGCAAGTGATGCAAGCGCAGCCGCGCGTGCAGATGCGCCGTACCCCATCTCCGGTCAATCCGTCCGTTCCCGGCGGACAAGCGCGTCCCAAGGGTGGCGCTCCGGACGGCAATGATCCGTCGATGGACGATTTCTTCAACAAGTTTTTTGACAGTCCGGACCAGGGCGATCAGGATCGCGCCGAAAGCAGTTTAGGCTCCGGAATTATTGTCGACTCCAAGGGATTTATCCTGACGAACAATCACGTGGTGGATCAGGCGACGAGAATTCAGGTGACGCTTGAGGGCGACACGACGCATATACACGCGAAAGTAGTCGGCGTGGACGCGGACACGGACCTTGCGGTAATTAAGATTGAAGTCGGACGCGAATTGCCTTACGCAAAGCTTGGAAATTCTGACGGAGTGCAAGTCGGTGACTGGGTGCTGGCGATTGGCAGCCCGTTTGGATTGAACGCGACCGTGACGGCGGGAATTGTTAGCGCGAAAGATCGCGATCGCAGCCAGCTACAAACGAACAGCAGCCAGTTCCAGCGATTCCTTCAGACCGACGCGGCAATTAATCCGGGAAATTCCGGCGGGCCGCTAGTGGATATGGCGGGACAGGTGATTGGAATCAATACGGCAATCATGACCGGTTCGCGCAGCATGGGAAATGAAGGCGTTGGATTTGCGCTGCCGTCGAACGTGGCAATTGACGTTTACAACCAGCTTGTTACTCACGGACATGTGACGCGCGGCGCGATTGGAATTTCATTCCGCGAGGGCGAAAGTACCAATCCGATTGCGTTGCACAGTTTGGGCGCTGATTACGGCGTGATGATTGGCGCGGTTGATAAGGATGGACCAGCGGCGA
The DNA here is from genome assembly GCA_963778235.1 of uncultured Acidobacteriota bacterium. Taxonomy (GTDB): domain Bacteria; phylum Acidobacteriota; class Terriglobia; order Acidiferrales; family UBA7541; genus DASTCZ01. Next base: position 261,545 of record CAVZTQ010000001.1, on the reverse strand, counting down.
AGGCAGGTCTGAAAGCAGAAGATGTAATTACGAAGGTGAACGGCAAGCCTGTGAAGACGGGCAACGATCTGGTCGATCCAATTACGCGGACACCGGTGGGAGGCAAAGTTGAACTTACCTATGTTCGCGATAAAGTTGCGCACACGATCTCGGTGACAGTTGGCGACCGGTCGAAGATTACTCCGGAAGAAGCGAAGAACGAGGACGCGCCGCAGCCAGCGCCGGCGCAGGATCAGTTTGGTCTGCATGTTGGGAATTTGACGACGGACGAAGCCAAGGAACTTGGAATCGAGCCGAATCGAGGTGTGATCGTCAAGAGGCCAGCCTGCAGCAGCGAGTTTCGGCGCGGATCTGACTTTCCAGTCGAAAGACGTGATTCTTTCCGTGAATGGACAGCCCGTAAGCAATCTGGCCGATTATCAGAAGATTCATTTCCGCCTTAAAGCCGGGCCAGGAAGTTGTTTTCCGAGTGCTGGAAATGTCGGCCGGTACGGTGATGTCACGAAGGCTTGCGGGTATGGTGCCATCGGCGGACTAATTCGCTGGAAGTGCATTGCACGAGCAGGCTGAATTTCAACGAGGCGCATTGAATAAAAGGCGATACAGAATAATTCTACGGGCCGCTGGCGGGTGCTTCTCGCCGGCGGCTTGTGTATTTTGCTCGATGCCGATTCGGCGGCGCAATCGAGCGGAGACGAAGTCGAACATCGCAGTCGCAAGTCATCGAGCGAATCACAAACACTCGCAAGCCAAGAAAACTGTGACGCCGAGAAACCTGGTTCGTCCAGCGCGAGTGCAAAGAAGAAACCGGGCTGCTGCGAGGTCCGCAAAATGCCAGAATGCAAATGGCGCCGACTGCGGATCGCATCAGGGAAATCCAAAGCGCGCTTGCAGCATCGGACTCATACAAGGGCGAGCCGACGGCAAATGGGATGACGCCAGCGTTGCGGCGATGAAACATTTTCAGCAGGTGAATGGACTGAATCCCAGCGGGAAGCTGGACGCGCTTTCGCTGCAGAAGCTCGGGCTTGGTTCCGAAACGGCCGGACGCGGCGCGCCACGTGTTGCGAAGCCCGCTGGTTCGCCCGCTTCTTCGACAACTCCTTCAATTCAGCGTTAGTTTTTTCAATTCGATAGCTTCGTTGACGCTCTGCGAACCCTCTGCTAAGTTTGATTGTCCGCATCGAACTTTCGTCCTAATGTAATTTCAGGCCATTCAATCCCGTGCATCTGGAGGCTCGATGACAAGCGCAGTCGCACCGAAAGTTTATAAAAACTTCATCAACGGGGAATGGCAGGAATCCCGCAATCACAAAGCATTTGAGAATCGCAATCCGGCGAATACGGCCGAGCTAATCGGAATGTTTTCGTCGTCCACAAACGAAGACGTGGATTTGGCGGTGAATGCCGCGGCGGAAGCGTACAAGAGTTGGCGGCTGGTGCCGGCGCCGCGGCGCGCGGAGATTCTGTATCGGGCCGCGGAATTATTGGTTCGACGCAAAGACGATTTGGCGCGCGACATGACGCGCGAAATGGGAAAGATTCTGACGGAGACGCGTGGCGATGTGCAAGAAGCGATCGACATGACGTACTACATGGCGGGCGAAGGCCGCCGCCTGTTCGGGCAAACGACGCCGTCCGAGCTGCCGAACAAATTTGCCATGAGCGTGCGCTCGCCAATCGGCGTGGCGGGAATGGTGACGCCGTGGAATTTTCCGATGGCGATTCCGTCATGGAAAATGGCGCCGGCGCTGGTATGCGGAAATACGGTGGTGATTAAGCCCGCGGAAGACACGCCGCTTTCTACATTTCATTACGTGCAAGCGTTGACGGAAGCTGGATTGCCGCGCGGTGTCGTGAATATTGTTATGGGCGACGGACCTTCGGCGGGTGCGCCGCTCGTGAATCATCCAGACGTGCATCTTGTGAGTTTCACTGGGTCCACGGAAGTTGGACGCCTGGTGAGCGAATCCTGCGCGCCAACATTCAAGAAGTGCACGCTCGAAATGGGCGGAAAAAACATCATCATCGTGATGGACGACGCGAATTTGGATTTGGCGGTGGAAGGCGCGGTGTGGGGATCATTTGGAACGACTGGGCAGCGTTGCACAGCCGCCAGCCGGTTCGCAGTTCACAAAAAAGTTTATGGCGAGTTTGTGGATCGATTTGCGAAGCGCGCGAAAGCGTTGCGCGTTGGCGATGGACAGGACGCTTCGACGGAAATGGGTCCGCTGATTAACGAAGCTGCGCTGACTAAAGTGTGGAGTATGTGGGCATCGGCAAAGGCGAAGGCGCGAAGCTGGCTTCGGGCGGGAATCGTTTGAATGACGGCGCGCTTGGCAAGGGATGGTTCCACGAGCCGACAATTTTTTCCGACTGCGACGCAAAAATGCGCATCAGCCAGGAAGAAATTTTCGGGCCGGTAGTGGCCGTAATTCCGATTGATAATTTCGATCAGGCGCTGGAAATTGCGAATGGCGTGAAGTACGGGCTTTCGGCGTCCGTATACACGCGCGATGTGAACAAAGCATTTCGCGCGATGCGCGATATCGTCACTGGAATTGTTTATGTGAATGCTCCGACAATCGGCGCGGAAACGCATTTGCCGTTTGGCGGCATGAAGCAAACAGGGAATGGCCATCGCGAAGCCGCAACGGCGGCATTGGATTTTTATTCGGAATGGAAAACGCTTTACATTGACTATTCCGACCGTCTGCAGCGTGCGCAAATCGATACCGAAAAAATGAACGAGATGTAGAAGGCGTGATTGTGAAGCGCCGTGATCGCAAATCGCGCAATGGACGCAAGCTGCGCGGTTGCGTACGCTTCGCGTCCTGCTACAATTAACTTGTGGGGATTTCCTTTTCATGATGATGCGCGATACAGACACGCAGGAGCGCCGCAATCGCGAGATTTTGGTGGATGTGGTGCGCGCGTACATTGAAACCGGCGAGCCGATTTCTTCGCGCGCGATTTCCAAGCGTCTGACGGAGCAGCTCAGCCCTGCGACAATCCGAAATGTGATGGTTGACCTGGAAGAGGCCGGCTATCTTTCGCAGCCGCACACGTCGGCGGGCAGAGTTCCAACCGCCGCGGCGTACAGAATTTTCGCGCAAATGGTGGCATCGCAAGCGCGGCTCACGCCGGAAGATGAGCAGTGGATTCGCAACGAAATGTCCGCAGCGCGCGGGCCGGAAGAAATTGCGGAGCGTGCCGGACGGGTGCTGGCACGAATTTCGCGCGGATTGGGAATTGTGGTTGCGCCTCCAATTGGAAAAGCTGTGGTTGAGCATCTGCGATTTGTACTATTGCCGGATTTGCGCGTACTGGCAATTGTGATTGGTCCGGGCGGCGCGACGCGCGATAAAGTTTTGCAAATGCAGCGGCATTTCACTCAGGAAGAATTGGATCGCACCAGCGATCACTTGAATCGACATTATTCCGGATGGACGCTTGCTGCGATTCGCGAAGACTTGCTGGCAAATTTGGCGAAGGAACGCCAGCGCTACGACGATCTGATGGCGACGGCGCTCACATTGTGCGATCCAGAATTACTTGCAGATACGACCACGCGCCAAGTGCTGGTGGAAGGCACGGCGCAAATGGCAGCTACGCCGGAATTTTCCGGACAGGGACAATTTCAGGAATTGCTTTTCGCTATCGAAGAAAAACATAAGTTGGTCGCGCTGCTCAATAACTGCATTGATTCGCCGGAACCGGTGCTGGTGCAAATCGGCCTCGGTGAAATCGCGACGGACGGCAGCAATCTCGCACTGATTAGCGCGCCTTACACCGCACACGATCAAGTACAAGGTTCGCTCGGCGTGCTTGGGCCCACTCGAATGCAATACGAGCGCGCGATTACGGCCGTTGCATATGTTGCGCGGCTTTATAGTGAAACGTTGGATAGGAGTTGAGGATAGTGTCGCTGAAGAATCCATTTGGAAACGCGCCTGCGCCTGACGACGCGAACGAAAACGATCAGGACGCGAACGCGGAAGTGTCGGATGCGCCTGCAGCCGATGGTGTAACCGCGATCGATGAGCGCATCGCGAAACTCGAAGCTGAAAAAGAAGACCTGCGCAAAACTTTGATTCATCGTCAAGCGGATTTCGAAAATTTTCGCAAGCGCGTTGAGCGCGAACGTCAAGAAGAGTCGCGCCGCGCGACCGGAGTTTCGATCCAGCATTTGCTACCAGTGCTTGATACGTTTGAGCGGGCGCTGGCAGCGCATGACGACCCGGCCTATGGGGAATATCGCAAGGGCGTAGAACTAATTTACAAGCAACTTTGGGAATCACTTGCGAAGCAGGGGCTGGAACGAATCGACGCGCAGGGAAAAAGTTTTGATCCGCACGTTCATCAGGCCATCGAGCGTGTGGAAACAGACCGAGCACGAGGACGGCACGGTGATTGACGTGCTTGAGCCGGGATATATTTTTCATGGACGCGTGCTGCGTCCTGCAACCGTCCGTGTAGCGGCGGCGCCTGAAGCCGCATCTCATAAAAGGAATAACTGACCGGCGCCATGCCGCAAACGCACAAACGAGATTACTACGAAGTGTTGGTCGTCGAACGGGAAGCTACGTCCGACGAGATCAAGTCCGCATACCGCAAAGCCGCTTTGAAGTGGCATCCCGACCGCAATCCGGAAAATAAGGAAGTGGCGGAAGAAAAATTCCGCGAAAGCACGGAAGCGTATAGCGTGCTTTCCGATCAGCAAAAGCGCGCGGCCTACGATCGCTTCGGCCACGCTGGAGTTTCCGGAGCGGCGTCCGGGGGATTCGACGCCTCAATTTTCGAGGGTTTTCAGGATATTTTCGGCGGAATGTTTGGATTTGAGGATTTGTTCGGCGGCGGGCGCGGCGGACAAGCGCGCGCTCAGCGCGGCGCTGATCTTCGCTACGACATGACTTTGACGTTTGACGAAGCCGCGCATGGCCTGCGCACAAAAATAAAAATTCCGCGTTTGGAGTTTTGCGAATCGTGCGACGGTTCCGGCGCGAAAGCGGGCACTGGTGTACACGCCTGCGAACAATGCCGCGGACGTGGTCAGGTCGTGTATCAACAAGGATTTTTCAGCGTTACGCGGACGTGCTCTGCGTGTCGCGGCGCTGGACAAATTATTCGCGAGCGTTGCCCGACGTGCCGCGGACAAGGGCGGGTCGAAAAACACCGGAGCATTGAGCTGGCAATTCCTGCAGGCGTAGGTACAGACACGCGACTGCGTGTGACGGGCGAAGGCGAAGCCGGGAGTCCTGGCGCGCCTCCGGGAGATTTGTATGTCGTGTTGACCGTGAAGGAACATCAGTTCTTTGAACGACGCGGCGCAGATTTATTTGGAATGATTCCCATCAGCTATGCGCAGGCCACGCTTGGCGCGGATATTGGCGTGCCGGGATTGGTCGGTGAAGAAAGATTGCGCATTCCGGAATCCACGCAGACCGGCGCAACTTTCAAAATAAAAGGGAAGGGATTGCCCGACCCACATGGCGGGAACCGCGGCGATCTTTATTATTCCGTGCGCGTGATGACGCCGACGAAGCTCACTAAAGAACAGCGCAAGATAATGATGCAGCTTGCGGAAACTTTGGCGGCCGACAATAAGCCGGTCGAACGGAATTCTTCGTTCTTCAACAAAGTGAAAGATATTTTCGGATAGAACTCCGATGCTTGCCAAACCCAACGCAGTGCGAAGCGTATTCCCCTCGTGAGGCGCCGTTTTTTCGTAAAACAATTTGATGGTGATAAGGCTGTATTGCGCGCGGAATCGGCGCATCATTTAGGCCATGTGCTGCGCGCAGAAATGGGCCAGTCATACGAATTGAGCGATGGCGAAACGGTTCGGCTGGGGCGTGTGAATCGCATCGAGCGTGACGAGATTGAATTTGAGCTGACGGAGACTGTTTCGGATATTGTGCCGCCACGTCTTGCAATCACGTTGCTGCTAAGCGTAGTGAAGTTTGATCGCTTTGAGTGGGCGCTGGAAAAAGCAACCGAGTTGGGCGTGGATGAAATTATTCCGTTGAGCGCCGCGCGAAGCGAGAAGGGCTTGATCTTGGCGACGCCGAAACGCGCGAAAAGATGGCAGCGCATTTTGATGGAATCGTCGCAGCAGGCGCGACGGTTGCGTCCGCCGACGCTGCACGAGGTCGAGGCTGTTGCCCAGCGATTTGTCCCGCCGTCTGGCGAAGATTTGGCACACGGAAATAGTTTGCGAATAATTTTATCGGAACGAAGTGACGCGAGGCTGTTGCGTGAAATTCTTGCAGGGCATTCGCGCGAGGCGACGACTGCCGCGACGCTTGCCATCGGTCCTGAGGGCGGCTGGACGGACGACGAATTTACAGCAGCGGAAGCGGGTGGCTTTGAAGAGGCTTCGCTGGGGAGTAACATTCTACGCACAGAGACGGCGGTAATGGCCGCGCTTGCGTCGATCAATTTCGTTTTCGGTTAAGCGGCTTTCGCGCTCTCGCGTGCTTCTGCTACTCTCACCCGTACGATATGGCTCGGTTGGATTCTGGACGTTCTGGTCGAACTTTTATTCAGAATAATTGCCCGTGGCTTTCAGCTTCTCCGCAGTAGAAGTTGGCCGTTTATAACCGCGACGGTAACGAGCGCTGATTGCCCAGACCCAACATTTGGTTGTCGCGTCGCGAAAATAAATTATGAATATGACGTCGACGGAGAAAAGTTCACCGGGACATTTGGCAAGCCATTTGTTTGGAAAGATTCGGCCGAGAGGTTTTTGAGCAAGCACACGAAGTTTTCCGGGTTCGTAATTCGTGTGAGACCCGGAAAACCGTCAAAGTCTATTCACTGGAACTAGCACAACGCGTTTAGGGTTGTTGAACGAGGCAGTTTGGCTTACGATATCCGCGATTCGGAGGCTGCAAGTTGTTTAAGTTGATTACAATGCGTTCGACCGTCCGCGCTGGGATTGCCATGTGCGCATTCGTATCATTGTTAATGTTGCCGCATCCCGCCGTCGCGCAAGATCGCCCCCTGCAAACTTCCGATGCTGAAATTGTCGCACCCGGCACAATGCGCGCCGAAGTGGGCTTCGATTTTCTCCAGGACGTCACATTCCCGCTTTCCGGGCTCCGCGGGGACATGACGAACGTAAGCGCGATCGACGTTCGCACCGGCATCGGCAAGATTGTTGAAATTCAAGTGCAGGGAATGATTCAGGAATTCCTTAGCATTAAGCAACAAGGCGCGTCGTTCGTCACGCTTGACTTGCCGACCAGTAATTCCACACACGACATCGGTGATTTTTCTATTTGGACGAAAATTTTAATTCTCGGCGAGGAGGGCCACCGTCCGGCAGTGGCATTCCGATTCGGATTTCAAATGCCGAACTCGAATCAAACGAAAGGCATTGGAAATAACGCCACGAATATTTATTCCGAACTGATTTTGGAAAAACACTTCGGAAATTTTACTGCCTTCGGCGATTTGGGAATAGCGATTCTCACTTCGCCCAACGCGCTTTACTCACAAAATGATGAAGTGATTTACGGCGGCGCGTTTCGATATAGCTTTAACAAGCGTGCGAGTCTTGTGGGCGAAGTGGCAGGCCTTTATTCTCCACGGAAAATAACACCTGCATTGCTTGGCACAGAAAGTCGCGGACAGGGACGTCTCGGAGTACAATTTATGGCCGGCGGATTGATTTGGGATTTCGCGGCCATTGCGGGGCTGACGAAGAATGATCCGCGAACCGGATTTACCTTCGGCGTTAGCAAGGACATTCAACTTTTCAATCGCACCCGAGTTCAGTAAGCGAGCTCAACAGGTTCGTCCTGTGCTTTCGCGTAAACTTTGAAGAAACCTTTTTCACGCTCACTTGCATCTTACTTGGTGGAGAGTCAGTATCTCGATTTCCTTGCGAGAGTCATTGGCGCACGCCTTCCGCCGTGGTATAAATACTTCCTGAAGATTTCTTATGTTGGAGACGGACACTCCCATCCCGGAAAATAAAGCAGCGCCGCCTGAAGCAGTAAATTCAGCGTCCACTCAAGCGCCTGTTGACGCAGTTCCTGTTGCATCGAATTTCCATCGCGAAGTGCGCCTTTGGGCGCGCGACCTGCTTCTCACAATTTGTTTTGCCATCGTCGTAATTATTTTTTTGTACCAGCCGGTGAAGGTGGAAGGCACCAGCATGGCGCCGCTGATTTCCGATCAGGAGCGCATCTTCATAAATAAGCTGGTGTACAAGTTTGAGCCAATCTCGCGCGGCGATGTTGTCGTTTTCTGGTATCCCAACGATCGCACGAAATCTTTTATCAAGCGCGTCGTCGGACTTCCCGGTGAAACCGTTGAAATTCGTCAAGGCCGCGTTTATGTAGATGAGAAACCGTTGGAGGAGCCTTACATTCTTCCCGCGTATCTTGACAGCAATAATTATCCGCCGTTTCATGTGCCGCCACTGCAATATTTTGTGATGGGAGATCACCGGGATAGCTCAAATGATTCGCGAATGTTCGGTCCGGTGCGCGCGGAATATATTTATGGCAAGGCTGTGTTCGCGTATTGGCCGATGGATCATTTCGGATCGCTTTCGGGTTCGGTATACGCGTCAAAATGATTTTCGCTCAGTGATTTTAGTCCACTGCTTTTAGGAGGTTTCGCTGCAACATAAGATCGGACAGCCCGCCGCGCTTGCGCTGGAAGACGGGCGGATTTTTGTTGGACGCGCCGCGGGCGCAAAATCCCGCCGCGGCGGAGAAGCCGTTTTTAATACCAGCCTCACCGGATATCAAGAGGTTTTTACCGATCCTAGCTACGCTGGGCAAATCGTCTGCCTAACGTACCCCCATATTGGAAATGTTGGCGCGAATGCCGACGACGAAGAAGCCTCGCGTCCTTACATTGAAGCGCTCGTAGTGCGAGAGTTTTCCGGTCTCGCGTCGAACTGGCGCTCGGAAGAATCCGCGCAGGCATATCTGGAACGCCACAAAATTCCGGTCATTTGGGATATGGACACGCGTGCACTCGTTCGCCACTTGCGATCTGCCGGCGCGATGCGTGCGATCGTCTGCACAGACGGGACACCCGCCGAAAAATTAATAGCAGAAGCCAAAGCATTGCCGCACATGGCCGGACAGGAACTCGCAAGCACTGTCACTTCGGCCGAACGATACGAATGGAAGAAGAATTCCATCGAACTGGCGGTCTCTCCGTGGCGAGAGGATCTGGGGGAAGCGCCGGGTAGCGCCGCAAAACATTTTAAAGTTGTCGCGTACGATTTCGGCATCAAGCAGAATATCTTGCGTTTACTGGTGGATCACGGCTGCGACGTAACCGTCGTCCCGGCGCAAACTTCCGCCGAAGACGTTCTCGGCTTGTCGCCTGACGGAGTGTTTCTGTCGAATGGCCCAGGCGATCCAGAGCCAGTGGGCTATGCGATTGAGGCCATCCGAAAATTAATTGGAAAAGTGCCCGTGTTCGGAATTTGCCTGGGTCACCAGCTTTGCGGACTGGCGCTGGGCGGAAAGACTTACAAATTAAAATTTGGTCATCACGGCTCGAATCATCCAGTAAAGAATTTGCTGACCGGGCAAGTAGAAATCACCGCGCAAAATCATGGCTTCGCGGTTGATCCCGAATCACTGCCTGCGAGCGACGTGGAAATCACACACGTAAATTTGAATGATCATACGAACGAAGGCATGCGGCACCGGTCGCTTCCGTTGTTCAGCGTGCAATATCATCCGGAAGCCTCGCCGGGGCCGCACGATTCACATTATTTGTTCCGCCAGTTCGCGGAAATGATGCGCGCGACAAAAACTCCGCGGACGTCAAAGCGCGGCGCGTCACAAAAGAGTTCTTAACGAAAATGCCCAAGCGCACAGACATTCACAAAATTCTGATTATCGGCTCCGGCCCAATTGTGATCGGCCAGGCCTGCGAGTTTGATTATTCCGGAACGCAGGCCTGCAAAGCGTTGCGCGCCGATGGATACGAAACGGTTTTGGTCAATTCCAATCCGGCCACGATTATGACGGACCCAGAATTGGCTGAACGCACCTACATCGAGCCGCTGACGCGGGACTATCTAGAAAGAATTATTGCAGCTGAGAAACCGGATGCGCTTCTGCCAACCGTCGGCGGACAAACCGCGCTGAATCTCGCGGTCGAGCTGGCGGAAAGCGGAATTCTCGAGAAGTACAACGTTGAATTGATTGGCGCTCCGCTGCGCGCCATTAAGGTTGCTGAGGATCGCCTGTGGTTCAAAGATGCCTGCCGCAAAGTTGGACTGGACGTTCCCGCCTCGGCGCTTGTTAATAATGTCCAGGACGCGTTGAAGCTCGCCGACCAACTCGGCTATCCGGTTGTGATTCGTCCTTCATTCACGATGGGCGGCACCGGTGGATCCATCGCTTACAATCGGGAAGAATTTTCCGATTTGATTTCGCACGCGCTTGACGCGAGCCCAGTTCACGAAGCACTCGTAGAAGAGTCCGTTCTCGGCTGGAAAGAATACGAGCTGGAAGTGATGCGCGACTGCCGCGATAATTTCGTGGTCGTCTGCACAATTGAAAATTTTGATCCAATGGGCGTTCACACCGGCGATTCCATCACGGTAGCTCCCGCGCAAACTTTAACCGACAAAGAATATCAGCGCATGCGCGACGCGGCAGCGGCGGTAATTCGCGAAGTCGGCGTAGAAACCGGCGGATCAAACGTTCAATTCGCAGTGGATCCACAGACGGGCCGGCTTGTCGTTGTCGAAATGAATCCACGCGTTTCGCGAAGCTCCGCGTTAGCAAGCAAAGCGACGGGATTTCCGATTGCGAAAATCGCTGCGCGGCTGGCGGTTGGATTTACACTCGATGAGATTCCGAACGACATTACGAAAAAAACTCCGTCTTGCTTCGAGCCGACGATTGACTACGTTGTCGTGAAAATTCCGAAATTCCAGTTTGAGAAATTTCCCGGCGCGGATACGTCGCTTGGCACGCAAATGCAGTCCGTCGGCGAAGTGATGGCCATTGGTCGGACGTTCAAGGAAGCATTGCAAAAGGGAATTCGTTCACTGGAGCCGCACACGCCGTGGCGCGCACCTGCTGAAACTCCGGCATCGCTACTTCGCGAGAAGATCGCAACGGCGCGTCCGGATCGCATCCACTGGTTGATGGTTGCGATTGAACGCGGCCTCACCGACAAAGAAATTGTTGAGTTGACGAAAATCGACCCGTGGTTTATCGCACAAATGCGCGAAATTATTGACGTCAACCGCCGCGTCGCTCACGTGACGCTTGAAACTGTGACGCCCGATTTATTGCTTGAAGCGAAGCGCGTCGGCACCAGCGACGAGCAACTGGCAAGCATCTGGAAAACAACTCCGACGGCTGTGCGTTTGCAACGCAGCAAAATGAAAATCGCGCCGGTCTTCAAGCGCGTGGACACTTGCGCCGCGGAATTTGAATCATTTACGCCCTACATGTATTCGACGTACGAAGAAGAAGACGAGTCGGAGCCGACCAAGAAAGCGAAGATTCTAATTCTGGGTAGCGGACCGAATCGCATCGGGCAGGGAATTGAATTTGATTATTGCTGCTGCCACGCTTCGTTTGCGCTTCGTGAAGACGGCTACGAAACAATTATGTTGAATTGCAATCCGGAAACCGTCTCCACGGATTACGACACTTCGGATCGCCTTTATTTTGAGCCGCTAACTTTGGAAGACACACTCGCGGTCGTGGAACGCGAAAAGCCGCACGGTGTCGTCGTGCAATTCGGCGGACAAACTCCGCTGAATCTTGCGATGGAATTAAAGCGTTGCGGAGTTCCCATCATTGGCACGCCGCCCGAAAAAATTGATCTCGCTGAAGACCGCCGCAGATTTGGCCGGTTACTAGAGGAATTAAAGATTCCGCAACCGCGCGCAGGTACCGCGCTTGTTCCCGAAGAAGCTGTTCGCGTCGCGTCCGAAATTGGTTTGCCGGTATTGGTGCGGCCCAGCTATGTTCTCGGCGGCCGCGCGATGGTCATCGCATACGATCTAGATACGGTGCAGTCCTACATGGCGCAGGCGACGCTCATGGGCCCCGCGCGTCCCGTGCTCATCGATCAATTTCTTGAAGAAGCAATTGAAGTGGACGTGGACGCCGTCGCCGATGGAACCGACGTAATCATCGGTGGAATTATGGAGCACATCGAAGAGGCCGGCGTGCATTCCGGTGACTCGTCATGCGTGCTGCCGCCCGTTACACTTAGCCCGGAAATTCTCGATCGTATCCGTCAATACACGCAGCGTCTTGCCACGGCGCTCGGCGTTGTTGGCCTGATGAACGTGCAATACGCAATTCAGCGCGACACTGTTTACGTGCTCGAAGTAAACCCGCGCGCGTCGCGTACAGTTCCATACGTTAGCAAAGCCACTGGAGTTCCCCTGGCCAAAGTTGCGGTGCGTTTGATGGCCGGCAAGAAATTGCGCGACATGAAATTGCCCGTGGTGATGCACAACGGCGTCGCCGAACTTGCCGTGCGCGATTATTTCTCCGTGAAGTCCCCGGTGTTTCCATTCAGCAAGTTCCGCGGCGTAGACACGATTCTTGGCCCGGAAATGCGCTCTACCGGCGAAGTGATGGGTATCGCCAAGACTTTCGGCCAGGCATTTGCGAAAGCGCAACTCGCCGCCGGACAAAAACTTCCGCGCTCCGGCACGATATTTCTCAGCGTGAATGACCACGACAAGAAGCACGTCGCTACGCTCGCCGCCGATCTCGTCGCGATGGGATTCAGGCTGATTGCGACTCGCGGCACGGTTGCAGCGCTTCAGGCCGCGGGCGTCTTGGCGGAGGCTGTGTACAAGGCGAACGAAGGCCGTCCGAATATCGTGGACCTTGTAAAAACCGGCAAAGTGGATTTGATCATTAACACGCCTCTTGGCCGCGAATCTTTTTATGACGAGAAATCGATTCGTCGCGCCGCGATTCGATACAATATTCCGTGTCTCACAACTCTTTCCGCCGCGCGTGCCGCCGCCCGAGGAATGCGTTCGCAGATAGAGGATACGTTTGAAGTTTATGCACTGCAGGATTTACACGCGCGGAAAGCCGCGCAGGGCCAGTCCTCATAAGGTTGTTGAATTTTGAAGGCCGGAAAAGGAATAGAACGATGGAACTTCGTGGAATATTCGCGCCAATCACAACTCCGCTCTCTGCGGATGGCGATTCGCTTGCACTCGAACATCTGAAAATAAATTTTGGCGCCTACAATAAGACGAAAATCGCCGGATACGTTGTGGGAGGTTCGACGGGCGAGGCGATTCTGCTTTCGCCGGACGAGACCGACCGTGTTTTCGCAGCCGCCGCCGAACTCGCTGCACCCGGGAAAATTCTGATTGCGGGTACCGGCGTCGAATCCCGCGTGGAAACAATCGCGCGTACCCGCCGCGCAGCCGCTCTCGGATACAAAGTTGCGCTTGTGCGGACGCCGCACTATTACAAGCCGCTCATGACGCACACCGCGCTCCTTGAATATTTCCGCGGCGTAGCCGACGCTTCTCCAATTCCAGTTCTTGTTTATTCCATTCCACAATTTACTGGCATCGAAGTTCCGGCAGAACTTGTCGCAAGGCTCGCGGAGCATCGGAATATTTGCGGAATCAAAGAAAGCTGGGGCAAGTTGCCGGTCGTAAAAGAAATTCTCGCCGCGGCGCCAAAAGGATTTCAAACGCTGGTCGGCTCGGCGGCCATTCTTGAACCGTCGCTCAATCTCGGCGCCGTCGGCGCTATCCTTGCGCTGGCGAACGTTGTCCCGGACCGCTGTGTTGAATTGTACGAAGCCGCGCTGTCGGGAAATTCCGCGCGCGCTGAAGAAATTCAGAAGCAAATCGCGCCGGTCGCGCAAAAGTGCGTTAGCGAACTGGGAATTGCAGGCGTAAAGCACGCGATGGATCGTCTGGGAATGTACGGCGGTCAAGTGCGAAGCCCGCTCGTGCCACTATCCGACGAGAAGAAGGCTGAAGTCGTCGCTGGTCTTGCAACATTACAAATCCCCGCCGTTCACTAATTCTTCGGCGCGGCATCGGCAGCGCTGGTAATTATTTTTTGCACTGGAATATTCACAGAGCCAATCGCACCGGTTCCCTGGTCTCGCACCACCAACCGCATCTCCACAGATTCTTTCGTTAGCCGGATTTTTTGCGTGAAGGAAAAGCCCGTGCGCTGAATTTCATCGTATCCGCTTTGTTCCGATTGCAGCGCCACACGATCGCCGTCGCGCTCGATCACACGTCCGTCGGCGCCGAGTCCAGCCCAGACGACGTCTAGCGAGTCCGTCCAGCGCTCGCCGGTTTTCTCAAAATGCATTTGGCTCGGATCAACGCGCACCTGCGCTTTGATTTCGCGGCCGTTTACCGTTACATTTGCATCCGCGTGAACTTCAAGCCCCAGATCCAGCATTTGAATCGGACTGCGAATCGCATTTGAAATAAGTTGATCGCGCATTCCGTTGCCGTCGTTGCTATCCGGAATCGCGTAGTATCCCGTGCGGTAGCGAAGCTGCAGCCCTTTGCGTGTCAGCTTCACGTTGATCGAACGAAAACTGTAATCCCAGTTGTTGTGTGTAGGGTAGTAAGCCAGGACGTACGACGAAACTGAATCATCGATCGCTTTGCGAATAGAGCCGGAAATATCGTTCGTGTTGTAGTAAGCGTGGCCACCAGTTTCTTCTGCAATCGCAATCATTGAATCAAAATTCGGCAAGATATATCCGCGGCCGCCCGAAGGAGCCCACAATCCTCTCGCATCCACCGGATAAACCGCCAAATCCGCGTTGGCAAGCATTTTGGCGGTTACGGAAATCAGCGGACTAAAATTGTAGCGCTGGGAGCGCGCCCCAATCGGATCGCTTTCTCCGATGTACAGCGGAAATCCCCCGGAGATCCACACCAAACTTTTCCGCCCCGGAATGTTCGCGACGTTCTTGGCGATTTGTCTCATCGCCTGCGAAGTATTTTCGACAACTCCCATCCTGCCGCCCTTGTAAAAATAATTTGATTCCGCGAATGCATCGGAAATCAACTTATTCGCCCGCTTTGCAGCCACATCGGAATCGGTAGGCGCACCGCCCACGCTTCGCACCAGCGTTTCGCGATCGTTGGTAAAATCGTGCAGTGTGTGAAGCTTAGAAGGCGTAAGCAGATAGATTGCCACTTGATCCTGCGGTTTCAAGCTGTGAATGAACGCAACTACGCGAGCGCGCACATAAGCCAGATCATGGAATCGCGTGTTCACCGCGTCCATCAAAATTACTGTGACGCTATTTGCGCGTTCCGAACTTCCCTCCACGCGATTGGAAAAGAAATTCGGAGCATCGGGAAGTGACGCTGCGGAAATTGTTGAAGCGGTGTGAGTTGGCTGCGCGAAGAGCGCAATCTGTTGCTGCTGGCCCTTATCAAACAAAGTGAAATCATCTTTCGTCAAATCCGTAACAGGATTGCCGTCCTTGTCCTGCACAATTACGTTCACTTGCACCAATCGTGACGTAACGCGTAACGTCGCCGCATCAGAAGGCGGCTGTTCCGAAGTAGTCGGAGAAGAGCGAGGCGCGGGCGGATTTTGTGAAACGGACTGACGAGCGAAGAGTGCGCCGCCAAATGAAACTAGAACAGCAAGCACAAGAAACGTATGTCGCGCAAAAGTCTGGCGGGAATTCAGGAGTGAAAAAGTTTTACGCATCTACCTTAAAGAAGTTTGCGCTCCGGCATTGGCAAACACAACCGCCAGTGGAATATCCACCGACCCGATCGCGCCGGTTCCGCGATCGCGCACAATCAGCCGCAATTCCGTGGAATCGCTTCCTAATTTGATGTGCTCCGAAAATGAAAGGCCGGTGCGCATAATTTCGTCGTATCCGCTTTTTTCCGGTTTCAGCTCGACGGTATCTTTATCTCGATCCAAAATTCGCCCGTCGGGAGTTAGTCCAACCCATACAACTTCGATGCCGTCAGTCCATCGCTCGCCCTCTTTCTGGAATCGCATCGCGGTCGGATCTACGCGCACTGTAACTTTCAATTCGCGCCCACTGGTGTTCGCAGACTGGATCAGCGTGCACTTCAAGTCCAAGATCAATCATCTGCAATGGACTTCGTATCGCATCGGACGTGAGCATTTCGTTGCGCTCGCGATTATCCGGATTCGCCGGAACTGCGAAATATCCAGTTTTGTACCGCAAATGAATTCCCGGTCGCGCAACCTTAATATTAATCTCGCGGAACTTCGCATCCCAGCGGTCATTAGTAGGGTAGTAGCCTAAAACGTACGACACGCGCGAATCGTCTACCGCTTTTCGAATTGAGCTTGCAATGTCATTCGTATTGTAAAAGGGACGCCCACCCGTGCCGTTTGCAATTAGCACCATCGCATCCATATTTGGGCTCGCATAACGGCGTCCTCCGCGCGCCGCAAACAATCCGCGCGCGTCCACCGGATAGACCGCAACATTGGCATCGCCCAATTGCTTTGCGGTTGCAGAAAGGGATGCAGAAAAATCCTGACGGTCGCCGCCCGGACTCAGCGGAATTGCATAGCCCATCGTGATCGGAAAGCCGCCCGAAATCCAAACTAGATTCTTCCGGCCCGGAATGTTCACGGTGTTCCGCGCGATTTGCAGCATCGCGCTCGAAGTTGTCTCCACAATATTCAGCGGCTGCCCTTTATAAAATCGATTCGATTCACCGAGAGAGTCCGATATCAACTTTTCAATTTTCACGTCATTCGGGCCGGGCGCGGAAGTATTTGCCGCCGAAGTTGTGGACACTTTCTCCGGCTTGCCGCCCATCAATCGCACCAGCGTGTCGGAGTCATTTGTGAAATCGTGCATCACGTAAAGGCGGGTAGGCGTCAAAACGTAAAGCGCTACCTGGTCCTGCGGCTGCATGTGCTGAAGAAAATTAATCACGCGAGATCTCGCGTACGACAAATCTCTAAACTGCGTATTCAGCGCGTCAAAAAGCAAAATCGTCACGCTATTCGCGCCGGAAGGACTGCTCTCCACATGATTCGAGAAGAATTCAGAGGGGGTGCCCGCGACCGTTCTCAATTGTGCCGCCGGAGTGTTCTGCTCCGCGAAGAAAGAGATTGTCTGTGCTTCGCCTTTATCCCGAAGCGTGAAATCTTCTTTCTTCAAATCAATGACCGGCTTGCCATCACCGTCCTCTGCGACAACCGTCACCTGAATCAGCCGGACCATAAAACGAATCGCCGGCGCAGACGCCAAATTCTGTGCAGTGCCATCCGGCTGCGGGGGAGCCTGGGAGTGCGAGAACGCCATACCGTTGACGAAAATCGCAGCAAATACATTCAGGCAAAAAACCATGCGTCGGTTGGAAGAGAAGAATTTCATCGCTCACTCGTTTTCGCCGGCGGCCATTTCGCGTTGGTCGGCGACCTTTGTTCAGGTTAAATTTTCCGCCAGTACAGTTTTCACAATCGCAGACAGATTTTATTTATTAGGCGTCAACGATGCGCTGGCCCCGGCAAAAATCCGCGTCAACGGAATATTCACTGAGCCCAGCGCTCCGGTTCCACCATCGCGCGCCACCAATCGCAGTTCGACACATCCATCCACCAGTCCAATTGTTTGACTGAACACCAGCCCTTCTCGTTCGACCTTATCGTGCGTTTGGTCTGGGATATTCAACCGCATCGTTCGTGCGGAATGGCCGATGTCGTTTCCATCGGCGTCCAATTCGATCCACGCCACTTCCACGTTTTCTGTCCAGTGGCCCGCGTTCAGTTCAAAGTGTAACCGGTCGGGATCGACGCGGACTTCCACTTTCACTTGTTTTGGTCCAGGCGCGTCCACCGCGTTGATTTGTACGTTCAGTCCAAGCTCAGTAGCTTCCAAACTACTCCGCGCCGCTGCGGTCAAAAGGTGTCCGCTGATATCGGTCGTATGCTGCTCGTTCGGTGACGCAATGTATCCGCTGCGATATCGTAGATGGACTCCCGGCTTGTTCACTTCCACCTTGATGTTCCGGAATCGCCCATCCCATTTATCGTTCGTCGGGTAGTACGCAATTTCGTAAGTCAGACTTGCGTCGTCAATCGCGCGCCGGATTGATCCGCCAATGTCATTGGTGTTGTAGAACGCGAGACCGCCCGTTTTCTGCGCCAGCATTTGCATCGTATCCAAAGTATTCTGTGGAGGCCTCGATGGTTTCTGCAATGCTGCCGGCAAGCCTGGGGCCAGTAATGCTCTCGCGTCGACGGGATAGATGGCCACGTTCGCATCGCTCAATGCCTGCGAAGCGTCGTTAATTTCGGCGTCAAATGATTTTGTTTCGTTCCTGCTGCCCGGAGTCCACGTCAATTGAAATGGAAAGCTCCCGGACACCCATACAAGGTTTTTCCGTCCCGGCAAACTTGCCAAATGTTTCGCGATGGCTTTGAACGCCGACGCGGTTTCTTCCACCGTGTTCGTCAGGTCAGAAACATATTCACGGTCCAGCCCTTGTAGGAATATACCGGCGTTTCCGTCACCGGCGCCTCCGGATTGAACTTCGCTCATTGCCGATCCCGTCGCCGTAGATTGTTCAAGTTGAGCGACGGAGCCTTGGTCCGTCTTGCTGGCTTTGCCGAGCGCGCGAAGCAGCACGGCGGTATCCGTCGTGAAGTCGTGCAGGACCACAAGCTTTTGAGTCAGCGCGTAAAGGGCGATTCGATCTTCCGGCTGAACTTGCCTGAGAAAACTCACCACCTGCCCGCGCGCCGACGCCATGTCGTGAAAATCCGTGTTCAACGTATCCAGCAAGATTACGGTGATGCTCGGCGGCACATTAGACTTATTCTCGAATCGATTCGAGAACGTGTTTGCTGGGGCGGGTGCGGAAACCGAGCGAATATCTGCGGTCACATGGCTGGATTGTCGGGTGAATGACGCAATTTTCTGTGGCGCGCCATTGTCAAATACCGTGAAATCATTCTTGGTTAACCCGCTGACCGCGCGACCATCTCTATCCTGAGCGATGACGCTTACCTGAACTGCTCGCGTAGTCACGCGCAATGTGGTTTTGGCGGCTTGACCCGACGACGTCGCAATAGGAGCAGTGAAGGATTGGTCGAGCGGCGGAGCCTTTTGACCTCCAGGGGTCGGAGGTGGAGGGGTGGACTGACCAACCACTTGCAGCGCGAGCGGAAGTACGAATATGCCGCAGCAGATTGCAAAGAGTTCTACGAATCGCGAAAATCGTTTCACTGGAACTCCCTGTACCGAGTCTAATTCTTCGGCGCCGCCGAGGTGGCTGGCGGCTTCGCAAACAATCGCGACACCGGAATAATCACCGACCCGATCGCGCCGCTGCCGTTGTCTCTGGTTATCAAACGCACTTCGATCGCGTCGTCACGAACCTTGATTGTTTCCGAAAAATTTATTCCTTTGGTTACTAATAAATTGTATGAATCCGCCGGCACGTCTAGTCCGACGTTCTTGGTGATCTTTCCGAGTGGTCTTCCGCCGGGCCCTGCCTCCACCCAAACTAGGTCCAGGCTGTCTTTCCAATGGCTCTCGCTCTGCTCGAAATGCAACTGATCCGATGGGATGCGCACTTGCACCTGAAGTTCACGACCGGCAGCCGCCATGATTGGGTTCGCCTGCACTTCAAGCGCAAGATCCGTTGACTCCAGCGGACTCCACTCCGCATCCGTCATCAATCGGGCCTTCTCGTCGTCAGTCATCGTTGAATCGGGAAGCGCGAAATATCCAAGGCGGTAATGCAAATGCACCCCGGCCTTGCTGGTTCGCACTTTAATTTCGCGGAATTTTCCGTCCCAGTTTGTGTTGGTCGGATAGTAGCCCAGCACGTAAGTAACCTTGGAATCGTCCAGCGCTTTGCGAACCGCTCCGTGAATGTCATTCGTGTTGTAAAACGCTTTACCTCCGGTGCGTTCGGCAAATGTGTTCATCGTGTCGAAATTTTGCCGGGCAGGGAATGGACTTGCTCCTCGCGGAGGTGGGCCCCGCCTGTCTACGCCAATAGGATTACCAATTAGTCCGCGAGCGTCCACCGGATAAACGGCAACGTTTGCGTTATTCAGTGAGCGGGTCGCGTCTTCAATTTGATCTGAATAGGAAGTCACACCGGTAATTGGCCCCGGGACCGCACCGCTTCCTCCTCCTGCACCGGGGCGCTCAGGCGCTTGAGGCGTCGGACCTTGTGCAGTCAGAATATCAATCGGGAACGCCGCTGAAACCCAAACAAGATTCTTGCGGCCCGGAAGTCCCTTCAAGTGATCCGCGATAATCTTGATTGCCAGCGCGGTTTGCTCCACGCGGTTATTCATATAAAACTCGGCAACCCGTCCATTAGCCGCGCTAACAGACGCCGCCATATTCGCGTCGCCAGTCGGGGTATCGCTACCTTCGCTGGCGGCGATTCTGAAATCATCGGTGTTTGCATCCGTGTTAATCGCTCGGATGATCGAAGCGGTGTCCTGTGTAAAGTCGTGCAAGATACGAAGTCTTGATCCCAATATGTAAAGCGCAACTCGGTCCTGAGGCTGAAGGTCGTTGAGGAATGACTCCACCTGTTTCCGCGCATAAGCCATATCCAACGCGCGAGTGTTTCGTGTGTCCAATAGAATTACCGTCGCGCTGGTGGGCGCGTTCGCCTTCTGCTCGTAACGATTGGAAAAAGTATTCGGAGCAGGCTTGGTCATCGACGCCGTCATCGTCAGGTTTTCGTTTGATTGCTCCGTAAAAAAATTAATCATCTGTTGCTGTCCACTCTCTGTGATCGTGAAGTCGTCTTTCGCGAGACCGACCACCGGCTTTCCGTTGCTGTCTTCCGCGATCACGCTGACTTGCACCAGTCGCGTCAGCACGCGCAGCGCGGGCGGGTATGCGGCAGATTGCTGATCCGGCGAAGGGCGCTGTGGCGCGGCTTGCGGAGGTGTTTGCTTGCTTTGCGGAAATCCCGGCGTGGCAATTAGAAATGCCGCCAGCGCGCAAGCGAAAAGTGCCAATTTCATCAAAATGGAATAGTGCCTCATGGGTGAATAGTCTACCTTTCCGAGTGCGCTTTTGTCACCGTGTGCCCCTTCGCTCAGCCGGAGCATCCAATGCCGAAGCGCATCCACGGGACATACCGGTCCCTTCCTATAACACGGGCGATTTGCCGGAGTTGCGCGGTGCGGATATTATGGTTGTCCCCATGGAGCACGACTGTCTGACGCCAGACTCACTGCCGCATATCACGCGGCTCTATTCCGATTTCCTTTCCTGGCGTACCAAGAAAACCGCGCCGCCTAAACTTGCCGGACTCTACGGTCAACGCCCCGATCTATCTGGCATCAAGTCGGCCTTCCGAGCAATTGCTCGCGGCCCTGCGGCATATCCAAAGAAAATGCGCTCCGCGGTCGTCGAAATCTTGCGCGCGCAGAATGCGGATTTTTCGGGCGGCCAACTTCCAATCGAAGTTGCTCGCAATCTGGATCGGCTGGCTGGTAGAGCCGTCACCATCGTTACAGGTCAGCAAGTCGGATTATTTGGCGGTCCGGCCTACACATTTTACAAAGCGCTCTCCGCACTCCGAATCGTCGAGCAACTCCGCAAAAGCGGTATCGAGGCCGTGCCGATTTTCTGGATGGCCAGCGAAGATCATGATCTCGCCGAGATTAGTCACGTCTTCTGGCCGACCGCGAATGGCGAAGAACGGCTCGAGTGGACCGGCGACAAATCGATTGAAGGACGCTGCGTCGGCAGCATCACGCTCGGTGACGCAATCGCGCCTCTAGTAAAGCGCGCGTCGGAATCTCTCACCGGTTCAGAATCGGGCGAAATTGAAAATATACTCGCGAGCGCCTACCAACCCGGAGCCACTTTCGGTTCAGCTTTCGCGCGCATGATGTCCGCCGTATTCGCGAAGCGCGGACTCATCCTGCTCGATCCCATGGACGCGCGGCTGCACAAACTTTCCGCGCCGCTGATGGTTCGCGCAGCGAAAGAACAATCCGAGCTTAGCGCGGCGCTGCTCGAACAAAACAAGCGCCTCGAAAAGCTGGGCTATCACGCCCAAGTGAAAGTAACAGACCGCTCCACATTATTATTCGCGACGGTCGATGGTAAGCGCGTCGCACTGACCCGCCGCAACAATGGGTTCGTCGCCGGAACTCAAGAATTCAGCGCGACCGAACTCGTTTCAACAATCGCGGCGAGTCCCGGGTCGTTCAGTCCAAACGCACTGCTGCGTCCAATCCTGCAGGACACGCTGCTTCCGACCGCCGCATACATCGGAGGCCCTGCTGAAATTGCGTACTTCGCACAAAATCGCGTGCTTTACGATCGTCTGCTCGGACGTATGCCGGCAATTCTTCCGCGCGCAAGTTTTACGATCGTCGAATCAGTAGTGCAGCGATTGCTGAAGCGTTACGATCTTTCCATGCAGGATATATTTGCCGGCCGCCAGTTCCTTCTCGCGAAAATGGAACGTCAGAATCTTCCGCGTGGAGTTGCAGCCCGCTTCACCGCCGAAGAAAAGAAGCTCACGAAAATGTTGGAATCGTTGCGTAAGCCCATCGGCAAATTGGATTCAACGCTGGTTGGCGCTCTCGATACCGCGCAACGCAAAATGCTCTATCAATTTGGAAAATTGCGCGCAAAATCCGGACGTGCCGAGGGTTTCCGCACAGGGATTCTGACCAAGCACGAGCAATCCATCCGCGACGCACTCGATCCGCAGAATGCTTTGCAGGAACGTTCGCTCAACTTGTTGCCATTTCTAGCTCGAAACGGGCTCGACTTATTGGATTCTCTCGAAAAAAAGAGCGGCCTCGACGCCGGCGCTCACTGCATCATTCGTCTGTAAGAATTACGTCGCTCGTTTGTAGAAACCCATTTTTCGATATTTCGTGAGTTTCCGGAAAAACTGCACAATAATGCACTTTCTGAGTTTTAGCCGGGAAAAACTGCATTATAATGCATGTTCCAAACTCGCGGAGGAAAGCCACAGATGAAGATCACGCCAGGCAAAGTGAAGGGCCTCAACGCCGTCAGCAATTCGCGCGGAGTAATCGCCGCCGCGGCCATGGATCAGCGAGGCTCGTTGCGCAGCAGCATCGCGAAAGATAAGGGCGTGGACAAAAGCGCGGTAACCGCCGAAATGATGTCCGAATTCAAGGAAGCGGTGGTGCGAATTCTAACTCCGCACGCCAGCGCAATTCTTCTCGACCCCGAATTTGGATTGACCGCCGCAAAATCCCGCGCCAAGGGCTGCGGCCTTTTGCTCGCATATGAAAAGACGGGCTATGACACCACGCAGCCCGGCCGCTTGCCTGATTTGCTCGACGATTATTCCGTTCGCCGCATCGTTGCCGCCGGCGCAGACTGCGTAAAAATTCTTCTCTACTACACTCCATTCGATCCCGCGCCAATCAACGAGGCGAAGCACGCATGGGTTGAACGCATCGGCGCGGAGTGCCAGGCCGCGGATGTCCCATTTTTTCTTGAATTTGTCATGTACGACGAGAAGCTCGACGAAAAGAGCATCGAGTTCGCGCGCAAGAAGCCTTCTGCCGTCACCGGAAGCATGGAAGAATTTTCCAAGCCGCAATACGGCGTGGACATTATGAAAGTGGAAGTCCCTGTAAATATGTCGTTCGTCGCGGGCTCACGCGCCTGCAAGGGTGAGTCAGCTTACTCGCGCGACGAAGCAAAAGATCTTTTTCGCAAAGCGGCGTCTGTTGCGAAGAAGCCCTTCATTTATCTTTCGGCGGGAGTCAGCAATGAAGTCTTCAGCGAGACGCTCGATATCGCCGGCGAATCCGGCACTCAATTTTCCGGCGTTCTCTGTGGACGCGCCACATGGAAAGATGCCATGCCCATTTACGCCAAGCAGGGAGTTAAGGCTCTCGAAGATTGGCTCAACGTCGAAGGCGTGAAGAATATTAAGAACGTGAACGATCGTCTCGGCCCCGCGAAGCCGTGGTTTGGTTTTTACGGCGCAACTTCTGCTTCGCAGTTGGGCTAGGCACGCGATAGTCCGTCTACGCGCTCTTATGGCCGCGCCGCTCGAAAGGGTAGCGCGGCTTTTATTTAATTTCCATCATCCCGATGAAACGCGCGAGGCGTTCTGTACGTCCGACCACCCATACCAGTGTGTGCAACCTATTGTTTCTTGCAATTCGACTCTGTACGAAATAGCATCAGCGTCTCCTACCATCGGTAGGAGACTGCAACGCGATACGGGAGAGTGAGAATGACACGAAAGTCCGCAGGACTAAGTTTCTGGTTGGTTGTGATTGTTGCAATCGCAGTGCTCACAGTTCCGGCATTTTCGAGCTGGCGAAATACTTCGCGCGCCGAAGCGCCGCCGGCTCCTTCCATGAGCGAACCTGATTTGGGTGGCGCGATCAAGGGTCTGGAATTCCGCAATATCGGTCCTGCAACCATGGGCGGCCGTATTGACGACTACGCCGTCGACGAAGCGAACACAGACATTATTTATGTTGGCACTGCAGCTGGCGGAGTGTTCAAGACGGTCAATGGCGGCACAACCTGGTTGCCGATTTTCGATCACGAAGTTACCGGTTCGATTGGCTGCATCAGTATTGCGCCCTCGTCGCATGACATTATTTGGGTCGGCACCGGCGAAGCAAATAACCGCCAGAGTGCCTCGTACGGCTACGGCGTTTACAAATCCTTGGACGGCGGCCGCACTTGGGCGCACATGGGCCTTGAAAGCACGCAAGCCATCGGACGAATTCAGATTGATCCACGCGATCCGAACACAGTCTACGTTGCAGCGCTCGGTGGTCTGTGGGGAGATAATCCCGACCGCGGCGTTTACAAGACGACCGACGGCGGCAAAACCTGGACGAAATCTCTCTACATCAGCGTGAATACCGGTATCACGGATCTTCAGCTCGACCAGAATGATCCCAGCACACTTTACGCGGCGGCATACGAACGTCGCCGCACAGTCTGGGGATTCAACGGCGGCGGTCCCGAAGGCGGCATCTACAAGACGGTCGACGGCGGCGCGAATTGGACGAAGCTGACGAAGGATCTGCCGTACGAAAATGGCGGAGACGTCGGCCGCATCGCGATTTCAATTTACAAGCGCAACACAAACATTCTGTACGCTCGCATCCAGCACGCAAAGGGCGGAATTTTCCGCAGCGACGACAAGGGCGCGACGTGGACGATGCAGAGCAACAATGATTCCCGCGCAATGTATTTCGGAATCATGGCGATCGACCCGAACAATGACCTTCGCGTCTGGGCGCCGGCTGCCGCACTTTATTTTTCGGAAGACGGCGGAAAAACTTTCAACCAGACTCGCGGTCAAAGCGTTCACAGCGATTACCACGGTTTCTGGATTGACCCGCACGATTCCAATCACATGATGGTTGGCGTTGACGGCGGTATCTACATGAGCCGCGACATGGGTCGTACTTGGTTCCATGACAGCATCATCGCCATCGGACAGTTTTACGAAGTCACCGCGAATAACGAACGTCCCTACAAAATTTGCGGCGGCTTGCAGGATAACGGCAGCTGGTGCGGCCCTTCGGCGTCGTTGACCGGCCCCATCACAAACTCCGATTGGGTTAGCGTTGGCGGCGGCGATGGCTTCTACAATCGCCTCGATCCGGTTGATGCGAATTACGATTACGGTGAATCGCAGGATGGTGCACTGCAACGCCGCAACTTCAAGACCGGCGAGACGAAGAGCATTCGTCCCATTCCCAAGGAAGGTGAGCCTCCGTATCGCTTCCAGTGGAATTCGCCCATCGAAATTTCCGCATACGATCACAAGACGATTTACTACGGCGGAAATTTCCTGTTCAGGTCGACCGATCAAGGCGATCACTGGGAAAAACTCGGCCCAGATCTCACGAACAATGTGGATCGCCGCACTCTGAAAATTCTAAATACTCTTCCCACGAAGGATGAACTCTCGCGCGAAGACGGCGTCGAGTGGTGGCCTTGCATCACCGTCATCGGCGAGTCGCCGGTGGATAAGAACGTAATCTGGGTCGGCACGGACGACGGAAATCTTCAAATCACGCGCGATGGCGGCAAGACTTGGACCAATGTCGCCAACAAGGTTCCCGGAGTTCCGAAGGGAACTTACGTGAATCGTGTGATCGGCTCAAAGACTGCCCCGGGTACTGCCTACGCAGCATTTGACGGACATCGCATGGGCGACATGCACATCTATCTGTACGCGACGACGGACTTCGGCCAGAACTGGAAGCCAATTTCCAACGGCATCTCAGAGAAGGACGGAATCGTTCACGTCGTTCGCGAAGACCCCAAGAATACGAATGTCCTGTACGCAGGAACCGAGCGCGGACTTTTTGTTTCGCTGGATAAGGGTGCAAGCTGGTCGCACATTCACGCGAATCTGCCAACAGTTCCAGTGGACGACATTCTGATTCATCCTCGCGACAATGACATGATTCTCGGAACTCACGGTCGTTCTGTTTGGGTGATGGATGACATCACTCCCATTCAGCAAATGACACCCGAAGTTCAAAACTCCGCGGTGCATTTGTTTGATATCCGTCCCACCTACTCATGGCGCGGCGGCCGCGGAAATGGCGGCGGAGGATTCGGCTATGGCAACTCAGTTTTCAGTGCACCAAATCCGCCGAACGGTGCGATTCTAAATATTTATCTTAAGAACGATTTGACGGGACGTGATCGTGTGGCCGTGACAATTAGCGACAAGGACAACAATGTCGTGAGCACACTGGCGTGCGCGGCCGCACCAGTTCCGGGTGCAACTCCTCCTCCGGCTGAAGCGGGCGCAGCGCCTGCAGCAGCTCCGGCGGGCGGCGGTGGTGGCGGACGAGGTGGACGCGGCGGAGGTCGTGGTGCAGGAGCGGCCGGTGCGGCAGCGCCAGCGGGTGGAGCGGCTGCCCAAGGCGGCGGTGGCGGACGCGGAGCCGGAGCTGGTGGATTCGGCGCGGCGGCTTGCACCGGTAAGGCTGGCGTCAACCGTTTGATTTGGAATCTTCGTTACACTCCTCCTCCAGTACCGGGCGCGGGTGCAGAAGCCGGCGGCCCCGGAGGCGGTGGTGGCTTTGGCGGATTCGGCGGTGGTGGCGGTTATCTCGTCGAGCCGGGCGATTACACCGTGAAAGTCACGCTCGGTGATGCGACCGACACGAAAGTCGTTCACGTCGAAGAAGATCCGCGCATAGAAATTGCTCCAGCGGATCGCGCAAAGCGCTTCGCAGCAATCAAAGACGCTTTCGCTTTGACGCGCGATCTCACTGTCACTCAACAACAAATCGTTTCGCTGAAGACTTCGCTCGATGCAGCGATGAACGCATGGAAGACTCGTCCACGCGATCAGCGAATTCCAGAAAACGTGCAAAAAGCGGCTGACGATTTCTCCGCGAAAGTGAATGCAGTAGCCGGGAAATTTGTGAATCCTCCGCTCGAAAGTGAAGAGCAGGGCAGCGCAGCCCCTCCACTCATCAACTATCCTCCAACGCTTGGGCAGCGCATTAATCAAGTGTTCGGTGGAATTCAATCCGTAACTGCGGCGCCGACGGCAGACGAACTGGCCGACTATGCCATGTTGAAGAGCGAGTTGGACGCCCTGAAGCCGCAGGTAACGCAGTTGGTGAAGGAAGGTCTGCCCGTGTTGAACAAGATGATCAACGACGCAGGCGTATCGCAAATCGTCCTGGTGCAAACTGCGGGCGGTGGCGGCGGCCGGCGCGGTGGTGACGACGACAACTAGAGCGGTAGATTACAAACTCGAATTACGAGAGGGCCGGCAAGTTGCTGGCCCTCTTTTTTTCAGGGAATTCGCGGCTTAGAATTACTGCCCATATTTCGGTTTCGGGCGCGGCTCTCGATCGTCTAGAAACAATCTTGGCGTGTTTGTTTCGCCGGCGGTCGGGACCAGTTCGGTCAGTACACGGTCAATTCGATCCACCGCTTCATCCATCAGTCGCAATTTGTCGGGACCGTCTTCAAGAACCGCAGATTGGCCAAGGAGCGTTACAGCATTGCGGATATGGTGGTTCAACTCCGCGACCAAAATCATTTTTTCGCGCGCGCGTGCTTGACGCTCGGCTTCGTATCGCGCCCAAATGTACGCTGTCACCGCCGCGCACACGCCGATCACAACTTTATTTGCAATTGTGCTCACTTCAGGAATTCTCAGCCAGAACAAAACCCAATCGGCCAGATAGCTCACGCCGAATAGAAGTGCACCGACAAGCATGGCAGCGCCAAACCGTTCGAGCTTCAATCGTCGTGGAGTAATTTCTCGTCGCACCGAACCGTCGTAGCCTTCTGTTTGTGTCGCGAGCACCGCAGGAACTGGAGAATGTAGATTGGCGAGAGAATAACATGGATTGCCGCGGCCATTGTCTTGTTAATTGGTATCTGTGGCATTTGCCGTCACCTGCTCCGGAAAAAGCGCCACGCTGTTCCAATGTGCTACATTCATTCCTTGCGATGAATCTGGGAATTTACATTCAAGTTCCGTTCTGCCGTACGAAGTGCACGTACTGCAACTTCCACACGGGAGTTTTTTCTTCCGGCATGTATGCTCCTTACGTGGATGGAATCGTCCGTGAAATTTTCGAGCGTGACGCGCTCTACCACGCTGCGGGAATCACGTCGAATGAATCCCGCTGCGTCGCGGCGTTAAATGTTGACACGGTTTACATGGGCGGCGGCACGCCAAGCTTACTGGCGCCTTCGGATTTGGCCCGCATGCTGGATGCGTTGCGCGGATCATTCCGGTGCAGCCTGCAGGAAATTACTTTGGAAGCCGATCCGGAAACAATTACCGCCGAAAAGGTGCAGGCGTGGGTTGCCGCAGGAATTAATCGCATCAGTATGGGTACCCAGTCTTTTGACGATAAGGAACTTTCCGCGGCCGGACGCCTCCATCGGCGTGCAGACATTTATTCCGCCGACAAAACTTTGCGCGCCAACGGAATTCACAACATCAGCTTCGATTTGATCGCCGGACTGCCTCACCAGACTGAAGATTCCTGGAAGCGCACCGTCGGCGAATTGATCGCGCTCGTGCCGGAACACGCCTCCATATATATGTTGGAAATTGACGAAGGCAGCCGGCTAGGCCGCGAGGTGTTGAACGGCGGCGCGAGATATTCCGCCAGTACAATTCCTGCCGACGATTCCATTGCCGATTTCTACGAATACGCTTGTGCGGAACTCGCCGTCGCCGGCTACGAACATTACGAAATATCTAATTGGGCCAAGCCCGGCCTGCGCTCAAAACATAATTTGAAATACTGGATGCGCGAGCCTTATTTTGGATTTGGCGCGGGCGCGCATTCTTTCGACGGCGCGACGCGCTGGGCGAACGCTCACGATCCCGCGGGATATTCGGCAGCGCTAAGTGCGGGCAAATTGCTCGTCGAGCAAAAGGAAATTCTTTCCGACGAGCAATCCCTGGACGAAGAATTATTTCTCGGTTTGCGGCTGCTGGATGGAATTAATGTCGGCGCGCTCGAAGCGCGATACAATACCGCTGCTTTGATTTTACTGCGCGAGCGGATCAATTCGCTCGTTGAGCGTGGACTCGTAGAGTGGCACGGTGACCGCCTGCGTCTGGCGCCCAGCCGCATTTCTGTTTCTAACGAAGTGTTTGCCGAATTAATGAGCTGAATTTCAGTACAAAATCCCTGGAGGCAAGATGTACGGACCCAGCGTATCGAATTCCACGATTGATGCCGCGCCGCCGAAAGTTGGCGTGCAAACGGTCGACCTGCGCAGCGACACCGTCACCAAGCCAACGCTCGAAATGCGCCGCGCCATGGCAGAAGCCGAAGTGGGTGACGACGTTTACGCCGAAGATCCCACGGTAAATCGCCTGCAGCAACGCGCCGCGGAAATATTCAAGCGCGAGGCCGCGATATTTGTTCCGTCAGGTTCAATGGGAAATTTGATCGCCATAAAAATTTGGACGCATCACAGCAATGAAGTTATCTGCGAAGAACTTGGCCACATTAATCAGTACGAGATGGCGTCGATGTCCGCAATCGCGGGATGCATGCCGCGCACCACGCGTTCCGCTGACGGAATTCTCACCTGGGAAATGATTGAGCCGCTAATTCGCGCGAAGATTTATTATCGCGCGCAGACGACGCTTGTCTCTCTTGAAAATACGCACAACATGGCGGGTGGCACGGTCTATCAGCCGGCGAATTCCGACGATATCTGCGATCACGCCCACGCCGCTGGATTGAAAGTTCATCTGGATGGCGCGCGGATCTTCAATGCGGCAACCGCGCTGAAGAAGAGCGTCGCGGAAATTACCAGCAAATTTGATTCGGTCATGTTCTGTCTGTCGAAGGGATTGGCTGCGCCGGTCGGCTCGATGCTAATTGGCTCGGCGGCGTTCATCGAAGAAGCGCGCATCTATCGCAAAATGTTTGGCGGTGGCATGCGTCAGGCAGGAGTTTTGGCGGCTGCAGGACTGATCGCTCTCGAAAAAATGCCCGCTCGCTTGCAGGAAGATCACGACAACGCACGATTTCTCGCAGAAGGTCTCTCGCAAATCAAAGGCGTGAAAGTCGATCTCGCCAAAGTGCAAACCAACATTGTGATTTTCGATGTGAAGGGAACTGGCCAAACAGCCGCCGATATTTGCGCAGGTCTCGGCAAACGCGGCGTGTTAGCCGGACCGACCGATACTTTCGGAATTCGCATGGTCACGCACTGCGACGTGAATCGCGCAGCAATTGAACGCGGCCTGACGGAATTTCGCGCACTGCTCGGCAATTAGCCCTTTTAGAAGCGCGTGATAATTCAGGAACAAGGTGCCCGTACCCGCGTTGGGCAACTTCGTCTGCTATGGTATAAAAGTATGACCGAATAAAACTCTCGCGGCATCACCGAGGCCACTTTGGATTTTTCTTTTACCGATGAACAACAAGCTCTGCGCCGTACCGTTCGCGAATTTGCCGAAGCGGAAATCGCTCCGCACATTATGGAATGGGACGAAGCTTCCCATTTTCCGCACGAAATAATTCCGCAGCTGGCGAAACTTGGTTTACTGGGCGTTATTTTCCCCGAAGAATACGGCGGTGCAGGCCTTGGCTACGTTGAATACGTAATCGTGATTGAAGAATTGTCGCGCATCGATGGCTCCATCGGGATCATCGTGGCAGCACACAATTCACTTTGCACGAATCACATTTACAAATTCGGAACTCCCGAACAGAAAAAGAAATACGTCACTCCGCTGGCGGAGGGAACGAAGCTCGGCTGCTGGTCTCTGACGGAGCCTGAAGCAGGTTCCGACGCGGGAGGCACACGCAGCGCCGCGGTTCCCGTCGATGGCGGCTGGCTACTGAATGGCGCGAAAACTTTCACGACCAACGGACATTATGCCGACGTCTGCGTGGCCATGGCTGTAACCGATCGCGAGACGGGCTCGCACGGAATTTCCGCGTTTATTTTGGAAAAGGGAACGCCCGGATTTAAGCCCGGCAAGAAAGAAAATAAACTTGGTCTCCGCGCCAGCGATACTTCCGAAGTAATTTTCACCGATTGCCGCGTTCCTTCCGCGCAAATGCTCGGCGAACCCGGAAAAGGATTCATCAATAGCTTACAGATTTTGGACGGCGGCAGAATTTCCATCGCCGCGCTCGGACTCGGAATGGCGCAGGGCGCATTTGAAGCGGCAACGAAATATGCGAAGCAGCGAAAACAATTTGGAAAGACAATCAGCGAATTTCAGGCCATTCAATTCAAGCTCGCCGATATGGCCACGGAAATTGACGCAGCGCGACTGCTCACTTATCGCGCCGCATGGCTCGCCGATAAAGGTGACGCGCGCCTGACGAAGGAATCCAGCATGGCCAAGCTATATACCAGCGAAGTTGCCGTGCGCGTGGCCAACGAGGCCGTACAAATTTTCGGTGGCTACGGATTCATCAAGGATTATCCGGCAGAAAAGTTTTATCGTGACGTGAAACTGTGCACGATTGGCGAAGGCACCAGCGAAATTCAGCGACTGGTGATCGCGCGCCAACTTCTCGGAAAGAAATAACTGCCCCGCAATGCCGACTCCCGTCGAAAGTTGGGCGCAACAAATCCGCGCAGGCGAAGTTCGCGCCATTTCTCGCGCCATCACCGCCATTGAAAATCACGATCCCGTTGCTGATGAATTACTCAAAATGCTTTTCTATTCGACTGGCCGCGCTTCCATTATCGGAATTACCGGCGCTCCCGGTACGGGAAAAAGCACACTGGTCGATAGACTTGCCGGGGCGTATCGCCGCGCTGGAAAAACAGTCGGAATTATTGCGGTCGATCCCACCAGCCCATTCACCGGCGGCGCAATTCTTGGCGACCGCATTCGCATGCAGGGCCACGCAAGCGACGCCGGAATTTTTATTCGTTCCATGGCCACGCGCGGATTTCTCGGTGGCCTTGCCCGCGCCACCGCTGACGTCTCCCTGCTTCTCGACGCCGCCGGAAAAGAAATCATCATCATCGAAACTGTTGGCGTCGGTCAGGACGAAGTAGATATCGTGCGTCTCGCGGATTGCACTTTAGTTTTGCTGGTGCCCGGCCTGGGCGACGACGTGCAAAATATGAAGGCCGGCCTGATGGAAATTGGCCACGTTTTCGTGATTAATAAATCCGATCGCGAAGGCGCCGATCGTCTGGAACAACAAGTTCACGCAATGCTCGAACTAGCGCACGAAAGTGACGGCTGGCGTCCAGCAATTGCCCGCACCGTCGCCACGGACACGAAGGGAATTGATAATTTAATCGCGGAAGTTGATAAATTTCTGGCGCGTGCCAAGTCTTCGCCGGAATTTTATTCGCGCGAGGCGGATCACTGGAGCCGCCGTCTCGTCGAAATGCTGGAATCGCGGCTGCTGGATAAATTGCTAGGCACGAAAGAACGCAAAGAACATCTCGCAACGGTGGCCGCGGAAGTTGCGCAACGGAAAAAAGATCCCTACGCGGCAGTCGCTGAGATTCTGAATAACGCGAACGGAAACTAAATGGAAATTTCAAAATGCGATTAGGCGATATCGAAGTTTGTCTGATTGGCGACGGCACGTTCCGCCTCGATGGCGGCGCGATGTTCGGCGTGATCCCGCGTCCGCTTTGGGAAAAGAAATCTCCGCCGGATGACCGTAATCGAATCCTGCTTAGCATGAATATTCTTTTGATCCGGGCCGGTGGGAAAAAAATCTTGGTGGAAACCGGTGGTGGCGATAAATGGAATGAGAAACAGAACGCCATCTACTTGTTTGAAAAGTCAGGACGTCTGCTGGATCGCCTCGCCGTAGCTGGCGTCACGCCCGAACAAATCGATATCGTCATCAACACCCATCTGCATTTCGATCATTGCGGATGGAACACACGCATCGTGAATGGTGTTGCCGTGCCCACGTTTCCAAACGCGCGATACATCGTGCAGCGCAAAGAATTTGATCACGCCTGCACCCCAACCGAACGCGACCGCGCCAGCTATTTCCCAGATAACTTCATGCCTATGCAAAAGTCTGGTCAATGGGATTTTCTCGACGGCAACGCAGAAATTGTTCCCGGTATCGAGGTAATTGTTGTCGCCGGCCACATCAAAGATATGCAGTGCGTGAAAATCACCGGCGGCGGACAAACAATTTTCTTCGTGGCGGATTTAGTGCCCACCCTCGCGCACCTGTCGTATCCGTGGATCATGGGATACGATTTGTACCCGATGACCACCCTCGAAAATAAGCACAAGTGGCTCCCGATCATCGCCCGCGAGAACTGGACAATTGTTTTTGGACACGATCCGCACTTGCCGGCGGCCAAGCTCCGCGAAAAAGACGGCGGCTTTGATGCCGAGCCAGTTTCGATCGATTAGCGCTTCCGCGATTTATCGCGGGATGTTGTACAGGAGATCGCAATGCCGAACAAATCTAAGCCCCGGCGCCCAACTGGAACGCCCTTAGCCGATATAGGCATCATCGGCGGCAGCGGACTTTACGAAATGCCCGGCCTGGAATCCGCGCGCGAAGTTCGCATCAAAACTCCATTTGGAGATCCCTCCGACGCTCTCGTCGTCGGCAAGTTGGAAGGGAAGCGCGTTGCATTTCTTTCGCGACACGCGCGCGGCCACCGCTTCCTGCCCTCAGAAATAAATTATCGCGCGAATATTTGCGCTATGAAAATGTTGGGTGTTCAGCGAATTATTTCCATCAGCGCGGTGGGCTCGCTGAAAGAAAATCTTCAGCCCATGGAATTTCTGATTCCCGATCAGTTTTACGATCGCACAAAATTGCGCGTCGCTACTTTTTTCGGCGAAGGACTCGTCGCGCACGTCAGCTTTGATCATCCCGTCTGTCCGCAACTTTCGATGGTTCTCGGCGACGCCTGCTCTAGTGCCGGCGTAAAAACACATCGCGGCGGCACTTACGTCTGCATGGAAGGCCCTCAATTCTCCACTCTCGCCGAAGCTAGGGTGAATCGCGAACATCACTTTGACGTGATTGGCATGACCAACGTGACCGAAGCAAAACTCGCGCGCGAAGCGGAAGTCTGTTACGCCACCGTCGCAATGATTACTGACTACGATTGCTGGCATCCCGATCACGCTTCCGTAACGCTCGAACAGATCATGAATAATCTGAGCCGCAACGCCGTGAACGCGCAAAATACGATTCGTGCCGCGGTGAGAGCCATGCCCGCAGATCGAAGTTGTAAATGCGGGAGCGCCCTGGCGCACGCGCTCGTGACCAGTCCAAAATTAATTCCAGCGGCCATAAAGCGCAAAGTCGCGCCCATTGCTGGAAAATATCTCAGATAATCGAATTCAATTACTGCTAAGGAGATTGCATGTCACTTCTAGTCGTCGGTTCTGTCGCGTTTGACGCAATTGAAACTCCGTTCGGCCGTGTGGAACGCACCGTCGGCGGCGCCGCCACGTATTTTTCACTCGCCGCAAGTTTTTTCACGCGAGTGAACCTGGTCGGCGTAGTGGGTGACGATTTCACGGTCAAACACGAAGAAGTATTTCGCGGACGTAGCGTCGATCTTGCCGGGCTGGAACGCGCCCAAGGCAAAACATTTTTCTGGTCGGGAAAATATCACGAGAATCTTAATGACCGCACTACGCTCGCCACGGATCTGAACGTATTCGCAGAATTCCGCCCCAAGCTTCCCGAATCATTCCGCAAGAGCGACTACATTTTCCTCGCGAATATCGACCCCACGCTCCAGCGCTCAGTGCTCGATCAGGTGACTGGCAAACCAAGGCTTGTCGCGCTGGACACGATGAATTATTGGATCGAAGGTACGCCCGACGAATTAAAGAAAACACTGAAGCAAACTCAAGTGCTCATGATCAACGATTCCGAAACACGCCAACTTTCCAACGAGCATAATTTGCTGCGCGCGGCAGAGGCAATTTTCAAAATGGGTCCTAAGACGCTCGTCATCAAGCGCGGCGAGCATGGTGCCATGATGGTTCACGGCGATTCCGTGTTCTGCGTTCCCGCATATCCGCTGGACGAAATTCACGATCCCACCGGCGCGGGCGATAGTTTTGCCGGCGGATTTATGGGCTATCTCGCCAGCGCTGGAAAAATTAACGCGAATTCGCTGCGCCTAGCGATGGTCTACGGCTCCGTTCTCGGAAGTTTCGCCGTGGAAAAGTTTGGCTTAGAGCGTTTGCTGAAGCTCAAGCGCCGCGAAATCACGGATCGCGTCCGCCATTTCCACAAGCTCACGACGTTCAAGTTATAGCTCGATCATCGCACTCCGAACGGGTTGCACTTGCGAACTTGTACGGTGCGCAACCGTAAGCGGAACTGTCGCGTCGTTATATACTTTCCGTCGTTGAAATGAGTTCTCCGAAAAAACCTCGAGCCCTTTCGCCCGGCGCACGCGTGCGCATTGTTTCGCCGGCTTCTCCGGGCGCATCGCAAATTCTCGGACGCGGGCTGGCTGAACTAACGCGTCTCGGCTACGTTCCGGTGAAAGCGTCTGCATCTCCACCAACGAAAGATTATTTCTCCGCCTCCGCAAAAGAACGTCGCAGGGAATTGCTTGACGGGTTCGCGGACAATGCAGCCGGCGCGGTGATTTGCACGCGCGGCGGTTACGGCTCCACATATCTGCTCGATAAGAAACTAAAGCACACAAAAACTCCGCGCATTTTTCTTGGCTACAGCGACGTGACCACGCTGCAAATTTATTTGTGGCAAAAAAGAAGCTGGGTAACGTTCTACGGTCCAATGGTCGCGTCCGGATTCAGCGGTGGTGCCGGCGCTGCGCACGGTTATGACGAGCCTTCTTTTCGCGCGGCCGTCACCCAAACTCGCGGCGGCTGGTCACTCGATCTGGGCGGCTCAACTCTTTGCAAAGGTACTGCGCGCGGTATTTTGCTCGGCGGGTGTATGACGCTCGTCGAAGCAACTCTCGGCACGCCGTGGGAACTTGATACTCGCGGCGCAATTCTGGTGCTCGAAGATCGCGGAATGAAACCGTATCAAGTCGATCGCGTGTTGACGCATCTTCGCCAAGCCGGAAAATTTCGCGGAGTCCTGGGAATTATCCTCGGCGAATTTCCAGAAAGCGCTCCTACCGTCGCAGGAAGTCCAACTGTACGCGACGTCGCGCGCCGTATTCTCGGCGAATTGGAAATTCCAGTCATGTGGGGCGCACGCATCGGACACACCCCTCGCCCAATGCTCACTCTTCCGCTTGGTGTTCGCGCGCGTTTGAACGCGCACAAATCCGGCACGCTCGAAATTCTCGAACCGGCGGTCATCGCGTGAAGCTTACTCGCTCAATCGAACATATTCATCTGAGCGGTATCGCCGGTTCGGCAATGGCGCCTCTCGGCGGCATGCTCGCCGAAAGTGGATATCGCGTCAGTGGCTCTGACGCCGGAGTTTATCCGCCCGCGTCCACTTTGCTCGAATCAGTCGGAATAAAATGGCATGACGGTTTTGCGGAAACAAATCTTCAGCCGCATCCGGATCTCGTAATCATCGCCAACGCGCTTCCTCGGGGTAATCCCGAAGTGGAATATGTTCTCGATCAAAAAATTCCCTACATGTCGCTGCCCCAGGCCATCGAAGAATTTTTCCTGCCGGGCAGGGAATCGCTCGTCGTAACCGGCACGCACGGAAAAACCACCACCACTTCAATGCTCGCGTGGATCATGCACGTCGCAGGACGCCATCCGAACTTTTTGATCGGTGGGCTCGCAGAAAATTTCGGAAAAAGTTACGGCCTCGGCGGCGGAAATGAATTCATCATTGAAGGCGACGAATACGACACCGCATTTTTCGACAAAGGCCCCAAGTTTCTCCACTATCATCCGGACGATCTAATAATCACGTCGCTCGAATTTGATCATGCCGATATTTACGCCGATCTCCCGGCGATCGAATTGCAATTTCGACGCCTCGTAAATCTGGTTCCGCGGCGTGGAAAAATTGTCGCCTGGGGCGATAGCGATCCGCACACCGCCGCAATTCACCGCGTAACGGAAAAAGCATTTTGCCCGGTAGAAACATACGGACTCGACGGCACGACTGACTGGATCGCCGGCGACATCACGCACGTTGACGACTGCATGGAATTTCGCATCGCGCACCGCGCGCAAGAAATGGCGAAAATTCGTCTGCCGCTCGCAGGCCGCCATAATGTTTTGAATGCTCTCGCCGCCTCAGCTATCGCCTTCGGACGCGATGTTCCGAGCGAAGCAATTGAAGAAGCTCTGCGCACATTTCGCGGCGTACGCCGGCGCCTGC
Source organism: uncultured Acidobacteriota bacterium (assembly GCA_963778235.1). Taxonomy (GTDB): domain Bacteria; phylum Acidobacteriota; class Terriglobia; order Acidiferrales; family UBA7541; genus DASTCZ01. The sequence continues at coordinate 223,812 of CAVZTQ010000001.1, read as the reverse complement.
AAGTGCAAGGGGAAGCCGGCGGCATTCTCGTCGTCGACGATTTCGCCCATCATCCCACCGCAATTCGCGCCACGCTCCAAGCCGCTCGTGGACGCTGGCCGAATCGCCGCCTCTGGGCCGTATTCGAGCCGCGCTCAAACACCATGCGCCGCAACACGTTTGAAGGCCCGCTTGCCGAATCTCTGTCGCTAGCCGACGGAATTGTTCTAGGTCCCGTAAATCGCGCGAATCTTCTCTCTGACGCCGAACGGTTATCGCCAGATCGCATCGTCGCATTGCTGACCGCACAAAAGCGCCAAGCCTCCGCATTCGCCAACACCGATGCAATCGTTGAATACCTTTCTCGTGAAGCAAAATCTGGCGACGTAATCTTAGTAATGTCCAACGGCAGTTTCGACGGCATCTGCGGGAAGTTAGTAGACCGGTTCTCTAAATCGGGCTTGCCGACGCATCAGGTTAATCGATGAAATCTCAACCGGGCGAAACTTCTGCCACTGTATCTCGGATGGCGCGAATCAATTTCTACGCGAGGCTTCTTTTTCTTCTTTCGTTTGCTCTAATTTCTTCGAGTGCAGCCCGCGCTGACATTTCGTATTCCATCTCCTTCGACCACCCGGAAGATCATATCTTTCACGTTACCATGACGGTTCCGAACTCCAAGGAGGACGTCAGAATTCAGATGCCCGCATGGAACGCGACATACCAGGTACGTGATTTTGCGTCACGAATTCAGAATTTGCGCGCCGCAGACGAAGAGAAACGGCCATTGCACATCGAAAAGATCGACAAGCAAACGTGGAAAGTATCGAGCGGTGGAAAAACGATTATCGTCTCCTATGAAATATTGTGGGATGAGTCGGGGCCATTTGCGTCACAAGTGAATTCAAGCCACACATTCATGAACTTCGCCGAGATCCTCGTCTATGTCCCGGACCGACACTCTGAAAGAGTCGTCGTCGGAATCGGTGCGAATGTTCCGCAAGACTGGGGCGCGGCAGTGTCGCTGCAGATCGTGGATGTTCAGAGTGGTCGAAATCATATGATTTCACTGAGCGCCCCAAACTACGATGCACTTGTTGACGCTCCTCTCGAATTTGGAAAACTTGATTCCTTCAAGTTAGATGGGATAGATCCGCCTGTTTACGTCGCAGTCCACGGCGAAAACTACAACAAGCGCGAACTCGAAGAAGGCCTTTCAAAAATCGTGCGCTACGAGACCCAACTCATGGGCGGTGCGCCCTATGAGCGTTATCAATTCATTTTCCATATCGATTCGAGCGGCGCGGGCGGCGGAGGCATGGAGCACGCCAACTCAACCGCCATCGGCGCAACGTCCAGCGCCAGCGCAATCAATACAGCAGCGCATGAATTCTTCCATCTCTGGAATGTGAAGCGCATCCGCCCGCAATCGCTCGAGCCGATTGATTACACCAAAGAAACGTACACGCGCTCGCTTTGGTTCGCTGAAGGCGTCACCAGCACATACGCCGCATACGCCGAAGTCCGCACAGGATTGTGGACGCCAACTCAGTTCTATGAAGATCTCGCATCTCAAATTCAAGAATTGCAAGACCGCCCCGCGCGGAAATGGCAAAGCGTAGAAGAGTCCAGCCTCAACGCGTGGCTCGAAAAATATCCGCAGTACAATCAGCCCGAATACAGCATCTCCTATTACAACAAGGGCCAGCTCGACGGCTTCTTGCTCGACGTCCTAATCCGCGACGCCACCGACAATCACAAGAGTCTCGATGACGTGATGCGTTCTCTCAACGAGAACTTCGCGAAGAAGGGCCGCTTCTACAATGACAGCGCCGATATCGAAGCGACGGTGGAAAATGTCGCCGGAGTAGGCTTCAAAGATTTTTTCACGAAGTATGTAGCGGGCACGGATGAGTTGCCGTTCGCAGAGATTCTCGGAAAGGCTGGTCTCATTCCCGTCGATCGGGACCGCACGACTGCTGCCTTGGGATTTAGTACGTCGAACGCATCAGCAGATGACCCGGTTGTGGTGTCATTTGTTGAAGTCGGAAGCGTTGCTGAGAAAGCCGGTTTGCGCGTCGGTGATGTTCTGATCTCATTCAACGGAGAGCCTGGGCGTCGTGGTCTCGTTAAGTGGGGTCAGCAACCGGGTGCTGTAAAACTCGTGAAGGTGGGCATACAGCGGACGAATACGGAAATGGATTTCTCAATTGCCGCGGGCTCAACAATTGTCCGCAAGACCACTGTGATTCCAATGAGTCACGCCACCGAAAAACAGCGCCGCATCCGCGAAGGCCTCCTGCAAGGTAAAACCAACTGACGCGCGCCGCCAACTTCCGTCATAATGCCGGCGGACTCCTTCCACTAAGCAAATTAAAATGATCCGCACAGCAATCGTCGCCGTTTTCCTTACTCTGTACACAATAGTCGTCGCACCTCTGCTGATGCTGTATGCATTGCTCACCGGCAACGTGAATCCGCTATTTCGCGCAGGAATATCCGGCGCCTATTTCAGCGCGGGCATGGTCGGCCTAAAAATAAAAGTAGAAGGCCGCGAAAAAATTCCACCCGGCACATGCTTATTCCTCGCGAACCACACGAGCTTTGTCGATCCAATACCAATCGTCTGGGCAATCCATCGACGCATCGCCATCCTGTTGAAGCGCTCACTACTTTCAATCCCGATAATCGGCTGGGCTTTCCGCCAAGCCAAATTTGTCCCAGTCGATCGCAGTAATGCCCGCTCCGGCATCGCCAGCGCAGAACTCGCGACGGAGCGCATGAAGCAGGGAATTTCATTCCTAGCCTACCCGGAAGGAACTCGCAGTTACGACGGCCGCCTCCTGCCGTTCAAGAAAGCCATGTTCGCAATCGCAATCAACGCGCGCGTGCCAATCGTTCCGATAGTTCTGATCGGCGCGCACCGCATCGCACCGAAAGGTTCCTTGAGCATGACTCCGGGAGAGGTAACCGTCCGCTTCGGCAATCCAATCGACGCCAGCGCCTACACCATCACGCAAAGAAGGGAACTAGCTGACCGAGTCCACGCAGCAATGGCCGCGCTGCTACCGCCAGATCAGCAACCTCTCAAATTGTAGTTAGATTTGTAACTAACGTACCGAAGAACGCCGGCCCAACTATTCCTCGTTAAACAGCAGAGGTTGATCCGAAGCCGCAGCTGTAGCAGCCGCAACGCGAGGCCTTGCGCCACTCCCACCACTCCAAGCACTTTCATTTCAGTAAGCGCCGCGCGTGGAATAAACATCCGCTGCGTATCGCCCTGCATATCCGGCGGAGTAATATGCACCCCCGAATCCAGCAGCGCCAATAAATCGTTCGGCACCACACCCTCGATCGTCTCGCTATCCCGAAACTTCAGCCGCACCCACAATCCATCCAATTTCGGTCGGCTCAAAAACGCTTTCCGCTCCAGCGCGTAGTTTGAAGTGAACTCCCGCACAAAATAAACGCATCGCACCTTCTCAAGAGACACCTCGCGGTGCTCACCATCCTGCGTCAGCAAGTCAAACACTTCAGTCTTTGCCAAGTTTCGATGGATTCACGTACCCAGGGACGGCTGAGCTATCGGCCAGTTCCACCACGACCTTTTTCAGGGTCGAGCTTGCCGCTTGCTTTTTCACAAATTGAGTGCCCGAAACGAAGGAATTGCAAAGGGGCAATGTTTATGTTATGTTAAGCGGCGTTAGCCTGTCAAGTGCTTGTTTTTAAGGGGCTTATCGATCCGGAGCCCGCCACGATTGACCGAAAAAAAACAAATTCTCAAGTCCACGTCGGTCATCACTCTGGCGACTCTGGCTAAGCCGTCTCTTGGGCTATATCCGGGACCAGCGCATCGCCCTGCTGCTCGGCACCAGCATTCTGTCCGACTCCTTTTTCCTGGCGTTTCGCATTCCCAACTTGCTTCGCAGGCTTGTCGCCGAAGGCTCCATGTCCGCGTCCTTCGTTCCCGTGTTCAGTTCCTATCAAGTGGAGCAAACCCACGAAGAAATTTGGGACTTCGCCAACCGGCTGTTCTGGACGCTCGCCGTAATTCTCGCCGTCGTCACCGTGTTGGGAATGATCTTCGCGCCCCACAATTATTCATCTGTTCACGATGATGAGCGGCAATCCAGCCGCGTGGAGCAACGCCGTCCAGCTCAATCGAATCATCTTCCCATTCGTATTCTTCATCGGACTTTCCGCGCTCAGCATGGCCATCTTGAATTGTTATCACGTGTTCGCGCTGCCCGCGGCAACTCCGGCAGTCTCGAATTTCGGCATGATTATTTTTTCCACGGCGCTGGTCTGGAAACATTTCGAGTCGCCGGCCGTAGCCCTCGCAGTAGGAGTAGTGTTCGGCGGCATGCTGCAATTTCTAATCCAGTTGCCGCAACTCGTGCGCAGGGGAATGACGTTCAAATTCGGCGTCTCCTTCAGCCATCCCGGTGTTCGCAAAATCGCGCGTCTGATGCTGCCCGGCGTTTTCGGCCTCGGCGTGGCGCAGCTCAATGTTTACGTGGACACAATTTTTCTGACCTCACGCAGCATGCCGAATGGCAGCGTCACTTCGCTCTACTTCGCGGACCGCATCATGCAACTGGTTCTAGGAAGTTTCGCCGTAGCAGTTGCGACGGCAATTCTTCCCATGATGTCTCGCCAGGCCAAAATGCTGGATTTCGACGCCGTGAAGCGCACGCTGGGATTTTCCGTGCGCATCGTTTCATTCATCACAATTCCGGCGGCCATCGGAATCGTCCTGCTGCGACAGCCAATCGTGCGAGTGCTGTTCCAACACGGCCGTTTCGTGGCAGAATCCACCCAACTAACGGCATGGGTGTTGGGTTTTTACGCAATGGGGTTGCCCGCAATTTCGGCGGTGAAATTAATCGTTCAGGCATTTTATTCCACGCGGGATACGAAAACACCGGTTTGGGCGGCCGCAGGAGTTCTGGCGCTGAACGTCGCGCTGAACATCGCATTTGTAATGCTCTTCTTTTCGCAATTGAGGAACGGCGGGCCGGCACTCGCTACAGTAATCGCGGCATACGCGAACTGCGCGATTCTATTTGTGATTTTTCGCAAGCGCTACGGCCGAATCGGCGGCAAAGAAATTTTAATTTCCAGCGGAAAAGCGCTCCTCGCATCGGCTGTGATGGGCGCGGCCTGTTGGGCAGTCGTGCAATATGCACACGTCGGCGAGCACGTCCTCTTGTCCGTGGACGCCGCGCTCTTGGCGGCCACTATCGGCGGCGCAGCGGCAATTTATCTCGCGCTAACGTGGATGTTTCGTTCGGTTGAGCTTAAAGAAGTGTACGAAATTATTTTTCATAGGCAGGTAGCAGCAGGGGATATTTCCGGGGGAGCAGTCTAGTGGAAGTCGAAGCAGCGGGAACAGCATTCATAAATTATATTCGCGTCGAGCGCGCGCTTTCCGCGAACACGCTCGACGCCTATAGCAGTGACATGTTCAAGTTCACTAATTTTCTTCGGGAACGCAAGATGGGCCTCGCTAAAGTTCAGCGGGATGACGTCGTCGATTTCCTCTCCAGTCTCTATCGACGCGGTCTCGATAGCCGCTCCGTCGCGCGTCATCTCGTCACCGTGCGAAGTTTTTTCAAGTTTTTGGTCATTGACGGCGTCGTCCGCCACGATCCCACCATGAATCTTGAATCGCCCAAGATTCGCCAGTCGTTACCGTCATTTCTTTCCGTAAAGGAAATTGAAAAGCTTCTCGCTCTGCCGGATTTGAACACGCCGCTCGGTCTTCGCGATCGCGCTCTTCTGGACGTGCTCTATTCCTGCGGTCTTCGCGTCACCGAGCTGATTAGCTTGCGCGCCGACAATGTCGATTTTGAATTGGGCTGCATTCGGTGTATTGGAAAGGGCGACAAAGAGCGTCTTGTGCCCCATCGGCAAGAAGGCTTTGGAGTCTGTGGTCAAGTATATTACGGAAGCGCGTCCGGTGTTATTGCGCAGTCGCCGGCGCGCCAAGCTCAGCAACGCGATTTTCCTGAACCGGCAAGGCGGTCAATTGGGCCGCGTGGGAGTTTGGAAAATTTTGGCGGCCTACGGACGAGCCTTGGGCTTGCGCAAGAAGTTGACGCCGCACAAGCTGCGTCACAGTTTTGCGACGCATCTGCTGGATCGCGGCGCGGATTTGCGCTCTGTGCAAATGATGCTGGGCCACGCTGATATTTCTACAACTCAGATTTACACGCACGTGATGGAAGATCGCCTGAAAACTGTTTACAAGGCGCATCATCCACGCGCGTAAGAGTTTCACAACAGGTACCAACCAGTGGCCAGTAGCGCAGATTAGTTGCAAATTTTCCAGAGAAGTTGCGCGCGACTACGCACAACGATGCAGCGCGAAACTTTCTGCTTGAGGGACGGTAAAACGAATGCCTGATTACATGTATTTGCTGGAAAGCCGGCTATCCGCCGAGCAACGCGCCGTGCTGATGCGCATGCAGGAACTTGGCGCGTCAACCAGCTCGAATATCTATCTCAGTGGCGGCGCCGTGCGCGACGTGATTTCCGGCATGCCCATCCGCGATTTGGATTTCACGGTGGAAGGAAATCCCACGCGCATCATTCGCGAGCTGGAAAAAGCAGGCGCGCGAAGTCATCGAAGAAGATGAAAAGCTCCGCAGCGCCGAACTCCTTTTTGCCGGCGATGTTGACGGCAGTGTTTCCGCCGCGCGGGACGAAGTCTACGTTCGCCCCGGCACAGTGCCCGAAATTCGCTGGTCCACCATCATGGAAGATCTGCGCCGGCGCGATTTCTCCGTCAACGCCATCGCCATTTCTCTAAATCCCGCGTCGCGCGGACTTTTGCTCGACCCGACCAATGGTCTTTCTGATCTCGATAAGCACGAATTGCGCGGACTTTCCATTCACAGCTTCACCAATCAGCCCGTGCGATTGCTGCGCTCACTGCGTTTCGCCGCGCGCCTGAATTTGAAATTTGAAACGCGCACGAAGGAATGGTTCGATCTCGCCATGGATCGCGAGCTGTACAAACAAATTACGCCCGAAGAAGCCGGCGAAGAACTTGCAACAACTGGCTCGCGAAGATAAACCCGGCGCCGCTCTGAAAGCGTGGGAAACCGCCGGACTTCTAAATTCGGTCTCGCCGCAACTGGCGAAAAAGCATCCGCATTATGACGCGCTCGCACGTCTGGTGCGTTCGCGTGATGAATTGCTTTCCGTCCGGACTTCGTCCACGCCTGACCATTCCAACCGCTGCGGCAATTCTCGGTAAACTGAAATCGCGTGACCTTAGCGACGTCCTTCATCGCGCAAGATTCCGCGCGCAATGACATCGCCGCAATTCTCAAATTGGAAGGAGAAGGGAAGAAGCTCGTAAAACTTCTCATCAGCCGTAAGGCCGCCGTTCCTCGCGACGCCTACACGCTTCTCGAAGCAACTCCGATGGATTTCATCGGCTATGTGCTGGCGGAATCGAAGAACACCAAAGCCAAAGCGCAGATTCGCAATTACATTACCAAGTGGCGCCCACTGCGCATGAGTCTGCCATCCGTCGTCACCGAACTGGAAGCTCTGGGAATGGAACACGGACCGAAATTCGATAAGGTTGTGGAAGATTTCTTCAACGCGCAACTGAAAGGCAAAGCCAAACTTCCCGAAGAGCGCGTAAAACTCCTGCGCAAACTTTCCGGCATCAAAGAAGTTCCCAAGAAAGAAGAAAAGAAAAAGCCGGTGAAAGCCGCGCCATCAAAAGGCGCCACGAAAATCGAAGCGATGCAAGCCGCCAAAGTTCGCGCCGCCGCCGCAAATGCAGTTCCAGGGGGCAAGCCAACGAAGCCGGCAGAAAAGAAATCCACTCCGGCGAAGAAAGCAAAACCTTCCGCCAAGAAACCAGCGAAGGCCAAAAAGCGAAAGTAATCTCAACTCGAACGACAGCAATGTTGGGGCGGGTCGGCGACTCGCCCGTCTCAATATCCGCGAAAGCGTTGAATTCTGTGCGCGACGAGAGACGTGTAACAGGGCACGAGTTCACTCGTGCCGTAACGAGTTTTCATTTCAGGGTTTTAACCCCTGCGTTCCGCGCCGCGCCGAATCCTAATTCCCCGAAGGCCTCTCCACATGATCAATCACAATCACCTCAATCGGCGCTTTGCCAGACTCCAACTTCAGCCCAAGCTGTTCCTGGAGCGCCGTGAATATCGAAACTCCACCGGGATCTGAAGCCGGTAGCGGCGACGCTCCACCCGGCGTGGTTTGGATCGCGCGTTGTTCCGGCATGAACTGTATCGTGAAATCGAAGTTGCCCGTCAGACCGGTTTTGTTAATCACAATGCGCTTCACTTCTTGTGAAAGCATCCGCACGAAGTAATCAATTTGTGTTGCCTGTCCCGTCATCGTCACACCCTCTGCGGTGGCGGACATTGTTACGCCGCCTATGAACGCGTGGCCCGCATCGTCTTTGAAGCCGTTCGGGTAGGTATCGCCCGGTTTTGCTTCCTTAATTTTGGATCCGTTCTTCGCGATAACCAGAGAATATACGGATAGCTCTCTGGTCTCGCGATGAAAAGCCAGCTTGAAACGATCCATCAACAGCGCCTGCAGCATATGTTGCCGTGCGGGTGTGCGCTCATCCTTGCTTAGTTTTTGCAAGGCATCTGCCACCGACGCGTCCATTCTCGCGTCAAGATCATATTGTTCAGACGAGATCCAGTTTGGCCAGCCGGCGAGTTGCTCGTTGTTCGTAATTCCAAATGCATAGTGAAGGAGGGCTAAGATTGAAGTGTTTTTTGCCGTGTAGCCGTCTGGCGAAATCAGTGTGCCGGTTCCCGGCTTACCGCTATTTGCAGGATTGCTCGGCTTAACCGAAACCACCTCGTATTTATACTCAATTGGAGCGGGCGACGCGCTCCGCATTTGTGACTGAGCGGAACTCGGCACTGTGCAGAGCAAACCAAATATAGCTAGCGCCGTGACTCCCGGCAATCTAAACACTTGGACTATCAGGTGCTTCCAGCTTTCCGAAGTAGCATCGACTCTGCCCAACGTTTTTCTCCTTCCACTACCTCGCCGCGTACCCACGTTCTTTTCGTATCACAACATGAAATTGAAGGAACCGATAATCTAATTCTCGTCTCTAAATATCCTATCTCGCCCTCGTTGTCCCCAATTTTTTCCTCAGCCACACATGTAGCCAAACCTCTTCTTCCAGACTAGAATAGTTTTGTCCATGCCATCTTCGCCTCGATTCGTACACCTGCATCTCCACACCGACTACAGCCTTCTCGACGGCGCTTGCGAAATCAAGCAGCTCGCCGAAGAAGCCGCGCGGCGCGGCATGCCCGCCGTCGCCGTCACCGATCACGGCAATCTTTTTGCCGCGCAGAATTTTTATTATGAGGCGACAACCCGTGGCGTGAAGCCCATTGTCGGCTGCGAAGTCTATGTCGCGAAGGGAAGCCGTCACGATCGCGGCACCGAACTCGCATCGCAACGTGACGCCGCTCGCGCAAATGGCGGAATGAAACCGAATGCGCTCACCAAATTAAATGCGTCGAAAACAAATGGTTCCGGCCCCGGCAAAGGCGGTCCGCGGACGGCGCAGGCGAACCCGGCTACCGCGGCACAAATCATCTCGTGCTGCTCTGCGAAAACGCCGAAGGCTACCAGAATCTAATCAAGCTCGTTTCCGCCGGATTTCTCGAAGGCTTCTATTACAAGCCGCGCATCGATCACGAACTTCTCGCCAAGCACAGCAAGGGACTCATCGCTCTTTCCGCGTGCCTCAGCGGCGAAGTAAACGAATCGCTGCTCGCATTCGGGCTACGAAAAAGCGCGCGCCTCCGCGTATCGCCTGCAAGATATTTTCGGCAAAAATAATTTCTTCCTGGAAGTTCAGGATCAAGGCCTCGAACTCGAAAAGAAAATTAATCAGGATATCGTCCGGCTCTCCAAAGAAACCGGCATTCCTCTGGTCGCCACAAACGATTGCCACTATCTGACGCAAGCCGACGCACGCGCTCAGGAAGTCCTGCTCTGCATCCAGACCGGCAAAACGATGAGCGACACGAACCGCATGAAATTTCCCACCGACCAGTTTTATTTCAAGACCGCCGAAGAAATGGCACAAGATTTTCGCGGAAATTCCGGAAGCTCTCGAGCGCACCGTGGACAATCGCCGAGCGTTGCAATGTGAAAATCGAACAAGTGCAGAATCCGTTTCCCGAATTTCAAGGTTCCCGAAGGCCACACTGCCGACACGCATTTTGAAAAAGTTGTTCGCGAGGGCTTCGCCGATCGCGTGCAACATTTGGAAGCGCTTGCCAGAGCCGGACGTCTCCGTCGCTCGCTCGCCGATTACGAAACGCGCCTCTCCGACGAAATTCGCATGATTCAGCGCATGAAGTTTCCCGGATATTTTCTGGTCGTCTGGGATTTTATTCGCTACGCCCGCGCGCAGGGAATTCCCGTTGGCCCCGGCCGCGGTTCCGCCGCGGGCAGTCTCGTCAGCTATGCGCTGCAAATCACCGACGTCGATCCCATGCAGTATGATCTGCTCTTCGAGCGCTTCCTGAATCCAGAACGCGTCTCGCTGCCCGATATTGATATCGACTTCTGCATGCGCCGCCGAGGCGAAGTGATTGAATATGTGACGGGAAAATACGGCCGCGAAAATGTCGCGCAGATTATTACATTCGGAACGATGGCCGCCAAAGCCGCAGTGAAAGACGTCGGCCGCGCCATGGACATGCCCTATGGCGAAGTCGATCGCCTCGCGAAAATGATTCCCGCCACGCTCAATATCAAATTGAAAGACGCGCTTGAAGCAGGCGCCGCAACTTCGCCAGGCAATCGAATCGGACGCACGCGTAAAAGATTTGTTCATGATCGCGCAACGTCTCGAAGGTCTTTCGCGCCACGCTTCCACTCACGCCGCAGGCGTCGTAATTTCTCCGCGGCCACTCACAGACATCGTCCCGCTCTACAAAACAAATCGCGATGAAATAATCACGCAGTACGACATGAAGGCACTCGACCGCCTCGGCCTTCTGAAAATGGATTTTCTCGGCCTCACAACTCTCACTGTCATTGACGACGCCGTGAAATTAATCGCCCAGAATCGCGGTCAGGCAATCGATCTATCCGCCCTGCCATTGGACGACGCGCCCACCTACAAACTTTTCGCGCGCGGCGATACCACGGCCATTTTCCAATTTGAATCGCACGGCATGCGCGACATTCTTCGCCGCTACGATCCCACGCGCATCGAAGATTTAACCGCGCTCAACGCTCTCTACCGCCCCGGTCCAATTCAGGGCGGCATGATTGACGATTTTATTTCGCGCAAGCAGGGCAAAAAGAAAGTCACCTACGACCTGCCCGAACTGAAAACATTCTCGAAGAAACTTTCGGTGTCATCGTTTATCAGGAACAAGTAATGCAGATCGCTAACCGGCTCGCAGGTTTTTCTCTCGGACAAGCCGACCTGCTCCGCAAAGCCATGGGCAAAAAGAAGCCCGAAGAAATGGCCGCGCAGCGCGAAAAATTCCTGGCCGGATGCGCCACGAAAAATGTTAACGCGAAGAAAGCCGAAAAAATTTTCGACCTGATGGCCGAATTCGCCGGATACGGCTTTAATAAATCGCATTCCTGCGCGTACGCATTACTCGCCTATCAAACGGCGTATCTGAAAACGCATTTCCCGGTCGAATTCATGGCCGCGCTTCTAACCTCGGAAACGGGCAACACGGAAAAAGTGGTGAAGTACATCAACGAATCGCGCGGCATGGGAATCACCGTCCTGCCGCCGGACGTGAATTCCAGCGATTTAAATTTCACCCCCGTCGGCGAAGCAATCCGCTTCGGCCTCGCCGCAATTAAGAACGTCGGCGAAGGCACTGCGCGCGCCATCATCGAATCCCGCACTCGTATCGACAAATTTAAAACGATGTACGATTTCTGCGACGACGTCGACCCGCGCGTCCTCAACAAGCGCGCGCTCGAAAGCCTCATCAAGTCCGGCGCGATGGACACACTCGGCCAGCGCGAACGTCTCTTAGCTTCCATGGACGACGCCATCACCTCCGCGCAAAAACTTGGCCATCACAAAGCCGTGGGACAGTCCGGTCTCTTCGGCGGCTCGCTTCCATCCGAAATTTACGAACGCGAACTTCGCGAAGCCGAGCCGTGGGCCGAGCACGATCGCCTCGCCGGCGAATACGCCACGATGGGCTTTTACGTCAGCGGACATCCGCTGGCGAAATACGCCGACCGTCTCCGCGATCTAAAAGCCGTCGAACTCGGCAGCTTTGAATCTCGACGCAACAATGAGGAAGTTGCCGTCGCAGGAATTGTTGTGACCATTCGCTCCATGCGTTCCCGCAAAGGCGCACGCTGGGCAATTCTTTCGTTGCAGGATCCCACCGGAATGCTCGAAGTTCTCGCGTTCCCGGAATCTTTCACGAAATTGGAAAATGTTTTGAAAGCCGGAGCAATGCTTCTCCTCCGCGGCCGCGTCCAAATCGAAGACGCCGGAACGCGTCTCGTCGTCAGCGACGCAAAAGCAATCGAAGACGCCGTCGAAGCGCCCATCTCTTTGCTCCGCGTTCGCATGTCGCGCGAATCCGTCAGCGACGTTATGCTCGACTCGCTCAAATCGTTGCTAGTCTCCAAGCCCGGTATTTGCTCCGTCGAACTCGGCCTCATCTATTCCGACGGAAAAGAGCTCCGTCTCGGCGTAACCCAACACGTTCGCGCCGACAGGAATCTAATCGAAGAATTGCAGGATCTCTGCGGAATCGACGCCGTCGAAGTTATTCGCGAATCCACTCGCGCCGCCGCGGGCAGTTCGTATAATTAGCTAAGTTCGTTCAACTAAAAGGGAATTGGATATACACTAACTATGCGCATGAAGAATCATCGCGACGAAATTGACCGCCTCGAAAAAGACCTCGACGATCTTCGCCGCATTTCTTCGGCGGCTTCGCCCGATCCCGATATCGAGCGCCTTCGCGTTCAGGTCAATGAACTGAAGCGCGAATTTTTCTCGCATCTCGGAGCCTGGCAGCGCACGCAACTCGCGCGCCACGCCCAGCGGCCCTATATGCTTGATTACGTGCGTCTCCTTTTCGCGGACTTCTCTGAACTCCACGGCGATCGCGCCTATGGAGACGATCAGGCGCTTGTCACCGGCATGGCAAAATTTCACGGCCGCCCGGTGATGGTCATCGGTCTGCAAAAAGGCCGTGACACTAAAGAGCGCATGGCCCGCAATTTCGGCTCGGCAAAACCGGAAGGCTACCGCAAAGCAATGCGCGTAATGCGCCTCGCCGCAAAATTCAATCGTCCCGTCTTCGCGTTCATCGATACGCCTGGCGCGTATCCCGGCATGGACGCCGAAGAGCGCGGCCAGGCCGAAGCCATCGCGCACAATCTGCGCGAAATGTCGCGCCTGCCCGTCCCGATAATCGTCACCATTACGGGAGAAGGGAATTCCGGCGGCGCACTCGGAATCGCCGTGGGCGATCGCGTCCTCCTGATGGAAAATTCCGTTTACGCCGTAATTTCCCCGGAAGGGTGCGCCTCAATCGTCTGGCGCGACGCAGGCAAAGCCGAACTCGCCGCCGAAGCGCTGAAAATTACCGCCAAAGAATTGGTCGATATGGACTTAATTGACGGCGTGGTCCCCGAACCAGAGGGCGGCGCACATACCGACCACGAACAAGCCGCGCAATTGTTGGACGCCGAACTTTTCCGCGCCCTCACCGAACTTTCCGCCAACCCGCTGCCCGAACTTCTCGAACGCCGCTACCAGCGCTTCCGCCGCATGGGACAGTTCTTCACTCCCCAGGCCGGTTAGCCAATCCGCATTTCGCGTGGAACTTTCCATCAGCTTCGTCCGTATTAATCTCTAGAAGTGGAGGCGACCCATGTTCTGCGAGCGATGCGGTAATAAACTGGTGGAAGGCCAACGATTCTGCTCATCCTGCGGCAAGCCCGTGGGAATTTCTCTGGTCCCGCTCGAACGCCAAGGCAAAGTCCAGCGCAACCTTCAGATCCTTGCAATTCTGTGGATGGTCGTCGGCGCTCTAAGCTTGTTCATCGGCTTCGGCATGTTCACATTCGGCCACATGTTCGCGAATATGGGCCTTCATTTTGACGGTGCTCCCAACGTCATCCCATTTGTCCGCGGCATTGCAACTTTCGTCGGCGGATTCGTACTCCTCAAAGCCCTGCTCGCTATCGTGACTGGCATCGGACTGCTCCAACGCCAATCCTGGGCGCGCCCGCTGGCGATCGTCATGTCATTCTTTGAGATGCTGCACATTCCACTCGGCACGGCGTTGGGAATCTACACGCTAGTAGTTCTGCTCCCAAGCGAAGCCTCCGAGGAATACGAAGAACTAGCCAAAGCCGCCTAAAAATAATTTCTCGCGACGCGAACCGGCTGGCGCAGACCCTTCCTTTCAGGGTCTGCGTGGCGAATCGTAGGGGCAGGGCTGTTACCCGCCCGCCTCCCATCGACATTTCAACCCTGGCCCCTTTGCGCCGCCAATCAGGGACGTACCATTTAAGTCATGCGCCCGTCACACAATCCTTGAGCATCCGCGCCCCGTGCTTTACGCTCGATTCACCTCATAGAGATTCGGGAGCGGCCATTGTTAGCCAAGGTGATTGAGTTTCGAGAGATAGAAAAAATGAGCGAAATTCCAGACGAAAAGGAGGCCGACATTCACGGGCCATTTCGTCCTTACGAGCGTCTCGTCTCCATCAAAATTTTGGGGAAGACTTTCGACGTCCCCGAGAAGAACTCGCTCCTGCGCTGCTTTCAATTCATCAGCCCGGAGACCATCCCCTACGGCCGCTTCTGCTGGAATCAGGACTGCCAGTATTGCCGCGTCGAATGCAAATTGCCCGACGACGACGAAACTCGCGAAATGATTTCCTGCAAATTCATGGTCATGCCCGGCATGGAAATCACCAAAGTCAGCCCCGAACTAAAAGGCTGCCTCCGCGCCGCCCTGAAAAAGTAAGGCAGTAAGTGGCACAGCCTTCAGGCTGTGGCCCATTAACAATAAACCACGCACAACTTTTCAATTCCATCTCTCGAAGGTCTTGTAGCACCGACACTCCTGTCGGTGCACACTTCCAACCGCACCGAACTGTGCGCCGTCAGGAACTTAGCAGCGCGATCCACTCGCCGAATGAGAATTTGCCTTGTGGGTCGCGGTTTCAACCGCGACATTAGAACTCCGAAACTGAGGGGCTTTGGCCCCTGAAGCCCGTTCGCAAAAAAATCCGCAATTTGCTCCCAACTCCACGCTGTTCTACGATACTCCGCATGCCCAACACTCCCACTCCATCCCCAATCATCTGCGACAGTTGCGGTCTCCCCGCCACTGCCGAACACATCCGTGCCCGCATGGCCCGACTCGAAGAAGCCACGCGCCACCGCCCATTTCACATCGGCCTCCTGCTAATCTGCACCGCGCCACCACCAAATCCCGCAGACGACATCTACGCCTGGGAGCAACAATCCGCCAGCCCGGAAGCAAACGCTTTCATCCAATCACTTTTCTCCTGCGTAGGCGTAGCCCCAGAAAAAAATCCCACGCAGCAACTAGCCGACCTCCAACGCCATGGCGTTTACATCGCGCGCCTTGTCGAGTGCCCGCTCCCCGAAAACGCGCCGACAAAGGATCTCGCCGCGAAGTACGGCCCCACCCTAATCAAGCGAATCAACTTTTCCTACAAGCCGAGACAAATTGCTCTACTAGCTCCGGCCGCAAATGGACTAGCCGATCTCCTAATCAAAGCAAACTTCTCCGACAAACTTGTGAGCAACGGGCGGGGAATTGAAATCCCCTCGCCAAACGACACACCCGCCGTCGCAAAAGTTCGCACCACTCTATCCAAAGCCATCGCCGCCTGCGAAGCCCATTAGTTCAACATCTCGCGATGTCAATTGCCGTCGTAGCGCTGGCATCTTGCCGGCTTTTTCCCCTCGTCAAACTTCGCCCCCTCCTGTGACCCACATCACATCCGCCCAATTCCCCCAATGTGATAGAATCCTCCCGTACAAGCATCTGGGTCTCGTATTGAACACCAAAACAAAATTCGCCGTCGGCTCTGGAATCATCGTAATCACGCTCGTCACGCTGGGCTGGGTTGGCGCGCGAGAGAGCAAAACCTACTACCACCTAATTTCCGAGCTTCCCACCTTGAAGCAAAGTGATCTCCACCAACGCATGCGCGTCTCCGGCAACGTTGCTCCCGGCACAATTAAATATCTCCCCGGACGCGTCGAATTCACTCTGGTTGAACAAGAAAAAACTTTGAACGTCGCATACACGGGCCAGGATCCATTGCCCGACACTTTCAAAGATGACGCGCAGGCTCTCGTCGAAGGTAAGCTCGGCGCCGACGGAAAATTTACAGCCGAACAAATTCAAGCCAAGTGCGCGTCAAAATACGAAGTCGCTCCGACGCCTGTTAAGAACTGAGATTCGTCGAGCAATGCTGGTAACCATTCCCGCGAGGATCAATTAGTGGATTTTTTTGGATCATTCGCCCTCCTTCTCGCATTCGTCTGCGCGGCGTACGCGGTAGTGGGCGGCATTTTCGCAATCCGCACGCGCAATCGCGCTGCTGATCAAAAGCGTGCGCAACGCTGGAATGGCCGTCTGCGGCTCATCGTTCTCGCCGTCGCCAGCCTCGAATATCTTTTCTTCACCGACAATTTTTCCGTCGCCTACGTCGTCCAGCACAGCAACCGCTCGCAATCCAATTTCTTTAAATTCTCCGCGCTCTGGACGCGGACAGGAAGGCTCTCTACTTTTCTGGAGCCTGATTCTTTCCTTCTACGTTTTCTCCGTCCTCTGGACGTATCGCGGCAAGCATCCCGAACTCATGCCCTATGTCGGCGTAATTTTGGCCGCCGTTCAAATGTTTTTCCTCATCCTGAATAATTTCATCGCCAGTCCGTTCAAAATGATCGGGCGAGGTCGTGTCTCGGCGAGTGATGCACTGGATCACGCAACCCGACGGCCGTGGCCTTACTCCGCTTCTGCAATATCCGGAAATGGTGATCCATCCGCCGATGCTTTATTCCGGCTACACAGGATTTACGATTCCATTCGCCTTCGGACTCGCCGCCCTCATCGGCCGCTATCCTGGCGAAAAATGGATTCACCTCACGCGCCGTTGGACGATGATCGCGTGGTGCTTCCAAAGCATCGGCGTCCTACTTGGCGCGCACTGGGCTTACGCAGTCTTAGGATGGGGCGGCTACTGGTCGTGGGATCCCGTCGAAAATGCGTCGCTCATGCCGTGGCTTATCGGCACCGCGTTTCTTCATTCCGTGATGATGCAGGAAAAGCGCGGCATGATGAAGGTGTGGAACGTCTGGCTCGTCTTCGTCACGTTCATGCTTTGTATTTTCGGGACGATGATCACTCGCAGCGGAATGATCAGCTCCGTTCACGCCTTCGCGCAATCAGAAATCGGCCCGTGGTTTTCCGGATTCCTCGCGCTGATTTTTATAGTTTGCCTCGCCGCATTCCTGAAAAACCGAGATTACTTGAAGAGTGATAATCATCTCGACTCCCTGATCTCTCGCGAATCCAGTTTTCTTTTTAATAATTTAATTTTGCTGGTCGCCTGCGTCGCCGTTCTTTCCGGCACAATGTTTCCGGTTCTTTCCGAATGGATCACCGGACAAAAAATCAGCGTCGGCGCTCCATTTTTCAATCACATCAATATTCCTATCGGGCTGATGCTCCTTTTCCTAACCGGAGTCGGCCCGCTTCTCGCGTGGCGCCGCACATCTGGTGAAAGTCTCCGTCGAAATTTCGGCTGGCCCATGCTTGGCGGATTAGTTGCAGGTGCAATCGCATATCCGCTCGGCTGCACGGACATGTTTTCGCTCACCTGCGTGATCCTTTCCGCTTTCGTGGTGTTGACCATCATTGCCGAATTTTATCGTGGCGCGAAAGTAATCCGTGCACGAAGCGGAGAAAATATTTTCTCGAGCGCAATTCAGCTCACCATGCGCAACACCCGCCGCTACGGTGGATACGTCGTCCATCTCGGAATCGTTCTCGTGTTCGTCGGAATCGCTGGGCAGGCCTTCAATCAGGATAAGCAGATGGATATGCCCGCTGGCTCATCCATGAAAATCGGCGCATACACTCTTGTCTGTCAGGCGTTTGATTCCATTCCGAAAGGCGATTACACCGCCGAACGCGTAACCATCGAAGCCGACAAGGGCAATCGTCAGGTGATGATGTTGTATCCGGAAAAGCGCGCCTACGAAACCAGCCAGGAAACCGGCACGATGGTCGCGATTTATTCCACGCTGCGCGAAGATCTGTACGTCGTCTACGCAGGGCGAAATCCTGAAACAGACGAGCCGGTAATTCACGCGTACTTGAATCCACTCGTGAAATGGATTTGGCTCGGTGGAGTGGTCGTAGTGCTCGGCACAATTCTCGCGCTAATTCCAAGCCGCCCGCCAACGATTGTTTTGCAAGCAGTGGAACAGCCCGCGTCGATTCCAGTAGATGGTCAACGCGTAGCTCCAGCCCCAACTTCCGGAGCGGTACATTAATATGATGCGGCGAACCAAACTCGATACTCGCGTGTGCATCGTTTACGTCGCAATACTGTTGCTCGCGTCGGCATCCCTCTATGCTCCGATCGCGCAAGGCCAGCAAACCGACCACGCCAAAAAACTCGGACTGAATTTAATGTGCATGTGCGGCTGCGCGCAGGTCCTAGTGCAATGCAATCACCTGAATTGTCCAAGCTCCGCGCCGATGCTGAAAGAACTAGACGATCACATCGCCGCGGGTGAATCCGACGAAGCCGTCATCCAGGATTTCATTAAAGGATATGGCGTAGCAGTTCTGTCGTCTCCACCAAATACAGGATTCAATCGCGTCGCGTGGCTATTGCCAAGCATAGTCTTCGCGCTGGGACTCGGGCTCATCGCACTCATCATTAATCACTGGCGCAAGCGACCAGTGCTCGCAACCGCTGCGCCGCAAGCTTCGCAAATGCACATCTCGCCCGACACGTTAGCTCGCGCACGAGAAAAAGTCGACCGGGAGACCGAAGAATGATCGCCATGTCTCCCATTTTCGGCGCGAACGCATCAATCCTCTGGCTGCAAAGCACAATCGGCCAAAATAATATTCCCGTCGCATTTGCTTGCGCCGCTCTCGCCGCGGCAGTGCTGGTTTTTATTTTCGCCATCACCGCCGATCCAAACGATTCCGCGCCGCATCGCTCGCATCTCGATCAACTCCTCGAACGTCGCGACGCCATTTATGAAAATTTGCGCGATCTTAAATTTGAATTCCGCGCAGGAAAATTCGCCCAAAAAGACTACGACGAAACGCGCCAGTCGCTCGAAACCGAAGCAGCAATGGTGATCGCAGAAATTGAGCAGGCCACGCTAAGTCCGTCGCTGATCGCGCGGCGCGTCCCTGCATCCACTGATAAGGCGGCAAGATGATTCGTTTTTCACAAACTCTCGCGCGAAAGTCTTCGATATTGGCACTCGCGCTCTGCGCCGGAACATTTCTCGCGGGCGTCGCAGCCGCAACAACATTCACCGGCACAGTTCACAACGGAACCACCGGCAAACTCGGCGCAAATGTTGACGTCGTTCTCCTCAGCCTGCAAAACGACATGCAATCCGTCGCCAATACCAAAACAGACGCGCAAGGAAAATTTCAGCTTACTTATAATCCGACCGGACAAATGCCCATGCTCGTCCGCGCAATTTATAAGGGAA
Source organism: uncultured Acidobacteriota bacterium (assembly GCA_963778235.1). Taxonomy (GTDB): domain Bacteria; phylum Acidobacteriota; class Terriglobia; order Acidiferrales; family UBA7541; genus DASTCZ01. The sequence continues at coordinate 204,047 of CAVZTQ010000001.1, read as the reverse complement.
TGTTTTTCCATGGCATGCTTCCGCCGGGAAGCACAACCGTAGACGTGCAAATCTACGAACCCACCCCCAATATAAGCTCCGTGCAAATGCCGACCCGCTTGTTAGTTTTCCAGCCGAACGGTTCCACCCTCGACGTCGACGAAATTTACAGCATCCAAAATTCAACGACGCCGCCGCTCGCATATTTCAAAGTCGATGGCGATTTCGAGTTTCAAACTCCCGATGGCGCGGACAAAATGACAATTGGCGCTCAAGGCCCCGAAGGTATGTCCACCGCGCAGGGAGTGATCGATCGCGGGAAAAACCGCTACGCTATTGCGTACGCATTTCGACCCGGCAATAGCGCCGTAAATCTGTCGTATCAGGTTCCGTACGCCGGAAATAAAACAACAATTCACTTCCCAACAACTTATCCGTCGGAAAAAATCGTGATTCTCGCGAGGCCGTCCGTTTCAATTTCTTCAAACGGATTTCAGCCCGCGGGAACAGAGCAGGGAATGTCCGTCTACACTCGCGACGGAGTTTCCGCAGGTACCACAATCGAAGTTTCCGTCTCCGGAACGGCACCGCCTCCGCAAAGCGCCGATCAACAAGGTCAGGGCGATCCATCCGCGCAAGGCCGTGATGCAGGCGCAGCACCTGTCGCGGCGGTTGCGCCGCGGCTGGACACGCTGAAGTGGATTCTTCTCGCCGGATTCGGTTCCATCTTCTTGCTTGGTGCGGCATTTCTATTCCGCAAACCTTCTCCAGCTGTTGCGCCTGCTGCTCCATCAACGCAATCAGGTTCATCGGCATTCCAAGGCGCGGCAGTTTCTCCAGCGCAAACTTTTTCCGGCGCGGCAGCAACGCAATCGCTCGGCGCAGTTGATCGCGAAGTTGGCGCGAGTCTCGATCAATTGAAAGACACGCTTTTCCGTTTGGAACTTCGTCATCAAGCGGGAACAATTTCCGAAACGGAATATGCCGAACAACGCGCTCGCGCGGAAAAAACTATCCGCGATCTGGTAAAAGGCTGACGCAATAGCGTGTCCGCCTCCGCAACCACCGCCGCCGAATCAGCACTAGCAATTTCATTTGATAACGTAGAAAAGCGTTACGGATCTCACGTAGCGCTGCGCCGCCTCTCGCTGAAAATTGCGCCGGGTGAATTTGTGGCCCTGGTCGGCGCAAACGGCTCCGGCAAAACGACGCTTCTCCGAATGGCCGCGCTTCTTTCGCGACCCACATCCGGCAAAGTTCAATTTCAAAACTCAATTCCGAATTCTGAAACTCTCACTCCCGCAGAAATAAAACTTCGCATCGGCATGGTCGGCCATTTCACAATGTTGTATGACGAACTTTCCGCCGAAGAAAATCTGCGCTTCTTCGCCAAACTTTCCGGATTGAACGAACCCGATCGAATCGCTGCCGAAGCTTTTGATCCCAGCAGGCATCGCCACTCGCGCGAAAGATCTCGTCCGCACATTTTCTCGCGGCATGCGTCAACGCCTTGCAATTGCGCGCGCACTTCTCGCCGAACCATCCATACTTTTGCTCGATGAGCCCGCTGCCGGCCTCGACCGTGAAGGCGCGGCATGGCTCGCGCAAACGCTCGGCACGTTACGGAAAACCGGCGCAACCGTAATCATGAGTTCGCACGGACAAAGCGAAGCGCTATCTCTCGCCACGCGCGCAATCGCCATGCGAAACGGAACGCTCATCGAAGACAGTGGAGAGAATGGAATGCGCGCGCGACAATCATCGAACGCGAAGCCGCTCCGATCGCAGGAATTTGGGACACCGCTCAATGAGCGCACGCGGAAAATCCGTCAGTCTTACGCGCGCAACGTTCGCGGTGTTCTCAAAAGAACTGCGCGTGGAATTCCGATCGTTCGAGCTGCTTACTTCCACAATTGTTTTCGCGCTAGTTGTAGTTTTTGTTTTCAGTTTCGCGTTCAATCCCTCCGCCGCTGACTCGCGTCGTTTCGGTGCAGGCTTTTTGTGGATCGCTCTGCTGTTCGCCAGCTCCCTGATGCTTCAACCATCCTTCACTCGCGAACGCACGAATGACACTCTTGCCGCTCTCGTTCTCGCGCCGATCGATCCTTTCGCAATCATTGCCGGAAAACTTTTCGCGAATTTCTTCTTCTTAGTGCTCGTCGAACTCATCCTACTGCCGGCGTTTTCCGTGCTGTACAATGTTCCCCTGTTGGGCGTAATCGGCCCGCTCGCGGGAGTGATGTTGCTCGGCACATTCGGCATCGCAACCGTGGGCACAGTTTTTGCGGCCATCGCATCGCAAGCGCGCATGCGCGAACTACTTCTACCGTTGCTGCTTTTGCCGGCTTTGGTTCCGTTGCTCATCGCGAGCACTGGCGCAACGATGGGACTTCTCGCTGATCAGCCCGACTTGCCGATTTCGTGGCTCGCGGTGATGGCATGTTTCGACTTAATTTTCTTCACCGCCGCATGGCTTTTTGGCGGATTTTTGTTGGAGGAATAGTTGGCAACTGAAAGAACAAGCAGCGCAGCGCCGCAAGCAGTCGCGTCGATCATCGTTTCGGCGATGATCGGTTTAGCAATCTACGGTGCATTCATCTTGGCACCGAACGAAAAAACGATGGGCTTCCTGCAGCGCATATTTTATTTTCATGCGGCCAGCGGGGAAGTGATGATTCTCGCGTTTTGCGTTGTGTTTATTGGGAATGTTGGATATCTAATCCGCAGAAAACCCGAATGGGATTGGCTTGCCACTTCTGGGGTGGAAGTCGGTTTAGTTTTTAACACCATTTCACTGGTCACCGGCCCGATCTGGGCAAAACCCGCGTGGGGAATTTGGTGGGATTGGGACGCGCGGCTCACTTCCACGTTCGTACTTTGGATTTTGTATATCTCGTATCTTTTGCTGCGGCGACTGATCGAAAATCCAGAAAAGCGCGCAGTAATTTCATCGGTGTTCGGCGTCTTCGCTTTTCTGGATGTGCCGCTGGTCTATTTTTCGATTTGGTGGTGGCGAACGCAGCATCCTCCTCCGCTGATTTTCAAATCCGGCGGACTTTCGCCGGAAATGTTGAAAGTGTTTATGTTCTGTATGGCATCCCTAACGGCGCTGATGATTCTGCTGATTTGGCAGAGATACAAACTGGAAGCACTGCGGCATACAGTGGAAGAATTGGCGATTGAATCGGAATATCGGAATGAAGGAGGCACCAAGTGAATCACTTTGGCAGCGTTGTAGCGGCGTATATGTTTATCTGGGGAATTTTGATGGTGTATCAATTTACGGTTTCGCGGCGGGTTTCCAATTTGCGTCAGGAAGTGGAGCGGCTGAAGCAAACGCTTGATACACGGCAAGCGAAATTAACTTGGGAAGGGAATAGCGCATCGTTTTAGTTTGAGTTGCATCAAATTTGTGGGCGTCAATTTCAAGTTCGTTAACTTGAACTATGGATTCTATTTCAAAGCGTGTCGCTATCATCTGTTTTCAGCTCGGCGGACCGGATTCTCCGGGCGCCGTAGAGCCGTTCCTATTTAATTTATTTTGCGATCCGGACATTATTCCCCTTGGCCCGCTGGGTGGTCTGCTTCGTAAACCAATTGCGCGATATATTTCCCGCACGCGCGCGCAACACGTCCGCGAACATTACGACGCGATTGGCGGACAATCTCCAATCCGCCTTCTGACAGAACGTCAAGCGCGAAAACTGGAAGCAACTCTTGCTCCTGCGATGGACGCGAAAGTTTTTGTGGCCATGCGTTATTGGAATCCGCTAACGCAAGAAGCGGTGAACGGCGTGCTGTATGAAGATTTTGATTCAGCTCGTTTTGCTGCCTCTTTATCCGCAATATTCTTTCGCCACCACGCGTAGCAGTTTGAAAGAATGGGAACGCTTGTATCATCCACAAATTCCCGCGCCGGAAGTTCATTTGATTGAACGGTTTTACGATCATCCGCTTTACATTGAAGCAGTTGTGGATCGAATTGAATTGGCGCTTTCGCATTTTCCGAATCCGCGGAAAGCGCACATTGTTTTCAGCGCGCACGGATTGCCGCTGAGCTTGATTGAGAAGGGCGATCCGTATCAAAAACAAATTGAAGAAACAGTCCGTCTTGTGATGGAAGACGGCCGGTGGCAAAACGGTCATACGCTGTGTTATCAAAGTAAAGTTGGACGCCAGAAGTGGCTTCAGCCTGCGCTTGATCCGACCATCGAGGATTTGGCGCGGCGTGGAGAAAAGAATCTGCTGGTTGTTCCGGTTTCATTTGTCACCGAGCACATCGAAACTCTTCACGAAATAAATATCGAGGCGCGCGAATTCGCAACAAAACTCGGCGTGGAACAATTTGAAATGATGCCCGCCGTGGGGGATTCTCCTCGATTTATCGGCGCGCTTGCCGATTTGGTGCTCCGCGCCGTCGGAGTGGAAGCCGCGCATTCCGCCCGAGTCTGATAGCCATAACTCCCGTAAGTCCTTTATTAGCCACACTTACATGCCAGATCGCTGTAAGTCCTTTATTAGCATACACATCGTTAACGAGGGTGGGGGTGGGGGGGGCGCGCAGATTTTGAGTCGGCGCGTATGTGTATGACAGGACTGAAGTTGGCGGGAAGCCTTTGCGTTATGTTGAGTTGCACGAGATGTTGGTGAGCATGGGTTCAACGCGGAGACGCAGAGGCGCTAAGGAAAGCAGGGAAAAGATCGCAGCGGACTCGCGGGTGCAGGTGAAGGTAGGAAAAGACTCGGGTTCGGAGAACCCGAGCTACACACGATGATCGCCGATCGCTATTGAATTGTTACGTTGCGGTTGATGGTGGTGATGCGGCCGTCGCTGACTTCCTGGACGACCTGACGCAGTCTGTAATTTCCCGGAGCAGCTTGCACGGAAAGTTTTGCGTTTAGACCTTCATCGGAAAGCGACTCGACTGTTTCGGGTTTTAGTCTTAGGTCCATTATGCCTTGGACGCCGGTTAGGAATTTATCGTGCTCATCGAAAAGCGCAGTGATGAAAATCAGGCGCTCGACTTTTCTGTCGCCTTGGGTTTGGTAGGGAAGCCTGTTCGAGTCGACGTGGATTGCGACTTTCAGAACGGATTCGCCTGCGCCGGTTTTTCCGATGTCGGTTGTTAGTTCGGTGTGAATTGTGGTTTGGATTTCGGAGCTAAGGACGGCGTTATCGAGATTCCGTTTTTTCTTTTCCGTATCTGTCAGCCCCGGATTTGGCGCCATATATCCGCGCCGCGCGGAAATCGTTAGGCCGTGTGAATCAGCGAGTTTTACTTTTAGCGAGTGCGCTGCGCCGTTTCTTTTTAGTTCGCCGGGAGAAAATGTAAGCACGTAGGAGACGTCCGGCGCTTCGGCCATTTGTTTTAGTCCGACATCGAGGTCATTTCGGTTGTGGTAGAACTGCCCGCCGGTTCCTTCGGCGAGAATCGCGAGCGGATCATTTTGAACTTCGCGATTGGCGGTTTTGAATTCGTCATACAAGGCAAGCCATTTGTCCTTCAGTCCTTTGACGGGCTGAAAATCCTCGGTGTAACCCGGAATTTCCGCGACGAGACCCTTCGCGTCGATCGAGTTGATGATTACGTTGGCACTCAGCGCCTCGTTGATCAGCGCGTCCTGTTTCGCTTGCAGCGTCTCAGTAAGAAACCCGGAAGAAGCGAGAACCAGCATGTGGTGCCCGGGCATTCTGCCGAGGTAGTGAATCACATCGGTAAGAATTCCCATTGTTGCCTGCGCGAGTTGTTCCGCCTGTCCCACCATTTCTCTGGCAACGTTGGTTACGTCCTGGACATTATTGCCCCCGCATCCGGGCAAGCGCATCGCAAGATCCAACGCGTCTGAATGCGTATCGAAATTCTTGGTGATGAGAGATGCCTGATACGGACTCATGACGCAGCCACCGTCGCCGGCGATTCGTCGGTGCGAGACAAGCTTACCAAGCGTCGCGAGAAGGTCGGATACGCTATCGGTAAAATTCAACGTGTCGTGCGTGCTGGTGGTGAAGATCCCGATCTTGTCACCCGGTTTTAGGCTTGTGCTCACGAAACTTTCCGCCGCTTTTCGCGCCATAACCATGTCAGGTGTGCGCATAGATAGGTCGTCGAAAAATAACGCGATGTAGCGCGGCGTTGGCGGAGGCGGATTTACGGGCGGTGCGATCGGCGGAAGGCTGGCGTCCACAACTTGCGGTGGCTGCACGTATTGCACCGGCAGCGAAGTAAAGTTTTCAACAGAGAACGAAGCGATCTCCATCGGATGGCCGTCATCGAAAAGTTGGAAATCAGATTTCTTTAGTCCGGCTACGGCTTTGCCGTGCGAATCGCGCACCACGACGGGGACTTGCACAATGTTCGTTTGCACGCGGATGGCGCTGGCGGAAGGTGGAATGTAGGAGCGGCTGCCCCAGCGGATTTCGTCTTCTGAAATTGATTGGGATGCCAGGCGAATTGCGCCGGCTATGACAAAGATGGCGAGCACCGCGAAGAGTGCGCTGCGGCGAACGAATGGACTGGACATCGGGCGCTCCTGTGATCGAGCGTGATTTATTTGTGAAGTATACGCCTAATAAAACCAGATTGCATAGCGCCAAACCGCGGAATCGAAACCAACGGGGTTTCGCGGACATCTGAAACAACAGTGAGAGGCCGGTGTTAATCGGGCCACATTTTTGTGCGACTTAGTTCTGCAAATTCGCCTCCGCGTCGGAGCTGACGGCGAGCTCGAGTTACGAAATCGAAGTTTGGAAACGACGGAGGGAATTGGGAATGAAGACGCTAAAATTTTTAGCCACGGGATTTTTATTATTGGCTTTGGGAATCGCCGCACCTGTTTTTTCGCAACAGCAGGACGATAAGAATCGGCAGCAGCCTCCACCGAAGCAGCAGGAGCCGCCGAAGCAGCAAACACCACCGAAGCAAGAACAGCGGCCACCTCAGCAACAACCGAAGCAACAGGAACAACGTCCACCGCAGGAACAGAAGCAGCAGCCGCAAGGACAGCCGCAATCAACCGTGCACCGGTCGCCTGCAAAACCACAGCCGACGCAACAGCCCGCGAAAACTGCGCCTGCGAATCAGCGGCCGCAGCAAGTTTATGGCGGCGCGTATCACGGCGGAGTGAAGCCCGCGCAGCCAACCAACGGAGGCGTGCATCCGAGCGGCGTGCCGCAACATTCGGGCCAAGTGCGCAGCGGGTTCGGACAGTCGAAAGCCGGCAATTGGAGTTCCGATCACAAAACCTGGCAGCAGCGCGGCGGGTACAACGGCTATCGCATTCCCGATGCGCGCTTCAATCTCTACTTTGGAAGACAGCACTATTTCCACATCAGCAGCCTTCCGATACTTTTTGTGGGCGGGTTTCCGCGTTTCCAGTACGACGGTTATTGGATTACGTTTGTTGATCCGTGGCCAGACAATTGGAATCCGAATTGGTATGAAACGGACGACATCTATTTGGACTACACAGACGATGGCTATTATTTGTACGACGCGAACTACCCGGGCATCGGAATCGCGGTAACTATTTCGCAATAGAACAAAGTTATAGGCGGGCGCGCGGAAGTTCTTGTTTTAACGGAGCGCCGCGCGCCCGTCCGTTTTGTAACCTGATGCAAATCCGCTCGATACATAATGCTTTTCATTTAATGTCTGCCATTATATGCTCCGCATGTGATAAAATCGTTTCAATGTGCCGAAACCGAAAAACTGTTTAATGACGAGAACGTTCGGCGGTTTGTGAACATTCGCCAGTCCGCGAGACGCAAGTTGCTGACGCTACATGCTGCCAAACAACTTGCGGATTTGCGGTCTCCTCCCGGCAATAGGCTGCATGCGCTTGATGGGGATCGTGAAGGGCAGCACAGTATCAGCGTCAACGATCAATGGCGGATATGTTTTCTCTGGAGAGACGGCGACGCGTACAACGTAGAGATTGTGGATTATCACTGAAAGAGGGAAGCGTATGACCAAGCTGAAACCAATTCATCCGGGAGAAATCCTTCGTGAAGAATTTATGGCACCGATGAATCTGAATGCCAATGCGCTGGCTCTGGCGCTTCATGTTCCGGCGCCGAGCGTTTACGAAATTGTTCGTGAGAAGCGCGGCATTTCGCCGGAGATGGCTTTGCGACTGGGAGTTGCATTCAAGACTACGCCGGATTTCTGGCTGAATCTTCAATCTGAATATAATTTGCGAGTGGCGCGGAATGAGAAGGAATCGATGGTGAAGAGCCAAGTGCGGCCGGTTAGAGCGTTGGCGTGAATTGTCAATTCCCAGCGGGCCGTTCCACATGATCGATGACGTAGTATTCGACCGGCCCCTTTGTTGGTTCGAGTTTTAGGCCGAGCTGTTGCTTCAGCGCGTCGAATAGCGACGGGCGATTCAGAAGTTCGGGTGGAAGATTTTCGGTGTTGAAGTTCGGCGGTAGCTGCGGCAGAAAAGTCAGCGTGAAATCGTAATTCTTGGTCAGGCCGGTCATATCGACCACGGGACGCTCATCCTGCTGAAGATTTTGACCGAGCCACCAGCAGAGATAATGCATGGGGACGCGAACTCCGGTAGCGATGCCGGACTGGCCGCGAGTAATTGGGATGTCGAATTTCTGATCGGTGTCATTCTCCTTCATTTTCAATCCGGATTTGTCGATGGTGAGCGCGTAGACGTTGCCTTCTTTTATTTCCTTGTGAAATTTCAGCTTGAATTCATCGGCGAGCAAATTTTGGAACATGGTGTGCATATCGTCGATGTTGTAGGAATGATCGGCCTTTGCGTCGATGTCGTACGAGTCGGTAGTAAACCAGTCGGGGCCGCCAGTGATCTGGCGCAGCGGGATTTTGTACATCAAGCTGAAAACAAATTTTATTGAAGCGTTCTGCGAAATGTATTCCTGCCCACCGGGCATTACTTTTATTGCGCCGCCGACGGTGCCGGGTTTGGAAAGTTTTATTGAGGCGACTTCAAAGGTGAGGCGAGCGGGTTTTTCCTGGGCGTGGAGGAGGGGAAGGGAGATGGCGAAGAGGACGGCGATGGGCGCGAATAATTTTTGGCGAAGCACAAGAACCTCGATTAATGCGTTTCAGTCCGAAGATACCACAACGCGTTTATGAGATTGGAAATGGATATTATGCGCGCCTAGGTTCCGACTTGAAGCTGGATTTCGAGTGGAGTTTTCTTGCCTTTCTTTGTATCGATCACTACGAGTACAGAAGTTGTCTTCCAATCGGCCCTACTACTGCGAATCTCGTATCGGCCGGACGGGAGATCAAATGAAAAGTCGCCGGTCTTGCCCGTGATACATGCGCTCACACGACTTTCGATGCCAGCTTCGCGATCGGGGCCGTGCCACTCAGGATTATTTCCGTGAAGCGGGTACACCTCGACGAGAACTCGGTCGACCGGATCTACAGAATCGCGAACCGTTCCCCAGAGAGATTTCACCGGATTTTTCTGGAGGTTCAGTACGGCGACCACATTTCCCCAGCGAGTGCGCTCTGACGTGGTGGGATTACAACCGGATGTGTGGACTCGTTCGCTGGCGGCGGTAGATGCCAGAATCAAAATTGCGATGAGCAGGCGCATGTTAGGCCTCTGCTTGCGGTTGAGGATGAATACGCCGCACGTGGATTAGTTTTTCACGCTTACGGGTTTGTGCGATGTCGTAGGAAGCCTGCATGCGCATCAGTGTATCCATTTTCACGGCGAACGCTTTTTCGATGCGAAGCGCCATATCTCCGGAAAGATCAGCTTTGCCGTTCAGCAGACTGGAAAGAGCGGGGCGAGAGACGCGCAGCGCCGCAGCGGCGGCCGTTACGGAAAGGCCCGCGGGTTGAATAATTTCTGTGCGGATAAAATCTCCGGGGTGCGGCGGGTTCTTCATAGGCATGGCAGTTGGTCCTTTCGTGTTAATGATAGTCTTCTAAATTCACGTCGTGAATTTCTCGCGCTGCCGCATCGATCGAAAATGTTAGCCGACGGTTGCGCGTAACGCTCAGGCTCCATGTACCGCGACGGTCTCCTGTGAGCATGTGCGCTTTCCACGCAGGCAGGGAGCGTAATTCCTCGGCGTCGTACATTTCATCGAGGAACGCCAGCATCTTGCGAAGTTTGTCCGCCGAGTCTGGCGGGACAGCTTTCGCGTTATCGTCTTCGTAGAGAGCTTTCAGTCCCTTGTGCGCGAAGCTCCGTATCTTCACTTGGCACACTGTAGCCTGTAACTTAACGCTTGTCAAGCTACGAGGCGCCGAACGGAACGAAATCTTGACGGTCAACGTCCCACTCGTGGGGGAGAGCCTGAGACTGGCTGGCGCAGACCTGAAAAGAAAGGTCTGCGCCAGCCAGTCTCAGTGTTGCGTTCGAAAATCCAGGTTGCACTATAAATTCTTTTTTCCTAAATCGGCTTGACACTTTGTGACGCACAGAATATAAATTCTCTGTCAGTTTGTGCGCATACGTTAAGTGGTTTGAGTTTAGGGGACACTAGCACTCATATGCCCGACCCGATTGAAGGCAAACCCGCGGTTGCTGGAGTAACTCCAGCAGCGCCAGCCGCGGCGGCGCCGAAGCCCGCAGCAGCGAAGGCCAAGACGAAGGAAGTTAGTCCCGAAGAAAAGATAAACCTGCAGCGCCGGCGTATGACGTGGGCGATGGTGTGGGGATATCTGGCGATTAACCTGCTTCTGTTTCTGCGATTCTTTTTCCCTCGCGCACTTTACGAACCGAATCCAATTTTTTCCATCGGCTATCCCGCGGATTTTGAGCTGGGCATCGACCAGCGCTATCTGATGACCAATCGCGTGTGGGTGGTGAAGGAGCCGGGCCGTCTTTTTGTGATTTACGCGCGCTGCACGCATTTGGGCTGCACGCCAGAGTGGAAGTCGAGTGAGAACAAGTTTAAGTGTCCGTGCCACGGCAGCGGATACGACAGTGAAGGCGTGAACTTTGAAGGGCCTGCGCCGCGGCCGATGGATCGCTGCAATTTGGTGCTGGATGCGACGGGAAAAATTACGGTGGATTCGAGCCGGTTGTATATGGACGATCCGCGCGCTGGCGTGAATCACTTTAATGATCCGGGCGCGTTTTTGAACGTTTAGTTTTTGTAATGCAAAGGCCACAGGCTCCCCGGTAAAAAGCGCCGGGACGCAAACAACGCGGAAGCCTGTGCTACAGAAAATCTCTGAATTGAAATCGGAATGAAAAAGTTTTTCTGCGAAGTGCGCAGAAGCAGGGAAGAGGCGGGGGTCTTGGATGGCGGAAGATAACGGTGAAAAGAAGCCGGGGCTGATTGGTCGCGTCAAGGATGATGCGAAGGGCCTGAAGCAGTACGTCGCCGAAAAGGGCAAGGAACAACTGGAAGGCTTGAAAGAACTTGAGAAGACTCAGGTCTTCCGTTCTATTTTCCGCGTGAAGCATGACGACCAGCCGCGCAATCGCGCGCTGAGTGTTCTGAGCAACGTATTTTTCCACTTGCATCCTGCGAAGGTAAATCGCGACGCCGTAAAATATAATTTCACGTGGGGCATGGGCGGCATCACCATGTATTTATTTATGGTGCTGACCTTTACCGGTATCCTGCTGATGTTTTATTACCATCCCACCAAAGTGCAGGCCTTCCGCGACATTCTTTATTTAGAGAACGACGTGCCATTCGGCAAGCTGCTGCGCAACATGCATCGCTGGGCCGCGCACATGATGGTCATCACCGTTTGGCTGCACATGTTCCGCGTTTTCCTGACGGGTTCGTACAAGCGTCCGCGCGAATTTAACTGGTGTATCGGTGTGCTGTTGTTGGTGCTGACGCTGCTGCTTTCCTTCACAGGATATTTGCTGCCTGACGACCAACTGGGTTTCTGGGCCGTCACGGTGGGAACGAATATGGCGCGCGCCACTCCGCTGCTTGGCAATGAAGGACCATTCGGCGCGATATTTGGGATGACTCCTTATAATGACGTGCGCTTTGCGTTGCTGGGCGGATCGATCGTCGACGCGAACGCTTTGCTGCGCGCGTACATTTGGCATTGCATTGCGATTCCACTGATTGCTTCCATCTTGATGGCCGTCCATTTCTGGCGCGTCAGAAAAGATGGTGGAATATCGGGACCAGCACCGATGATGCTTGAGGCGGAAATTAAGGACGAGAAGAGTCCGAGGCCGGTCGTCTTAAGACCCAGCGGAACAAATCGTTAGCGTTTTTATTTGTAGCGAATTGAAGTAGGGAACTGACAGCAAATAATTTTTTCGGGATAAGAGAGGCGGCTCAGATATGTGGGGGGACTGGCACCAGCTATGGGAGGTAATGTCCTCCCCGGATAACGTGCCGATCGTGGCGCTGCTGTTCCTGATGCCGTTCTATATTTGGTACGCGTTTCGGCAAGCGAATGCGAACGACAGACTGATCGCGAAGCTCGAAGCCGATCCAAATTTGGCGAAGACAGGCCATCGCAAGACGCAGCCTTTCGAGAAGGGCTGGGACCGCGAAGTTCACACCTGGCCGTATTTGATGCGCATTGAATTTGTGGCTGCAATTTTGGTCACGGTGCTGCTCATGGGCTGGTCGCTCACGCTGAACGCGCCACTCGAAGAGCCTTCCAATCCAAATGTGACCATGAATCCTGCGAAAGCTCCGTGGTATTTCCTGGGCTTGCAGGAAATGCTGGTCTATTTCGATCCGTGGATGGCAGGTGTGGTGATGCCCAGCTTGATCATCGTTGGGCTGATGGTCATACCTTATATAGATGAGAATCCGCTGGGCAACGGCTACTACACTTATAAGCAGAGAAAATTTGCGATTTGGGCGTTCATGATCGGCTTTGTAGGCTTATGGGTCTTAATGATTGTGATTGGGACGTTCATAAGGGGGCCTGGCTGGATGTGGTTCTGGCCAACGCAAACCTGGGACGCTTCTCGCGTGGACTACGCGGTGAACCGGAATTTGGATCAACTGTTCGGCATTGACGGCGCGTGGCTGGCGCACATTCTGCCGAGCGGCTGGCGTCCATTTTCGGGACTTATTGCGCGTGGAATATTCGGCGTATTCCCGATTACGATTTACATGATCGTGTCATTTTACTTGCTGCATCTGGTGGCCAGTTGGACGGAATTCAGCCGGAAGATTTATCGCCGCATGTCGATTTTGCAGACGGTGACGATGCTGCTGTTCCTTTCGCTGATGATGTCTCTGCCGATTAAGATTTTGCTGCGCTTGGTTTTTCGCGTGAAGTATGTGTGGGAGACGCCCTGGTTCAGCGTCTAGCAGTTCAGTGCTTAAGAATGATTCAGCGTGTAGCTTTCAGCGGATTCGAGATCGAGGAGGCAGTGGGTGGCTGAACCGAATAGTTCCGATCCAATAGTCAGTAAATCGTTCAGCACTATTCTGCTGATCTCCACGTTTTTGCTGATGGTTACCGTGGCGTGGTCGCTGTACGACGAGTTCTTCGGTCTGCGGCCATGGCGCGGATACCAGCGCGACTTTACCGCCGCGTATGAGAAGTATTTGACGAAGCAGATTGCGCAGGAAAAGAAAACCGAAGCCACCGTATTTGCCGCTCCTGATTACCTGAAACTGAAATCCGATTTGGATGCCGCGTCGAACTCCGTGCAAGGGGCCGACGCACAATTGGATCAGCAATTGGCATTGCTGGAAGAGCAGCGCGCCGCGATGACTCCTGCATTCCAGGACGCGCGCGGAAAAGTTGTAGCGCTTGTCTATCAGATGGAAATTGTCCCGGTGTCGGACAAGAGCGGGCGAGCTTCGCGTCAGAAAGATTTGGACGAAGCGAAGGCGGAGATTCACGAAGTTGTATGGCCGACCGGCGGCGGAGCGACTGAAGTTAAAAAATGGAAGTATGACGACCTGAATCAAACGTTCACCGATTTAATGGCCGCGAAAGCGCAGCTGGTAATCAAGCGCGCCGATACGGACTTGCCGGTGAAGACCGCGCAGGACAAGCTGAATGATTATGTGAAGCGGAATTTGCCGGGGCTGAGTTTGGCGGCGCTGGAAGGTCTGCGCAATTCGCTGACGACTTTCAAAGTTGATTTGCGTCAGGTGAATGTGAATCCCACCGGCACGATGCTGAATAATTTGGGCGGCGCCGGGCTGGTCGATCGCTGTCAGTCGTGCCACATCGCGATGGACCCGCTGGTGGTACCTGCGACGATGACGCTGACCAAGGCCGATCTTGGCATGGGGAAAAGTCACGACGCGCCTTTCACAACGCATCCCGATCCCGAACTTTTCAAGTTTCACTCGTTGGAAAAATTTGGATGTTCACCGTGCCACGGCGGTAATGGACGCGCGCTTGATTCCGTCGAGAAAGCGCATGGACGTTACGAACACTGGTTGTGGCCGTTAAACTATCCTGAAAATTACAACGCAGGCTGCCAGAATTGCCACGCCGCGGACATGGTTACCGAGCACGCGGAAGTTTTGAATCGCGGACGCTCCTTGTATCGCACGCGCGGTTGTATCGGCTGCCACAAGTACGCCGGATTCGACGACGAAAATGAACGTCTGACCGCCACGCGCCAGCAGATTCTGCAATTGGAGAGCACCAAGTCTCAGTACGCGTTGCAAATTCCGCGTTTGAATACGCAAGCTGATCAGGCCACAGACAATACTTCTTCGCACGTTCTGAGGGATCGCGCGGTCAATCTGACCGTCGAAAGCGCCAAGCTGGATTCGCAGATTCAATCGCTCGACACGCTGACGTCGTCGTTGATGCGCGAGGTGAAGCGCGTCGGCCCCGACCTTAAAGAAGTGCAGATGAAGCTGCGCAAAGAATGGATTCCAGTTTGGCTGGCGCAGACGCACACGTTCCGTCCCACCACGAAGATGCCGCAATTTCGTTTGGAGCCGGACGAAATTCAGAAGATCGCCGCGTTCATTTGGCAATCGGGAATTACCGGACAGACTTTGCCGACGCAAGCAGCCGGTGACGGCAATCACGGCAAACAGTTGATTCAATCGCGCGGATGTCTCGCGTGCCACTCGCTTGGCGAAGGCGGGAATTCAGTTGGCGGAGATTACGCCGCGAATTTGAGCCGCGTCGGCGAGAAGGATAATTACAATTATCTGGTGCGCTGGGTTCACAATCCCCGCGAGCGCACGCTGCCGTATTGCCCGTTTGAAAAGAAGGACATTACTCCCGCGGATTACGCGAAGCACGGGCTGCCGTTCCAATTTGATTTGGATCACTCGAAGTGTCCGAATGATGGGCATCAGTTGGAAGTGCAGCAGCCCACGATAATGCCGAGCTTGCGTCTCACGGATGCCGACTCGCGCGACATCGCCAGCTTCCTCGTAACGCAGAAGCATTCCGACGCAACATATTCCGCGGCGCCGTTCATGGACGATCCGAAATTTGCCGCAGCCGGAAAAGCGCTCGTGCAACATTATGGTTGCGCGGGTTGCCACGAAATCACCGGTCTTGAGGACGAAGGCCGCATCGGAACGGAACTCACAAACGAAGGCAGCAAGCCAATCGAGCGTTTGGATTTCGCGCGGTACACAGAAGACGCCAAGCGTGGAATACAAATCACTGGCAAGCCCGATCCGCGTGGTACATGGTATGACGCGAAGGGATTCTTTGAAGCGAAGCTGGTGAATCCGGCGGTGTTTGACTACGCCAAAGTGAAACCGGATCCGATGGATCGCCTGCGCATGCCGACTCCGAACTTGAATGACGCGCTGCCCGGCATCACGGCGAAAAATAATTTGGATGCGCTTACGTCATTCCTGCTCGGCAGCGTCGATCCGCAGTTGCCGCCGGAATATATGTACAAACCCGCCGACCGGCGCAAAGCGATTCAAGAGGGTTGGTGGATCGCCACAAAATATAATTGCATCGGCTGCCACCAGATCGGTATCGGCCAGAAAACTGTGATGCAGGATTTGCCGTTCTATCAGTCGGAGAACAAAGCGAATCTGCCGCCGTCGCTCACCAGTGAAGGCGCGCGCGTAAATCCGGAATGGCTGAAACAATTTTTGGCCAATCCTTCACTCAGCACATCTGATCCGAACAAGAACGGAGTGCGCAGCTATCTTGAGCTTCGCATGCCGACATTCTTCCTGTCGGATGACGAAATACAAAAGCTGACGCTGTTCTTCGGCGCACTTTCATCGCAATCCGAGCCGTTCATTCCGGAGAAGCGCGCTCCGCTTACGACCGCGGAAACAGAACTGGCGCGTGACCTGTTCACGAATCCGGCCGCGCCTTGCTTGAAGTGCCACGCAACCGGCGATTCTGCGCACGATAAGCTCGCCACCGCGCCAAACTTTATTCTGGCCGGTGGACGTCTGCGTCAAGCGTGGGCAGAGCGTTGGGTCACCGATCCTGCGAAGATCATTCCCGGCACGGCGATGCCGAGCGGATTATTTAACCGCGTTGGTGATCGTTGGATATTCAACGGCAAATTGCCCGGCGCGTTCGATAATTATCACGGCGATCACGCAGACTTGATGGTGCGCTTCCTGCTCGCGATGACTCCTGAAGAACAGCGCAGGCTTGGCGGACGCACGCCATCGGGCGGCGGGGCAGCACCTTCGGGGAAATAATTCTGGGGCTCGCGCAAGGAACGTCGCTTTCTCGCAATAGACGTCCAGCGCGGAAAGCACTACAATACTGGCATTCAATCGCATTCAACTCAGGAGGAATGATTCACCAATGAAACTTCGTCATAGTGGGTACATCGTGATTACCGCCGCCCTGGCCATTGCGCTGGTAAGCTGCGGCAAGAAGGAAGACACAACCGAAACTCCGGCAGCAACCACCGCGCCAGCAGGAGCGGCCGTGGACGCAGCAACCGCGGGAACAATTTCCGGCACAATCAAATTGGACGGCGCCGCGCCTGCTCCGGGCAAAATCAGCATGGCCGCCGAAGCATATTGCGCGACGCAGCATCCGACACCCGTACCTGCTGAAGACGTTGTCGTGGGCCCCGGCGGAACATTGGCGAATGCGGTCGTCTACATTTCTGACGACATGAGCAAGTACGCCGTCACCGTTCCGAGCACGCCCGCGGTAATCGATCAAAAGGGCTGCATGTATCACCCGCACGTTGTGGCGATGGTGGCTGGCCAGCAATTGCAAATCACCAACAGCGATAACACCACGCACAACATTCATCCGCTGCCGAAGGACAACCAGGAATGGAACGTTTCGCAGCCGCCCGGATCCGCGCCGATGATGAAGGTGTGGGGACGTCCCGAGGACGCAATCGCGGTGAAGTGCAACGTGCACCCGTGGATGAAGTCCTACATGTTCGCATTCAAGAATAACTATTTCGCGGTCACCGGCGCCGACGGCAAATTCACTATCGGCAATGTGCCTCCGGGCGATTACACGATCACCGTCTGGCAAGAAAAGTACGGCAACAAGACCACGAAAGTGACTGTTCCTGCGAAGGGAACTGGCACGGCCGACGTTTCGTTCAGCGCCGCTTCAGGCGATTAATTTTAAGTAAGGCATTAAGGCGGGGAAGTGTTCGCGTTTCGTTCAGGTCAGAAGTAACGCGGACACTTCTCCGTCAAGGTTTAGCTGTAATGTTTGGCAATAAATTCTTCCATGCTAGCTGGCAACTACAACAAAGCGCTGAATCGTTTTTGCATCGGCATGTCCGTCCTCACCGGAGGTCTGCTGACGGCCGGTGCACTTGTCACCTCGAATGACGCCGGACTTTCCATTCCCGATTGGCCCCTCGCGTATGGTTCCATGGTGCCGCCGTTCGTCGGTGGAATCCGTTACGAGTTCACGCACCGCGTAATCGCCGGAATTGTTGCGACGCTCACAGTAGTGCTCGCCGTGTGGTTGTACAAATTGGAATCTCGCGCGTGGGTGCGGATATTCGGTTATCTTGCCCTGTGCACGGTTATCGCGCAGGCAGTTCTGGGCGGCATGACGGTACTTTTCCGCCAGCCTTGGGCAATTTCCACCGCGCATGCGTCCGTCGCGCAGATATTCTTCTGCTCGCTGATTTGCCTTTCGCTATTTACGAGCCGGTGGTGGCAGGAAGACATGCCGGCAATTTCAGATACCGGCTCGCCGCAAGTGCGCGCTCTTGCGGTTTGGACGGCCTGTGCCACATTCTTCCAATTGGTTTTGGGCGCAGCATTCCGCCACGGCGGCTCAGGTATTGGCCCACATCTGGTGGGTGCGGCGGTCGTCACCGGAATGGTTTTCTGGACGGCCGGATCGCTGCGCAATCGCTTCCCGTCCTCCAAACCGTTTAAGATTTGCCGCATCGTGTTGCACTCGCTCATCGGCATGCAAGTGATTTTGGGCGGCGCAGCGTGGTGGTCCCGCCTCGCCACGAAGGACGCGCCTCAGCCCATGCCCGTGATGGTTTACCTGACCGTAGCGCACGTTGTTTTCGGCGCGCTGACGCTGGCCGGAACTGTTGTCGTCGCCATCGTAAGCTATCGCCTGCTCACAGCATTGCCCTCGCGCGCAGTTGCTTCCAACCGTACCGCGCAGGAGGCCATGTGAGCGCCGCGCGTGCGATTCCGGTCGCCGGAAATCCTTCTCGCGCATCGGCGTATGTCTCGCTCACCAAGCCGGACGTATCTTTCCTCGTCGTGATGACCACTCTTGCCGGATATTATCTCGGCTCGCGCGGCCCGTTGGATTGGGCGCGCATGTTGCAAACCGTTTTCGGCACCACGCTCGTCGCCGCCGGCACTTCCGCGCTGAATCATTACATCGAACGCGCTTCGGACGCCTTCATGCGGCGCACAGCCTCGCGTCCGTTACCCACCGGACAGCTTCGTCCGCGCGATGCGGCTGTCTTCGGCGTGACGCTCGTGGTTCTCGGCACAGTTTATTTGGCGCTGGTAGCAGGCCCGCTGGCCGCCGGATTGGGCTTGTTCACGGCCGTAAGCTACCTCGCGCTCTATACGCCTCTCAAGAAGCGTACGACGCTCGCAACCGCGATTGGCGCCATTCCTGGCGCGATGCCCCCGCTAATTGGGTGGGTGGCAGCGCGCGGATCGCTGTCGAAAGAAGCGTGGATACTGTTCGCGATTATGGTGTTGTGGCAATTTCCGCATTTCTTCGCCATCGCCTGGATGTACCGCGAGGATTACGCCCGCGCCGGAATTAAAATGCTGCCCACGGTGGACCCGCAGGGCACGCGCACGTTCCGCCAAATTATTGGCACCGCGATTGTTCTGCTGCCGGTAAGTTTATTTCCGGCGCTGATGGGCATGGCCGGAGTTCTTTATTTCTTCGGCGCAGTAGTTCTGGGATTCATGCTGATTCAACTTTGCCTGTGGGCTTCCGCGAATCGCACCAACGTTCGCGCCAAGTGGTTGATGCACGCAACGGTTCTGCATTTGCCGCTGCTGTTGGGCCTGATGATGTACGACAAGATTCGGCAGTAATTTTAGTTCGTGCTACATAAGGAGGCTTCGGCCTTGTCTGAGAAATCAAGTTTCGGAATCCTGGAAGTCCTAGGCATCGGCCTTTTTATTCTCGTCATTTCGGTCATCGGCGTCGTCGCCGATTTCCTTTTCGATCTCAAGCTCGATATGGACGGCCTGCTTCTGATTTCCGTCTGCCTCCTGATGGCGCTGGTCTCCGCCGCGATGTTGTTTTTCCTCGCGAAGGATCAGGGCTGGCTCGGCAAAAGTAAATCCGCAGCGGCAACAGCTCCCGCCGCCGCGCAGAAGTAGTTTCGGGCTCCATCCGTGTTCGATCAAGCAGCTCTCAACGCCTCACTCAATGGGATCAGCGCAATCCTGCTCAGTGTGGGATTTTATTTCATCGTGAATGGAAAAATCCGGCAGCACCGCGTGTGCATGCTCACCGCGTTCGGAGTCTCCACGGCATTTCTAATTTCCTACGTCATCTATCACATTCGCGTCGGCAACGTGCGGTTCCTCGGCGAAGGTTGGATCCGTCCCGTATATTTCACGCTGCTGATTTCGCACGTGCTTCTGGCCATCGTGATTTTGCCGATGGCCATCATCACGCTTTCGCGCGCGCTGCGCGAAAAATTTGCCGCGCACAAACGCATCGCCCGCTGGACTCTGCCTCTCTGGCTCTACGTTTCCGTAACCGGTGTGATCGTTTACGTGATGCTGTATCATTTGTATCCACACTCGTAGGGGCGGGTCTGTGACCCGCCCGCGTTGGTAAATGACAATGAACGACACGCACAATCCGCCACTCGACGATTCAACCCAGCAGGGAACTCCTTCGACGGAACCCGCTCCGGCAAAACCCGGCATGAAGAAGCGCTGGCTCTACTTAATTCTCGGCGTGATGTTTCTGTTCGTCTTGATGCCGTATTTAATTTGGCAGGCCACGTGGTTCGGCAAGCCGCTAAATGACAAGCAAATGGCCGACGCCTTTGCTGACACGGACCATCCGCGCAACGCGCAGCACGCGCTCTCACAAGTTGCTGACCGCATGGAAAATCCCGATCCCGCCGTCCGCGCCACCGCCAAGCCGTGGTATCCGCAAGCGATTACTGCGGCATCCAGTTCAGAAAGCGCGCTACGCTCAACCGCTGCATGGGTGATGGGAAAAGATCCCAGCGTTCCGGAATTTCACAACGCGCTGCAAAAATTATTAGTCGATAGCGATCCGATGGTGCAGCGCAACGCGGCGCTTTCGCTCGTGCGCTTCGGTGACGTTTCCGGCCACGACATGATCGTCGCCATGCTGAAAACGTGGACGCAAACTGCGCCCGTTGAAGGGAAGTTGTCCACGCGCCTGACGCCCGGCGAAACCGTCAGCGTGGGCACGCTGATTGGCAGAATCGAAACGCCCGGCGGTAAAGTGGAAATCCGCACAAAAATGCCGGGCACGATTGATCAGTGGATCGTGAAAGACGGCACGCCGGTCACGGTGAATCAACCGATTGCGCAACTCGATCCGGCGGCTGATGTCGTTCTGAACGCGCTGGCGGCGCTTTACTTTGTTGGGCACACGGATGACATTCCCGCCATCGCGCCTTATCTCCGCAACATCACCGGCATGCCGCTGAGCGTTTCGCAGCAAGCCAAGCTGACGGTTGACGCGATTCATACGCGGATGGATATGCCAGTTCCGGCGAAGCCGTAGGATGCGCCCTGCTGCATTTTTCACTAAGCCAATTTGAACGCTGGAAGGTAGTGTGCGCTCTTTGTGCGGAGATAGTCGGCCAACTCGCGGAGGGTTTCGTCTTCCCTGATTAATTCGTTGTAAAGCCCTTCCCATGTTCGGAAGGTGAAACACTTTTTGTTTTCCTCACGAAGATATGATTGAACGTCGACCTCAGGGTCATCGAACGAGCAATTCGTAGTCTTTTTCCCATTACGCCTCTGAGTTTCGCTTACTAGATTCACGACGTGCCACTCTTCAGCGGCCGCCATGGCGGACGCAAAAACTATATTTCTAAAAAGTTGGCTATGAAATTCCTTCGCCGCTAGAATTTGATTTCCCTCGATAACTAGTTTCGTTTCCGCTGGCGTTTTGTCGCTGTTGAGGTATCGGGCTAGCAATCCTTCGCGATCAACTGGTTTGTCTCCCGGCTTTATTGGCGCATCCCGCATATCGTGAGCGAGAGTATTGCCAGAACCGAACTTCGCCTCGATACAGATGACGAGCTCCCCGGGCACGACCAACATCGCGTCAGGCTCAGTCTTGAAATTTCCGATATCATGCTCCAAAAGGTTTCTGACATCCTTAAGCGGTGGGAAAGTTTCGGCGCTTGGGTTGGGATTTTCCACGTCAATAGGCTTACCCCAAAGATAAAGATTTGGCTCTGAATCGACATCGCGGCCGGTCAAAACTCTTACCACTTCACGCAATTTCCGCGCGCGAGCGAGACCCACGAATACGTTCCAAGTGAGCGCGTCTTCCGACATCTCGTAGCCTAGCCGGTGAGTCTCGGCCTTTCCTGCTGAGTTAAGTGCAAGCTCACGCGCTAACTCTTGGCAGATTCGGAAATTTCGTAGGCGTGCGTCATCGCGATGGCCGTCTCCATTCCAATACACAAACGTGTTTGAGTGCAGACGAACCCCGTGCGTAGGGCAGTACGGTTTCACGCCCTTTCCAAAAGGAATTGAAATGAGATTCGTTGAACAATTTTTGATCGGGCAGACAGGTGGTCGTAATACAGCCGGGTCAACGGGGAGGGATTTGAAGTCCGCGTATCCGAAATGCTCGAAACAATCAGAGCTACCGGTCGACACGTCGCTCACCTATTTATTCTGAGTTGGGAGGATTCAGTTGAATCGTCAGAAGAATCTAAAACGGCAACGTCCCGTGCTCGCCTTCCCAATCCGCCAGCGGCACCATTGCAATCGCGTCCCACGGACATCCCTCAAGAAACGCGCCATCCGGTCCTTTGCTGGTGCACAACTTGCAGCCGATGCAAAGTAGGGGATCAACCACAATCCGCCCGAATGGCGGATGATCGTAGTCCGGAACCCAGTACATGCAGGCTTCCACCGGACAATAATCCACGCACGCTGGCGAACCTGCGCAGCCCGTGCAATTATCCATAATCACGGCAAGAATGTGCGGCTTGCGTTTCCGCGCAGTGTTCGTGCCTTCCGAAATCGGATACATTTTTTCGACTTCGACAGGCTCGTATTTGAATCCCGCCGCTGGTGCCGCCGGTACTTCCGCCATCGATCGCCCTCCGCTGGGTCTCCGCTAGATCAGTTACGCGAAAGCATTTTCGTTTACATGCCGCAGCAAGTCAATGCCACTTTATCGGACGTTACTTCGCCATGGCCGCAATCAGCGCGTCGGTAAACTGCGTCGTACTCGCCGTTCCGCCAGCATCCGCCGTCAGCGAATTGCCAGTCCGATACATTCCGTGCAACGCCTTCTCAATCTTCCGCGCCGCGACAGACTCATTCAAATAATCCAACATCATGATTCCGCTCATGATGATCGCCGTCGGATTCGCAATCCCTTTGCCCGCAATGTCGGGAGCCGTACCGTGCACCGCTTCAAATATCGCGCCATGCGCTCCGATATTTCCGCTCGGCACCACGCCCAATCCGCCCACCAGCCCCGCGCAAAGATCGCTCACCACATCGCCATACAAATTCGGCAGCACCAAAACTTCAAATTGCTCCGGCTTCAACACCAACTGCATGCAAGTGTTATCCACAATCATTTCGCGGTATTCAATCTCCGGAAATTCCTTCGCCACCGCGCGAACGGATTGCAAAAACAGTCCGTCCGACAGCTTCATAATGTTCGCTTTATGAATCGCGTGAACTTTCTTCCGTCCGTGCTTCCGCGCATATTCAAACGCAAACTTTCCGATCCGCGTCGAAGCCTTCTCCGTAATAATTTTCAAACTTTCCACAACACCGGGGACCACCGTGTGCTCCAGCCCGGCGTACAGATCCTCAGTGTTCTCGCGCACAATCACCAAATCCACGTGCTCCCAGCGCGACTTAAATCCCTCCAGCTTTTTCACCGGACGCAAATTCGCATACAGCTCCAGCTCTTTGCGCAGTCCGACGTTAATACTCGGCGGCCCCTCGGCAATCGGTGTCGCAATCGGCCCCTTCAATCCCACGCCGTTGCGTCGCACGGATTTTACGGCCGCCCATTGCGAAAAATCAGTGGATGAATTCGCCTCCGCGCGCGCCGCTACCTCTTCCCATTCAACGGAAACTCCGGAAGCGTCAATCACACGTCGCGCAGCAGCGGCAACTTCTGGACCAATTCCATCGCCGGGAATCAAAGTTATTTTGTGAGTCATGGATAATTTAATTTTACGGGAAAGTTGATTGGATGTCGAACCGCCGATTTCGCGCCTCGGCGAATTAGTCATGTGGAATCTCACGCATGCTACGCAGCATCAAATCCCCCTAAGCACAACCAGTCACCTTTGCCACCAGCAAAGTTTGACTGGTCTGCTATAATCTTGATGGGGGAGAAATGCCTGTCCATCCGGCGCATCCACCCGAAAAGGAGCAACATCTCTCATGGTCACAGTCACTCCAGTAGCAACTGACAAAGTGAAGGAAATCATGTCGCAGCAGACTCCTGCTCCAACGGCGCTGCGCATTGCCGTGGTTGGTGGCGGCTGCTCGGGATTTGCCTATCACATGGCCTTTGAAAATCAGGTCAACGAGTCCGATAACGTGTACGAATATAACGGCCTCAAGGTTCTCGTCGACCAGATGAGTGAGATGTATCTCGAAGGCGTCGAAGTCGACTACATCGAGACCATCGAAGGCGCCGGGTTCAAATTCAATAACCCGAACGTCAAGAGCACCTGCGGCTGCGGCAGTTCTTTCAGCGTCTAAAATTGCGCGCCGCAAAATCGCACTGCGAAACAATATTGTGACATCCGCGAGCCTTTGGCCAACCGCCAAGGGCTCGCTTTTTTTTCGTAGGGGCGGGTCTGCGACCCGTCCGCCGCGATTACAAAAGGGAACTGGCGTTCGTCCACTGACGCGATTGAATTACAATCTCCGCCACCGTAGACTATTACTCTAAATGAAAATCGCCCTCGCCCAGATCAACCCAACCGTCGGCGACTTTGCCGGCAATTCCGCGAAAATTATCGAAGTCGCCCGCAAAGCAAAAGATCGCGGCGCCGATCTGGTCGTCTTCTCCGAACTCTGCCTGTGCGGATATCTCCCACTCGATCTCTTGGAGCGCCCCCAGTTTCTAGAACGCAATCGCACCGAGCTCGCCCGCGTCGCAAAACAGTTGCCGCTCCCGGCGATCGTCGGATACGCAGGCCACGCGCACGAGCCAACTGGTAAGCGTGTAGCAAACTGCGCCGCGCTAATCGCCGAAGGCTGCATCGTCTTCGAGCAACAAAAAATGCTGCTGCCCACATACGACGTGTTCGACGAGACGCGCTATTTTCATCCAGCCAAAGAACAATTCACTTTCGCGCTAGCCGGCACTCAATTGGGGATTTCGATTTGCGAAGACATTTGGAATGACAAAAATTTCTGGGCCAAGCCGCTCTATGAACGTGACCCAGTAGCTGAACTCGTCGCCAAGGGCGCCGAAATAATCATAAACATATCCGCCTCGCCCTACACCATCGACAAGCGCAATCTTCGCATCGACATGCTGCGTTCTCTCGCGCGCCATCACAAAAAACCGGTCGTGTATGTAAATCAAGTCGGCGGGAATGACACGCTGGTTTTCGACGGCAGCAGCCTCGCCGTAATGCCCGACGGCCGAATCGCGGCGCAAGCAAGATCCTTTGAGGAAGACCTCATACTTTTTGATACGAACTCTGGCGAAGGCGATCTGCGCCGCCAGCCAGCCGAAGAAATCGAAGCAGCCTACATGGCGCTCGTCTGCGGCACGCGCGACTACGTCCACAAATGCGGATTCACTCAGGTTGCCGTCGGACTAAGTGGCGGCATCGACTCGGCAGTAGTAGCCGCAATCGCCGTGGACGCGCTAGGCCCAGAAAATGTCCGCGGAGTAGCCATGCCCGGCCCGTATTCCTCGCCGGGTAGCCTGATTGACGCGAAACAGCTTGCCGAGAATCTCGGCATTCAGTTCGACATCATTCCAATCAACGAACCGTTTGAAAGCTATCTGCACTCGCTGAAACCAGTATTCGCCAATCGTCCAGCCGATGTCGCCGAAGAAAATATTCAAGCGAGAATTCGTGGCAATTATTTAATGGCGATCTCCAATAAATTCGGCGCGATGGTGTTAAGCACAGGGAACAAATCTGAAATGGCGGTGGGCTACTGCACGCTCTACGGTGATATGGCCGGCGGGCTCGCCGTAATTTCCGACGTCCCCAAAACAATGGTCTACGAGTTGGCATGCCTTATAAATCGACGCGCAGAATCCAAAGCTCAAAACGGGGAATCGTCCGGCGCAAATAAGGGAATCAGCAGGGAATTAATTCCCGCTTCCACGATGACGAAGCCGCCATCCGCGGAGCTTCGCCCCAATCAAACCGATCAGGATTCCCTTCCACCGTACGACGTGCTCGATCCAATCCTAAAAGCCTACATAGAAGACGTCCACAGTCCGCAAGATATCGCCGACAAATACGATCTCGACGTGAAAATGGTTCGCGACATCACCCAAAAAGTCGATCGCGCCGAATACAAACGCAAACAATCTCCACCGGGACTAAAAATCACCTACCGCGCCTTCGGCTTCGGCCGTCCATTCCCAATCGCACAGAAATACCAGCCATAGTCGAACGCGCTGTTGACGTGTGTAGCTCAGGGCGCCTCTTAGCCCGGAGGCGTCTCGCTGCCAGCGAACACGTGGCTGCCAAACACGCCGGCAGGTTTTATGGTTTACCCTTGCTCGGACCACGCCACACCAACACATCGCCCGAAATATGTTAAATTTCCTCGTCGCAATTACAGAACGCCGAAATTATTGTCCGACCAACAAAGCGTAAGGGCGGGTCTGTGACCCGCCCGCCACAATTAATAATTGGGAATTCACAACCGGAGGAACCACCGTGAAGCTCAAATCCACAAGTATAATCTGCGCGGCCATATTAGTCCTTATTTCAACCGCCGCCCTAACAATCCATGCCCAACAATCCACCGCTCCAAAATCAAATCCGGCGCCGGCGACCGCAGCCGCCCAACCCAACGCCGCCATCCAACAAAAAATCGAAACCTACCTCCGCAATCTCTACGCCTGGGGACCTAACTTCAAACTGAAATTCGAGCCGCTAAAAGAAACTCCCGTCCCAAACCTCTATGAAGTTAAAGTAGAAGTTTCCACCGACGGTCAGGGCGACACAGCCATCTTTTACGTAACCAAAGACGGCCATTTCCTAATCCGCGCCGAGTTGGAAGACATCACCGCTGACCCGGCCGCGAAGGTTCGCAAACAAATCAATACCAGCGGCTACCCGTCCAAAGGTCCCGCAGACGCAAAAGTAGTCTTAGTCGAATACGCCGACTATGAATGCCCCAGCTGCCGTCAGCTAGACACGATCCTCCGCACCATATTGCCAACTCAACCCCAAGTCCGCCTGGTCTATAAAGATTTCCCGCTGACCCAAATCCACCCTTGGGCCATGACCGCCGCCACCGCAGGCCGCTGCGCCTACC
The DNA here is from genome assembly GCA_963778235.1 of uncultured Acidobacteriota bacterium. GTDB lineage: Bacteria > Acidobacteriota > Terriglobia > Acidiferrales > UBA7541 > DASTCZ01. Next base: position 177,043 of record CAVZTQ010000001.1, on the reverse strand, counting down.
AGCAAGATCAAACCAACTTCTGGAAATTCCACGATCTGCTCTATGACAATCAATCTATAATTACTCCCGAAAATGCCTACCAAAAAATGCAAGACTACGCCACGCAATCCGGCCTGGACGCGAACGCTCTAAAAACCTGCATGGCCGCTCCGCAATCCCAAGAAGACGTAAAAAAGTCCGTGGCTGAAGGGGAATCACTCCACATCACCAACACCCCAACCATCTTCGTAAACGGCCGCCGCCTAATAGGCCCCGACGCCCCCACTCTCCAGCAATTCATCCAATACGACCTATCTCACCGGGCCCTCACCTCTCCGTTAACATATTAACATAATATGCCATATAGGACCTCAGTTGTCAATTTGCGGTTCTGTCGGCATTCTTTCTTTTCTTAATGGTAGCGAGCTAGAACGGCGCCGGCGGCGGCTCCGATTGCGATCCACTTCGCGGCGGTGCTGGCGCGTTTCCAGAACGTGCCTCGGGCGGCGGAGATGGCCGCGTCCCGCTGGGCGGTGGCGGCGGCGAACTTTGTCTTTTCGTCGGACAGGTCGCCCTGCGCCGCGGATAGTTTGGCCTGGCATACCTGGCAGTCTTCCACGGCGTCGTAGAGCGGCTTCAGGTCTTCTTGCGGCACTCGAATAATTGCCGGCGGCGGGCCGGATTGCGAGTTCGCCGCGGCCGTCATGCTGCTGGAATTTATTGGCGTCGATGACAAATTATTGCTTTGCGCGTTTGCGGTGGATCCCGGTGGGGAATTCGTTTGTGCGGAAGACCGTGTGGACGATCCGGATTGTGTCGAATTATTTGCCAAACTATTTCCGGGCGAACTCGCGCCAGTTTGTGATGCGGCAGTTCCCGGGGCATTCTTCGACGCCACGCTTCCCTTTTCTGATCCGACGCTTCCCTCCCGGTTTTCTAAATCTTTATTCGTCGAGGACCCTGCTGCGCGGCCGAGTCCCAGCTTAGCGAGTTGCGACTTCAGTGCGGTCCACGGATATTTTGCGGCGCTGGATATTGTCGTGCTCGCTGTCGCCAACTTTGTCGCTCCTGGTGCGCCATCCGGAACGGTTGCGCCCTTGGACGAATTGGTAACGTCGGCTTCGAGTTGACTGTTTGCGCTTTGCAAATCTGTGGACGAACCTGCCGGACCCGAAGCTTCGGGACCGGCGCTACGCGATACTTGGGCTGGGATGTTTCCCTTGGAGGATGCCGTGGGCAATTCGATCGTGATTGGCGATGGCAGAGTTCGTCCCGCAGGTCCTCCGGCGATGAGCTGCGGAATTGCCTGCGTCAACGCGGCGGCGGCCTGAGTGGGCGTTTGAACTTTTTGTTTTGCCGCGGAGATTTGTGCGAGCGTTTGCGTGAGCTGCGCGTCGCGGGTGGACTGGCGCTGGTCTGCGTCGGTGATTGTTTTTTGCTGCGCGGCGAGTGTGGCTTGCAGACGAAGGCTGGTGTCATGCGCGTCCAGCCACGAACGTCCGAGCAGCGCGAGCGCGACAATTGTTACGCCCAGCAAAAATAAAATTGCGTGGCGGCGCAGGGCATCGAGCGCGGCGGCGAGGTCCTTTGCAAAATTGAGCATCGTAGTTCCCTTCTGGGTGGGTATGTGTTGAAACGGGCGTGAGCAACCAGCAAGCACGATTTCGCGAATTTATCGCGGCGTCTGATATCAGTATTGTCTGACGACATTAGGAATGACGGGCGCGGATCTAGTTATACCTGAACCGCTATGCTTTCAATTACCGCGCGCTGTTGCGCGTGAAGAACGTCGATGATTGGCGGATGCGCGTTCAACTTCAAAAACCGTTTTGTATCCCAGCACCTTCAGAACAGCGCCCAGACCCTTCAATTGAGGATTGCCCCTCGGCGAAAGCATCCGATAAAGGTTCTCTCGATTGAGGCGAGTCTTCGCGGCCAGCTTGGCGATTCCCTTTTGCGCCTCGGCAACATTTCTGAGCGCGACGAGAAATGCTTCCGCAGAATCGGCGTAAGCCGCGGAAAGATATTCAGCGGCATACTTCCTATCGTCTCGGAGATCGTTTAGTAGATCGGTTTTGTAATCTATTCCTCGACGCATTGGTTTTTCTTTCCTTGTAGTCCGCCCAATAGTTTCTGGCGATTTCGACGTCTCGCTGCTGCGTTGATTTGTCGCCACCGTGAATCAGGACCACAGATTCGCCGTCAACAGCATAATAAATTCGATATCCGGGCCCGTGATCAATTCGATTCTCAGTCACACCTTTCCCGATTGAGCGCGAGTCAGAAAAATTGCCTCTCTGCAGTCTGGCGATTCTCGCGTCCACAGCAGCACGCGCGATTCGGTCAATCAAGTTATCCCGCCACACGGAAAACGGCGCCGGCGGTCCTGCCGACAATTGATAGTAGAGAATCTTGCGTTCACGCGCATCCACAACAGTTCGACGCAGGTTGCCGCGTGTAGCTCTTAAGCTACAACAGCAAGCTTAGCATCTAGCTCCTTTTCTGGCAAATGATTGTGGGAGTGCGCTCCACGAGTGTCACGAGAGTCAATATATTTTGTTCGGCACAATCGCCGGCGCACGGGGCGCGGGCCGGACCACGTCATTCAACTGTTCGTCGGTTTCTGATATCTCCCCAACCGCGCTAACACTTCCGTCGCATAATTTGGATTTCCGCCGCCATTCCACAATTGCAGGGCACGAGCTGCGTCTCCGTTCGCGGTTGATAATTTTGCGGCGAACACTACGCATCCGATTTCGAGCCCCGTCGCGGGATCGCAAAGTTGTGAGAGTGGCGCGCTGCTCGATGCGGACGCGGCGCCGAAATTATGTTCGCGGGCAACTTGTCCCATTACCTGCATCAGTCCCCACGAAAATGCGCGGGCTTGCGCTTCGGTGTTGCTAATTTGTCCGGCGGCCAGTTGTGGCGCAACGTAATGCGCGAAAAATGCCGGCTCGTAACGAATCGCCCACGGATTCCACGCGGATTCCTGTTCGCAAATCGCGCAGACGAGTGCGGCGCCAAGTTGATGCGCTTCGGCTGTAGCGCGGGCGAGCGTGATTAGGTCGGCGCGTGCTGGCGAATTTGTGGATGTAGGGGGCATGACGGGTGCGACGGCGTTCTGAAACGAATTCATTCGGCGTCACACAACCAAAACAGATCTAGACCCCGGCGTCAGAATGCGCCGCCGGATATCCTTCGCTGCGCTCAGGATGACGTCAAGAGCAATCGATGTCGCACCGATTTAGAAAACCGGTCTACAAAATTTCATTTCCCTTTTTGCTACCACCCTCGCTCGCGCTTCGGGTCCAAGTCGTCACCGGCGCGGCCGGAATCAATGAAACGCAACGGTGGCGGATCGGAAAGATGAATTCCCATTTCGTCGGCGATGTGGCGCAGCGCATTGTAGAGATGCGGCAAATGAGTGCACGCGAGATCCCGCACAAACGCGCGTTGAATTTCGTCATCACGAACGCGGCGATGCAGCCAGCGCAGAAAAAGCGCGAACTGCACGAGCGCGGGAACAAATACTGCGATCCATAAAGTGTTCATAGTTTTTCGGGGCTGGGCCGTTGCTGCGCGCGGCGTCAAGCGAGTGGCTCTCGAATTTATTTCTCGAAAGACGCCTGACCTTTGGCTTGTAGCGTCGAGTTCGCCGTGAGACTGCGCTCACGCGACGAGTGTCGACCTTCCAGTGCCGCCGTCCGAAGAACTAGAAGATTAGTTTGTGATGGTGCGTGATGGTTCGCAAAGGATTCTCCGTGTTTAAAATTTAGAATTGTTTGTGTAGCCCGCGTTCTCGAACGCGGGGATTTTCGCGCGAATGGCCGCGATCCAGCCAAATTGAAGTGCAACCGTAATTGAAAGTTTCGATCTACTCTCGCCGGTTTGTGATTCGTCACAGAGGTCCCGCGTTCGAGAACGCGGGCTACACGATCAAAGCCATTCTCGAACTTAAAATCCCAAATTCAATCCCACCGGCCCAAATCCCAATTTCAAACTGCTTCCCGTATTCGGCGTAACTTTTGCGCGCGTCGAAAGAAGCTCAGACGGAATTCCCAGCGTGCGCGAAAGCATGTTTGAGTCAATTCCGTAGAGGCCGCTCAATCCGGAAAGCGCTTGCGACTGTTGCTGCTGCGCGTTATTTGCAAACGCGATTTGATTGCTCTGCGCGGCGCTGGCCTGTTGCTGACCCTGACTGCGCGCGAGCTGATCGAGGGTGTCTGAAAATCCCGCAGAATTATTTGTGCGTGCGGCTCGATTGGTGGCGCGCTGAGTGAGCGCGTCAAACGCGCTGCCGAGCGAACCTTGCGTGGCTCCGGTGATGGCGGCTTGCTGCGCCTGCGTGTAGCCGGGATTCGCGAGCATATTTTGGTATCCGCTGACGGCGGAATTTCCAACGCCATTTTGCTGCGCGAGAAGTTGCGCGTTTGTAGCGTCAATGCTGGCGCGTTCCTGATCGGTGTCCTGTGCAGTTTGCGTTGATGCGCGTGACATGTTGCCTCCTGGTGGACAGAAAATTAGTGCGAGTGATTCGAGAATTATTTTTGCGGCGTAGCGGCGCTGGTGCTGCGCGAAAATGAAGGCCACGGTTCGCGAAACCATCCGAGCCGCGAGAGCCTTCGTCCAAATGCATTCGCAACTTGCGGAGGCAGCCAGGCGTGCGCGTCATCCAGTCCGCGACGCGCGGCGTCAGTGCGCGCGGCTTCATGCAACGTCAACAAAGTTTGCCAACGATCACGCGGCGTGCCGGCGTTCGGGTCGAGAAGAAAATATGCTTCCGATGTGAGCCGCAATAAAATCGCGCCGACTATACCTCCGCCGGCGATAGGAATATCGGCCGCTTCCCTGCTGTCACGGTCTGTCGAATCGCGCTCGATCACCAGCTTCGTGAGGAACAACGGATTCGTCAGATCAGGAAATTGGTACGGCATCCCTTGCGCGGAATGCAGGCGGCGCAGCGACTCCAGATCGGATACGGTGTATTCGCGAATGTGCATGGGAAATGACTGAGGTCAGGAAATCAACGCGCCAAATTACTTCTGAAACTGTTTCTGATATTGTTCGCAGCCTTGCGGAACTTCTACGGGCGTCAAGACTTTTCCGTTCGCCAGAAGCGCAATCGGAGCGTTGATGCCGTGCCCGTTACCGACCCACATGTCGAATGAACTGGTCGGCGGCGGAATCACGTGAAGTTCGTTCCCAGGAACGGGCAACTTGGTGTCACAAGAACTGTAGAGTCCCTCGTAAACAGGTCCGTCTGCGCCAGCACTCAAGAGCCTGCAACGATTCGATTTCCCGTCGCGATCCATCCAACACCCAAACCACCAGCCATTCTTATACGAGAACGGCAGCGTTGGAGCTTCAATCCAAACAGAATCGGCGGGCATGTCCGACGGCAGCCGTGCTTTCCATGCGGTGTATGCATACCAAGCGCCGATGTAGAGAATGATGACTCCGAAAATCGCCGCTATGATCTTCGCAAGGCGTTCAACCATCCATCGCTCCTGCCGGAATGAATTTCTTGTTCGGAAATTTGGGAACGACTATTTCCAGGTGCGAGTAAATAGTCCAAAACCCAGTGCCGCAAGGCCCATCAACACAAATACCACGCGCTCCGGCAAGCTCGGGACGCGGCTCCGACGCATGCGATAATACGCGTCGTTAAGAAAAACCCCGATGAGTACCAGTGAGCTGCCTACCGCGTCGAACAGAATGTTTTGCCACTTCATCGCGACCGGAAATTTATCACATGAAGTGATCGAATTCCGTAGTTATCGTTCTTCCCGAAATAAACTCTTCCCAAATCCGCTTCCGCCCTGCTGTCCCGTTCCCGCCGCCGTTCCGCTTCCTGATGAAGGCTGTAGCGCCGGGCCCGCAGATCCACCTCCAACAACTGCGTGCGGCGGCGCGCCGAATGCGACGGGCGCGCTTGGCGCGGAGCCCAGATACTGACTGTACGCGCGCCAGTAGAGCGTCAAATTTCCCAGCGAGACGCGCAAATTTCTGGAAGGGCCCAGCGAATAAACGTGCGGCTGATTAAATCCCGGCGTCACATCCGATTCCACGAAATAAGAAATGCCGCGCGTGATCGGCGAATTGTCCGTCAACGCGATATCGAAAATTCCGTTCGCGGCAATCACGTTCAGTGACGCGATCGGCGTGGGCGATTCCGTCGCGCCCGCGGGATCCACTCCGGTGCCAACGCCGAGCGTGTTCACCGCATCAACAATTCGACGCAGAGAATCGGCCAGGCGCGGGTCGGAATTTTCGACGTGTTTTAGTTGAGGGAGATTTAGCATGGCCTTATAATTTCGGATTTATCGAGTCTCAATCGCATAATAATTTGCAGAGTAGGTGCCTGTCCGATATAAATGTAGGTCATGAAAATCAGATGGGGTTGGGCCGCGATTGCTTTCCTGGTCGGAATCGCGTGGGCAATCCTTCCATATCTAATCGGCCCCATTTCAACATTTCAAAAGCTCGCCTACGCAATCGCATCTCCGGGCGTCGAGCTTGGCGGACTCATTTTCGGTCAGAAAATTGAACACTCGCTGACGATCGCGCCGATCTCAATGACGATGAATTTTCTGATCGCCGCGTGCGTTGTGTACCTCACTGCATTAATTGTCTCTTCCGGTGCCAAGACGAATCGAAACTAGAAAACACGGAGGCCGACCTCCAGGCTTTCCAAATCATTCCATTTGGCAAATTAGAATTAATTCACTCCCCGGACCGGCGCCCAGGGATCCTGTGTCAATGACGGAACTAATCTGCGCATGCGGAACCACGCGCCGGCGGAACTGGTGCTCCACTGAAATGCTACGCGCTCGGACGTTACGTTGATGGGCAGCTCGAGATCCTTCGGCGCGGGATTGGAAAGCGCGAGCGGTTGCAGCGTTTGCGGGAACGCTTCGTGATTCAGAATAGGCAACAAGCGAAAGCAGCCCAGCGCCTTCCACATTTGCGGTGAGGTACGCGAAAAGTTTTCTGTGCGAGCGCACCTGCAGCGTGGCTTCCAGATCGGCGGGCAGCAGAAACGCCGTCGTGTAGTAAGAATTGATTGCGGCGCCGTCGTCGCTGAATTGCGCGTCGCTGAACTGATATATTTTTCCGTTTCCTGCGGCATTTCCCAAAAACATTTGCGCTGTGCCGTCGGGCCGCTCGATGAGCGCGGCGGTTTGCGCGGCCACCAGCCACGGAGACCACGCGCGCGCCGTGCCCAGTGCGAAAACCTTTTTTGTGAGCGTACTGAATTGCACCGGTGCACCGGAAGAAATTTGCGCAGCCGTTGGGAATTTCGCGGTAGTCCATCATCAAAATGCGATTCGGTTGTGTGGCGCCGATTCCGAAGGGCACGCCGACCAGAATGCGTTTGTTGCGTGCGTCTACGCGAACCCAAAGCGTGTGGCCGTATTGCCAGTTGATTTGATCCCACGTGGGCTGAATTTCCTGCGAGATTTTCACCGGCTCGCCGCCGCCGAAAAGATAAAGCCCTTCGCGCGCGGCAATCACAGCCCAATCTTCGCCAGTATCCACGCCGTTTACTGAAGGTGTGCCGACCATGTTTGAAATTTGGCTGAGCGTCCATTTGTCCGGCTCGTTGACGCCGTCATCCTGCGTCGTGTAGAAGCTGTGCTCTTTGACGAAATACAATTGTTCGCGCAATTTGAATGCGGCGCGAACGGCCTGTCCGTTTTTTTCGGCGACGCTCAGGATTCCGCTGATGGCGTCATAACTTTCCGGATCTTCCGCGTAGCTGGCGCGCACTTGCGCCAGATTTACGGGCTGCGCGGTGGGAAATATTTCGATGCTGTCCACCAAAGCAGACTCCGACGTCGCAGGCAAATCTTCAAACGTACGTAAACGCGAAGTTGCGCGTCCGACGGGAATTTTCGCAGGCGTGGCAGCGTTGAACGGCAAAATAAATTCCTGATACGCCGAGGTGAGCTGCAAATTGGAAATGCCGGCGAGTGCGCAGAATGCCGAGCGACGGGCTGGAGATATCCACCTTCAATGTTGCCGGGCCCGAGTGACGCACCTTTGCGCGCACGCAATCGCACGGAATATTGCGTTGCCGGCTGCAAAATCGGCACGGCGTTCGCGTCCTGATACGCGCTTTGCGTAATCATTCCGCGGTTGGAATTTCCGCCTGTCGGCGGTCCGGTAATCAAATACGCGCCGCCCCAGACGGAACTTGTGCTGGCCTGTCCGCCGCGCGCCGAATGTGGCATCGCGCGTCCAGCCGAGCGGAGTGATATTTGTGGGATCGAAGCCGCCATCGAAACTGAGATTCAGAAAATTATCGATCTTGGCGCGTTCGCCCCACCAGAAAAGGCGCGACGGAATAATCGATCACTCCGGCGCATTCGCCGAGCTCTACCAATTTGAAAAGATCGTCGACGTTTGCGCCGGCCAATAGCGCTGCGTCGGAAAAATCCAGAGTGATTGAAGTGGTGGTGTTGTCCGCGATCAGCATTCCGCTGGCTTGCGGAATATTTGTGCGGCACGTAGAAAAAACTGTCGCCATTCGCGCCGGTGAAGGCAAGAATCCGCGCGACGATATTTGGCGGACCGATCGGGATATTTGTGACCGTCGCGCGGCGTCCGCCGCCAGCCGTCCACGGAATTGGCGGAGATGGCGCCGTCAAATATCCCTGGCGCGTTTGGAAAATCACGCTCACCTGATGCACGCCGGGCGTAACCTGCGGCAACATCGTCACGCTCGCGCCCGCGCCGGTATCTCCGGATGCGGAAGGCCCGCCGGCATTGTTATATGTGAACGAAGTTGTGCTGGGAATTCCTGTGACGATGAACGTGCCGGTGAATGTGGCGTCGGCGATATTCACGATCAAAACTGTTTGGCCGATTTGATATCCATGCGCAACGGTTGTGGTGACGGTAGAAATATTATTCGCGCGCACCGCGCCGGTTGGCGAAGCGCCGATGGCCAGCGTCGGCTCGACACTTGCTTCAACAATTGTCGGCCCCGCGCCGGGACCGCACTGGCTGACGCGATCGAAATTCGTAGCGTCATATTGACGCGGCATGTCATTCCCAAATTTGCCGTCGGAAATCGCCAGATATTCGCGGCCGAAAAGTGTTGTGGATTTCGCGCGCGCGTTCGGCATGATTCCCTGCGCGATTTGCGTCAACGTGCCCGACGTCAATTCCGCCCAAAGAAATCCTGCCGCGTCCAGCGCCAACATAATTTGCTGGCCGGCCGGCGTGATGTACGTTTTCAAATAATTTACGGTGGGATTCACCGGTCCGGCATCCGCAATCGGCGTGAAAATATTTAGCAGACCTGGCCGTGTGCGCACCGCGCCGGGAAGAAACGCGACGTCCTGGCAATCCGGCGAAACGCCGAGCGGCAAATCCGACGCGGGCATGTCTGTGACAAGGCCACCGAATTGATCGAGCGGCGTGTCAATGTATCCGGCTACGGACATGAATTATTTTCCTCGCAGTGTGCATTGGATTCCGAACTAGTCGCCCAAAACCGCCTCAGCCCACGACTCATATTCCCGGTCCTTCGCTTCTTCGCGCCGGTATAGCGATTCCCTGCTCTGCTGCTGCGGCTTGCTTCTGCTGACTTCGATCATGCGGCACAAATGTTCCGCGATTGTCGGAGTAAGCTGAACGAAATCGCCGCGTGTGGGATCCGTCGGCGAAGTTTTTTCCAACGTGAACACGTGCTCGTATTCGCCGCGCGCCGGGAAAGGACCGAGCGCGGAAATATTTCTGCCGTCTTCAATTTCCAAAGTTTGTTTCGCCCAATTTTCCGGCGAGCCGTACATTTCTGGCGCGCACCAACGCTCGATGTGCCAGCGATTGTGCGCGGAATATTTTTGCGTGTAGCGCAGCTCGATCACTTCGCGAGCTACGGCGCCAGTTTCATTGAGGTCCGTCCAGCGGCCGCCGATCCATCCCAGTCGATTCCATCCCCATACGGCGCGGAAATTTGGTTCACCGAAACAATTCACGCCGCCAGCGCGCTGCAGCGCCGCAGCAATGTCAGCCGGAACTTCGTGTGATTCGTGTGTGATTTGGATCATGAGTTGCGTTCAGTTGGTGGTGACGAGTGACAATTTCGCGAAACGTCTCCGCAAAATAATTCCGAGTGAATTTCATACCCAGGTTTTCTAAATCGGCCATCGCGCAAACGAAACGCGAAGGTTTCGAGTAGATTTTATTCACACAATTCGGATACCATCCGCGCGGAGACAATAACTGTGCGACCTACGCCTCTTCAGAGTGTTTTATCTCGATTATTTATGGGCGCTGGAACCTTTATGATTCTTGTTGGTTTCGCGACCGCCGCTGTGGGAACAGGCGATCGCCCGTTTCCACTGCTCGGAACAATTGTCGCAGTCATTGGTTACACGGGATATTTCGGAAATTACTGGATACTCCGAAACACGAATCGCGGCCTCAGCGCCGCGACAATGCTGAAAGTTTTCCTTGGCACAGGTTCGTTTGGACTTCTATTTGCCGGGTTGCTCAACGTGTTCCGGCTGAAGGACCCGTCCATTCCAAACGGGTATTTGTTCGGCGATGGATGCGTTTTCGGCGCTTTGCTTATCACGTTTCACCTGTACACGAAACGGCCAGCGCAGACCTGAAGAGAAAGGTCTGCGCCAGCCATCATCGTTGTGAATCCAGCGGCAAAAATTAATATCCGCTCGGGCGTGCCAGCGCATCAATATATGCGCCGCTGCGCGGACTGTCGTCCAACACCTGGAAGCCGGTGTCAAAATAAAATATGTAGCGACGCCGCGAGGCCGCCGGACGCGCCGTAAATCGGAAACACGGTTTGTCCGCCAATCTCGAAGAAGTCGATGTCCTTCATGACGGCGCGGCCCCAGTGCGACAGATCCAGAAAATCCACGCGCGTTTGATCGGCGTTGACGCAAGATTTAATCGGCACGCCGGACATTGTTTTGCGTCCGGTGAAAAGCAAATCGAGATCGCCGTTGCCGCTGGTTGCGCCGCCTTCCTTAATAATCTGGCTGATGGTGATGCCCAGATTTTCCCACGCGTGCTCCTGCTCGACGCTGGTGTAGGCGATGAGCTTGCACACCTGATTGATGCCCAGCGATTTGCGAACTTTGTTGATTGCGAGACGAACGTTCGCGGGAGTGAGCGCGGCGTTGCCGGCGTTGACGCGCGGCGTTGCGAGCTGCACGGGATACGTTGCGCGATTGAAATTGAGCCAGGTGCCGGTGGTCGCGTTGTTCTGGTGATATTTAATTCCGAAAAGTGAAACCGGTTGCGCGCCGGTAAGTCCGTCGTGAACGAGCAAATCGCCGACGACAGTTCCCGCTGGCACAACGTCAACGGTAATTGTTTGCGCGGTGATCGGATCGCAGGCCACAACATTTGCCGTGCCGCGATTCGTGGTGAGCGTGGAATCGTAAATCTGAATTGTTTGCCCGACGTAAACGAACGCCGCGCCCGAGGGCACATTCATGGTGAATGTGGTGCCGGTAATTCCGCCGGTGGCGATCGTGCCGAGCACGCCGTTGCCGGCGGTCTGCATTAATTTGTCGAGAAACGAGCGGAACTGTTTCATGCCGTTTGCGACTTCGCGTTTCGCGGCGTTTTCGATGGCTTTTTCGCGCGCGTTCGACGCGTACTCGACGAGCTTGGTGATTTCCACCGCGAAGCGGAAGAACACCGGCGAAATTGTGCGACGTCGTACGCGTCCGGAGCCGCGGCCCAGATCGCCGCCGTCGGCGTTGTAGCTTCCGGCTTTGCCTCCGGGATTTACTTGCAGCGGAAGACGCATGGCGCGGCTGGAAACTTTTTCAACGTCGCCGCGCTGTTGAATCATGGAAAGCAGAACGTCGTCCCGTTCGTAAAGAAGGGGCACTTTGTCGCGCACTTTTTCGAGTTGCAGCGCAATCGTTTGCGAATTTGACTTGGCTGGCATGGCTTTTTGTTCTCCTTTTGTTTACAAAATGAATTGCGAATGAATTTGACTGTGTAGCTCAGGGCGATGTGCAGCCCTGAGGTTTCTTGCGGCCAATGTTCGAGAAGCCGCCAAACACACCGATGTGTTTTCATTTTCGCGCGCTGAAAACCGAGCACGACACCGTTGGCAATTAGGATTTATTTGTGGGCAGCGAAAATCCTCAGGGCTACGAGGCGTCCTGAGCTACACGAACACTTTACGAATCGCGGCGACGATCATGATGTTCATCACTTGCAGAAACTGGATCGCTTTCACCGGGCAGTGGCGACTGTTTCAAATATGCGGCGACGGCAATGATGCTGCTCATTCCTGCGCTGACACATGCGATCGCGAGCGTGTTGTGAAATCCCGACTGCAAATTAAAATGCGAGGGGTCGATTCCGACAGCCGCGAATCCCGTCATCACTCCGTTGGCGGCGCCGGCGATGCCCGCGGCGATCATTCCCTTCAACCACAATTCCCAACGATTCATGTTGTCCTCGAGATGCATTCGCAGCGTTGCTGCGTCAGGCATTTTCGGCGCGATTTGGAACACCGCATCGGCAGAATTCCGCAGTTTCATCGAAAATCGCGATTTAGACGCACCGCAGATTCCAGCGCGAATTAACGTGCAACGCTTGCGCAGTGCAACTGTGCGTCATACGAATAGCTCTAATTCATCACACGAACAGCGTTCTGATATTGCATTATGGGCACTATTAGAATTAGTATCATTGCGCGCCACGTAACAATTTTGCCGGATCAGGTAATGACTCTTTCAACTTTAAGTGCGAACGGTGCCATGGATTTCAGCAGACCGTCGCGCGCCGCAAAGGTGTGCTGGAACACACTGTGCTTCCGCTGATGTTTATCGGTCCGATTCGCTGCGAAGAATGCGGCGACCGCTATAAAACTTTTGGCATTGGAACAAAACGCGTTGTGTTTCGCCAGCACACGGTTTATGTTGCGCGTTGGGCGGCGATTGTAATTTTAAGCGCGAGCGCCGTGGGCGGAATGTCAGTTTGATTATGTGGCGCTAAGCAATTCCCTGCCGCTTACTACCAAGAAATTTCCCGCCGAGATAAATAATTTTTACTGACTGACGCGCACGTTATACGCCGTGGCTGTTGGTGTGGCCGACGCGCCGGAAATATTGCAAACGCGCACCGTAACCGTGTTCGCCGCAGAAACCCATGCGCCCCAGGTGAATCCCGTTCCCGGATCGGCGGCGGGACTTACCGCGACGGCCATGGAATTTGCCGCGCTGGTTACGCTGGCCGTTCCCGTGGCGCAGATTCCAGCGGCGAGGGCGCTGCCTCCGATGCTGGAAGTCGTTCCGCTCAGCGGCAATTGGCTCGTCAACGCAATCGTGCCACTCGCATCTTGAAAATTCTGCGTGCGCGCCGCAGCGAAACTTCCGCCGAACGTAAGCGCGTTGCTGCCACCATTCAGAAATTGAAATCCGCGACGAATGGAAACGCCGCCGAGCGAATCGCCCATATACATTTCCGTTTGGCCTTCCGCAGAGAATGCGAATCCGTTCGGATGAACGTAGGCGATGTTTCCGTTGCATCCGCCGGTGGGCCGGCAAAAAAGCAAAGTGAATGCGCCGCCATTCGGACTTTCAAATGTGTGGAACGCAGCGGAGGCGGAGGAATCCTCTCGCACGGTGACGCCGCTGCCGCCGCCGGGCAACGACGAATATACCGATTCCGTTGCTGCCGTTTACATTGTCGATCACATGCAGCGAAGTATCGCCGTTTCCTCCGGTGAGCAATGTTGTGGTTAAACATCCCAGGCACACCGATCCCTTCGTTGCAAAAACTGTGCCGATCGCACTGCCGCCAAATATATTAAAAACACCTGGCTCCTGAACGGTCAGGTCCGCGCCGCTCGGCAACACGCCCGAATCGTTTACCTCAAAATTATTTTTTGACCACAAGCCCTGAATATTGTGAGAACCGGCGGCCAGCAGCGTTGCGCCTGAGGAATTCTCGACGGAAACTCCGTTCACGCTGCTGCCAAGAAGTCCAATGGCGGAAACAATGGAACAAGTGCTGGCGCAATCGGCCACGTCCACGCGATCAATTTGCAAACTACTTATTCCGCCGCCCGCACTGTTGACTTTTGCCGTAACCAGCGCGCCGTTCATCGCTTCCGTCAGAATATTTTGAACGTGCACGAGGCCGCTGCCGGAAATGGAACCGTCATCCTGAATCAAAATTCCGTAACCCATCAGCGTCATGCGGCGCTGCACATCGCCGACTACAATTCCGCCACAGTCCCGCAAATTAATGGACGCGTGTATCGTCGCAGTCGGATTTACGAAATATACTCCGCCAAGAATCGCGATGCCGAAGCAACCATTGCCGCCGGCAAGAGCCGCCGAGCAATCAAAGTTGGCCGCAGTTCCCGTGGAACCGGGAACCATTCCGGCATTGACGTTCACCAAAGAGACATCAGCAAATCCGGCGGACGCAAAAGCATAGAAGTCGATGCAATCCGCTGTCGTTGTATTGCAACGAATATCCAAATTCTCAAGTCTCACTTGATCGGAATGAAGATGGAAAACCGGAACGTTCGCGAAATCGTTGATCGTTGGCGCGCTGGGTTCTCCGAACGACTTGCGGAACTCCAGCACCTTGGCCGGGCACGCCGAGCCAATACAGATTGTTTGTGGAGTCGGAGCCGCTGTCAATCAGAGTGCTTCCGCCGGTCGGTATTGTAATGTTGCCGACTTGCAGCACATTCAGCCAGAAACTGTGCGGCGCGATCGAAACTCCATTTTTCACAATGCAGCCGTTCCCGCTCGCGGGGCTCCACGGAATATAAACTGTTCCGCCAGGATCGGCGAGTGCGGCGTTGAATGCGGCTTGAAACGCGGCAGTATCGTCCGTTACGCCGTCGCACTTTGCGCCAAACGCGGTCACGTCGCGCCATGGAGTGGGTCCTTTGAAAGTTTGCGAAGCCAACCAAGCGTTCGCTTGCGAGGTACTGGGAACGGGAGCTCCGCCAACCGTCAACGTGCCGGTGATGGCCGCGCTACCGGCGACAGTTAAATTTCCAGCGAGTGAAAGTGTGAAGCCGCTGATGTTGCCGCTCGTTGTAATGGAACTGAAAGTTGTCGGTTGAGTTGGATCGTTGGGCAGAATCACATCGCGAATCTGGCGCGTAGTAATGGACGGGCCGGAAATCTCCAAAACGTATCTTCCCGGCGCGGCGTAAAAATTATAATTTCCCATTCCGTCGCTGGTTGTCGGATTCGCAAGAGCCTGCGTCAGCGCAACATCGGAATAAATTAACGCGAGCGGTGTGCACGGCGAAGTGGTCGTGGCGGTCGCCGCGCAAACGCGAATTGTGGCGCCGGAAAGCGGTTGTCCACGAGAATTGAAAACCACGTCGTCTTTGCGCGAGCCTTGCGCGCGAGTGTTGGCCGCCCACGGACCCGCTGCGCAAAAAAGCGCGACGGCGACCATCGCAGCATTTCGCGCTGCGCGGAATTTATTTTGATAGGCAACGCGAAGTTCAGCGCTCGAATTCGATTGAGTGTTCATGCGTGTCCTCTTTGAACGAGAATTGATTTGTAGCAACGGTCGCGCAAAGTCTGTAGCTCAGGGTGCGACGGCGATTTCTGCCGGCGGCCCTGAGGCTTTTCCTGCGGTGCCGATGCTAGAATCCCGCCATGTCCAGCCTTCGACGAATTGCTACTCGAGACCGATTTTTCTTTGTCACTACGAATGTTCTGACCACGAACATGCCGTTGAGTGCGAAGGAACGCGATATTGTTGTGGAAGTTCTTGCCTCTGAGCGCGTACGCGGAACGATGTGGCTCTTTGGATATGTCGTGATGCCTAATCACTTGCATCTGCTTCTACCGCCCAGAAACGTTGATCTCCATGATGTGATGCGCGCGTTCAAAAGCATCGCGGCGCAACGAATCATGCGGGCGCGCGGAAAACGGGGACCGCTTTGGCAACCGCGCTACTTTGACAATATTGTTCGGCACGTCCGCACGTTCTGGGAAAAGCTAGAATACATTCACAATAATCCTGTCGTCGCAAACCTCGCCGGACACGCTGAAGATTGGCGGTGGTCGAGTAGTGCTGCATATTCGCGGGTTGGCGTGGCGCTAACACCGGTGGACAAACCGTCGAACCTTCCGACCAACGGCGATGCGTTGCTTTGGCCCGCGTTTTAGGTCCGCGAGGAAAGGCCTCAGGGCCGTCGACCGAAATGCGGTCGCCGCACCCTGAGCTACAGAGGCCGGTTCGACAATTTATTTCCGTGCAACTTCTGCCGGACGGACCGCTTCCGTCGCGCGCTGCATCACTTCTGGCGCGCCCAATCCCCACTGCGCGGCTTTTTCGCGATTCAAAACCGCGCCGCATGTCCGGCACACCGCCACATTCGGCTTCAATCGTTCGCCGCACGCGGGACATTCGTTGCGCACCGCCGGCTCGTACGACCAATCTTTTTCCAAACGCAATTCGCGCGCCGCGCGGCGCTCCAAATCGCTGATGAATGCGACGTTCTGCGTACGCTCCCACTGCTTGTCCGCGGAGCTGACCAGGCTCGCGTAAAATAATGCGAGACGTTCGCGCGCTTCCGCCAGCTCGTCTTCGTCCGGCTCGTCGCCTGCGCAAACAAAAACTCCAAAGTAGCTGGACTCGCCGCCATCGGCATTAATTTCGCGCGCCAAATCTTCGGCAATGTCGCGCGCCGAAATTGGAAATTCCAACGTGCGCTTGTCGCCCAGATCAATCGCGCTGGTACGCGCGGAAATTCGCGTCAACGTGTAACGTGTATCAGCGCCGTTCGATGCGGAATTATTTTCTTCGCTGGCCGGCGCGGAAGTTTCAACTCTCGAGGAGTTCTTCGTCCCGGTATTCTCGCGACGCACATCTGCGGATCGCCCGGCGACGACGAATGCCCCGTGCGTGCGATGCAGAATCCACGTTTGCTCTGTAATGTTGCAAATCACCGCATAATCCGTGGGCGCGCTGCCCGTGCGGGGGTCTCTGGCGCCGCGCATTTGTCCGGAGAGCGGCGGCTGCGTTCGTCCACCGGTAATTGTTGCGCGAGGCGCAGAAGGCGCCGTAACTTGCGGTGTACCCAAAATTTTAGTCCCGCCAATTTCCGCAGCGTGGCGCGCATCATTAATAACTTTTCCTGCCGTCATTGATTGGTTCTCCTTGAGAACTTATTTATTGAATGCGATTGCGTGTACCAACGCGGTTTTGATTGCGTAGCGCCGGCATCCTGCCGGCTATTTTCTTTTTCTAGTTCCACGAACAAACCAGCCGGCAAGATGCCGGCGCTACAAAAAACAAATTAGCGGACGCTCGTCACTATCCGCGATTGCGCGCGGAAAACGGTAGTCGCCGCCGCGCAACACGCTGATCGCGCCGCACCGCGGTAACGATCAAATCTTCCAGCGCATCCTGCGCGGCTTTTTCCCAACTTGCGGCCAGCGGAGATCCGCGCGCCAACGCCGCCATCGCAGCACCGGAGTATGCAATCGCTTCCTGCGCGTTGCGTATCAACACCACGCTTGTGCCGTCGCTGAAATCCGGAAATGATTTCTGATATCGCAAACGAATTTGCGTGTCCTGCGTTGCGCCGACGAACCACAATCCGTCCGCGCGCCATTCCCAAACGCCCAGCGAACTTCCCTGTCCGATCGCGGGCAATCCGCCGGCGGTTGTGACATCAGTCATGCGAACAAAATTACTCGCGCTTTGATTCGGACGCTCCCACACTTCCATCGGCGCCAGTAAATCCGTGGGCAATTGATTCGGCGGCGCGGTGGAATCGTCAATCACAACTTGCAAAGAAGGGTCCACCGACGTGACCGCTGCGACCACGAGCAGCACATCGTCCACCAGAAAAGTTTCCTGACCCGCGGCCGCAAGCGCGCGCTGTACTTTTCGATACGCGGAATTCACGTAGGGCATCAACAATCCGTCGGTGAAAAGATTTCCCGCGGAATCATTTAGCAGCGAACGAATGATGGCGGTGATTTGTCCCGCGGTGTTATACGCCGATGATCCAACAACTGGCATGGTGTTACCTCGGAATTAAATTCGGAAAATGATTATGTAGCTCAGGGCGTTTTGCAGCCCTGAGGATTCTTGCTGCCCACACTGCAATTTCGATTGCCAACAGTGTTTTGTTTGCGCACACGAAAATCATCGGTGTGATTGGTAACGATGGCGGAAATTGGCTGCGAAAAACCTCAGGGCTTCGCACCGCCCTGAGCTACACAACGAACAATCGCCTGTCGCGTATTACCAACTCAAAATATCCTCATCACTCGTCGCGCGATAATTAATGTCCGTCGACTTCACCGCGCGTTGCGGAACCGCCTGCGGCAATGCGCCGCCAATCAAATCCACGCGCGAACTCGACGTCTGCTGCTTCGCGGTACGTTCGCGATGCGACGCGAAAACGGATCCGGTCCATTCTCCGATTACACGCCGCGCCGCTTCCGGCACAACTCCACGAGCACGGGAAACAATTAGTCGCGTGATGGCGTCTCGCGTCGCGGAATCAAATTGAGAATTTTTCAGCGCGCCAGAAACTTGCGATGCGAGCTGGCGATCTCCGCGCAGCGCTGTGTGAACTTCCGCGAGCGTGTCTCCCGCGATGCGTTTGCGCGCGCCATCAGCAATTCCATTCGGCAACGCGCGATCCAAAGCGCGCTCGATTGATCGCGTCACATCGGAAACGACGGCGTCATTCGTAGATTGCTCAAATTGCGCATACGCCGCGGGACTAAATGCAGGAGACGCGTTTGCATTCGCATTAGCCTCGTGCTCCGGAGTTTGGTCCTGTAGCCCGCGTTCTCCGAACGCGGGGATTTTTGCGGCGTTTGTCGAATCGTTGCCGATGGAACGGCGATCGGAATTCGTGTCGGAAATTCCCCGTGCTCGGGGAGCGCGGGCTACAGAATCATTTGCGGTGCTTTCCAGTAGCTGTGTGGCCGCCGCAACCAGCGCGCGCAGCGCGCCGGGATCGTCGGAATAAAGTTGCGTCACAAGTTGTTGCTGCGCGGAAGCGTCACCGGAATAAAATGCGTGATCAAAAACTTCCAACGCAGCGGACCGCTGCCACAACGCGGAAAGTTCCGGCGCCACTGCGGGATCGGCCGCACTGACGCGCGAAATCCATTCCGGAATTGCCGCTTCAGTTCCCTGCTGATTTGTTTGCGTCGCGCCCGTAGAATTATTTGTCGCAGCGCCGTCTCGCGTCGAATTTGAATTCGTAGCGCCGGCTTCCAGCCGGCTCTTTGCATTTCCAGAAGTTGCCGGCAGGATGCCGGCGCTACGCGATCTCGTGGTGCCCGCGCGATGCGCAATCGACGCCGCATGCTCCGTCGACAAATCGTCCGCACCATCCGCGCCGGCCAGCAACGCATCGAAATCATCCGCGCGATCGTTACCTCCCACGCCAGACTCATCGAAGATGCCCAAAATTGTTTCGTCGCTCGGATACGCGCCACTCGGCGGTGCCGTCGGACCGACGTTATTTGCAACCGTTGCCATGCATTCCTCCAGAAATTAACTACGTTGATCGCCGGTGTTCAATCCGGGGCCACCGGATATACCGATACGAAGAATCCGCAATGTGGCTGCGGCCGACTACGCTAGAATGTTTACGTGGATACGATGTCTGAAATCGCGCGTGCAATCCGAAAGCTAGAAAGGGTCCAGCGGATTCACTACTGGATACTTCTGACGATTGCAACTTGTACCCTTTTTTTGCCCTACTGGGCACCGACCCGTCCGAGCCTTCGCGACGGGAGAGTTTATCCGCATCAAACTTCGTTGCGTCATTTCCCCCACGAATACCGCCAGGTTGTCTACCTGACTAAAACTGAAGATCTACTAACTGTCCCGGTGGCATACGCTCTACTTGCAACGGTCGCCTTGATTGGAATCTTTGTTGGTTACAAACTAAGAAAGCGGGAAAAGCGCCGCGACGAGGCGAATCGAACTTCTACCGGCACCCCACCGCTGCCCGACGTTAGTTCCGGGACTCGACACGAGTCGATCTAGCAGAACCCTGATCGTACATTCTCGCCGACGAATAATCAGAAAGCTGCGCCCGCGAGCTGACGCTGAATTTCGCCAGTAGTGCGGACACGTGAAATTTCACCGTGCGCAAGCTGATCGAAAGTTGAAACGCGATTTCTTTGTTGGCGAGATTGTTTGTCACCGCGCGCAAAACTTCTCGTTCGCGAGGACTAAGCGCCACTGACGCGACACCGACATGTGCGCGTGCCAGTAAATCCGCTGCGCGCACGCTGATATTTTCAGTCAGCGTTTCGTCAGCGCGAACGACCATCACAAGGTCCCGGGGCGAGCAGTAATGAGCGACGCAATAGACGGCGAGCAATCCCGCGACGCGATCGAGTGGCAGTTCGCCATTCGGTTCGGCATCAACCGTAAATTTCGCGACGCCGGTTTTCTTATCGCAGAAAATGTAAGTATCGGAATGAACGCTTCGCGCGCGATCCATCGGAACGCGCGAAGGATCATCCAATGGAATCAACTTGCGCGCTGTTTTCATTCGCTCCATCCTGCGCGATTTCGCAATTACGCGCCGCGTTTCGCGGAAACGTTTGTTGCCGTCGAAACTACTGCCTGTTGCAACGCAGCCTGAGCTCCTTGTCGAGCGATAGCTGCCTGATGTGCCGCCGCATGTGCTCGCACATTCGCAAATCCTAACGGATTTTGCGCGCGCGCGATTTGTCCTGCGTCACTCGACGCCCATCGACGAACCTCGGCAAGTTCCGCCGCGTGATCGTCTAGCAGCTCGTCAATCGGAACACTGGGAAGTTCAACGATATGCGTTTGCGAGGACGGCATAATTCCTCCGCTCGGCACTACTTCGCTATCAGTCGATGAATCCGTAGCGCCGGCATCCTGCCGGCT
Organism: uncultured Acidobacteriota bacterium; assembly: GCA_963778235.1. Taxonomy (GTDB): domain Bacteria; phylum Acidobacteriota; class Terriglobia; order Acidiferrales; family UBA7541; genus DASTCZ01. Next base: position 156,172 of record CAVZTQ010000001.1, on the reverse strand, counting down.
CTTTTCACCTTCGGTTGAATGCACCGTCGTAGTAACCGGAACGATAATAGGCGCTCCGGCGAGCAATTGCGTAATCTCGCGCAATTGTTTTTCACGAGCGTCTTCACCGGGCACGCTCAATTCTTCCAGGCCGAACACACTCTTAATAAATCCAATATTTTCCGGATCGGAAAGCGCTTGCGCGATCATCGGATCGCTCGATGACATCAACTGTTGCAGCACCGCGCGCTGCTGAGACTTTTGTTGCGGAAATGTTTCGTCCGCTTCTGGATGCGCTTGAATATTTCCCTTCAAGTCGGCGAGACGAATCCATTTCGATTCAAATTCTCCCGCCGCGCCCATCAACGGAATTTCCACATCGTTCGCGCGATTCTTGCGGAACGTATCTACGCTCAGCAGCATGATGTCCGCGTAAAATTGTTTCAGTCGGCGCCATACAATTCCCAAGCGTCCGAGCGCCTGGTCACGCGCCATCGCATAACCTGCAGCAGTTTTATTTCCCTGCTGTGCGCCGCCGAACACTGCCGGAAAAAGACCGGTGAGAAATTGTGAAATCGGTCCAGCAAGTTCCTGCTGGTGCTCCAACATATCTTCCGGGATCTGCGCGGCTGCCGGCTGAAAGAAACTTGCCGAAAGCGGCTGCCCGGGTTTCGCGCGCGCCGGATAATGTGCCGCAGGCTCGGCAGTCTGCGATCCGAGTGCGTCAAAATCCAATACTTGCGGGTCTGCGTAAATCGGCGGAATGCCGAATTCGTAAGTTTCTGCCTGAATATTGGAGAGAGTGTTGTAGCGTTCCTGAATTTGAATCAACGAATCGCCAACACTGGGGCGGTTTTGACCGTCTCCGGGCAGCGCGTGCATCACGCGCCAATGATCGTCCAAAGTTTCGTTGCGCGATTCGCAATATGTTTCTCCGGCGAACGCGACGTAACATCCTTCTGGAAATAATGTGAGCAACTCGTCGCGCGTCTGCTTATCTTCGATTGCATAGAACGCCCACGGACGGATCCACGTCCGAGTGAACGTAATTAAGTTGTACAGCGCGTCACCCGGCGCGGTGTTGGACATTCCCTGCGCGACGGCAACTCGGGAAGCGCGCGCGTAAACATCTTCCGCTTCCACCGGGCCGCCGGTAATTATTTTGTCCGCGGCCTGCGGATATGCAGCGCGCAATTTCGCAACGTGAACTTCCTGTTGCCATTGCAAATACGGAAATTCGTGCATCTCGTTGGCCCATACCGGAGTATTTAATTCCAGGCCGCCGAGAATTGTGATTACCTCTTGCCCATTCGGAACTCTCCGCGTTCCAACAAATCGCGGAACAGTGATGAGCGGCGCCTGACGAAAATGTTCCGGCCCCAAGGTTGTGCCGCACGAAGGACACAATGCTCCTGCCAGAAAATTCGGGGCCGCCGAGTTCTGCAACCCGGATTCGCGGAACCCGGGGGTTTGTTCTGTCGCGTCGATTAGGTCGCCCACAGGCGTCGCTGAATCGGCCGCATCAGAATCGCCCCGGGTTCTGCGAACACGGGCCACGGAATCATCGTCGGAAACTTTCGCATCGCCATCCGCGGGAACTTCGGCCTGACACTTCGGGCAAGCGTACGCATCCTCGCCCACGCGGACTGTTGCCTCTTCGATAATATCCTCGTTGTGCCAGCCGAATCGCTGCGCATCGGAAACGTATCGAACGTATCCGCCGATTTTCCCGTCGGTCCACAGAAAATATCCGGCGCCCGTCAACATTTGCTGCACTTTATTATTTTGTTCGACGAGCTCCGCCACATCGGATGCGGCACGCGCGGCCGCAACGTCTACATCAATTTGCGCGGACTGCGGATAGAAACGAGTTGCCGGCGTGGCTTGGCTGATCAGCGCGATGAAGGAAAGTCCAAACGCCTGATACAAATTTGTCACGAACTGATAGCGCGGCATTTCTTCGGCGGATTTTTCTGCGTCGCTCGAAGGGTCGTACGGCAAATGCCAGCTCATGTCGTTCGGATTCCACCACGAATATTGCAAGCCCTGCCAGAAAAGGCGCGCCTGCTTGATGCGGCGAACTTCATGGCGTCGCGCGACAAGTCCTTCACTGCGGAATTGCAGCATCAAATCGCGCAACGCAGCAACGACGCGCGGTTTCTGGTCCGCAAGCAATTCGTTATTTGCGCCGACAGGCTGCGTGGCAGATGAATCGGCGTCGGACTTTACGTGTGCATCGCCGTCATTCGCCGAAGTGGAGTCTCCGCTTCCCTGTCCTCTGGCTCCGTACTGAGTGCCCGCGGCATTTTGCGATGCGGATTGCAGAAGCGCTTCCAGATCCGTATCCGGCGAAATCATTCCGGAGTTTTCGCGCGGCCCTTCTTTTTCAACAATCGCGCCGGGAATATTTGCGGGGTCGAATTTGTAGTTAGTTGCCATGCTCCGCCTTCCAAATGAGGGTCAATCGTGGATTTCAGAAACTGAATTCGTAGCGCCGGCATCTTGCCGGCTCTTTTTGTTTTATCTTCGGGAAAAACATTGCCGGCAGGATGCCGGCGCTACGCAACCTGTGTGATTAGCAGTCCCGCGCGGGATAAGTTTTCTTCGTCGCCGCCGTAGATTCCAGCGACTGCGCAATTTGCGGCCACGATCGCCGTCGTAGCGGCGTCGTCAAAGGACCGGGAGGCCGCGCCGATTCCAGTGGCGCGATTCCCGCCGTACCCAACAGCGAATTCAGCAACGCGCGATTTTCCGCGCGCAATCGCGCCGATTCTTCTTCCAGCGCATGAACGTACCTTCCGCGCAATGCGTTCGCCATGCGCTCAACCATTTCTTGAAATGTTTTCATTTGCCCTTCCGAGTTATTCGCAGCAAAATTGCGGGATTATGACGATTCGCCCAAACACCTCGAGGGCGCTAAGATACGCGGCCGCCATTGCAACGATCGCTTCTCTGGTAGGCGCAATTTCTGATCAAACCGAACGCGAGCCTGTTGGCGGGACTCTATTGTTCCCTGGTTGGATCTTTAGGTTGTTGATATATGAGCCCCACAATTCGAGAGTCGCCTACGCCATGATGATCGCTGTGACTTGGGCTTCGTATTTTCTTTTTGTCCACGCCGCGTTCCTTCTGTGTTCTCTGATATTTCGGCCGGAAGACTCGTAGAAATCAATCAACGCTTAAAACCGCCACCTTCGCGGCCCGGCAACTCCTCCCGGCTTCCTTTTCGCTTCCGCTTCCAATTTCCTTAACCAAATCGCGCGGCTCGTCGGATCGTTCGTCGCAATGCGTTCTGCACGCGCGGCGATGGTCGCTTCAATTCCGCTGAGCGATGTGCTTCGCGGATCGAGTCGCGATTTAATTCCATAGCGCGCGGAATCGGCGACGTCGTCGCCGTCTTTTTTTAGAATGTCTTCGATATTCGCTTCGTCACGCGTCAATAACGGAAGCGAATCGAGCAGCCCGCGGCAGTTTTCCGTAATGAGCCATTTATCGGTGCGTAGTAACTCATACATTAACATCCATCCGCCGATGCGTTCGTCGTCCGCGGGATCAGGACGCGGCAAGTGTTCCACCGAAAGTCCCTGGCCGAGTTGATCCGCGATGGTGTCGTCCGCGGTGCGTTGCGCGAATGCATCGGGTGAAAGATATACGGCGCCGATACGCTCGCTCCGGCTGCGTTCCGCGATTGCCGCGGCCAACATTCGCGGCGAAAGATGGTTCTGCACAAATTCGCGATACGTCACGACCGTCCCATCTGGCGCGGCGGTGTGCCATAGCACTGCGCTTGGATGTTCAAATCCCCAGTCAATCGAAATCCACTTCGGCCACCACGGCTCGATCGCCAACTTCTTCCACACGCGCGGTGTGGCGCGCGGAATCAAGCACGTCAAAATATTGTCCCGCCGAAACGCTCCAATCACCCTGTAGAAAAGCTCGCCGCAGATGGGTTGGCAACGCGTCTAAAGTTCGCTGATATTCCAAATCGTCCGCGTAGACCGGATTATCGGAAATGGTTGCTCTTATGAATGAGTAATCATTCGGATCGTATTGTGACGCCGATTCCATTCCCACCGGCGGCGTGCGATCTATCCACAACGCTTTCACCCAGGCGTGCCCGATGTTTCCGGGATTCGTTGCGCCCGCCATATTCGGAAAACTTCCGGGCACCGGACAACGGTTGCGGCTGGTCAGAAATTGCCACTGCTTCAAAGTGAAATGCGTCAGCTCGTCGAGTCCGATGAAAAGATATTCCGCGCCTTGATATTGATAGACATCATTCTCGTGCGCGCAATGTCCGAAGCGTGTGGTGCTGCCGTTATTCCAGGTGACGATGTGCTTCGACTCGTTATAGCTCTCGTACATTTCGCGCGGAACATCTCGCCGAAAATATGTGAGCAGCGACGATTCCAATTCCGGAAATGTGCGGCGCAATAAAAGTGTGTCCACTCCCGGAAAACTTGTTGCCTGACGAATGCATTCCCACAGCAGCGCTTTTGTTTTTCCCGGGCCGGCTGCTCCGCCGAACAGCCGGTATTTCGCGCGCGATTGGTGGAATTCAAGCTGACGCGGAAATGGCGCGTAGTGCGCCGAGACTGTAATATCCCGGAAAGTTTCCTGCGTCGGTTCGAGTGTGGGTTGCATTAGAATTTGTGGCGCCGGTCCCGAAGCATCGGGACCGACAATGTCTGCCTTAGTTCGCGTCAGCGATTTACTGCAACAATTACAGCGCCGTTCCGCCGCGCAACTTCTTTCCAATAAAAAATGCAACCGCGCCGCCAATCGTCAGCAACGCAATCGCGTAATGATGAATGCTCAGCACCGCGCCGATTAAAAATGCGGCTGCTCCTGCGATTTCACAGATCGTTCCCAATTTACTTACGCTGATGGACGTGGTGGTCATGGAAATCCCTCCCGGAAATACTCTCGACGTGAATTACTTTTCGTATGAAGGTTTGTATTTCGAGAAATAAATTATTCTTTCGGTTCGTCAGGCGGTGACATCGGAATGTCCCACACAACTCGAACCGGCAATGTTGGCTGCGCCGCGGCCGGTTTCCCGTAGAGATATTCCAGCGTCGTTTCAAACATGCGGGCGCGGACGCTGGCGCCCTTTGTGTCCCCACTGCCAAGAAGCGCGCTTCCTACTTCCACTAAGTTTCTTTTGATCGCGATGGCCTTCGCAAAATCTCGCGCGGTTGCAAACTCCGGCGTCGGCCCGTCCGATCGGTCCTCTTCTTCGTTCTTGTCCTTTACGAGTGTGTCCGCCGCTTCTTCGTCTGACGCGGATTCTCCCGGGGTTTTACGCGATTTTCGATTTGTAGTTTTTTTGGCCATGGGAATTCACTGATGCAGATTCACAAAACGTCGAGTTGGAAAACCGGTCTACAGCAGTCGCAATTTACACCAGCATCTTCGCGGTATATCCGGATCCGCCCGTCGCGGAATTACATTTGATGCGCAGAAATTTCGCGCGGACAGTCGTTACCGTGCGCGCTTCGCCGGCCGTCGCGGTGCTCGTGTCCAGCGTCGTGTATTCCGAATCCACATCGGCCATCGCGGACTGCAGCGAAAGACTGATCGCCGTCGGCGCCGTTCCGAAAATTGTTTGCCAGCGGACGGTGCGCTCGCCATCGGGAAATCCCGCGGTTTGCGGCAAAGCGAATTGCGCGCCAGACGTTCCTCCCGCCGGCGCTTCGTTTGAAAAACTGAATCCAACGTCGCCGGGAAAAAGTGCCAGCGGCGGATTTACGTTGCTGTAAGTCGGCATAATTCCTCCTGAGAATTTGTGGTGCGCGATGCAAGAATTGTTTTGCGGGCTGACGAATTGTTGCTGACGAATTATTTCGCGGCGCGAGGCGTGATTGAGACGCGTCAAATTATTCCGATGCGACAAGAAAGCCAGAGCGACTCGCCCATGTTTTCTAGATCGGAATGACTCAGCGCCGAACGGACGCACAAGCGAGTTGAATGCGTAGCGCCGGCATCCTGCCGGCAGTTTTTCCAACACACGAGCACCAAGAGCCGGCAAGATGCCGGCGCTACAAAACCTCAAGGCTCTATCAAACGCGGCAAACGCGCGAACAGCCTGTATATAAGGATGAATGATTGCGAAGCGAACGGCGAAAAGCGCGCTGATCTCGCGTATATAAGGATACGCAGGCGAAATCGCCTCAGGACAGTGAATCTGCGTCATAGCGCGACATGCGCCGAGAAGGGATTTTGTCCCTAAAAACAAAAACGCTCGCCAAATTGCAGCGAGCGCAGACACCTCTTCTCCACTTGTTACTTTACCAGAATAGAGAATATTGTCAAGTGTTATTTTAGATTATTTTTAAAGACGAGCTTCTTTGCTTCTCGGCGAGTATCGCTGGCCAACCGATTGAGACACTGCCAGTATGATGCGGCCGCGAAAACGAATGCGGGATCCGGTTTGACACCAGCGGCGCGCAGTCTTGCCTCGATGATGGGTGTGTTTCGCTTCACACGCCGAGCAAGATTCTTTAACCTTCGCAGTTGTTCAGCTGTGATGTCGGACATACATTTCGATCCTATCACGCTATCTTGCCAGACGCGGCTGTCTTCAGGTGCGGAGGCAGAGAGATCTCCATCCCGTGTCGGTCGAATAGATGATGGTCATGAACGTCACGCGAGTTTTTCAACAGCTGCGCCAGAAGAGTTGGAACCGGCGAACGCGGCTTCAACACCCTGCTCTTGCAATACTGATACGTCTGATACGCCAGAAGATCTGCAGCTTGCAAGTGAACCGCGTCAGCGTCTGAAGAAAACGCTATATCGCCGAGTGACGGTCCCCACTTTGCGGATAGCGTCTTGTACTTCTGAAACAGATCGAGTCCGTAACCACACAAGTTCTTATTTAGGTCACAGACATAGTGAATTCGCACCCCTGGTTTACAGTACCGCACGGAGTTCACGATGCATGATTGAAAGGGCAAAAAGTACGGCTTTTTTCTTGCACCCGGATCTAGAAAAGTCTCGCCCTGCGTGACAGCGCCACTGAGCCACTTCCGCTGATCGTCCGTCAAACTCCGCCATTCCTTCACATCCACCGCACCCGCTACAGGATAGATTCGCCTACTGGTAATCGCGCTCGTCAACTCTCGAATCAACCTATCTCTCCGTGCCTTGTCCCAACCAATGTACTCGCCAACCGATCTCCCGTGAGACTTCGCCCAAAACCTATGGGCGTGAAACCCGCTGATATCAAATTTCACAAGAATGCTCTTCCACTGTCGCTCAAATTGCCGCCATTGGTTAACACCGCCAAAATACCCTGCAACGACGCATACGTCAGCGTCCCCGTGCACTCCGCTCTCGTCTAGATATGCAACGAGCATGGTCACAATCTTACTATGCCCATCACGCGGATGAACAAGTCGATCAATCTCATCGATTTTGTATCGAAGGGTCACCAAAACGAAAGGAATCGCGTTTCCTGAATCAACTTATCGCATTCCCATTCTCACGCCGCCCGCTCCGGCCGTTCACTTCCCCGCGCCACAACCGTCGCGTCCTTAAAATAATCGCGCGGCGGAAATATTCGGCGATGCAGAATTTCCAGGCCCACACGATTCCGCACATCTTCGCTCCATTGCTCCCACGTCAACTCGCTGATGCCGAGATGCGCGCGCGCGGCGTGCAGGTCCGTGTTGCCCAAATAAAACACGCGAAACAAAATCATGCGGCTGGCAAGTTCCGGAGCGCCGAGCGCCTTTTGTCCAGCCAAGGCGAAATCCGCAACGTATTCCGAAAGCCGTGGACGCAAATCCGGGCGCCACAAATATTTTGTGTGCGACGACAAATCACTCGCGCCCAGATCCCCGTCCAGAACTTCTCTCGCGGCGCGGTACAATTCGTGGCAAACGTCAAAAGCAAATGTTGGCTTCATTCGATGTGGCCTCGCTGGTCATGCGCGCTACGTGAAACGAAAGGGTTGGAATTCTGCGGCGACTTCACGGCGTCACGATTCGCGATGCAACACCCGATTGATCACTCCAGCGCGAACTCGCGCCGAAGTCTGCATGGACACTGGTCCCGCGCCGGCACTTAACTCACGCCGCACGGTTTCATCGCGCGCAATTGCACGAGCGGACCACGATCCGTCAGCGCCGCTTGACTGAATTCCCGCCCGATCAGTAAATCCCGCGCCAGCGTCATAACGTCCTTCGATAACTTTCAGATAGTTTGTATCGTTCGTGATGAGCCAATCGAAATTCGCTCGCCAGCCGCCGGGGCCGGACCCGCACAAGAACGGAGTTGCCGCAGAGCGCGCTACGGCTTCGCGGAAATCCAAAAGAAATTGCGAAATGTTTTTGCCTTTGCTTCGCGCATGCGAAATCCGCTCCGCGCATCGAGCCGCGCGTTCAGGACTCAAAGCCCGCACCTCGGCCAATTCGCCGCGCTCCTGTTGCCAAATTTCAAGCAATGACTCCGGTGACACAGAAACATGCGAAGTTGAAACCGAAGTTTTCTGATCGATTGCAGATTCTTCAGTTGAGTTTGCTCTTGTTTTGTCCTCTGACTTTGCTTTTGCATTTTCCTCAAAGGGCTTTTGGTTTTGATTTAAGGAATTCGCGGAAGGTTCACACACACTTTTTTCTTCCCGAGGCACGTGTGTGTGAATTTGTCTTTCCCGATTCCCTTCCTGATCCACACCCAGATCCAAACCCAGATCCAAACCCAGATCCAAACCCTGTGCTTGAGGTTCCTCAAGGCATGCCTTGAGTGGTTCCGGACGTGACCATTCACGCTCGTTCGGATTTCCCGACGCTTTTGCCCGGCGCGGAGGATACGTCGAAATATTCTTCGCACTCAAACAATTCGCAGACCGCTCATCTCGCCACAATCCAACCGGCTCGACGCGAGCAATGCTCGTGGCGAACTCGATCGGTTCCTGCATTTCCACTGGCGCAGTTTTCGCGCTTGGAATTTCACGACCGCATGCCGCGGATGTACCGTCCGACAGCGGTTCGCACCGCAATTTATTTTTCACTCCCACCGAATGTGCAGCTACATATTTATCGAACAGCTCCTGCGGCACGGCCGGCGCCAATCGCTCCAGGCGAATGCGCCAACTCGGAGGCGGAAGGCGTCCGGGCACATCGCTGCCAGTCCAATGACCGTAACGTTTGCCACTTTCGTTCCAAACAAAAAGCAAACCCTGCTCTTGAAATTCCTCCAGCACCTGCTCAAGACGCTCCATCGAAAAGTTCCGTCGGATCGCCGCGATGCGTCCCCATATCACGCGCAAGTTCGTCATCTCAAAACTTCCTGCGCAATCGGCCAGCCCGTAAAGCCACGCGTATTCGGCCTGCGCCCATTCGGCGCACGCTGCAAGTTTGTCTGACGCCCACATCGCGTCAAAATCAATTACGCGTTTCGGCATAAAAACCTCCGCATAGTAACCTTGTTGCTACCCCTGATTTGACTGGTGCAATGCAACATTAATTTCACAAATCACCGCTCACATTGTTTGGCCGGCAAACAACCACGAAAGTTGCGCGCACTCGCAATGCCCTGCGATTCGATATTCCCACGCGCCATTCGCCACAGGTCCGCGCCGGCGCTTCACGATCACGTAGCCTCCGAAATGCGGCTTACGCAAATGCCGGAGCTGCGCCGAAATACTTGCCTCGCCGTAATTGGTCAACTCTGCGATCTCCCGCAACGTCATCCAACCGCCGTCTGCAGCGACTTGTGCGGCATCCCACATCTGCGCATGCGACTGTTCCACAATTTGGCCGGCGCATTCCGCGGCGGAAAGCATCACGTCGCGAATTACTTCCATTTGCGTAAGGACACGTTCGCGATCTTTCAGATCGTCAAACACCGGACCAAATGTTGTCGTCCGCATCGTGTCCTCCTCGAACTAAATCTTCGCCGACGAACTTCCGCCAGAAATAATTTCGGCGTTCCAAATAAATATTGTCCTTCGCCTCACCGCAATTCATTTCGATTTAGAGCGTCGCAAAATCACATTCATCTGATCGCGCACCACACCGCGAGTGCCCCAATAGTTGCGAACGCGCCGTACGCCACAAAGTATTTCAATATGCGCGCGCGGCGAAATCCTTGCATCGCTCGACATAACTCATTTCGCTCCGCGTAACTTTCTTCCCAAGGGGACGCGTCCCTATGTTCGTCAAAGCCATTCCCGTTGCCAGCAGATCGGACGTTGCGCGTCTCCGAATACACTTCAATAATTGAATCGGACGAAACGCGAATTTCGACCAATCCTTCCGGCTCGATATTTCTCCCTATTTTCGTCTGCACTTCGCCGTACAAACTACCCGAATTCAAGTTAACAAAATGTCCCCGGTCAACGTTCCGTATTATTTTCAAGACCGTCGCCTTTCGCCATATGCGATTAATCGCCAATGTTAATGCGGCATTTGTAATTTCGTCCCACTTGCTCGAAGTCCTATATCGGCTTCGCTTAAGGCCTGAACGAGCAGCGAAAGCATGCCGGCCCTCAGGCGATGAAACATCGAAACTGGCGAACGTTTCCGGCGCCAGATCGTCTCCCGAACAATTGCTGCACATTTTGTCCGCCTTCAGTTTCGAGTGACCAGCACGTTTTCCACAGAGCGCAACGTGGGTATTGACATCTATATTAACTGTGCGGTATACAATGCTTGCTTCCGTACCTACCCAAGGAGACCTCCAAAATGTCCCGAAGTATCCGCCCACCGTGGGAGTATCTTCAGCAAGCCACCGTCCCGGCACTCCAATCCTTTGAACTTTCCCGATTGAATCATGCATCCAATCTTAAAAAGGAAATTGATACTCTTCTCGAACAGTGGCTCGACGAAACTGCCGCCGCGATGCTTGCGCGTTTTTTGATGGAACAGCCGTTGGCGTCCGAACACACTCCAATTCGCCACATCACAAAACATTTGCATCCCGCGCCTCAGGAAGGTCAGGCCCGCGCACTCGTTCGTGCTCGCTCCCGATAGCTCGCGTGCGATCTGTCCTTCGCGCACATGGCGGCGAAACTTATTGAGATTTCCTGCTGGCACAAACCGGCCAAGGTCGGGGTCACATGCGACGGAGAGCCGCCGAAATGCTCGGGAACGCGTCGGCTGCATGCGTACTCGCCCGTCCAATCGAGTCGGCGCGTCGCCGCTGATCTGTCGTCCACCTCGTCGCACCAGAGTCGACTGCACACCCGGCGACCAAAGTCTGGCGCTCTGCGGCTCAATGTCCGAATCTGCTCGAATGTTCGGCCGAGACGGAGTAGTCAGTCTCTGAATTTCATTCAAGCGCACACGACGTTCGGCTTCTGTTTGCTTTTCTTGGCTTGACCGACTTCGACGGTCCGCCAACGCGACGAAACCTTGCAATTGCCACGAAAGGGCCTGTTTACGCACCGGTAATATGACGCGTTTTCGACAGATGCACGAGCTTGTCTCGGCGTTGACAAAGATCAACCGGCAAATTCGGCTAAATTTCCAACGGCTCGTCATACCCAACGCAACTAGAATCGCGGCGCGACTTATAGTGTTGCCAAAAATCCGTATTTGGGCCGCGACGCCGCTAGCGATCGATCGCATCCGCAGGAATTCATGTCGTATTGCAGTGTTGATCGGCGCCGATTCGCGCGGCGGCGCACCGTTCGTATGTATCGTTGCAAACGTTTTCATCGAAATCAGCGCGAACAGATTCCTCGTACCTTGCACCGGTGCCGTCGATGCGACTAGCCGCCGCGGCCGCGGCCGGGTTTTCTGACAAGAAGTCCGTCTTTGCGCAGGAGCCATTTAGTGTCTTCCCTCGATCACTACAACAGCGCTCGAGATAAATTGTTTCGGATACAAAATTTCTGAAAGCAATGTCACGATGACCACCGCGATTCCCTGCTCCGACCGAGAGATTCTTCGATGTTTCACGAAACTATTAGTCGGAATCGTCGAGATCGGCCTGCGAGCTTTCGCCAATCTTTGAAGTGCCGCCAGCGACATAGTTCTGCCAAACACTTTGATCATAGAAATAATCGTCACACCGGCCGCACCCGTTTTTACTAAGACTGTGATCGCCCCATGCCTAAAATTCCATTCCAATTGTCAGTTCGTCGCGTCATTAAAATTTATTCCGCTCATCATTTCCGAAATCTACCGCGCCTGCTCGACACGATGTCATCCGACCACCTTCAGCAGAAAATATGCTTCACATCCATTTGTCCGCGGAGCAGAAACATTGTTTCGTCCACCAATTGCTCGTGACGCGGAAATATTGTTTCGTCCAACCAAAGAAACATTGGAAAACAAATCGAAATAAATTTCCTCGCAACACTCTCGTAATCATTTCGTTTTTATTTAACCGAATTCAGTTCCGCAAAACAAATTTCACTTTGTCGCTTAAAAATTGGTAGACCCTCGCCCTTAGCTAGGACGGTCATAATATGCCCAGCTGGACAAGTGAAATTGCGGAGCCGTTCTGTGCGGGGAGCATAATTAGCTTGGACGAAGTTGAGAACCGTTCGTGTTTTTTTGAATTGCTATCGCGCGTCTAGATGCGCGGCGCATGAGGAGGCTTGTTTTTGATTGGTGCTCAGGAATTGGGCGTGGAATTTGCGAGCCTTCCAAGCGACAATAGTTGTTCTTTTCGGTAAACGAGGGCGTTGATGTTATACGTTGCGAGCTCGAAACCGTGGCCGTGGGTGATGGCGTCGGTGGGACAAGCTTCGACGCAATAGCCGCAGAAAATACAGCGGGAATAATCGATATTGTAAACATTGGCGTAGCGTTCGCCAGCGGAGATTCGCGCGTCTGCTGTGTTTTCGGCGGCTTCAATGTAGATGCAATTCGCGGGGCATGCAGCAGCGCACAAGAAACATCCTACGCATTTTTCCAAGCCTTGTTCGTCGCGATGTAATACGTGAATGCCGCGATAGCGCGCTTGAAAATGTACCGGCTCTTCTGGATAATTTTCGGTTACAGGCTTGCGAAGCATGTTTGCGAAGGTCACGCGAAAACCTTTCGCGAGAGCCATGAATGTATCGCTAAATTCTCGTAGTACGGATGTCATATAGTCTTATTCTAGCAAGCGATTCTTAGGACAGCAAATGCGCGTCGCCATCTTTTTTTTCCGCAGCCACTCAAACTTCTTCATCGCTCATACCGCGAACGTCCAAGTATTCCGACGGCACGAGGTGTTTGATCAAAATGATCGTCAACGGCCATGCACCGGAAAAATTCCCTAACGGTTGGTTCGCGATTGTGCCGACAGCGCGGCGGCAATTTGCTTCCCGTGAAACCGACCGTTTTCGATAAAAATTTCGCTCGTTTTATTTCCGCCAATGATTACGCCCGCCAAATAAATTCCTGGCACATTACTCTCGTGCGAGTCTGAATCAAACTCAGGCTTGTTTGTTTGAGAATCAAGTACGATCCCCAATCGCCGCAGAAACTCAAAGTCAGGATGATATCCCGTCAGCACGAAAACTTGGCGAGCGGGCAATCGGTGGCTGCCGCGCTTATCTTGGATCCATACGCAGTCAGGCTCAAATTTTGTCACGTGCGTTTCAAGCATTTCTTTTATTTGCCCGGCGCGAATGCGGTTTTCGATATCCGGCCGTACCCAATACTTAATTGTATTGCCAAGCTCGGCTTGCCGGTGCACGAGAGTCACGCGCGCCCCGCCTCGGTAAAGTTCCAGCGCTGCTTCCGCGGCGGAATTTTTTCCGCCCACGACGACCACGTCCTGCTCCCAATAAGAATGCGGTTCGGTGTAGTAGTGCGAGACGTGCGGCAGATCTTCACCGGGAACATTCAGGCGATTCGGAAGATCGTAATATCCAGTGGCAACGACAATTTTCCGGCAGTGATACGAACACGCTTCGCCGTTTTCCTTTTGCGTGTGAACGGTAAAATGTTCGTTCTGCCCTTCTACTTTCGTCACCGCCTCGTAGAGACGCAGCTCCAGCTGAAAATGCTCGACGGTTTTTCGGTAATATTTCAGCGCGTCCACACGCGTGGGTTTTTCCGTCGCGCAGGTCATGGGAATGTCGCCGATTTCCAGCAATTCCGGCGTCGTGAAGAACACCATGTTTACGGGATAATGATAAAGCGAATTGCAGAGACATCCTTTATCAATGACTAGCGGGCGCATTCCCGCGCGTTTAATTTCGATCGCGCTCGCTAAGCCGGTCGGTCCAGCGCCGATGCAGATTGCATCGTACATTTCGCTCATGAATTCAGTTTCCTATGAAGTTGGCGAGCAATGCAAACTCGCGCGCACAGCGTCGCAGAGAATAAATGTTCAGACAATTGTCGATAGTTTGGAACGCAGCGCCCGGCTCATATCCAACACATCCGCCGGCCATTTCTGAATTTTCTCCAGGCGTTCAAGTGAGGCACTCAGTGTGCGCGCTTCGTCAGCATCAAGTTCTAGTGACGCGCTTTCCGCCTCGGCAGCCGTCCGCAATTTGATCAACAGTTCTTCGTCGGTCGAAAACTTCTCTTTCCCAACCATCGGCGCTGAAATCGACGCTGAAGCCGTCGCCTTCCGCCTTCAACATCGCCGGATTTATTTTGCGCACCAGTCCAATAATGACGAGCAGCAATTCGTCGCCGCTTAATTCCAGGATCATTCCGCTCCCCTACGCTTTTGTGAGCAGCAATACTTCAAGTTCGCGACGAAACTCAGAAACGTCTGACAAGCGTTGCGCCGTTGCTTCAATTTCCTGCTTCTTCCACACAAATAATTCGACGCCGTTCTTCTGCACTCGCACACTCAAATTCCCATTCACCAGCCAACAAGGATCGCCTAGCAATCGCATGCGACCATTTGGAACTGGCGTCAGCAATGCGGCGCAATTCCCTTTTCTCACGCCGACGGCGGAAGCATACAAAGGGAACGCGACGATGGCAAATCCATGTGCGGCGATTTTTTCGAGGATCCCGATTTGCTTCGGAGAAAGTTCTAGCACGTGGGTATTTTATGCGTCGGCAAGCTTTTCCAAACGTCGAACGAAAATATGGCTAGCAAACGGAATTTAAGCGACCGCCGGGTCCGCGCCAATATGCGACTGCTCGATTTCGTCGAGCACTGCGCGAAGCGCCGTCGCCAACTCATCCCGCGAGACGTGGCTCTTGCGGAATTGCACACGCAACCGATACGCGCCGCCTTCCGCTTCAAAATTAAATATGAACGGCTGCGGCCGCGGCCCAAGTTCGCTTTCTTCGCGGCGCTCGCGGCGAGCTTCATCCCGCGTCAATCCGCCTTGTACGATGCGCGAAACCGCCTCAATCATTTTCTTTTCGTTCGGCTGGCGCGCCACTTGTAGCAGCAATGACTTAGACAGTATTCCGCGATCCGAGCAACGCTTGCGAATTAATTCCGGAATCGACGCGCAGCGAAAGTGTTTCCGTCACCGAAGAACGCGAGCGTCCAATTTTCTTGGCGATGTCGTCGTGCGTGTAATCAAACTGTTCCGCCAGCCGGTAAAGTCCTTCCGCTTCTTCAAAGGGAGTTAAATCCTTGCGCTGCATATTCTCGATGAGTGCCAGCTCAAGTGTCTCGGCGTCGTCCGCAATTTTTTCGATACACGGAACTTCGCGCAGTCCTGCCGCGCGCGAAGAATGGTAGCGCCGCTCGCCGGAAATAATGTGGTACTCGTCTTCGCGCGGCACATAGCGCACCAGCAGAGGCTCCAGCACGCCCTTCTGCTTGATGGACTCAATCAGCTCGCTCAGATCGCCAAGCATTTTGCGCGGCTGATCCGGATTCGGCCGAATCTTTTCAAGCGGGATCATCCGCCCGATTGCCGCGCCGCTGAACGTCGTAAGTTGTTCGACGTAGTGCGCGTCATGCCGCATCTTGAGAGTGACGGGCAACCCTATCCTCTTCGACACGTTGGATAACCTCCAGGGAGAGCTTGCGATATTCCAGCGCGCCGGGTGACTTCGGCGCGAAAGTAAAAATTGTTTCTTTGTATGCCGGACTTTCTTCCAGCCGCACATTTTTTGAAATGCGCGTCTTGAACAGTACCGATCCGAACACGGTGCGAATCTGTTCGTCTGTATCGCGCGAAATATTTGTGCGCTTATCAAACAGTGTTATCACCACGCCCAAAACTTTCAGTCCCGGATTGGGCCGCGCGCGAATGCGCTCATACGTCTCCAGCAAATCGTCGGTGCCTTCAATCGCGAAATACGCGGCTTGAATCGGCACTACCAGATGCGTCGACGCAATCATCGCGTTCACCGTCAGAATTCCAAGCGCCGGCGGCGTGTCGATCACAATGTAATCGTAGTCGTTAAGAATAGGGCCGAGCGCGTCTTTTAGCCGGTATGGCGCGTCGAACTGTCCGGAAAGTTGCTGCTCCAATTTCGCCAGCGCAAGTTTTGCCGGCGCTACCCACAAATTTTCGTCCTTCGCTTTTTTAATTATGCTCGCCATCGTCGCGCGGGTGTCGCTGAACACGTCGAACATCGACGAAGTAATATCCCTCGAGTCAAAAAACGCGATGGTGGAATTTGATTGTGGGTCTAAATCGATTAGCAGAGTGCGCTTGTTACGCATGGCAATCGCGGCGGCTAAATTAATTGCCGTGGTGGTTTTGCCGACGCCACCTTTTTGGTTGGAAATCGTCAGAATTGCCGTCATAGTGGGCCCGCACAGTTACGGGCTAATGCGTCAAACATTTTCCTCGATACCTCCTGAGGAACTTTCCAAACCTGAAATTTGCTTCAACAGATGTTCAATTAATGTTCTACGGGCGCCCCGCAAACGTACAACTATATATAGACGCTTGCCCCCGGGCTACCCATACGGGTAGTTACAATCTACATACGCCTAACCATCCGCGCAAGCGGAAAATCGCTTGCCTCAGATGTTTCAATTAGATGGGAATTCACGTCAAAAAGTCTCCACCGAACAACTCTACATCTTGTAGCGGCCCAAATCTTCGTCGGAAAGATTCTCCAACCACTTGCGCATTTCTTCGCTCGTGTTGCGCTCGGAAATCGCTGTGGACACTTTGGAATTCTTCAAAACCTCATCTTCCACAAAAATAGGGCAGTCCACACGCAACGCCAGCGCCAGCGCATCGCTCGGGCGAGAATCAATCGACATCATCTCGCCGTTCCGTTCCACCCAGATCAACGCGAAAAAAGTGTCTTCGCGCAATTCGTTCACCACAACTTTTTGCACGCGCACATCCAGACCCAGGAAAACATTTTTTAGCAGGTCGTGCGTCATCGGACGAGGCGTTTGCACCTTTTCAATTTCCAACGCAATCGCGTTCGCTTCGTAAATGCCCACCCAAATCGGCAGAATCGCGGAGCCTTGCGCGTCCTTCAGAACCACGATTGGCATATTTGTGGAAGGGTCCATCATCAGTCCGCGGATTTTCATTTCAACTTCCACAGTGGCCTCCCCGTACGCCCCAGAAAAGACTCAGCCGGCCTGGTCGACAACGCCTTCAACAACGTGCTCGCCATACATGCATCCCGGACCGGCACGCGTCACGCGAACTTTTATGTATTGTCCCAGAAGTTCCGCGCGCGGCGAAGCGAAATCTATCATTTGATTGGTCGTCGTGCGCCCCAGCCAGCGAGCATCTTTCTTCCGTAGTCCATCCACCATTACTTCATATTCCCTGCCAACGCATTTCTCATTGCGTAAAGTCTGAATCTCTCGCTGACGTTCCTGCAACACCGCCAGCCGTCGAACTTTTTCCTCTTCAGGAATTGCGTCCGGCATATCTTTCGCAGCCGTGTTCGGCCGCGGAGAGTACGTGAACGAGAACGCGCTGTCGTACTGCGCCACATCAAGCAGACTCAACGTGTCCGCGAAATCCTCGTCCGTCTCGCCCGGAAAGCCCACAATAATGTCAGATGTAATGCTGATCTCTTTCGACGCACCGCGTATCAATGCAATCTTCCCGATGTATTCTTCGCGTGTGTAAGTCCGCTTCATTGCGCGCAACAATTTTGTCGAACCCGATTGCACCGGCAGATGCACGTGATCGCACAACACCGGATTGGTTTCAATGGCGCGCACAATATCCGCGCCAAAATCATTCGGATGTGAAGTTGTAAATCGCACGCGCCGCATTCCCGGCACATCCGCCACCGCTAGGAGCAATTCGCTGAAACTCATCCGCGCCACTGAAGGATCGGCATAGGAATTCACCGTCTGACCCAGCAACTGAATTTCCGAATAGCCGTCGTCAGCCAGCCGGCGCGCTTCTTCCAGCACGCTGGCGCTGGTACGGCTGCGTTCCGGCCCACGCGTAAACGGAACCACGCAATACGTGCAGGCTTTGTCACAGCCTTCAATGATTGTGATGTAAGCGCGATACGGATGGTTTCGCCGCGTCACCGGCGTCTCAAAAGTTTCGTCGACGTCTTTATCGAGTCCGGTCACGCGACGCTCGCCAGCTTCCAGTCGCGAAATCATTTCCGGCAATTGACGGTAGCTCGCCGACCCGCAAACCAAACTCACCCACGGCGCGCGATCGAAAATCACTTCGCCTTCCTGCTGCGCCACGCAACCCAGTACGCCAATGATTCTTCCCTCTTGCGAAGCCTTATCCTTAAATAGTCCTAGCCGCGAAAAAACTTTGCTCGCCGCTTTTTCGCGAATGCTGCACGTGTTGTAAAGCACCACGCCCGCGTCATCCGGTTTTTCAACTTGACGATATCCGCGTCCCAACAGTACTCCCGCAACTTTTTCCGAATCGTGATCGTTCATCTGGCAGCCAAATGTTTCCAGATAAAATGTCGGCGCATACTCCGTGCCAGAATCTCTCGACGCAATCGAGTTCCGCGGCGTGGCTTCGCCGGTCAGGGAGCCGAGCCTCACATCAATTCGCGCGTTGATAGATTCAAATGACATATCGTCAATTCAGCATGTTAACACAGTGGACCAACCCCTCCCGGTTCTCTAAATCGGCGCAGGGGCAACAGGTTAGATCGTCATTTCGAGCGCAGCGAGAAGTCGCTCTTTGCCTCTACTCTCAAATACACCTCGAATCCGTAGCGCCGGCATCCTGCCGGCTCTTTTCTTTCCCCACTCCGAAAAACTGCCGGCAAGATGCCGGCGCTACCCTCAATTCACCGCACTTCCAATGTGTCTCAAAATGCATCATCACCACACATTTCAGCATCGAAACATTTGTAGCACTTCAACGCGTGTGCTACGGTAATTCGGGGCTTCCAAGCATTCGAGAGGGGGAACAATTCCAGTTTCCGCGATTTTTTTCGTTTTCATTCAAATCGACAGTCAAATTGGCCAGTTACTACAAGAAACCGGCCTGGTGGCGCGCGTCATCCTGTTGATCCTGATAACTTTCTCGATTTTTTCCTGGGCGCTAATTCTCCAGAAGTTAAAAGTGTTCAGTAAAATTAATCGCGAGACCACACAATTCCTTCGCGTCTTCCGCGCAGGCCGTGGACTTCCCGAACCCAAATCCATCGGCGACGGCACTTCCCCCATGGAACATGTTTACGACGCAGGCTTCCGTGAAATTCAATCGCAATTGGCCAATAGCAAGCCGCCCGGCCAAATTAAAAGTTTGCAAGCCGTGATGGTCAGCATGCAACTCGCATCCGCCGATCAAGTTCGCCGCGTGGAACGTTACATGCCTTGGCTCGCCACTACTGCTTCCGTCTCCCCATTCATCGGATTATTCGGAACCGTCTGGGGCGTTATGGACGCCTTCTCCGGCCTCGGCACCGCGGGCGCCGCAAGTCTTCGCGCAGTTGCTCCCGGTATCGCCGAAGCTCTCATCACCACGGCCGCCGGACTTTTCGCGGCAATTCCCGCCGTCATCGCCTACAATTATTTTGTTAGCCGCGTCCGTGACCTCGGCGCGCGCATGGATAATTTCGCCATGGAAGTTTCAGCGCAAATCGAAAAAATGAGCTCCTGAGAAATCCCTTAGGGATAAAAGATGCCGCAACTCAAACAAACCGGAACATCGCTTTCAGAAATTAATATCGTTCCGCTCGTTGACGTCGTACTCGTCCTGCTCATCATCTTCATGATTACCGCGCCCATTTTGCAGTCCGGTATCGAAGTCGATCTGCCGCAAACGCACACGGTCAAGGACATGCCGCAATCGCGCATCGTCGTCACCGTCAACCGCGGACAGGCACTGTATCTGGGCGATTCCAGCGTCAATATCCACGAACTCGCCGCAAAAGTCCGCGCGCAAATGCACGATCCGCTACATGAACCGGTCTTCGTGCGGGCAGATAAAGACGTCGCCTTCGGCGCAGTCGCTTTAGTTTTAGACACGCTCCAGCAAGCCGGAATTCAAACTGTAAATATCGTCACCGAACCAATCGACAGCAAATCCGGCAAGCGGTAAAATTAGTTTAGGCTTTGATTTTTATTTAGAAATCGAAATTGAAATGGAAAACACCGCCCGACATCCCGGCGACCCAAGTCTGAGGCCGATGCTCATCTGGTCGGCCGTGTTCCACGCCGCGCTCGCCGCTGGCATGCTTGTCTCCACCTTAGTATCTAGTAACAAAGGTGAAAGTTGGGCAGGCTCATCTGGCGGAGGCGCTATCTCAGTCGGCCTCGTCGGATCCGTACCCGCGATTCCCTTGCCCAAGCCCGATGCCGTCACAGAAAATCGCACCGTCGATGAGTCCAAGGGCCTTTTCAAGGAAGAGCCAAAGGCCAAGCCGGTGCCGCCTCCTCCTACTTCCGTACCAATTCCAGATTTCACGCACGATAAGAAACCAACAATCGTTCCATCGAAGCCATCCAAAATTCTAGAAACTCCAAATGTTCCTCCGCCAACAAATGCTGTCCCATACGGCGGCGGGGGCGCGCCGGCGCTCCCCTATTCATCAAGTTTCTCAACGCCCGGCGGCACGCAAGGCGCAATGGGTATGACGGGCGCGGGCGGCGGTGATTTCGGCTCCAAATATTCCTGGTTTGTGGACGCTGTTCGTAACCGTATCAGCAGCAACTGGTTGCAGTCCATGGTGGATCCGTCCGTGCGCTTTGCTCCGCGTGCCACAGTCCAATTCCAAATTCTCAGGGACGGCTCGATCGTGAATATCCAAATAACTCATAGCAGCGGAAATAGTTCTGTAGACAACTCAGCCAAGCGAGCAGTCCTGAGTTCCAGTCCGGTCACCCGTCTTCCAAACGACTATTCCGGATCAGTAGTAAACGTAGAATTCTGGTTTGAATTTAAACGCTGAAGTCTCGCAAGTAAGCGCAGTACAAGGGGGACAAAATTTCTCGCACTCATAACACTCGTGCACCAAAGCGAAAAGTAGCACAAGCTTCAGCTTGTATCACACTAGCGCTGTACGCAGCCGCAATTTTTCTCCTAATCCCCTGCGCAACCAACGCCCAATCTCAATCCAATCCACCGTCGCAACCAGCATGGTTCACCACAGGCACCAACATGGGCACCACCAAGGCCCGCATCGCAGCACCGGACTTCGCCGGAGCCAACCCCTCCAGCCAGCCGCTCGGCAAACAATTCAGCGATGTGGTACGTGCCGACCTTGAATATAGCGGCATCATCGATCTGATAAGCCCCAGCATGTATCCCCTTCAAGTTCCCAGCCAGCCTAGCGAACTGAAAGCGCAATCTTGGGCTGACGCACCAGCCTCCGCTCAGGCGCTCGCCTTCGGCAATCTAAACGCCAGCGGCAATACCCTGGCAATCCAGGCGTGGCTGAATGACGTGAAAAATACCTCTGCTCCGCCCATGATCGCCAAAATCTACCGCGGCGAGGTTACCGACGCTCAGGTCCGCATCTTCGCGCACCAGTTCGCCGACGAAATCATCATGAAGCTTTCCGGTGGACTGTCCGGCATATCCACCACGCAGATCGCTTTCGTCAGCACCCGTGCCGGCGGCAATAAAGAAATATGGGCCATGGATTATGACGGCTCAAATCAGCATGAGTTGACCAGCCTCCACAGCATCGCGCTCACTCCGCGCTGGTCACCGGACGGCTCTCGCATCGCCTTCACCTGTTACGTTCCCGGACGCACCGGTCTTACCAGCGCCCAAATCTGTGTCTATTCCGTACTTACCGGAAAATTAATTTCATGGCCGCGCTACACCGGCACAAATAGTTCGCCCGCATGGTCACCCGACGGCGCGAACATCATGTTCATGTCCAGCATGCAGGGCAATCCGGATATTTATGTTTCCGACGCGAACGGCGGCCGGCCCAAGCGCATCACTTTCAGTGTTGGCGTAAATACTTCTCCTGTTTGGAATCCGAAAACCGGCCAGCAAGTCGCCTTCGTCAGCGATCGAGCAGGCGGCGGCCATCCGCAGCTCTACACCATGAACATTGACGGCACCAGCCAGGAAAGAATCGATCTGCAAGACGCGGGCTACGTAATCGATCCGTCGTGGTCGCCCAACGGCGAACTCCTCGCCTTTAGTTGGCAGCGACCCGACGGAAATTACGATATCTACGCTATGTCCATCGTCGATCACAAGCTCGTGCAGCTCACGCGTGACAACAGCCGCAACGAGCGTCCCTGCTGGGCGCCCGACGGCCGTCACATCGTTTTTGAATCTACGCGCTCCGGCACGCGCCAAATCTGGTCCATGCTCGCTGACGGCACCGACGCCCGGCAGTTGACCACGCAAGGCACAAACGAATCACCAAACTGGTCGAACCCGCACCAATGATTTTTTTTGTTCATGAATTTGAACTTGTAGCTCAGGGCGTTCGTGGCAGCCCTGAGGTTTTTCGACGCCACCTAAAACGCTCGACCTGACAACGAGAGGAGTTGAATTGATTTCAGCAGCGCAACACATTTCTATCTCAGCCAACTCTGGAAATGCGTTGCCGAAAAAGAATATCTTTTCACGATATATATTTCGTGCGCTTTGCCAAAATGCTACGATAATTGCGGACTCATATCATTTGCTCGTCGGCCCAACAAAATCAGTACCTGGAATTTAATTCAAGGAGGAATATAAAAATGCTCAGACACTCGTTCGGCAGGCTCGCCCTGCTCGGCCTGCTGGCGGTGACCGTAATCGGCTCGGGTTGCGGACCAAAACACGTTCCCTCAACTCCACCGCCGACTGCCACTGCGCCGGCGCCGGCTGCGCCACCAGCGCGCCCAACTGTCACTCTGCAAGCTTCATCAACATTTATTCAACGCGGTGAAAGCGCCACGCTTACATGGTCTTCCACCAACGCCACTTCCCTGACGCTCAATCCAGCCGTCGGCGCCGTAGCTCCCGAAGGCTCGTCAAAAGTTTCTCCAACGGAATCAACGACGTACACAATTACCGCAACCGGTCCCGGCGGCACCGCCGATCAAAGCATCCGCATAACCGTTTCCGCGTCGGCGCCACCGATAGCAGCAGACAATACGCCATCGGAAACTCCTGACCAAGCGTTCCTGCGCAATATGCATGACGCCTACTTCGATTACAACAAAGCCGATTTGCGTGCTGACGCTAAGGATGCGCTTTCTCAGTCCGCCGTATTCCTTCGCACCCACGCCGACATCAACGTAATCATCGAAGGCTACTGCGATGAACGCGGCACAACCGAATACAACCTGGGTCTTGGACAAAAGCGCGCCGACGCCGTAAAGCAATTCCTGGAATCACTGGGAATTCCTGCGGCACGCGTTGCTACCACCAGCTTCGGTAAAGAAAAACCGTTCTGCAACGAACACACCGAAGCCTGCTGGCAGCAGAATCGCCGCGGTCATTTTGTGAAGGCTCACTAGAAAGAACCGGCGCGCGTCATCTTAGGAATTCGCGCATCAAACTTTAGATGACGCGCGCTAGTTAGTTTCGGATGGTTTGTAACAGGATCCATCTGCCGCTTGATCGATAGTTTGTAACAGAGTTCGGCCGCTCTTGATCGACGGTTTGTAGCAGGGCACGACTTTAGTCGTGCCGTAACGTAGGGAAACAAAGGGGTTTTAACCCCCTGCGCCCATTACCGGCGCGGATCGAATTTCCACTCGGCAAATTTGCAAGGTTCAAGGAGGCCTCGTGAAAAAGCGTCAAATGGTTCTAATGTTCGCGGCGTGCATGATTGCAGGCGCTATCGGTGGCGCGCTTCTCTCTCCCACCGCCGTCAGCGCCGCAGCAAAAGAAATTATCGAGTTGCTCGACCGGACCGCCAGCATCCAACAAGCGCAGAAGGACACCACCACCGCGCTCACCACAAATTTCGCCGTCATGAAAACTCTCATCGAGCAACAGGCGGACTCCAACGCTAAACTCGGCAGCGCGCTCGCCGGAGTCCAGAAATCCGTGCAGGATATGCAGGCCAATTCCGGCACGCGGCTTGAGACCACCGCCACGCAGATCTCCGGTCTCTCCGACAATCTTTCCGACATGCAGCAGCGCCTCTCAAAAATCAACACGCAGCTTGCCGACATTCAGAGCAATCAGCAGAGTCTCGACGCGAAAGTTTCCGCATTAGCGCAATGCTCCGGCGCAACTCCCGGGGGAACACCCAGCACAGCGCCCGGCGGAACTTCCGCAGCGCCGCCATCCGGTTCCGCATCTGCGCCAACAACTTCCGCGCCGGCGGCATCAGCGCCATCCGCGGAAGTTCTCTACAACAGCGCGCTGCACGACATCCTCACCAAAAAATATGATTTAGCGCAAAGTGAATTTCAGGACTACCTGAAGTTTTATCCGAAAACCGACTACGCCTCGAATGCCGTTTTCTACCTCGGCGAAATCGCATACGTTCAGGGACATTTCCCCGAAGCGCTTGATCACTATTCCGACGTGATCTCCAATTTTCCGCAGAGTTTCAAACTAGGCGCCGCCCGCTACAAGCGCGGAGTCACCTACATCGCAATGGGGGATAAACCGAAAGGAATCGCCGACCTTCGCGCGGTCGCCCACCTGTTTCCCAAAACCGACGAAGACCAACTCGCCCGCAATAAATTAAAAGAACTAGGCGTCAGCGTAACCGCCGGCGGCCGCTAAGTAGCACCGAAGCTCAGTAGCACCGGCACTTCTGCCGGTGCACACCCAAAAGTTCCCCTCAACACTCACTTATTTCGCCGCAATCTGCCGAACTAAATACGACGTCATTCTGAGGCCCAAAGGCCGAAGAACCTGCTTTTTCTTTACGCTTTAGCTTTGCGCCCTAGCCTGCTCCACCAACAAACGTTCTCACCAACTCCGCAATCTCATCCGCCTTAGTATCCAACGCAAAATGCCCCGCGTCCAAAACATGCACCTCCGCCTTCTTCACATCTCCGCGATAAGCCTCGGGCTCCGAACTATCGAATGACAAGTCATACTTTCCCCACAGAACCAGCAGCCGCGGCTGCTTTTCGCGCATCCAAGCCTGCCACTTCGGATACGACTCCACATTCGTTCGATAGTCATAAAATAAATTACTCTGAATTTCCGCCTGTCCCGGCGAACTCAGAAATGCAAACTCATCCGTCCACAAATCCGGATCGTATCGCTCCACATTCGGATCGCCGCCAACATGCCGCGTCCGCGTAGTCGCCAGTGAAAGCAAATTTGTCCTCAGCGTCGCTTCATTCGCCGCGCGATCCGCCCAGAATGCCCGGCGCGCATTCCAATTTGCGCCCAACCCGCTGTTGTGCGCCACCGCGTCCTGCACAATCAGTGTCTCAATCCGCTCTGGATGCGCCAACGCCATACGAAATCCCACCGGCCCGCCATAATCCTGCATATAGAGCGTGTACCGCGAAAGTCCCAGCTTTTCTGTGAAGTGATTCACAATCTCCGAGATGTGATCAAACGTGTACGCAAATTTTTTCGGATTCGGCCAATCGCTATGCCCAAATCCCGGATAGTCCGGCGCCACCAGGTGAAATCGATCCGCCAGCCGCGCAAATAACGGCTCAAACATTCGCGACGAAGAAGGCAAGCCATGCAGCAACAAAATCACTGGCGCATCCTTCGGCCCAGCCTCTCGATAAAAAATATTGATTCCGTCCACATCAACCGTACGATAAAAAGTTGGATGTTCCACAACGCGTCCCCTTCCTTGAGCGCAAACCGGCAACTGAAACAGCGCACCGATCACAATAAACACGATAAATGCGCGAATACTCACGTCAGGCCGTCGCCACTTTCACGGATCGGTCCTGGTGCGGAGCGCCAAGGTAAGGAAACGCCGCAAGCAAGTCCTTGTGCGCCCCAACCTTGTCGGTCGTCTGCTTCCCATTTGTAAGAATGGAAATAAAGTGGTCCATAACGTCATCCGTGAGTTTCCGGCCGTTCTCCGGATACCCCGCCGGCCGGGTTGGATCGTAGTTGAGGATGTCCGGCAGCAGACTGGCCGCCACTCGAGTTGCATCCTGCGGCGCATATCCGCCGGTATGCTCCAACGAGTGAGCAAAGACGTGTACGAATTGCGCATCGTCCTTCGGCTGCGCGGCAAAGTAATCGGCTTTTCTTTCGCCGCTTAGGAAGATGGATTGCGATGGTAGCGCGCCACGATCCGCCTGCACCCATTTTCCGCCGACTCCGTCCACCGTTCGATGCCAAATCCCAATTTGCCCATTCCCAAGCGCGGAGTTCGCTATTTCCAGCACGATGCTGCACACGTCTGCCACCGCGAAAAAATCCGTACCGGTGAACTGCAAATTGTTCAGAGCGCCCAGCGTGTCAAAAAAAAATGGATCACTGCGCCAGCCGGCGAAAAAGCGGTAGTCTCCGGACTCCGTGATCCGCGCCTCTCGCCCCGTTGAAACCGGAGATCCCTCGATAATCGTTTTCCCGCCGTCGCCAATCCCGTCAGCATCGGCGCCCTCAACGCGCCGCAACGTCGCCGTCTGCTGCCCGTCTTTGAATGGTGAAAAGCAAGCGCGGTATCCGATGTCCGCGACGTGATCGCCGTTCGTATCGATCCTGAATTCGTAGACCGCATCGGAAGAAAACGGCTCCGCCGTCGTCGGCCCAGCCGGATTCACACCGACCGATGGGTGCACGTTCATAATCAAAATCGACTTCTCCGCGTCTCCCGGTTTCGGAAACGCATACAAATCAGTCAAATCAAGACGTGCATCCCCGTGCGGAAAACCGTAGTCAGGTCCAGAATAATGATGTGACATAAATTATTTCTCCTCGCTAAAATTCCGAACGTCTTCGCGCACTCCACTCCGCAACCGTTCCAGCTATTTCCGAAACTTCCTTCACCAGCGCCCGCAATATCTCCTGTACATTCGTCCCACCAGAAAGATTCGCGCTCTGCCCCGCCCACATCGGCACCAAATCCGCTCGTCCTGCCGATTCCGCCGCCACCGAAATATTTCTCACCAATACACGCTGTAACGGATACGGCAAGATTTCCGCATCGGCGCGATTCAATTCCTCCATCAACCGATTGCGAACTCCCCGCGCCAATCTCCCCGTAAATCCTTTCGTCAATCCAGTATGCCCTGCGCGTTTTCCCACCAACGCTTCTCGATGCAACCGGCTCGCGCCCGATCCCTCGCACGCCAGAAACGCCGTTCCCATCTGTACAGCCTCAGCGCCCAACGCCAGCGCTGCAATAATTCCCCGCGCATCTGCAATTCCGCCTGCCGCAATCACCGGCACACTCACGGCATCCACAACTTGCGGCACCAGTGACATCGTGCCCGTCAACGAATCTTCCGCCGCCCGCAAAAATGATCCACGATGCCCGCCGGCTTCAAATCCCGAAGCAGCAATCGCATCCACTCCCGCATCCTCAAGCGCCGCCGCCTCATCCGGC
This sequence comes from uncultured Acidobacteriota bacterium, assembly GCA_963778235.1. GTDB lineage: Bacteria > Acidobacteriota > Terriglobia > Acidiferrales > UBA7541 > DASTCZ01. The sequence continues at coordinate 128,501 of CAVZTQ010000001.1, read as the reverse complement.
GTAGTCGCCGCGCCAATCGTCACAATTCCCTTTGCGCGACACTCATCCAAAATTTCTCGTGGTGGAATTCCGAAAATAAAACTAAATATCGGAACCTTCGCATCCAACACCACGCGTACCTGATCCTCAAATCGATTCATCGGAAACGGTTTGTAAACAGGTCGCGCCGCTCCCAACTCATTAAGCAACGGAGCAACCGTCGCAACGCTCCGATTGAACGCATTCTCATCCGACGTCCGCGCGCCCGCATCTTCCGTCGACACCCACAAGTTCACAGCAAATGGTTTCGACGTCAGCGCCCGCACATCCGCAATCGCGTCGCGAATCGCTTCCGGCGTCGACGAGCTCGCACCCAAAGATCCCAGTCCGCCAAAATTAGAAACGGCCGCGGTCAATTTCTGCGACGCGAATCCGCCGAACGGTCCCTGAATTATCGGATACTCAATTCCAAGTTTTTCGGTAAGGCGATTCCAATTCCAAACGGCAGGCATTAAGCGGACACCTCAAAAATCACTTCCAACTCCACAGGCACTCCCAGCGGAAGACTTGCAACACCGTAAACCGACCGGCCACCATTCCTATCTGTTCCAAAAATCTTCTCCAGCAACTCAGAGGCAGCGTCAGCTACTTTCCACTGGTTACTGAAACCTCCCACGGTGGCCACGGACACCGTCAGCCGCATTACTCTGGTCACTCGATCCAGCGATCCCAAATGTTTCCGCGCGGCAGCAACCATGTTCAACGTCGCCAGACGCGCGGCATCGCGCCCAGCTTCCAAATCTAGTTCCGCGCCTACGCGGCCCACGAATTTCGCGGCAAGTCCTTGTGTGGGACGCATTCCCCGTAGTAACAGTAGATTGTGTGTCCGCAGCAATTCCACGGACTTACCGAATGGCTCCGGCGTCGCCGGAAGCGCAATACGAAGTTTCCTCAACCGCTCTTGCGCACCCGCCATCTTCACATCGTTAGCACAACGCGGAATTGCGCATCTCCGCTCAACATTCGCGCGTAAGCCTCACCCGCTTTTTCCAGCGGATACGTCTCAATCATCGGACGCACACCCGTCAGCACGGAAAAATTCAGCGTGTCCTCCGAATCCGTCGCCGTTCCGGAAGACCATCCCTGAATCGATCTACTCCCGGTAATCAACTGTATCGGCGTCACTTCGATTGCTTCAAACGCCGCGCCAATCACCATCAACTTCCCATTCGGTCCCAGCCCGTTAAATAATTCACTCATCGCCTTTGAGCTAGGCGCTGTCGCCAAAATTGCCTGCGCCCCGCCAAGTTTTTGCAATTCCTCCGCCGCGTTCGTCGCTTTGCTGTCGACGTACACGTGCGCGCCAAGTTTCTTCGCCAGCGCAGCATTCCCCGGCCCGCGTCCAACAGCCGCCACGCGGTATCCACATTTATTTGCAAACTGAATTCCCAAATGCCCCAGCCCGCCGACTCCCAACACCGCAACAAGATCACCCGGCATCGCACCGCAGTGACGCAGCGCGTTGTACGTCGTAATTCCCGCGCACAACAGTGGCGCAGCGTCCACGTCGTTCAATCCATCCGGTATCGATGCCAGCGCCTCGATCGGAGCCAACATATATTGCTGATACCCGCCGTCATAATGAATCCCCGTAACTTTCAAATTCGCGCAATTCCGGAAATCCCCGCGCCTGCATTGCAGACAAGTTCCGTCCTGCCCGCCAAACCACCCAACGCCCACCCGCTGCCCAACTTTCCACGTAGAAATTCCGTCGCCAACCTTGTCGATCACTCCCGCCACTTCATGTCCCGGTACTCGCGGATACGTAATTCCAGGCCACGCGCCTTCTTTCGTCAACACATCGCTATGACAAACTCCGCAGGCCTGCACTTTAATTCGCACCTGTCCCGCGCCCGGCTCGGGAATCTCGCGCTCGACAATCTCGAAATCTCCACCCGCCTTAGAAATCTGCGCCGCGATCATTGGCGCCACCGCTACTTTCGTAGTTGCCATGATTCCTCCTATGAGTCAGCGAATTATTTTTGATGCGTAATCATGATTTTTATTTCGTTTGTATGATGCTTCAGGCAGGCCGCAGGTAATATCAATTTTGTGTGAGGATTGGGCGGCGCTCACATTTGACGCGCGCCGCCCTTTCACTTCAACTATCGCAACGACTTAAACGACGCTCGCATCTCTTCCGTGAACGATTGCGGCTGTTCCCAAGCTGCAAAGTGGCCACCTTTCGGCAGCCGGTTGTAGTGAATCAGTTTCGGATACGCCTTCTCCGTCCAGCTTTTCGGCGCCATGTAAAGCTCATCCGGATAAGCACTGATCGCCGCTGGAAGCTGCACGCCTTTCGGAGTGAAAAACGGCAACTTGCTTTCCCAATACAGTCGCGCCGAAGAAACCGCGGTGTTCGTCAACCAGTAGAGCGTGATGTTGTCCACGATATCTTCTCGCGTCAGGCCCTCCGTCTCGCCGTCGAACACGCGAGCGATCAAAGCGTAACTCAGCCAGTCGTGATCCAAAATCCACGCAGCAAGTCCCACCGGCGAATCCGCAATTCCGTAAAGCGTTTGCGGACGACCCGCCATTTCCTGCGCGTAGCCCAATCCGTGCGCGTAAAAAATTGCCAGCCGCTCGTACGCGAATTTTTCATCCGCAGAAAATCCAGCCGGAGTCGGTTTGCCCGCCAGTGCCGCGCTGTCAATGTCCGGCGGCACCGTCGCCGGCATATTTGTATGAATGCCAATCAATCCCGGCGGAGTCTGCAAAGCCATCTGCTCGGTAACAGCGTTTCCCCAATCGCCGCCTTGCGCCACGTATCGCGTGTATCCGAGGCGCGTCATCAACACGCCCCATGCGCGCGCAACCCGTTGAGGATCCCAACCGGTCGCATGGGGCTTGCCGGAAAATCCGTATCCGGGCAGCGAAGGAATCACCACGTCGAACGAATCGGCAACTGTTCCTCCATGCGCCGTCGGATTCGTCAGCGGATCAACTACTTTCAATTGCTCGATCACCGAACCGGGCCATCCATGCGTAATAATCATCGGAAGCGCATTCGCATTTTTTGACTTCACATGAATAAAATGAATATCCAACCCGTCGATGTCCGTTACGAAATTGGGCAACGCCTTCAACTTCGCTTCGCACTTGCTCCAATCGTGTTCATTGCCCCAGTAGCGCGCCAACTTTTGAATCGTCGCAAACTGCACGCCTTGGGACGCATCGCTGACCGTTTCTTTCTCCGGCCATCGTGTCGCGTTCACGCGTCTGCGCATTTCCGTAATTTCCGCCGCCGGAAAATTGATCTGATATGGACGAATTGCCGCGCTCCCTGTTGTCTGCTCGCTTGCTAATCGTGCTGCACCGGATTCAGTCATGATGCCCTCCTCGTGAATATTTTTCGATTTTGCATCTGCAAATGCTTCGCGAATCGCCACTGGACTCATCGCCGCTGCCAAACCAAACATCGAACTCGTTTTCAGAAATCCTCGCCGCGATTTCTCGTCTGCTTTTTTCATTCGATACTCCTCTCAATTGTTTTCAGTCAGCGGCGTGCTGTGCAGCCGGCATGACTTCTGTGATAAGACCCGTCTCCACATCAAAAATAAATCCCCGCACAGGAACTTCTTTTGCGATCCACGGATGCGACCTCACCTTTTTGATTTGTTCCCGCGTATTCTGCTCAGGATCTTTGTAAGAAAAAAAGCGCATCGGCGCGGGCGAAGCATCACCCGTCAACGAAGAAAGTTTCGCGTTCAACTCTTCGTCAGTGAACGTCGTAAATCCGCATCCGGTGTGATTCAGCAACATAATTTCCGTAGTTCCCAAAATTCGATTGGAAACAATAAGCTCCGCAAGCACATCTTCGGTGACCGCCGGCCCGCCTGTTCGGATTACATCGATATCGGCTTCCGGCAGACCAAGCATTCCGGGAAGATCCGAGAGTCGGGGATCCATGCAGGTTACCACTGCGATCTTGGGCATTGGACGACCTCCCAATTTTCGATCGTACGTCTTGGCATAAGTCTGGTTTGCTATAAGTGCTTTGTCGATGATGCTCATCGCAAATCTCCTTGTGATGGGATAATTCCGCTAGTCAGCGAAGTCAAATGGAAGGTGGGCAAACAGCGCCCGAGCATGAGGTCTTCGCACCTGCAATTTCCGCCTGTCCATATCGAATGTCAACCGTCATTTGGTAAATTAAGATTTATAATTTGTGGATATCCCGCTAGATGAGACGGCGCAGAGGTACTGCTGAGGGAGTTCCGGGAGAAAGGCAGGGACAACCTGAAGGCTGTCCCTACGAGGACGGAACTAAAACGGAATATCTTCGTCCGAAATTTCCGGGCCTGGCGCGCTTGCGCCGCCATCGTCACCGCCGCCTTGGCTGAAATCGCCTTCGGCTGAGTGCGGTGCGCCGCCTCCGTAAGCCCCTCCGCCACTTGCCCCGGCGGCATCACCGCGCGAACTTAACATGCGCATCACGTTGGCAACAATGTCGGTGGAGTAGCGTTTTTGGCCGGTAGTTTTATCGTCCCACGAGCGGGACTGGATGCGGCCTTCCACGTAAACCATAGTTCCCTTTTTCAAATACTGCTGGCAGATTTCCGCGAGCTTGCCCCACACCACGACGCGATGCCATTCGGTGCGTTTCTGGCGTTCGCCGGATTTGTCTTTGAAAGTTTCGTCGGTGGCGAGGGAGAAATTGCAAACGCCCTGACCGCCGGGAGTGAAGCGGGTTTCGGGATCTTTGCCGAGACGTCCGACGAGAATTGCTTTGTTAACCATTGTTCCCCCTGAATATTTTCGGTGATGAGGGACGATAGCATGCGCAGCTTGGCGAGGCAAATCACTCTCTACGTAGGGGCGCTGCTTGCTGCGCCCTCGTCCGATATTTTCTTTTCGCCTGTGTCCGCGTCATTTTCTTTTGACGTCATCCTCGAGGAGATGCGACCAGCATCGACGAAGGATCTGCTTTTGAACTCGCTCTTGAATCTGTTTTTGAATTTGCCCGTCATCCCGAGCGGTTTTGTCTTTGCCGACAGGGTGCGGGTGTCGTCTTTGTTGACGGGGCGCGATCTGCTGCGGCCCCGCGACGCTAGAATAAAGCTGTCTTTGTTGACGGGGCGCGATCTGCTGCGGCCCCGCGACACTAGAACAATGCTGCAGCCCTGCGGCGCATAAAAAGGGACCTGCTCTTTCTCTATTTTGTCTCGGGCCTGCTTCCGATTTTCTTACCCATGTTCTCTAGATCCGGCCGGCTTTGCCTTCCGTAGGCACAACCTTCAGGTTGTCCGCGTCAGTTGCCTTTGACTTCCCGCGCGATAAATAGTTTAAAGTAAGGGAACAAAATCCCACCCTTTGCGTGCCGCAAAGAGTGGGCCACTCGCCCCGCCGGTCATTACGCTCGCCAGAAGAAATCCCGCCACTACACGTGCTTCTGCGCTTCCTTCTGTGGGACATGCTACATAGCAGGTTAGTGCTTGACTGGGACTTACTCAGAGGTGTAAATACGAATTTGGATAGCGAAATCCCTGCGTTGAGGTGCGCTACTCATGGCCGATGCGACAAACAACAAAATAATCGAACTGTGTGAAGCGGCGCTTAAGGAACTCAATTCAGACAAGCGGCTGAAGCTAATCAAGGAAATAAACCAACTGGTTGAAAAGCACTCAGCCGAACGTAGAGACCGCGCCAAAAGCGCTGACGAATAACTACGGTTCTCACTCCCACTTACCGCTATTTCCCATTACTTCCCCTCATTTATTTCAAACTGACCCCTTACCGAGTTTGAAGTTCAGTTAACAGTTGCAGAGTTGAGAAGTGCTGTTTGGCGCGTGATAAATAGTTTAAAGTTAGGGATCAAAAGCCCCACCGCCCACCATGACGAGACCAAGCACAGCCATTAAGAAACTGCGTCGCATTAGAAAGCTGTGGCAGAGCGTGAGAGGCACGAGAGTCAACACGCGAAGATACAAAAAAATCATAAATAAGATCGGCGTGCTGTCGAGGCAATATCAGAAGCTGGTGAAGGGGATTCAAAAACCGAAAAAAGCGAAGTGAGTTGGGGGGCTTCGCAGGGATGCGCCAGCCGCGTATCGTCACAGAGTCACGAAAATGAAATCTAGCTTTTCTCCCATATGTTCCCGCTTTACCCGGTGCAAATACTGTTCCGTCTCATTCCTCCTGTCTTCCACCTCCTCGTCCGAGAGCAGAGAAATCTCGGTGAATCGTGATACTCCAAGCCCATTAAAGGACCCTCCAAGGCGGAGACCGGAATTCTTTGATATGCACCATCGGTCATGAATAGGTAGTACACCCGTCCGCTGCACACCCACGATGACGAGATCAGTAGAAGGCGGCGGCTGGTCGGAGAAATGCTCGTGCCAGTACTCTAGATAGGCGTTAGCGTAATCACCGGTAATGCCGTCTGCTACTTGCTGTTTCTTGCTCGTAAGAATCGTTACCTTGATTGAGGGTGCCGCGGTTTGCACCAACGACAATATTTCAAGGTCTCGTCGACCAAAATGCGGATCACATATATAGAGGTACGCGTCCGTATGAGTTGCAATCCAATTGCGAAAGAATTCAATCGCCTTATCGCGGTCACCCTCGCGAAGCGGAATCCGTTCCGGTGAATCAACGACCAAATGAATCTTCGAGTTGAAGCGATATCGACTGACGAGACCGGCAAGTAGATTGCAACTTAGAATCGAAGAGTCGAAAAGCTCACGCATGACCATTGCCGCGCCGGGAGCTTTTGACGTTCGAGAAACCGCGTTTTCGATCACTAATGCAAAGATCGGATATGCTTCCCCGAGTGGCTTGCCTGAGGCTGTCTTGAGCCACTGTCGAGTTTCCTTGATGTGTCGGGATTTGACGCGGTTGGCGTTCAGTTGACCTAAAATGATCCATCCGGCCTGCGCGAACTCAGAGAAATGTGTGTCCGGGCTTTGAGCGGCGGCATCATCCGATTTGATTAGCTTATCTCGGAGTTCATTAAATTTCACTCGATCTCGAACGACTCTGCGAGCTTCGTCGGTATCGAGAGTGGATGCCAGGGCAGCTGCGGCGTCGGGATCTATCCGATAGAGCAGATCTACCAATTCTCGTCTTGCTGTTGCCGTGTCAGAGGTGTCGCTATTGCTCAGTAGTCCAATTGCCTCTTTCACGAACCGCTTCGCCAGACTCTTATCGACGTCGATGGCGTACTGTGCGAGGCTTCTCATTCGCTCAACTCTATCCATCAACGACGGAATCGAGTCCGCCAGTCCCCGTGCTTCATTCAGTAACGAGTTCTTGCGGTGTAGCAGCTCCTTTGGAAGCGTTTCCGCGAGTAGGCTCAAAACCAGAACCTTATCGCAAAGATTGGGAACCAACTTTGCTTCTTCAATGAGCGTCTCCCACTGCTTGTCCGCCGTGTGTCGCAGGAGGCGCAACACTTCTGCGCGAGCAACAATTGAGAAACCTTGGTGCGCGATAAACCGTGCGTTCGGCAGTTTTGCAGTTATCAAGGTATCCAAACATCGCGCTAGTTCGTTGCGTTGTTCTTGAGTGAATGGGGTTTTTTTGTGTCTCCAAATCGCACTCTGAACGAGATGACGAACGTGTACGTAAACGAGCGTGTCGCTTTCAGCTAAATCAAGAAGACTGCAGATGTCGATGGCCGAAAGATAATCCAGATTAGATTTCTCGTCCTTATTCTCGAACGGCTCTCCTCTCGGGACCCTCCAAAGTATGAAGGTGATGATGAAGTGCAGGCCTACGTCACGCTCCTCGGGAGTCAGCTCTCGAAGGAGGGCGATCGTCGTTGGAGAGTGGGCCTGATATAGTGCTGGACTTGCTGTCACGACCGCTTTTCGCCACCCGGACATTTCCTGTTTCTTGAATACTTCCAAGAGTGGTCGAATACGCTCAGCGACAATCTTCGCACAATTATCTCTCCGCGAAGCGCGCGCGTATCCGAGTGCGATCTCAGTCCACAGCCTGACTCGAATCTGTAGACTCGGGATCCGATTAATCGACCCCGATATATCTTCAAGGTTGCTTTCCGTTTCAAGCTGATGGAACAGAAGGCCCGAGTATGCTCGGATGGCGAGTCTAACGGTTGACACATAGGTGCTACGTCCGGAGTCGAGCTGAGGGTCGTCCTTTAGTTCCTGGCCTTTCGCTAAGTAGAATTGAGCTTCATCACGCTGAAGTACGGCGAGTGTACCGGCTAGGGTAAAAGCTAAATCGACTTTCGCCGTCCCTTCGTCCATGGAACTCCAAGAGGACCTGAGGTCGTGCAGCACTTTTTCGAGAAGACCCGCCAATGCGGGATCGGCAATTCTGCTAAGTATCACTACGGCGGAGCTGCAAGCGTTGCATCGGACGATAACTTCATCGATGTCGCATGCTTTGGCGAGAAATGGCAAAATCGACTTGGAATTCCTTCGGAGCGGCTCGTCTTCCGCTTGCTCGACACGAGCCAGCACCGCCTTGATCACTCCGCCCGCAATTTCAGGGTTCACAATTGACTCAAGAATCTCAAAAGCAAAGTCAAAGGGGATAGAAGTCAGAGACTGACGGAGTATCGCCTCGACTAGTTCACTTTTGGCCCGATCACGCCTCGGCTCTACGTTCAGTGAACTAGCGATCTTCAGGCCGAGTTCCGGCATTGACGTAGCTAGTACGTCGATCATGCTCCGCGTGACGCGATAATGGTCGGCAGTTGTGCTGAGCAGCTCTGCAATCTGCTTACTAAAATCCTCTTCGGCTAAGAGGGCAACGATAGGAGCATCGCTTATCGTGTTGTTGGCATTGATGCTTGGGACCGCGGCGATCAGGCGTGCCATACAGGCGACTTTTACTTCCAAATCATTGATGTTCCTGACCTCATAGTAAAGTTCTTGCAACCGCTTACTCGAAGCATCAGGGCTAATAGTCGCCTCAGCTCGAGCCAGCAGCAATTGGAATTGGGCATAATCCTCGTCGGGCCCGCTGCTTGCAGAACACCTTTTTGAGAATCAAATATCGCAATTAGCTTGGCCTTTTTGTCGTTGTCCACCACAAAAGGCAATGGAGCGGCTAATTCATGCGCGTCCCGCGCGGTCGGGCTATCTCTGCGGTACTGATCAAAAGTCTCAGCGCATATTCGATAATATCGGCCGAATCGGATTTTCGTTCGTTGTGAAGGCACCACAATCTGAGTAGAAACAATTTGTCGCTGGGGGTTTTGAGCTTCTGGACTTCACTTAGAATGTCCGCGCCAGAATATGTGCGGAACAAGAATGAAATTGCTGCGGAAAACTGGCGAATCTGCGGGTTCTTGATTTTCTCAATGATACCGCGCGAAATTCCACTCATGCCCGCATTTTCGCGTTGGGTACTCAGCATGGCGTCGACTGACAAGCGTGCAAATGCCCAATCGTGAGCCGATTCATTGCGTGCGTCGTTAGGAGTCCACTCCGCGGATTTTATTCCCAGTTCTGGCTTCGAGTACATAAGATCGGAGGCAAGCGAAACAACCTGTCCCCCAAAGTCGTCTGGAGTTACTTGATCAGCTAGCATATCCAACTGGTCCAGTATTTCTGGCTCAACCGTTAGACCCTGTTCTTTCTGAAAACGTGCTATGGCAGCAAAGAGTCTCAGCCGGTCTCGATTCAGAGCCGCCCCTTGGGCAACCGCCACCGCGCGCCGATACTCCCCAAGCGCAAGCCACGCGTTCGCTTCTGATCGCAGCGTTGAAATTCTGTCGAATTCCATCATGGCCGCTCTTTGAACACTAAACCGGAGAAGATCCCCGTCTCTCCCCAGGCGGAATGCAGTCGAAACTCCCAAGTCTGCATTCTGACGCATCGGCAACAAAGAGCCACTTCGCTCGATCATCGCGGTGAAATGGCTTGGAGAGAGGTAGCTTAGTAAAAGTTCCCATCGCCCAGTCTCTTCCAGGTAAGTGGGGAGCGTTGCTAGAGCCCTATCGCTTTCTGGTGTCTTTAGGAAGGCCTGGATCGCAAGATCTCTTACCCGAGATCGTCGCGAAGCCAATTTCGTCGCTACGAAGCGCCGCACGCGGTCCGAAACAAATTCGATTGGTCCGTCATCGGAGACTGGTCGATGGATAAACCCAAGCCCCCCGAGGATTTCGCGGGCCGAATTTGGTTCAATCGAGAGAATAAGCGTCAAATCCAAGAGTGAATGCTTTTGTTCGGTTTGGGAGATCAGCGCCAAGACGTCTAGAGCCAACTCGTTTCTCAAATCGACGGTCTTCCACTCGAGTTCGAAAAGGTCAGGCAACCTCTCTGGGAGCTCGCTAAGTAGAGCTTCAGGGGTTACGCCTGACTCCAATATACGTCGTACGCTTGCGAATTGGCCGGGCACGCCTCTACTGCATATACGGAAAAGCTCGTCAATGAATTGAGTGCTAACGTTGAGGTCCGAGAAATAGGAAATCGTTTCTTCTAGAGCAAATCCCGGTAAGATAAAAGATTTATAGAGAATTCCTCGCCTTAGAAATTCGCGTAGGATCTTTTCCGGGGCGGAAATTAGAAATTTGATATGCGCAGCACCAATCGGTAATAGCGACATGACCGACTTCATCGTTTGCGCCGCGGTCACAGTGTCCTCGAATCCGTCGACGATGAAAAAGAAGTCAGTATTCTTGCGCCGACCCATCCGGTACAAACCGAACAACAGATCTCTGAACATGCCTTCGTCTGTTTGCTCTTCGTCCGAAATCTCTCTGCCGCTTATGATGAAGCGGATTTGGTTACACAAGTCTCGCAATAGCAGCTGCGGGTCATACGCGAAGAGGTCTGTTGCCTTAACAAATAGGCTGATTGAATGTTGGGCGTGGCGCTTGGCGAATTGGGCGAGCAGCGTGGTTTTGCCGATCTCTTCAGCGCCCTCGATGCCCACTACTTGTACGCCGCTATCAAATATTTCCTCAAGCGTCGAGAGAATATTTCCACGGACGACCTGGCTATTCGGAAGAATCGGAAAATTGCCAGCAATCAATGTGACATCTCCGTCTGTCTGACTAGAGACCTTCACAATCGTGTTCGTATCTTTTAGGTCCATATTTTGCCCAAATAGTAGCCTGCTTGGTTAAACAACGCAATCCGGCGTGAGACGCCCTATCCATTCAACCCTTCTCCCACAATTTCTGAAACAACGCGACCGTCGCAGGCCCGTTTCCCGCGTAGTGATTGTTCGCGTACGCGTAGATTTTTACGCCCTTTTTCGTAATCTGCCGGCAATACTTCACCCACGTTTGCATTTCGCCGGAGCGGTCGACGATGGTTTTGTCCCATACTTTGGTGTGCTGCTCAATGCCTTTGCGGTCGCCCAGCCAGCGGATGTAGGTGAAGTCGGCGGTGATGGGATCGAATTTCTGGAACCACTGGTCGATGGGCGGCATCCACGCCTGGTCGATTAGAGCGAGAGCTACACCGTGTTCCCTTAAGAGATCGACGAACGCCGGGACGAGCCACGATTTATTGCGTATTTCCAGAGCGAATTGTTTTTTCTTTGGAAGATTTTTTAGGAATGGTTTCAGCCGCGCGAGGAATTCTGGAAGCCCTTTGAATTTCGCTCGATTGAAATAAGGAAATTGCAGAAGCATGGGGCCTAACTTTTTTCCGAGGTTGCCGGCGACGTCCACAAAATTTTCAAAGTCACTTTCGCAATCGAGCAGACATTTTTCGTGCGTCACAACCTGCGGAACTTTCAGCGAGAAAATAAAATCGTCGGGTGTGCGCGCGGTCCAGCCTTTTACGGTGGAGACGGAGGGCGTGCGGTAGTAGGTGCTGTCCACTTCCACGGTGTGGAAGCGCGTCGCGTAGTAGGTGAGAAATTCCGCAGGCTTCATGCCCGCCGGATAGAAGCTCCCTTCCCATCCCGCGGCCGTGAACGCGGAAGTACCTACAAGAATTTTATGCTGCTGCGACACAGTAATCGAAGCCTAACGCAGACCAGACTTTCAGAGCAAGGCGCTGATGCTATTTCGCGCTTCTGGCAAAGAAGGATTTAGAGGACCGGGCCACGATCCTCCTTATTCGATGGCCACTGCGAGGGCAATAACCCACTGGTCAAAAACGGTACCCTACGGACATTGTCACTGGCGTAAAACGCATGTTAGTTTCGAGGGGTGACGGCGCGAACGCCACGGGTGTGACGAGTCGCAGAATTATGGACGGAGTCAGTGACGGAGGTGGCACGCTCACCCGTCAACCGCCTCTGGTTGGACGTTCCGGTTGGATGCGGCTCTCCGTCCCGCATGTCGGAACGCAGAATTGAACGTTTTCAGCAGAGCGCATAAGAATATTAAAACAAAAGACTTATAAGTCCTTTGTTTTGATATTCTTAGCACGATTCGTACCTATAAGTCCTTTGTTTTGATATTCATGACAAAAACAGGGGGGAGGGGGTGGGGTGGCAATATGGTTACCCCTGCCGAGCCTATGTAGAGCCGTCCTTCAGGGCGGCAGCCGTTGCTTTGAACCTGGATTATGTAGCGCTGGCGGCAGAAGAACCAGAGCGGCCCACCTGAAGGTTGCCCCTACGAAAGCGAAATGCAATGCGCCGATCAGGCGATCGGCGTTCCCCGGGGGGGAGACGATGTGCAGCCATCGGCCTTCTGTTGACGTCTAGGATGAGGCGCGGTCTACTGTCAGCAACTGGTTGGTGTATGCACTTGGCTGGAGGTATCGCATGAAGAAAATTTCGATTGCCGTATTCGGCTTGATGATTTCAGCGGTGGCTTTTGCTCAGCAGCCGAAATTCGAGATCGCTGACGTCCACACCAGCACCACGGCAGCTGGCTTTGCCCAAAACTTCGGCGGCGTGCTGCGCGAAGGAAAGTACGTGAATCGCGACGTGACGCTGGTGAAGCTGATCGCCGCGGCGTATGGAGTGTCTGAGGAGAATGTTGTCGGCGGTCCCGGCTGGATCAGTTCCGATCTGTTCGACGTGGTCGCCAAGGTTCCTGAGGGCACGAACATGGCAGCGGCCAACGTGATGCTGAAGAGTTTGTTGGTCGAGCGCTTCGGACTGGCAGCTCATGAGGGGACGTATCCGGTTCCCCGCTACGTGCTGAGTGTTGGCAAGGGCGGATCCAAATTGAAGTCCGCGGGCGGAACGGATGCTGGTTCGTGCAAGCCTCAACCGGTGACGTTTCCCGCAGACCCGAATGATTTTGCCAACTATCCGGATATTAAAGTGGTCTGCAACAATTTAACGTCTTCAGCGATCGGGGAGAATTTGCATAATATGGCGGGCGGTTACATTGACCACGATGTGGTGGACTCGACTAAGCTCGAAGGCTCATTTGATTTCGATTTGTCATGGACGCCACGACAGGCGTTGACGGCCAAAGGCAAGGACGGCATTTCCATTTTTGACGCGGTGGAAAAGCAATTGGGACTGAAGTTGGAGTTGAAAGATGTTCCTCAGCCCGGGTTGGTGGTGGACCACGTGAATCGAAATCCGACTGCGAATCCAGCGGGCGCGTCGACGGCTTTGGCGTTGGCGGCGGCGCGATTTGAAGTCGCGTCGATCAAGCCTGCCGATCCCAACAAACCCGCGTTCACAGGCTTGCTCTATACCGGAGGAAGCCAGATGACCGCCGGCGGTACTTTGCGCGCTCTGATTGCGCTGGCACTGCAGGTTCCGGTGAACGTCGCGAGCGATACCGTTATTGGGCTTCCGAAATCTGCCGACACGCAGTCATGGATGATCGAAGCCAAAGTTCCAAGTACCGGCGAAGGCGCTCCGCAAATCGTCAATGGCCGGCCGACGCCCCCGCCTCTCAGCGTTGGGTTGGAAATGCTGCGCGGCGAATTGGTCAGTCAGTTCGAGCTGAAAACGCACGTGGAAAATCGGGAAGTCACGGTATACGCGCTTACGCAAGGGAAAAACAAGCCAACGTTTACGCAGGCCAACGATACGGAGCGCTCAGAATGTAAGCCAGATCCGAATGCGCCGAAGCCGGCTCCGAACGTGGCCGGAATGATCGCGTGCAAAAATACAACTATGACGCAGTTGGCGCAGTTATTGCAGCAACGCGCGGGCGCTTACATGGATCATCCGGTAGTGGATGCCACCGGCCTTGAGGGTGGATGGAACTTCCTGATTGGCTGGACGCCAAGAGCCGTCCTGGAAGCGCCAGCGAAACCGAGCGCGGACCCGAGCGCTGCGCCAGCGGTTGCGGCGGACCCCAACGGAGGAATCTCAGTGTTCGACGCGGTGGAAAAAGAGCTTGGACTGAAATTGGTGAAACAGAAAAAATCCATTCCGGTAATTGTTGTGGACCACGTGGCTGAGAAACCAGTGCAGTAAAGTTGGCGCGGCTTTCCGAATGACGGCGGCGCCAGTCAGTCGATTTATCCCGCCCAGTCCGCGGGATGGAAAAGAATGGGCGTTCCCAGGAAGTAAAATTTCTAAGTGACTTTCGGTTCTTCGGTTACTACTGGCTCGTCATCGTCTGCACCCACCGCCGGCAGGGTTGGCAAAACTTCGGCGGCGATAAGACGATTTGTGACCTTCACGTCCTTCTTGATTTTTCCGTCGCGGAATTCGAGAACACGTTTTGCGTACTGCGCGATGTCCGGTTCGTGAGTTACCAGCGCGACCGTCAAGCCATTTTCCTGATTCAGGCTCTGCAAAATGTCCATAATTTCAACGGAAGTTCGGCTGTCCAGGTTTCCTGTTGGCTCGTCCGCCAGAAGGATTGCGGGGCGATTGACCAGCGCTCGGGCGATTGCTACGCGCTGTTGCTGTCCACCGGAAAGCTGGCTGGGATGGTGATGGGAGCGCTCGGCGAGTCCGACGCGCGCTAGAGATTCTTTCGCGCGAGATTCGCGTTCTTCCAGCGAAATACCGGCATAAATTGTGGGCAATTCGACGTTCTCAAGAGCGGAGGTTCGCGAAAGCAAATTGAATCCCTGAAACACGAATCCCAACTTGTGATTCCGGATTCGCGCCAGTTCGGATTTGTCCATGCCGGAAACGTCAACGCCATCCAGGAAATAATGGCCTTTGGTGGGCTTGTCCAAGCAGCCCAGAATGTTCATCAACGTGGATTTGCCGGAACCCGACGCGCCCATGACCGCGACAAATTCTCCGGCGTGAATTTCCAGGGAGACTCCGCGGAGGGCGTGGACTTGCACTTCGCCAAGATCGTAAGTTTTGTAAACATTTTCCAGACGGATTACCGCGTCGCCCGCTTTCATCGCGCCGGCGCTGTCCATCGTTGCTGTCGCACGCTCTGCCATAATCTATCTAACCCCTAGTACGACCTGAACCGCCGAAGAAATATTGGCCTAGTCTACCGCAGTGGACCCGAACACATTAAAACTATTTGATGTTCCAGCGATTCCGACAAACTAATTACAGAGTTCCGCCTGAAGCGTCGCTGAATGCCACCGTTCACAATTCCCCGTCTGCGCCGGGACTACATTTCTAAAATGACTAACGGCCCTGGAAACGTACGGCGGGAATCCACTCGCTCTAATTATTTCCTTGTTGCTGCTTTTTCCGATCTTCGTCCATCTTGCGCATCATGTCGTCGAATTTCGCGACTTGCTCCGGCGTGAGAATCGCGCGAATGGAATCGCGTCCCTGTTTGCGGGCTTGATCCATTTGCACGCCAAATTGCTGGTGAATTCCCGAGTATGTCGTGGACATCTGCGTCAGCGTCGAATCCAGCTTCTGCTGCTGCTCCGCAGTCAAACTTAAATCCTTGGTCAACTGTTCCACGCGCGCTTGACGCTCGTGCTGCTGCGCCGCAGGACTTCGGTCCGGACGGGTACGGTGAATCAGCGCGGCGCCGAAAACTTTATATCCTTCCAGATAAGTTCCCAACACGCCGATCGCGATTCCCAAAACCAGAACAGCAAGTACGAGAAGTACGGCTGCGAGCCGGGATTTATTTGCTGCACCGTCACCTTGCATTGCTGCGCTCCACTAGGGACATCAAGACTTCGTCCTTCGATTTCGGTTGAGGATCGAGTTGCTGGTGAGGCACGAGTTCATACGCCGCGGCGTTAATGCTGGGCGAATCGCCGACCGGAGAAACGCTGGACGTGTATGCGTAAGCTGAGAGCAACATCACAGCAACTCCGGCAGCCACCGCGATACGCGCGGCAAGATGCTGCAACGGACTCCAGAAAATTGAGCCCTGCGCGGTTTGAAACTGTTCTTCCGCGCGAATCACGGCCATAACACGCTTGGTGAAAAATGGAGATGGAGCGGCGGTTGGTTCAAATCCTGCGTGCAGCAGCGATCGGCTAATGGAAATTGCTTCCAGCGATTCGCTGCAATGCGTGCAGCTGGACACGTGCGCGGAGAGATCTACGCTCAGCGCGATCTGTTCGCCGCGCTCGGCCGCAAGTTCCGCGGCATCTTCAAGCCGAAGTTCGAAATTTTCGCAAGAACTTTCGTTGTGCTTGGTCATTTCCTACCTCCTACCAAACTTCATTTCCAATTCCAATTTCAATTTCACTTTTAAATCCAGCGGAGCTTAGGGATTCCCGTCCGCCTTCTTTCCTTTAGTAGTTGTAGCGCCTTTCATGCGGCGCCTGTAAACCTCAACCAGTTTACCGCGCGCACGGAACAACCGCACTTTCACGGTGTTCACATTAATACCCAGAGACTCACCGATCTCCTCGACTGAAAAACCTTCTACTTCTTTCATCACGAGCATGGCCGCGTCTTGCTCGTCCAGCTCCGAAAGCAATCGCTCTACGAGTTGTTGCTGCTCCACGCGCCGTGCCGCATCTTCGGGCGAACGTAACGCGCCGAAAGATTGTTCGTTGACGCTCAGCAACTGCCGGTTCTGTTCGTCACTCATGTCCGCTTCATAAACCAGCTTGCGGACTTTCTTCTTGCGCAGATAATCCCAGCACTCATTTACGGCAATCTTGTAAAGCCAAGTGCTGAACGCTGAACGCAAATCAAAACGCTTCAGCGAAAAATACGCTTTTACAAAAACTTGTTGCGCGACATCTTCCACATCTTCGCGGCGACGCAAAATTCCGCCGACGACGGAGAAAACCCGCTGCTGGTGCTTCGCGAGCAGCGCTTCATAGGCAGGAACATCGCCTGCCTGCGCACGCCGAACGAGCTGACGCTCCTGAGCCGCGGCGTTTTCCACGGCCTCGGACCGCCTACCTTTCTCTTCCTTATGTGAGACGTTGATCATCGCCACTAGGTTTCAATTGTAACGCGAATGTGTCCTGTTAGTTTTACTTGAGTTTTTCCTTGCGCCCAAACCAAACCTCTGCTTAAATTATCGACATGATTATTGGCGACCGTCTTCGCGCCCTGCGCGAAGAAAAAAAGTTTTCTCAAGGGGACATCGAAAAGCGCACAGGTCTGTTGCGATGTTACATCTCACGTGTAGAAAATGGCCACACAGTTCCGGCCATCGAAACACTTGAGAAACTCGCACGCGCTCTAGAAGTTCCACTCTATCAACTCTTTTACGACGGTGAAGAACCGCCCGAACTTCCAAACCTTCCCAAGCGAAAGTCGTCGGATGATATTGTCTGGGGCAGCCACGGTAAGGAAGCACGGTTTCTGCACAAGCTTCGCCGACTGATGGGCCGCATTGAAGAGCCGGATCGAAAGCTCCTGCTTTACATGGCTCAGAAACTATCAGCACGTTAAGCTTTGCGGGCCGTGTCCTTACGGCTCGAAATAAATCACTACAATTGAGCCTGGCCGCATCTCCCCAACGTTCCCGGGGAAGCCGCCAGGCTTTTTCAGCACCGAACTTCCTTGCCGAATTTTGTTCCCGGAAAACCGCACCGGGTTACGTAGGAGCTGCACTCTTGCCGGTGCTGAGGTTCTGCGCAAAGCGAAATGACTGATGCGTTGAAGCGAAGCTGCCCCGACAGGAGTGTCGGGGCTACTCGAGCGCCGGCGCAATTCACCCTGCTTCAGATTCGACGAAATTATTCCCACTCGATCGTGCCCGGCGGTTTTGAGCTGATGTCATATACCACGCGATTAATTCCCGTCACCTCGTTGCTGATGCGCGAAGAAATTTTTTCGAGCACTTCACTTGGCAAGCGGCACCAGTCGGCGGTCATCGCGTCTTCGGATTCCACCGCGCGAACTGCAACTGTCCATCCGTAACTGCGGCCGTCGCCCATGATGCCGACACTCTGCACTGGTAACAGAACTGCGAATGCTTGCCAAATCCGATCGTACAATCCGGCTTTGCGAATCTCGCCGGTGACGATTGCATCCGCTTCGCGCAGCATCGCCAATCTTTCCGGCGTCACTTCGCCGAGCAAACGCACGGCAAGCCCCGGTCCCGGGAACGGATGCTTTTTCAACATTTCCGCGGGCAATCCAAGTTCGGCGCCAATGCGGCGAACTTCATCCTTGAATAGATCGCGCAGCGGTTCGATTAATGAGAAGGGCATGTCTGCAGGAAGACCACCGACGTTGTGGTGAGTTTTGATTACGGCGGAAGGTCCTTTCACGGAAACAGATTCGATCACATCGGGATAGAGAGTTCCCTGCACAAGATACTTTAATTTTCCTGCGGCGGCGTTGGCGAGTTTTTTTGCTTCGTCGACGAACACGGCGATAAATTCCCTGCCGATAATTTTCCGCTTTTGTTCGGGATCAGTGATGCCCTTTAGTTTTGAGAGAAATCTTTCCGAGGCGTCGACACCGATTACGTTTAGCCCCATGCGATCACGCAAGAGTTCCAGCGTGTCGTGATATTCATTTTTTCTGAGCAGGCCCGTGTCGACGAAAACGTTGGTGAGTTTTTCGCCGATCGCGCGGCCAACCAGGACTGCCGCTACTGCAGAGTCAACACCTCCACTGAGGGCGCAGATTACGCGATCGTCGCCAACTTTTTGGCGAATGGATGCGACGGTTTCGGTGATGAATGCTCCGCCGCTCCACTTTGGTTCGGCATGGCAAATTTGGAAAACAAAATTGCGAAGAACGTCTGTACCGCGCTCTGTATGTTTTACCTCGGGATGAAATTGCACGGCATAAATGCGGCGTTCGGAATCTTCCGCGGCGGAAATCGCATTGTCTGTGCGTCCGGTGCAGCGAAAACCTTTGGGAAGTTGTAGAACGTGATCGCCGTGATTGTTCCAGGTGCTGAGTGTCTTCGGAAATCCTGCGAGCAGGCCGCTCGTGTCGGCTACTTCGAGCGTCATACGTCCATATTCGCGTTTGCCTGCGCGGGAAACTTCTCCGCCTAGCGTGTGCGCGATCCATTGCAGTCCGTAGCAGATGCCGAGGACTGGGACGCCGAGATTTAATACGCCGGGATCGCATTTCGGAGCGCCTGCGTCATACACGGAGCTTGGGCCGCCGGAAAGTACGATACCTGCGGGGGCGAGGGCACGGATTTCTGCGAGCGATGCGGTGCACGGCAAAATTGCGGAGAATACTTCTTGCTCGCGGACGCGGCGCGCGATTAGCTGGGTATATTGTCCGCCGAAATCGAGCACGACGATTCCGCCGAGTTCTGTCTTGGGAACTGTACCTGTCGTTGGTGCTGCGGGCGCAGATGCACTCGTTGCCATCGCGCCTCCCGATTTTGAAGTGCTTCCGTTACCTGATGACAAGGTTCACCAGCTTATCTGGAATTACAATTCGCTTGACGATTTGTTTTCCGTCGAGCAATTGCGCCACTTTTGGTTCGGCAATCGCCATTGTGGCTAGAGTTTGTTCGTCCAGACCAACTTCCGCCACAATTTTTCCGCGAACTTTGCCATTCAATTGAATAATGATTTCGACCTGCTCTTCGGCGGCGAATTCCGCGCGGAATTGCGGCCATGATGCGCGCATTAGTCCCCCGCTGGGGCCGCCGCTGTGTCCCAACATTTCCCACAATTCTTCGGACAGGTGCGGGGACATCGGCGCAATCATCAACACCAACAATTCCAATACTTCCTTCGCGACGGTCGGGCGCACGCCTTCTTCGAGAGGTTCCTGCGCGTAGATTTCATTTACCAATTCCATCAGCACGGCGATTGCGGAATTGAAATGCCAGCGTTCTTCGAGGTCGTGCGTTACTCGACGCACGGCCTGATGAGTTTTCCGCAGCAAAACTTTTTCTTTTTCTGTGGCGCCGGCAAGATCGCCAATTCCGGCAGCATGATTGCGGACGAAATCAGCGTGACGTTCGACGATGCGGAAAACTCGATTTAAGAATCGCGCGCAGCCTTCGACGCTGGCTTCGCTCCATTCCATGTCTTTTTCTGGAGGCGCGGCAAACAATGTGTAGAGGCGTCCGGTATCGGCGCCATATTTTTCGGCCATTTCCATCGCGCCGACCACGTTGCCTTTGGATTTGGACATCACCATCCCGCCTTTCAGGATCATTCCCTGGCAGAACAGGCGAGTGAAAGGTTCGTTCACGGTGACGAGTCCCAAATCGCGCAGCACTTTGGTGAAAAAGCGCGCGTAGAGCAAATGCAGAATTGCGTGCGTAATACCGCCGATATATTGATCGACGGGAAACCAATATTTTGCGAGTTCGGGATCGAACGGCTGCTTATCGTTGTGCGGGTCCAGATAGCGCAGGAAATACCACGACGAATCGACGAACGTGTCCATCGTATCGGTTTCGCGCCGAGCCGGGCCCCCACACTTCGGACATTTCACGTTCACAAATTCCGGTGAGCCAGCGAGCGGAGACTGTCCTTCGCCGGTTATCGAAACTTTATCGGGCAGACGAACCGGAAGATCGGCGTCGGGAACCGGAACCATTCCGTCTTTCTCACAATAGATGATGGGAATCGGCGTGCCCCAATATCGTTGGCGGGAAATTCCCCAATCGCGCAGACGATAAGTAGTTTCGCCGCGGCCGAATCCGCCGGCTTCCGCGTCGGCCGTCATTTTGGTTAGCGCGTCACCGGAACGAAGTCCGGTGTATGGGCCGGAATTTACGAGCGTGCCGTAATCTCCTGACGATTCTTTCAAAGTTTCCGGCGTGAGCGGCGCGGCATCGTCTGGTTGAATCACAATTGGAATTGCGAGTTTATATTTCGTGCAGAATTCAAAATCGCGCTGGTCGTGCGCGGGTACGGCCATGATCGCGCCCGTTCCATATTCCATCAGCACGAAATTCCCTACCCAGATCGGCAGCTTTTCTTTTGTGAAAGGATTAATCGCGTATTGGCCGGTGAAGAAACCATTTTTCTCAGCGGTGGCGACGTCTTCATCCTTCACGGAAGTTTGGCGCATTGCCGTGAGCTGCGCTTCGGCTTCGGCGCGGGTGGCTGATCCTGCGAGCAAATCTTTTAGGAGCGGGTGCCCTGCCGCCAAAATTACGGCGGATGCGCCATAAATCGTGTCAATGCGCGTAGTGAAAACTTCGATGGATTTTCCGGGCATGTTCGCGACATCGAAACGCACACGCGCGCCTTTGGATTTTCCAATCCAGTTGCGCTGCATGGTGACTACGCGTTCGGGCCATCCGTCGCCTAATTCTTCCAACCCGCTTAACAATTCTTCGGTGTATTTCGTGATGCGATAGAACCACTGTTCGATGTCGCGAACTTCTACTTGCGTATCTTCGTGTCGCCAGCACTTGCCGTCGATGACCTGTTCATTCGCCAGAACGGTTTGGCACTTCGGACACCAGTTTACGCGGCTCTTTTTTTTGTACGCGAGATCGCGCTCCAACATGCGCAGAAAAATCCACTGGTTCCATTTGTAATATTCCGGATCGCATGTGGCAATTTCGCGCCGCCAGTCGTAACTAAACCCGAAGCGGTTGCAAACTTTTTTAAATTCCGCGACGTTCGAGAGCGTCCATTCGCGCGGATGAATGTTGCGTTGGATGGCGGCGTTTTCCGCAGGAAGACCGAACGCGTCCCAGCCCATCGGATGGACGACGTTGTATCCACGCATGCGGCGGTAGCGCGCAATGGTGTCGCCAATGGTGTAATTCCGCATGTGGCCCATGTGCAAAGTGCCGGAAGGATACGGAAGCATTTCGAGGAGATAATATTTGGGGCGATCAGGGTCGGCGTCGGCCCAAAAGGCGTGTTCATCTTCCCAAATTTTTTGCCACTTGGATTCGACTGACTGTGGGTCGTAGTCCCGCACGTGCGCCTAGCTCCGCTTTCGTTTTTTAGTTTTGGCTGACGCAGTGCGCGTCTTCTTCCCTGCCGGTTTCTTCGACTTTTTTGCTGACTTGCTGCTTGCGCGCGCAGACTTGACTTTCGGCTTCGATAGTTTCAACTCGGATTTTTTTGTGCGCGTGACGGTGACCATGGAGAATCCGTCTTCCGCATCCGGTTCCTGATCCGCGGCGATGCCAACTAATTTCCAAAGAGCTGCAACGTTGCGGCGATCATCGCCCGGCAAATCGATCGGCGTTTCCAGAAGAAATGCACGGCCCGCTACGCGCTCCGGAGAAAGCAGCGGGTGGCGAAGGATGCGCTCGAACGCTTCGAGTCCAATTTTTCCTTTGCCGATGTGCTCGTGACGGTCGACACGCGAACCGAAGGGCGTCTTCGAGTCGTTCACGTGAATTACGAACACGCGATCGAGTCCGACAGACAATTCCAAACGCGCGAGAGTTTGTTCCAGTCCTTCGGCGGTGTGAATTGGATAGCCTGCTTCAAAAAGATGCGCGGTATCGATGCAGACGCCGAGATCAACTTCGCCTGCACCTTTAATGATGGCGGCTAATTCTTCGAACCTGGAGCCAATGGATTTGCCCATGCCCGCGGTATTTTCCAGCAGGATGCGCATGTTGCCCATTTTCAGTCCACGGGCGGACTGACGAATTGCTTCGGCGACGATGTGCGTGGCTTTCGACGGCTCCTCGCCATCGCGAGCTGAGCCGGGATGCACGACGATGTAGTCCGCGCCTAGCGACATTCCACGGAGAAGTTCATCGCGAAACGCTTGAATGGTGCGGACGCGGCCAACAGGATCGGTGGTGGCGAGATTGATCAGATAATTTGCATGAATTGCTACCGGGCCAATGGCAAGCTCGTTACGGCGTACGCGGAAACGCGCGGCATCGGCTTCAGGAATCAGCGAACGGCCGGGACGCGGCCACATTCGCGGACTGCTGGAAAAAATCTGCATGGCGTTGCAGCCGAGTTTTTTGGCGATGTCCAGCGAGTGCGTGAGATCGCCCGCGATAGAGCTGTGAATTCCAATACGGAAGCTGCCGTCCTGCCAAAGCGGGGCAAGGGGCGGCGGTACAGGCTCCGGGACGTATTCATCCTCGGCGTCGTACACCAATTGCGGACTGTTCGTTTCGTCTAACATTCTATTTGGGCTCGATGCGGAAGCTTGCGCTTCTATTCTAACTGAGGATGAGGGGAGTTGCATAGGTGGGGATGTGGGGGGGATTTTTGTGGCGCCGACGCTCGTGTGGATGCGGGGTTTTGGCGTAGGGCGGATTTAGTGCTGCTTGGACGCTGAGCTGGCACAGACAGGAATGTCTGTGCTACCTGGAAATGGTATTCTCCCGCGATGCGACGCATTGCAATGTTGGCTTCCCTTCTTTGCTTGGCGCTTTTTGTTTCGAGTTTTGGACATTCGCAGACGCCTGTACCTGCACGAGATTTCCGAATTTCGCTTTCTGTTAGTCCGTTTGCGGAATTGCGATTTGCTGCCGGGCTGGTTTTCACTGACGGAAAAATCACCGCGAAAAATCCCGAGGAGTTGCAGCGCTTGTTTGCGGCGCACGGCGCGAATGAAGTTTATGCGCGGATTGCGACGACACAGAAATATCGGATTGGCTCGGGCGATCACAGCATGGAACGCGGACTAGGGAGGGCGCGGATGGCCGCGGCGCTGAATCTGCCGTTCAATCCGGAATTGGGGCTGTTCAATATATATGGCGACGTTCGTTGCCAGCCGCCGCCGGATTTCAGTGACTATCCTGAGATTAAAGTTCCCGCCGCATGGAATACATTGACGATTGAACAGACGATCCCGGTGTTGCGCTTGTATGGCGCTACTGCGGCGCGGCAAATTCTGGATACCGGTGTGAAGGTGCGGATTTGGGATATCGGAAATGAAGTGGAGTTTGGAATTGCAGGTGTGGCGATTCAGCCGATGCCCGGTGGATGCGATGACACGGCCGGCGGAGCGGGATGGTACAAACCTCCGGACGCGGTGGATCCCGCGATTGGAAAAATGTCTGCACTGGCGCTAGTGCGAATGTCCGACGCTAAACGCATTGAGTGGCTGCAGACGCATGTTTGGCCACACGAAGCGAAAATGCTGGCGGCGGTTACGGAAGGAATCCGATCCGTGGATCCTCACGCTCGATTTAGCACGCATGTCAGCGGAATGACTTCGGTGTTGCCCGCGCAGACGGTGGCGTTTTTCAAAGCGATGCGCGATGGCGGCTTTGTGGCGGACGAATTGGGCGTGTCTTATTATCCGACGTCGGCGAACAGTCCGCGCGATCGTTTGCAGGCGTTCAAGGATATGGCGACTGCGGCACATCGCGAACTTGGCCGGCCGGTTTTCGTGGCCGAGTTTGGATATCCGGCGAGAACGATGAAGATCGTTTTCATTTGGAATGATGAGGTGAAGGGATATCCGTTGTCACCGGAAGGACAGGCGAATTTCATTCGCGATTTGGTGGCGTGGGGAGTTGAGACTGGAACGCTTTCGGGGATACGTCCGTGGGCGCCGGATTTGGCGGCACCGGGATGGGCGCCGATGTCATTTTTTGAAAACGCGGGAAAGACTGCGACGGCACGTCCTGCGATTGATGCGATCTTGGAGGGCGTGCGAGCGGGCAAAAACCAAGAGCATCGATGACGGTTTTGCGGGGGAATTTGCGCATTGCGTAGTGGATGGTCACTGTGAGATGAATGCCGCACTTGGGCGCGGCGGGTGACTTCTCCGGGGAAATTAAATTCGCATTCGCAAACCTTCGACAGGAGCGTTGAAATGAAAACCAATCTTCGCAGCACAATTCTAGTTGCAGCGGTCGCCGGCGTCAGCCTTCTGGCTGGCTGTGGCGGAGTGAGCGGCAACACTTATGTTGGCGCAAATGGCGGCTATTCGATTGAGTTTCAGTCGGGCGGAAAGGCCGTTGAATCGCTGGGGCCACAAAAAGACAATTGCACTTACGTCGAGGATAGCGGCAAAAGCGTGACGCTGACTTGTTCCGACGGCAAAACGATTTTCACGATTGATGCCAAAGGCAACCTGGTGCCGCCGTCGGGCAGCATGCTGGGCATGATGGGCCCGCTCACAAAGAAGTAACAACTTTCGGGACAAGTGATTCGCGGCGACTGACTTGCATGCAAATGCAGGCCCCGGCCCGTGGTGTGCTTTGGCGGCGAAGGAGGAGACGATGCTCATGAAATTTTTTGGGCGACAATTTAATTTCGAAGCGCGGGTGGTATTGCGTGGGATCGCGGCTGCGATGCTTGGCATAACGTTCGTTGCTCTTGCTGCTGCGGCGCAGGAACCACTTCAATTCAATGTGCCCTACAAATGCGCGGACGGAACGCAATACGTCATCGAAAAATGCGCGCCATACGGGCGATTTGAAATGTGCACGTGGCGCGAAGAAAAAAATGGTCAAGTAGTCGTCACAGCGAATAGCGAGCGTACACAGATGTACGGGCGGTTGAAACCGTGTCCGGTGCAAGTGGCGGCGAAACCTGCGGCGCCCGGACAACCCACAAAACCGGCGCAGCCGATGAATCCGCCGTACATGAAAGAGTTCCCTTCCGTGGACCGCGTGATGAAAGAAATTCAGGGCAGCGATCCGAAAGACACGATGCTGCGTCAGACGGGCGCGTTTCGTCAGCTTAAACAGATACTGCAAGACACGATTGGAGACCGCTGGCTTCGCAATCAACTTACGCCGGACGAGACGCGGATTTATGGCGAGTACGACGTGGCTTACAACACTCTGGGAAAGCAGAGCGATTTTCCGCTGGGCGGTTACGGCACCGACCGGAAATTCCAAGAGGAGCTGTTCACGAGATTTTCGATGACGGGAGTTCGCGCGGCGTATGACAAAGCGAATGCGGAATCGTTGGCGAGACACGAGCAATTCGTGGCCGCAAATAAGCCTCCGCCGGCGAATAACGCGGGAGCTCAGCCTGCGGCTGCGAGGGGAAATCCGGCGTTGGTTAATGATCCCACTTCGGTGGCGACGCGGCGTTGTTTGGAATTGGGCGGCGCTGAACTTGAATGTGTGGGGAAAGGTTTTCTGAGCGGCATTTTCACAACGGTAGCTGGTGACCCGAGCAAAATTACAGCTCCGTCGCACGCCGGATTGAGCGTCACGGGATCATACAAAGATAATAACGGCATTCAACTTGTTTTCAGCGACGACAGCGTCGCGATCTCAGGCTGCGGAAAACTTATTCCCGACGGACACGGATATACGGTGGGGAAAATTGGAAGTCAGCTTGCGATTCAGATTCAGAATCAGCCGAAGGCGATCCTGCTGGCGCTCGGGCCAGATGGAAAATTAGTTGGCCCGGGCGCAACTGACGTGACCGGCCGAGTGATTGTCGGCTATCACGACGTGACGATGTATAAGCGATACACGAAGGACAACAGCATTGTGCCGGGCAGCGCTTATACGGAGAGAGTGCCGGATTACGGACCAGCGACGGTGCGTTGCACGATTGGCCCGTTGCCGACGGCGGAATCCGTATCAAGTGCGGGGAATGCTTTGGTGAACGTGTTGGAAACATTGGATCCGACCAAATCGGAAGCGGAAAAGGCGCGCGACGCCGCGAAGCAAGAGACAGCTCCCGGGCCACGGCTCGTGGGAATTTATACAAGCGCCGGTGGATTGAAACTTGATTTCGAGACGGATACGGTGATTTTGGATTGCGCGCAAGCGCACGCGCGGCAGAAATATACGGTGCAGAATACTCCGACTCAAGTATTGATTACGGTGCAGAACGGCGCGTCTGCGATTTCGCTTGCGTTGCAAACGAATGGATCGCTTTCGGGGCCTGCATCGGTTAACGTCAGCGGAAAGCTGGTGACCGACATAACCGATCAGGGCGTTCAGTTTGCTCCGACCAGTGCGACGTGCGCGGTGGGAACGATGGTCTCGAAATGAGGAAAGACATGACAAAAATGAAAGTGGTGTGGATTACAAGTTTGCTGGCGATTGCTTTTTGCGTTGCGCTGGGAAATAGTCCGCGACTTTATTCGCAAGAAACCAAAACGGTGGCAGCGGGTGCCCTTGCGGATGAGAGTCTGCGCAAGATGTTGGACGGAATGGGCTACGAGCCGAAGCCGCTGAGCAAAGGATTTCTGATTGCGATTAAGCGAGACACCTGGACGATGAACATTCAACTTGTGATTAGTCCGAACGGTGAAAAAATCGGAATGAACTCCAATCTGGGAATGGTGGAGAATCCGGACACCGTGGCAGCCGCGCAATGGAAGGCGCTGATTGTGGCCAACGGAGACATTGACCCATCGGCGTTTTACTTTGACGCCACGCAAAAGAAATTGTATTTGCACCGATCTTTGGACAATCGAGGGCTTACTCCGGCGATTCTGCGGCAACAGGTTGAGAATTTTTGCGGGAACATGGTAGATACGTCGGCGCTTTGGGCCTTCACGAAGTAAGTTTATTTAGTAGAGATTTTAGGCATCGCGCGATCCAGATAATTTCGCCGTTTCTTAGCGCGGTGCGACATTCCCTTTCTACATCCGACTTAATCTGTCCGTCAGTACAGTAGGAATTCGACTACCTCCCAGATAAACTTCAGGAATTGAATCGTCCGCTGATTGCTGAAACCATTTTGATTAGATAACGCCATACTATGAGGAAAACGCTACAGTTCGCCGCACTAATATTGCTTCCGATGTTTTCGCTGGGCGCCGAGCCTGCTGCTGCGGCTTTGACGATCACGACCAATTCGCTGCCTGCGGCGACTCAGCTTCAGCCTTACGCGGCGCCAGCGCTTGCGGCTACCGGCGGAGTTGCGCCGTATTCGTGGAGCGTTACCGCTTCTGCTGCCACTTTGCCTGAGGGCATGACCATTGATTCCGCGACGGGAATCATTTCTTCGAGTTCGGTTGGCGGACAGGGTGGATATCAATTTCAAGTGCAGGTTGCCGATTTAACTGGCGCGACTGCGACGAAGCTTTTGACCATCAATGTGGCAGGAAATAACACGCACGGCGGGTGCAGCATTTTTCCGGCGAACAGTATTTTTCATCAGCGCGTAGATTCCCTGCCGGTGGACAATTCTCCTGCGGCGCCGATTCCGGCGGTGTATCAGCCTTCGACGATCAAACCATTTTTTGGAAATGATGCCGGTCCGTATCCAAATGGAATTCCGTTCATTCAAGTTTTGTACAGTCAGGCGCCGGTTTCGATGACGTGGCTTTTGTATGGAGATGAATCGGATCCTTCCCCATACCCATTCCCGGCTAACGCGCCGATTGAAGGTTCGGCGAATGCCGGCGCGGATACGGATCGTCACGCGCTGGTATTGCAAACCGCGGGCGGCGGGCAGGGCTGCAAGCTTTATGAAACATGGCAGGCTACTTACAACGGAAATGGAACGTGGAATGCGTCAAACGGCGCGATGTGGGATTTGAGCACCAACAATTTGCGGCCGTTTGGTTGGACGTCCGGGGACGCGGCGGGACTGCCAATTATGCCGCTGACGGTGAACTATGACGAAGTTGCATCGGGAAAAGTTGCGCATCCGATTCGCTTCACGCTGAATCACATGTTGAATTATGTGGTGTGGCCGGCGCGTCACGCGGCCGGAACAGGAAGTTGCAGCAGCGCGAGCGGTGTGATTCCAGTTCAATCTTTGATTTCGCAATCGGCGCCGCCGGTTTCATGCACATTTTCCGGGCCTTCGGGACAAATTTATCGGCTGAAGGCCAACGTGGACACGTCGGTGTGCAATGGTTCGCCGCAGGCATCCACAATACTAACGGCGATGAAACAATACGGAATTATTTTGGCGGATAACGGCTCGTCCGGTGGATTGATTGGTACGCCGGATTCCCGTTGGAATAATAATGATCTGGCGTGTTTGCGGAATTTTACTTTGGCGCAATTCGAGCCGGTGAATGTGAGTTCGCTGCAAGTTAGCGCCAACAGCGGAGCGACGAATGTAGCGGTGACGAATCCCGCGGCGCCTACGAATGTGAAAGTCACTGGGGATCATTAGGGGACGCGGTGTGCATGATAGAGTACGCTAGATGGATTCACCCGTGCTCGATCCAGACAAGCTAATTCGCGTTGAAACGCTCGCCGAAATCGAAATGCTCGCACACGATACCGCCGGAATATTCGTCCGTTCGCTTACCGACGAAAAAGTTCACGCTATCGTAGCTCGCTGTCCGGCACTTCGCATGTTAACAACAGATGGAAATAATCGAGCGACGGATGCAAGCGTTCCCCTGTTAAAAACCCTGCGTAGACTTGAATCCTTAGATCTCGAATGGAGCGCGGTCAGCGATGCGAGCTCGGACGACGTTGCGCAGATGCCGATGCTCAGTTGGGTCGATTTGACGTTTTGCGAGGGCGTTACGCTTAGCGGCCTCGAGAAATTGCGCCGCGCCAAGCCTGGTCTTGAAATTGCGTCGCAATACGATTAGTTTCTCACTCGCCTGTCGGCAAGCGATTGCGCGAGCGAACGTTCGCTTCGGATACGCTAATCAGAATCCTGGGCGCAACTGAAAATTGACCGCTGACGTCGTATAGTTTGTAATGATGAAACACACACTGGTGTGGATGAGCATCCTACTATTCGCTCTGGTTACACGGCTCGTCGTTCCTTCCTCTGGATACTTCCCTTTTCAGCAAACCGTCCGCGTTGAATCCAGTTTTGTGCAGATTGATGCGATTGTGACCGACAAGAGCGGTAACCACATCCACGGCCTGAAAGCCGAGAATTTCCAGGTATTCGAGGATCGCACTGCGCAGAAAATTACCGGCGTAGATTTTTGCGATGTCCATCAATCCGAAACCGATGCAACCGCGAATCCTGTCTCCATTGATATGGATAATCCCGCCGATCCCGACAGCCTTCGAGCGATCGGCGCGAGCCACCGTCTGATCGTGTTGTTTTTTGACAGGACCACGATGGAGCCAGAGGATACTTTGCGTGCGGTTAATTCAGCGCGAGACTTCGTCAAGAATCAAATGACTTCCGCCGATTTGGTCACGGTTGCGACGTATGGAACACAATTGGTAGTCAATTCTAATTTCACGAATGATCGCGCAGTGCTCGATGAAACACTCGGTAACATGATTTCCGGCAAAGAATCGCGCTCCGGAAAAGAGAAAGCGACCCTCGATGATAGCGTCAGCCATCGAAGTGGCATTGCAACTGTCGACCGCAGCCTATCGGCTACTGAAGCGCTAGTCGAGTTGCTCGCACAAATTCCCGGCATTAAGTCTGTGATCTATTTTTCAAACGGACTTCGACAGCGCGGGATGGATAATACAGATAGCATGGGCGCTGTTGACGCCGTAACCGGCGCCGCAAACAGAAATAATGTTTCGATCTACGCGGTGGACGCACGCGCGCTGCTTACGATTTCGCCGACTTCGGGAAACCCGAAATCGCTGATGGATGAAACTGAGCGGATCGGCGCCGAGCGCAATACACTTTTCACTATCGCCAAGGATACCAACGGCGAAGTCTTTCTCGATCAAAACGATTTCGCTCCGATCTATAAATTCGTGCAGGACGCGTCCACCGACTATTATTTGCTGACCTACGATCCATCCAACAAGAAGAAGGATGGAAGTTATCGCCAGATGGAAATTAAGTTGGTGAATGTTCCCGGCGGACGGATTGTTTTTCGGCATGGATATTATGCGCCCAGGAAGTAGTTGGTAGCACTGACACTCCTGTCGGTGCGGGTTTCTTCGCAATGCGAAATGAGTGGTGCGTAGGCGAGAAGCTGGCACCGGCAAGAGTGCCGGTGCTACTGAAATGCCGGTGCTACTTACGCGGAAACGTGAACGTCCGCAACTTTTCCGTTAATTGAATGGCCTTCTCGGCGGCTTACTGCGTCGCCGTCTCCTTTTTTCAATTCGCTGAAGACAAAGGTGGAGAGCAGCGTCATGCCGCCGAGGACGAAAAATGCGCGGTGAATGCCGTGGATGAATTGATTGGAATCGGAAAGATATTTCGACGGAAGGAAAAATACCGTGACGAGTGACGCCGACGCCACTCCAAAACTAACGGCCATTTGTTGCGCGGTACTGGCGATGGAGCTGGCGCTGCTTTCCTGCGCGGTAGTTACATCGGCATAAACGAGCGTGTTCATGCAGGTATATTGCAACGAGGTGAAGAATCCGTAGCACAACATTTCTACAATCACCAGCCACAGAGGCGTTGATCTGCCAATGGTGGCGAATAGCAGAATCAACATGCCGATGAGAATCGTGTTGGAAATGAGTACGGCGCGGTATCCGAAACGCGCGAGAATTTTTGGCATGGTGGGTTTTAACGTCATTGCGGCGATTGCTTGCGGCATCATCATCAGTCCGGATTGAATCGGCGTGAATCCCATTCCGACTTGATACAAAAGTGGAAATAGAAATGGAATGCCGCCGATGCCGAGGCGAGTGACGAAGCTGCCGGCGACTGACGCGCGGAAAGTTCGTATGCGAAACAAAACTAAATCCAGCATGGGATGCGCGGCGCGGCTGGCGTGAAATCCGTAGCTTACCAAGAGCAGAATCGAAATCACCAGTAGGCCGAGAATTTCACCCGTGCTGAGCGTGTGCTCGCCGAATACTTCCAACACATAGGAAAGTAGCGCAATGCCGGAGCCGAACAAGATTAGTCCGGCGAGGTCGAGCGGATTTGTTTTTTCGCGGAAATCCGGCAGGTGCAAATAGACGAGCACCAAACCGGCGAGACCAATTGGAATATTCAAAAAGAAAATTACGCGCCAGTGGAAATATCCGACGATGAGTCCTCCGGCGATTGGGCCGAGCATGGGGCCGATCAGTGCGGGGATGGCAACGAAGCTCATGGCGCGAACCAGTTCGGATTTCGCAAAAGTGCGGACCAGCGTGAGGCGGCCGACGGGAACCATCATGGAGCCGCCGCAGCCTTGCAGAATGCGGCACGCAACGAGCACATGGAGGTTAGTGGAAATGCCGCAGAGAAAAGATCCCAGCGTGAAAATTCCGATCGCTGAGCCGAACACGCGGCGCGTGCCGAATCGGTCGGCCATCCATCCGCTGATGGGAATGAAAACGGCGAGGCTCAGCGTGTAACTGGCCAGCACGGACTTCATGCTGAGCGGCGCGACGTGAAGCGCGGCGGCCATCGTGGGCACGGCGGTATTTAGAATCGTCGTGTCCAACGATTCCATGAAAAATGCGACGGCGATCAGCCACGGAACGAGACGCTTGCTGGAATCGGCAAGCGGAGGTTGCGCGGCAGGGGCCGTCTTCGGATTTGAAGAATCCAACGAGCCTACTTCCCTATCTTAATTTTGGGAAATTTACGTTTTACGGCGGCGACCACATCGGAGTGTTCTTTTTTGCCGGAACTGCGGGCGAGCGCATCACGGGCGTGGGCGGCGTCTGGAATTGGATATTTTCTGGTGTCTTTTTCCACGAAGGCGGACTTTGGGAGCTTTTTTCTTGCGGCGGCGGTTAGTTTAGCCATTTGATTCTCCTTCTATGAAGAGGATATTGCCGGGACTTAATTCCGGGCGGGTTATAGCGTACACCCGATGGTTTTGATGCGGGAATGCGGTCTTGGTAGCGCAGCCAATCCTGGCTGCGCGTTTTTTTTCGCAAAGCGAAACGTATGCTGCGTAGATGAGCATCTGGCACAGCCAAGAGTGGCTGTGCTACCAACGGCCGCAAATTTGCCGATGCGTTGGCGAATGCAGTAAACTTCATTCTCCGCTACTAGTGCAGAGATTGGCGAACAGTCCGCGGGATTTTACGGGCTTCAACGAATTCACTTTTTCGAGGAGTTGAAATGCTTGTTGTAATGGATGCGCACGCTACTGAAGAGCAGGTTCGCGCCGTTTGCGCGCGCATTGAAGCCGCGGGGATGAAGGCTCATCCGATTCCGGGCACGCTGCGCACGGCAATCGGCATCACCGGAAATTCCGGCGTTGTGGACATGGGCACGATTGAAGCGATGTCCGGAGTGATTGAGTGCATCCCGGTCAGCAAGCCATACAAATTGGTGAGCCGCGACGTGAAGGCGGAAGATTCCGTGATTCAGATCCCGACCCCTTCGGGTGTTGTTGAAGTCGGAGGCAAGGCAGTTGTGATTGTTGCCGGGCCTTGCGCGATTGAAACGCACGATCAGGCACTGACGATTGCGAAACATGTGTCGGCGGCGGGTGCGCATCTTTTCCGCGGAGGCGCTTACAAGCCGCGCACTTCCCCTTACAATTTTCAGGGTCTGGGCGAGCCGGGACTGAAAATTATGGCGGAAGTCCGCGATCAATACGGAATGGGAATTGTTACCGAGGCGATTGATAACGAAAGTTTGGATCTCGTCGAGAAATATGCGGACGTGATTCAGATTGGCGCACGCAACATGCAGAATTTTTCTTTGTTGAAACGCGCGGGTCGTGCGAAAAAGCCGGTACTGCTGAAGCGCGGACTCTCCGCAACGCTGGACGAGTTTTTGATGGCCGCTGAATATGTGATGTCCGAAGGAAATTACAATGTGATTCTGTGCGAGCGCGGCGTGCGGACGTTTGCGGATCATTCGCGCAATACTTTGGATTTGACAGTCGTGCCCGCCGTGAAGCGCTTGAGCCATTTGCCGATTCTGGTGGATCCGAGCCACGGGACGGGACGTCGCAATAAAGTTTTGCCGCTTTCGCGTGCGTCGATCGCAGTGGGTGCGGATGGAATATTGGTGGAAGTACACAACGATCCGGACAACGCGCTATCGGATGGGATGCAGTCTATTTTGCCGGATGAATTTGCACGATTGGTGGGCGAGGTGAAGCAGATTGCCGCGGTTGTGAATCGGACTGTGAATTAATGATCCGCGAGCTGGAGAAAATGTGTGATGGAATTTGCTCGAGATGACGAAACGAAGAAAATTCCGGATTTGGTGAAGGATCTCTTTGAACATGTCTTGTATGACGAAGATCCGAAATTCTGGATAAGCGACGAAGCAACGATTTGGGATGTCTCGATGGCCGCGCCAGAAGATTTACTTCTCCGCGTGAGCAAGCATTACGGAAGGCCAGTAACGACTGCGGATTTGAAACAGCCTCTTTGGAAACTCCTTCCACAAATGAACGAGGGCCGAACTAAATCACGTTGAGGAATTATTCGACGCGCACGTCGAACGCGGCAGTTTGGACGACGCCTGAGCGTTTAATTTGGACGAAGATTCTGTAGTCGCCGGGTTTTGGAAATCCGTAGGGGAAACTTACTTCCGGCGGAAGCGGCGCGGATTTAGCCGGCGCGTCTGCAGACGTTCCAGGCATCGCAGTTCCCTGCATCGACATTCCCTGCATTTCCATTGACGGCGAAGCGCCTTGCAATCCTTGTTGCGCTAAATCCAGAGCAGCCATAGAAACTGAACCTGCCGGGTGGACGTGCGCGAATACGGACATGTCACTTCGCACAAATTCCGCGTGGCCGGCCATGCCCATGTAGGGTTCCATGTCGGTGACGGGATTTCCGTTTTTATCCTGGACGATGAATTTGAATTGCGTTGCGACGCCGGATTTTAGCGGGCCGGTTGGATGCTGCCATATTATTTTTCCGCCGTCGGAAGTTTGGGCGGCTTTGGCATTTGTTGCGGCGGATGCCGTAGTGAGCGACGCGCCGGACCATTCGGAGTCGTCGACTGTTCCGAACCGACATCCGACGGTGCAATCCTCCATCGTCGATCGCAAATCCAATTCACCGATCAATGTCCACGGAAATCCGCGGCGGTCTACAATGTCGGCGAAGATTTGATAGCGACCCGAGGGAACAGCGCGAACATCGACAGCGAACGCGCCACCGGCAATGCGGTCTGGATGCAAATGCAACATCGTTTTCATTCCGTCCGTGCTAATCAGAAATAAATGCATCAAGTGGCCGTGATCCGGAATCACATCCGCCAAGTTGACGTTGCGGTTCCAGTTGGGATCATTGCCCGACGCGGTGATATTTAATCGGTTCCCATTTTCCAATTTTGTTTCTGCGCGCGGCGGCGTGTAGTAATTGACGTTGCGTTGATAATCCGCCGCTTCGGCATCCCACCACGTCCTTCCGAAATACACGGCAGCAATGACGACGATCGCCGTAACAATCATGATCATCCTTGCGCGGCGAGAATTGCTTTGTGGAAGTTGCGCACCGGGATCAAGTTTAGCTTCGCGCGCGCCAGCGCCGACGATGGAAACAATCCCTATTGTGAGCACGAGCAGAAGAACAATCATCACGCCTTCGAGCGGCTTTTCCATTGGCAAAACTGTTTGCGCGTATGACGGAACGGGAACGGAGAGTTCGCCTTTGCCACGCGTGCCATCGGCCATCACGCGAACTTGAAGCGCACCCGTTTCCATCAGCCAGAGAGAGCCGGTGAAAAATTGCGGATCGTCTTTGGATTGTTGTGCGATGTCTGGAGCGGGCGCGACGTTGGAGCCTTGTCCGGTGAGGCGCAGAGGAACAACTTGAATCGAGCGCACATCTTTCGATTCGGACCGCACTTCAATTTCTGCAACGCCGGGAATTACTTGCGGCACGCGGACGGTGACAAATAAATGGTATGGACCGGCGAGGCCTTCGTAGAAAACGTCGGGGCTGCCAACGTGCGCGCCGAGTGGCGCGGCGGCAAATAAAATAATTGCGAGCGACAAGAATGAAAGGCGCGAAATTATTGAACGAGATTTTCGAGAGTGTTTTTTCGGAGAGAAAATCATCGACGGATGCGCCGCATCCAATCGCCCCACGCGAGTCCGACGCGCGTCATGAATATTGCGACCATCGCGGAGATGGTCATGAAGACCCAGAAATGGCGCGCGGAGTCATCAGTGTAAAAGTACAGGTTGCGCACCCATGTCGAAGTTGACGGAATGAAATACGGATAATTTCCGGTATTGAAAAACCAGTTGTGCGATGCTGGCGACATTAGAAAATCTGCGAACGGCCATTGCACTGCAACGAACGCTCCGAAAAACGCTGCACCGAGAATTGCGGCTTGCGCCCAGCGATTCCATTGGGTGATGTAGCGGCGAATCAGATCAAATACGACTGCGCCCGCGATCAGCAGTAGCGGGAAATCCGGTGGAACAAGATGTGTGATGTTCTGATAGACCGGGCCGAGTTTCGGCTGCGCTGGAATCAAAGGAAAAATCAGAGTGAAGGAGAGATGCACCAAACCGTACAAGCCCGTCATGATTGTGGCGGCCCATTTCGATTTCGCGGCGACAACGATGGTGGCCATCCAGATGGGCGCGACGAGCATAACGACCAGATAAAATCTGGCGCTGTGCATGAAAACGCGAATGGTATATTCCTGCGCCATGCCCAAGCATGCGGCAATCAGGAAAAGGAATAGAACCGTAAACATGCGCTCGAGCTTCACGCGATATTCGCCGGTGGCGCGATTCATTTCCGCAAGGGCCAGGATCACTGCGCCGAATCGAATGCCGATCATGCCGAGCGCGAGCAGTACATGCGGCGGGCTGAGAATTTTTACGTCGAGGCCGTAAGCGTTGTGCCACCAATTATCGAATGGCGCGGAGGCGATCATCGCGGCGGCGCCCCACGAAACGATGAACGCGCCGAGCGGGCCACGGCATCCCCACATGGTGACGCTGGAATCGCGCAGCGGATGATTCTTGTTGAAAGTAATCGAGAAAATTAGATAGGCGCAGGAAAGCCCCGCCAGAATTCCGGAAAAATAAATAAACATGTGCGGCGCGGTCCAGAAAGAATCGCGTCCCACGCTTTCGTGCCAGGAAATATCCCACGCGCCGCCGATTGTGCCGGATGCGATGGCGATAAGGCAGCTCCAGATGTACCACGGGATCCGTTGCGTGGCGGCGATGGCTTGCTCGTTCGCGCGGGAGTTGAGCGAATGCGGGAGAGGTAGGGTTTGGGCCACGCGCGCAACCTCCATCAGTACTCACGGCATCGAATCGTCAATACGGCCAAGTAGAGATTTCGAGCAGAAGCTATTTTACGCTGCATCATCCGGCCGTTCAACTTGCGACGAGCATTCGACACGAAAACAGCGATTAGGAAATTACGACGCAATGCTGAGACACACCGCTTTCGTCCTTTCAATTCTTTGGCTGGCGCTTGCGCCAGCTGGTCAAGCGTATCCTACTTCAATTCTGCAATTGGATTACTTGGCTAAGGCTCCGGTCCTGGCTACCGCGCTGGTGGAACGCGTCGACTATCTAGACCAGCAGATCGATCCAACGCGTCACACCGTTCAAGCTCGTGCTGTGCTTCGGGTGTTAAGAACATTTCCCGACGCAGCTGTTGGAGCACGCGACACGATTAACCTTGGGTATGAAACGCTCCCACCAGACAACCTGGGTGAAAACGGCCCGGCTGTTCTTAGGCTAACGCCGGGTGAAATTCGAGTTTTCCCGCTTAAAGCAAATTCGGATCTCAGCGGCGGCGAATGGCATCTTTATATCGATCAGGGTATGTCGCTAGTTATTCCTGCCATCCACACCGAGCCGCGGTTCACAAGTCCGTTGTCGACGGGCCGTGAGTTCATTCTTCGGGAGATCGCTAACGCGATGGCGACGGGAAATCGGGACGAGGTGTTTTATGAGGCCGGCTATTTCTTTTTGCAGGATACGAAGCCCTATGCATCTGAGTTGACCCAACTGGTGAAATCGCTAATTGGAAGGGATGCCGACCGATGGGCGCTGATTGCGGCGTCGCTTATCAGCTCGACTGGCGTCCCGCGAGCCACGATCGCCGATCTGCGCTCCGGCGACTACATGCAGAAGGGTATGAACGGACCGGGTTTTCTGACGAGAGCAACGCTTCTTCAAATCGGAGACGGTGACGACGCAAATCACAGGCTAGTTCACCAGCTCTTGGATTTATCAGACTTGAATGCCTGGGGTGCAGGAGTTACGTTGCGCGAATTTGCTCAAGATCCAGAGCTTGTCCGCGAACTGCGAGAAATGCTCACGGCGCACCGCACCGGTTCGCTCTATGTTGCTCGCGACCTATTAATTGCCGGCCAGAGGGAGGTGCTGGCGGACGCGACCGCTGTGGCTCTGGAATATGCCGACACTCCGTCTCTACAGAGAACTGAAATTGGCGCAGCGTGCCAGGTGCTTCGCGATTTTGGAAGCGACGATCAATTTCGGAAATTGCTTGGCCTAATGAGAAAATATGAATACACCGACACTCGTCACTTTGACGATCTCTGGCGTAATACCCTTTGGTCCGACAATGCTCGCGAAAAGGCGGTGATCGAGATATTACTGGCCGACCATCGCAACGACTCAAATGGCCAAAATTACATCCAGATTGCTCAATCCGAGCTTGATCGAATCCAAAAATTGCAAGCCGCGGGCAAGTGAACAATAGCAGTTCATTTCTTGAAGTTTGACGCTGGTTCCCTGCTCCGTTAGACTTCGTTTCACTTTGTGTGCGGCGTTTTGTTCGGCGCGCACAAGCCGGAATATTTTCTTACGATGCCTCGTCGAGCCATAAATTTCCGATTGATATTCGTTTCTCTTGCGCTAATTGCTCTGGTGGCGCGGGAAATTGCTCTGGAACAGCGACCGTCATTCCTACGTCCGGGGCTGAAGCTATGCGCCTACGTTGCGAATGTTGGTGATGGAACTATTTCGGTGGTGGATTTGGTGAGGCTTGCGGTGCGCGCAACGATTCCAGTGGGCGCGGGGCCGGCGGGATTACGGACGCATCCGACGCGCGCGGAGATTTGGGGCGTTTCCACCGGCGACGGAACTGTTTGGGTATTGGACGCCGCAACGGATCGAGTTGTGGCGCGGATTTCTGTGGGCGGGTCGCCGCAAGCGCTGGATTTTTCGCCGGATGGCCGCAGGGCCTACGTGACGACGTCGGCGTCTGATTCGCTTGTGGCCATTGATTGTGCGTCACGGCAAATCGCGCGACGCGTTCACACGGGAAAACGTCCTGTGCTGCCGCGCGTTACGCCAGATGGGAAAACAGTTGCAGTTGTGAATCGGGATAACGCGACCCTTCAAATTTTCGATGCGTCGACGCTGGAATTGCGCGCGACAATTCCAGTTGCAACGGCGCCGCGCGATGTAGTGATCCTGCAAAATCCGGAAAGCTCCACAGCGTTTGTTGCGGCGGATGGCGTTGCTGGTTCGTCCGGGCAAATTTCTGTCGTAGATCTACGGAAAAATGCGCTGCTGACGAATTTGCCTTTGCCCGGAAAGCCAGCAGGAATGTTTTTGAAGCCGGACGGCGGCGAACTTTATATTACGGTTCCTGAGGCGCACGAGTTGGCAATCGTCAACACGTGGACGCACGAACTTGTGGAAGCAAAAGTAATTGGCTCAACGCCGGGGCGCGCGATTTTTGACGAGCAAACGCTGGAGCTTTACGTGATTGATTCGGCAGCGAATGGAGTGGTTCCGCTGGACGTGCAATATCGTACGACTGGAGTTCTGCTTTCTGTGGGGCAATCTCCGGACGGCTTGGCGATGGATCCCGCGGCGCCGCACAATTTATTGTTAGTGGCGGATGAAAATTCAAATGATTTGGCGATTATTCGTGTGACGACGGGAAGTTTAATTACGATGGTGCACGTTGGGAATGCGCCGAGAGATATTGCGGTGTTGTTGTATTAGAGATCTGCGTAGGCTGCGAAGAAAAGAGCCGGCAGGATGCCGGCGCTACAAAATTCGTATCTTATTGCGGTTCTTCCCGCTACGTTTTTGGCCATGCGAAAAATTCTTCGCCGAGTCTGATTTCCAGTGAGCCTTCTGATGGCAGCATGTCCACCGGCAGACCGCTTTCCCATAGCGATGTTGCCAGTTGTATCGCATTGCGGCCGGCGATTTCAATTACGCTTCGCGCGATGGCCACTTCCAAAATTTGTCCGTAGGCGACCTGCACGTATTGCTGCGCGCCCAGAAGACACGCTTCGTTCGATTCGATTTGCAAATCCGTGAGCATGCCGTCGCATATATGCGCCTGGATTTTTACTTCCTGCGCGGCGCGAACGGCCACGCGAAAAACGCAGTCGCGCAATTCCGATTTTGCTTCCTCGAAAAGATCCACGCGAATGTAGAGCCATTCATCGTCAAAACCATAGTGCAGTTCGTGCATTAAATATGCGCGGCCGTGCATGGAGCCGCCGCGCCGATCTGCTGCGTAGAGACCCGCGCCGAGCCATTCAAAATATGAACTTTCGCGGCCGTCG
Organism: uncultured Acidobacteriota bacterium; assembly: GCA_963778235.1. Lineage (GTDB taxonomy): Bacteria > Acidobacteriota > Terriglobia > Acidiferrales > UBA7541 > DASTCZ01. The sequence goes on along the minus strand of CAVZTQ010000001.1, from coordinate 88,200 downwards.
ACGCGAACACTTAAGTAGGATTGCGGAAGAGAAACCAACGCGTCTTCAGGAAGCCGCTTGATCGGTTCGGCAAGTTCGCCGGGAGCCTCGGCGCCAATTTTCAAATAAACTTCGGTGAGCAGCGTGCGGTAAAAAGCGTCAAATTCGGCATCATTATATGTGCTGTGTTCGGGGCCGTACCACCAACACCAGTCGCTGCCTTCCGCGGCGAGCAGCGCTTCGTAGGCGGCTGCAAGTTTTTCCGTGCTGACGGCGCCATCCGCGCCTTGATCGTGCAAACGTTTTGCGCGGGCATAAGCTTCACGCGCTCTACGCAACATTCCCCAGGCGACGAGATCTTCCCTGTCGCCAATCCAGATATCGAAATTCGCGTTGATCCACGAGCCGGGAACAATATTTTCAACGCACGGAATTTCTCCGGCCGCGGCGATGGCTTCGGACGCGGTGAGCGCGTGAATATCGTGATCGGATTCGATGCGCCGGTAAAATTGTTTCAGGAATTCACGTCCGCTATTCGGAAAATATTCCCAGGCATTTTCGCCGTCAAGAATGATGGAGACGGTGAGTGGGCGCCCGGTGTGTACGCGATCGCCGATGGCGCGCAGACGCTGATGCAAATCTTCCGCGGCGGCCATGGCGCCCATGCGGCTGTAAACAAATCCGACGAGATCGGAAAGCATGTGATCGCGAAAAAAGCCAACGATTTCGCGGCCATCCCGCTTCACGCAGAGCGGTGAATACATTCGGTCGGCATTTTCTGGAATGCCGCTGCCGTCGCGGCCAAATCCGCATCCGAGCGTGCGTCCCAGGACGCCTTCGTCGGTACCGAACCAGCGGAAACCTTGTTCCGCGGCGAGGTCGAGCGCTTGATCAGAAACGGATCCTTCCGACGGCCACAATCCCTTCGGAGCTTGCCCAAAAAGTTTTTCGTGATAGTTGCGGGCGCGGCGCAATTGTTCGGCAGCATCTTCCGGATATCGAAACGCGGGAACGAGCGGCTGGGTGTGACCATTTGAAACGCGGCCCATATCCGAATCGCAAACCAGTGGAAGAATTGGGTGGTAGAAAGGCGTTGTGGAAAGTTCGATCTGCCCACTCTCGGAGGCACGGCGATATTCCGGTAGCACTTCGCGCAAAAGTTCCAACTGCTTGCCACGCAGCTCGAGTTTATCTTCTTCCGTGAAATTTGCGCCTTTGTCGGCAAGACGCATCAGCACCGGATCAGACGTAAGCCAGAATTCGTCCATCCAGGCAAGCTGCGAAAGTAGTTGAACGTCGCGCCAATCCCGTTGACTGAAGAGATCCGCGGCGTTCATTTCTTTGTCGGCGTGTTGCGTGCGATTGAAAAGTTCCGTGAAGCGCGGCCAGCGGCGCATTAAGTTATCCCGGTTGATTTGAAACGCGCGTTCGAGGATTACGGCTTTCGCGTCGGCGTCGAGTTCTTCAGCGGGACGAAAGGCAACATCAAACCACGGCTCCGAAAAAGTTCCGCTGGCGTATTCATCCAATTGCGCAGCAAGCGACGGCACGACGTTGAACGTGGCGTGAAAGTTTGGAAATTCGCGCAGCGTGCGCACCATGCCCCAATAATCTTTCAGCGCGTGAAGACGCGTCCAGGGCAGCACGTATCGCCCCGAAGCGGGATCGCGATACTGCGGCTGGTGCATATGCCAGATCAAAACTAAGTTGACGCGATTCATGCTCGCTCTGCGAAATCTCCGAATCGTCTGGTGCAAACAAATTGAAACCGCACTAGAATACTGTCTTCGCGATGCGCATCATCGACAAATATATCTGCAAAGAAGTTTTCTCGCACGCCCTGGTGGGCCTGTTAATTTTTACGTTCGTCCTCTTCGTTCCCAAACTAATTACGCTGATGACCATTGTAGTGCGTCATTCGGCTTCTGCCAGCAGGCTCGGGCTGCTTTTTCTTTGCGTGTTTCCATACGTCCTGACGTTCACGCTTCCGATGGCGGTGCTGGTCGGCGTGCTGATCGGGCTGGGCCGCATGTCCGCGGATAGCGAACTGATCGCGCTCAGCGCGCTCGGCGTCGGACTGCGCCGAGTGCTGGTGCCCGTCGGACTACTGGCGACATTCACAGCCGGCGTAACGCTGGCCATTACTTTGTGGGTCGGCCCCGCGGCACAGCGAACATTCCGCCAAATATCTGACGAACTTACTTCAGTGCAGGCCACCTACGAAGTGCAGCCGCGCGTTTTTCAGGAATATCCGGGGATGGTTCTCTACATCCAGGATATCGACAGCACGGCAACGCACTGGTCCCGCGTGCTTCTGGTGCAGCAATCAGACAAAAATACCGAGCTGACACTCGCAGAGAAAGCGATTGTAATTGCCGACCGCGAACAGGGCAACCTTGATTTGCATCTTAATAACGGGAGCACGCATATCTCGACGCCCGGCGACGCGACGAACTACACAGTTTCGACATTTGGAAAAAGCGACTGGTCGATCCCGCTGAGCGGACTGAAGTCGGAGAGCAAATCCACGCCAACGGTTACAGAGCGGACGCTTTCGGATTTGATGTCCACAACTGGCAAGGGATCCTACGAAGCACGCGTGGAAATTCAGCGACGCTTTGCGTTTCCCGTGGCATGCATGGTGTTTGCGTTGCTGGCGGTTCCGCTGGCGGCGCGGCCTCGGCGCGGCGGACGCGCGATGGGATTTATCGTGTCCCTGCTGTTAGTTTGCGCCTACTACCTGATGTTTATTGTCGGCGCGGGACTGGCGAAGGAGGGAAAAGTTTCGCCAGTGCTGGGGATTTGGGCGGCGAATTTCGTCACTGGACTGGCGGGACTAGCGCTGCTTCCGGGGATGGAACAAATTCGCAGCTCGACAAGACTGTCGCGCTGGTTCGAGCGAGTTTCCGACAAATTTAAAGGTTGGTACGAATCCTTACGTGGCGGACGGCGTGGGCAGGAAGTTGGCGCACGACTTTCCCCGGTGCCCGATTTGTCGTTGGGCGCGGGCGGCGGAAAGCACGTGCATGCTACGAGCGGCACGGAAAAAGCGCGGGTGATTCGTCTGCGTCCAGTGCGGCCGGCGCGATTGCGTGTGCGGCACAGTTCCGGATTTCCGCAGATGCTGGATCTATATTTGCTGCGGAACTTCTGGGGATATTTTCTCCTGGTGATGGTGGGATTTGTTTTCCTGTTTGAAATTTTCACGTTCTTTGAGTTGCTGGACAATATCGCGAAGAATCACACCCCATTTTTTGTGGTGCTGAATTATTTCCGGTTCCTGGTGCCATTTTTGTTCTATCACCTGTCTCCGTTTGCCGTGCTGGTGGCGGCGATGGTGACGCTCGGTGTGATGTCAAAGAACAATGAAGTAGTGGCAATTAAGGCCAGCGGCGTGAGTTTATACCGCCTGGCTTGGCCGATTATCGGTACAGGCGCTGCGTTGGCGGCGGGGCTTTTGCTGCTCAGCAACACCTATCTTCCCTACTTTAATCAGCGCCAGGACGCGTTGTTGAATCAAATTCGCGGCCGGCCCGCGCAAACTTATTTGAACCCGCATCGAAGCTGGATACCGGGAGCAAGCAGCGGAACCATCAACAAGAAATTCTACAATTACCAGATATTTGACGCTGAAAGTAAGCCGATTCTGTTCGGCGGGCTAAATGTATTCGAGCTTGATCCGGTGACATTTCAGCTTCGCCGGCGGATTCATGCCACCCGCGCGGAATGGTCGCCGGAGCAGAATGTTTGGATAATGAAGGACGGCTGGGTGCGCGATTTTGACGCCGATAACGAGAGCCACTATCACACCACGCCATTCCAGGTTTACTCAGCAACGGAGCTAGACGAGCCGCCAAGCCATTTCAACCGTGCGGTGCGGCAGTCGGACGAGATGAGCTGGCGCGAATTGCAGAATTACATTGGAGAGTTGAGGCAGTCGGGATTCGACGTTGGGCGGCTTTCAGTGCAATGGCAGGAGAAACTGGCATTTCCAATGATCGCACCGATCATCGCGTTCCTCTCCATCCCATTCGCGTTTTATGTCGGGACGCGTGGCGCGGTGGGAGGGCTGGCGCTGGGAATCGGAATTGGAATTGTGTACTGGGCGACGTCCGCGCTATTTGAGGCGCTCGGCGGAGTAGGTCAGATGCCGCCGGTACTGGCAGGATGGGCTCCCGACGCTATATTTATTTTCCTCGGAACGTATTTCTTCTTGAAGATGCCAACGTAGCGTTTCGTTTTTCATATTCAACAAATACTTCACATCTGGCGCAGCGAAATTTTTGCGAACAAAATTTCGAGTAACACTTTGTCCGATGTCGGAGCGCCGACATTTCCAGTGAAATTATCTTGCGGAAATACTTGAAGGATTACTTTGGGACCAGCGAGCGGATTTTTTGTATCACGAGATCGATACCAACCTCGTTGTAGCCACCTTCGGGAATGATTACATCCGCGTAACGCTTGGAAGGTTCAACGAATTCCATATGCATCGGGCGAACGGTGGCCATGTATTGCTCGATCACTGATTCGGCGGTTCGGCCGCGTTCGCGAATGTCGCGCCGCAAGCGGCGGATGAAGCGAAGGTCGGCCTCGGTATCCACGAAAATCTTGATGTCGCATAAATTGCGAAGAACCAGATTCTCAAATATCAAGATGCCTTCAACGATCAAAGCGGGACGCGGTTCGAGATGCACGGTGGCTGGAATCCGGCGATGCTGGGTGAAGTCATATACCGGACGCTCAATCGCTTCTCCAGCGCGAAGTTTGCGAATGTGGTTGATCAGTAGCTGACTATCGACAGACTCGGGATGATCAAAATTCTGTTTGGCGCGCTCGGCCAGCGAAAGGTGCGGCGTATCCTTGTAATAGTGGTCCTGCTGAAGAAGCAGGACGCTTTCTTCGGACAGGGCTTCGGTAAGACGATTGGTAATGGTCGTCTTGCCCGAGCCCGTGCCGCCGCAGATTCCGATAGTTAGTGCTTGGGGCAATCGCGCGCTACCCTATTTTCCTTTCGATTTCTTCTTAGCAGCTTTTTCTTCCAGCACGGCCTGTGCGGCGGCCAATCTTGAAATTGGCACGCGATAGGGAGACGCGCTAACGTAATCCATGCCAACTTGATGGCAGAACTTCACGCTTTCGGCGTCACCGCCGTGTTCACCGCAGATGCCGATCTTCAATTTCGGATTCGTGGAGCGGCCGCGCTCGATGCCCCACTTGATGAGCATGCCGACGCCGTCGACGTCGAGCGATTGGAATGGATCGTCCTTGAAAATGCCAGCCTTCTTCTCGTCTACGTAATCGGGCAGGAAACGACCGGCGTCGTCACGGGAAAGACCCATCGTGGTTTGCGTCAGGTCGTTCGTTCCGAACGAGAAGAATTCCGCGACTTGGGCGATCTGGTCCGCGAGCAGAGCGGCGCGCGGAAGTTCGATCATCGTTCCGACGAGATACTCGACCTTCGTACCTTTCTCTTTGAAAACTTCATCCGCTACTCGATGTGTAGCGTCCGTGAGGATTTGAAGTTCTTTGCGATCCAAAACGAGCGGAATCATTATCTCAGGTAGTACTTTAATTCTTAGTTTCTTGCATTCAATTGCCGCTTCAATGATCGCTCGCACCTGCATCTCAAGTATTTCTGGATAGGTGATGGCGAGACGGCATCCACGGTGGCCGAGCATCGGATTTGCTTCATGTAATTGTTCAACACGGCGCGCTACGACTTCAACGCTTACTCCAACTTTCTTGGCAAGTTCTTCTTGCTTATCGCGATCGTGCGGAACGAACTCGTGAAGTGGCGGATCGATCAATCGAATCGTGACCGGGCAGCCGTTCATCGCCTTAAAGATTCCGATGAAATCGCGTCGCTGGAAAGGCAGAAGTTTTGCTAGAGCTTTGCGACGCGCTTCTTGCGTATCCGCAATAATCATTTCCTGAATTGCGAGCTGACGTTCGACGCTCTTCTCAGGCTGCTCGAAATCCTTGAAGAACATGTGTTCGGTGCGGCAAAGGCCGATGCCCTCCGCGCCCATTTCGCGAGCCTTGGTGGCGTCCTGCGGAGTATCGGCGTTGGTGCGGACTCCGAGGCGCCGCACGCCGTCAGCCCACTTCATTATTGTGTAATAGGCGGGCGGCAGAACCGGCAGCACCAAAGTTACCTGGCCTTCGAGGACCGAGCCGTCGTTGCCATCGAGCGTAATCCAATCGCCTTGCTTGACGGTATGTCCCTTCACGTCCATTTGCTTCTTATCAAAATCAATGTTCAGCGCTTCGCAGCCGACCACGCAGCACTTGCCCCATCCACGGGCAACTACCGCGGCATGACTGGTCTTCCCTCCGGTGGCCGTCAGAATTCCCTGCGCCACGAACATTCCGCCCACGTCTTCCGGACTGGTTTCGCGGCGGACCAGAATCACTTTCTCGCCACGAGCCGCCCATTCTTCGGCTTCGTGCGCCGTGAACACAACGCGTCCGGATGCGGCACCCGGAACTGCGTTAATGCCCTCCGTCAGTTTTCGCTTGCCAAGATCAGCGCGCGGCACGCTGCTATCAATCACGGGATAGAACAAACGCTCGACGTCTTCGGCCTTGATACGTCCGAGCGCTTCTTCTTTGCTGATAAGTTTCTCGTTCACCATGTCCACGGCCATGCGGAACGTCGCCGTAGGCGTACGCTTGCCAGTACGCGTCTGCAACATGTAGAGCGTGCCTTCTTCGACGGTGAACTCCATGTCCTGCATGTCGCGATAGTGTTTCTCAAGTAACACTCGAACCTTTTCGAGCTGCTTGAAAACCTTCGGCATCAGCCGGCCCATCTCGGTCAAGTGCATCGGCGTGCGAATTCCGGCGACAACGTCCTCGCCTTGCGCGTTAATCAGGAAATCGCCGTAGAAAGTCTTCTCGCCCGTACTCGGATCACGAGTGAAGCAAACACCCGTGCCGGAGTCCTCGCCTGTGTTGCCGAACACCATCTGCATTACGTTCACGGCAGTGCCGAGCAAGGCCCGTGATTCTTTCGACGCGGCGGTAGGTAAGAGCCTTCTCAGCATTCCACGATTGGAAGACTGCGCCGATGGCGCCCCACAATTGTTCCTTCGGATCTTCCGGAAAATCCTTGCCGGTTTTTTTCTTGAAGTGGCTCTTGTACTGAGCGATCAGCTCGCGCCAGCCCTCGGCCGAAACCTGCGTATCGTCCTTAAATCCATGACGCGCTTTCATTTCGCGCAGCAGATGTTCCAGGTCTTCCTTGGAAAGGCCGATCACGACAGCGGAATACATCTGCACAAAGCGGCGATAAGCGTCATACGCGAAGCGATCGTTCTTGGTATTTCGCGCAAGCGCGGCAACCGACTTCTCATTCAGTCCTAGATTCAAAATTGTTTCCATCATGCCGGGCATGGAGCGGGCCGAGCCGGAACGCACGCTGACGAGCAGCGGATCCTTGGCATCGCCCAGACGTTTACCGGTCACTTTTTCAAGGCGCTTCAGATTGGCGTCAACTTGCGCAGCCAGTTCCTTCGGATATTTGTGGTCGTGCTTCAAGTAATAATCGCAAGTTTCGGTGGTGATGGTGAAGACCCGCCGGAACAGGCAATCCGATGCGCGTCATCTCGGCAAGACCAGCTCCTTTGCCGCCGAGTAAGTCCTTCGCATCTGACCGTTACCTTCGGCTTTTCCTGCTCCGAAAAAATAAACGTATTTCGTCACTGATGATTCCTCCGTAGATTTATGTTCTTAGATTTTAATTTCGCTCCGCTAAAATTTCCGCCTGCTGATTAATGCCGTCCAACTGATGTCATCGCCGTTTTGTCGGCGCGCCGACAGATTTCACTGCATTCTCAATCCATCTCACACTTAAAGTAATTGTTGATGATTAGCTCCAGCGATTCTCTCCTGCGGCAATTTCAGAAAAATCCGCGATCGTAGAAAACTCGCGCAGCAATGTTTGCAATAACGTCAGCCGGTTGCGTCGCACTTCTTCATTTTCGGCGTTCACCAATACATCTTGAAAAAATTGGTCGACCGCAGGACGCAACTCAGCGATTGTTTGCAGCGCCTCCTTGTATTTCCCTGCGCGCTTGTCGGCGGTGGCTTTGCGATTCGCTGATTCGGCGGACGAGTGCAGCGCGCGCTCGGAGTCGGCATCAAAAAGTTCCGGCCGCACGGCCACAAGTTGCCAGTCCGCAGCCGGGCCGGCCTTCTCGATAATTTTCCGGATACGCTTGAAGGAAACAGCGAGCGGCTCGAAGTTCTTGGTACGGCGAATTGCCTTCAGCGCTTCCAGCCGCTTCACTGCATCCACTAGGTCGTCGGAGCCAGCGGCGAGAACGGCGTTCACTTCGTCGTAAGCGAAGCCGAGTCGTTCGCGCATCACGAAGCGAGCGCGGTCAATAATAAAGTCAAAGATTTGCCTTTCAATTTCAGGCTTCACGTGAATCTTTGGAGGAGTTGAAGCTAACGCTTTCACTCCCGCAGAAATTGCGCTTGAAAGTGAAACCGGAAGTTTACGTTCGAGAATGATCTTAACCACGCCGAGAGCCGCCCGACGCAAACCGAAAGGATCACTTGAACCCGTCGGTAGCAGTCCGGCAGAGATGCATCCAACAAGTGCATCCATTTTGTCGGCGAGCGCGACGGCGCATCCGGTCAAGTTGCTTGGAATTTTTTCGTCAAGCCCGGCGGGACGATAGTGATCGTATACGGCCTGAAACACATCTTCAGGTTCTCCTTGAGATTCCGCGTAGAGTCCGCCAACAATTCCCTGAAGCTCAGGAAATTCTCCAACCATTCCGGTAACCAGGTCGCATTTAGAAAGTTCCGCCGCGCGGTCAGCACTGGCAACACTCGCCTGCGAAATTCCCTGCGCGAACCACTGCTCGGCAAACCAGCGCGCGAGGTGCCGCATGCGCTCAACTTTATCCGCGTAACTTCCGAGGCGCGATTCGTAAGTGACGTGCGCGAGTTTCGGCAAATGGTCGGCGAGCCGACATTTCTGGTCGGACTCCCAGAAGAAACGTGCGTCGGCAAATCGAGCGCGAAGAACTCGCTCGTGTCCGGCGCGGACCAAGCCCTTCGCGTCTCGATCCAGATTTATGACCGCGAGAAAGTGTGGAGCAAGCCGGCCATTCGTCGAGCGCAGCGCGAAATATTTTTGATGCCCGCGCATCACAGTAATCAGAATTTCGTCCGGCAATTCAAGATAGCTTGGGTCGAAATCCCCGAGGATCACCGAAGGATATTCATTCAAGTAAACGACGAGATCCGCGAGCGCGGCGTCTTCATGTATGCGTAGATGATTCTTCGCAGCAAGCTTCGCCAACTCAGATTCAATTTTCTTCCGGCGCGCTTCCGGACGGACCAGCACGAAATTCCTCTTCAGCGCGGGTTCGTAGCTGGTGGAATTGTTTATTGCAACTGCGCGCTTACCAAGGAAGCGGTGCCCCGCAGTTTCCCTGCCCGCGCGGACACCCGCCACTTCCAGTTTCAAAACTTTGCCGTCGAGCAGCGCAACGACGCAGCGAATCGGTCGGATAAAGCGCATGCTCTCGCGCACAGTCCAATACATCGAGCGCGGCCATGCAATTTCAGCAACGGCGCGCGGAAGAATTTCCGCAAGAATTGCCTCTGCGGGTCTCCCAAGCGTCACAAGTTTTGCCGCGATGTACTCGCCCTTCTGCGTTGCAACCGTATAAACTTTTGAAAGCGGAACTCCCTGCTTTTCCGCAAAGCTGATTGCCGCCCGCGTCGGCTGGCCGACATTATCGTAAGCAACAGATTTCGGAGGCCCAGTAACTTCCTTCTCGCTATCCGGCTGACGTTGAAGCAGTGCTTTGCAAATTGCGGTGATGCGTCGCGGAGATCCCATCACTTCGATGGTTTCTTTTTCGAGCAGTCCAGCGGTGGTCAAATACTTCTCAAGTATCACTTTAAATTCATCGCAGGCTTTCGCGATCATCCCTGCCGGAATTTCTTCGCAGCCAATTTCAAAAAGGAAGTCCGCTGTCTTTTTCATTCGGACTCCTCATTTTCATTCCCGGCAGCGGAACCGTCACTTGAAGTTTGGTCGAGGTGGCACGCGGCAACCTTGCACGCGATTTGACGCACGCGTCCGATCAGCGCCGCGCGCTCGGTCGTGGAGATTGCTCCGCGCGCATCCAGCAAATTAAAAAGGTGCGAACACTTCAGACAAAGATCGTACGCCGCAAGCACTGGATACCGTCGCTTCAGGTCAGGCTGTTTGCGCGGATAATTCTTGATGAGCCGCAGTGCCTCCCCTTCCGTCAGGTCAAACATTTGCCGCGTGACGGTGGTATCCGCAAAATCAAAACTGTACGCAGAGAATTGTTCTTCTTCCGCCAAGCGAACTTGACCGTAAGTGCGCTCAGGCGTCCACTGAATGTCGAAAATGCTTTCGACGCTTTGCAGAAATGCCGCGATGCGCTCGAGTCCGTAGGTCAGCTCCACCGACGCCGGCTCCAGATCAATTCCCCCGGACTGTTGGAAATATGTGAACTGGGTAATCTCCAGTCCATCAAGCAAAACTTGCCAGCCCATGCCCCACGCGCCCAGTGTAGGCGATTCCCAATTGTCCTCTTCAAATCGAATGTCGTGAATCGTCAAATCAATTCCGATTGCCTTCAGACTGGCGAGATACATGTCCTGAATATTTGCCGGCGCAGGTTTCAGAATTACTTGAAATTGCGAATGCTTGTAGAGGCGATTCGGATTTTCGCCGTATCGACCGTCGGCGGGCCGACGACACGGTTGGACGTAGCAAACTTTGTAAGGCTCCGGTCCCAGCACTCGCAGAAAAGTTTCCGGATGCATCGTTCCGGCGCCGATTTCAACATCATATGGTTGTTGAAGTACGCAGCCGGATTCGGCCCAGAAATTCTGCAACTTCAGGATGAGCTGCTGGAAGGTTAGTCCAGACTTGCGTTGTTCATGTTTTACTTTAACTTTCAAATTTGCTCGCTCGCTAACATTACTCGTATCGAAAGTTTATGTTCAGTTTCGCGTTCAATGATGTCCAGCATATCTTCAAGTAAAATTCTAAGGTCCGAATTGTTTGGCGGAGCCTGGGCTAACGCTTCAAGTTTTTCCGCAAGGATTCTCCGGCCAAGTTGAAGTATCGCCGGAGAAACCTGTCGTCCACCGATTCTGCAATCCGGACAAACGAATTCCCCGCTCTGCATCACCCACGCCGGACGCGCGCCATATTCCTTGCCGCAGTTCTGGCAGCGCTCAAAACTGGGGAGCCAGCCCGCAAGTCGCGTCGACCAAAGCGCGAAGTACGCCAGCGGCAACCATATTCCCTTGCCCGAAGAAATCTCGCGCGCCGCTATTAGTATCAGACGAAAAACCGGATCCGTCGCTTCATGCTCCGGCAGAACCAATTCCACAATCTGACTGATGAGCGCGAGCGCCAGATTTTTCGTGTAGTCCTTCTGCGCTTCGTAGAAGGATTCCACCATTTCGCACTGGCTAATGCGAACCAAATCGCGCGTTTCGCGCTCGTAAAACCAAATGCGAACGTGAGAGAGAGTTTCGAGCGTCGAACCGAATTGACTCTTGGTGCGCCGGGCGCCGCGAGCGACACCTTTGAGCCTGCCTTCGGTGCGAGATAAGAAACTAACCAGGCGATCCGCTTCGCCAAGCGGAAAGCTGCGAAGCACGATGGCCTCAGACTCCTTTAGCGGCATGGAGTTGTCGGCGCGCCGACCAGACGCGAAAAGAAAAATCGAATCACATCAAACACGAGAAACTTTTTTATCACAGCGCAGGGGGAGACGCAAACGAGAAGCGCTATTTCTTCATAAATAAATTTAAAATATTTGACTAGTGAAAGTTTTAATTTGATTTCGCGCTAATTGCCGCTTGTACTTCTCCAAAAGATTAGCCGTCGCCGTACTTCAAGTTTGTCATGAAGTGTTGCATCCGATATTTATGGGCGCTTGAACGCAACCTCGTGGCGCGGCTGGTACAGCCCAAGCTCGCCACCGCTTGGCAGAATGATAGTCGTCTTCAGTCCCCAGGGAGCTTCGGTGACTTCGGTGCACGCTACGTTCTTCGCGGCAAGTGTCTTTACTTCGGCGGCAAGGTCGTCGCACATTAAATAAAGTACTGCGCCCACCAACGTATGTCCGGCATGAGCCTGTTCGACGCCCACGTCAACCGGATGCAGTGCTGCTTCCGCGGGAGGCATCGCGAAAATCAGCCAGCCGTGGCCGACGTCTACTGCGGTGAAGCCAAGTACGTCGCGAAAAAATGCCCGGTCCGCCGCGGGGTCTTTGCTGTAAAGCAGAATGTGGGCGCCAATGATCATGCCGCATTCTAACAACTTCTACCGGATGGGACAAAGTCGTTGCGAGCGCGTCAACGCCGCTATTTGCAAATTCGGCTGAGTTCGCTACAGTGCTGGTCATGTCAGCGAATACTTTGCGGGCCGTGGACGTCGTCGGCGTAGGCGTGAATGCCGTGGACACGCTGATTCAGCTTCCGCGATTCCCTGCCGCCGATTCCAAGCTGGAGTTTTCTGAAAGCGCAGTGATGCCCGGTGGGCAAGTGGCGTCCGCAATGATTGCCTGCCAGAAGTGGGGACTCGCAACACGGTATGTTGGAAAAGTTGGAGACGACGAGTACGGCGAGCTGCATCGCGCGGAGTTCGCGAAAGTTAGAGTCGAGGCGCATTTGATTCGCGCTGACGGATGCGCGAGCCAGTCGTCATTTATTTTGGTGGATCAATCTTCCGGCGATCGAACCGTGCTTTGGAAAAGAGACCGGCGCGTGGCATTGCGCCCGGAAGATTTGCAACGTGAATGGATTGTTGGAGCGCGAGCACTTTTGGTCGACGGCCACGATACCGAAGCGGCGGCGCTTGCCGCTCGATGGGCGCGCGACGCGGGAATTCCTGTGACGGCTGACTTGGATAATCTATATCCGGGAGTTGAAGCATTACTTGAGAATGTGGATTTCATCGTCAGCTCGAAAGAATTCCCTGAACGGTTAACAGGTGAGAAGGACTTGTTGAAGTCATTGCCCATCATTCAGAGAAAGTTCAAGAATCGCTTGACGGCGGCCACGTTGGGACGCGATGGCGTGGTCGCGTGGGACGGTACTACTTTCAGTTATCGCCCAGCCTATCGAGTGAACGCAGTCGACACAACCGGAGCTGGAGACATTTTCCATGCGGCGTTTGTTTACGCCCAACTTGAAGGATTGGAACTTCAGGATCAACTTTCATTTTCGTGCGCCGCTGCTGGATTGAATTGTACGGGTTCGGGTGCGCGCGGACATATTGCACCGCTTGAAGAAATTCGGAAGCTGATGCGCGAGGGCACGACCTATGCCGATGCTTATCCGGCTCGAAAATTCTCTGCTTAGACTTCAATCAATTTGAGTCATGCGTTAAACGGTAGGAGGGAGTCCCTGCTTCGCAATGTGGTTTGCCATCCACTCGCCAGCTTCGCGAGTGCCCAGCGGACCGCCAACGTCTTTGGTTATTTGCTTGGCCGCCACGGATCCGCGGACAGCGGCGCGCAGAGCTGCTCCTTCATTTGCCCAGCCGATATGTTCGAGCATCATGGCGCTCGCAAGCACTGACGCCACGGGATTGGCAAGATTTTTTCCGGCGATATTCGGCGCCGAGCCGTGGACCGGCTCGAATATGGAAACTTGGCCGGGATGAATATTTCCGGAGGGCGCCATGCCCATGCCGCCGGCAAGTTGCGCGCCCAGATCGCTGATGATGTCGCCAAACAGGTTGCAGGTGACGATTACCTGGAACTGCGAAGGGTCGCGGACCACTTCCATCGCGAGTGCGTCAACGTAAAGATGGCGCGATTCGATGTCGGAATATTCCTTGCGAACTTCTCCGAACACGCGCTGCCACAAGTCGTGCGCAAAGTTTAGGGCGTTTGATTTGTCGCTCATGCAAACGCGCGTTAGCTTGTTTTTGCGGGCGTATTCGTATGCGTGGCGGATGATGCGCTCCACGCCTTTGCGCGTGTTCACGTCTTCCTGCATGGCGATTTCGTCGGGCGTGTTTTTCTTGAAAATGCCGCCAACGCCGACGTACAGCCCTTCCGTGTTTTCGCGGAACACCATGAAATTAACATCCCGCGGACTGCGATCACGCAGCGGAGTGAGCGAAGCGTCCAGCAATTCCACGGGCCGCGCGTTCACGTAAAGATCGAGCTTGAAGCGCAGGCCGAGCAAAATATCAGCGGCATGTTTATTGCTGGGGACGCGCGGATCGCCCATCGCGCCGAGCAGGACGGCGTCAAAATTGTCACGCAGCATCTGCTCGCCGCCTTCAGGCAGCGTGGTGCCGTCGCGCAGATAGCGGTCCGCGCCCCAGTCAATTTCGGTCAGCTCGAGTTTGCGGCCAGCGGCTTCGGCAACAGCGCGAAGACAGCGCGCGGCTTCACCGACTACTTCCCTGCCGACGCCGTCGCCGGGAATTAGCGCGATGCGCTTTGCGGAATTTTCGTTCAATGCGGACGGCTTCGGCGTTGAGGTCATTGCGTGATTTCTCCGTGTAAATACAAAACCTTTTAGGAAAGCATTTCTTTATTTACCGTGAGCGCTTCAATTCGTGCGACGAGCGGCGTGTATCCAATACCAAAACCTTGCGGCACTCGAATGGTGCCTTGCTGCGTAACTTCCACTTCGGGCTCGATGATGTCCTGCTTCCAGTAGCGCGCGCTGGCGGAAACGTCGCCGGGTAGAGTGAAATTCGGAAGCGTGCTAAGCGCGATATTGTGCGCGCGTCCGATGCCGGATTCGAGCATACCGCCGCACCACACCGGCACGGAATGCTGTTGGCACAAATCGTGAATGCGGCGCACGCGATTGTGTCCTCCGACGCGGCCGATTTTAATATTTATTATTTTGCAGGCGCCGAGTTCGATTGCGGCGCGGGCCTGTTCGACGTCATGGATGCATTCATCGAGACAAATCGGAGTTTGAAGTTTTCGCTGAAGTTCCACGTGACTGAAAATGTCGTCCCAGCCGAGCGGCTGCTCAATCATCATTAAATGAAAACCTTCAAGCTGCTGAAGTAGCGGCGTATCGGCAAGTCGATACGCGGAATTGGCGTCAACCATCATGCGGATGCGCGGAAATTTTTCACGCAACATGCGAACGGGTTCGGCATCCCATCCCGGTTTGATTTTAATTTTGATGCGCTGATATCCGGCGGCCAATTCTTTCGCGACAGCTTCCTGCAATGCCTCCAGCGACGGCTTGATGCCGATGGAAACTCCGGACGGAAGTTCCTGGCGTTCGCCGCCGAGTAATTTCCAAAGCGGCATTTGTTTTTGTTTTGCTTCGGCGTCCCACACGGCGGCTTCGATTGCGCCTTTGGCCATGTTGTGTCCGCGAACGCGGTCGAGCAGCGGCCAAACTTCGTCAGCGGAATTGAATTCGCGGCCTTTCAAAATTGGCCAAATATAATTGCGAAGAATTAGCGCGGCGGTCTCAACAGTTTCCGGACAATAAAATGGATCTTCGCCAGCGGTGCATTCGCCCCAACCTGAAATTCCGTCCACTTCAGTTTCCACAAGTAAAATGCGGCGATTCTGCATGCTGCCGAAACTGGTTTCAAACGGCTGCAACAGCGGCATATGAATTTCGCGAAGTGTAACGCGCTGAATTTTCATTTTTTGTGCGTGCCTTCCAAGGATTCGTTCCACGGCTCAAGAATGTAGCGTCCGCCTTCGGAATTTATTTCGATAGCCGTGGCGGCGTAGCCTTTCGCAATCCAACTTTGGAATTTCTCGCGCACTTCGGTTTGGATGCGCAGAGCTTCGGACGAATTTTCGCGTCGCAGGCGCGGCATTTCGGCGGGGACCAATATTTCCACGCGAGTTTCGGGCGAGTGCGTCGAAGATTGAGCCGCGCCGTTCAATAAATTATTTACGCGGGGAGAATCGAGCCACCATTCGGCGATCAGGCGATCCGTTGGCATGCCGCCGTGTAACGGGCTCGTGGTGACCCCATAACAATTTGGCATATAGCGGCGTGCGATTGCACCGAGACGCATGAAATTTAGATAAGCGTTTTTTACTTCAAGAGGATCAAACGTCCATTCAACGAGACGGATGCCGCGATGCAACGCGTCATCGCGTTGAAATAATTTTAGATGTCGGCCAATTCCGCGGTCGCGATAATTTTCCAGCACGGCGGTCATATGTGAATGTAGAAATGGAATTCCGTCACGATATCCGGCGATAGCGAGTGTAAAGCCGACCATTTTTTCGTGATCAAACGCTCCAAGAACCTGGCCCCCGGTTTCGGCGGCGATAACAAAGAGCGGAAGCGGGACATCCAATTCTGTTTTGCCCCACACAGCGCGTTGCAGTTCAAAGCATAGTTGGAATTCCGCCAGATCGTGGCAATGACGGATGGCGATTTCGGCGGTTTGCGCGGTGCCTGTCATCGTCGCGCCTTTCGTGTTAGTGGCGGATTTGATTCGCGGGCTTTCGCGCTGATCCAGAGGGCGTCGAGTTCTGCCGCGTTTAGATCGGCGAGCTTTTTGCCGGCGGCTGTAGATTCTTCTTCCATGTCGCGGAAGCGTTCTATGAATTTGCGATTCGCTTTCTTGAGCGAGATTTCGGGATCGAGTTTTAGGAAACGCACAACATTTACGACGGAGAATAAAAGATCTCCGGCTTCGGATTCGATTTTGGATGCATTTCCATTGGCGATTTCGGTTTCCAGTTCTTGAATTTCTTCTCGCAATTTTTCGAGGACTCCGGCGACATTCGGCCAGTCAAACCCTACGCGGGAGGCGCGGCGCGTCAGTTGATACGCTTCCATTACGGCGGGAAGCGTGCGCGGAATTCCGCTGAGTAACGACGCAGATTTTTCGTCGGGCGTTTCGTTGGCGTTCAATCCGCGCGCTTCACGATCTTGACGGCGTTCTTCGGATTTCAGTTGCTCCCAATTTTTCAGAACTTGGGCGGCGCTATCGGCTTTGTCAGTACCGAAGACGTGCGGGTGTCGGCGCACCATTTTTGTGTGAACTCGTTCGATCACATCGCCGACATTGAAGCGCCCGGCCTGCGAGGCGAGCTGGGAATGAAAAACAATTTGCAGCAGCAGATCGCCCAGCTCTTCGGCGAATTTATCGGGGTCGCCGGATTCGAGCGCGTCGAGAACTTCGTAGGCTTCTTCGATTAAATATGTGCGCAGTGATTCGTGAGTTTGTTCGCGGTCCCAAGGACATCCGTTTGGCGCGAGAAGACGGATTTGGAGATCGACGAGATTTTCAAATAGTTTGCCGAAGCTTGGATTTGCGGGCGACTTTTGCTTATGCGCGATACTTTTCTTCACGCGAGACGGCTTTGGAGGCCGAGTTGTTTGCTTCTTTGATTTCACGCTATTCCCTGCCCGCTTCAAAAGGATAAATGAATCTAAGTCAGCGGATGAGAATTGACAAGTGCGCTTCGTGTGGCCGAACAAATCAAACGCACGAATCCGCGCCGGGTTCGGCAACATTGGTGAACATTGGCGGCGAGAATCCTCAGGGCTGCCAAATCGCCCTGAGCTACAGAAAACAATTGCCCTGCTCGTCTTGTTCGCATGTGCGGCGGATGTTAAACTGATTTCTAATCATTTAGACATACTTCGTAATTCCTGAGGGACTCCTTTGACTGAACCGAAACACGAAGATACTTTTAAAGTTGTTGACCGCCGGCTGTTTAGCGAAAGCGGCGAGTTGCGTAAGGATGTTGCCGAGCAGACGGAGCGCGAGCAAAATGCGGCGGACGCTGTTGCCGCGAAAACCCGCGCCGCACAAGCTGCGGCGGCACCTGCTGCGTCAAAAACGGTTGATGCTTCTGGTGGGGACTCCCAGATGACGCCGAATGCATCTTCTGCTGCTCCAGCATCGACGAATGGAAAACCTGCGAATCGCAGTTTTCAGATGCTGGTAGATTTTATTGCGCGGAATGCGGCGATGTTGCTTGGCGGATATACTGATCCCCGCACCGGTCAGCCACTTTTGGATTTGGATGGCGCGCGCGAAGTGATTGACATGCTGGATGCGCTGCGCGAAACGACGCACGGAAATTTGGGTCCGGAAGATGATAAGTTGCTGCTGGACGTGATTGGCAGCTTGAAACTTTCGTTCATGGAAATTTCCAAGGCTGCTGCGGCCGCGGCGCTGAAAGAAAAAACCAAGACGCATCCGTAATCGACAACCAACCGTGCCCTCCGAAAGATTTTCCGCAACGGACAAACTACAACTGACGGTGCTGGGCTCCGGCACTTCGATGGGCGTGCCGACTTTGGCGTGTCCTTGTCGCGTGTGCCATTCGGCGGACCCGCGAGACAATCGCACACGGCCTTCAATTTTACTTTCGCGCGGCGGAAACAATGTTGTGATCGATACGAGTCCCGATTTTCGCGCGCAGGCGTTGCGTGAAAATATTCAGCGGCTTGATGCTGTGGTTTTTACCCACGGGCACGCAGATCACATTCTGGGTTTTGATGATATTCGTCCTTTTAATATGCGGCAGAAAGAACATTTGCCGATTTACGCGGAGGAAGAAACGCTCGCGACGTTACGTACTGCATTTGCGTACGTGTTCAATAATGTTCCGACGCTGAGCACAATTCCGCAGGTGACTGTGCATCCGATTACCGGACCGTTTGAATTGCTGGGCGCGAAAATTATTCCTATTCCGCTGGATCACGGCGGTCTGCGCGTGTTGGGATTTCGAGTGGGTGGCGTGGCGTATCTTACGGATTTTAGTCGACTGCCTGAAGAATCGAAGCCGTTGCTTGCTGGGCTGGACGATTTAATTTTGGATGCGCTTCGCGATACTCCCCACCCGATGCACATGACTGTGGAGCAGGCGTTGAAAGTTGTGGGCGAGTTACAGCCGAAGCGCGCGTGGTTCACACACATTTCGCACGATTTGCCGCATGAGGAAACGAATATACGTTTGCGCGCAGCGGGATATCCAAATGTGCAAATGGCTTACGACGGATTGCGCATGGAGGTAAAAATCTAGTGGCGTTTCGCGTGGCGCATTCGGCGGATCAATGGCGTTCGCTGGCGAAAAGCTTCGCATCGGAAACGGGCGCGCAAGGTAGTGTGATATCCATTGGAAATTTTGACGGGCTGCACTTCGGGCATCAGAAAATAATTGGCGCGGTAATGACTGGCGCGCGAAGAGAAAAAGCGATTTCCGCGATCATTACCTTTGATCCGCATCCGCTGAAAGTTTTGCGGCCTGACGCCGCGCCGCCGCTGATTATGACAATTGCACAACGCGTGGAAGGATTTGAGGAATGCGGACTGGATGCGGCGCTGGTGATGCGTTTTGACCGGGCGCTGGCGGAACTTTCCGCCGAGGAATTTGTTCGCGGCGTGCTGGTGGAGACTGTGCGGGTGAAGCGAATTTTGGTGGGCGCAAATTTCCGATTCGGTTACCAACAAGCTGGCAACGTGGAAATGCTTTCGCGTTTGGGCGAGTCGCTTGGGTTCGACGTGGATATTATTACCGCAGCGGAAATTGGGGGAGTGCCGGTTTCCAGCACTGGAATTCGGCGCGCAGTTTCAGAGGGGAAAGTGTTGGAAGCGACGGAAATGCTGGGACATCCGTTTGCGTTGACCGGAACGATTCAGCCGGGCGCGGGACGCGGATCGAAAATTGTGTTCCCCACTTTGAATTTATCCGCAGAACAAGAACTTCTTCCGGCGCGCGGAGTGTATGCGACGAAGTGCGTTGTGGACGGGCGGGAATTTCGCTCGGTGACGAACGTGGGAGTCCGTCCAACATTTGATGGACATGGACTTTCGATTGAGAGCCATCTGTTTAATTTCTCAGAGCAGATGACCAGCGGCCGGATGGAAGTGCATTTCTGGAAGCGTCTGCGAGAAGAGCGGAAGTTTGATGGCGCGCCGGCGTTGAAGGCGCAGATTGATTTGGACATCCTCGCGGCACACCAGTTCTTCAAGGAAAACCTTCCTCCTGCAAAATTAGATTGACACCTCGTAAGTGATTGAAACCAGGGGCAGGTTTCGCAAAAGTGCATAATAATGCATACGAAATGGGCGTTTTGCTAGGAAAGTGCACTATTGTGCAGTTTTTGGTGCATGGGAAATAAGGAAAAGGCGAGAGATCTAAACGCAGAGACGCTCAGGCGCTGAGAGAAAACCAGAGAGCGCAGAGTGAGAAGGATGGGAGGACTCACGTTCGGAGTGCGTGAGATACACCCGGCCCCCCTGAACATGGCCCGTACGGCACGCCAACCCTAGGCGATCTGAAGGTCGTCCCGCGCGCCCTCTCGCTGGCATTGACGTCCATTCGCGCACCGCAGAACCGCAGCACACCGCGCTCTGTCGGCAAAGACAATCCCTAAGTGCTTTATTAACCACACTTAGCTCTTATTCCCCTGGGGGAGAAGTGCGCGATCTTCTTCGAGGATGCCGATAAGTCCCTTGTTTGCAATGCATAGACCACAGATTGCTGTAAGTCCTGTATTTGCAATACATAGCAAAATGGGGTGGGTGACGGGGGCCTGAAGAGCTCCGAAGGGAACATCTTTTTCTACGGACGGAGTGCTCAGCTTCGGCGAACCGGGGCTACACGTCTGTGCGGGGATTTGGGCCTCGGACGGATTTCGGAGATGTCCCATAATTCCGTATTTTTCTGGTTATGTTCACCGGGGCGGTGGCGGAGTGATTGTAGGAGCTCCACACAGACAGGAATGCCGATTTTACTCGCGGCCACGTCTTCGTGGTGTAGATTCTCGGCTGAGTGTGCAGCAGCAAGCAGCGCGTTGTTACATCAACCAAATCAAGCCCCACGCAGACAGCAGTAGCTGCTCTACCAAACCCTGTTCAACTTCTTCGCTTCCCTACCGGAATCGATGCTCCTCAAGCCGCTTGACAGTAATCGACGCCTGAAATATCGTCACGAAGATTGCCGCGAACCGGACGGATGTTGGGCCGGGTCAATCACCATTCGATGGGACGCAAGAAGCCACGCCCTTCCAAAATTCCGGTTCCGTCGGCGCCAGTTCCGCCGAAGCCTGCCGTGCATGCGTGGTTGAAGCACGCGCTGGCAGCCGCTGCGCTTTGCCTGGTGACGCTGCTGGCCTATTCCAATTCATTTCACAACGGGTTTGTGCTGGATAGCCGCTCTATAATTCTGCTTGATAGCCGAATCCGTGACGTTACGGCGGATAATATCGGATTGATTTTTCAACGTACGTATTGGTGGCCGACGGCGGAGGTTGGCCTGTACCGCCCTGCCACGACTCTTTCGTATCTTCTAAATTATTCCGTGATGGGAAACGCTGACTCTCCAGCCGGATACCATTGGATCAACTTTCTTTTGCACTCGCTCAACGCATTGCTGCTATATGCGCTAGGGCTGCGCCTGATTCGCAAACTGTGGATCGCTGTCTTTATTGCAATGCTGTGGGCGATCCATCCGGTGCTTACCGAGTCGGTGGCCAACATCGTGGGACGCTCTGACCTGCTGGCCGCGGGGGCAGTTCTGGGCGGCTTGTTGTTGTATTTGAAGAGCGTGGACTCGGCGGAATGGAGGCGATATGCATGGCTCGCTTGCCTGATGGCCGTGACGACGGTGGGCATGTTCTCAAAAGAAAGCGCCGTCGTGATCCTCGGCGTGATCGTGCTTTACGAAATAACATTCTGGAAAGGCCGTGAGCGGTTGCGCGCGCTTGCACTTGGCTGTGCGGCCATCGCGATTCCGCTGGCGGCAATGTTGATTCAACGAGCGCACGTGCTGGCTATTTCGGCGCCCGCAGAATTTTCATTTGTGGATAATCCGCTGCAAGGCGCAAGTTTCTTGAAGTCCCGGTTGACTGCAATCGCCGTCGGCGGGAAATATTTGTCGCTTCTTATTTGGCCGGCAAGACTATCCGCCGATTATTCATATTCGCAAATCTCGATTGCGAGCGGAACATTACGTGAATGGATCGCATGGATTGCCGTTGCCGTTGTAATTGGGGCGGTGGCAATTCAATTTCGCGCGAACAGGATGTATTTCTTCTTCGGCGCCTTCGCATTCTTGACGTTCGTGCCGGTGGCAAACATTTTATTTCAAACGGGCACGATCATGGCCGACCGGTTTCTATATCTGCCTTCGGCCGGATTTGCCGCGTGCGTTGTAATGGCTTTGTACGGTATTGGCGAGCGAAGCAAATCGCGTTTGTTAGCCCCGGCCGCGTTGTGCTTGGTCATCGTGGCATTGGGCATTCGCACATGGGAACGCAACATCGACTGGAAAGATGACGTAGCGCTTTCACAAGCTTCGGTCCGGACTTCGCCGAACAGCTTTAAGTCTCACTTCGAACTGGCGCTTGCGCTGAGTGATGCCGATCCTGCTCACGGAAACATCTCTCAAGTAATCGAGCAGGCGAACCGGAGTCTTGCAATTCTCGATTCCCTTCCGGATTCGCTAAATGTCTCCAGCGTTTATGCGGTGGCGGGCGGAGACTACAGAATTCAGGGTGATCGTCTTGTGCAACGGGGCGGGGATGGACGCACGATCGCTACAACGGAAAGTACGCAGGCGTACCGGAAATCTCTGCAGATTCTAACGCGCGCCGCCATCATCGATCGTACCGGCGATGAGATTTATCAACGTCGAAAACGAGCGCGCGGGACGCCCGCGGATCAAATTACTCCCGCAGGTCTCCCCGTGATCTACATCAACCTCGCCACCACCGAACTACGCCTGGGAAATTACAAAGATGCGTATGACGCCGCAGCGTACGCTCGGACGCTAAATCCCGATATCGTGGATTCGTACGCACTGATGGCGCAGGCGCTTGCTCCGCAGAATCGAAAAGAAGAAGCGGCGGTAGCGCTTGTTGAAGGACTGCTGGTTTCGGGATCACAGAATCTAATGGCGCCGCTTGCAGTCTTGTACAAGTACGGCGTGGATCCTGAAGGCTGCGCGATTAAACAGACCGCTGGAGGCGCGTTATTGAACAAAGAGTGCGGGCCCGTTCACAAAGAGATTTGTATGGCATCGGCGGACTTGATTGCACGATACGCTCAGTTTCTGCGGCCGGACCTGGTCGCAGCGGCCAGATCCCGAGCGGTGGATCAGTTTTCGTGTTCGGCGGATGAATTGGACAAGCACTAGGGCTGGCAATCGGAACAGTAGCCGCCGATTTCGGTGCGCGTCACCGTGATTTTGATTTGGCAGTCGTTTTCGATTTGCTTCTTGAGTTGCTCGAATAGTGCGCTTTCCACTTCCCTGACTTTTCCGCAACGCAAACATGCCACGTGAATGTGATCGCGCAGGCCGTGGCTTTCGTAATAGTGCTGATCGCCGCGGATGTGAAGCAGGTCAAGCTCGTCGATCAGGCCGATGCGCTTGAGCATGTCGAGCGTGCGATAGACGGTGACGCGGTGGATGTGCGGATCAATTTTCTGGGCGCGTTCGAGAATTGCTCCGGCGTCCAAGTGCTGATCGGCGCTGTCCATCACTTGAATTAGCACTCGGCGCTGACGCGTGATGCGGATTTTTTTCGCGGAAAGCGCGGCCTGTATTCGGCCGGGACGCTCATGAGCGTTGATCCGTTCACCACTGGAAACGCGTTGAGCGCGATTGAGGGGCATGGTCTGACGTCAACAGCATTTTCCAGGACAAGAACAATTCCTAGGACAACAACAAATTCCTAAGGGTGCTGGAAAAGGCGCAGAACGTCATTGTACATGACGAGAGCAAAGACGACCAAGATGAACACGAATCCGACCTGGATGAAGCGTTCTTTGGCCTTGATGCTGAGATCGTGGCGCAGCGCGCCTTCGATGGCCAGCATGGTGATGTGGCCGCCATCGAGAATTGGAAATGGCAATAAATTCACGACGGCGAGATTCAGGCTGATGAGCGCCATCATGGACATCAAGCTTCCGAAGCCTGCGCGGGCGGCTTTGCCGGACATGGACACGATTCCGACCGGTCCCTGCACTTCTTTCAGAGAAACTTTTCCGACGAAAAGCTGGCCGACGAGATCAAGCATTTGTCTGGCGAGGCGTTGATTGAACCAGAGCGAGAAGGTGATGGAATCAACGACGCCGCGAACTTTCTGAACGGAATCAATGTGCGGGCTGACACCGACGCTCCAGCGGACTCCGGCGCCATCACCGGGATCGCGATTTTCCGAACGCACGACAAGATTCATGATGTGACCGTTGCGGGAGATGGCGACCGGAACAGGATGATCGTGGCGCTGCATAATTAAATCGGTAAGCTGATACCAACTTCCGATGGCGACACCGTCGTAAGAAAGAACTTTATCGCCGGATTTCAATCCAGCGCGCTCAGCCGGAAGATTCGGAGTTATGGTTTCAATCACGGGCGGGATAACGGGATAACCAAACATCTTGAATTCGTCTTGGCTTGCGGTCACAACTGTTGAGATGGTTTGGCCGTCGCGCTCAATCGTCACGGGAACTTGCGCACCGGGCAGCGCGAAAGCTGATTCCCATCGCGCGCGATCCCAGTTCGGACTTGCCGTGCCGTTGATTTCCACCAACTTATCGCCCGGCTGAATTCCTGCGCGCTCAGCGGGAGAACCTTTGTAGACTCCGGCAACCGCAACAGGCTGGTCCGCGAAAAACGGTGGTGGTGGTTGGACGCCGCCGAAATGAATCGCCATGATGACGATTGCCGCAATTACGTTCATGACCGGGCCGGCGAGTGCAATCAGTGCGCGCTGCCAGCGAGGTTTGGAGAGAAATTCGTCAGGCGAGCCGGTACGCTCTTCGGAAATATTATCGCCCGCCATGCGGACGTATCCGCCAAGGGGAAGAATGCTGATGCGGTAGTCGGTGGGGCCGCTCTTCCAGCCGAAGAGGCGCGTGCCAAAGCCAATAGAGAAGACGTCAACGCGGACGTCGAAATATCGCGCTACGAGAAAATGTCCAAACTCATGAATGAGAACCATGAATCCGAGTGCGATGAGCGCGCCACAAATCGAAAGAAATGTTCCTAACATCCTCTATCCTTCCCTGCCCCTGCGAATTTCCCTTCTCTCCGACTGCCTTATGCCGCTCGCTGCACTTTGTGAATTTCTTCCGATGCCAAACTGCGCGCTTCCGCGTCTGCCGCCAGAATATCAGCAATGCTGCCGGGTTTCGAGCGCGTCATGCGGTCGAGAACTTTTTCAATTACCTGCGCGATGCCGCCGAACGTCAATTGGCCGCCGAGAAATGCGGCGATGGCTACTTCGTCCGCTGCATTCAGCGCCGCTGGTAACACTCCGCCGCGCTTTGCCGCTTCGCGAGCTAACTTTAGGCACGGATAGCGGCGCGCGGAAACTTTCGCGAAGTCCAATCTCTTTAGACGCGTCCAATCGAGATGCATCTCACTTGCTTCGACGCGTTCCGGATAGGTTAGCGCATATTGAATCGGCAAACGCATATCCGTTGGGCCGAGCTGTGCCAGAACTGAACCGTCCACAAATTCCACCATTGAATGAATCGTGGACTGAGGATGAATCACGACCTCAATTTGCTTAAATGGAATGTCGAAAAGCCAGCGCGCTTCGATAACCTCGAACCCTTTGTTGACCATAGTCGCGGAATCAATACTGATTCGATTCCCCATGCGCCAATTAGGATGCGCCAAAGCCTGCTGGGGAGTTGCCTGAGCGATTTGCGAAAGCGGAGTTTTTCGGAAAGGACCGCCGGAAGCGGTCAGGACGAGCCGGCGAACTTCGGCGTGCTTGCCGCCGCGCAAACATTGATGAATCGCATTGTGCTCACTATCGACGGGAAGCAAAGCGAACTCCGGCGCGATGCACCGCGGCCATTACGATTTCTCCGGCGGCGACGAGAACTTCTTTGTTGGAAAGCGCTACTTGCTTGCCCGCAACGATTGCCGCGTATGTTGCTTCCAGTCCAACAACGCCGACTGCGGCGGAAACTACTATCTGCGCTTCGGCAATTGTGGCGACGCTCTTGTTCCCTGCCGCGCCGAATTCAATTTCTGGCAACGGATATATTTCTGCTGCGCGCAAACGCTCAAGCAGTTCGGTGGCGCGAAGCGAATCCGCCACAGAAACAATTTTGGGATGATGGCGCGCGATCTGGCCGGTTAACTCTTCCAAATTTCCGCCAGCTGCGAGCGCGACAATTTGGAGGCGGTCAGGAAGAGACTCGACGACATTCAAACACTGGCGGCCGATTGAACCTGTTGAGCCGAGAATGGAAATGCTTTTCATACGCGGTGCGTAGATTCTCCGATCAAGATGAGTCCAGTTTAATGCGAACGCGCGGCCAGCCAGTTGAAATAATACCAAACGACTGGCGCGGCCAGCACCAAAGCGTCAATACGGTCAAGCATTCCGCCGTGACCGGGCAAAAGCGTGCCGGAATCCTTCATGCCTGCGCTGCGCTTGTAAGCGGACTCCAGCAGATCGCCGGCCTGGCCCGCGATATTCGCAAGCACGGCCATAGCAACTAGATGACGCACGGGAACTTCGGTTATCCATCGTTGAGCGACAACCGCGACGAGAATGGAGCCGACGAGATTCGCGGTGGCGCCTTCCCAGGTTTTCTTGGGACTTAAACTTGGCGCCATTCGCCAGCGGCCGACGGCAGCGGCCGACGAAATAGGCGGCGGTGTCACCAACCCAAACGAGCACCAGAGTAAATAATAAAAGTTTGCGACCACCGGTGCCGATGCCGTCGAGCCTGACGACTGCTGAGAGCGGGAGTACTAGAAAAATTAGTGCGGCTGAACTGACGGAAAGTCCGCCGAGGGCTTCTTCGACTGATTGACGGCCGAACAAAATTATTCCTGTGGCGCCTACGACGAAGACGATCAGTATTAACTCAATTGAGAAAGCTTCGGATAGCTCGGTGACGCGGGTTAAGCGCGTCCCCGCCGGCCAGTGCACGGGTCTGTTCTTCGGATGCAAGCCATTGCGTGAAAAATATTGCGATGGCGCAGAAACCTGTCCAGATTCGGTATCCTCGCAGACCGGCGTGGTCGCCTAATGCGAAAAATTCGAGCAGCGCGAGCAACGCGACGGCCGTCGCGGCAACTGTAACCACGGCCGGTCGAGCCCACCACACTGTGGCGACGACGGCGGGGATTAGGACGGCGGCGGTCAGAATTCTTTTGAACGTCATTGGGCGCGCGTGGCCATAGCTGAATTCTTCATGTGGATTTCGGTTCCGTGGAAATGTATCACGAGAGCGTGGTTATGTCGGAATGTGGGAGCGCAAACTACGTGGCATCTTCTTCGGAATCGTCGGAGGCCAATCCGCCGTAGCGGCGTTCGCGCTTTTGAAATTCCACGAGAGCTTCGAGCAAGCGCACCCGGGAAAAATCCGGCCACAAAGTTTCTGTGACGTAGATTTCGGCGTAGGCGATTTGCCAGAGCAAGAAATTGCTGACGCGCATTTCCCCGCTGGTGCGGATGAGTAGATCCGGATCGGGCAGGCCCGCGGTGTACAGATTGTCGGCGATCATTTGTTCGTCGACGCGGCGCGTGCGTTGCGCCGTTTTTCTGGGCGCGATCGAGAATCGCGTTAAAGGCGTCGACCAGTTCCGCGCGGCCGCCATAATTCAGCGCCACGGCCAGACTTCATTCCGGTGTTTCCGGCGGTTAATTCCATCGCGTTGCGTACGTCCTCGCGGACCGCTTCAGGAAGTTGATCGGCACGGCCGATAACCAGCATGCGGATATTGTTGCGATGAATTTCCGGCAATTCCTGCTTCAGATATTCGCGAAGCAGGCGCATCAGGAAATCAACTTCAGGCTGCGGACGGCGCCAATTTTCCAGCGAGAAGGCGTAGAGAGTGAGCGCGGGAATTCCCATGCGCGCGCAAGTTTCGATTACTTGACGGGCAGAGCTTGCACCGGCGCGATGTCCGGCGATGCGAGGGAGATGGCGGCGCTTGGCCCAGCGGCCATTGCCGTCCATGATTACGGCGATGTGGCGAGGCAAACGAGTAGGGTCGATCTGCGCGAGCAGGTCGGTCTCGTCACGTTGCTGCGATTCCAGAAGTAGCGTAGCCATTCCAAATCCACCAAAAATAGGAAGCTTCTTTACCACGCAAAGTTAACACACGCTCCGAGCGTGCGCAATGTATGGAGTGTGAATATGTAACGTCAAAGGCCCGGTACGCCTCCCATGAAAAATGAGGCATACATGAGGAAGAGCGTGAGCGCGATCATGATGATGCTGGTGGTCCACGCAATTACGCTGAAGGTTGTGGAATTCGCGTACGTGCCCATCAGATCTTTGCGGCTCGAGAGCAGCACGATAAAAATCAAGACTATAGGCAGCCAGATTCCGTTTCCAACCTGCGAGAAAAACAAAATTTTCAGCAGCGGCGCGCGGGGCACGAGAATCAGTCCTGCGCCAACGACGATAAGGACCGTATAGAGCCAATAGAAAATCGGCGCTTCGCGGAATTTGTGGTCGATGCCAGCCTCAAAGCCCAAGCCTTCGCAGATTACGTGTGCCGTGGAAAGCGGAAGGATCGAGGCAGCGAAGAGAGACGCGTTCAGCAGGCCGAATGCGAAAAGTAAACTTGCCCAGCGTCCCGCCATTGGAAGTAGTGCTTGCGCGGCTTCTTTTGCGTCGGCGATATCGTGATGCCCGGAGACAAACAATGTTGCCGCGGTGCAAACCATAATGAAAAACACGATGACCATGCAACTGATGCTGCCGACCAGAACGTCAGCGCGCGCTTGCGGATATTGACGAGGCCCGACGCGCTTTTCGACGAAGCCCGCCTGCAAATAAAAGAATTGCCACGGCGCAATGGTGGTGCCGACGAGGCCGATTAAAGTCAAAAGATATGGCGTGTTGAATTGGAAGCTGGGAACGATGAGACTCTTCCCTGCCTCAAGCCAATCCGGTTTCGCAAGCACGGCCGAAACGATGTAGGCCACGTAAAATAAACAGGCGATCAAAAATATTTTCTCGACTTGGCGCGCGGTACCACGCATCACCAAGATCCACACCATGATTGCAGCGACCGGCACGGCTATATATTTGCTGATGTGGAAAATTTCCATTGCCGCGGCGACGCCGGCGAACTCGGCGACGACGTTCATTAAATCGACGAGAAAGCCCGTGACCATCACAAAAAATGTTGGGCGGAATCCGAATTCTTCGCGGATTAAATCGGAAAGTCCCTTCCCTGTTACCACGCCGAGACGGGCGCACATTTCTTCCGTTACGTAGAGCGCGATGGTCATTGGAATCAAGGACCAGAGGAGCGCGTAACCGTATTTCGCGCCGGCGATGGAATATGTGGAAATTCCGCCGGCGTCGTTGTCTACGTTCGAAGTGATGAAGCCCGGCCCGACGACTGCCATGAAAAGTGCGAGACGTCGCCAGAGCACGCGCGTGCTGCGCGGCCAGCGATTCAGCTTCTTTCGCAGCGCTTCCATGCGCGGAATAAGTGTCTTCAGATCCATGACAGAACTGCTTGCTTAAAAAATTGCTCCTTAGATTTGTACGGCTAAACTTTCGCGGCAAGCCGCGTTACAACGTCGTCTACCGTGATTGCGCCGATAGGTACGCCGCTCTCGTCGACCACGCCGAGAACGCGCAAATTATATTTGTCGAATAACTCGAAAACTTCTTTCTCGTTCGCGTCGGGCGGCAAAGACAAAAGCGGCTCGGACTTGAGCGAGTTCATCGTCTGTCCCGTGGTGGCCAAAAGCAGGCGGCCCGTCGGCACAATTCCGCTGAATTTCGCATCGGTGTCGGTGAGAAATACGGCGTCAAGTTGTTCGAGATCCGACTCATTCGAGCGAATCCAGTCAATCACTTCTTCACGAGTGGCGGTTTCGCCGACCAGCATGAATTGCGTATTCATCATGCCACCAGCGGAATTTTCCTCGAATTTCATCAGCGCGCGAACATCACTGGCTTCGTGATGCGGCATTTCCTCGAGCAATTCTTTGGACGTTTCGGGCGACAGTCCCGCGAGCAAGTCGGCGGCCTGGTCCGGCGCCATTTCTTCGATAATGTCCGCGGCTTTTTCCGGATCGAGTTTCTCGACGATTTGCTGGCGCAGGCGTGAGTCCAGTTCCGCCAGCGTTTCGGCAGCGCTGGTTTCGTCAAGCGAATCGATAATCGATTGACGCTCCTCGGAGGAGAGCGCTTCCAAAATGTCGGCGAGGTCCGCGGGATGCAAATGCGCCAACTTTTGATGGGATACGCGCAGCTTGATGCGCCGTAGCGGGTCGGGCTCAATTAAATTTACAAATTCCCAGCGAATCATATGCGCGGGCAGTTTGTCCTGAATGCGGCGAATCAGCGCCGGCGAAACGATTCCCTGCAGCAAACGCCCGACGGCCCCGGTGACGCCCACATCCGCCTGACTCACGCGCAATTCGACGCAATCATTGGTGTGATGCTCGGCGAGTTCGAGGTCATTTACGCGGACAACTTTTCGTCCGCCCGTATCGATAATTTGCTGGTCGAGCAGATCCTTCTGCACGGCGAGCCAGCCTTCATTGGCGTGATATTCTTCGAGTGATTTTTCGCCCACATTTAGCTTGAGGCAGCCCGGCACGGCGAGTGCAACCTGGTCATACCGTGCGACAAGGGGCTGATATTTTCCGCGCGCTAATAAGAATCGCGCCACGCGATTGGGCTGGTCGGCTGGCTCGATGAATAATTCGCGCACGCGGCCGACAAAATTGCCATGCACGTCATAAGTGGCGGCGCCGAGCAGTTCTGTGGCGTGCAGCATGAGCGAATCTCCTTCCCTTTAAATGTTTGGACTAAATTTTTTGAACTAAACGTTCTGAACTAAATATTTGAGCGGGGCGGCGGCGAAAAATCGTGGCTCGCGCACAAAAAACCCGCTGCCAGGAATCGAGCCCGGCCGCGGGTGGATTGGAAACCCACTTTTCGTGCGGCTATGCGGACAGAACTCCTGTTGAATCAGGCTGCGCCGGGAAAGTCCGGCTGAAGCCTTCGGCACGGCGCGTGCAAATCGCCGTGACCACCAAACGAACCACCCCCTGCGCGTGAAGCCGACGCGACGGAGGCTCCTTTTCTTCAGCGTAAATCATTAGAGCGGTAAAACCTCGCTCTCGTAATTAAATCGTTATGCAAAGTTTGTCAAGAAAAGAATGACGTTTTTGAAAAGAAAATTTGCGGGCGGCCGCGGAAATTGCGAAGCACACGCGAGAAAATCGCAATAGAGAGACAGCCCCTCACCCGGAATTGCGCAATTGAATGTTAATCCCTAGCACACTTCGCGTTGAACCATTCCGCATACACGGTCACCCGCGACTCTATACTGAAATTGCCGCGCAAAAGCGCATTGCGGAGATCGTGCGAAGCGATCAGAGTGCCGTCCGAACGCGGCTTATATGCCATCCATCGCAGAACAACAAGCCGACCAAATCTCACAAAATACCGTTTTGGGAAACCCCGCTAGTGGCGCGTCGAAATTTGCAGGAGTTACCCACGGGCCGCGGAAATCAAAGCTAAGCAAATCAATCGCGATACTTCTGCTGACGTGGATACTCAGCGTCGGGTGGCTGGGAATTCACTTGAATCGAGGATGGGTTGCGCATGACGATGGCATGCTCGCGCAGACCGGGGAGCGAGTGCTGAGCGGCCAACTTCCCCATCGCGATTTCGATGACGTTTACACCGGCGGGCTGAGCTACTTGAACGCCGCGGCACTACGATTGTTTGGCATGAATTTGATGTCGCTGAGAATTATGCTTCTGATTTTCTTTGCGATGTGGGTTCCGGCGGTTTACTTCTGTGCGGCGAAATTTGCAAGTCCACTCGCAGCGGGCCTGGTCACTCTGCTGAGCGTTGCGGCAAGTGTCCCGAACTACCCCGCGGGAATGCCCTCCTGGTACAACCTGTTCTTCGCGACATTTGGCATCGCCGCCCTGCTGGAGTATTTGGATACACGCGCCGCTCGATGGCTATTCGCAGCGGGGCTATTCGGCGGACTATCGTGTCTCATAAAAAGTCCGGGCATTTATTTTGTCGCTGCTACATTGATGTTCTTTGTATTTGTGGAACAGTCGGAAGCGCGTGAAAATTCGGGCACGGCTTCGGCGCCGGCCGGCAACTCGCTGAACCTGTATCGTATTTTCGTTACAATTTCGGTGACGGCGTTGGTTACAGCTCTAACGCTTTTGATTCGGCCGATTGCAACGTTGCCACGTGTCTATCACTTCGTGGTTCCCGGACTCGCTCTAGGACTCCTATTGCTGACGCGGGAATCTTCTGCGGCCTCGCTGGAAAGTGGCGCGCGATTTCGCAATCTGTTCCGACTAGTTCTTCCATTCCTTGCCGGAGTCGCAGTACCCATCGCGCTATTCCTGATTCCCTATGTGATGTCGCATTCGCTGCACAATATTTATGACGGCATTTTCGTGATTCCGTTCCAACGTTTGAAGATGGCGGATTTTCCGCCGCCGCCACTTGCCGATTTGATTGCGATCGTTCCACTGGTGGGACTAATAGCGTTCGCGTGGTATTCCAAGCGGCGCGAATCGTGGGTGATTGCAGCGGCATTGACGGCCGCGATGATTCTCCTAATCGTTGTTACTCCGACGGACCCCATCGCTTACCAATTTGTGTGGTTCTCTGTTGCGACGATCGTGCCGTTTGCGGTTGCCATCGGGGCGGTGGTTCTGAACCAGAGCGCTTCAGGTTGGTCACTTGCGGGCGTGAACGGCCAGAAGGCATTTCTGATGCTGAGTGCGCTGGGGATGTGCAGTTTGATTGAGTTTCCGTATTCCTCGGCAACTTATTTCTGTTATATCTCGCCGTTGCTGGTTCTCGCAATTCTTGCGCTCACCTCATCACGAAATCAGTCGCCGCGTTTGATCCCCGCAATGGTCGCGGTCTTCTTCATCGCGTTCATGGCCTTGCGCGTAACACCGGGGATGGCCCTCGACGCTATGCCCTTCAGATACTGGCCTCCGTGGCCATCAGGAGCGTTGGGATTCCCCAGGGCAGGCGGCCTGCGCAGCAATACCGGCGAAGCCGAGCAATACGGTCAGCTTCTGAGTTTTGTGCGCCAAAAGTCGACGAACGGCGCCTTGTATGCCGGACCGGATACTCCTGAAATTTACTTTCTTGGCGGATATAAAAACCCGTCGCGGATAATCTATGACGCGTTCGAGAGTTATGACGGAGAGACAGCACGAGTGCTGGCGGCGGTCGATGCGACGCAGCCGAATGTAATCGTAATCAATCGGCTTCCAAACGTTTCGACTCCGTTCCCGCCTGATTTGGTCAGCATTTTGGACGCACGATATCCGCAGATGCAAAATTTCGGAAAATTTCAAGTCAGGTGGCGGCCATGATTCCGGGCGATCAAATTCTGGATCATCCGCGCGCGTATCTTTTCTGGCAGGGAAAATTCGCCGAGCAGAAACTTGTGCCGCTGAATGCACACAACAATCTTTCCAACATTCGCAGAGTGTTGGACGTGGGCTGCGGCCCCGGCACGAATACGCGTCACTTCACTTCCGCCGGCTACCTTGGCGTGGACATGAACCCGGCGTACATCGAGTACGCTAGAAAACACTATCGCCGCGATTTTCTGGTAGCGGACGTGTGCCAATATTCCGCGCCGCCCGGCGAAAAGTACGACTTCATTCTCGCAAACAGCTTTTTGCATCACATCGATCTCGTGAACACCAAGCGCATTCTGTCCCACCTGTCCACGCTGCTTACCGATGATGGCCACGTTCACATCATTGAAGTTGTATTGCCTCAGGAACAGCGATTGGCGCGACAGTTGGCTCTTTGGGACCGCGGAAAATTCGTAAGACCACTTGGTGAATGGAAAGAGATATTCTCAGAAGCGTTCGAGCCGGTCGTGTTCGAGCCATTCTGGTTGACTGGATTGGGAATCAAATTCTGGAACATGGTCTACTTCAAAGGAAAGGCGCGCCAATGAAAAATAATTCGGGCAAACCTTTCCGGCTTTCCATCGCTGTTCCGGTGCACAACGAGGAATCGGTTATCTCGGAACTTCTTCCGCGAATCCGCGCCGTTGCCGATCAGATTCCCGGCGGGCCGCACGAATTGGTTTTTGTGGATGACGGCAGCAGCGATCGCACACGAGAAATGCTGGAATTCGCTTCGCGCATTGATCCTCGAATTGTACTGATCGTACTTTCGCGAAATTTTGGTCATCAGGCGGCGCTTTCGGCGGCTCTCGATCACGTTACCGGCGACGCTACAGTTGTGATGGACGCTGACCTCCAAGATGTCCCTGAAACAATTCCCGCTTTCGTCGAAAAATATTTGGAAGGATACGACGTTGTATACGCGCAACGCACCAAGCGGAAGGAACCGTGGTGGCTGCGCGCTTGTTATCGCATTTTTTACCGTCTGCTTTCCGCGCTGGCCGACGTTCGATTGCCGCTGGACGCAGGCGACTTCGGATTAATGTCGCGGCGCGTGGTGGATTTAATCCGCTGCATGCCCGAGCATCACCGTTATTTGCGAGGCTTGCGCGGGTGGGTCGGCTTCAAACAAATTGGAATTCCGGTCGAGCGCGACGCCCGCTACGCCGGCGAAAGCAAATACACGAGTCTGCGATTATTCAAGCTCGCGTTTGACGGAATCATGGCATTTTCAATTGTGCCGATTCGTGCCGCGGCCATTTTGGGATTGATCGCGATTGCATTCTCCGGCGGATTCACACTCTATTCGGCGTACGTTAAACTGGTGCTGCATCAATCGCCGCAAGGATTCACAGCGCTGATCACCATCGTTACGTTTCTCTCCGGCGTGCAACTCTTGTTTCTTGGCGTAATCGGTGAATATATCGGGCGTGTGTTTGAGGAATTGAAGGCGCGTCCGATTTATGTAGTGGCGAAAGTAATTCGAGGAACGAAGAATCGCGCAGTAGACGAGATCGAAGCCGAGTTTGCTGATGCCAAAATGGCGCTAACGGAATCCACTGCCCGCCGCTAACGCTTCACCTTTTTCTCTTTTGCAAAAATCATGTCTGGTATTCCCGAAACGACGCCCGGCGCGAGGCTGCGAAACTGCAAGTCCCTTGCGGCGGCAATTTTCCACGTGCAGCAGTAGATAATTTTTGGTGACGTATTCTGCGCGCGAAAATCCTAATTCCTGTCGCGGCGCGATCAATTGCCGTTCGGCGGACCTTCGAGCTCCACGTAAACCCCGATTGGCGTTTCGTCCAATTCAATTTGCAATCCAGCGGCCCACTTCGCATTTCCCGGGAGTTCAAACGTGGTTCGAAACTTTTCATATCGGAACCATCCACGCAGACCAACGCTTCTAAGATTCCGCGCATCGCCGCGTCATCGGCAACAACTACTTCCCTTTCATCGCGGACTTTGAATCGCGCTTCTTTCTGCGGCTCGCCCGGACCTTTATATGTGAGCACGGCGCGCTTGGCGCCTTTGCTCGTTGCGTCGCCCGAGGATTCAACGCGCACGCGCAACAATTGACCGTGCCGGGCGAATCCGCCGTCGGGCGTATCGAAAAGTATATTCAATTCGTGGACGCGCCCGTCCTTGCCGCCAACTTCGCGCCGCACAAGCTTCGCGCCTAGCTTCGCGATCTTCTTCCGCGCGGCGGCCACGCTTGTAATCGAAAGCTTCACTTCGATTTCGTTTGGAATGGATTCCCCTTCGCCACCGCCGCACCGCAAAAAGACCTGTACGAACTTCTGCCAGCGACACTAGTATAATGCCGCAGCGCGCGAACACGCCAAATCATGTCTGAGCCAACAACACCGCTGATGCGTCAGTACCAGGCAATTAAGACGCGCTACCCCCACGCGCTCGTGTTGTTCCGATTGGGCGACTTCTATGAATTGTTTCACGAAGA
Source organism: uncultured Acidobacteriota bacterium (assembly GCA_963778235.1). GTDB lineage: Bacteria > Acidobacteriota > Terriglobia > Acidiferrales > UBA7541 > DASTCZ01. The sequence continues at coordinate 52,385 of CAVZTQ010000001.1, read as the reverse complement.
TGCGATCGTCGCTTCGCGTGAACTGCAAATCACTCTGACCTCGCGCAATCGGGAAAAGGGCAAGCCCATTCCGATGTGCGGCGTTCCCTATCACGCGGCGGAAAATTACATCGCGCGCCTGATCCGCGGCGGATTCAAAGTTGCCATCTGCGAACAAATGGAATTGCCCGCGCCGGGAAAGAAGCTGGTGCGGCGCGAAGTTACGCGCGTCATCACTCCGGGCACTGCGACGGATGCGCAGCTTCTTGAGCCGGGCGAGAATAATTTTCTGGCGTCCGTTTCCTATGCGCCGAACACCGGCGGCATCGGCCTGGCCTGGGTGGATATTTCCACGGGAGAATTCAGCGCCACCGAATTTTCCGGCGCTGACGTGGAAAATAAGCTTCGCGACGAGATTCAACTTTTGCGGCCGCGCGAAATTCTGCTGGAGCGCGTGACAGGACTGTTCACCGATTCAGAAACCACCGGGCCCGGGACGAAATTCGCTTCCCGAATGGAAATTCGCGACGGCGCTATCACTCGTTTGGAAGATTGGATTTTCAATCACGATTACGGCGAACGAATGCTGACCGAGCAATTCGGCGTGGCGGGGCTGGAAGGCTTCGGCCTCGCTGATCATCACGCCGCCGCAACAGCCGCTGGAGCAATCGTTCATTATTTGCGCGAAACTTCGGTGAGCGGCAACGGAACGAAAAGCGCTGGCCACGCGCTGCGGCATTTGGATCGCATTCGTTATTATCAGCAGCAGGACGCGCTTGGAATTGACGGCGTCTCTGTACGCAATCTTGAGCTAGTTACACCTGCTTTTCCGGACGACGCCGCATCCGCGCATCCTACAACTTTGCTGGCGGCGTTGGACGAAACCGTCACGTCAATGGGCGCGCGGCTTTTGCGTTCATGGATTCTGCGTCCGCAAATTTCACTGGAAGAAATTGAAAAGCGGTTGGACGCTGTCGAAGCGATGAAGTCCCACACCGTGCTGCGCGAAGAAATTCGCGAAACTTTAAAAGGTGTGCTTGATTTGGAGCGCATCACGAGCCGCATCACGCTAGGTCAGGCCACTCCGCGCGATCTGACGGCGCTGCGCGCTTCGCTTGTGCGGGTGCCGATGGCTCGTGGATTCCTCGCAAATTGCACCGCCGCGCGACTTTCCGAATTGCGCGAACAAATGGATGAGCTGAAGGATGTGGCCGAGCGCATTGAGGCGACGCTCTCCGACGATCCGCCAGCTCAAGCGACTGAGCCGGGAGTAATCCGCCGCGGATTTCTCGTTGAGCTTGACGAGCTGCGCGATCTTGGCCAGAAGGGGCGCCAGTTTATCGCCGCGATGGAAGATCGCGAACGTAAGCGCACCGGCATCGGCTCACTGAAAATTCGCTACAACCACGTTTTCGGATATTACCTGGAAATTTCGCACGCGAACGCTTCGCTCGTACCCGCCGACTATGAACGCAAACAAACATTGGCGAATGCGGAACGCTTCACTACTCCGGAACTGAAAGATTACGAGCGCAAAGTTTTGGAGGCTGACGATCGCATCTCTGAAATCGAACGCAGATTATTTGCCGAACTTCGTGAATGGATCGCCGTGCAAGCGCCGCGCCTACGACGTACCGCTGCGGCAATCGCCCAGCTTGACGTGCTGGTGGATTTCGCGCGCCTCGCCGCAGAACGAAATTACGCGCGCCCTGAATTCACAGAAGACGGCGACATGATGATTCTCGCCGGACGGCATCCTGTGATCGAGCAACTGCTGGAAGCGCGCGGCGAACGTTTTGTGCCGAATGATTTGTACCTGAACGATACGGGCCAGCAAATTTTGCTGATCACCGGGCCAAACATGGGCGGCAAGTCCACCTATCTGCGGCAGGCCGCGCTGATTGTGATCATGGCGCAAGTTGGCTCGTACGTTCCCGCGACGCAAGCGCGGCTGCCGATTACCGATCGCGTTTACACGCGCATCGGTGCGTCAGATAATTTAGCGCGCGGACGTTCAACATTTCTAGTGGAGATGAGCGAAGTCGCCGCCATTCTGAACACGTCTTCGGCATCAAGTTTGATTTTGCTGGATGAAGTGGGTCGCGGCACCGCAACGTTCGATGGACTGAGCATCGCGTGGGCGGTAGTGGAGCATTTGAAATCCGAAACTCACGCGCGAACTCTTTTCGCTACGCATTATCACGAGTTAACGGAGCTGGCGGATCTTCTGCCCGGCGTGAAAAACATTCACGTCGCTGTACGTGAGACGCCCACCGGAATTGTTTTTCTGAAACATGTAGAAGCGGGCAGCGCAAATCGCAGTTACGGAATTGAAGTAGCGCGGTTGGCAGGATTACCTCGCAAAGTGATCGAGCGCGCTCGCGAAATTCTGTCTCGCCATGAGCGCAGCGAGCACGAACTGAGCGAGAAATTGTCACCGGGCGCGTCAAGCGGAATATCCGCGGCACAGCAGCCTATGTTTACTCCGATAGATCGCGAAGTTTTGGAGGCGCTGCGCGAGGCGGATCTTGATAATCTAAAGCCGCTCGACGCGCTGAATCTTCTCGCGCAATTGAAAAAGCAAATTACATGACGCGCGCACGCTCAAGCAAATCGCTTCGAGTCATCGGCCTGATGTCGGGCACGTCCGCCGACGGCATCGACGTGGCGGTTACGCGAATTTCCGGCGCACCGCCGCATTTGCGCGCGAAGATCGAACATGCCACGTCAATTCCCTTCCGTTCCGAAATCCGAAAAACAATTCTACGTGTCGCTGGCGGCGCGGCAACATCCACGGCGGAAATCAGCGAGCTTAATTTCACACTCGGAAAATTATTCGGTGATTCGGTGGTCGAAGCCTGCCGCCGATTTCGCGTTCCACTTTCAAGTGTCGCGCTCATCGGCTCTCACGGGCAGACTATTTTTCATCAGGGTAGTCTCAGCCGTGTACGTGGAATGCGTCACGCCGCGAGCACGCTTCAGATTGGCGAGCCGGCAGTTATTGCCGCGCGAACCGGAATCACAACCATTGGCGATTTTCGTCCGGCGGATATGGCTGTTGGCGGCCAAGGCGCTCCGCTTGTGCCCTTTGTCGACTACCTGCTTTATCGCGACCTGAAAATCGGCCGTGTTGCGCTGAACATCGGCGGTATCGGAAATGTCACCGTGATACCAGCCGGCGCGAAACCTGAAAATGTTTTTGCATTCGACACCGGCCCCGGCAACATGATCATTGACGCGCTGATGCAGCATTATTCCGCAGGCAAATCGCGATTCGATCGCAACGCCGAATTCGCGCTCACCGGGACCGTGTGGCCGGAGTTGCTCGACACGCTCCTCACCGATCATTATTTCCGGCTTCGCCCGCCAAAATCCGCAGGGCGCGAACAATTTGGCGAAGCGTACGTGACAAAGTTGCTCGCGTGGGCGCAAAAGCATCGCGCGCGTCCAGCGGATCTTGTCCGCACGGCAACTGCGTTCACCGCGCTCACGATTATCGACGCATGGCATCGCTACATCGCCCCTCGCGAAAAAATAAATCAGCTCATCGTCGCGGGCGGCGGCGCGCACAATCCGCTCATCATGGCGCAACTTGCCGCCGGGCTTCGTGGTGTGGACGTAACAACTTCCGCCGCGCTCGGCGTTCTAGAAGACGGCAAAGAAGCTTTCGCGTTCGCGATTCTCGCGCATGAAACTTTCCATGGCCGCACGACAAACCTTCCGTCGGCCACCGGCGCGAAACGCCCCGCCATTCTTGGCAAGGTCTGCTATGCGCCGCCTCGCTAACGTGAAAAATACATGCACGCGTTTTTCTCTAGTCGCAATTCTCGTAACTTTGTTCACCGGATGCAGTCACGCACCAGCAGCGCAGCCCGGCAGAATCACATTTCTAATTGAGACAATGCCCGCGAATCTCGATCCGCGTCTCGGAACAGACGCCCGGTCCGCTCAACTTTCGAGCCTTCTCTTCAGCGGACTCCTCGAACGCGACGCGACCATGAACGTTCGCGGAGATTTAGCTGACCGCTGGGAAACGCCCGATCCCAAGACTTACGTTTTTCATTTGCACGAAGGCGTGAAATTCAGCGACGGCCGCACGCTCACGTCCGCCGATGTGAAATTCACTTTTCAATCCATTTTGAATGGAATTCCCGGCCCGTCAGGCATAACGCAGAGTCCGAAGCGCGGCGCATTCCGCGTAGTGCAGAGTATTGAAGCGCCCGACGCACAAACAATTATTTTTCATCTAAGCGAACCAAACGCTGCATTCGCATGGAGTCTTGTGCGCTCGGCCGTTGGAATTGTTCCCGCCGGCTCGGGCGTAGATTTTGCGCAACACCCGATCGGCAGCGGCCCATTTCGTTTTGTAAGTTCACTTCAGGACGAAGAAGTTGTTTTCGCGCGCAACGATCGGTATTTTCGCGGCGCATCTCAGATCGAGCACGTCCGCTTCCGCGTTGTGCCGGAAGCGGTTGTGCGCGCGCTGGAACTTCGCAAAGGCACAGCCGATGTCGAGTTAAATTCTTTCACGCCGGACATGATTCCAGTTCTCGCGCAGCAATCCGATCTCGCTGTGAGCGAAGAACCCGGCACACTCTTTTCTTACATTTCTTTTAATTGCGAAGATCCTACTCTCGCCCACCGCGAAGTGCGCCAGGCACTCACCTATGCCACGGACCGCGCCACTCTCGTGCGCACATTGATTCGCGATCAAGCGAAGGTCGCGCCAGGTCCGCTTCCTCCAAATAATTGGGCGTACGAACCAAACGTTCCGCAATACGAATTCAATCCAGCGAAAGCGGAATCGTTGCTGGACGCGGCCGGCTTCCCGCGCAAAGGCGATCCGCGCACCGGCACTCGCTTCACAATCACCATGAAAACTTCCACGGATTCTCTCGCGCGTCTGCTCGGCGAAGTCCTACAAGACGAATGGAAGCGCATCGGCGTTCAACTTGAATTGCGCCCGTTGGAATTTGCTACATTTTATACCGACATAACCAAAGGAGATTTTCAGCTCTACACGTTGCGATGGGTTGGCGCCAACAACGATCCCGATTTCTTCGAGTTCGCTTTCGGCTCGCACAAGATTCCGCCGGCCGGGGCAAATCGCGGCCGCTATCGCAACGCTCAGTTGGACGCGCTCGTGGATCGCGCGCGAGTCGAACCCGACCGCGAAAAGCGCCGCGCCATTTACAGTCAGGTGCAACAAATTCTCAGCACTGACCTGCCGTATCTGCCGCTGTGGTTTCAGGACAACATTTCAGTACATCGCCGCCGCATCGGAAATATTTTGTTGGGGCCCGGCGGAGACTACGATTTTGTCGCGGGAACTACTGCAAAATAAACTTTTGCAAGATTACGATTCAAGCGCCGCACGAATATCCGCTTCACTGATGACTCCCTCGCGAATAATTTTCCAGCCATCACTCTTTAAATCCACAATTGTCGAAGCCAGCGTCGCGCCGGTTTCGCCCGAATCGAGAATCAGCGGTAAGCGATCGCCTAATTGTTTCACCAGTTGATCGCAGTGTGAGCAGGGTGGAAATCCGGAAATATTTGCGCTCGTACCCGTCACCGGGCCTTCCAACATTTCAATCAGCCAGGTGACAATTTTCGCGTTCGGCCAACGCAATGCCACGCGCCCGGTATTCGCCGTCACCTTCAGCGGCAACTGGTGCGAAGCATCCACCAACAGAGTTAATGCCCCGGGCCAGAATTTTCGCGCCAATTTCGGAAATATCTCCGGCAAATCTCGCGCCAATCCCGTGGCTTGTTCAATTGAATTAACCAATATCGGCAGCGCGCGATTTTCGGGACGCCCCTTAATCTGATAAATCTGCTCGACGGCCGCCAAATTGAATGGATCGGCCGCAAGTCCGTAATAGGTATCCGTGGGAACGCCAACGACCTGCCCGCGCTCAATGAAATCGCAGGCGTAACGTAAAGCGGTAATTTCGGGGGCGTCCGCGGAGACCTTCAAAAGCTCGGCGGCCAAGGTTTGCGCCTTTCAATTTGAAAAAGCGCCCGCAAAAACACGGGGACACAGCTTCATCTCACTTGCGGCAAGCTACCACAGCAATTCGGCACGCGCAAGATAACTAACCCCATTCGTCAATTGGCTCTTCATCTCGTCGCCAATTTTATTCTCGTGTACGTGCGCTCCGCGTTTGTTAGGCTGCTCTCATGTCGCGACCGCCACGGCGTCCGCGTGTTTCGCCGCGCACCGCAACTCGCACTTCATCAGGCCGCCAGCCAGAATCTATTTCCGCTCGCGAAAATCATTGGCTCAAGCGTTTCCGAACCGCCATGGCCGGCCCGCCCGCATCTGGTGAAATGAATATCGGCATCGAAGGCGCGCGCCTCGTTGAAGAAGCTCTGCGCTCCGATATTAAAGTAGAAGCGATCCTCGTAAGTGAGTCCGGACGCAAGCATCTCGGTAAAATTATTCCGCGCATTGGACGCGAAACGCGATTGCTCGCCACCAGCGACGCGCTTTTCCAAAGCATCGCCGCGACGGAAACAACTCAAGGCGTTGCGGCAATCGTGTGGCCTCGCCGCGCAGTTCTGGACGATCTCTACGGTCGAAGTAGTTCCTCGCAATCGCCGGCGAAAGCAAATAAATCCACTTTAATTGTCGTGCTCGTCGGACTTCAAGATCCCGGAAACGTAGGCACCATCCTTCGCACCTCGGAAGCATTGGGTGCGACCGGCGTCGCAGCGTGCCGCTCCACTACGATCGGCACGGCGCACATTTTTTCGCCAAAAGTAGTTCGCGCGTCGGCAGGAGCTGCGTTTCGCCTTCCCATCGCCGAAGGAATTTCCACCCAAGTTCTGCAAACGCAAATGCGCGCGGCGGGAGTTCGCATGTTGGCCGCCACATCGACGGTCGACGATTCCGCGGTCACTCCGTGGCAAGCAGACTTGTCCGGCCCGGTAGCAATATTTATCGGCAACGAGGGCGCTGGATTGCCCCGCGAAGTGATTGAGGCCGCGGATTTGCGCGTGCGAATTCCACTCGCGATGGCGCGCGGAATTGAAATGGAAAGTGTGGAGTCGCTAAATGCGGCCAGCGCGGCGGCGATTCTTCTTTACGAAGCTGCGTGCCAGCGCGGCGATTCCCCATCAAATAAAAATGAATGATAATGTGGATGCCCGCCGACTGGCGGCATCCGAATGAGCCTCTTCCCCACTCTCGATCCATCCGACGAGCGCAACGTAACGTCGCGCACAAATTCGCAGGGTGAAGTTCCGCTAAGCGCGCGCCCTCTTGCGGACCGTATGCGTCCGCGCACGCTCGACGAATGCGTTGGTCAGGAAGCCATGCTCGGTCCCGGCGGCCCACTGCGCACGCAAATCGAACGTGACGATATCGGTTCCATGATTTTGTGGGGTCCGCCGGGCTGCGGAAAAACAACTATCGCGCGAATTATTGCGAGTGTCACACGCTCGGAATTTATTTCTTTCAGCGCGGTGCTCACCGGAATTAAGGAAATTAAGGAAGTGATGGCCGAAGCCGAGCGCGGCAGCCGCTCCGGACGCCGCACGATTGTCTTCATCGACGAAGTTCACCGTTTCAATAAATCTCAGCAGGACGCTTTTCTCCCGCACGTAGAAGCCGGCAATATTATTTTGATTGGCGCCACCACGGAAAATCCGTCGTTCGAGGTAATTTCGCCGCTGCTTTCGCGCACACGTGTGTACGTCCTACAAGCGCTCAGCGATATGCAAATTCTCACAGTGCTGCAGCGCGCGCTCACGGATACGGAGCGCGGACTCGGCAACGAAAATATCTCCGCAGATAACGAAGTTTTGCAGCGCATCGCCACTATGGCCAATGGAGACGCACGCGCCGCATACAACACTCTCGAAGCGATTGTTCGCAGCGCTGCGCCTAATAGCGACGGCCGCCGCACGCTTACTGTCGCACTAATGGAGCAAGCCCTCCAGCGGAAATTCCTCACCTACGATAAATCCGGCGAGGAGCATTACAATTTAATTTCCGCGCTTCACAAATCCATCCGAAATTCTGACGCCGACGCAACTCTCTACTGGCTTGTGCGCATGCTCGAATCCGGCGAAGATCCGCTTTACATCGCGCGCCGGCTCGTGCGAATGGCAAGCGAGGATATTGGACTCGCCGAACCGAATGCGATGGCCGTTACCGTCGCCGCCATGCAAGCCGCCGACTTTGTAGGTCCACCGGAGGGAAATCTTGCGCTCGTACAAGCCGCTGTTTATTTGGCGCTCGCGCCCAAATCAAATGCGCTATACGTTGGCTACGGGCAAGCTTCAAAGGATTTGCAGGAAACGCGCGCCGAACCCGTACCGCTTCATCTTCGGAATGCCGTCACCGGCCTCATGAAAAATGTTGGTTACGGACGCGGCTATCAATACGCGCACGATTACGACGAAAAAGTTACGGACATGTCCTGTCTGCCCGATTCGTTAGCGGGACGCAACTACTACGCCCCGACGGATCAGGGATTTGAAAAACGTTTGCGGCAGCGCCTGGAAGAAATTAGAAATTTGAAAGTGACGAGCGCCAAGGCGGGCGCATCTCACAAAACAGCAAAACCATGACCCGGCCAATTCGCACAAAATTGCAACGCCGCCATGCACTCACTCACGTTATAGAAGTACTTTTCGTCACGTTCGTAATTGCAATCACAATGACGTCGTTTCCTGCGCGCGCACAACAATCTCCCACTCCACGTGTCTCTATTGACGACGACTGCACCGCAATCGCATACGCATCCGACGGACGCTTGGCCTACGCCACACGCCACGTTTTCAATCTTCAGAAATTTCAGGTACAGCGCGACGATATCTGGATTCTCGAAACTGACGGCCGCCGCCGCAAAATTTTGAATGGCGAAAAAGTCACGCGTGGCGCGGAAGCCTTCAGCTACACGATCACACGCCTCCGCTGGTCCCCGGACGGGGCCCGCGTCGCCGCCGAACTTGTCACCACTCTGGTCAATCCAAAAGGCGAAGAAGTCCCGGGCAATATGTTGCTGTTCATCGGGCAGGACGGCAAGGACGTGAAAATTGCGGATGGAGACAACGTTGTACGCGGCGCAATCGATGGCACATATCTCGTCGGCAACGGCAAGCTCGCCTACCTCACAGAAACTGTCAAACCGAATTTGATGTTTTCAATCAGTATTATCGAGTCGCCCGGCGGCCGCTTATTTCCATTATTCGATCGCCACTCCTTCGCCGCTCTTTCGTGGAATGCAAAACGCGGCACCGCCGTCGCCATCGAAAAAAATCTCGCGGACGCCAGTGTCACACGCCTAGTGGAATTAAATTTAATGTCTGAAGATTATCGCCGCCTCGCAACTCTCGATAGCTACGTCGGCGGCCTCAGTTTTTCTCCGTCCGCCGCCAAGGTTGCCTACTTTCGCGACATCAACACGCTGGAGATTCGTGAAATGGTCGACCCGGCGCTGGTTGCGCGCGTTCACGTCGCATACGGCACAATTAATTGGGCGCCCGACGAAAAAACCGTTCTCGTAAAACGTGGACTCGATCGTCAGGAAGGCGATCTCGTGTGGGTCCCGTTGCCAGCGGCCGTCGCCGATCCGGAAAGCAGTCCCGCAGAGGTCGTAACTCCGCCCGCGCCGAAACCTATTCTAAATGGACAAACTTTTCGGGATTTTGCCCTAGCGCCGGATGGACATTCAGTAGCGGTAATCCTGCTCGCAAAACACACTCTGCAAATTTTCGATCTGCCTTAAATATCTAACGCAACAATCGTTGGTGATCCTTCAGCAGACATCTATCCATCACCACAAATATCCCTGCAGTGCGCGCTTTCGCGGCAGCGTCATCATTGATCACACCTTCCTGCATCCAGATCGCCGGCACGCCCAACCTGATCGCGGCGTCCACAACTTCCGGAACTTCCTCAGACCGTCGAAAAATATTCACTACATCAATCCTCACGTCTTTTGGAATTGAATCCAAATCCGAATACGCCTTTTCGCCCAGAACTTCGCTCTCGTTGGGATTCACAGGAATAATTCGGTATCCGGCGGCCTGCATGTAGCGGCTCACGCCGAAGCTGGCGCGCGCCCGCTTTGAAGAAAGTCCAACCACTGCAATTATTTTTGCGGAGGAAAAAAGTGCTCGAATCGCGTCATCGTCGCGGGATGGCATTCCGGTCGAATCGTCAGGAAGATTTATGCGCCTTCACGGTTTTCTCATACGCCGTCAAAAACTTTTCATTTTCATCCGTCGTGCCAACCGTCACGCGCAATCCGTCCGGCATTCCCATCCAATCCAGCGGACGAATAATCACTCCCAATTTCTCCAACTCCCGCGCAACTTCAGATGCGCGTATCCCCGCTTCAATGTAAATAAAATTACCAAATGACGGCAAAAATTTCGCGCCCATCTTGTCCAGCCCCGCCGTCAACTGCAACATTCCGGCGCGATTCGATTCCACCGAGCGCCGCGTGTGCTCCACATCGCCCATTGCAGCCAGCGCCGCCGCCTGTGCCACCGACGTCGTATTGAATGGCGTGCGCACTTTATCCATTTCCTTCAGCAGCGCCGCTGGACCAATTCCATAGCCAATGCGCATACCGGCCAAACCGTGGACTTTGGAAAAAGTTCGCAGAACCAACACGTTCGCACCGTCGCGTACTCCCGCAATCGAACGCGTATATCCCGGATGCTGCACGTAATCGCAATACGCTTCGTCCAACACCACCAGCACATCTTCGGGAACTCGCTGCAGGAAGGAATCAAATTCGTCGGCGGTGAACATCGTGCCGGTGGGATTATTCGGATTCGCCAAAATAATAAATCGTGTTCGCGAAGTGATCGCGCGCGCCATCGCGTTCAAATCAAACGCATGATTTTTCAGCGGCACGGTAATTAATTCTCCGCCCGTCGCTTGAATCGCAATATAAAAAAGTGGAAACGCGCCAAGGGAAGTCAGCCCCTCATCACCGGGCCGCACCATCATCCGGGCAGAAAGATCAATGAGCTCGCTCGAACCCAGTCCCAAAATTACATTTTCAATCCGAACACCGTGTAAACCGGCCAGCGCTTCGCGCAGATAGTGTCCGCCGCCGTCCGGATACCGGTTCACGCCGAGTAAAGCTTCGCGCGCCGCTTCCACGGCTCGTGGCGAAGGGCCCAGCGGATTTTCATTGGACGCCAATTTCACCGCGCGAATTTTCAGCTCCCGCTCGACTTCTTCAATCGGGCGTCCGGGGACGTACGCATTAATCCGGTGGATGTAATCCGGTACACGTTCTTCAAACAATTTCGCTAACTGGACTGGATTCACCGGCGAACTGGCCTCGCTTGCCCTGTGGAGTCGTGCTCTCTACGATTCACGCTAGTATCTTGACGCTTTGCGCCTGCGAACGGTTTCTTTCCGCGTTCCTGATGTGCCCGAAATGCATACTTCTTATTCGCCGTTCTGGGACGCAACGGTGGCCGCCCGCCAACATTTGCAACAGGAGCCGCCGGCGTTTCCTCTAGCCTCTTCAAATTCAATTCCAATTTGCGCAATTCAACCGCCTGCAATTCACGATATGCGCCCTCCGGCAAATCTTCCAACTCCAATGTCGCCAATCCCACTCGCCGCAACTTCTCGACGGGATGGCCCGTCTCAAAAAGCATTCGGCGCATCATATCGGCACGCACACTCGAAAATTTTACTTCGTACCACGGATTCGGGCCCGTCTTTCCGCCCTTCGCCGCCGAAACCGGATGCACTTTTCCGTGCAATGTTCCGGCAAGACGCGCCTGCTCCTCGTCGCCCAGTCGTCCCTTCACTTTGATCCAAAATGTCTGCGGCAATCGCGGCGCCAATTTCAAAATGCGGTTTGTCAATTCCCCGTCGTCCGTCAGCAACAACAATCCGCCCGCCGCATATTCCAATCGCCCAACTGGAAAAACTCGCGTCGGCAATCCGCGCAGCAATTCTTGTAGAGATGGGCGTCCCTCGGGATCAGCCATCGTCGAGACATATTTCGGCGGCTTGTTCATCAAAAAATAATGTCGCTTCGCTTGAATTTCTACCGCGCGTCCCGCCGCCACAATCCGATCTTTCGCCGGATCGGCCTTGCTGCCCAATTCCTTCACCACTTGTCCGTTCACGCGCACCTGTCCGCTCGAGATCAAGAGTTCAGCGTGGCGGCGCGACGTGATGCCGGCGCGCGAAATTATTTTCTGCAATCGTTCAAGCGGCAAGAATTTTCACCTTGGACTTACTGAACTTCGCTACCGAAAAATGTGGCCGTGAATCGAATTGGGATGTGCTTACGAACCGTTCTCCGCAGCCCGCGTTTTCTCTTCGCCCGGCGTTTCCGTTTCTTCCGACCCCGTCGCATCCGCAACAGAATCGTGCGCGTTCGCTTCAATCGAAACATTCGCGTCTGCTAACGCCGGTTCCGTCTCCGAGCTCCCTGTCGCATCGGTCGCCGCCGCGTCCGTCAACGCCACATCGCCGCCCGTCGAAATTCCAGTCTCCGCCGCTGCCTCCTCGGCCGCGGCATCCAGCTCCATTCCCTCTTCGATATCACCGGGCTCAATCGGCGCAATTCCCTCATCCGAACCCAGCGCCGCGCGCGCCAGTTGCTCAAACTCTTTCAAGCTCGGCAACTCGTCCAAGTCCGAAAGCCCGAATCGCATCAAGAATTCTTTCGACGTGCGGTACAAAATCGGCCGCCCAATCACAGCCTTGCGTCCGGCGGTAGTGATCAGCCGCTTTTCAAGCAACGTTTGAATCACTCCCGAACAATTCACTCCGCGGATTTCCTGAATTTCCGGTCCCGTCACCGGCTGCTTGTAAGAAATCACCGCCAAGGTTTCCAGCGCAGGCATCGTCAATCGCAACGGCGGGCGCAATCCCTTAATGAATCTCCGCACCGCATCATGATGCTGCGCCTTCGTATAAAATTTATATCCGCCCGCAACTTTCCGAATTTCCAGCCCGCGCTCATCCGTCGCGTAGCTTGCAATCAATTCTTCAAGCGCCGCCTTCAGCTCAGCCTTTTCCGCGCCAATCGCCGTCGCCATCTGATCAATTGACGCCGGCTCGTCCGCGGCATAAATCACCGCCTCAAGCGCGCCCTTCAATTCCGCAGGATTCATCGTCACAGTTCAATCGTCTCCAATTTCAAATCGCTCTACAAATACTGCTCATCAATATCCGCCAGCGGTTTCAGCGAACCATCCGCCGCGAACACCGTATCAAACATCTTATGCTTCCTCAGCCGGATTTCCTTAAAATGTTCGCTCTGCGTCAGCACCACCGCCTGCAGCCGCACCATTTCCAGCACCGCAAGGAACGCCACAATCATCGCATGGCGCGAAGCACACGCTTCGAAAAATGTCAGCAGTTCGATGCCGTCTTCGCTCGCCGTTAAATCCTTGCGCATCAACTCAATCATCTGCGCCACGGTAAATTGCTGGTGATTCAATTCGATTTTCGTAACTTCTTTGCGCCGGTCCAGCACTTGCTGAAAAACTTTCACCAAATCTACCAACGACACGACCAGCTCCGCCTCAGTTCCTTCCGTGTCGTACAGAGACATATCCGGCTTCGACCACACGTTCTGAAAAAGTTGCTGCTTCTCGTGCAGCAAATGCGCGGCGTTCTTAAATTTCTCGTGCTCCACCAGCCGGTGCACCAAATCCGCGCGCGGGTCGCCTTGTTCCTCCGCAGGCGCAAACGGATCGGGCGGCAGCAGCATCTTCGACTTAATCAAAATCAGAGTCGCCGCCATATAAATAAAATCCGCGGACACGTCCACATCCAGCTCTTCCAGCTTCCGCAAATAATCTAAATATTGTCCGGTGATTTTCGCGATAGGAATATCGTGAATATTCATTTCCTGCTTGCGGATTAAATCCAGCAGCAGATCCAGCGGCCCGTCATACGCAGGTACATTAACTTTGTACGCCGCGGTAGCCTGAGGAGTCGGTTCCATGAACTAGTCCCCCGCTCCGTGTTGCTTCGTCTCATTCGTCACGCCGGAAATCGTTTCGCGCTTCGCCTTCCAACCAAATACCGCCTCGCGAACGCGCTTCATCGTAGCCTGCGCAGTTTCTCGCGCGCGATCCGAGCCCGCGTCAATCATTTCCAGCACACGTTTCGGCTGCGCGGCAAATTCCAATCGGCGCGCGCGAATCGGCGCAATCCACTTAATCAAATTGTCCGCCATCGCAGTCTTGCACTCGATGCATCCGATGCCAGCCGTCTTGCAGCCAACACTCGCCCAGGAAAGCGTTTCCGCTGGCGAAAATAATTTGTGCCAATCAAACACCGGGCAAATATCCGGATTCCCCGGATCAGTCCTTCGCTTCCGCGCGGGGTCCGTAATCATCGCCTTCGTTTTCACCCGAATCGATTCGTCGCTCTCGCCCAGCTCAATAGCATTCCCATAACTCTTGGACATCTTGCGCCCATCAAGCCCCGGCACGCGCTTCGCTTGCGTCAACAAAACTTCCGGCTCGCGCAGCGTTTCAACGTTCGAGAAAAATCTTTTGTTCTCTCCCGTTTTTTCCAGGAAATTCCCAATTCCCATCTCACTAGCTTTACCTTTAAAGAAACGGCGCCCGTTCGCAACAAAATCTTTGTCGCGTTCCCCCGGCGTAATTCCAAATACTTCTTGCAGCCTCAAGTATGCGCCGCCATTCTTCGCGTCAAACAGTTCGCCGCTTACGCTAAATCCAAAATGCGCATTAAAAGCCCGCACAATCTCGCGCGAAATCTCCACGTGTGCCACTTGATCCTCGCCCACGGGCACAATCAGCGGCAAACCTTCCTCGCCGTAAATCACGATATCCGCCGTCTGCAGTACCGGATATCCCAAAAATCCGTACGTCAGCAAATCCTTCCCCTTAATATTCTCAATCTGCTCTTTGTACGTCGGCACCCTCTCCAACCATCCCAGCGGAGTAATCATCGACAGCAGCAAATGCAATTCCGCGTGCTCCATCACCTGCGACTGCTGAAATATCACTACCTTTTTCGGATCGAGTCCCGCAGCAAGAAAATCCGTAGCAATCTCAATGGAGTTCTGCGCAATCTGCGAAGTGTCGGCGTAATCGCTCGTCAACGAATGCCAATCCGCAATAAAAAAGAAGCACTCGTTCGACGCGTCTTCCTGCAGCTTCACCCAATTCTGGAGCGCGCCAAAATAATTCCCAATGATGCAAGCGCCCAGTAGGACGCATGCCGCTCAACACTCGCCGTTTTTTCCCAACCTCGCCCAATCTAATCTCCGCCGTTGCCTTTGACTCTGGGTGCCCCATCTTTGCGAAGCAAAGGTGGGGTTCTTGAACTTGCCTTTTTCTGAATTCGCCCGCTATTTCCTTCCCCCCGCCGCCGCTCCCAACAAATCCCGCGCAATAACAATCCTCTGTATTTCGCTCGTCCCTTCGTAAATCGAAATCACTCTCGCGTCGCGATACATCCTCTCCACATCGCTCTCCCGCGAATATCCCGCGCTACCGTGTACCTGCACCGCTTTGTACACAACGCGATTCACCATCTCGCTCGCATAAAGTTTCGCGCGCGCCGCAATCGGCCCACTCCTTGGATTCTTATGGTCCCGCGCCCACGCCGCCTGATGCACCAGACATCGCGCTGCCTCAATTTCCGTTTGCATGTCCGCGATCATCCACTGTATCGCCTGAAATTCGCTGATCGACTGTCCAAACGCCTTTCGGTGCTTCGCATATTTCACTGACGCTTCCATCGCGCCCTGCGCCAGTCCCACCGCCTGTGACGCAATTCCGATTCGCCCGCCGTCCAATCCTTCCAGCGCAACTTTTAATCCCTGTCCTTCTTCGCCAAGACGATTCGCCACCGGCACTTCGCATTCATCCAGCGAAATTTCCGCCGTGTGCGAACTCCGCAAACCCATTTTGTCTTCGTAGCGACTCACCTTAAATCCCGGAAAATTTCTTTCTAATAGAAACGCGGTAATCCCGCGCGATCCCGCCGCAGGATCCGTTTTCGCAAACGCAATCAGCACGCCGGCATCGCCGCCAGTCGTTACCCAGGTTTTTGTGCCGCTCAATTTATAAACGTCGCCATGCCGCACCGCGCGCGTTTGAATTCCGCCTGCGTCTGATCCCGCCGCCGGCTCCGTCAAACAAAACGCGCCAAGAATTTCTCCCGTCGCCAGCCGGCGCAAATATTTTTTCTTCTGCTCTTCGGTGCCGTGCCTCATCAACGGCACGCACGCCACTGAATTCGTCACGCTAAGCGTCACCGCCATGGCCGCGTCCACGCGCGCCACTTCCTCGATCATCGTGGCATAAGCGATCGAGTCCAATCCCGAGCCGCCCCATTCTTCTGGGACCAGCATGCCGCAGCAGCCCATCGCGCCCAGCGCGCGCAATTCTTCCGCGGGAAAATGTTCCTCCTTATCGTACTGACGCACCTTCGGACGCACTTCCGTCTCCATAAATTGGCGGACGGTGTCGCGTATCAGTTTCTGGTCGTCTGTGAGAGAAAAATCCATCGCTTAGGGAGTAACCGCGACTGTAGCACACCCCGAAGAATATTCCCAAGTAGCCGGCTATCGAACGCGCTGTTGCTCGTGTCGTTGACCCTGTAGCTCAGGGCGTCTCGTAGCCCTGAGGCCTCTCGCCGCCATTCTCTGCAACTCGCCCAAACACACCAACGACTTCAGTAGCACCGACATTCCTGTCTGTGCGCCGTTCCCCGCAACACTCCAAATCCAACCTTGCCCAATCCCCCCACATCAAATAATCTATCCTCATCACAAAATGAAAACTCCAAAATATCTAGCCCTCTCATTTCTCCTAGCGTTCGCAATAACACAAATCACCCCCGTCCAATCTCCCCGCTCCGTCGCCATCACCGTCGACGATCTCCCCTACGCTGGCCCACTCCTAAACCTCCCCAACTATTCCGCCGACGAAATAAACAACCGCCTCCTGGCAGCATTCACGCGCCGCCACGTCCCAGTAACCGGCTTCGTGATCGAACAATCCGTCGGCGAAAAATTAGATCGCGCAACCGGTACCCGCGCCCTGCAACACTGGATCGCAAACGGCCTCGACCTCGGCAATCACACCTACTCACATCCGGATTTCAACAATCGCTCCGTCGACCAAATCAAAGAAGAAATCACAAAAGGCGAAGCAACTTTCGCCACTCTAATGAAAGCCGCAGGAAGAAAGCCGGAATATTTCCGCTACCCCATGCTTCATACCGGCGACACAAAAGAAAAACACGACGCCATCGCCGCCTTCATCGCCCAACGCGGATATCACAACGCCTTCTGCACAGTAGAAAGTTCCGATTACCTCTTCAACGTCGCCTACGTAAAGATGTTAGAGAAAAATGACGCCGCATCCGCACAACACCTCCGCGCCGAATACATCACCTACACCGCCACAGAAATCGACTACTACGCGAATCTCAACAAACAAATCTTCACCTACGAGCCTCCCGATGTAATGCTAATGCACGACAATCCGCTAAACTCGGACACCATCGACGACATCCTCAAACTATTTGAAACAAGAGGCTATAAATTCGTCACCATAAAAACCGCCCAGTCCGACGCCGCCTACCAAACTCCAGACACGTACATCAACACGTACGGCCCGATGTGGGGCTACCGCTGGGCGCAAGAATTAAAAGTGAAGGTAAATGGAAATTTAGAAACAGAACCGCCGAAATGGATTCTCGATTACGGTAAAGAAGATTCGTCGAAAAAAGACCCTACCCCTTCCACTCCGAAAACTTAGTCTCTTCAGGCACATCCGTCCAACTCTCAAACTCAATCGCGTACCCATCCGGATCCTTCATCCCCGCAACCCACATATGATTTCCAACAAATGGTTCTCGAACGTGAATCCCCCGCGTCGTCGCTTCACGATAAATCGCTAGCGCATCCCTGCAGGTAAAATAAATCGACACCCCATTTCCAAATTTCCCGCGAATCTGCGCCGCCACTAAATCCTGCGGACGATATTCCTGCAACATCAACGCAGCGTCTCCAATTTGCAGCCAGCACCACTTCACCTTACCCTCGACCTCCCACTGATACTTCATCGCAAATCCAAGCCCCTCCACATAAAACCGGAGAGACGCCTCCATATTCGACACCCAGAAAAACGGCACCGCCTGCTGAACATTCGCTTCAGTCTTCGTCTCAGGGCACATTCCAATCCCCTCGAAATAATCATGGAAGGACGGGCGGCATCCCCTGCAGCGCGTTCTTAATCTTGTCAGGCGTCTGCGGCGAATCAAGCGCACCCTGGCGTACTTTCTGTAGCAGCGCTGCGCTCAGTGGCTCGAACCTCTTCACAATATCGCGTTCTAGCGCCTGCAATCCTGCACCCGAACAGAAATACGTCTGATCATATCGAACAGCCGTTTCAACAACCACAAACGAATGTTCGCCAGGTTGGATAATGCAGGTTGGGTCTGAATGCCGCCGTCGAGTCGTGAAGTGACACAGTATAGAACTGCCGTCCGCCAACACGGCCAGCACAACGTGCAGATGTTTTCCCGTCCAATCAGGAAGTAGGAAAGCGTCTCCGGGGCTCATGCACAGGCAGCGTCGTGAAGAAATAATTCCTTGATGGCACTCTGGCGGGCGTCTTGAATATCTTCTTCAGACCAGCCCGCCTCGCGCAAGATTATCGTGGGGTCTATCGGCAGAGATGAACCATCTGGATCTCGATACTCCGGAAGTCCGTGGGTGAGTCTTTTTAGCTGCTCAAAGCTGAAGTGACGATACTGTTCGTGTTCTTCGGCCAAAACTCCACGCTCATACTCGCTCAATTCATCCGTAGATGGATCGGCATTTCTTAGAGAAAGAATATTCCCTTGCCGTTCCGACAAATAGTCGCCCCACGTTTGATCTTCGCCCTCGGCGCGGCCCATCTTGATCTGGTCGTAAATTCTGCTTAGGACCGGACCATGCGGCATCGAAACCATTCGGTCGCCCGTAATCGGACGGCCACGGAGAATCAAACACTTCCTGTCCGCTAAATAAAGAATCTTGATGAGCGAGACCATATCCATCTGGCCGCCATTCAGGCGCACCAGAAACGCCGCAGCCTGTGCAGCCTTTCGCGGATTGTAGAGAAAGTGCATAACGTATACCTATATTAGCTGTTGCAATTCAGAAGCGCCACAACATCCTACGTCGAGACCACTTTCCGAAACCGCTCTGGGCAGCCATTGCCTGTCAACTCTTCTATTTCAAAGCCGCCGCATACAACTCCAAAACCTTTCCCATCGCCCGCTCCGCCTGCGCCGAAATGTAAACCGCCGCTCCATCCTCAACAGGCATATCCGCCATGCACCAACCGTGCTTCGCCGGATAGACCTCAATTTCCGCCGCAACGTGCGACGACGCGCACGCTTCGCTCAACCTATTCTTCGCATCTGGCTGACGAGCATCATCACTCGCCGCAATCCCAACATACAAACGCGCCTTAATCATCGACGTCAGCAAGTGCGGACTATCCGGTTTGTCGTTCACCAAATTTCCATGCAGTGACGCGCCCGCCCCAATCCGGTTCGGCAAAATCGCCGCAGTCCGCATCATCAGCGACCCGCCCATGCAATATCCCTGCACTCCCATCTTCTTCGACGTATCCACTTCCTTCTGCGCATCCAAAAACGCAACATAGTCTCCAGTATCCTTCTCGGCATTTCCCGGCGCAGTCGCCGACGCCATCAGCGGTTGCAACTTCGCCCTGTCATCCGGATTCTTGAAATTAATCTTGGAGGGATCGAGCGAAATGCCTTTGCCCACTCGATAAAATGGATTCGGCACCAGCACCGAATACCCCGCGGCCGCCACGCGCCGCCCAATCTCCCGCGTCACAGGACGCAATCCAAACGCGTCCACCCAAATCAGCACGCCGGGAAACGAACCACTCGCTGGATGAATAAACGCCGCATCGCAAATTCCGTCCGGAGTTTTTATTTCCACATCCGATTCCACCAGATGAAGACCCGCATCGCTCATGAATTCTCCACGTCCAAATCCATTCACTTTCAGCTAACCTCACAGATTTCGGCGACACGATTCAAATCCCGCCAGCCATAGCCGCCGTGAAATTCTCCCTCGGGACTCAACAGTTTTTCGGCCCCGAGCGCTTCGTAAAAAAGATTCGCGGGACTCCGAGCATCTCCGAACAACAGCATCGAATTGATCCCTTGCGACAGAAATCGGCGCGCGACGTGTCCTACGATTCGGCGGCCCAGGCCCATCCGCTGGCATTTACGAAGAATGTAAATCTTGTTTAACTCGCCCGTAAAACCGGGAACGCCTCCGTCATGCAGAGTTCCCTTCGCGAACCCGATCAACTCGCCGGCCGGACCTTCAATCACGAAGCAGAACCGGCTTCCATCGGTCACCTCAAACGAATTGCGCCACTGCGATGTGCGAAGTTCAATCGTCGGCGGATTCCAACCTCCATGTGTTTCTTTGAAGGTTTTTACGTGAAGGCTGGCCAAAGCGGATATATCAGTCCAAAGAGCCTCGCGAATTCTGTAGGACGCAGCTGAACTCACCCGCAGACCTCCGAGCGAAAAGGTTTGTAACAGGGCACGACTTCAGTCGTGCCGTATCGCTCCGAAAAATTGGGGTTTTAACCCCTGCGCCTCACAAGAATTACATCCGAAACAATTCCCGCAATCTCTTCGTCTGCGCCCGGCTCACCGGAATCTCGCTTCCCTTCTTATCGTCCATTTTCAGCATGTAGCTCGACTTAAACCACGGCACAACTTCCTTAATGTGATTGATGTTCACCAAATATCCGCGGTGCGCCCGCCAGAATCTTTCCGAGTCCAGCGACCCCTGCAACTCTTCAATCGTCCGGTAGTTTGACGTGCCCTCCACGTCGCGCGCCACCACGGTGATCAATCCATCCGCGATGCTCGCATACGCCACGTCCTCCGCATCCACCAGCAACATTCGCTGCTGGCATTTCACCAGCAACTTTACCGGCTGCGATTTCACCAGCCCCAGTTGACTGACAAGCGTCTCCAACTTATCCGACGGTGAAACATTCGCTTCCAACATTTTCTTCGCGCGCGCAATCGCCTTCGCCAGCCGCGCCTTGTCAAACGGCTTCAACACGTAATCGACGGCATTCACATCAAACGCCTGCACCGCGTAATGATCAAACGCCGTGGCAAAAACAATATGCGGCACGCGCATCTTGCGGTCCGCCAATTTCTTGATCACGCCGAAGCCGTCCAGCCCCGGCATCTGCACATCCAGAAAAACCAAATCCGGCGAATGTTCCTTAATTAAATTCAGCGCTTCAACGCCGTTCTTCCCCTGCCCCACCAAACTAATTTCCGGAAAACTCTTCAGCAAAAAGACAAGTTCGTCCCGCGCGGGCTTCTCATCGTCCACCACAAGTGTGCTGATCGTCATAGATGTGACCATTGCTTCATCGAAAAACAGTATAGCGCAGCCTCAAACCCTTTCAATCGCGAGCCGCATGCCTCCGCTTAAACGCCCTCCGTCCAAATCCGCCACATACCCCAAAAAAAAAGGCTGGCTCGCAATACGCGAACCAGCCGAAGATTGCGTTGTTTAACTTGATCTATTTGAAGCGGACGATAATTCCCGTGGAACCACGGAAATTGTTTACGCGGGTCGTGGTTTCGCCGGTAAAGATGCTCGTTAAATAATCGGACTGCAGCACTCGCCAGCCCCAACGATCGGAAAACATCCAATCGAAAGCGCCGCCGAAGCCTGCTGCAAAATTCGTGTTCTTAAAGCCGAATGAGTTCTCTTCCTCGAACATGTCGCCGTAGTGCTGCTTGTGCGACGCCTACCAGGACGTGTCCGGAGATGCGCGCCTTGCCGAACGAGTGCGAAACCGAAGGCCCAAACAAGAAATAATATTGATCCTCAGTCTGATGGGTCGGGTCGCTAAAGATCTGACCGTTCATCGAACCGTTGTGGCCGCTGAAATCAGCCATCACTCCGAAGTTCCGGTTCAAGTTGTACGTCACCGAAGCCGCATAGCCGTGAACGATTTGTACGGGCCCGTCTTCGTCATCTGCGAATGAGATGTTGTTGTTCAGGAACGAATATCCCGCAAACACCTCAAACTTATGGTCCGAATCGCTGCTCGACGACGCTGCCGCTGCCCTTCGGCGCCAAGCGAGGGCAATCAGATTCAGATTCTTCGTCACGCTGCCGGCGCCGGCGTGCTATTTGCCGCCGGCTCCGTCACCGATGCTGTCGTTCCCCCTGATGTTTGTGCTCCCGCTGGAACAACCGATACCGCTAAGAAAGCTGCTAACGCAAGTGATGTGATAACTCCCAGCTTCTTCATTTTCCCAAGTCTCCCTAGTTTAGTTTTAGTTACAACGCTTTGGTCCCTGTGAATTTGACTGCTGTATGCTGTAGTGAACAGTAGCCACTCTATTAGACGGGAGTTTCATCGAGGATACCCACAGTTTTGGGCCTTTTTGTGACGAATCTACTAACAATCGACTCAGGTTTTAATGGAAAATTATTCTGACTCGCTACTCTGGTGCTCGTGACTCTAAGGTAATCAAAAGACATTGCTTCACCGCAATCAGGGCCGCTAGTCAGCAGATCGCTAACCCCAATCCGGCCTCCATCAGAAGCCCATTCGCCGCCGGAGCACTGCGAAGATCGAAACACACCCATCTTCCCAAAAGCCCACCGGTTGATTCCCTGTTACAATTCCCCGATAAATTTTCCGCAATTCCATGGAGGCATCGTGCCCAAGGGCCGCGCAAAAGTTCTCTCCAGCAAGATGGTCTATCAAGGAAAAGTCTTCGGCGTTCGGCATGACGTCGTCATCGAACCGGGCGGCAAGCCCGCGGGACGTGACATTGTCACCCATCCCGGCTCCGTCGTAGTTCTGCCCGTTCTCAATGACGGCCGCATCCTCATGATTCGCCAATATCGCCAGACCGCCGCCAGCTTCATGCTAGAAGTGGTCGCCGGACGCAAAGAAGCAGGAGAAAATAATCTGAAGGCCGCCAAGCGCGAGCTCGCCGAAGAAACCGGCTATCGTGCAAAACATTTTCGCGAAATGATGGACGTCTATCCCAGTCCCGGATTCGTCGAAGAAACCATGGTCGCCTTCGCAGCCACCGGACTCACTCCCGGCAAAACAAATTTTGACGCCGACGAAATCATCGAGCCAAAACCTTTCATGCTCAAAGCGCTTCTCGACATGATCCACAAAGGCCAACTCCACGACGCCAAGTCCGTCGCATGCATCCTTTATTACGCGCGTTTCATAGCTAAGGCCTAAAATAAGTCGACTCGTCCGTCCGTCGGGCAAATTTAGTTCAATCGAAGGATTCCAATTCGACCGCATAACCACGCCCCGGTCGAATGGTTTTGCCTTGTAGGTCGCGGCTTCAGCCGCACGGTTCCACCCTCGGTTTTGCCTTGTGGGTCGCGGTTTCAACCGCGACATTCCGCCTTTGAATTTCGGGGCTTTAGCCCCTGAAGCACCGCCCTATACAAATTGAGCTAAGTACAATATCCACAACTCCCCCAGCCATCCCCAATCCCCCCTCCCGCATCTCACTTTCCGACGCGACGCTTTGTGGTACACTCTCGCTAGTTGACGCATTAGTGAACGCGCCCCCAGCCCGCAACGGTTGGAAATTTCGCATCGCACGGAGGCACGACATGATCGGAACGGTAAAGTGGTTCAACAATTCCAAGGGATTCGGCTTCATCGGACGTGACGATGGCGCGGACGTGTTCGTCCACTTCACCGCCATCGCCGGCGAAGGCTACAAATCGTTGCAGGAAGGCGAGAAAGTCCAATTTGAAATCGTGCAGGGTCCCAAAGGCCCCCAAGCTGCCGAGGTGAAAAAGGTAGCCGCGGAAACCGGCGCCGCCGCAGGATAAATTTTCACCCAGCCGCATTACACCTTTCTCGGGCGGTCTATCTCCAGCGCACACACGCTCGAAGATTCTCCGCCTTTTTATTTCTCCGCCCTTCCGCCGTATAATGCCGACATGGAAAATCGTGAAGTTGCCCACATTCTCAGCGAAACCGCGCAGCTCCTGGAAATTGACGGCGCGATGTACAACCGCTTCCGTAGCTATGAAAAAGCCGCGGAGCTTGTCGCCAACCTCAGCACGCGCATTGAAGACATTGCCGCTGACACCGAAAAACTCACCGAGCTTCCCGGCATCGGCGATCGCATGGCCGAGCACATTCAGGAAATTCTCCGCACCGGTGACTATTCCACTCGCGCAAAGCTGCTGAAGAAATATCCCGCAACAATTTTGCAGGTCCTGCAACTCCATGGGCTGGGTCCGAAAAAAGTTGCCATCCTCTGGAAAGCGTTCAAGGCAGGCACCGTGGACGCCGTAGAGAAACTCGCCGAAGAAGGCAAACTGCGCGACATGGAAGGCTTCGGCGAAAAGACCGAACAAAATATTCTGACCGCCGCGAAGAACTTCAAGAAATCATCAGGACGTTTCCGCTTGAATGACGCCGAAGAGACCGCGAACCAACTCATCACGCACATTAAGAAAGTCGGCGATCAAATCGAATCCATCACCATCGCCGGGTCTCTGCGCCGTGGAAAAGAAACCGTCGGCGATCTTGACTTGCTCGTCACTCTCGGCGCAAAGCACACGCAGAAATCCATCGACGCTATCGCCGAGCACATCCTCACTTACGGCGCCATCGAACAAACTCTCGCCCGTGGCGAAAATAAAGTTAGCTTCCGTCTCACCAACACTATGCAGGTTGACGTGCGCCTGCTCGACAAGAAAAATTTCGGCGCCGCGCTTCTCTATTTCACCGGCTCCAAGGAACACAACGTAACTCTCCGCGGCCGCGCTCTGAAAATGGGCTGGACGCTAAACGAATACGCGCTCACCACTCTGAAAGACGAAAAGCACGTCGCCGGCGCAACCGAAGAAGAAATCTACGGAAAGCTGAAGCTCGATTACATTCCGCCCGAACTCCGCGAAAACAGCGGCGAAATTGACGCCGCCGCCGAACACAAGTTGCCTCACCTCATCGAGTTAAAAGACATTCGCGGTGATCTGCAAATGCACACCACCGCTAGCGACGGAAAGAATTCCATCGAAGAAATGGGCAACGCCGCCCGCGAACTCGGTTACGAATACATCGCCCTCACCGACCATTCCAAAGCCGTCACCGTCGCAAACGGAATGGACGAAAAGCGCACGATCGAGCAAATCAAAAAAATCCGCGACGCCCAAACTCGGGTAAAAGGAATTCGCCTTCTCGCTGGAATCGAAGTGGACATTCTAAAATCCGGCAAAATGGATCTCGACGACGAAGTTCTCGCGCAACTCGATTGCGTCGTCGCCTCCGTCCATTCCTACATGCAAATGGAGCGCGCTGAAATGACCGACCGCCTTCTCGCCGCCATCGAAAATCCTTACGTGCAAATTATCGCCCATCCCACCGGACGTTTGCTTCTCCGCCGCGAGCCATTCGATTACGACATGGAAAAAGTTTTCGACGCCTGCAAGAAAAACGGCGTCGCGATGGAATGCAACGCTTATCCCGATCGACTCGATCTGCGCGACGTTTACCTGCGCATGGCGCGCGATCGCGGCGTGAAAATTGTAATTTCCACTGACTCGCATTCCACCCGCACGTTGCCCTACATGAAATACGGCGTGACAACCGCCCGCCGCGGCTGGATCGAAAAGCGCGACGTCATCAACACTCTCCCGCTAAACGATTTCCTAGCCGCCCTCCGATCAAAACCCGGCGCAAGTCCTGCGCCAAGGTCCGCAACCAAAGAAAAGACCGCCGCAAAACCAACCCCCAAGAAAAAACGCTAACGCGTGTACAGTAGATGGTTTTGCCTATGTAGGGGCCACCTTCAGGTGGGCCACTCTTCGTAGCGGGTGCCCCATCCTTGCGCAGCAAGGGTGGGGTTCTTGACGTTGCCGTTGACTTCCGCACCATCACTCTAAAACGTGTGCTAAAATCCGCACCAGCGGCACTGTCCGAAATGAAAAAGTTTCTCCCAATTCTCGCGTTAGCTTTGCTCGGCGTTCCACTCGTCAGCGCCACAGCCGTCTCACCGCGCCGGACAATTATCTTCGACGGCAAACCCACCGAACTCACCTCTGCGTTAGATCCGCAACCGACGGGATCTTCCCAAGATCTCTGGGTCACGCTAGCCGACCTAACCCGCGCCACAGGTTTCGTCCTAAAACCACAAGGCGTCTGCCGCGAGGAACTCTGCTTCCCTATTCCGACGGCGCGCAAATCCGAATTCCTAATCAAGCGCAATAACATCGAGTGGTTCAATCTCAGCACTTTCGCGCGCCTACTCCATCAACCCGTTGCATTCGACAAAACCCTCGCCACCTGGTATTTCGGCCCGCGCCCCGAAGTTCAAAATAATTATCTCGCGTCATTTCAAGCACCGAATTTCACTCTGCCCGATATGGACGGAAAGCCTCATTCCCTTTCCGACTTCCGCGGAAAAAAGGTGCTCATCGTCACATGGGCGTCTTGGTGAGGCTGCC
Organism: uncultured Acidobacteriota bacterium; assembly: GCA_963778235.1. Classification (GTDB taxonomy): domain Bacteria; phylum Acidobacteriota; class Terriglobia; order Acidiferrales; family UBA7541; genus DASTCZ01. Next base: position 25,884 of record CAVZTQ010000001.1, on the reverse strand, counting down.
GCTTCGATCTGCCCGGGTGGCAGGTCTTCTACCACGAACTAAAAAATAAAAATTTTGAAATTCTTTCCATCGCGCAGGATACCGGCGGCGTGAAAGATGCTGGCCCGTGGATCACCAAAGCAAATCCCGAATACACGGTTCTGATCGATCAGGACCATCTCGTCACTAAACTCTACGGCTTAGTGAACGTCCCCACGGGAATTTGGATTGATGAGCAGGGGAAAATTGTGCGCCCCGGCGAAGTTGCTTTCATTGACGACCGCTACAAATCTTTTTCGCATCTCGACTCCGCGCCCTACGTCAACGCGATTCGCGATTGGATCGAGAATGGCGCGCGCAGCCAGTTCGTAATGTCTGACGCCGACCTGAAAGCACGTCTCACGCCCGAAAGTCCTGATCGTTTAATGGCGGACGCAGAATTCAGTCTCGCCGAATATATTTATCGCACCGGAAATCCTGACGCAGCAGTTCCGCATTTCAAAGAAGCCCAGCGCCTCGCGCCCGATAATTGGAATTACAAACGGCAGGCCTATCTCTTCTCCACAAATCCGGAACGCGACTACGGCACCACTTTCGCGAAAGAAGTCCAAAAGTTGGGCGACAAACCGTACTATCCCGCCCCGCAGCTTCCCACAACGCCGAAAAAGCCGGGCAGTTGAACTTGTATGTAGAACTTGTAGCGCCGCCCTTTACGGGCGGCAGCCGTTGATTTGTTCTTCGCATCGTAGGGGCGGGTCCGCGACCCGCCCGCATTCGCGCCCAAACTACCTTCCCGGTTCGCAATCCATCCAGTTATTTCCAGATTGCACGGTAAATAATTTTCTCCCGGAATCATACGTCCCTGTCTGTCCGTTCATTCCCGCGCCGCTAAAATTTATCCGGCCACTCTTCGGATCGTACCCAAATGTTCCACGTATGTTCGACTCGTCCGTGTAAGCTCCGCCCGCCAGCAACGTAAATCCTCCCACGCGCGCCAACATCTTGTCCGCATTCGTCGTGCAAACGTATTTGCCCATCCCAATCGGCCCACCGAGTGACGACTCCCCGCGCATCGCTTTCAACATCTCGTCATTCGTTTCGCCGCCCGGCACAGTCTCAGTCGCGCCCGATCCCGGCGCACGCAGCTGCGCACGCGCGTCCGTGAAATCACCGACCCAAGCGCCCGACTGCGTGAAGCCGAGAGAATGCACGAGGTAAACGTGATATGGCCCCTGATCCGCGGTATCCGCCGCGCTCGCTATTTCCGTGATAATCGCCTTGTACCACTTTCCGCCAACGCCATATTCCACGCGCTGCCCAACACAGTATTGATGCCCGCAATTATTCGCCACCGCAACCGCAGCAGGCGGAGCCTGTGCCGGAGCTTTTTGTCCCGGAGCATTTTGCGCGGGCGCGCGAACAGGCGCAGCCGCCGGCGCATTCGCAGCGGGCATAGGCGTTGCAGCTTGCGTCGCAGTTCCGGCCATCATCAAATCCGCAGACTTCTCATACGCGACCGCCGCTTCGCTATTCCTGTTCAGCTTCGTGAACGAATCGCCCAGATGCGAATACGCATCCGCGTCATTCGGACTCATCCGAATCACTTGCTGAAACGCCTTCACCGCTTGCGTATACTTCCCGGCCTTGTAATACGCCGCGCCCGCTTGTCGAAACGTATCAACAGTCACAGTCTGCGTTTGCGCACAAGCCGCTGCCGCAAAAATCAAACAACAAAGTGCAATCGCACAAAGCGTGGAAAGTTTCATTCAGTTTTCTCCGATCCAACTGTTTTCAGATTGGAACTACAAAGTGGTGGGAACGCCGACTTTCAACCAGCCTACACTCATAAGCCAGCCCTGTACGTTTTATCTTGCTCTCTCAGTAGCACAGACATTCCTGTCTGTGCGCCTTTATTCCAACCCAATCCAAATCCCACAGCGTGATTCTCGCGCCGCCAAGAATCGCTCCAAGTAGCGCAGCCACTCTTGGCTGCGTGCCTTTCTCCCGCCATTCTCAGCGTCCTCAGCGTCTCTGCGTTGAGAGCCTTACGCCTTTGACTCTGTTCTACTTCCCTGCCTCATTGCCTCCATGCTTCCGTCTCTTGATACAATCCCCCGCATGCCACCCGCACCCTCCGTCCACCTCAATCTCTGGAAAAAAAATCTCGTCCACGTCCCCGATTCCGTTTGGCAGCAAACCGAACTTGAAACTCTCATCCTCGCTGATAACGGACTCACCGAAATCTCCAACAAAATCGCCATGCTAAAAAATCTCCGCATGCTCGACCTCGGACACAATCAGCTCACACAAGTACCCGAATCTCTCGGCGATCTCGAAAGCCTCACCGACTTTCTCTACCTTCACGACAACAAGCTGACCTCGCTGCCGCAATCCATTGCACTCCTAAAAAAGCTGCGCTACTTGAATTTCAGCGAGAACCAATTCACCGCGCTGCCTGAATCGGTCTGCGCGATGGAAAATCTTATTGAACTTCGCATCTCAGATAATCAACTGACCGCCCTGCCGGATTCCATCGTCCACCTCACTCACCTGCGCGAACTGCATCTACGAAATAACAAACTCACTTCGTTACCAGAATCTGTCGGCGCGCTAAACGAACTCCGCCAACTCGATCTTCGCGGCAATCCGCTAACGTCATTACCCTCCAGCCTCGCCACCCTCCCGCGTCTTGAAAAATTAGACCTCCGCTGGGTAACCGCGCTCACCACGCCAAACTGGTTCGCCCAATTAGAATCTCGCGGCTGCCTGATTTATCGCTGAACAGTTTTGCCTATGTAGGGGCCACCTTCAGGTGGGCCGCCTTTTCTTTCGCCGACGTTTCTCTCCTCTCGTTATCCCTGAACGCCAATTTTGTCTTTGACTACAGACCACATTTGCGACGGCCCTCCGGCGCAAAAACGAATAGTCACAGTTCTCGAATTCCATTCGAATAGATCCTCGCCTTTTCCCGTCACCTATTTAGTACTAAGTACCATAGTTTTCTTGACATCTCCACCGCACCCGCGCTACCCTGAATCGCAGACTTGGACGCTCTCTCCAGTCCCGCCCCACGACCGGGCGTCGTCCCACCTGCCGGAACGAAGAATCCAGTGCTTTGCAAGGAGCGCATAAGCACCTCAAAACACACGACTTATAAGTCCGTTGTTTTGATATTCTTAACACGATTGACCGGCGTAACCCCTTTGTTTTGATATTCATGACAAAAACAGGGGGGAGGGGGTGGGGTGGCAAAAAGGTTACTAAGCGGCTGGCTCATGTAGCGGCAACCTTCAGGTTCCCATCCGTTACCCTACGTTGCCGTCTCGGTGCCTATCCGGGTTCCTGATACACGCCCGTCACGTTTCCACCGGGATCGCGAAACCGCGCCGTAATTTCCCGCGCATCCGCGCCAATGGCCTGAACAATTTCGCCACCATTGACCACAATCGATTTCACAATCGTCGCGGCGTCGTTCACCATGATGTAGACCATCAGACCGGGCGTTGTAGATGGCGGACGATTCCGAACCCAAACGCCACTGACTTGGCCAACGCCGTCATCAAACGCAATCGCCCCGTCCCCGCGCTTGCGCAGTTCCCAGCCGATCACTTTGTGGTAGAAGTCTGACGAGCGCGCAACATCCGTCGCAGGAATTTCAACGTAGCAGATTTTTCCGTTACCCAAAGTTGGTGGCATTTTCTTTCCTTGGCGAATATTTGGATGGTAACAAGAGAACGCGGTGAAGCAAAAGACATGCGCGATTGTTTGCAAATGATGCGCCAATCGGAGATAGTATTGAAATCCGCGAATGTAATTTTGGGGCACGTGGAGAAAATTGTGGGGAAAATTTCGGCACGTTTGTAATCGTGTGGCTGCGCTGCCGGTTCAAAGCTGGCGCTGCAAAACTTCAAGGGGGAAATTGAATGCGTCGTCCGACAAAGATTGCTCCGGCAAAAGGAAAACTGGGAATTCTCACGCCGGGATTGGGCGCGGTAAGCACCACGTTTATGGCAGGTGTGGAGTTGGTACGGCGCGGCGAGTCCGCGCCGGTTGGATCGCTGACGCAACTCGGCGCGATCCGATTGGGCAAGCGAACAGACAAGCGGTCTCCTCTGATTAAAGATTTCGTTTCGTTGGCCGCGCTTGACGACATCGTTTTCGGCGCATGGGATGTGTATCCGGATAACGCTTACGAAGCCGCCAAAAATGCCGGCGTACTTTCCACCGAGCACCTCGCAAAAGTGAAAAAGTTTTTGACCGGAATTGTTCCCATGAAGGCCGCGTTCGATCGGAATTACTGCCGCAACTTGGACGGTAAACACATTAAGAAGGCGCAAAACAAATTCGAGTTAGCGCTTCAAATCAAAGCGGACATCGCGGCATTCAAAAAGAAAACAAAAGTGAATCGCATCGTGATGATCTGGTGCGGCTCAACGGAAATTTTCCTCACGCCGCAGGATGTTCACTCCACAATTGCAAAATTTGAGCAAGGCATGAAAGACAACGACCCGAACATCGCGCCTTCCATGCTCTACGCCTGGGCCGCCATCACCAGCGGAGTTCCCTTCGCAAATGGCGCGCCGAATTTGACGGTGGATCTGCCCGCAATTATTCAACTCGCCGCGAAACATGGAGTGCCTATCGTCGGAAAAGATTTCAAAACCGGCCAAACATTAATGAAGACGATTCTTGCGCCCGGATTCAAGGCCCGCCAATTGGGCTTGAGCGGATGGTTCTCCACAAACATTCTCGGAAATCGCGACGGCGAAGTTCTGGACGATCCGGACTCGTTCAAAACGAAGGAAGAATCCAAACTCGGCGTTCTGGAATATATTTTGCAGCCGAAAATTTATCCGGAACTTTACGGCAAGATGTATCACAAAGTCAGAATTAATTATTACCCACCGCGCGGCGACGACAAAGAAGGCTGGGACAACATCGATATTTTCGGATGGCTGGGCTATCCGATGCAAATCAAGGTGGATTTCCTTTGCAAGGATTCAATTCTTGCGGCGCCGCTGGTGCTGGACCTGGTGTTGTTTTTGGATTTGGCCAAGCGCGCCGGACTGCACGGAATCCAGGAATGGCTTAGCTTCTATTTCAAATCGCCAATGTGCGCACCGGAACTTTATCCGGAACACGACCTGTTCATTCAGCTCATGAAATTGAAAAATACATTGCGCTGGATGAAGGGCGAAGCGTTGATTACACATCTCGGCTCGGAATATTACGATTAGGATTAGCGCGCGGCGCATTTTTCTTTACAAACAAATGTCGTGGCGAAACCGCGACCCACTTAGCTACCTCTATTAAGGATAGAAAATAAATGAAGTCATCCTACAACGGTGTGGCGGTTCCTTCCGGCGGGAAGGCCATCGATTACGCGAACGGAAAATTCAATGTGCCCGATAATCCGATCATCCCTTTCATCGAAGGCGATGGCACGGGCCGGGACATTTGGAAAGCGTCGCGTACAGTTTTTGACGCAGCCGTCGAGCGCGCCTACAGCGGCAAGCGTCGGGTAGTTTGGTATGAAGTTTTCGCCGGCGAAAAAGCCTTCAACACTTTTAAGGAATGGCTGCCCGACGAAACCGTAGAAGCCGTCCGTGATTTCCGCGTGTCCATCAAAGGCCCGCTGACCACTCCCGTTGGCGGTGGAATTCGCTCCCTGAATGTGGCCTTGCGCCAACTTTTGGATTTGTATGCCTGCGTCCGCCCTGTGAAATATTTTAAGGGAGTTCCTTCCCCCGTTGTTCATCCCGAACATTTGGACGTGATGATTTTCCGCGAAAATACGGAAGATGTTTACATCGGAATTGAATGGAAATCCGGATCGCTGGAAGCGAAAAAACTTTTGGACTTCTTGAACAACGAAATGTTGAAGGGCGGAAAGAAACAGATCCGCATGGATTCCGGCGTGGGCATCAAGCCGATGTCTCCCTTTGGCACCAAGCGATTGGTGCGGCGCGCGATTCAATATGCGCTGGATCACAAGCGGCCGTCGGTGACTCTCGTCCACAAAGGAAATATCCAGAAATATACGGAAGGTGCATTTCGCGATTGGGGCTACGAAATTGCGAAAGAAGAATTCCGCTCTCACATCATCACCGAGCGCGAAAGCTGGATGGTTGATAACCTCGACAAAAATCCTTCGCTGACCGTGGAACAAAACGCTGTGATGATCGAACCGGGCATCGAGCAAGCAACGGACTCATTCCGCGCCGAACTTTACAAAGAAGTGAAGCAGGTGCTGGATTCGATTTACGCGACGCACGGAAAAGGTCAGTGGAAACAGAAGCTGATCATTAACGATCGCATCGCTGATTCCGTTTTCCAGCAGGTGCTCACACGCGCCAGCGAGTACAGCGTGCTGGCCACGCCGAATTTGAATGGCGATTATTTGTCGGATGCCTGCGCTGCTCAAGTCGGCGGACTGGGCATGGCACCCGGCTCAAACATCGGCGACGGCTACGGATGTTTCGAGGCCACGCACGGCACCGCTCCGAAATATGCCGATAAAGATGTGATTAATCCCGGCTCGGTCATGCTTTCCGGCGCGATGCTTTTTGAATTTATCGGATGGCCGGAAGTTGCGCGGTTGATTGAAAATGGAATCGCGAAAAGCATTTTGCAGAAGCGTGTCACCTACGACTTGGAACGCTTAATGCCCGGCGCGACGAAAATTTCCACTTCGCAATTTGCAGCAGCAATTATTGAAAATATGAGCGCGTAGAATTCTGCGCGAAACGCAAAATATATCTTACAAACTTCAAGGAGATTCACGGCATGAGAAAGAAAGTGACAGTTGTTGGCGGCGGATTTGTAGGCGCAACGACGGCGCAGCGAATTGTGGATACGGAACTCGCCGATGTAGTGCTCTGCGACATCATGGAAGGAATTCCTGTCGGCAAGGGATTGGACATGCTGGAGTCCACGCCGATTACGCGCTCCGATTCAAATGTGATTGGAATTTCAACGGCGACTGGCGATTACCGTCCGACCGCAAATAGCGACATCGTCGTGATGACTGCCGGTTTTCCACGCAAGCCCGGAATGAGCCGCGACGATTTGCTGCGCGCGAATTATGACGTGGTAAAAGCGGTAATCGAACAGATTGTAAAATATTCGCCGAACGCGATTTTGATTGTGGTAACAAATCCACTGGACGCGATGGCGCAAACCGCTTACAAGCTCGCGGGATTTTCAAAGAATCGCGTGATCGGAATGGCCGGAGTTCTTGACTCCGCGCGCATGAGCACCTTCGTAGCGATGGAACTCGGCGTGTCCGTAGAAAATGTGCACTCCTTCGTGCTTGGAAGTCACGGCGACGACATGGTTCCCCTGCCGCGCTACTCCACAGTTGCCGGAATTCCGTTGCCCGATCTGCTTCCGAAAGAAAGAATTGACGCGATCGTGGAACGCACACGAAAAGGCGGCGCCGAAATTGTGAATCTGCTAAAGACCGGCTCGGCCTACTACGCCCCTTCCGCCGCGGTAGTCGAAATGGTTGAAGCAATTCTCAAGGACAAGAAAAAGATTTTGCCCTGCGCCGCCTATCTCGAAGGCGAATACGGAGTTTCCGGATTATTCGTGGGCGTGCCGTGCAAGCTCGGCGCAAACGGCATCGAGCAAATTATTGAAATCAAATTAACCGCCGATGAAAAATCGCAGCTCGATAAAGCGGTAGGCACCGTTCGGGAATTGGTCGGCGTGCTAGGAGTTTAGTTTTACTCAACGCACGCATTGCCGAAACTGACTGAAAATAAAAAACGCGCGCTGGAATTAATTCCAGCGCGCGTTTTAATTGCTCGATCGAGTGAAACGGAGATTACGGCTTCGGTATTGCCGCAGGCGCGGCAACAATTAGAGTTGCAGTCTTGATCGTGTCCAGCTTCGGAAAATTCTTTTCGAGATATGCCCTGCCCTGATTCGTAACCTTGTCCTGATCCGGTCCAGCGCCTTGCGGCGCGCCTTCTCCGTAGCCGCTGTAGAGTTTGTCCACGACATCCATGCCGCTTGTCACTTCGCCAAACGGAGCGAACCGGCTCGCATCCAGAAATCCATTGTCGCCATAGTTGATGAACACTTGCGTGCTGCGCGTGTTCGGTGAAGTCTGCGCCGCGTAAGTAATCGTGCCGCGCTTATTCGATTGTTTTACCGGATCATCATGAATCGAGGCGTTCTCCCATGCCTTGTTCACTTCGGGAAAAGGACTCAGCCCGAATTGCGCCATGAAAGGACGCGGCGAACGGAGAACGCGGAAAAATGCGACGCCATCAAAATAGTGATGCTTCACAAGATTGTAAAAGCGATCCGCTCCGAGAGGCGCCCACGCACGCGTGACATGAACCGTAAAATCTCCGGCGCTTGTGCTGAATTTCACGTCGAAAGTTTCCGGCGCTTTCGCATTCAGCGCAGAAGGCGTTAGCAACGCCTTATCAAACGAACCAGCAGCTGCCGGCGTTTTCTGCATTGATGCGCCACCCTGCGCCAGTGCGACTGTGGCGCCAGTCAAAATAATCAGCGCCGCCAACATTCCACTCATTTTCGATTTCATTTTCTTCCCCCCTTATTCAAGAAATTGATTCAACTATTTTAACTTCGCTTGCAGTTCGCGGCTTACGCGCTCGACAGCTTCCATCACACGCAGCGTATTGAGGCCAAGAATTTTGCGAATGGCGTCTTCGGAATATCCGTGGCGCAGCATGGCTTCGGTTAGTTTCGGCAACTTGCTGCAATCTTCCATGCCGTGAGGCATCACGCTTCCATCAAAATCGGAACCGAGTCCGACGTGATCCGCGCCAACCAATTTCACCGCGTGGTCGATGTGATCCACGATAGCTTCCCACTCGACTTGCGGAAGTCTTCCTTCGGCGATCATTTGATGCGCAATTTTTTCGCCGTCGCGGATTGATGCGGCTTCGTCTTCGCCAGCAGCTTTATCCGCGGCAGCAACACGCGATTTCAACTCCGCACTTTTGTTGGACGCATCGCGATAGGCCTGACTCAGAAACGCGATGTGATAATTAATTTGAATCACTCCGCCCTTGGCCGCAAGAGCTTTAATCATGTCATCGGTCATATTGCGCGGCGCATCGCAAATTGCGCGGCATGAGGAGTGCGAAGCGATCATTGGCGCCGCGCTGACTTCAAGCGCATCGTAAAAAGTTTTGTCGGAGACGTGCGAAATATCCACCATCATGCCGAGCTTGTTCATTTCGCGGACAACATCTTTGCCGAATGGCGAAAGTCCAATTCCCTTCGTGCCGTCGCCGGAAGATCCTGCCCAATCCAGATCGGCCGTGTGCGTAAGCGTCATATAGCGCACGCCCAGCGCAGCAAATCTGCGAAGCACATTCAGATCGTTGTTGATCATGTGCCCGCCTTCGACGCCCATCAGCACCGCAATTTTCTTATCGGTGTGCGCGCGGCGGATTTCTTCGGCGGTGGTGGCGAGAACAAAATCCTGCGGATGCTTGGTGACTTGTTCGCGAGTATCGTTAATTAAATCCAGTGCGCGCTTCGTTGCGGGCGCGCCTGTCATTTTCGCGTTGCACCAAATCGAAAAGAAAATCGCGTTCAGTCCACCTTCGCGCATACGCGGAATATCGATGTGGCCTTCGGCGTCGCGATGGCCGAGATCGAAATGTTGGAAAAAGAAACGCTGAGGCGTGTCGTCATGCGTATCCAGCACAATCGCACTGAAATGTAATTTGCGCGCGCGGTCGGAGATTTCGTCAGCAGGCATTTTGGTGGAAAGTACAGTAGCCGCCAGAATTACAGCAGCGGCGAAGATTTTGTAGCGTGTGTGCATTTTGATTTAAGCGAACCGAGCTAACCGAACAGCCATCCCACCAGAGAATTCTTAATTGCGTCGCGATTCACTTGCGCCAATGATTCTGTGAGCGGAATGGACTTCGGGCACGCGTGCACACAATTCTGCGCGTTACCGCAATCCTGCACGCCACCTTTACCACTGATTGCTTCCAACCGTTCGCGCGCATGCATCGCACCCGTAGGATGCATATTAAATAAACGCACCTGACTGACGATCGCCGCGCCAACGAAATTGCTGTTGTCATTCACTTGTGGGCAAACTTCCAAACAAATTCCGCAAGTGATGCACTTGGAAAGCGGATACGCTTTTTCCTGAATTTCCGGCGCAATTTTCGGGCCTTCGCCGAGGTCGTAAGTTCCGTCAATCGGAATCCACGCTTTTACGCGCTTCAAATTTTCAAACATTACGCTGCGATCGACGGCCAGATCGCGCACCACGGGAAATTTCGTCATCGGCTCAATGCGAATCGGCTGATCCAGATGATCAATCAATGCGGAACAGGCCATTCGCGCGCGTCCATTGATGACCATCGCGCAAGAACCACAAATTTCTTCGAGGCAATTTGAATCGAAGGTGATTGGCGTGGTGGTTTTTCCGTCACGCGTGACGGGCCGCTCGGCAATGTCGCGCAACGCGATAATGACGTTCATGTGCGGACGCCATGCCAGTTCGTATTCTTCCCAGTGCGGCTTCTCGTCCGGCGTTTGCTGCCGCTTTACCTTGACGATGACCTTTTTATTTTCCGCCATGGTTCCTCGAAGTTCTACGTCTCAACTATATTCCTAGTATTTCCGCGTGCGCGGTGGAATTAGAGAAGTGTCCACCGCTTCGTACGTCAAATTAATTTCGCCGTTCACCCATTTTGCGCGAGTGGTCTTCAACCATTCGGCGTCATTGCGCTCCGGGAAGTCCGGCTTATAGTGTGCGCCACGTGACTCATTCCGCGCCAGCGCGCCAAGCGTGATCACACGCGCGAGAATCAACATATTGTAAAGTTCGCGCGCAAACGAAAGCGTTTGATTCGACCACTTCGTGCGGTCGGAAAGATTCATCTTCTTATAGCGCTCGAGCAATTCCTGCAGCTTGGCGTCAGTGCGCGCGATTCCATCGTTCTTGCGCGTTACGGTGACGTGCTCCGTCATCCATTCGCCCATCTCTTTCCAAATGGTGATGGGATTTTCCTCGCCCTGCTGCGAAACCAGCGCCTCGTTAATTCCCTGCTGGTGCTTTTGTTCGCGCTCGAAAACTGATGACGGCACATCGCTCGCGCCTTTATCCAGCGAGCGGCCATATTTCACGGCTGCGGGGCCGGCAATCATTCCGCCGTAGATGCACGAGACGAGCGAGTTCGCGCCCAATCTATTTGCGCCGTGAAATTGATATTCGCATTCACCGGCGGCGTAAATTCCGGGAACATTGGTGGCTTGATTTTCCGTGTCGATCCAAATTCCGCCCATTGTGTAATGCACACCGGGGAAAACTTTCATCGGCTCAACGTGTGGATCGACGCCGAGGAATTTCTCGTAAATTTCCAAAATGCCTTCGAGCTTGCGGTCCAGAACGTCACGCGGAATGTGCGTCACGTCCAAATACACGGCTTGTTGGCCGGCGAGACCGAGCTTCAACTCGAATACAACTTTGTGAATTGCGCGTGTGGCGACATCGCGCGGCACAAGATTGCCGTATTTCGGATACCACTCTTCCAGGAAATAAAATCTTTCGTTTGCAGGAATTGAATTCGGAGCGCGCGTGTCCGTGGCGCTCTTCGGCACCCACACGCGGCCGCCTTCACCGCGCGCCGATTCGCTCATCAGGCGAAGTTTATCTTCGCCGGGAATTGCCGTGGGATGCACTTGAATGAATTCGCCGTTCGCGTAGTCCACGCCCTGTTGGAACAGAGCCGACTGCGCCATGCCGGTGCAAACCACGGAATTCGTGGAGCGATAGTAAATTGCACCGTTTCCGCCGGTGCAGAAAATCGTTGCGTCAGCCGCGAAAGTTTTCACTTCCATGGTTTTCAAATCCATGGCGCAAATGCCGCGCGAAACTCCTGCGTCGTCGATCACAGCGGAAAGAAAAGTCCAGCCTTCGTATTTTTTTACTTTGCCTTCGGCTTCGTAGCGGCGCACTTGCTCGTCCAACGCATAAAGAAGTTGCTGGCCGGTTGTGGCGCCAGCGAACGCGGTGCGATGCATCAACGTTCCGCCAAAGCGGCGATAATCCAAATTCCCTTCGGGCGTGCGGTTGAACATGACGCCCATGCGGTCCAGCAAATCAATAATTCCCGGTGCGGCTTCGCACATGCGCTTTACCGGCGCTTGATTGGCCAGGAAATCGCCGCCGTAAACGGTGTCGTCAAAATGTTGGAAGGTGGAATCGCCTTCGCCCTTCGTGTTTTTCGCGGCGTTGATTCCGCCCTGCGCGCAAACAGAATGCGAGCGCTTCACGGGCACAATCGAAAACAGGTCAACGGGCACGCCAGCTTCCGCCACTCGAATCGTGGCCATTAAACCGGCAAGTCCGCCGCCAACGACGATAATTTTGGGCTGATTCATTTAATGTACATGTCCAGTGGATGCCAGCCGTATCGGAAGCAAACCAAAATTGCCACGCTCATGAAAATCAAAATTGCCGCTACGCCTACGCCAAGAAATCCGGCCGCGCGTTGGGACTTAACTGTCGCAGCGAGTCCCCACTTGCAAAGAAAATTCCAAATACCCACGCCGAAATGAAATGAGCACGCTGTTACTCCGAGTAGGAAAAACGCGAAGAACCAAACATTTTGCATGTCGGCCTGCACGCTGGCATAAGTGGAAAGTCCGCCGGAGCCCAGACGCTCGGTGTATCCATGCCACGCGAGAAATGCAAACGCGATCAAACCTGTCCAGCGCTGCGTGGTGAACATCCAATTCCCGACCCACGGATATGCCGACGCGTTCGTCTTGCCGCGATACCAAACATAGAAGCCGTAAAGCGAGTGATACAAAATCGGCAGCCAGATGAGGCCAATTTCAAGTGGAATGCGCCACGGGATTGTCTGAAGAGCGTGCGAAGCTTCGTTGTAATTGCTGCTGCCTACGAGGGAATAACTATTTTCCCAGATGTGATCGGCCATGTACGCGCCGACGGGAATAATGCCGCTCAGTGAATGCAGTTTGCGCCAGAAAAAACTATGGTCTGGTTGCACACCCGCTGCTTCCATGAACTAAGTTTACTCCCTTTTGTGCGGCGAATAAATTGCTCGCGGTGCACGAACTGCGGATACTTCCCTACTGTCGAACGATCGCACAATCTGCTTTACGAATGACCACCCTCGACGCACGCCAGTATAGAAATTCCGCGAACGTATTGCAAGACGCATGAGCGAACTAACTTTATTTATGTTTCGGCGTCTGATGGGCAGGGCTTCTCCTCGACGGTCTAGGAAAGCCGAGCGTGGATTCCCGGCGCGTCCAAGAGAGAGGCTTCGATGGACAAGCAAGTTGATCTTCTGCAAGGCACGTTGGACATGTTGATCCTAAAAGCGGTTTCGTTAGGCGCGCTTCACGGATACGGCGTTCTGCTGCGCATTCAGCAAATCTCCGGCGGCCGGCTGGAAATTCAGCAAGGCTCACTTTATCCCGCGCTCTACCGACTGGAACATCAAGGCTGGATCGCAAGCGAGTGGGGAGAATCGGAAAATAAACGCCGTGCAAAATTTTATCGCTTAACGGCTGCTGGCAAACGTCGATATCAAACGGAAGCCGATAGGTGGAATCGAATGGCGGGAGTAATCGCCGGAATTTCGCGGACTACGCCGGAGGAAGTATGACTTTCTGGAGTCGGATGCGTTCATGGATGCGCGTTACTCTATTTCGTTCGCTCGCTGAAAATGAAATGGATGCAGAGATGCGCTTCCACGTCGAAACTTACGCCGAAGATTTAGTTCGTACCGGCGTTACACGTGAAGAAGCGCTGCGACGCGCCCGAATAGAGTTCGGCGGAATTCAAATCTCCAAAGAAAATTGCCGAGATGCGCGCGGCGCGAATATCGTCGAATCATTTTTTCAGGATTTGCGCTACGGCGTGCGCTCGATGCGACGCTCACCGGGATTCACGGCCGTCGCGGTGATCGCCTTGGCGCTCGGAATCGGCGCGAATGCGGCTGTCTTCAGCGTGGTGAATGCGGTTCTGCTTCGGCCTCTCGCATACAAGGATGCTGATCGCCTGGTGACGATCCTTCACCACACTAAAAATCCTGTTGCCGTCGCGAACTATATTGATTGGCGCGATCGGAGCCGTTCGTTTGAAGCGATGGCCGCGGCGGAATATTGGTCGCCAAATTTAACGAGCACGGATCCGCCGGAACATCTGTACGGATTACAAGTAACGCAGAATATGTTGCCCATGCTCGGCGTCGATTCACTCCTGGGCCGCTGGTTCGCAGTTGGCGAAGATCAGAAAGGCGCGGAGCACGAAGTAATTTTGAGCTACCGGCTTTGGCAACGGCGATTCGCGGCCGACGCGAACGAGTTGGGCAAATCAATCACGCTCAACGGCGAGGCATATACCGTCGTAGGAGTTATGCCTCCGGAATTTAAGTTTGCGCCGTTCTGGGCGACACGCGCAGAGCTGTGGGTGCCGATGGCGTTCGGTGATCGCACCTACAGTCGCGGCGGAAATAGCCTGCGAATTTTTGCGCGGCTGGCTCCGGGTGTTTCGCTTGCACAGGCGCGCGCGGAAATGGCCACGATCACCGCGCTGCTGGAAAAGAAATTCCCCGGCACAAATCGCGAAGTGGAAATTACTCCGCTGCGCGAAGCCATGGTCGGCGATATTGGAACTTCCCTGCTGGTGTTGCTCGGCGCGGTGGGGTTCGTGTTGTTGATCGCGTGCGCAAATGTTGCTCACATGTTGTTGGCGCGGGCCGCGGCTCGTCAAAAAGAAATCGCGGTGCGAACTGCGCTCGGCGCGGGACGCGGGCGGCTGGTCCGTCAATTCCTTACGGAGAACTTGCTTCTCTCCGCGTTGGGCGGCGGCGCTGGACTTCTGCTCGCAATCTGGGGAACACACGCGTTGGTCGCGTTAAGTCCCGCACACATTCCTCGCATGGACGCGGTGACCATCGATTTCCGCGTGGTGCAGTATTTATTTTGCATCACCTTATTAACGAGCGTTGCATTCGGACTGGCACCGGCGCTACAAGCGTCCGCGGTAAGCCTGAGTGACGCGCTGAAAGAGAGCGGACGCGGTGCAAGTGACAGTGCGAGTCGCAATCGGTTGCGCAGTACGCTGGTCGCGTCCGAATTTGCACTCGCTCTGATGCTTTTGATTGGAGCGGGGCTGATGGTGCGCAGTTTTTTCGCGCTCGAATCAATTGATCCGGGATTCAATCCGCACAATGTTCTTTCGATGGTCGCGTCCGTTGCGGGATCAAAGGAAGCAAATCAGCGCGAAGTTTTTTACCAACAATTGCTCGAGCGCGTTCGCGCAATTCCCGGCGTTGAATGTGCGGGCGGCATAAATCACTTGCCACTGGCCGGCGATCTTTGGGGCTGGCCGTTTACAATCGAGAACCGCCCTAGACTCGGCCCTAATGATTCCAAGTCTGCGTACTACCGCATCGTCACGCCCGGATATTTTCAAGCGATGCGAATTCCGCTGGTGCGCGGCCGCGATATTTCTGCCACGGACATTGCAGGCGCGCCGGGCGTGGTGATCATCAACGAGCGAGCCGCCGCGCGCTTTTGGCCCAACGAAGATCCGATTGGCAAACGAATTTCTTTCAGCAGCGACAAAACGAATTCTCCAACATGGCTCACCATCATTGGCGTTTCCAAAAATGCGATGCAGAGTGACTGGGCGGAGAAACCGTACCAGGAAGCTTATTTGGCCGCATTTCAAAACAGCCAATTTCTCACGGACCCGGGGGCGCACTTCGCCTACATCACTCTTGTTGTGCGGACCGTCGGAACTCCGGGCGCATACGCGTCCGCTGTGAAAGATGCGGTTTGGTCGTTCGATCGCAATTTGCCAATTTCCGAAGTATTGACGATGGACGGCGTGGTTGCCGATGCAACCGCCGAGCCGCGTTTTGAAATGTTGCTGCTCGGAATCTTTGCAGCCGTGGCGCTCGCGCTTGCGGCCGTGGGAATTTACGGCGTGATGAGCTATTCCGTCACGCGGCGCACACACGAAATTGGAATTCGCGTTTCGCTTGGCGCAGGCCGCGCGAATATTTTGTTTTTGGTGCTGAAGCAAGGAATTCTTCTCGCGCTGATCGGCTCGTCCGTGGGAATTGCAGGGTCGCTTCTGCTTTCGCGCTTGATGACGAAGCTGCTTTACGGCGTGCGTCCGAATGATCCGATCACTTTCGCTGCGGTCGCCATCATGTTAATGATTGTCGCGCTGGTGGCCAGCTACATTCCCGCGCGGCGAGCAATGCGCGTAGATCCCATGGTCGCGCTGCGTCACGAATGAAGTTGTGCCGCAGGTATTGCATCGCAGACACGCCGTCCAATTTCGGACAGCGCAAATGCGCGTATCCGCTATACTCAAACCTGCCCCTGACTACATCCCTTGAGGAAGTGGATGAAAGTTTTAGCAACCGCCTCAGAACTGAATCGCATTGTCACACGCTGGGCCGAGCAATCCGCTGCCATGGATCCGGCTTCGCTCGCCACGTTTTGTGACAAGCTCGCGGCGATTTTCAGAGTGAAGTCCGACGAGGTTGCCATTCTTGCGGTTACGGGCAAAGGAAAACACCTTACGTTTCTCGTCCCGCAAAAATTGAAGGCTGTCGGCTCAATTCCCCTGAATAGCACCACCGCGCTCGTTGCTCGCACTGCGCGCGAACGCCGTCCCGACATTATGAATCAATTTGCTGGTTCGCGGCACGCGAGCGTGTTTGAAGGCGTGCCGCTCGGCCGCGCCGAAGGCGAAATGATTCAGAAAATCATGAGCGTTCCGATTATTTCCGGCACAGAAGTGGTCGGCGTGGTGCAAATTTCCCGCAAAGGACGCACGCAGCAGGAAGCCGGGCTGGATTTCGGCTCCGGAGAACTCCGCGCGCTGCAGGAATTGGCTCCAACGCTGGCGCAGTTCATCCAAATTTCGACGAAGGAATGATCGTTCGCAGCTAAATCACGTCCATCTTACATTCCGAAATACGTTGGCCTAGATTTTCGCGAAGTTCCCGCCGCCGTTTACAGAATGTTTACAAAGTAAGACAGCCACTTCTCCGCCTGGGAAGTTTTTTTCACAAATCATCTAATTCGCATTGACACTGCGTTAGGTTCTTGTTACTTTCGCGTGCGCTTGATTTTACTGGCGTAAATTGACTTCCGGAGCCCGACACTCTCAATGGCATTCGTCGCAAAAAAGATTTTTCTCACCAAAGGCGTTGGCAAACATCGCGAGAGGCTTTCGAGCTTCGAGCTGGCACTTCGTAATGCGGGCATCGCTGCATGCAACATCGTGCGCGTCTCGTCAATTTTCCCGCCGAACTGCAAACTGATTTCCCGCAGCGAAGGACTGAAGCACATCAAACCGGGACAAGTTGCGTTCACGGTAATCAGCGAAAATTCCACGCGCGAACCGCATCGTCTTATCGCCGCGGGAGTCGGCCTCGCTCTGCCCGCGCAAAAGGGCATGTACGGGTATCTTTCCGAGCACCACTCATTCGGCGAGACGGAAGAAGTCGCCGGGGAATATACGGAAGAGCTCGCGGCGGAAATGCTCGCGACGACTCTGAACGTGGAATTCGACGCCGATCTTTCCTGGGACGAGAAAAAAGAAGTCTATCGAATTTCCAACAAGATCGTGCGTACGATGAATATCACGCAATCCAGCGTTGGCGATAAGCGCGGATTGTGGACGACGGTTCTTGCGGCGGCGATTTTGCTTGAAGGCGACTAAAGTTTTCGCAGGTACTCGGATTTCGTAGAGCCGGCATCCTGCCGGCTCTTTCTTTTTTCCCAATCAAAACAGCCGGCAGGATGCCGGCGCTACAGAATCCGGCGCACAGCTCCCTTAGCGCTCAGCAAATTCCCGCAACCGCTCCAAACTTTCCGCCCAGAATGCCTTCATCTTTTCCACGTCGGCATTGCTCGCTAATTTCATGTGGTCAATCACGACCTGCGTTTTCGCCGCGCCCTTCGGATAAAACCGAATTTCTAGCCGGCTCGTTTCATCCCACGCGCCACGCACAGTTTTTTCAGGACGCGCGGTGGAAATTACCAGCCTATCGCCTTTCAGCCACGACTCGCGTTTCTTGTCATCAGCGCAGGTGGCAAATAGCGCCTTCACCCCAACGCCGAGCGTTCGGCTTACACTCGCCGAAAATCCTGCGGAGCTTTCGTGGAGTTGACGCAGTCCGCGCGCATGCTCGTAGCCCACCGCAACCATCTGGCACCACCAACCGGGGAGGCCGAACTTCTCGTGAAGCACGTCAGTAATTTCCGTGTGATTCATTTTCTTCGCGCCGGCCTTATCCAAAATTGGAAACCATTCCGCCCAGATTTTCCCGGTGCGCTGCTTCAACACGTCATCACCAACGCGCACTCCGTGATCCTGTCCGCTCAACGGCCCAGACGATTTCGCCGGGGCCTTTTTCGCCGACGATGTTTTCTTCCCCACCACCGCCTTCTTTGCCGCAACTTTCTTCATCTCGATTCTCCTCCGTCGCTAAATCCGTGCTCGTCTCGCCGCAGGTTTTACTTCTACCAGAATTTCCAATCAATAATCAGGTTTTTACGATTCGTCCTTTTCACTCGCAAGATGATACAAACTACTATATAAATTGGCGCGCAGGGAAAGCGCGTTTCGCGCCGCATCATTCAAGGAGATCAAATGGCACTCATTGCAACCTTCCTAGCAAGCAACGACGGTTTCACCGTACTCGGTTTCTATGTTTCACGCTCCCTACTTTCTTGGATCATCATCGGACTCATCGCCGGTTGGCTCGCCGGAACCATTTCACGCGGACGCGGCTACGGCTGCTTCGTCAACATTCTTCTCGGAATGGTAGGCGCAGTTCTTGGCGGATGGATTTTCACCAAGCTCGGCATCTATCCGACCGGCGGATGGCTCTTCAGTCTCGCGGCGGCCACGGTCGGCGCGGTTGTTCTCGTCTCCGTAGCGCGCCTGTTCAGCGGCGGACGCGACGACGACTGAATTTCGCACCTGCTCAATTTTGAACTGACAAGCTCGCGCCACTAGCGTCTACTTGCTCGTGCGCTTCGTGAAGCGATGCGCGCGCGAAGCCGCATAAATTCGCATGTGATACGATGTACCTGTCTAACCGCGGAGAATCCTTTGAATCATAAGTCACTTTGGGCAATACCCCTGGGCGGCCTGGGGGAATTCGGCATGAACATGATGGCCCTGCGCTTTGGCGACGACATTATCGTCATCGACGCGGGCATGATGTTCCCCGAAGCCGAGCTGCTCGGCGTCGACATCGTTATTCCCGACATGGCGTACCTGAAGCAGCACCAGAAAATGGTGCGCGCCATCATTCTGACGCACGGCCATGAAGATCACATCGGCGCGCTGCCCTACATCCTGCGCGATTTCAACGTTCCGATTTATGGCACGAAATTTACGCTCGCGCTGGTCAGCAAACGACTGGAAGAACGCGGCCTGCTCGATTCCGCAAAACTAAATGAAGTTGCCGCCGGCGAAACGATTCAGGTTGGGCCGTTCGGCGTTGAATTTATTCATGTGACGCACAGCACTATCGACTGCGTCGCGCTGGCCGTACGCACTCCAATGGGCGTGATCATCCACACCGGCGATTACAAAATGGATCCCACTCCGCCGGATAACAAGCCATTCGATTTGCACGCTTTCGCGCGCTACGGACAAGAAGGCGTCCTCGCGTTATTCAGCGACAGCACCAACGTCGAGCGCCCCGGCTACACGCCGAGCGATCGCGCCGTCACATCGCGCCTCGAAGAACTTTTCCGCTCTGCGCCGCGAAAAGTTTTGCTCTCGTGCTTCGCGTCCTCTATTCATCGCATTCAGATTGCCGTCGACATTGCCGCCACCACCGGACGCAAAATTGCATTCGTTGGCCGCAGCATGGTGGATAACGTCGAGATCGCGCACGGATTGAACATGCTGCGCATTCCTGACGGCCTCGTCGTTCGCGCGCAGGATATTCGCTCATTCGATCAGAAGAAATTGGTCGTGCTCATCAGCGGCAGCCAGGCCGAACCGATGTCTTCCATGTCCCGCATCGCCGTGGATAATCACCGACTCGTTTCTGTGGAAGAAAATGACACTGTAATTCTTTCCGCGAGGATTATCCCGGGCAATGATCGCGCCATTTTCCGCATGCTGGACCACATGTTCCGCCGGCGCGCGCTCGTTTATTACGACAATAACGCCGGACTGATTCACGTTTCCGGTCACGCCAGCCAGGAAGAACAGAAATTGATGTTGCAACTGGTGAAGCCGAAATATTTCATTCCGATTCACGGCGAATATCGCCAACTCTTCCGCCACGCCGCGATCGCGCACCAACTTGGCGTCGTCTCCGGCGAAATTATGCTGCTCGAAGACGGCAATCCTATCGAGTTCACAGAACATGGCGCTTTCCGACGCGAGCCAATCTCTGTCGGCCGCGTTTGCGTGGATTCCGGCTCGCTAGAAGAAATCGAAGAATTCGTAATCCGCGATCGACGCCATCTTTCCGAAGACGGCGTCGTCGTGCCCATAGTCGCCATGGATAAGCACAACGGACGCCTCGGCTCGCAACCGGAAATTGTTACGCGAGGATTCCTGCCCAACGATGACGACGATCAAGGCGTAATCGCCGGAGCGCGCGAAGTTGTGCTGAAAACAATTCAAAATTCCAACGCGGAAGAAAAATCCGATTGGACGGTAATGAAAGAAAAAATCCGCGTGGACTTGAAGCGCTACCTAAATAAGCAAACTTCCAAACGTCCGCTGATCCTGCCTGTAATACTGGAAGTTTAGGCCGCACGGTGAGTGTGAAGTTCGCCCTCCGCCAATACGATTCATCTGATTTTGACGCGCTGTATACACTCGACCGGGCATGCTACCCGCCGGGCATCGCGTACAGCCGCAGCATGCTGCGCTGGTTTCTCAAGCGGCCGGGAGCGATTTGCATTGTGGCGGAAGATGCTCACGGCGAAATAAAAGCATTCGTGCTGGTGGAAGCCGAAGCGCCACTCGGCCACATCATCACGCTGGACGTGGCCGCCGAACATCGCCGCGCAGGACTCGGCACAGAATTGACTGTCGCTGCGGAAAACAGTTTAGCAATGAACGGCGTCCGTGAAGTGGAACTGGAAACGGCAATTGACAACGCCGCCGGCATTGCGTTTTGGACGCGCCACGGCTATCGTACCGTCGGCACGATTCCCCGTTATTATCTGGATCGCGTGGACGCGCTCTGCATGACCAAGGTTTTGTCCGCGCCAAAGGAGATTTGAACCAGAATGCCTCTAATTCAAGCTGTAGTGCTGGCGGTCGTGCAGGGACTCACCGAATTTCTTCCCATCAGCAGCAGCGCGCATCTGGTTTTATTTCCGTGGTTTGCCGGATGGCAGGAACCCGGCTTGGCGTTCAACGTCGCGCTTCACATCGGAACACTTTTCGCTGTCCTGATTTATTTTCTGCGCGATTGGGTGCAGTTGACCCTCGCAGGATTTGGAATCCGCGCCTCAGCCAACATGAGCAATGAAGAACTTTCCTGGAAGCGTAAACTTTTCTGGCTGCTGGTGATCGGCACAATTCCGGCGCGGTCGTCGGCATCCTGTTTGAAAAAACAATTGAAGAACGCTTCATGCAGCCGATTCCCATCGCCTGCGCGCTCATCGGCGTGGGACTATTAATGTGGTGGGTCGATAGCCTCGCGAGCCAAAAACGCCACATCCCGGAACTTGGCCTCAACGACGCGATTCTCGTCGGCTCCGCGCAAGCGCTGGCGCTTTTTCCCGGCGTTTCGCGTTCCGGCATCACCATCACCGCCGGACTTTCCCAGCGTATGACGCGTGAAACCGCCGCGCGTTTTTCGTTCCTGCTTTCAACGCCATTGATCGCAGGCGCCGCCCTGAAAGAACTTCCTAAACTTTTGCACGCGCACAAAGCCGGCACGATGGACATTTCCCTTTCCACTCTGCTCATCGCCATCGCCGTTTCCGGCATCGTCGGCTACCTCGTTATCGGATTTCTCCTGCGTTATCTACAAACACGCACGCTGAAAGTTTTTGTTGTTTACCGCGTCGCGCTCGGTATACTGATCCTGTTACTCGTTTTCCTCCATCTGGGCCACACGCGATAGCGCCCGCGCGCCCCAGAGGTAGAGTAGCTACCGCTATCCGCCCACCCAGGAGAAGTCAGTGCGCTTACTAACGCCAACGGAAAATCACCGTTTGAATGAGCTATGCGGATTTTTAGGCCTCACCATGGGCCTTCTCGTAGCGCTCAGCTTGCTTTCGTACAATCCGCATGACGCATCCCTGAACGTTTCGTCATTCGACGCAGGCGCACGCCACGCCACCAACTGGATTGGTCCAGTCGGCGCGCACGGCGCAGACCTCCTGTTTCAGGGACTCGGCTATGCGGCATTCCTGTTGCCCGCGGGAATATTCGCGCTCGGCACGCGCTGGTTCCGTAGCCGTCCAGTGGATTCGCCCACCGCAAAACTCGTCGGCTGGGGACTCTTTGTCTTGGGATTGCCCGCCCTCGTTAGTCTCTGGCACTTCCCTGAAGTTCGCGGAGCGGCACCGCCGGGCGGATTGCTGGGCGACGTGCTCGCCAGCGGCTTAACGGCCGCGTTCAACAGCGTTGGCGGACAACTCGTCACCGTTGCCGCTCTACTCGTGGCGCTATTTCTCACCACGAAATTTTTTTTCCTCGGTGCGCAAGAATGGGCCAAGGGTCCGCTGGCCAAAATTAATTTCATTCCCGCGATGATGGAGCGCTACAACGACTGGCGCGAAGCTCGCGAGCAGAAGCAGCTCCGTAAGCGCGTGGAAGATATTAAGATTTCCGGCCGTCCGGCTGTTGCTTCGCAAGTGAAAGAGGCCATCAGCAAAGTATTTGCGAAATCCGCCGTAGCGGAAGCAGAGAGAAGAGGCGCCGGCGTCTGAGGAATCCGAAGAGAAACCATCGCGCCGGCTCGCCTGTAATTCTGCGCTTCAAAGAAAAGCCGGAGCCTGAAGAGAAACCGGAGAAGCCGGCAAAATCTTCCGGCCCGAAATTTCTACCGGCCGATCAAATTTTAAGCTGCCTCCCACTTCTCTTCTGCATTCTGCTGAGCGCAGCGAAAAAATGCAGGAAGAAGATTTGAAGCAATGCGCTCGCGCTATTGAAGCGAAGTTGAAGGAATTTGACGTCGGCGGCGTGATCACACAAATCAATCCGGGCCCAGTCGTCACCACTTACGAATTCAAGCCCGAAGCCGGAATTAAATACAGCCGCA
Source organism: uncultured Acidobacteriota bacterium (assembly GCA_963778235.1). Classification (GTDB taxonomy): domain Bacteria; phylum Acidobacteriota; class Terriglobia; order Acidiferrales; family UBA7541; genus DASTCZ01. The sequence goes on along the minus strand of CAVZTQ010000001.1, from coordinate 2,632 downwards.
TCACGGGCCTGCAGGACGACCTGTGCCTCGCGTTGAAAGCGGAATCCATTCTGATTGACCGCATCCCGGGTAAATCCACGATTGGAGTTGAAGTTCCCAATCACCATCGCCAAACCATTGCTCTACGGGAGGAAATCGAATCGCCGGAATTTGTGAATTCGGTGTTGAAATTAACTCTCGCCATGGGCAAGGATTTAATCGGACGTAATCGAATCAGCGATTTGGCACAAATGCCTCACTTGCTGATTGCTGGAGCCACCGGTGCTAAGAGCGTGTTCCTGAACTCACTCATCATTTCAATGTTGTACAAAGCTACCCCCGACGAACTAAAACTCGTGATGGTCGATCCGAAGCGCCTTGAATTGGGCTTGTACGAAGGCATTCCGCACTTGCTGGCTCCAGTCGTAACGGATCCTAAAGTGGCGTCAAACGTTTTGCGTAATGCTACGCGCGAAATGGAACGCCGCTTGAAATTATTGGCGCAGCGCGGCGTGCGAAATATCGACCAGTACAATCGCACCTTCAAACGCGGCGAATCGCTTTCCTTGTTTGACGATGATGAAGTCCAGCTCGATCACAAGCCTCTGCCTTTCATCGTCATCATCATCGACGAGTTGGCCGACTTGATGATGGTCGATACCAGCAACGTCGAAGCGTCCATTACGCGTCTCGCGCAAATGGCCCGCGCGGTGGGCATCCATTTGATTCTCGCCACGCAGCGCCCGTCGGTGGACGTAATCACCGGTTTAATTAAAGCCAACTTCCCTGCCCGCATTTCTTTCCGCGTGGCCAGCAAAGTTGACTCGCGCACCATTCTCGATTCCAACGGTTCCGAATCGCTTCTGGCCGTGGCGACATGCTTTATCTTCCGGCCGGTTCTTCGCGGCTGCATCGCATTCACGGCTCGCTGATTGGTGAAGACGAAATCGCCGCCGTCTGCGACTTCTGGCGCGCGCAAGGCACCGCTGTTTACAACGAGAAGCTGCTCGAACCGCCGAAGGAAGAGTCTACTGACGGTGAAAGTGGCGAAGGTGGTGGCGACGAAGCCGTGGACGACGCGCTTTATCAAGAAGCCGTGCGCGTGGTTTGCGACGTGGCTGCGCTTCCACTTCCACTTTGCAACGCCGTCTGCGCATCGGTTACGGTCGCGCTGCCCGTCTGATCGACATCATGGAAAAAGACGGCATCGTAGGCCCTCCCGACGGAACCAAGCCTCGCGAATTGCTGAAGAGCAAAGACTGGATGCGGCGAACTCCACACTTCAATGCGCTTAAGCAAAAATAAAAACGGCGTGATTCGACTCAATGCGCGCCATTTTTAAAACACGCATCTATTTCCAAGCTACTTCTTCAAATATTCCGCCAAATTATTCTGCTGCAAACTCCGCAACGCAATGCACGAATTCACGCGGTCCTTCGCATTCCGCAACGGACGCTCCGCACCGGGAAGATTCTGCGCCGCGAAAAACTCCTGCGATTCATCGCGCATTTTCGCATCGCAGAATTGTCCTGCGATAGACGCCAGCCCGGCGCCGCCAATCTGCGCGCCTTCCTTGGCTTTCAAATCATTGAAATGAAGTTTCAGCAGCTCCCAGGCCGTCACCTGAGTCGTGTCATCTCCAAATAAGCCGTTGATCAGTCCCATATCCTGGTTCCGCACTGCCGGACGCGCAGCACAAATTCAAACGTGCGCTTCGTCAACTCCGGATCGCGAAACGCAGTAAGCGCAAAGAAATAAGAATAATATTCTTCAGGAGCTTTCGCGGACTTGATGTGCTCCATGTAGCGGTCATAGAGCGCCGCGTCACCCTTGTGCGCGACGATCCTCAAAGCTGCCCGCGCCCGTTGAGTATCCACGGTAACTCGGATCCTTCATATACGCATCGACCGTATCGAAAGCCTTCGCGTTCAATTCAGGATCGTCTCCATACGCCGTAAGCATATTCAGAACGTCTGTCCGCAATGCTGCGCGTTCCTCTGCACTAATTTGCAATGGCATTCCAGGCATTGGAGGAATCCGAGTTCCCTGCGGCGGTATCTCCGACCACTCCGGCCGAGCAGGAGTATCTTTTTCCAAATCACTCGCAATCGGCCCTAAAAATTTCCGTACCCAAGCCTCAAACGCCGGACGATCCGCTGGACTGGCAATCGCATCATGTATTCGCGGAATCACGCCAATCACTTCGCCAATCACCGCGCGATTTCTGTCGCCCTGAAAATTCTGCGAAGCAGCCAAATAATCTCCCACCTTCAGCCGTCCGGCGCGTACCATCGCCCACGCATCGCCCAGGAAATGATCTGCTCTTCGGGACTAAAACTCGTTTCCATCTCTGCGCTCATTTTCACAAACGCATCCGCGCCATATTCCGCGCGGTAGTAACCGCGTCCACCGGCATTCGCAAATACCCACGGCGCGCAACCGGGCATGTCAAACGTCTGCTCACGCGCGCTCAGTATTTTGTAAACGGAAGCCTTCGATCCTGCTGCTCGGAGCGCCACCGGAATTTGCCACAGTTGCACTTTGTCTGAAACAGTTGTCGTCGAAACATATCCCGGCCCGCGATCCACAAAAAAGCGATCCTGGCGTCAACGTCACCTTCGTCACGCCGCCGCTACACGTCGAACGCACCGTG